>NZ_JANHAW010000002.1 GCF_024464595.1 Halobellus litoreus | reverse complement strand
ATTGGGAAAACGACAGAATCGAACGTGGGGACACTCCTTCAAGTCTATACGCTCCAACCCCGATTCCAACAAGCAAGATGCCCCAAGCCATCCCCAGAAGTGGTGGGGGAGACCCTCTGCCAGAGATAAGTGCCAGTCCAGACAGAAGAGCGATTATAACAAAATATGCTGTGACGAGGACCAATAACCCTCGCTTAAACGCAGGAGGGGCTATCTCAGGACGAGCCATCGTTTGGGATTCTGAAGACTTATTTAAATATTTTCTACATCTTAATTAGTGTGAACAATTTGATCTATACTGACCAATTTAGTCTGTCGTGGCCGCAAGTATGCGAATAATCCCATCACAACCCATTGCAACAACCTAGAACAGCGCCCCGATCACCCAAAGGACTTAGTACAACTCCATCTTGTGTATTTCACGAACCGCACGAAGGCGACGACCCCCGTCACGCTAAGTAACGAACTCAAAATCGTCATAAGGGGATTAGCTTATATACACCCGGCCGCAGTCTGTTGAATTCGCCCCGTCAGAAAATCTGACGGACCCGACGGGATTTGAACCCGCGACATCCTGGTCCGGAACCAGGGACTCTGTCCACTGAGCTACGGGCCCTCGAAAACGGGTAGACCTGCTGGTGGTTTAACGGTTGTGAACGCGCTCAAAAGTCGAACGAACCGGCCGTCTCAGGGCGCTTCGCCCGTCTCGATCGTGAAGTCCGCTCGGGGGTAGGCGACGCAGGTGAGCGTGTAGCCCTCGTCGAGTTCGGCGTCGTCGAGCATCTGCTGGTTGTCGTGGACGACGTAGTCCTCGGAGTTCCCACCGGACGTGATCTGACCGGCACAGGAGACGCACTGTCCCTGTCGGCAGGCGTAGGGGAGGTCCCAGCCGTGCTCTTCGCCCTGTTCGAGGACTGTCTCGTTGTTCGCGAGTTCGATCGTCTCGCCCTGCTTCGCGAACTCGACCTCGAAGTACTCGATCTCGTCTTCGGGGATGTCGGCCGGACTCGACTCCTCGGCCTCGCCGCCCTCTTCGAGTTCGGCGCCTTCCTCGCCGCCGGCGACTGCCCCTGCGGGGGCGGCACCGCCGCCGATGGAGCGGTTCATCGGTTCGGGGAAGTCCGTCTCCGGCACGGCGCTCGCCCGCTGTTCGAGCACCTCCTGGGAGATGTCTCCGGTGGGGGACCACCCGGTGCCACGGGCGTAGTGCAGCGACACCGCGAGGAGCGTCAGGGTTACCCCGAGACCCAGCCCCACGAGGTTGATTTCGACCATATCGGCGGCTACGGAGTCGGGGGTTAAGGAAATTGTGATTGCCGCGGCGATACGGTTTCGTGAATACCGCGAACACGAGAAGAACTGCCAAGAAGCGCTCGGAAGCCCCCGCGGCCCCTTCCAATCCCGCCCGTGGCAGTTGTTCAGTAACCGCCGCCGATGTGGTCTGTTTACTCCCCGCGCCGCTGGACCTCGTGCCGACCGAACCCGTAGCGCAGGCGGTTCGCCAGTCGGCGAGCAAAGCGGCCGTCGTCGGCGCGGCTGCCGAAGCGCTCTGCGAGGGCCTGGTAGATGAGTGGCACCGGAATCTCCTGTTCGAGCGCCTCCTGGACGGTCCAGGTGCCGGTCGACCCGCCCGCGACGTGGTCGGCGACGTCGCCGAGGTCGTTCCCCTCCTCGCGGAACGCCTCCTCGCAGAGTTCGAGCAGCCACGACCGGATGACCGCGCCGTTGTTCCACGTGCGGGCGACCGATTCGAGATCGAGATCGTAGCGGCCGTTCGCGAGCAACTCGAACCCCTCGCCGTAGGTCTGCATCAGGGCGTATTCGACGCCGTTGTGGACCATCTTCACGTAGTGGCCCGACCCGCTCGGGCCCATCCGGTCGTGGCCGGCCGGCCCGGTGGCGATGGCGTCGAAGACGGGCGTCATCGCCTCGTAGGCCCACTCGGGGCCGCCGATCATCAGCGAGAAGCCCAGTTCGGCCCCGGCCGGGCCGCCGGAGGTCCCGCAGTCGAGGTACGCCGCGTCCGTCGACTCCGCTCGGCGGACCGACGACTCGAAGTGGGAGTTGCCGCCGTCGACGACGACGTCCTCCGCGTCGAGGTGCGGTTCGAGTTCCGAGAGCGTCGCGTCGACGGCCTCGCCGGCGGGGACCATCAGCCAGATCCGTTTCCCCTCGCCGAGACGGTCGGTGAGGTCGTTGAGGTCCTCTGCCGGCCTCGCGCCCGCGTCGGCGGCAGTCGCGACCGCCGCCGCGTCGAGGTCGAACGCTACGACGTCGTGTCCGGCGTCGAGCACGCGGTCGACGACGATCTGTCCCATCCGGCCGAGGCCGATGACGCCCAGTTGCATACCGGAGGCTGCTCGGCCGGAGGTCGTAGTGGTTGCGGTTTCGCGGGAGCCAGGCGACCGCGATCGCCGGATACGAGCCTCAGAGACGGTCGAGGAGGGCCTCGGCCAACCGTTCGCCGGCGTCGGCGTCGACCCGGAAGAACAGCTCCGGTTCGATGAGTTCGACTTCGAGCAGTCGGAACGCCGGGCCGCTTCGGGCTGTGTTCTCGAACCGTTCCGGCTCGGCCCGTCCGATCCCGTCGACGCGAGCGTACAGCGGCACCGTACCGCCGCGTTCGGCACGCACGGCGTCGACGACTTCGCTGGCTCGCTCCCGTAGCGACTCACTCGGCGTCTCGGCGGCGACGCTGCCGCCGTGGTCCTCCTGAACGCGGAAGTCGCCGGCTTCCGGTCGCTTGAGGACCGCGTGACTGTAGTCGCCGTCGAAGAACACCAGCGACCACTCGCCCGCCGTGATCCCGTCGGCGAACTCTTGGACGAGGACGTCGCGATCGGCGAGCAGGTCGTCGAACCACGGCTGTTCGGTCGCCGCCTCCCCACGAGCGATGCGTTTCGTCTCGAACGCGCCCGCGCTCACGGCGGGCTTGACGACGGCTTCGTCCCAGTCGCGTCGCTCGAAGACGGCGGCGAGGGACGCGTCCGCTCCTCGCTGGACGTACTCCGTCGGAAACGTGTCGACGCCGCGGGCCGCCAGATCGCGCAGATAGAACTTGTGGCGGTTCCACCGCAGCGTCTCGGGCGGATTCAACACGGTCGGCGACGCCGCGTCGACGCGATCGATCCACGCCGCGAATTCGTCCGGACGGCGGTAGTAGTCCCAGGTCGATCTGATGACGACGGCGTCGAAGTCGTCCCAGGCAACCGACTCGTCGGACCAGACGACCGGCGTCGCGGTGACTCCTCGGTCCCGCAGCGCGGCCAGAAACGAACTGTCGTCGTCGACGAGTGCGGGCAGGTCGGCGGCGGTCGCCAGTGCGATGGCTGTCACACCCGGCGCTCGGCCGCGTCGGGCGATAAGCGTTTTTGACCGCGCCCACGCAGATGCTGTATGGATCAACGCATCCGCGAGCACGCCGAGACGCTGGTCGACTGGAGTGCACGCATCGAACCGGGCGACGACGTCGTCGTCAGCGTCGCGGAGGGCGCACACGACCTCGCTGTCGCCGTCGCGGAGGCGCTCGGCGAGCGCGAGGCCAACGTCGTGACGACCTACGCCTCCGACGAGGTCTCTCGTGCGTACCTCCGCGCGCACTCGGGGGACTTCGACGAGGCACCGGCGCACGAACTCGCGCTGTACGAGAACGCCGATTCCGTCCTCTTCCTCGGCGGCGGCCGCAACACGTTCGCGACCGCGGACGTCGACGGCGCGACGCGGCAGGCCGCGGCGCGAGCGCGCCAGCCGATCAAGGAGGCGCGAATGGAGACCGACTGGGTGTCGACCGTCCACCCGACGCGGTCGCTGGCCCAGCAGGCCGGGATGTCCTACGAGTCGTACCAGGAGTTCGTCTACGGGGCGATCCTCCGCGACTGGGAGTCTCTCGCCGAGGAGATGGCGGAGTTGAAGTCGGTCCTTGACGCGGGGAGCGAGGTGCGGCTGGTGACCGGCGACACGGACCTCCGGATGTCGATCGAGGGGCGGACCGCGGTCAACTCCGCCGCCTCCGTCGCCTACGACTCGCACAACCTCCCGTCGGGCGAGGTGTTCACCGCGCCCTACGACACCGAGGGGGAGGTCGTCTTCGACGTTCCGATGACCATCTCGGGCACGCGCGTTCGCGACGTCTGGTTCAGATTCGAAGACGGTCGCATCGTCGATTTCAGCGCCGAGGCCGGCGAAGAGACTCTCGGTGACCTGCTCGATACCGACGAGGGGGCGCGTCGGCTCGGCGAACTCGGCATCGGAATGAACCGCGGGATCGACCGGATCACGGACAACATCCTCTTCGACGAGAAGATGGGCGACACCGTCCACCTCGCGTTCGGACGGGCCTACGACGCCTGCCTCCCCGACGGCGAGTCGGGCAACGACTCGGCCGTCCACGTCGACCTCATCACCGACGTCAGCGAGGACTCGCGGCTCGAAGTCGACGGCGAGGTCGTCCAGCGAAACGGCCGGTTCCGCTGGGAAGCGGGATTCGACACCGACGGCTGATCGCCTCGTTAGTCGGTCGGTTCGTCCCGCCTCGAACCGGACTCCTCGTCCGCCTGCGGCGGCGTTCGGCCGGGAGTCGCTTTCGACGTACTTTTTATCGGCGGCCGTCTCCTCCCGTTTATGGCTGAATTCAAGGTCGTCGTCTCCGACGAGACCGGACACACAGAGCAGTTCGAGGTCGACGGACAGGACGCGAACCGGTTCCTCGGCCGCGAGATCGGCGACGAGGTCGACGGCGGTGCCGTCGGTCTCGACGGTCACGCGCTGGAACTCACCGGAGGCTCCGACGAAGCGGGCCGACCGATGCGGGCCGACGTCGCCGGATCGAGTCTGAAAGAACTCCTCCTGGAGGGCGGCGTGGGCTACAACCCGTCCCGCGACGGCGAGCGCAAGCGCATCACTGTTCGCGGCCGACAGGTCTCCGACGAGACCGCACAGATCAACGCCGCGGTCGTCGACGGCACGCTCGGCGACGACGAGGAAGCAGCGGCCGAGGAAGCCGCCGACGACGCAGACGCCGACGAAGCAGACGACGCGGACGCGGACGAGTAACCGCTCGTGTCCGAACGGATCCCGAGCGACCACGCCTCGGTAACGAGTCTGCGGGCCACCATCGCCCGCAGCGGCGGCACCAGGCGACCCTGTCTCCGTCTCCCCGACGACGCCGCCGTCGACGCGGGCGACGTCGTCAGACTACTACTCGACGGCGCGACGACCCACGCGCGCGTCGTTTCCGATTCCACGGGGCTGCTCGTTCGCGGGGCCTACGACAACGAACGGCTGACGCGCGAGCCGGGAGAGGGAGAAAACCGGCTCGTCGAGTGGTGTGCGGAGCACGACCGCGAACCGGAGGACGCAGTCGAACTCGACGAGCTCGATCCGGGGTTCTGTTACGGACTCCGCGACCCCGGCGAGCGCGTCGTCTACGACGTCCCGGCGCGTCCGGACCAGTCGCTCCGCGACATCGCTTCCTCGCTTCGGGAGTAGGCGTTCATACTTTCGGCTACCGGACGTCCTCCGCGGATTCGGCCGGGTGAGTAAGTCTTACCACCACGCCACCGCTCTTCCCGGTATGAGTCAGGTTCCCGAACGGGGCGAGATCGATACCGAGGACAAGTGGGACCTCACGAGTATCTACGCGAACGACGACGCCTGGGAGGCGGCGTACGAATCGGTCACCGACCGCGTCGACGACCTGCGGGCGTACGAGGGACGGGCCACCGAGAGCCCGGAGACGCTTCTGGAACTGCTCGAACTTCGCGAAGAACTGCTCCGCGAAGTCTCGCAGGTGGTCAGTTACGCCAACCTGCGGAGCGCCGAAGACACTCGGAACCAGGAGTACCAGGCGATGAGCGCGAAAGCCGAGTCGCTCTCCTCGGCGACGCAGTCGGCGGTGAGCTTCCTCGAACCCGAACTCCAGCGACTCGACGAGTCGGACGTCGCGTCGTTCGTCGAGCGCGAACCCGAACTCGCGGCCTACGAGCACTACTTCGACGACGTCCTGCGGACGAAACCCCACACCCGCTCGGCGGAGATCGAGGAGTTGCTCGCGGAACTGGGGGAAGTCGCCGGTGCCTCCTCGGAGATCTTCGGGATGCTCTCGAACGCCGATATGGCGTTCCCGACGGTCGAACGTCCCGACGGCGAGTCGGTGGAGATCACGCAGGGCAACTTCACGAAACTCCAGAAACACCCCGACCGCGCGTTCCGACGGGAGGTCTACGAGGGGTTCTACGACGAGTGGGGCGACGTCCGCAACACGGTCGGCACCTCGTTGAAGAACAGCATCAGGAAGGATGTGAAGTACGCGCGCGCAAGACACTACGAGACCGCGCGAGAGGCGGCGCTCGACGGTCCGAACGTCCCGGTCGAGGTGTACGACACGCTCATCGAGACGGTCCACGACAACCTCGAGAGCCTCCACCGACACGCCGAGTTGAAGCGGGAGGCACTCGGCGTCGACGACCTCGAGATGTGGGACCTGTATATGTCGATGACGGGCGACGAAGGGCCCGACATCTCCTACGAACAGGCGACCGAGTACATCGTCGACTCGGTCGCACCGCTCGGCGAGGCGTACCAAGAGCGCGTCGCTGAGGGGCTGGAATCGCGCTGGGTCGACGTCTACGAGAACCGCGGCAAGCGCTCCGGGGCGTTCTCCGCGGGAACCTACGACACCCAGCCGTTCATCCTGATGAACTACCAGGACGACATCACCTCGATGTTCACGCTGGCGCACGAACTCGGGCACTCGCTGCACTCCGAACTGGCGAAGGACGAACAGCCCTGGCAGTACGCAGACTACACGATCTTCGTCGCGGAGGTGGCCTCGACGGTCAACGAGACGCTCCTCACGCATCACCTCCTCGAGACCGTCGAGGACGACGCACTCCGGATGCACGTGCTCGACGAGTACCTCGAACGCTTCCGACAGACGCTGTTCCGGCAGACGATGTTCGCGGACTTCGAGCTCCGAATCCACGAGATCGCCGAGGCCGACGGCGCGCTCACGCCCGATCGGTTCGACGAGGAGTACCGCGACCTGAAGTCGGAGTTCTACGCCCCGGCCGAACTTGACGACCGCATCGACCGCGAGTGGATGCGGATCCCCCACTTCTACTACAACTACTACGTCTACCAGTACGCGACGGGCATCTCCGCCGCCGTCGCGATCGTCGAGCGGATCTTAGAGGAGGGCGAGGACGTCGCGTCGGCGTACCGGGAGGCGCTGGCGCTCGGCGGGTCGGAGTATCCGATCGACGTCCTCGACGCCGCCGGCGTCGATATGACGACTTCGGAGCCGATCGAGTCCGCCATCTCGGTCTACGACGAGTACCTCGACCGGATGGCGGCGTTGCTCTCGGCGGCGTAGGCGCGATTCTCCGCGTGCGCCCGTCCGACGGAATGGCGAACAGTCGGCACCCGCTCGCGACGACGGCGCGGTCGACTCTCAGGACACCGGCGACGTCGCGATCGACCTCCACGACGACGGCGATGTCACGGTTGAGCCCGCCGCCGCCGACATCGCGGTCGACTCCTACGGCGACGACCGCGTCGCTGTCGCCGCCTCCCGCGCCGACGTGCCGAACACCCGCTGCCCGGCGCGGGACGACTCCTACGTCACGGCCCGTCTGGCCACGCGATCGAATATAAACCTCCGTGCGGACGGGCCCCAATCGGTAAGCCACGTCGCCGACACGTGTCCGTATGGACGCGAACCGGGACGCCCGGGAAGCTGCGGCGGCACTCCCGACCGGGAGCCTCTCGAAACGGCTCGACGGCGGCGTCGTGACGCCGTTCGACGACGGCTACGCCGAGGCGCGGCGGGTCTGGAACGGACTGGTAAACGAGTATCCGGCAGTAGTCGCGTACTGCGAATCCGTCGACGACGTGCGAGTCGCGGTCGACTTCGCCCGCGAGCGCGACCTCGAAACCGCGGTCCGGAGCGGCGGGCACAGCGTCTCCGGTTCCTCGGTCGTCTCCGGCGGCCTCGTCGTCGACTGCTCGCGGATGGAGTGGGTGCGGATCGATCCCGAGGAACGGATCGCGCGCGTCGGGCCCGGGACGACCTGGGGGACGCTCGACCGCGCCGCGCAGTCGTTCGGGCTTGCGACGCCCGGCGGCGTGTACGCCGACACCGGCGTCGCGGGTCTCACGCTCGGCGGCGGAACGGGCTACCTCTCGCCGAAGCACGGGTTCACCGCCGACAACCTCCGCGAAATCGAGGTCGTCACCGGCCGCGGCGAGCGCGTGGCGGCGAACGCCGACCGCGACACCGACGTCTTCTGGGCGGCCCGGGGCGGCGGCACGCCCGGCGTCGTCACGGCCTTCGAGTTCGACCTCCATCCGCTCGACCACGACGTCGGGTACTTCGAGTCGTGGCTGCCCGCCGCGGCCGCCGGCGACGCGCTCGGCGCGTACCGCGAGTATCAGCGGACCGCTCCGGCGGAGTCCTGCGTGTTTCCGTACCTCGCGCGCGTTCCGACGACCGCCGAGTTCCCCGCCGATCGCCATAGCGACCTCGCGCTCTGCGTTGCCGGGGTCTACGCCGGCGACCCCGAGGCCGGTCGGCGGGAGTTCGAGCCGTTCCGCGACCACCCCGACGCGTTCGCCGAGTCGTTCGAGGCGATGCCCTACACGGAACTCCAGTCGATGATGGACGGGGACTTCCCGGCCGGCCGTCGGTACTACTGGAAGTCCGTGCCGCTCGCACGGCTCGACGACGACGCGATCGCCGAACTGCGGCGGGCCGCAGACGCCGCCCCCTCGGACCTGTCGACGATCGTCGTCTGGCCGATGCACGGCGCGGTCGGGCGGGTGTCCGAGTCGGCGACCCCGCTCGTCGGCCGCGACGCCGACGTCGTCGTGAACGTCGAGGCCGCGTGGGACGATCCGACGGCGACGACCGAAAACGTCGCGTGGGTGCGCGAGACCTGCGACCGGTTCCGCGACGGGGCGTCGCTTCCGGGCACGCTCCCGAACTTCGCCGGCGGGCGGGCGTCCGACGCCGACGACGTGTACGCCGCGAACGCCGAGCGACTGCGGCGGGTTCGCGAGACGCACGACCCCGACGGACTGTTCGCGTACGAGCGACGCTGATGTACGAGTGACGCTGACGGACGAGTGACACAGATAGTCGAGCAAACGGCTGCCGTTCGCCAGTTGCGTTCTCGATTTCCGGGAGCAGCCGACACTCTAAATAAATCGCCGCCCAACGTTCGGGTATGAACTTCCAGACGCTGGGCGACTCCGACGTCGAAGTGAGCGAGGTCGGGTTCGGCGCGTGGGTCGTCGGCACCGACTGGTGGGGCGATCGGACGCGCGAGGACTCGATCGACCTCATCCACCACGCGATCGACGAGGGAATCACCTACTTCGACACCGGCGACGTGTACGGTCACGGCGACAGCGAGGAACTGCTCGGCGAGGCGCTCGCTGCGTACCGAGACGAGGCCACCGTCGCCACGAAGATCGGCTACGACTTCTACAACAACCCCCAGGCGGGCCACGGCGAACTCCCCAAGGAGATCACCGGCGAGTGGGTCCGCTCGGCGACCGAGAAGAGCCTCGACCGACTCGGGATGGAGTACGTCGACGTCCTCCAGCTACACAACGCGAACGTCGACGAGGTCGACGCGGACGTGCTGGAGGCGCTCGACGAACTGAAAGAGGAGGGGCTCGTTCGCTCGATCGGTTGGGCGCTCGGCCCCTCGATCGGTTGGCTTGCGGAGGGCGATATGGCCATCGAAGAGGAGTTCGACTCGCTGCAACTCGTCTGGAACCTCTTCGAGCAGGAGGTCGGCAACCACTTCCTCGACACCATCGAGCGGACGGGCTCTTCGACCAGTCTGATCCCCCGCGTCCCCCACTCCTCGGGACTGCTGAACGAGCAGGTGACGCCCGAGACGGGCCACGACCTCGACGACCACCGCGGGTTCCGTCCCGACGCGTGGTACGAGACGGGCTGGGAGAAGCTCGACACGCTCCGCTTCCTGGAGCGAGAGGGCGAGCGCACGATGGGGCAGGCCGCCATCGCGTACCTCCTCAGCCACGACGCGGTCGCGACCGTGACGCCGACGTTCCACACGAAGGAAGACATCACCGAGTGGGCCGCGGCCTCGGAGGTCCCGAAACTGTCCGAGGAGGAACTGGCGCGCGTCGCGGAGCTGTACGCCGACAACTTCGGCATCGACCGCGACGACGGGATGGACGAACTCCGCTCCTCCGTCGGCGGCGAGGACATCCGCGCGGCGGGAATCGACAAGCGGGCGACGGCGGGGCCGCGGAACTCCGCGTCCTCGGACTGACGTGGCCGCGGACGCACCGGTCTCGCGCTCGACGGCGTTCCTCGCGCTGACGGCCGTCGCCCACGTGGCGCTGACCGCGTGGGTCCGCCGCGACGCTCGCGCCCGCGACGTCGACCCCTCGCCGTGGGACGCGCTGACGCTCCTGACCGGCGTCGTCGGGGTCGTCGCGTACCGTCGCCGTCGATCGGACTGACCGAAACGATTTTTCTACCGGCCGACAGATTCTCGCGTATGACGGTCCTCCATCGGCTCGGGACGCGACTCTCCGAGTACGTTTCCGCCGTCGCGCGGAGCCCTCCCCTGATCGGTCTCGTCGTCGGCGCGTGGATCGCCGTGATGTCGCTTTTCACCTACGCCAACCCGGTCACGGCGTTTCTGGTCGTCGCGCCGGCGACGATGCTCCTCTGGTACGGCGTGCTGTACGCCGCCGGACGCCTCCGCGGCACGACGGAATCGAACGGCCTCGGCACGACCGACGCCGTCGACGCGACGGGGACGACCGAATCCGGTTCGATCGGACTCTTCGGCGGTGGCGGATCCGACGACGCCGCCGACGAACGCCCGATTCAGCGGCTCCGGACGCGGTACGCCGAAGGGGAAATCGACCACGCGGAGTTCGAGCGTCGCCTGGAGGCCCTCGTCGAAACCGAGGGTCTCTCCGGGCAGGGACCCGGCCCCGCGGAGTCCGGCGACGCCGGCACCCGATCGATCGAACGCGAGCGGTAGCGACCCCTTCGTTTCGCTTCGAAACCGACGCACCCGGCGGCGTCTGACGCTGCAGTCGCAAACGCGTCAGACAATTTAAACGGGGCCCTACGCCAGGAAGACGTGTCGCGGTCGGTCGGCGAGCACGTCGCGGCCCCACTGGACCGTCTCGCTGAACTCATCGGAGCGGAAGAACTCCATCGCGTCCTCGCGTGCGTCCCACTGGCTGGAGATGAACATATCGTTCTCGTCCTCGACGTTCATCATCAGGTCCGTCTCCTGGTGGCCCTCCATCTCATCGAGGAGTTCGCCGACGGTGCCGAAGGTCTCGACGAAGTCTCCGTGGTGTTCGGGTTTGACCGTGTAGAACATCCCCATCGTCCCGAAGCCCGACTCCTCGCCGGCCCGCGAGACGATGCCGGGCAGTTCCGAGAGGAAGCCGGCGGCCGTCTCCGCCGCCGACTGGGTGTCCCAGATGCTCACGACGGCGCTGCGCTCGCGCCCGCTGGCCTCGTAGACCGCGGTCTTCACGTGCGTGTCGTAGTGATCGAAGTTCCCTCGGAGCCCCTCGACTTCGTCGAACAGCTCGTCGGTGTCGGCCTCCGAGTAGAGCACCGTCGCGTAGACGTCCTCGCCGTGGGGTTTGCCGGCGTAGATGTTCAGGTCCGCGAGTTCCTCGCGGATGCTGTCGTCGTCGCCGTCGGCGGCCTCGGACCCTTCGGCCGCCTCTTCTCCGTGCGGTGAGTCCCCGTGGGCGCTCCCGCCGCCGTGGGCGCCCCCGTGACCGCCCGCTCCACCGTGGGCGGCGTCACCGTGCGCGTGGCCGTGCGCCTCGCCGTGGGCGTCGGCGTCGCCGTGCAGGCGTCGGGTGATCTCCTCTCCGCCGGCGTGCTCGCTCGTCGGCACCGCCGCGCCTTCGAGGTACGCGCCGAGGTCGTTCGGCGGGAAGCGACGACCGACGTAGAACTGCCCGAACTCGCCGTACTTCGAGGACACCTCGTCGAAGCGCATATCGTAGACGATGTCCTTGATGTGGGCCGGGTCCTCGGAGAACAGCGTCACGCCCCACTCGTAGTCGTCGAAGCCGACCGAGGAGGCGATGACCTGCTTGATCTTCCCCGCGTACTCCTTGCCCGTCTCGGCGTGCGTCGCCATCATCTCGGCGCGCTCGTCGAAGGGGAGGTCGTACCAGTTGTGCTCCTCCCCGCGGCGCTTCGACATCGGGTAGAAGGAGACGTACTCGTCGTCGGGGATCTCTGGTTTCTTCTTGCCCTCCATGTAGCGTCGCAGGCCCTCGTCGGCCGATTCGGGATCCTCGAAGTAATCGGGACTGGTGTAGCCCGAAATTTCAGTGACGGAGACGTACGAGGTCGGCTGGTCGGTGAAGCCCGCGAGCGCGGTCTGCTCGAAGCGGCGCTCGGCGCGCGAGAGGTCGTCGAGCGTCGGCCGGAAGTGGACGACGAGCAGGTCGGCCTTGTGACCGAGGACCGAGAAGACCGCCGAGTCGCCCTCGTCGGCGTCTGTGATCTCCTCGTGGCGTCGGAGGTACTCGGTCCCCTCCGCGATCGCGCGCTCGCGTTCGCGGTCGGGCGCGTCCCGCCACGCGTCCCAGTCGACGGTGCGGAAGTCGTGCAGCACGAACCAGCCCTCGTCAGTTGGTGGGGCCTCTGGCATACTCCGGGGTTGGGACGCCACCCGTATGGACGTTGCGAGTCGTTCTCAGATTCCGGGAGCGTCCTCGTCCGCTCGGCGGCGCGCCCCGACACTGACGGAATCTCCCGACGCCGCCGGGCGACGATCGACCGAGTCAGAATGGAGTGTCGGCCGCCCCGTAGAGCTGTCTCGCGCCGCTCACGACCAGGTACAGCAGAGACACCAGCAGTAGCACGACGCCGACGCCCCGGGAGAGCCCGGGCAACGGGGACTCGACGACGCCGGGGAGGTGGCTCGTGACGACCTCGACCTGGACGAGCAGGAGGGAGAGCGGGACCAGCAGGACGGCGGCGCTCCGACGGACGGAACGCTGCAGTTCGGGATCGGTCATCGCCGCCGAAATCGTGGCCGCGACGGCAAGTATCTGTGGGAGGTGGTCCGGGATCGCGGTCGTCTCCTCATCCGCCGAGCAGCGTCGGGCCGAAGATGAGAAGCAGGAGCGACAGCAGCATCGTCACGCCGACGCCGGTCGTGATGGTGCTGACGACCCGGTTGCGGTCGTCGATCGGGAGCCGCGAGACGACCGCCTCCACGCTCGTCCGGAGGATCCGGCCGCCGTCCAGCGGGTAGCCGGGAATACAGTTGAACAGACCCAACTGGAGGTTGATCCACGCCATCCAGAAGGAGACGTTCGCGAGGAGGAACACGCCCGTTCCGAGGAAGCCGAGCGGTCCGCCGACGGTGTAGAAGTTGAACACGTTCGCCGTGAACCCGGGGAAGTTGGGGATCCCGAGCACCAGCGAGGCGAGCGGGAGCACCAGTGCGACGTAGACGGTCGCCAGCGGCGAGTCGGCGACGGCTCCGGTGAGTCCGACCGCGTCGGGGCCGCCGTCGCCGCCGAGCAGTTCGAGGTACGTCCCGGCGGGGTACGACTGCGCGCCGAAGTCGGTCAGGAGCAGCCCGCTCGTTCCCGGGAAGATGTTGACGCCGAGGAACCCGCTACCGTCCTGCGGGTTCTCGCCGAGCGTCACGTTCCGTGTTCCGATCTCCCCGCCGTGGTAGAGTTCGACCGTCACCGTCTCGCCGGGCTCGGTCCCGTCGAGGACGCGAGTGAGTTCGGTGGAGGAGACGATCCGCTGTCCGTCGATCGCGGTGACGATCACGCCCGGTTCCGTCGGCGCGCCGGACTGGGCGAGTGGCCCGTCTTCGGCGACCCGCGTGAGGTACGCACCGACGGGGACCGTGACCGTCCCGCGGTCGGTTTCGAGTTCGGCGTAGCGGTCCTCGCCGACGACCTCGGCGAACCCGGCCCGCGTGTACACCGGCGACCCGTTCACGGCCGTCACCGCGATCGGTTCGTCGTCGACGCTGATGTTCGCGGGGTTGCCCGCGACGGAGCCGGCGACGACCAGCGAACGTTCGACGTCGACCGTCCGCGACTCCCGGCCGGCGGCGCTGTCACCCCCGTCGAGTTCGACCGCGACGGTCCGTTCGTTCGTGCCGAGCAGCGCCGCATCGAGGGAACTCTCGTTGCCGACCGGAACGCCGCCGACGGCGGTGATCCGATCGCCCTGTCTGATCTCCGCGGCGTCCGCGGGGGACCCGTCGTACGCCCCCTGGACGGCCATTCCCGGAGCGACGCCGATGCTCGCGATCACCGGACCAAAGAGGAGGGCGAACGCGAGGAAGGTCACGAAGAAGTTGTTCGTCACGCCGGCCGCGAACATCCTGGTTCGGCCGCCGCGACTCGCCTCCCGCTGGCTCTCCTCGTCGGGTTGGACGAACGCGCCGAGCGGGATGATCGTGAAGAGAAAGACGCCCATCGAGTCGATGTCGATCCCCTCGACGCGGCAGAGGATCCCGTGGCCCCCCTCGTGGACGACGAGGCCGACGAGCAGTCCGAAGATGATCTCCGGGGCCACCGACAGCGGCAGGAAGTCGTTGACGCCGGGAATGACGAGGAAGTTCTGCGGCTGATTCACCGAGGAGGGCGCGGGCGGGTTCCGGGCGATGGCGATCCCCTGCACCAGCAGGAAGAAGAACATCCCCGCCATAATCACGAGCGTCGCGCCGACGCCGAGGTTGGTCCACGCGCGCCAGAAGCGCTTCGGCGTCGCGATCCAGTCGATGAAGTCACGCCCTCGTTTCGTGTGCACAGTCGTGAACGGTCCTTGGATGCGAACCGAGGAGGGCAACAGCCCGCGCTGGGAGAGGAACAGCGCGGCCGCCGAGTACGCGGCGAGGCCGACGAGCACCCACAGAAGCGTGTTCATCGTCGGACGAGAAGGGACGAGCGCCAAAAGGTGTTCCTCATCCACCTTTTACTTCGTCGGGTGCGCGAAGCGAACCCTCCTCGCAAAAAGCTGGACGAAAAAGAGCCGCTCGCTCGGCCTCCGGCCTCGCTCGCGGTGAAACACGGGAGAAGATATCGTGGCCTTTGCAACTGACTACTCGTCCCGCTTGCAACGATCGCTCGTCCGGCCGCACTCGTTCCGTCGCGTGAGTGAGGCTTGCGACCGCTACGATAGACCGACAGCTTCCGCCTCTGTGTTACCAGCGATCGAGCGTCCGAAGGTGCGTTCAGGCGAACTCCGCCAGCACCAAGAGCACGCTGGGCGCGGCGAGCAGGACGAGTCCGACGAGGATCAGGATTGCCGGGAGCCAGAGCAGCCCTGCCTCGGTGAGGAGCCAGAGTCCGAGGCCCGCGATCAGGGCGACGAGCCCGAGCAGGCGCAGTAGCCAGGTGACGACGCCTTCCAATCCCGAGTCGGCGACGACGTCGACTACTTCGAGTACTTCGTCCATCGTGCCGACCATCTCTCGTCTGGAGGCACTTAGAAACCTTGACGAGAGGATCGATCACCGGTTTCTTACTCCGCGAGTTTCGTTGCGCTCGCGGTTTGCCCGCCGGCGACCGCTGAACCGTGACCACAGCGCCCGCCGCCCCCGCGACGCTACGACTCGCGCCGAAGCCTGGCGACCACGAACGCCGTGTCGAGTTCGCCGAGGAACTCGCCGAGTCTGGGCCCCTGCGGCTGGTCGAAGAAGAGCAGATAGCCCGCCTCGAAGAAGTCGCCGACTTCGATGTCGTGACGGCGCGCCGTCTCGTACATCTCGCCCTGGATCGCCTCGCCGTCGTGACCCGCGTCGACGAAGTCCGCGAGTTCGTCGAGCGCGGCCGCGACCGGGGACGAAACGTCGACGTCCGGAAGGGTCTCCTGGATGCGGTAGTTGTACTCGTTGTCCTCGCGCTCGGCCCAGGCGCGCGCCCGGTCGACCCGTTCGAGCGCCTCCTCGATGGCCCACTCGGGGGTGTCGTCGTCGAAGTAGCCCTCGTTTCGCGCCATCTCGATCCGGAGGTCGCGGTCGTCGGTCATCCCGAGAACGGCCGCGAACGTGTACGGCAGGCGGACGCGCTCCTCGCGCACGTCGTCGACGACGAACGGGTACGCCCGCTCGGCGAACGCCGAGAGCGACTCGTCGTCGACGTCGCCGAAGTACGCCCGCTCGAAGCGGTCGAAGTCGTCGACGAACTGGTCCAGCCGAGAGACGTCGAAGTCCCGCGCCTTCCGAGGATTCAGCGCGAAGAAGTACCGGAGGACCTCCGGTTCCAGCAGTTCCAGCATCTCCGCGACGGTGACGATGTTGCCCGCCGACGAGGAGAGCGCCTCGCCGTTGAGCGTGAACCACTCGTACACCATCGGCACCGGGGGCTCGATCCCGAGGACGTTGCGGGCGATGTCCTCGCCGGAGGGCCACGACCCCTCGGCGTGGTCCTTCCCGAACGGCTCGAAGTCGACGCCGAGGATCTGCCACTGCGCGGGCCACTCGAAGCGCCACGGGAGTTTCCCCTCGCGGAACGTCGCCGTCCCCTCGTGGCCGCAGCCCTCGATGGTCTCGTCGCCGACGGTCATATCGGTGCAGACGTACTCGACGGTGCCCGCGTCGACGTCGACCGACGTGACCGTCTCGGTGATCTTCCCGCACTCCGCACAGACCGGGTTGAACGGGACGTAGTCGTCGTCGACCTTCGATTGGTATTTCGAGAGCACTTCGCGGGCGTCGTCGACGTTTTCGAGGACGTGTGCGACGACCGCGTCGAAGTCGCCGTCCTCGTACATCTCGGTGTTCGAGAGCATCTCGACCTCGATTCCGAGGCGGTCGGCGTCGGCTTTCAGGAGCGCGGCGAAATGCGCCGCGTAGGACTCCGATTCGCCGAAAGGATCCGGGATGTCGGTGTAGGGCTTGCCCAGGTTTCGGCCGAGCGCGCCGGCGTCGACGTCGCCCAGCCCGACGATGTCGCCGTCGACGTCGGCGAGCTTTCGGGGGAGCTTCCGGAGCGGGTCGCGGTCGTCGCTCGTGAAAACCTGCCGGACCTCGTGGCCGCGCTCGCGAAGGACTGCGGCGACGAAGTACCCGCGCATAATCTCGTTGAAGTTGCCGAGGTGCGCGACGCCGGAGGGCGAGACGCCCCCCTTGATCACGATCGGGTCCTCGGGGTCGCGCGCCTCGATCTCGTCCGCGACCTCGTCGGCCCAGAACGCCCGGCGCGGTTCGTCGCGCTCCGCGTCCTGCGCTATGACCTCCCCGCCGCGTTCGTCGGCCGGTACGTCGGCGTCCGCGTCGCGCTCAGAGTCGGATCCCTCGCTCATAGCTTATCGCTGCGCCCAGTAGGTCGGTTCGCCTTCGGCGGCGGTGGGGACGACGTCGGTTCCGTCGTGCTCGCCCCGGAGGACGGCGTCCTCGATCCGCTCGGGGTCGGTCCCGTCGAGGACGATCGTGCGCATCCCCGCGCGCTCGATCAGTTTCGCCGCGAGGAGGTCGACCGGCGCGGACGCGCCCGCGTCACGACTCATCGGCGCGATCACGTCGACGAGTTCGCTGCCGGTCAGACGGTCGTACTTCTCGGCGTTGGCGTCGGTGCTCGGGTCGGCGCTGTAGACGCCGTCGACGCTCGTCGCGTACACGAGCAGGTCGGCACCGACGTACTCCGCGAGCGCCGCCGCCACCGCGTCGGTCGTCTGTCCGGGCATCACGCCGCCCATCACCGAGACGTCGCCGCGGCGGATCGCGTCGCCGGCGTCCTCGTAGTCGTGGGCCACTTTGGGGTCGACCCGCGGGCCGAGCGCGGCGATGAGCAATCGGGCGTTGATCCGGGTCACGTCGATCCCGATCTGGTCCAGTTGGACCTCGTTCGCGCCCAGGTCGCGGGCGGTCTCGATGTAGTCGCGGGCGACGCCCCCGCCGCCGACGACGGCCCCGATCTCGCATCCCTCGTCGGCGAGCGTCTCGACGACCGCTGCGTGGCCCTCGACGCGCCCGGCGTCGAGGTCGGGAGCGAGCACGCTCCCGCCGATAGAAACGACGACTCTCATTGCTCCGTCGTTGCCGCGAACCGGGCTTAAGGGTTGTCAACCGAGTACGGCCCCGAGCGGCGGCCCTCGTCACGGACGGACGGTCGACAGTAAGTCTCAAGCCGATCGCCGCCCCGATTTCGGGGTATGCAACTACTCGGAGTCGTCGGTCCGGAGGCACGGACGCTCTGTGAGCGAATGAGCCCGCACCTGGACGGACGGGTCGCGGTCGTCGAGCGGTCCGCCGCGGGAGCGCGCTCGGGGGATGGTCCCGCGCCGGACGGCCCGGATCGGAGCGAGGGCGTCGACGCCGCGTACGAACTCGGCGACGACGGGACCTGGGCCGCTACCGGCGAGGGCCGGGACCTCGACGACGTCCTCGACGACCTGGCGGCGACGTTCGACCACGCGCTGCTCGTCGGATTCCCCGACGCCGACGTCCCGACGATCGCGCTGGGAGATACCGAGGCGGAGAACGCCGTCGTCGCCGCTGACGCCGCCGCAGACGTCGACACCGGCGACGCGCTCGATGCGCTCGCCGACGCCGACCCGCACGTGACGCTCGAAACGCTCGTCGAGCGCGTCAAGGAGTCCCCGCGGGCCGACCGAGCGGGCGCGATCGCGACGTTCACCGGGCGAGTGCGGGCACGGGACGACCCGGACGACTCGCGAACGCTCGAACTCACCTTCGAGAAGTACGAGGGCGTCGCCGACGACCGGTTGCGGACCATCGAGTCGGAACTGATGGAACGAGACGGCGTCGAGGAGGTCGCGCTCTTTCACCGAACCGGCACGCTCGAAGCGGGCGAGGACATCGTCTTCGTGGTCGTCCTCGCCGGGCACCGCGGGGAGGCCTTCGAGACCGTCTCCGACGGCATCAATCGCCTGAAGGACGAAGTGCCGATCTTCAAACACGAGACGACGGTCGAAGAGGACTTCTGGGTTCACGACAGGCAGTAGTCGCCGTTTCCGGAGGGGCGAACGACCCGCGCGCCGCCGGTTTCTCGGCGAGTGTTGCTGCATATCACGTGCAAATCGACCCGATTAGCCGCCCGTTTTGCGAAGCTGAATTCAGATATTTACAGACGAAATAAACAGTTAGAAATAGCAATAAAACTTCTAAAAGATTTTCGAGTGTCGCTGAAGCATCGTTTAAATCGTCGATGTCGAGTGAATAGAGTCGAATTCCTCCTAACGTTCCTCCGTTTATATACTCCCCCGACGACAAGGCGAGAGCGAGGTGACACAGATGAGCGCAACCGCGACACCCTCCACTGAATCCGCCAGCGACGACCTGTCCAAAGAGGAGCGCCTGAAGTCGTACCTGCTCACGAAGGCGCAGGACGGCGAGATGTACTTCAAATCGAAGTTCATCGCCGACGAGGTCGGGCTCTCCCCGAAAGAGATCGGCGCGCTGATGGTGAAACTCAGCGATTCCGCCTCGGAACTGACCGTCGAGAAGTGGTCGTACACGAGCGCGACCACCTGGCGAATCGAACCCGCACAGGACACGGCCTGAGGCCGTCCCGCATCGCCGCCCGAACGACTTGACGCGGTGTGCCGTCTCCGCATCGCCCTGAAACTCCCGTTCTGCCGGAGACAGATCCAATAGCCGCCGATCGTTCCCCTTCCCCAACGCCACCCTTTTCCAGCATCGCACGCCCTGCGATTCGCCCCCGTCGTGGCGTTTATCCGATCACGTCCCGTACGGTGGCCCGATGGATTCCCCGGACTCGGCGGCCGAACCGCCGATCGAGGCGCTGCAGTCGGTCTTTCACCTCCACGAGACCAGACGCGACGACGACCGGTTGCTGTTTTACGGCGAGTCGCTGGTGCCCGAGCGGATGCTGGTGCGGGAGGTGTGGGCGGCGTTCCGCGAAGCGGGGTACGAGATCCAGGTCGCAACCACACGGAACGGAACCGAGGACGTCGTGATCGCCCGCCCCGTCAGTCAGGGGATCGACGGAGTCCCCTGGAAGAACCTCGGCCTGTTCGTCGCCACGATCGTCTCGACGCTCCTCGTCGGGTCGCTGACTTGGTACTATACACCGCTCTCGGAACTGCTCGCCGATCCGCTGCTCGTGCTCCAGGCGTGGCCCTTCACCGCGGCCATCCTCGGTGTGCTCGCGACGCACGAACTCGGCCACTACGCGATGGGCCGGTACCACGGCGTCGACGTGTCGCTGCCGTACGTGATTCCCTTCATTTTCCCGTTCGGGACCCTCGGCGCGGTCATCCGGATGCGCGGGCAGATGCCCGACCGAAAAGCGCTCTTCGACATCGGCGTCGCGGGACCGCTCGCGGGACTGGGGGCGACGGTCGTCGTCACCGCGATCGGCGTCTCGCTCCCGCCGATTGCGGTCCCGGAGTGGGCGATCCGGGGTACGGGGCAGGTCATCGTCTTCAACAACCCGCCGCTGCTCGACCTCATCGCGGGGGTCCTCGGCCGACCGACCGAGTATTCGGACCCCACGGTGGCCGTCAACCCCGTGGTCATCGGCGGCTGGGTCGGGATGTTCTTCACCGTGCTGAACCTGCTCCCGGTCGGCCAACTCGACGGCGGACACATCCTCCGGGCGATGGTCGGTGAATCGCAGGAACGCATCGCGGCGGTCGTCCCCGCCGTGCTGTTCGGACTCGCCGCGTACCTCCACTACGGCCTCGGCTACGGGCTGAACGAGTCGGTCGGCCTGTGGGGGTTCTGGGGGCTGCTCTCCGCGGTGGTCGCGTTCAAGGGACCGGCGAACCCCGTCGACGACTCACCGCTCGGGACCGTCCGGATCGCCGTCGGTCTCGCCACCTTCGCGCTCGGCGCGCTCTGTTTCCTCCTCGTCCCCGTCGAAGTGATGTCGATCTGAGGGTCCGTCGGGCCGCTCGCCCGCGTCGTCGCGTCGCGGGACTCCGGCGATGTCGATGCCGCGGACGACGACGTAGATGAGAACGATCCCCGCACCGACCGCGAGCACGAACTGGCCGACGGCGGTCAGGAGCATCCCGACGACCGATCCGCCGAAGAAGAACGCGAGCGCGAAGGGGACGAGCGCGGCCAGGCCGACGTACAGCACGAGTCGGGCGAGCGGGACGGCCTCTGCGAGAATCTGCGTCCTGTCGAGCGTTCCGGTCTCGACGTCGATGAACGGGCGTCTGGAGGGCATACCTCGGATCTCCGGCTCCTCCCAGTAATGTCTCCCGATCGTTCGACTCCCGTCACTCGCGCCCGGAAAACGCCGCTATCAGTGGGTGTACCCCTCGTCCGCGAGCGATTCGCCGTCGAGACGGACGCCCTCGTCGACGACGTCGCCGACGACCGCGAGCGGGACGGGCGACGCCGCCCGAGCGTCGTCGACGGCGGCCGCCGGCACCGTACACACGAGCTCGAAGTCCTCGCCCACGGTGGTCGCCATCTCCCGACGGTCGGCGTCGTCTTCGGCGTACTCGTCGACGGCGTCGTGGACCGGCACCGCGTCCCAGGAGACGTCGAAGCCGACGTCCGAGGCCTCCGCGAGCTGGTGGAGCGACCGCGCGAGGCCGTCCGAGGAGTCCATCATCGCGGTCGCGTGCGGGGCGAGTGCGACGCCGGCGGCGACCCGGGGCGTGAATCGGAACAGCTCGTTCCCCCGCTCCGTCTCGCCGGCGTCGAACGCGCGGAGTCCCGCGGCGGTTCGGCCGAGCGCGCCGGTCACGCAGACGACGTCGCCGGCGTTCGCGCCGGCGCGGCGCACCGGCGCGTCCGTCTCCCCCAGCGCGGTCGTCGCGACCGTGAACTCGCCCGTGGTGTCGAGGTCGCCGCCGACGTACTCGGCGTCGACCGCCTCGCAGACGTCGACCGCGCCGTCGAGAAAGGCGTCGAGCTCGTCCTCGTCGAGCGTCGGCGCGGCGTAGGCGGCGACCGCAGCCGTCGCCTTCGCGCCCATCGCGGCGACGTCCGAGAGCGACGCGCCGACGGAGCGCCAGCCGGCCGTGTAGCGGGTCGTCCCCGCCGGGAAGTCCGTCGACTCGTGGAGCATATCCGTCGTCACGACGAGGCCGTCGACGAGGGCCGCGTCGTCGCCCGCCGCCGGGAGGGCGGCCGCCAGCCGTCGGAGCGCCGAGCGTTCGTCCATAGCCACCGTGCGCCCCGGGCGGGCAAAAAGTCGGCGTCACGCCCGGCGCGGTCGCTCGGACCGCTCGCGACGGGCGCGGGTGACGACGGCGGCCGCCGCTTTCGGTCGGTTTCGATGGCTTGATGGCCGGAGGAATCCACCCCGCTGTATGGCCCGCGAGAACCTCCGCGCCACCGTACTCGGGTTTCTCGCGGCCCTCGGCGTCTTCGCGCTCCTGTTCTACTTCGCGGGCGTCGACGAACTCCTCGCGACGCTCGGCAGCGCCGAACTCCGGTACGTCGCCCTCGTCGTCCTCGCGACGCTGGCGTGGCTCGCCGCCTGGAGCGTCTCTCTGAACACCGTTCTCGACGTTCTCGGCGTCGACCTTTCCTACGCAACGTCGTTTTTCGTCTTCGCGGGCGCGACCTTCTCGAACAACATCACGCCGTTCGGCCAGGCCGGCGGCGAGCCGGTGACGGCGTATCTCATCTCCCGGGCGGCCGACGCCGAGTACGAGCGGAGCCTCGCGGCCATCGCCAGCGTCGACACGCTGAACTTCGTCCCGTCGATTACGCTCGCGCTCGCCGGCGCGGGCTACTTCGCCTCGGAGGTCGCCCTGGGAACGAACGAGAACCTCCTCGCGGCGATCGGCGCGGTCGTCGCGCTCGCGGTGCTCGTCCCGACGCTCGTCTATATCGGCTGGACGCGCCGCTACCGGCTCGAAGCCCGCGTCATCGACTCGCTGACGCCGCTCATCAGATCCGTCGCCGACTGGCTTCCCCGGATCCCCGTGCCGACGCCCGAGGGGATCGAAGAGCGCATCAACGGCTTCTTCCGGGCGATCGAGCGCGTCGCCTCGAACCCGCGGGGACTCGCGCTCGCGCTCGGCGCGTCGAGCCTCGGGTGGCTCTGCCAGATGATCGCGCTCTGGCTCTCGTTCGCGGCTATCGGCGTCGACGTGCGACTCTCGATCGCGCTGATCGTCGTCCCCATCGCCGCCATCGCCGGCGTGACGCCCCTGCCGGGCGGTGCCGGCGGCATCGAGACGGTACTGGTGCTGTTGCTCCTCGCCGCCCCGCTCTCGCAGGTGACGGAGCCGATCGCGGTCGCGGCCGTGGTCATCTTCCGCGGGGCGGTCTACTGGATCCCGACGGTCCTCGGCGGCATCGTCGTGGGTTGGCTCGGGAGCGGCCTCGGCATCGGCGCGGGCGACGGGTGAGTCCGCGTTCGACCCCCCGCGGGTCGACGACCACGCGCTCGCCGCCGAGACCGACGCCGTTCTCGGAACGACTGAGGGACCGTCTCACGCGCCGTAAGCCCGATACGATGGCTTTAAACGACGCGAACGGGAATCGGTGGGTATGGTAAGCGTCTACGACGTTCCGGCCGACGCCCTCATCGAGGACGTCGCCGACCGCCTTGCGGATCGAATCGAGGAGCCCGAGTGGATCGAGTTCGCCAAGACGGGACAGACCCGAGAACTCCCGCCCGAACAGGACGACTTCTGGTACGTCCGCGCGGCGTCGCTGCTCCGCAAGGTCGCGAAGGAAGGCCCCATCGGCGTCGACCGTCTCTCGACGGAGTACGGCGGCCGCAAGCGCGGCACCACCCGATACCGGGTCTCCGGGAACAGCTCCGCCCCCGGCAGCAAGAAGATCATTCGAACGGCGCTCCAGCAGCTCGAGGAGGAAGGCCTCGTCGAGACGGCGAAGGGCCAGGGCCGCCGCATCACCAGCGAGGGACAGAGCTTCCTCGACAACGCCGCGGACGACGTTCTCGCGGAGCTCGACCGGCCGGAACTCGAACGCTACGCGTAAGACGCGGATTCGAGCGTCGAGGTCGAACGACGTAACCGTTTTTAGCGCCGCGACAGAATCCTACGACGATGAGTGGAACCCCCGACGACGACCGACTGGAGGAACTGCGCGAACAGAAGATGCAGGAGCTCCGCGACCAGGCCGAGGGGCAGCAGGGCGGGCAGAACCCCGAGGCCGCCCAGGAGGCCGCCCGCGAGCAGGCGGAGGCCAAGCAGGAGGCGATGCTGAAGCAGTACCTGACCGACGGCGCGCGCCAGCGACTCAACGCCGTCGAGATGTCGAAACCCGACTTCGCGGAGTCGGTGAAGAAACAGATCGTCGCGCTCGCCCAGAGCGGCCGGATCCAGGACCGCATCGACGAGGACCAGATGAAGGACCTGCTCCGCGAGCTGCAGCCGGAATCGAAGAGCTTCGACATCCGTCGGCGATAGCGGACTCGTGGACCTCGCGCTTCTCTACAGCGGCGGCAAAGACTCGACGCTCGCGGCGCTGTTTCTCGACTCCTTCTACGACGTGACGCTCGTGACCGGCCGGTTCGGCGTCACCGACGACTGGGAGCACGCCGAGGCCGCGGCCGATCGCCTGGGCTATCCCTTCGAGGCCGTCGATCTGGACCGATCCGTCGCCGAGGCGGCCGTCGACGAGATGATCGAGGACGGCTACCCCCGACACGGCATCCAGCGGGTCCACGAGCACGCGCTCGAATCGGTGGCGGGACTCGACGTCGACGCCGTCGCCGACGGGAGTCGCCGCGACGACAGAGTCCCGACGATTTCGCGGGCGCAGGCGCAGAGCCTCGAAGACAGACACGGCGTGGACTACCTCTCGCCGCTCGCGGGACTGGGACGGAACGCGGTCGACCGGCTGGTCGAGGAGACGCTGACCGTCGAGACCGGCCCCTCCGAGACGATCCCGAAGGGCGACTACGAGGCGGAACTCCGGGCGCTGATCGCCGACCGCGGCGGCGCGGACGCGGTCGAATCGGTGTTCCCCGCCCACGAACAGTCGTACGTGCGCGGCCTGCGAACCGAGGACTGACACGGGAGGCGGCTGCGCCGGTCGGATCCGATTGAGGCGCACCGTGCTCTCGCCGCTCTGATCACGCCTGGACCCGACTCTGCCCGCCCCGATCGGAATCCGAACACATTTCTCTCGGTGACGGCGACCTCCGCACGTGTTCTCCCTCCCTCCCGGCATCGGCTACTCCCTCGCGGCGGCGGTCGTCTGGGGGACGTACATCTTCGTCCTCAAGCAGTACTTCGAGGAGTATCCGAGCACGGTCGTGACCGTCGGCGTCAACGCCGCCGCCGTGCTGTGGTACCTGCCGCTCACGATACAGCGCACGGCCCCCGCCGACGTTCCCTCGCTCTCGGGGTTCAGCGTCGCCGAAGGCGTGCTCGTCGTCGGGACGATCGTCGCGACCGCGGCGGCGTTTCTCGTGTTCCTCTGGGCGCTCGGCCGCGGCGACGTCTCGTACGTCGCGCCGATCAGCAAGGTGGTCCCCGTCTTCGTCCTCCCGATCGAGGTGCTCTTCCTGCAGGAACGACTCACCCCGATCCAGGTCACCGGCGTCGTCGTCGCGACGCTCGCCGTCTACGTCGCGAACTACCGGACCGGGTCGCTCTTGGATCCGATCCGGAAGGCGGCGTCGTCGCGGGCGGCGCAGTTCGGACTGTTGAGCGCGGCGTTCTTCGCCGTCAGCGACGTGGGAAAGCGCGTCGCGCTGCAGGAACTGGCGCTCCCGCTCGAACTGTGGGTCCCGACGGTGCTCGGTGGCGTGCTCGTCGTCGTGCTGCCGCTCGCGCTCCGCGAGTGGGTCCCGATCCGCGACGCGCTGCCGAAGTTCGCCCTCGCGGGCGGCGGCGTCGCGCTCGGCGAGCACGTCACGTCGCTGGCCTTCTCGACCGTCCCGGCGTCGATCGCGTCGCCGATCATCAACACCCAGGCCGTCGTCGCGGTCCTCCTCGGCGGGGTCTTGCTCCGCGAGGACTCGTTCCGGATTCGTCTCGCTGCCGCCGGACTCGCCGTCGTCGGCGTGGGGCTGATCGCGGCGTGAGGGATCGGGTCGACCCCGACCGCCCCGCTCAGGGCTCGCTCACGCGGAGCACCGGCTTGATACTGCTGCCCTCCTCGGAGTCCTCGACGGCCTGTTGGATCTCCTCGAAGTCGTAGTACGTGACGAGTTCGTCGAAGGGGAACTTCCCCTGTCGGTACAGTTCGATCAGGTCCGGAATGAACTCCTTCGGGTTGCTGTCGCCCTCGACGACGCCCGTGATCGACCGACCGTTCAGAATGAGGTCGTTGACGTCGTAGCTCGCGCGCGTCCCCAGCGCGGGGGCCCCGACGACGGCGAGCGTGCCGCGCTGCGTGAGCGTGTCGACGGCCTGCTCGGCGACGTCGGCGACGCCGGTCGTCTCCACGGCGTAGTCGGGGCCGCCGTCGGTGACCTCTCGGACCGCCTCGACGGCGTCGTCGACGGACTGCGGATTGACGGTCGCCGTCGCACCTAACTCTGCGGCCTTCTCCAGACGGTTCCCCTTGATGTCGATCGAGACGATCTCGGTGCAGCCGACGAGATTGGCCGCCATCACCGCCGAGAGACCGACCGATCCAGCGCCGAACACGGCGATCGACGATCCCGCCTGCGGGTCCAGCGTGTTGATCACCGCACCGGCCCCGGTCTGGACCCCGCATCCCAGCGGGCCGAGGAGTTCGAGCGGAACGTCGTCCTCGACGACGACGACGTTGCGTTCGGTGGCGATCGCGTGCGTCGCGAACGACGACTGTCCGAAGAAGCGGCCGCTGAGCGCTTCGTCACCGCGGGAAAGCGGCGAGGTCCCGTCCTCCGGCCGCCTCCCGCCGAAGTTGTGCGCGAAGAAGTCCTCGCAGTAGGCGGGATGACCGGCGTGGCAGCTCTGGCACTCGTCGTCGTAGTCGAAGCTCAGCACCACGCGGTCGCCCGGTTCGACCTCGGTGACTCCCTCGCCGACCGCCTCCACGACGCCCGACCCCTCGTGGCCGAGCACTGCCGGCAGCGGCGTCGGATACAGCTGGTCTCGGACGATCATATCCGTGTGGCACACGCCGGCACCGACGATCCGAACGAGTACCTCGTTGGCCTGTGGCTCGCTCAACTCGACGCGCTCGATCGTGAACGGTCCTCCCTCCTCATCGATGACGGCGGCTTCGATCTCCATCGATACGTATCAACGAGGCGAAACGCATAAGCGTTCCTTCCGGGTGAGTCGCGGGCTTTCACGACCGGGCGATCGCGCGCGCCGCGGCTTCAACAGTTTCAAGCGCGGCACCGCCGAATCCGTCGGTATGTACGACCGACTCAAGGGCTTTCGGGACTTCTACCCCGAGGAGATGACCCCCAGGCGGCAGGTCATCGACGCGCTGGAAGACGCCGCCGCGCGCTACGGGTTCCGCGAGATATCCACGCCCGCGCTCGAACGGACGGAGATGTACGTCGACAAGAGCGGCGAGGAGATCGTCGAGGAACTGTACGCCTTCGAGGACAAGGGCGGCCGCGAGGTGTCGCTGACGCCGGAACTGACGCCGACGGTCGCGCGGATGGTCGTCGCGAAGCAGCAGGAACTGTCGAAGCCGATCAAGTGGTACTCGACGCGGCCGTTCTGGCGCTTCGAGCAGGTCCAGCAGGGGCGGTTCAGGGAGTTCTACCAGACGAACGTCGACATCTTCGGCTCCGCGGAACCGGAGGCCGACGCGGAGATCCTCGCCTACGCGGCCGATTCGCTCACCGATCTGGGACTCACGGGCGAGGACTTCGAGTTCCGCGTCTCTCACCGCGACATTCTCGGCGGCCTGCTCCGCGCGTTCGACGCCGACGTCGACACCCGCGCGGCGATCCGCGCGGTCGACAAGCGCGCGAAGGTCGAGGAGACGGAGTACCTGGGGCTTCTCTCCGACGCCGGCCTCTCTTACGAGCAGGCCGAGTCGTTCGACGACCTCGTGGCGACGGGCGACCTCGAAGAGATCGCCGACTTCGGCGGGGACGACGTCGCGAGCGCCGTCGAGAACCTCCGCGAGGTGCTCGCGGCCGCCGAGGACTTCGGGGCGCGCGAGTACTGCGAGGTGTCGCTGACGACCGCGCGCGGACTGGATTACTACACGGGCGTCGTCTTCGAGTGCTTCGACTCGACCGGCGAAATCTCCCGCGCCGTGTTCGGCGGCGGCCGCTACGACGACCTCATCGAGAGCTTCGGGGGACAGCCGACCCCCGCCGTCGGCGTCGCCCCCGGCCTCGCGCCGCTCTCGCTGCTCTGTCAGCGCGCCGGCGTGTGGCCCGAAGAGGCGCTCTCGACGGACTACTACGTCCTGACCGTCGGCGACACTCGCGACGTCGCCGCCCGGATCGCCCGCGACCTCCGCGCCGCCGGGAACGTCGTCGAGGTCGACGTCTCGGACCGCAGTTTCGGCGCGCAGATGGGCTACGCCGACAGCGTCAACGCCGAGACGGTCGTGATCGTCGGCGAGCAGGACCTGGCGAACGGCGAGGTGACGGTGAAGGACATGGACTCGGGCGACCAGACGACCGCTCCCGTCGAGGAGTTCCCCGGCGACCGCGCGTCGCCCACGTTCGAGGACCTGGTCTGAACGCGACGGCTCCGGCGGACCGCGCCGGCCGCGACTCGCGCCGCGAACGCGCGGTGATGTTTTACGACTGCTCGCGAATCTACACGTATGTACGACACGATCCTCACGCCCGTCGACGGGAGCGCGCCGAGCGAGGCGGCCGCTGACCACGCGATCCAACTGGCCCGGGACGCCGACGCGACGCTGTCTGTCGTCTCCGTCGTCGACGTCCAGACGCTTTCGGCGGCCAAACTCGATACGGAGGCGCTGCTCGACGGCTACGAGGCCGAGGCCGAACGCCACGTTGCGGCCGTCGCCGAGCGCGCCCGCGAGTCCGGCGTCGACGTCGAAACCGCCGTCGTCCGCGGCACGCCGTACCGGGCCATCGTCGACCGGGCCGCCGACGCCGACCTCGTCGTGATGGGCAGTCACGGTCGCCGTGGCCTCGAACGCTACCTCCTCGGCAGCACGACAGCGCGCGTCCTCAGGCTCTCGCCGGCCCCCGTGCTCGTCCTCCGCGGCGAGGACCGGGACTACCGACCCCCCGAGGCGGACGAACGAGCCGACTCGACCGATGGGTAGCGGCGACGGCGACGGAGGCGGTGTGAGCCGGGATCCCGACCGTCCCGGACGAGTGCGCGCCTTTCGCGTCGCCTACGACGGTCGGCCGTTCCACGGGTTCCAGCGACAGCCGTCCGTTCCGACCGTCGAGGACGCCGTCTTCGACGCGCTCGACGCCCTCGACGTGTTCGACCGAGGAGCGCGAGACCGACCGCGGGGGTACGCCGCCGCCGGTCGAACGGACGCGGGCGTCTCCGCGCTCGCGCAGACGGTCGCGTTCGAATGTCCCGAGTGGTGCTCGCCGCGAGCGCTGAACGGCGAACTGCCGGGGCACGTCCGCGCCTGGGCCGCCGCGGACGCACCCGGCGACTTCCACGCCACGCACGACGCGGTTCGCCGCGAGTACGTCTACGACCTCTACGGGCCGGCGCTCGACGACGAGCGCGCCGCCGAGGCCGCCGCGACGCTCGGCGGGGAACACGACTTCCACAACCTCACGCCCGACGACCGGGGCACGGTTCGCGACGTGTCGATCTCGATCGACCGCGACGGCGACTTCCTGTCGCTGCGCGTCGCCGCCGGCGGCTTCCCGCGGTCGCTCGTCCGTCGACTCGTGTCGGTGATCCGGGGCGTCGCCGGCGGCGATCGGACCGTCGAGAACGTCCGCCGGCTCCTCGGGCCGGAACCGCTCGACGGCCCCGACGGCGTCCCCGCCGCCCCGCCCGGACCGCTCCTGCTCGCGGACGTCGACTACCCGGGGCTCGACTTCGAGCGCGACCCCCGGGGCGTCGAGAGCGCGGTCGAGGTGTTCGACGCCCGGCGGCGCGACGCGCTCGTCCGTTCTCGCGTGACCGGCCGAATCGTCGACGCCGTCGGCGGCGTCGTCGACGATGGGACCGGTCGACGCGACGAGAGCGACGGCCGACCCCGACGACAGTGACGACGGACGCGACGACTGAACACTTATGCGGGCCGTGACCGACCTCGGAGGTATGTCGTCCGCGACCCTCCCGTCGACTGCACAGGCGCACCGCGACGCGGCCTACCGCTTCGCCGTCGGCGCGTTCTACTTCGCCGTCGTCTCGGGCCTCGGCTCGCTCGTCGCGCTGCTCTTCGGTCCATACGGCGTCGTCGTGAGCGTTCTCGTCTCGCTGGTCGGCGTCTACTACGGCGGGATCGAAGTCGCTCGCGGGATCGACCTCCTCGTCCGCCACGCGCTCAGCGAGACGGGCGAACGGCGACCGGGGGCCGCGAGCGATTCCTGATTCGGGCGTCGAGAGTCGCCGACGCGGATGGAATCAGTCGCGATATTTCCCCCGAAATATTATTTTGATTCAATACAAATATCTGACTGATGCCGACATGCGAGAACTGCGGATCGTTCGTTACTGCGGAGTACGTCCGGGTGTTCGCACCGAACGGGATGGACCATCCGCGGGTCTGTCCGAACTGCGAGGACAAGGTTCGCGACGGTGCCGACGTCCGCGAAGCGCGCGCGACGAGACACTGAGACTCCTACCGCGGTGGGATCGAGAGTGAGGGCGGATTTCACGCGGCTTTTACCTCTTGGCGTCGTCTCGACGCTATGAGCCAACTCGACGCGTTTCTCGCGGGCGAGCGTCACGACGACGTCGCGCTGTTTCTGACCGACGAGTACCTCGACAGCCAGGGGAAACTCCCGAAGCTCGGCGAGACGGTCGACTCGGGCTACGTGCTCGTCGTTCCCGGCGACGACGGCCGGCGGGCGTTCGCCGCCGGGACCGGAATGGACGCGATGGAGTTCGCCCGCGGGGCGATGGACTCGCGGGGTCACATCTCCCGCGATCTCGACGGCGGCGAGTGTCCCGAGGCCGGCGCTGCCGACGGCCCCGCGGAGACGGACGCCGCCGACGGCGAAATCTCCGGGGCACACGACGTCGAGTTCATCTTCGCGTTCTCGGAGGCGCAGAACGAGGAAGTCGGCGGACTCTACGCTCGCGGCGCGGTGATCCACGCGTACGCCCATTGCGCCTGCGGCGCGAGTTACTCCGACAAGTGGGTCGTCGGCGAGGAGACCGAGACCGGCGTCCAGCCCGGCGGCTCGGAGCCGATCGAAGGGACCGAATAGGGCGAACAGCCGACAGGGACGATCCCGCGACGGCGTGTCGGGCAACCGCTGACCGGCGCGGGCCGGGTGCTACGTCACGCGGGCTCTGGGCCCGCGATCGTATATAAACGTCAGCCCGAAGAACGCCTCACTCGCTTTCGTCGGACTCGTCTCCGTCCCCCTCGGCTTCGACCTCCGCGGCGACCCGTTCGAACGCTCGGAGGATGACCCGTTTCGCCGTCGCGCCCTGCGTCGTCCAGTGGTGGGCGTAATCCAGCATATCGTCGTAGATGTCCGGCTTGCAGCCCGCGGCTTTCGGGTGGCCGCCGCCGTTGACGTGGCCGGCGACCTCGTGGGCGCGTTCGAACCCCTCGGACCCGCGGATGCTCGCGCTGCCGGCGGGTTTGACGACGACCGCGGCGTCTGCTCCGTCCTGTCGCAACGCTTCGGCGACCTCGTTCTGCGAACAGCGGCCGTAGGTGACGCCGACCGTCCAGGGGCCGACCTGCTTCGTCTCGGCGCGGGAGACGGCCGCCTCGATCAGTTCCTCCTTCTCGACGCGGCGGAGTTCGATGTACTCCTCGACGACTGCGGGGAGGTCGACGCCGAACCGGCCGACGACCGTGACGTACTCCTCGGGGTCCGTCCAGTAGGCGTAGTCCGCGAGGTCGTCGCTCCGGGGATCCTCCTTCAGCCAGAGGTCGTGATCCCGCGTGACCGCCGCGAGTTCGGCCCACCGCTCGTCGAAGTCGTAATCGAGGGACCGCAGCGTCACGTCGACGGTACACTCCTCGTCGGACTCGCCGACGACGAGGTCGACGCCCGCCTCGCGAACCGCCGCCGCGGTCTCGTCGCTCCACTGGTGGTGATCGTACCACGCCACCGACGACGCGATCTCGACGGCGGCCGCGAGTTCCTCGGCGATCCACGCGTACTCGTCGGGACAGAGGTCGCAGACGTAGAGGTCGACCCCTTCCGGAGCGTGCTCGGCGACGTTTTCGAGCGCCTCGTCCAGCGAGTAGGGGCCGGCGCCGACGAGGGCGACGGTCGACGTGGCGCGCTCGTCGTCTTCGTCGTCGTCGTCCGCATTCTCGGAATCGGACTCTTCGGTCGCCCCGTCGCTCCCCCACCGCTCGACGCGCTCGGAGATGTCGTCTTCGAAGGTCGCCCACTCGAGGGTCGCATCGTACAGTTCGCGGATCAGCGCGACGCATCCGAGGCCGTCGGCGTCGGTGTCGGCGACGACGACCGCCTCCGCGCCGTCGACGGCTTCCGCGACGCGTTCCTCGGTTCGATCCTCGTCGAGCGAGTCGGGGTAGAAGAAGCCCGTCCCGGGGAGTTGCGACTTCCGGGAAAGCGAGAGGCTCGCGCTGTCGATGAGTTCGTCTTCCATAGCCGGACCGACGGGGGCCCGCGTGAAAACCGCCGTGGTTCCGTACTCGCTGGAGCCTCCGCGGTCGGATCCGATCGGCGGTCGGGACGGCTCAGGCCGTCTCCGGCGTCCCAGTCAGCTCCGCTTCACCCTCGTCCTCGGCGAGCTGGCGGACGGTCAACACCGGGATCGGACACGTCCTGACAACGCGCTCGGCCACCGATCCGAGGAGGAACCGGTTCTCTCCGTGCCGTCCGCGGGTGCCCATCACGACGACGTCGGCGTCGACGCCGCGGGCGTACTCGTCGATCTCCGACTCCGGTCGCCCCTCCTCGACCGCGGCGACGACGTCCCGATCGGTCGATCCACGGACCTCGTCGATCGCCTCTTCGCCCCGTTCGACCAGCGCGTCTTCCATCTCGTCGCGGAGGCGTTCCGGCGAGGACGCCACGTCGCCCTCGTCGACCACGTACAGGCAGTGCACTTCGGCGTCGAAGCGGTCCGCGAGATCGAGCGCCACGTCGACGGCTCGCCTGACGCTCTCGGAGCCGTCCGTCGCGATGACGATCGTCTCGAACATAGCCGTTCGTTCGCTTCGGTCCGGGATAAATCCCGTCGGGTTCGTTCGCTTCGCTCACTCCGCGGCGCAGTTACGCTGCTGGCGAATATGAGTCCGTTCGTCGAACGAACGCCCGTCGACGCTGTTACCGGGATCCCCGAACCAGTCGTCGATTCGACCACTGTGAAGCGCTGCGTCTGGCTATCCGAGCGGGTATCGATCGGAAATCCTCGAAATCCGAGCGGTTGAACGGACGGCAGTCATACATTTACCATATTTTATAATGTACAATAATGTACTATCAAATGGATGCCGTTCAGGGTAACCCGCCGCGACCTGCTCGTGACCGCGGGGGCCGTGAGCGGCGGCGTCATCGCGGCCACCCAGTATTCAACCGAGACTGGAGCCCAGTCCGCTGACGCCGTCACGATCGACCGTACGCTCGGTGACGAGGTGTTCCTTCCTCCCATACCGGATGCCACCGTCACTGGAACGTCGACGTTCAATCCGGGAGCGGAGTTTACCGTGAGGATCGAGTCCACTGGAGCCACTCCCCTCCTCTTGACGAGCGAAACGGCGGTAACCGACGCTGGAATCTGGTCGGCGAGCTTCGACCTCTCTGGATTCGATGAGGGGCTCGAATTCGTGATAGTGGTGAGCTACCAGAACGAACCGCTTGCCAGGGCACCGGGCGTCGTTCGAACGGTGACGGCGTCGCTCGAGTTCGACGATCAGATTGCGCAGGCGTCTGGGACGATCGTCTCTCTCGAAGCCGTCTCGCTGGAAGTCGGCGGGTTCGTCTCGGTCCACGAGGGAACCGCCGAGGGACCGATCATCGGCGTGAGTCGGTTCCTGGAGCCGGATCAAACCTACTCGCAACTCGAAGTCTCACTCGACCGAGGAATCAGCGGCCGAACGACGCTGGTGGCGACGCCACACCTCGACACCGACCGCGACCGGACCTTCGACCCGTCTCGGGATCAACCCTACACTGCCGACGGTGAGCGAGTTATCGACGAGGCGATCGTTCGGGACGCCACATCACCGTCCACGACGACAGAAGCGGTCGAGCCGACGCAGACGAGTGAGGGACCGACGCGGACGACAGCGCCGCCGACACTACCCGACACGCCGGAAAGAGACGGTGCGGAGCCCCCGATGGACATCGTTGTGGGAGGGGCCGGTGGGGTCCTCGGGACGGTGTTTCTCCGGGAAGTTCGGAAACGATGGAATGATAACAATAACGATAATCACCCGCCGGACGCCAAGATCTGGTATTCCCCGTCGGAACCGGAGCCGGGAAGGCCGATCGTCTTCGATGGACGGCGATCCTCCGACCCCGATCCGGGTGATCTGATCACCAATTATCACTGGTCGATCGACGGCGACGACGAGGTCACGCCGCGGTTCGTCCACTCGTTCGCCAAAGCCGACGAGTACGACGTCACGCTGACGGTCACGGATCGTCAGCAAACTACCGACACCAAAACCGAGACGGTCACGGTCGAATCCCACAAGGGCGAACTCGTGCTCGGTCGGATCAACCCCGATTCGCCGGGCGACGACCACACGAACCCCGAACAGGAGTATCTGTCATTCGAGAACGCGGGTGACGAACCCCTCGATCTCGAGGGCTGGACGATCTCTGACGCTGCGGAGGAAGCGGGTCGCGTGCGAGCGGGTGAACACGCCTTTACCTTCGATCCGGGCTTCCATCTCGAACCCGGCACCACGGTCACGGTTCACACCGGACCTGAACCGGGCGAAGGAGAGCAGTTCGAAGATTCGGAAACGGAAAGACACCTCTTCTGGGGGAAGTCCCGAGCCGTTTGGAACAACGACGCGGACGTCATCGTCGTCGCTGACGACCGGGAGAATCCGGTTCTGGCGACACGGTATGAGCGAACCGAAGACGGCTCGTACGAACTCGAAGACCTCGATATGGAGGTCTTCGAGGACTGGTTCCCAACTGTCGTTCTCAGTGCGCGAGACGATGCTCCCCCGGTGGACGTCAGCGTGGACGAGGGACTTCTCCGATCGTGGGCGAACGGCCTCGTCGCCTTCTTGGTTGGGGCCTTTCTACTTCGAGGACCCGGTGAATTCCTCTGGTCTTGGTCTTTCATCACCGCGTTCCTTCTCTCGTTTTCAGCGACGTGGGCCGTCTCGACGGGGAACGGCTTCGTCGAACCGTCGATCGATCCGCTCGCCCTCGTTGGCGTGACTCTGCCGGCAGCGGGAATGATGGCCGTCGGTGGAGTCATATGGCTCGTCTGGAAGGCGGTGTCCAAGATACGCGATTGGCTCACGTGACTCTCCGGTAACGGACCCAGTCGGATTCCTGACGCGAGGTCGAAGAACTGCTGTAGACGGCCTTCTACGGAGTCGATGACCGAACTGGGTGGCAGTCGGATCGGACGACGGCGTTCGTCGTGAAACCCCACTTCCGAGTTTGTCGCGTGCTCCGACTTCGCCACGCGCAATCTCCATCTCCCTTTGCCACCTGTTCGCGAGGCATCCCGTCCTCGCGCGCGAGTTGCGACGACCCCTTCACCGCCGAACCGCCTCACTTTCGCGCCCCTGCAGTCGGCGTAGCGGTTCGCGGATCGTCCCCTCCTCGGTCCGCTCGGCGAGCTCGACGCTCACCCACGCGACGACGATTCCGGCGACGACGTCGGTCGCCCAATGGATGCCGAGATACATCGTCGAGACGGTGATCGAGACCGCAAGCGCCGTCGCGACCGGAAGCCAGCGGGCATACACCGCGCGGAACCGGTACGCGAGGAGCGCGACCGTCGCAGACAGCGAGGCGTGCAGCGACGGGAACACGTTCGTGTTCACGTTGACCTGTTGAACGAGCAACTGCGACTGCGGCCAACTCGCGTACAGCAGCGGTTCGACCAGTTCCGGCATAAAGTTCCGCGGGCCGTACGCGACGAACAGGACGTAGCAGAGGAGGCCGATCCCGTAGTTGAGGATGTACGCGCGAAACAGCACTCGCAGCGGTCGAGCCCGTTCGCAGATCGCGTACGCGAGCACGGGGAACGTCAGGAGGAACGTGTAGCCGAACACGTACACGAACCCGAAGTACGCCGTCAGCGCCGGGTGTGCGAAGCGCTGGATCGTCGCGACGAACTGCGATTCGAGCAGGTAGATGTTCCCGGTCAGGTTGATCCCGATGAGCCACGACAGCTCGACCCCGACGTCGCGGACGACCTTGTTGACGGCGAGGACGGCGGCGAGGGCGCCGAGGGTGGGCGCGACCGCGGTCAGATTCGATCGGATCCGATCGACCAGCGAGACGAGTCCGCGACTCCGCCGTCGACCGCTCCGCTCGACCACGAACAGCATCGCGAGTAGATGACCGGCAACCACCACGAGACCGAGCTGGAACACCACGTCGGCGAGTGCCATTATGTCATCCTCACGAGTTTCTCCGCTTCGTACTGGAATCCGGCGTTTCGAAACTCCGATCTGACCTGCGGGATGTTCAGTTCGCCCTCCGTCCCGAGGAACGGCGTCACCGGATCGGTCCCGTCCCACCGGAGATCGTCCGGCACCCACTCGGTCCCTTCGAGAAGGCTCACTGCGGGACGCGCGTAGCCGTTGAACACGTCGGCGGCGATGTGTGAGCGGTCCACCAGACGCGCGAGAGTGTGCCTGAACCGCGGGTTCGTGAGCGGTGGAATCTGCGTGTTGTAGCCGACGATGTACGGTGCCGCCGACCGGTTTACGAGGAGTTCGAGCCCGCCCGTGCGACCGATACGGGGCACCGTGTCCGCGCCGACGGGCGTGCCGGTCACGTCGGCATCGCCCTCGGCGACGACGCCGACGGCGGCGTCGTCGGACCCGACCACCTGTATCTCCAAGCGATCGAATTCTGGCGGACCGACCACCTCCCGCTCGCCCGCATCCCTTTCGTCGAAGAGGAAGTGGTTCCCCGTGGTCTCGAGGACTAGCGATTCCCGAGGCGTGTTCTGTACGAACCGGAGCGGTCCGCTTCCGACGGGTGGGATGTTGTTCGTCACGAGCGCCTCCGTCGCACTCCCGACTTCGATCCCGCTGATCGAGGCCGGACCCGTCCGCGCCTGCCAGACGTGCTTCGGCAGGATCGGCACGGTGAACGCACGCGTCGCCACTCGGGGAGAACAGTCGCGGAACCGGAAGACTGCGACGTCCGACTCCGCGGCCTGGACGTCCTCGACGAGTCCGCTTCGACCCTGAAACCGGGGGGCGGGCACCCGCGTCTCCGCCGCCGTCTCACCGTCCTGTCCTTCCGAGGAACCGAGCGACGTGTCCGCCAGCAGCGCGTAGGTGAAGGCGATGTCCTCGGCCGTCAGCGGTTCTCCGTCGTGCCACGTCTGTCCCGAACGCAACCGCACCGCTGCTCGGGGGTCGTCGCCGGTCTCGGAGAACGCCCAGGACGCTGCGAGCCACGGTGTCGTCCCTTCGGAGGTGACCCGCCCGAGGGAGTCGTACAACAGGCCAGTCAGCACGCCGGACCGTCGATACTCCACGGAGAGCGGATTCAGGTTCTCCGTCGCACGACGATCGGTCCCGACCACCCTGAGGACCGCCTCTTCGTCGCCCGCGTTCGCCTCGTTCGTCTCAGACGGGCCTTCGCCACCCCGTTTAAGCGTCAGATAGCCCTGCGGTGCTCTGAGGTTCGCGCTCCGCCAGTTCGTGTAGTTCGCCCGCCGTGCGGCCCGGATCTCGTCGGGGAACCCGATAACGGTGAACGGCTGTGACCGAGCGATCGATCGCTGTAACTCGGCGACGATTTCTCGCCTCCGCTCGCCGGTCGCGCGTCGCTGTCGCTCCAGCCACTCGTCGACGTCGAGATCTGTGTATCCGAAGGGGTTTTGCCTCCCACGAGCGTCGGCGAACCGCGAGTGCAACAGTGGATAGAAGATATCTGGATCCCGCTGGATCGTCGCCGTCCGGATCAGAAAGATGTCGAAGTCCTTGCTCAAGAGCACCTGGCGGAGGAGTTCTTCCTCCGACACCGGAACCACCTGCGCGTCGATGCCGGCCGCCTGGTACCACGACGTGAGTGCCCGCGCCGTGTGGAGGGCGTACGGGTCCGCGTCGGCGGGGAGGGTCTTGATCCGGAGTGAGACGCGCTCCATCGACTCCCACCCCGCGATCGAACGGGCGCGACGGAGACAGCCGCCGACGCTCGCTGCCGCTCCCGCTCCGAGCGCTCCGAGCATCTCCCGGCGTCGAACCCCGCACCCCTTCGACGACTCCGCCATATCTTTTTGATAGCCGCACGACGGTAATAGCGCTTGGGTCGCCGCGCCCACAGCGTCTATCACACTAGGTGACCGGTAGTGGTATGGTCCCCTCACGTCGAACCAGCCGCGGACGCTGCGCCCACTCGCCGTCCTCTCGGTGGCCGCGCTCGCTCGGGAAGACGTCCGGATCGAACGGACGAACGACCAGGTGACCGGCGACCCGGGCGTCGACAGGCGCTTCCGAGCGGTGATCGATCACCGATCGTGGATCCTCGCGCACAGGCCGAACTCGGAGCACCAGTTCGATTCGAACAGCTATGAACTCGAAGCCACCTGATCCGGCGTCCGATCGTCGGGCCCGCTCGCTGTCCGCCCGCGCTCGGGCCGTCGCCGACGACGTGCGAAGGGCCGTCCCGTTCGACGCCCGCGATCGACCCTGGTGCGTACTCGCCCTCCTCCCCGGTGTCGTCGCCGTCGCGGTCTACCTGGCGACGAATCCCTACCCCGCGTACGGCGCGGGGCTGTACGCGAAGATATCGGCCGAGATCGTCGTCAACGGGTACGCGCTCCCAGTGCGAATCCCAGGGTACACCGCCGACGGGATCCCGTTCGCCTACCCGCCGCTGCAGTTCTACCTGTACGCCGCGCTCCTCGACCTCGGCTTCGATCCGGTCGCGGTCTCCAGGTTCCTTCCCAGCGTCGGGTTCGTGGCCGCGCTGCTCCCGGTCTATCTGCTCGGTCGCGACGTCGCTGACTCGCGGCCGGCGGGGACGGCGGCGGTCGGGCTGGTGGCGCTGAACCCGCAGCTCCTGGAGTGGCACCTCTCGGCCGGTGGCGTCGTCCGCGCGTTCGGGTTCTGCTACGCGATGGTCGCGATCTACGCCGGATACCAGCTGTTCGCGCGGGACGGAGCGGTTCGTGCCTCATCGCCGACATCGCGGCGCGGTGCGATCGGCCTCGGTGGGGTCGCGTTCGGCCTGACGGTGCTCACGCACCCGGTGTACTCGCTTTTCGTCGTCGCGAGCCATCTCCTCTTCTGGCTCCTCTCTGACCGGTCGGCGTCGGGATTCCTGTCGGGACTGGCTGTCGGTCTCGGCGGTGCGCTGCTCGCGTCGCCGTGGTTAGCGTGGGCGCTCACGACCCACGGGGTCGGCGTCTTCACCGCGGCGTCGGGAACCCACGGCGGCGTCGGCGGCGGCGCCAACGCGCTCGCGGGGTCGGTCTCGCCGGGAATCGTCCTCGCGCTCGTGCCCGCGGTCTATCTGGTAATTCGTCGCGAGTACCTCCTCCCCGTCTGGCTGGTCCTCGTCGAACTGCTGTTCGAACAGCCCCGGTTCGCCTACACGGTGGTCGCAGTGCTCGTCCCCACGGTCGTCGTGACGCTCCTGCGCGCTCGGGACGCCGAGCCCGACTGGGTTCGTCGCCGAAACTTGGTCTCTCCCGGCGTGGACGACGACGGCAACGAGGTGAACCACGACGGCGACGACGCGACCGGCGTCGGTATGGATCGCCGCGCGGCGGCGGCCGCGGCCGTGATCCTCCTGGGAACGCTCGTCGGCGGCGGGTATTTCGCCTACGAAGCGACGCTCGTGACCGATCCCTCCACGCCGGAGTTCCTGGACGCCGAGTCGGCCGAGGCGATGGAGTGGATTGCGACGGAAACCGATCCCGACGCGCGGTTCGTCGTGATCGGCGACGCCGCCGAGTGGCTCCCCGCGCTGACCGACCGAACGCTGCTCGTCGGCCACTGGGGCGTCGAGTGGGTGGACGCGGAGACCTTCGCGCGGCAGGCCGCGGCGTACGAGTCGCTTTCGAGGTGTCAGAGCGCCGACTGCGTCGAGCGCACTGCGGCCCGGGTCGAGACCGAGCGACCGACGCACGTCTACGTGCCGAAGGGGCAGTACACGATCCGCGGGGAGCACGCCGCGCAGTCCGGCCGGCTCGAACGGTCGTTCGAGCGGGCCGACGGCTGGAGACGCGTCTACGAGAACGACGGCGTCGTGATCTACCGCGCAGCCGAGGGCGGGACGACCTGAGTCGGCCTGCGTACGGTGGCCGAGGCCGCGCGCGATCACACCATTCCGAGGAGCGTCCCGACGAGCATCGCAAGCCACAGGATCGCACCGCCCCCGGCGATCCGACGATTCGCGTCGGCGACGCCGAACGCGAACAGGCCGAGAACCCCGATCAGCGCCGTCCGATGGAGGACGAGCCGAACCGGGACCACTCGCACGCCGATCGCGCCGAAATCGAGGACGAACGCGGCTCCCAACCCGGCGGCGGCGAGGAGGGAGATCCGCATCGATGGCCGGTTTCGAGCCAGGAGTGCGGTGACGACGAGCGGTCCGATCGCCAACAGCGGATAGAGAATTCCCGCGAACACTTTCGGATTCGTCGCCGGCGACAGCCCCTCCGCGGCGATCCCGACCGACCGAACGCCGAGAACGATCGCGACGAGTGCCAGCGGGAGCGCGGTGTCTCTGAGGTCCCGTCGTCGAACCGGTGGCACCGCGGCGGCCAGAACGGCCGCTGCGGGGACGACGCCGAGCAGCGTCAGCTTCGCCGCGTCAGCGGCACCGACGGCGGACATCGCGGCCGACTCCGTCGCGGACGAGAGCCTGATCACCGAGATCCAGCCGTCGCTACCGCCGCCCTCGTAGCCGTGGTAGGCTCGGCTGACGTCGTCGACGAACGGTTCGTCGCGGAGGTCGCGCTCGACGGTTCGGCTCCCCTCCGCGACGCCGGTGACCGTGTGGCGCAACCGGAACCAGTCCCAGTACTCGGCGTGCGCCTGCAGCGCTGTCCAGTCGCTGGACGGACCGGGATACGCGCGAATGTGCGTCCGGCTGCCGAGATACGTTCCGGTCGCGAGTTGGTAGTCGGGCTCGACCCACTCGCCGGCGCCGCGGCTGTCGGCCACGTAGGTGTAGCGTGCGGCCCCGCGCGCGGACCGCCAGGGTGAGATCGACCCCGAGTCGTCGAACTGTGAGATCGATTCGTCGAGCTGTGACACCGACTCGTCGAGCCTCTGATCGTTCTCTGCGGGGGTCCATTCCAGTTCGGACCGGTCAGTGAGCACGGTTCGGACCGCCTCCGGCGTCCCGACGACAACGACGTTCAGCGCGAGCGTCCGCCCCTCGACCGAGCGGCTTCGGCTCGTGTACGGCCAGACGTAGCCCTCTCTCTCGCTCGGCTGGAGCAGCCGTTCCGGCGCCGGATCTTCGCCGTTCGCGACTCCCCCGGGGCCGACGAACGCGCTCCCCAGCGCACCGGCGACGACGAGGAGGACGAACGCGAGTGGCCAGCGATACCGCACGGCTATCCATCACCCGTGAGAATAATTAGCGTGTCGCTCCGCCCGACTGGGCGACGGTCCCGCCCCGGACCGAATGCGGAATTGGCGAGCAGTCGGCACACCGCCGGCCGGCCGATCAGCCTCGTCGTCCCGCTGACGGCCGTGATCCCCCGTCGCCGTGCCGAACGACCGCGTTTCGACGCGGGGCGCGTCTCACGTCACGGCGGGGCTGGCCTCCCGATCGGTGATAAACCCTCGCCGGCCGCGACTCCCGAGGGTGCCACGGCCGCCCGATGCGGCCGGTTCGACCCGGCCGTCGTCGAAGTGAGGATTTTTGCCGTCGGGCGTTGCAGGTGCGGGTATGACCGAACGCCGACCGCTGTCCGTCGACCTCGTGCTCGCCCCGGTGGACGCGAGCGACGAGTCGGCCGACGCGGTAGCGTACGCCGCTGCGATCGCTTCAAAGTACGACGCGACGGTCCACGTCGTTCACGTGCTGGGCGAGGAAGTCGTTCGAGAGATCGAGAACGGCGTCGTCGACGACGCGCAGGTCGCCGCCGACGGCGAGGCGATTATGGAGGCGGCCGAGCGGATCGCCGCCGAACACGACGTCCCGCTGTCGACCTCCGTCGCGTACGGCTTCTCGACGAAGATGAAGCTCAGACACCCCGGGAGCGTCGTCCTCGACACCGCCGAGGAACTCGACGCCGACTTCCTCGTCGTTCCCCGCGAGCCGGTTTCGGGCGATCCGGGCGAAGTGCTCGCGAAGGCCGCAGAATACGTGCTCCTGTACGCGAGCCAGCCGGTGCTGTCGGTCTGATTTCGGGCTCCGCGAGGGGCGCTCCGACGGCTCCGTCCGCCTAGCCGCCCTCGTCGCTGCCGTCCGTCAGCCGGATCGCCATCTCCATCTCGAAGCTCTCCGAGTCGCTGACCTCGAAGCCGATCTTCTTGTAGAGTCCCACGGCGGGCTGGTTCCACCGTTCGACCGTGAGCCACACCTTCTCGACGCCCGACTCTACGCCGTAGCCGAGCAGCACCTCCAACAGATGCGTTCCGATCCCGGCCTCCTGGTACGCCTGCAACACGAAAATCGCGAGCTCGTAGGCGTCGCCGTCGGGGACGAGCGTCGCGTGTCCGGCGGCCGTCTCGCCGTCCCACGCGATGACGTTCAGACACGTCTCACAGAAGATGTTGTCGAGCCACTCGCGGATGCGTCGCTCGTCGCTCGGCGGAATCCCCTGGGCGCGGTCGGCCGGATCGAACTCGTCGTACATCGACGCGAGCGCCTCGTACTCCGCGTCGCCCCCGTCGTGTGCACGGATCTCGATCTCGCGACCCTCTCGGTCCTCGAACCGCCGCGGGGGGCCGTCGAACGGTCCGGCGACCTGGTCGGGGAACCGTCGATCTCGGCTCATCGGATGAGTGAGACGCTGACGTGAGAGTTCAACAGAACGAACTCCGCGGTGCTGCCGAGCTGGATCTTCCCCATCGGGCTCGTCGTCCCGCCGCTGAGCGCGATCCGATCGAAGCCCTCCGATTCGGCGATGTCGACGAGTTCGCTGCCGGGATCGCCCTCGACGGAACGGATCTCGGCGTCGACGCCGCCGGCGTCGAGTGCGTCCCTGACGTCAGCTTCGACGTCGTCGACGGACCGGTCCGTCCCGCCCTCGTCGAGGATGGCCACCGTGAGTTCGTCGCCCGCCTCGCGCGCCCGCTTGATCGTCCGTTCCAGCGCCCGGAGGGAGTCGTCCGAGCCGCCGACACCCAAGAGGATTCTCATATGCCCGGATGTCACCGCCGGAGTAGAAAAATCGTCGGGTGTGGTACTACTCCGACTCCGGTCGTCCGGATTCGTCCGCTCCGACCGTGACGTCGTGGACCGTCAGGTCGTCGTCGAACGTGAGCGTGATCTCGTCGTCGTCGTAGGCGTAGGTGACGGCGACGCGCCAGGGATCCTCGGAGTGGACGACGTACTCGGGAAACTCCAGCGGCAGATTCACCGGGTTGTGTTCGCGAATGTCCAGGCCGCGCTCGTGACAGAAGGCGACGACCGCCGGGTGCAGGTAGCCCGGGAATTCGATCGTCGTGTTGATAAACCATCGACAGACCTCGCAGGTGAACGTGATCGCGGGGTCCTCGCCCTGCGACTCGGTGGGGACCGCCTCCGTGTGGCGGTAATCGATCCGCGTCGTCACGTCGCCGCCGCAGTACGGACAGAACCCCTGCGTCATCGCGAAGTTGTCCATCCAGAACCGCTGTCGGTACGCGTCCGACATCGACTCCCGGTCCCCCGGATCGAACGCACTCGGTTGGACCGGGTTGACGCCGATGATCTCGTCGCACGCCTCGCACTCGCCGTACATCCGCTGGTCCTCGTAGCGGACCGACAGCGGCTCGCCGCAGTCGTCGTGCGTGAGGTCGATCGTCAGGGGCCCGATGTCCGGCGCTCGACTCAGGACACCGGAGCGGACGAACTGGTAGACTCGCAGCCCGCGGAGCGTCAAGCGATACCCCTCGTCGGTCCGCTCGACGTACTCCTGCTCGCGGAGCTTATCGAGGTGGTAGGTCAACTGTCCGCTGTCGGTCACGCCGACCGCGTCCAGTAGCTCGGAGAACCGGCGCGTGCCGTACGCGCCGTCTCGAACGGTCGCTCCGAGGTCGACGACGATTCGAAGCCGCGTCTCGTTGGCAACCGCCTTCAGCGCTTCGTCGTCGAGTTCGACGTGAGCGGTCGGCTCTTCTGTCACACAGTCGAATATTTCATCGAGAATGAAAACCGTACTGGCATCGGCACCGTAGACGCCCCGGACTGTGACCGCAACTGCTCGGCGATCGGGCCCGGTAACAGACGCGTCTGCCACCCGGTGCAGAGGCACCAACACCGGGTGGCGATTCGCCGAGTTGACACCCCGGCATCGGAATCAACCACCTCCCGACGGAAATAAACGCGGTGAAATTTCTTTCACCAGCGCCGCGGAACAGGGCCCGTCACCCGCCCGGATCGACGACAAATCTGTCGACAGAACGCTTTTTGACGTCGGCGCGACACGCGCCAGTATGGACGACGACTCGGTTGAGGGCAGCGACGACGACCCGGGCGAGGACGGCGACGACGGGTTCGGGGACGCCGGCCCCGCGAGCGACGACCCCGCGGAGACGACCGCCGCCGCCGACCCCGAGTCCGAACCCGCCGCCGACGGTTCCGAAACCCCGGCCGACGTTCGGAAGTACGCCCGGTTCAAGAAGGTCGACGGCGCGCAGTACGACCGCGTCAACGACTTCCTGCGCGACCGAACGTACATCACCGCGCGGGAGTGGGCCATCGCCCGACTGTGTGCGGACTTCCGGACGGAGACCGGCGTCGAGATGACCAAGATCGGCGAGAACCTCCCGGAACTCGTGCCGTTTATGACCGATACGTACACGCCGCAGGCCGTCAATCAGGCGCGGTCCTCGTTCGAGGACAAGATCCGGAAGTCGGGAGCGACGTTCCTCTACGGGGCGATGTCGGGGTTCTTCACCGCCGAGGAACTCGACGAACTGATGTACGAGGTGACGGAGATCGCGAAGTTCCTCCTCGAAGTCGAGGGCGTCGACCTCTCCGTCGAGGAGGAGATGGAGACCGAAGAGCGGATCTCCAGCGTGATGCGGGAGGTCAGAGAGGCGAGCGCGGATCTCCGCGCGGAGGAACTGGCCGACGAGGAGGGGATCGGCTCAGACGCGGATCCCGACGACGATTGAGAAGAACTGTCGTACTGTCGGCTCTCTCTTCTGAGGTCCGGTCGGGTCTCGACACCACAAGGGTTATTCCCGCATAGATAAACGATTAATTATGAAAATTAACGAGCTGTCCGACTTTCTCGACGACGAACTCGAGTATCCGATCGACCACGACGAGATGGTCGAACGAATCGGAGACGTCGAAGTCGGGACGCCCGCTGATCAAAAGAGCAACACTGTTTCGACGATCGTTAACGCCGTCGGTCAGGAGACGTACGGCTCGGCCGACGAGTTGTACAAAACGATCATCGGTAACGTGAGCGACGAGTACATCGGTCGCAAGTTCTACGACGACAGGGGAAGCAACCCCGCCGAGGGCGAGTCGGGCCCCACGGACGACGCCAACGTCTCTTTTTGATGCCTCCGGCTCGCCGCCGAACCGCGCTTCTCGATTGATCGGCTTCGACATAGCATTCCAGCGGTGGCGACGTGGAAGCATCCAACTGTCTCGAACGTGAGAGACTAGCTATGGACGTCACCGTGTACGGACCGCTCCGGAGCGCGACCGGCGGCAAACGCGTCAGCGTCGACTTCGAGGGAGGCACCGTTCGCGACGCCGTCGACGCGGTCGTCGCCGCGTACCCGCGCGCCGAGGGGCACCTGTTCGGCGCCGACGGGCGGCTCGCAGCCAGCGTCCGCCTCGCGGTCGACGGGACCGCCGCCGATCCCGACGATCCGTGCCCGGCCGACGCGTCGCTTCGGATCCACCCCGCGATGCGCGGCGGCTGATCCGCCGTCGCGACAGGACCTCGGCCGCGCTGCCTTCTCAGACCCTCCTGTCTTCTCAGAGTCCGTACTGTTCGCGCACGAGGTGCGCCACTCCGCGGTCGTCGAGGACGTCCATCGGCGCGAGCATCGTGAGTTGCACGACGCCCGGGAGTCGGCCGATCTCGACGCCGCCGGTGAACGTACAGCGGGTGCGGACCTCGCCCTCGCTCATCCCGAGGAGGTCGCCGGCGCGGTCGAAGGCGTTGTCGGTAGCGTCGTTGACGGTCGCGCCCGACCCGATCACCTGGATTGGCCCCATATCGGTCTCGACGTCGACGCCGTACTCTGCGCCGAGCTCACGGCCGCGCGCTTTGTCCTCGTCCGTGTACGGTTTGCTGATGTGCGAGAGGTCGTCCTCGTTGGGAAGGAGGAGCGGGCCCCCGATGTCGAGGTCTTTGATGAGTTCGACCTCGAACTCGGTGTGTCCGCTGACGTCCGTGGTGTGTAAGGCGAGTTCGCCGTCGCCCTGGTTGGCGTGCATATCGCCGACGTAGATGCCGCCGCCGTCGACTTTCACCGGACAGATCAGGATCGCACCCTCCCGAACCGCGTTGATGTCCATGTGGCCGTCGGTGCGGGCGTCGAGTTCGTCTTCGCTGTCGAGCCCCCAGTCGTGCTCGGCCCCGATGAGGAACTGTCCGAAGTCGCCGGCGTTGTGCGAGTCCGGGAGTTCGATCGGCGGCGTCGTCCCGATGTTCCCGACGAACGGCCGCAGGTGGCCGAGCGTGCCGGGCATCTCCGAGGGTTCGTACAGGAGAATCGGGTGCTGCCGCGAGTTCTCGGGGAGCGCGCTCGCCTCCTCCGCGCGCTCTGCGAGGCCGTGGGCTGCGTCCTCGTCGACCGTGATCCCGACCTCGTAGTCGTCGTCGAAAACGGTCGTGATGCCGTACTCGAAGGCGAACGACGAGGCGTTCGCGCCGCATTCGGCACACCGGATCGACTCCTCGCCCGTCCCCTCGACGACGCTCTCGGGCCACGCCGCGCCGCACTCGGGACACTTGTGATCGACGAAGGGGTCGTCGCCGAAGGCTCCCTCTCGTTCGTCCATCGACCCGGTGCTCGTCGCGACGCTCGTCACCTCGACGTCACGGATCTTGATCGCGACGGCGTCGCCGACTTCCGCGCCCTCGACGGCGATGGGTTTGGTGACCTCGTGGCCGCCGCGGAACTTCGGCGTGATCATCGGCCCCCAGCACGCGGGCGGGGTGTGCGTGCGGACGGTGCCGCCGTCGGCGACGGTGCCGGCCCACTCCTGGTCCGGGCCGACCAGCCCGAGCGTGTACTCGTCGACGTGGAGTTCGGAAACGACTTGCTGAGACATCGTAAATCATCTTTCGTTTGAAATTGGTTAAGCGTTCGCGTGGAACCGCGTCGCCGTGGGAGTGGGCCGCGCCGCGCGTACGTCGCTGTCGGAAAGAGCGCCCCGATCGACGGCGTCAAACGGTCGGCTCCGCTACTCCCCACCGATGGACATCCGGTTTCTGGGCGGCGCTCGCGAGGTCGGACGCAGCGCGATCCTCGTCAACGACTCGCTGCTCCTCGATTTCGGGATGCTCGCGGGAACGCCGCCGCGGTTCCCCGTCGACACGCCGGACCCGGACGCGGTCGTGGTGAGCCACGGTCACCTCGATCACGCCGGGGCGGTTCCGGCGCTGCTCTCCGGTTCCGAACGGCCGCCGATCCACTGGACGCCGCCGACGCGCGAACTCGCCCTGACGCTCGCCCGCGACACGCTGAAGTTACACGGCGGCACGCTGCAGTGCCCGTTCACCGAGACCGACGTCCGACGCGTCACGCAGATCTCGGAGACGCACGGCTACGGGGAGACGTTCGAGGCCGCCGGGCACGAGGTGACGTTTCACAACGCTGGCCACATACCCGGCAGCGCGCACGTTCTCGTCGACGATGGCGAGACCCTGCTCCTCTACACGGGCGATTTCCACACTGACGACCAACGCCTCGTCTCGGGAACGACTGCGCGACCTGACGCGGACGTCGTCATCTGCGAGAGTACGTACGCCGATGTCGAACACGAGGACCGAGCCAACGTCGAGGAACAGTTCGCCCAGAGCGTCGAGACGACGCTCTGGGAGGGCGGGACCGTCGTCGTCCCCGCCTTCGCCATCGGGCGCACCCAGGAGATGCTGCTCGTCTGCGAGGCCCACGACATCCCCTGTTACGTCGACGGGATGGGGAAAGACGTGACGCGGATGCTGCTCGAACACCCCGAGTTCGTCCGCGACGCCGACGCGCTTCGGCGGGCGAAGTCGCACGCTCGGTTCGTCACCGGTCGCGACGGGCAACGGAAGCGAATCGCCGAGCAGAACGCGGCGATCGTCACCACGAGCGGGATGCTCTCCGGCGGTCCCGCGATGACCTACGTCCCCGAGATCCGATCGAACCCGACGAACAAGGTGACGATGACCGGCTATCAGGTGGACGGGACCCCCGGCCGCGACCTCGTGGAGACGGGCAGCGCCGAGATCGACGGTCGCATACTGCCCGTGGCCGCGCGGGTCGAACAGTACGACTTCTCGGCGCACGCCGATCGAGCGGGCCTCCGTCGGTTCCTGAACGACTACGGGGACGCGACGATCCTCGTCGATCACGGCGACCGCTGTGCGGCGTTCGCCGACGAACTCGTCGCCGACGGGTTCGCGGCGACCGCTCCCGAGATCGGTGAGACGGTCGTCGTGTGAGAAAGCGCTGGGATCGCGGCGTACCGCGCCGGGGTCGCTGCCGGCGCGGACCCGGCGGTACGACGCGGCGCGGTCGCCGCCGCGGGCGCGTCACTCCTCGGACGGAATCGCTCGGACCTCGAACTCGCGGTAGCCGCCGTAGGCCGTCTCCAGCGCGCCGAGCCACCAGTTCCAGCGGTCCGCGACGCTCGACTCGTCGGGGGCGTCCTTCAGGTTCCGCACGATCTCCTCGACCGTGAGCGGCGCGCCCCGGTCGTCGGCGACGATTCCGGCGTCGGCGAGATCACGCGCCTGTCGGGCGACGACACGGTTCTCCGCGGACTCGTCCTCGAACGCCGCTTCGAGCGCTTCGACCAGTTCCTCGGCGGTGAAGCCCGCCGTCTCCAGCGGGACGTCGCCGGCGTTGCTGTTCCCCGTCATACCCGACGCTTCGTTCCCGAGCGAAAAGAATCCGCCGGTGATGCCCGCGCGTCTCGCCCGACCCGACGCCGCGCTCACTCCACCGCGCGACTCGTTCTCACTCCCTCACGCGACTCACTCGCTACCTCACTCGATTCACTCCCTCACTCGATTCACTCCCTCACGCGACTCACTCCCACCACTCGCTGCGTCGGTCCTCGTAGGAGGCGTCGCGGAACGGCGGCGGCTTCTCGGCGTCGTCCTCGGCCCCGAAGCCGTAGGCCAGCCAGTAGCCGACGTGCCAGGCGACCGCGTCGGTGTCGAGATCGACGAGCGAGATCCGCAGCCGCGAGTAGGTCTCGATCGCACCGTCGCCGTCCGGATCCGGGCCCGTGGTCGCACCGCAGGAGGCGGCGCCCTCGCCGCACGGCGAGGTTTCGACCGAGCGAACGACGACGTCGGCCGCTTCCGGGTCGTCGACCGTCGTGAACGAGAGGTTCGTCGGCATCCCCTCGACGCCGTCCTCGTAGTACGCCAGCGCGTGGTCGACCTGCCGCCGCGCGCCCGCGGGATCGGTCGCGTTCGCGGCGTCGACGTAAACCGTGAATTCGGCGTCGTCCCAGGGGAACGCGCGCTCGGTCGCGTTCGGCCGCGGTTCGGTGTAGAGCACCGACCGACTGGCCATCACTCCCTCGGGAGCGTCCTCGTGGGTGAGCCCGAGCGTGTGCCCGAGTTCGTGTTCGGTCACCAGCACGGTCGAGTCGTCGGCGAAACCTGTCTGGACGAACACGGTCTCCGGGCGATCGATCTGCCGGCGGTCGTCGATCAGCGGCGCACAGCCCGCCGCGTCCGCCGCTCCGTCGCACTCGGGGACCTCGTCGACGAATTCGACGATCAGATCTGGATCCGAGGCGTCGGGGCGGACCTCGTAATCGACCGCATAGCCCGCGAAGCGCTCCGCGTTGGACTCCCAGTAGTCGGTGGCTTCGCGCACGAGCGGCGTCCACTCCCTCCCCGTGGCCGCGGCGTCGCGGACGCCGACGACGATCGGATCGGCTCCCCAGGGGTTCGCCGTTTCGGGGGCCGCCGTGGCCGTCGCCGTCGAAGCCGTCGTGGCGGACGGGGTCCCCGTCGTCCGGACGTCCGAATCACCCGGGGTCGTCGATCGGGGGTCGCTTTCGGCTGCGTCGCTCGACGGGGTCTCGACGACGGGGCCGACGCAACCCGACAGCGCCAGGAGAAGCGCGAGTGCGATCACGACGAGCCGAGACGACCGAGTCGACACAGGTGCGTGGACGACTGAGACGCTCAAGAATGTTTGCACGGTGACCCGCTTCCGCGCGGTCACAGACCGCAGTCGGCACTCGGGCGTCGAAAGCGGCTGAGAGGAGTAAGCCCCCTTCTGTTCGTCTCGGCATTCGGCTGAGCGGCCGCGCCCTGTCCGGACTACCTTGGCGGCGCGGACTTGCACCGGTGAGGATTCGCCGTTCCATCCGTTCTCGACCGTCGGCGCACGGGCGCACTGCGCTCGTACGCGACGAGATGGCTGCCGCCATCTCGGGCGATCGCGCTACGACCGCGCCGTTCGCGGCTGACGCCGCTCACGTTTCGCAGTCGTAGCGCGACTGCGCTGCCCTCGACGGGTCAACTCCCTTCCCTTACGGGTCGGTTCGCGCGCTCGCGGGTCGCCCCGCGTGCGCCGGCGGCGGAGACCGCCGCTCGCGTCTCATCGGTCGGGTCGAGGGGTCTCGTCTCTGTTCCAGAGCCAGCCGTCTCCGACTCCGGGCTTGCGCCCGGTCACCCGTCCGGACGGTGGGGGGACTTTCCTCGTCAGTCCGAATCGGACCGACGGGAGCCGAGCTCTCTCTGCCGTTCGATCCGAGGCGGCTGAGTCCAATAAGCCGTTCGGTCGTTCGGTTCGAGGTCGACTCGTCGAGAACGCAGTGGACGACGGATCCACCGAGACAGTATCATCATCGACCGTACTGGACCGTCCGAACGCACCGCTGCGGCCGTATACCGCGCGGAAAGAAGGGAAGCGTTCAAGTCAGGCGAGCGCTTGTACGGAGATATGTCCGAGGCGCAGACCGTTCGTCTCTCCTACGACGATGGGGCGAGGGCGGTCGAATTAGCGCGTGAGTCGGTCGAATCGTACGTTTTACACGGTCAACGCGAACAGCCGGGCAGTATGCGCGACGCGTTCTACGCGCGAACCGGCGCGTTCGTCAGAATACGATCGACTCGCGGACGCGGCCGTCTCCGAGGCTGTGCGGGCGCCTACCGCGGCAGCGACCAACTCGGACACGCGATCGTCGACGCCGCGATTCAGGCGGCCTCGGAGAACTCCTGTGGTTCGGAGATCGAACAGCCCGAACTCTCGAATCTCACCATCTCGGTCTGCGTCGTCTGCGACTACGTCCAGACCGACAACCCGCTCGACGACGTGGAACTGGGGACACACGGCGTCGTGGTGGACAACGGCAACGACCACGGCTGGCTCTACCCGACGATCCCCGTCGAGAACGGCTGGAACGAACAACAATTTCTCACGCACGCCTGCCGGAAAGCGGGAATCTCCCCGCTCGCGTGGCAGGACGACGATACGACCGTCACGCTGTTCGACGGACAGGTGTTCCGCGAGCGCGCCGACGGCGGCAGCGTCGAAGAACTGTAGTCACCGACCCGATCGATCCGATCCGCGTTCGCACCGACTCGTTACTCGCTGGTTTCGCCGACGCCGTACTCACACAGCTCTGCGTCCCGAGCGGCCCGCTCGGCGGCCGCGTCGATCCCGAGATCGACGTCGTCGACGATCTCCCCGCCGCGGACCAGCGGTTCCAGCAGCGCCTCGCCGTTCTCGGGACCCGCACGGTCCCGCAGCCCGACGTGGTGGCCGCCGTCGGGCGTCCGGTAGACGGACTTCGCGCCGGTGAGCTTGCCGCGCTTGGCCGCCGGTTCGCCGTCGACCTCGACGATGTCGAGCGCGAAGTCGACGGGGTCGGCGTTCGAGACGTAGCCGCCGACGCCGAACCCGTCGGCGACGTCGCGGAGTTCGCGCAGTTCTGCGGGTCCGAGGCCCCCGGAGGCGAAGATGTCGACGTCCTCGTGTCCGTGCGCGTCCAGCGTCCAGCGTACCTCTCTGAGTATGTGTCGGAAATCGCCCCGGCGCGATCCGGTCGTGTCGAGTCTGACGCTGTCGAGTCGGTCGCCGAGTGCCTCGGCGGCGCGGAGCGCCTCGTCGGCCTCGTCGGAGTAGGTGTCACACAGCGCCACGCGGGGCACGTCCTCGTCGACCGCCTCGTCGAACGCCCGCCACGCCTGTTCCTGGTTGCCGCGGCCGAAGCAGATGAGCAGCGCGTGCGGCATCGTCCCGCCCGCTTCCCGGCCGAGGACCTCGCCGGCGGCGACGTGCGAGAACCCGTCGAGACCGGCGACGAGCGCGCCGCGTTCGATCATCGCGGCGACGGACGGGTGGACGTGCCGCGCGCCGAAGGAGAGCACCGTCGACTCGGGGGCCGCTCGCCGCACGTCGAGGGCGGCGGTCGCGACGCCCGAGGCGTGCGAGAGAAAGCCCAAAAGCGACGTTTCCAGCCGGGCGAACTCGAGGTAGTCGCCCTCGACCCGCATCACGGGACCGCCGTCGAACAGCCGTCCCGGCGGGATGGCGTCGACGTCGACGTCGCGACCCTCAAGCAGCGCCGCGGCGTCTTTCACGCCCGCCAGCAGTTCGAAGTCGCCGTCGGGAAACTGGTCGGCGGTCACCTCGGCGACGACGCGAGGATTCCGGCCCGCGTGGCGGAGCGTCGTCTCCGTCCGATCGAAGTACGCGTCGGTCGCCGACCCCTCGGCGATGGCGTCGGGACCGACGATGTCGAACTCCATACGCGGCGTTCGCGGCGCGCGCTGAAAAACTCACTCGTTCGGCTCCGATCTCCGAAGGGGATTCCTCTTCAAAGCCGGGCCTGTCCGTCGAGTCCGAGCGGTTCTCCCGGCTCAGGACTGCCGCGGTCGGATGTCGTCGAGGTCGGCGACGGTCGGTCCGTTCACGATCGTCACCCGTGTCCCCGAGCGCGTGACGCGGAACGCGTCCGCGAACTGGCCGTCGGGAACGACGTAGGTGTTTTCAGCGCGCTGTTCCGCGTCGTGAGCGTCGAGGATCGCTCGGTAGGCCCGCTGGAACTCTCTGGCGTCGGCTTCGGTGTCCCACTCGGTCGCCCAGACGTAGCCGTACTCGGCCTCGGCGTCGGTCCCCTTCTGGTAGGGGTAGAGCCGGTCGTTACCCCATCCCGCCGAGGGCTCGGCGTCGTAGTTGTACGTGTCGTATCGGTTCTCGACGTTCCCGATGCTCCGCGGATCGATCGTGTCGGCCCCGGCGTTCCGCGCCTGGTACCAGAACATCACGTACATCGACGCCTCGCCGACGGTGTCGGAGCCGTCCTCGCCCTGCTCGGGGAACGTCTCCCAGCCGTTACGCGCTCTGTCGCGGTAGTCGATGGGAACGGGTTCCTCGTCGGTCCGGTGGATGATCTGCTCGGAGGAGGCCGGCGGGTTCTCGAACCGCTCGTCGATCGCGTTCCAGCCCTCGCGGTCCACGAGGTCGTGGACGTAGACCGGACCGTCGGAGTACGGCTGGAAGATCGTCAGGAAGATCCCCAGGTTCGGCGAGCCGCCCCCGCCGCCGCCACCACCGCTCGACGGCGTGGCGACGCACTCCCACGACTCGCCGCAGCGGTCGGCGTACCGCTGTTCGACGTACTTCGCGTCGCCCTCGACGAGGCCGTCGACGGCGAGCTGTTCGTCCTGGGTGTCGCCGCCGTACTTCGCGTCCGTCAGATCGTACCGCTGGTCCTGGAGGGCGTGGACGAGTTCGTGGACGAGCGTCGCGTTGTTGATCGTCGGCGACTCGGGCGAGTCGGTGATGATCTTGATCTCGTCGTCCGACGGGGAGTAAAAGCCCGCGACGGCGGAGCTTCGGGTCTCACCGATCGCCTCGCCGCTGCTCTCGCTCTCGCCGGTGACGAACAGCGCCTCCCACACCTGGTCGTTCCAGCGTTCGTAGTCGCTGATTTCCCCACTACCCGACCCGCCGGACGACCGGTTCCGGTACTCCTCGCGCGAAATCACGTTGACCGGGACGCGCGAGTCGAACTCCTCGCCGCGGACGTACTCGACCCTGGCCATCGCCCGCCCGACGTAGGCGTCCAGTTCCTCGTCGGAGAGGCCGTCGGACTGGTCGACGTCGACCGACTCGTTGTACCAGTACCCGTCCTCCCACCCGAGGACGTCGCGCTCGGGGTCGTCGAAGTCGGCGTTCGGCGTCGCGGCGGCGTCGCTTCCGCCCGCGGGCGGGACCGACGAACCGGAGTCTAACACCGGGGCGCCACATCCCGCCAGGACGATCACCAGCGCGACCGCCGCGGCGGCGAGGCCGCGTTTCCGCGTCATTGTCGAGGGGAAGGCCCACGTGCGGAAGTACCTTTCCGCGTCGCACCTCGCTCTCTCCTACTGTCCTCCATCCCGACGACTTCTGTACACACCGGGCGAACGCATTTGTCGCCCGCAGCACTACGTTCGAGTATGTCGATCGATTCGTTCGATCCCGAGCGCACGGCCGTCGTCGTCGTCGATATGCAGAACGGGTTCTGTCACCCCGACGGGACCCTCCACGCGCCCGCGAGCGAGGCCGTGGTCGACGACGTGGGCGATCTGGTCGACGCCGCCCGCGACGCCGGCGCACGGATCGTCTACACCCGCGACGTGCACCCGCCCGAGCAGTTCGCGGACGCGCACTACTACGACGAGTTCGACCGCTGGGGCGAACACGTCGTCGAGGGGGACTGGGAGGCGGAGATCGTCGACGACCTCGACGTGCGCGACGCCGACCACGTGGTCGAGAAACACACCTACGACGCCTTTTACGAGACCGAACTCGACGGCTGGCTCACGGCCCACAGGGTCGACGACCTCCTCTTCTGCGGGACGCTCGCGAACGTCTGCGTCCTCCACACCGCCGGGAGCGCCGGGCTTCGGGATTACCGGCCGGTGCTCGTCGAGGACGCTATCGGCGCCATCGAGGCGGAGCACAAGGAGTACGCCCTAGAACACGCCGACTGGCTCTTCGGCGAGGTCGCGACCCGCGACGCGGTCGCTTTCGAGTAGCCGTCCGGGGACCCGTGCTCCCGTTCACTCCCGAAACAGCCGATAAGAGGCCTGTCCGGTCGCGACGGCTTCGCCCGATTCGGTCCCCTCCCAGCGTCGTGACGCCTCGTCGTCGACGTCCTCGGGGATCCGGCTGACGACCGTGACCGTGCTCACCCCGATCGTCCCGCCGGAGCGGACGACCTCCGCCGTCGCGGTCAGGTCACCCGACGCGCGGCGCAGGTAGTTGACGTTGAGGTTGACGGTCGCGATGCCGCCCCCGACGGGGTCTTCGAGCAGCGTCCGCTGAGCGATCCCGCCCGCGGTGTCGATGAGCGTCGCCGCGATGCCGCCGTGGACCGTCGGCGGGTCCGTGGTGTTGGTGAGTTTCTCGTCGTACGGTATCGTCATCACGACGCGCCCGGGTTCGAGCGCGTCGACGCGCGTTCCGAGCCACGACAGGTAGCCGTGCTCCTGTTCGATGTACTCCTGGACGAACGCGGCGGCGTCCTCCGGAAGCGCCGACCGGTCCGGATCCTCGTCGGCCATACCAGAATCGCACGCGGAGCGGGTATGTAGCCAGCGGTTCGATCGTCCCCGTCCGCCTCGCGACAGCTATCCGAGGCGGATCGGGTCGTCGCTCTCCCGGACGGATACCTCGACGCGATCGCCGATCTCGAACTCCCGCTCGGGGCAGACGAGCTTCACGCCGACGGCCGGGCCGAGACCGGCGAAGAGCGAGAGCCCGGTGATCCGATCGCCGTTCGCGACGACGTCGACGTCGCGCCAGGCGACGTCGCGTCCGTCGGCGTCGCCGACGTGACGGCCGAGAAACGACACGGCACCCTGTTCGGAGGCGACGCGATCGCCGTCTAGTGTGCCTCCGCCCGCGTAGTGGGTCAGTCCGCCGTCGAGGGCGACCTGCCGTTCGGCGACGCGGTCTCCCCGCATCGGCTCCCTCGGCTCCGTCTCTGCCGCCCCGGCGACGGTCCCGCCGATGCCGGCGAAGCGCTCGCCCGGAGCCGGGTGCGTGGGGCTGTCGAGGAGCGCGTACGTGTCTCCGACGTCGATCACGCTCCCGGTTCCGTCCCAGGCCAGCGGCTCGACGTCGACATCGGCGACGACTCGAAGCGAGCCACCCGCGCGGTGGAGATTCTGTCCCGCCTCGCGGAACCCCAGGTGGACGTGGTTCGCGACCCAGGGCGCGAAGAATCCGGAACGAATCATCGGGCCGAGCGGGTCGCCGACGGCGACCTCCTCGCCCGGTTCGACCCGCGGCCGGACGTGAAGGATCCGAGCCACTAGGTTCGCTCCGCCCTTTCGATCGACCCTGATCCCGCTCCGCTCGCGGTCGACGTCGATGAGGAGGAGGTACTCCTCGTCGGCCGCGTACGGTTTCCCCGGCGCCCGCACGGTCCGGGTCTCCCGAACGACGCCCGCGACCGGCGAGCGTCCCACGTTGTCCTCGGGGTAGAGGTCGACCGCACACCCGGAATCGTGTGCGGGATACGGGGAATTGTACAGCGAGAAGCGCCCGTACCCGCGGAGCGTCGACGCCGGGACGCGGACGGCGGCGTCGGCCCTCACTCGCGACCACCGATCATACGCTCCCGGAGGACCGAGAGCGCTTAGGTTCGTCGGCTCCATCCTCTCACTCAGTGCTCGAAGAGATCGCACCCGACGCGGCCGACGTCCGAGTCGTTCGCGGGCGGGCGTCGCAGCTCGACGCCGACCGGACCGGCACCGACGCGATGCTCGTTTCGACAGCCGAGACCGGCGTTCCCACGGTCCGCGTGTGGGCGCCGCACCGCCACGTGGCGTTCGGCCGCCGCGACGCGCGCGCTGAGGGGTACGAGCGAGCGATAACCGCGGCCGAGTCCCACGGCTATCCGGCCGTCGAGCGGAGCGTCGGCGGCCGTGCAGTCGCGTACTCGGGGACGACGCTCGCGTTCGCCGTCGCGGTCCCGACGGAAGACAGCCGGCGCGGGCTCGAAGCGCGGTACGACGCCGCGACGACGGCCGTCGTCCGGGCGTTGCGGTCGCTCGGCGTCCCCGCCCGGCGCGGCGAGCCCGAGGCGTCGTTCTGTCCGGGCGACCACTCCGTGCAGGCCCGCGGGAAGATCTCGGGCATCGCCCAGCGGATCCGACGCGAGACGGCGCTCGTCGCCGGCGTCGTCGTGGTCGACGCCCACGAGGAACTCGCGTCCGTACTCGCTCCCGTCTACGAGGCGCTCGACGTGCCGTTCGATCCCGATTCGGTGGGAAGCGTCGCCCGAAGCGGTGGTCCGGCGGACCCCGACGCCGTCGCGGAGTCGCTCCGTGACTCCCTCTGCGGCGATCTCGGGCGACGGACGGTTTCGGTCTCCGCGTTGCTCGCGGAGTACGGCGACGGACACCGGTAGCTTCGGGACCGCGCTGAACCGTCGCGCTTAGGTCGACCGCGCGAGACGGCTGCGTATGTCGACGCTCTTCCGCGACGCGAGACTCGCCGACGGTCGAATCTGCGACGTCCGGACCGAGTCCGGCAGTATCACCGACGTCGGGGACGTGACCGACGACGGGCCGGCCGACCGCGTCGTCGACGCCGACGAACGGCTGTTGCTTCCCGGTGCGATCGACGCCCACGTTCACTTCCGGGAACCGGGTCACTCCCAGAAAGAAACCTGGCGCACGGGCTCGTCGAGCGCCGCGGCCGGCGGCGTGACGACCGTCGTCGACCAGCCGAACACGTCGCCGCCGACGGTCACCGGCGACGCGTTCGACGAAAAGTCGTCGCTCGCTGCCGACTCGCACGTCGACTACGGTATCAACGGCGGCGTGACGCCCGACTGGGACCCCGACTCGCTGTTCGACCGGCCGCTGTTCGCCCTCGGTGAGGTGTTCCTCGCCGACTCGACGGGCGATATGGGCATCGACGCCGACCTGTTCGCCGAGGCCGTCGAGCGGGCGGCCGAGGCGGACGTCGTCGTCACTGTCCACGCCGAAGACGCCGACCTGTTCGACGAGACGGCGCGCGAGCGCGATGCCGGCGGCGTCGGTCGCGACGCCGACGCCGACGTCTGGAGCCAGTACCGCCGCGCCGAGGCCGAGGCAGCGGCGGTCGAACGCGCCGTCGAGGTCGGCGCCGAGACCGACGCCGCGATCCACATCGCGCACACGAGCACGCCCGAGGGCGTCGACGCCGCCGTCGCGGGCGGTGCGACCTGCGAGGTGACGCCGCATCACCTGTTTCTCTCCCGTGAGAACGCGACCGAACTCGGCACGTACGGGCGAATGAACCCCCCGCTTCGGAGCGAGGAGCGTCGCGAAGCGCTGTGGCAGCGGCTCGTCGACGGCGATGTCGACATCGTCGCGACCGATCACGCCCCGCACACCGTCGAGGAGAAGGAGACGAGTCTGTGGGATGCGCCGAGCGGCGTCCCCGGCGTCGAGACGATGCTGCCGCTGCTCTTGGAGCGAGCGCGACGGGGAGCGATCACCTACGAACGCGTCCGCGACCTCACGGCGACGAATCCGGCCGAAATCTTCGATCTCCCCGCCAAGGGCCGCGTCGCCGAGGGCTACGACGCAGACCTGGTGCTCGTCGACCCCGAGGACGAGCGGGAGATCCGCGGCGACGATCTCCACTCGAAGTGCGGGTGGACGCCGTTCGAGGGAATGATCGGCGTTTTCCCGTCGCTGACGCTTTCCCGTGGCGAAATCGTCTACGACGGCGAGGCGGTCCTGGGCGAACCGAGTGGCGAGAACGTCCGCCGGTAGGGAGGTCGGCAGCGACGCCTCTCAGTCGCTGGCAGTTGCGAACAGCCGGCACTCGCTGCGAATACGGGCTGATGTCCCAGCCGTCCTCGCGTCCCCCGCGCCGACGTGCCGGACAACCGCTTCCCGACGCGGGGTGGAACTCACGTCACGGCGGCGATGGTCCCGTCATCGGGTATAAACGCTCGTCCCGATCGCGACTCTCGACGGCGGTCAGTGAGCGTCGAACCGATCAGAGCCGTCGGTCCGAACAGTGCCGTCGAACCGGTCCGCGAGCGTGGAGCCGATCAGAGCTTCCGGTCCGCGAGCGCCGGAAACGACGCGCGCGTCTCCCGAACCTCGTCGAGATCGACGGTCGCGTGCGCCGTCCCCGCTGCGGTTCCGGCGTTCGCTCGTTCGACGCCCCAGGGATCGACGACGACGCTCTCGCCGCCGAGATCGACGCCGTCGATCGATCCGACGAGGTTGGCGGCGACTAGGAACGTCTGGTTCTCGACGGCCCGCGTTCGGGCGAACAGGTGCCAGTGATCGATCCGCTCGCGAGGCCACGCGGAGGCGACGAGCAAGATCTCGACGCCGCGATCGACGAGCGAGCGGTAGAGTTCCGGGAACCGGAGGTCGTAGCAGGTCGTCAGTCCGACCGTTCCGAGGTCGGTTTCGACTGCGCAGGGTTCCGCTCCGGATGTGAGTAGCTCGGATTCCTTCGATTCGTAACCGAACAGGTGGATCTTCCGGTAGGTGTCGAGGAGCGTCCCGTCGGGACCGAACAGCACGGAGGTGTTGTAGAGGTCCGAGTCGCCCCCGTCGGCGTCGCCGTCGCGCTCGACGAGACTCCCGCCGTGGAGGTGAATCGAGAGGTCGTCGGCGAGCGCGGCGAGACGGTCGGTCGTCGGCCCCGGGACCGGTTCCGCGGCGTCGCGGTAGGCGTCGAACGCGAAGTAGCCGACCGGCCACATCTCCGGGAGGACGACCAGATCCGCGCCGTCGGCCGCGGCCGCGCGGACCTCCGACACCGCCTGCTCCAGATTCGCGTCCGGCTCGTTTCGTGCCGGTAGCTGGACGACAGCGACGTTCATTCCTCTCACTCCTCGTCGCTGGCCCAATCGAGCGAGCGCTCGACGGCCTCCTGCCAGCGCCCGTAGCGTTCTTCGACGTCGTCCGCGCGGTCCGGCTCGAACTCGCGGTCGACCCGCCAGTTCTCGCGGAGTTCGTCCAGCGAGGCCCAGTAGTCGACCGCGAGCCCGGCGGCGTAGGCCGCGCCGAGCGCGGTCGTCTCGTCGACCTCCGGCCGGACGATGTCCGCGCCGACGACGTCCGCCTGCAACTGGCAGAGGAAGTTGTTCTTCACCGCGCCGCCGTCGACCCGCAGGTCCGTGAGTTCGATCCCGCTGTCCTCGGTCATCGCCTCGGCGACGTCGCGCGTCTGGTAGGCGATCGATTCGAGCGTCGCGCGGACGATGTGTTCGCGCCGCGTCCCGCGCGTCATCCCGACGATGGTGCCGCGGGCGCGCTGGTCCCAGTGCGGCGCGCCGAGGCCGGTGAACGCGGGGACGACGTAGACGCCGTCGGTCGAGTCGACCGACCGGGCGAGCGCCTCGCTCTCGGCGGGGTCGTCGATGAGCGTCAGGTCCTCCAGCCACTCGATTGCCGCGCCGGTGATGAATATCGATCCCTCGAGGGCGTACTGAGCCGGTTCGCCGGAGCGCTGGAACCCGACCGTCGTGAGCAGGCCGTTCTCGGAGGCGACGGCCTCGCTTCCCGTGTTCATCAGCATAAACGACCCCGTTCCGTAGGTGTTCTTCGCATCGCCGGCGTCGAAGCACGTCTGGCCGAACAGCGCCGACTGCTGGTCGCCGAGCGCGCCCGCGACGGGGACGGACGCTCCGAGGAACCCGTCGGGGTCGGTCGTTCCGTAGTGGTCGTCGTCGGCGGAGGGACGCACCTCCGGCAGCATCGCCGCGGGAACGCGGAACTCGTCGAGCAGTTCGTCGTCCCACGACAGGTCGTGGATGTCGAACAGCATCGTCCGCGAGGCGTTCGTGACGTCGGTGACGTGCGCGCCGGTCAGTTTGTAGATCAGCCAGGAGTCGATCGTGCCGAAGCAGAGTTCGCCGGCCTCTGCGCGGTCGCGGACGTCCTCGGGGCGCATCCGCTGGAGTTTGATCGGGTCGGCGTTGTCGAGGAGCCACTCGGCTTTCGTCGCCGAAAAGTACGCGTCGGGTTCGAGCCCGGTCGTCTCGCGGATCCACGCGTCCTTGCCTTCCCGTTCGAGCGCTTCGACTCGTTCCGTCGTCCGCCGATCCTGCCACACGATGGCATTGTACACCGGCGTCCCCGACTCGCGGTCCCAGACGACGGTCGTCTCGCGTTGGTTGGTGATGCCGATCGCCGCCAACTGCGAGGCGTCGATGCCGGCGTCGTCGAGCGCGCGCCGAATCGTGACGGTGGTGTTCTCCCAGATCTCTTCGGGGTCGTGTTCCACCCAGCCCGGTTCGGGGTAGATCTGTTCGTGCGTTTCGTAGGCGTTCGCGACCGGCTGCCCGCCGTGATCGAAGACGATGAACCGCGTTCCGGTCGTTCCCTGATCGATCGCGCCGACGTACGTGCGTTCTTTCATACTCGTGGTTGCTGTCGTGTCGCTCGTGTTCTGCTGGCTGTTCGGCCGCCGGGACGGAGCCGTCCGCGTTCGTCGGACCGACGCCGGACCCGAACGCTCCGAGATGCGGGTTGTCGGTGCACGTCGGAGGCGGGAGGTGCTAAAACCCGGCGTTGTCGACCCGACGCCGCCCGCGCGACGTCGCTCGTGCGTTGCCCACGCTGTCCGGCGAAAAGTATCTACCCCCGGCGGGTGCACGTAGGCGTATGTCCGATCCCTTCGTGGTCGTCGGCGGTGACGCCGCCGGACTCTCCGCGGCGAGCAAGTGTCGACGCACCGACCCCGACCGCGACGTCATCGTGTTCGAGAAAGGTTCCTGGGTCTCCTACGCACACTGCGGCACGCCGTACTTCGTGAAAGGCGAGGTCGACCGCCTCGAAGACCTCCTCTCGCTGTCGCCCGCGGCCGCCGAAGAGCGCGGTATCGACCTCCGGCGCGGCCACGAGGTCGTCGCCGTCGACACCGACGCGGCGACGGTCACCGTCGAGGGCGGCGGGACGACGTTCGAACAGCCCTACGGCGACCTCCTCGTCGCGACCGGCGCCCGCGCCGTCTCGGATCCGATCGAGGGGGCGACGCTCGACGGCGTCTTCACCCTCCACGGCCTCGATCACGCCGCGGCGATCCGGGCGTACCTGACCGACCCGGACGAATTCGAAGTCGCGGCCCTCGGCGGGGGCGACGCGCTGGACGAGTCCGAGGTCGAACGCTACGGCGCGCTCGCCCCGCCGGAGACCGTCGCGGTCGTCGGCGCGGGCTACGTCGGCGTCGAGATGGCCGAGGCGTTCGACGCGTGGGACCTCGACGTCCACCTGTTCCAGCGGCCCGACCGCCCGGTCCCGGCGTTCGGCGACGCCGTCGGCGACGCGGTCACGGAACACCTCCGCGAGGCGGGCGTGACGCTGCACTTCGACGAGGAGGTCGTCCGACTCGACGGCGAGGCGGGACACGTCGACGGCCTCGTCTGCGAGAGCGGTGCCGAACTCGCGGTCGACGCCGCGCTCGTCGGGATCGGCATCCGGCCGAACACGGAACTCCTCGACGACACGCCGGTCGAACTCGGCGCGTCGGGGGCCGTCGCCGCCGACGCCTACGGCCGAACCACCGTCGACGACGTCTACGCCGCGGGCGACGTCGCGGAGATGCCCCATATGGTTACCGACGAGGCGGTATGGGACCCGCTCGGCCTCCCCGCGAACCGCGCCGGCCGGGCCATCGGCGCGACGGTCGGCGGCGACCCCACGCCGGTCGGGTCCGTCGCGGGCACGGCGATGGTGAAGGCGTTCGACCTCGAGTGCGGCCGGACGGGGATCCTGGACCACGCCCGCGCCCGCGGGGCCGGCTTCGACCCCGTCTCCGAGACGATCACGGCCGGATCGCGGTCGGGCTACTACCCCGGCGCGGCCGAGACGACGGTCACGCTCACCGCCGACCGCGACACCGGCCGGCTCCTCGGCGGGAGCGTCGTCGGCACCGACCGCGCGGCGATCCGGATCGACACGCTCGCGACGGCGCTCGGCGGCGAGCTGACAGTCGCGGAACTCGAACGCCAGGACCTCGGCTACGCGCCGCCGTTCAGCCCCGTCTGGGACCCCGTCCTCGTCGCCGCGAAGGTGCTGAACGGCTCGTTGCCGTAGTCGACGATCCGAGAGGAAAACCACCGGTGCGTGCTGCCGCGCGCTCTGTCGCGCGGCACACGCACGCGAGGGGCGACGAGCGAGCGACGCGAGCGAGGAGTCGGCTGGGGAGGACGTGGCGTAGCGGTGTCGTCGGGCGGGTCGCAAGGGGCCGGTCGCTCGGCGACGGACCGCGACGCAAGGACCGCAGGAGCGAACGGCGTGAGCGACGAGGACCACAGCGAGCGGCCCGAGTCGAGCGACCGGGGGCTTGCAGGAACCAGCTCGCACCAAGACGACGCGACGAAGCCCGTCCAACTCCTGCGCGTATGTACCGCTCTTCACTTCGTTCAGAGACGGCTCACGGGCCGGGAGGGACGTTGAACCACAGTCGCTCTGCTCGTTCCACTCGCGTCGCTCCCTGGTTCAAGTCTCCCGTGTACTACCGCCGCTCTTCACTTCGTTCAGAGACGGCTCACGGGCCGGGAGGGACTTGAACCGAAGCAAGACGGTCGCGCTCACTCCGTTCGCGCGCTGCGACTTGCAGGGTTCAAGCCCCTCCAGGTCGTCTATCGCTCCTCGCTGTCGCTCGGAGACGAGAAGGACGGGCCGGGAGGGACTTGAACCCCCGACCGTCTGGTTAAAAGCCAGACGCTCTGCCGAACTGAGCTACCGGCCCACACCGAGGGGTAACTGGCCGGCCGTGATAAGCGTTTACTCTCGGTGTTCGACGACAGCGTCGTGACAGCGACGTAAAAAAAGATATATCCTCCGTGACCGTGACCGGACGGCTAACTGCGTGCTGGAGACTCTACAGAAAAACGGCGTCGATTCTACTGGCGAGGGTGCCAGCGACAGGTTCGCTCCGCGTTATGAGTGACCGCTCGGGATCCCCCGCTGTCGTCGTTCTCGACGACGACGCGCTCGCGTCCGCGGTCCGGTCGGCCGTCGCCGACGCGTCCACGACGATGACCGTTCTCTCGACGACCGCTGACGAATACGCCCACGCGATCGACCGCGGGCCGGTCGACTGCGTCGTCGCCCGCCAGTTTCCCCCGCCGGAAGCGTTGCGGGCTCTCGCCAGGCCCGCGGGATCGCCCGTCTTCGACTCGGGACCCGAACCGGCGGCCGACGCGGAAAGCGGGTCGGGTTCGCGCGTCCTCCCGTCGGGGGAACCGAGCGATCTGACGGTCCCGTTGGTGCTCTACCCGTCGACGCCGACCGCCGAGCTGGCGCGGCGGTCCGCAGACGCCGAAGCGGTCCGGTACGTCCCGCAGTCGATCGACACGGGGGACTACGCGCTGCTCGTCGACGCCATCGAGGGAGCCGTCGGACGCCGTGCGCAAGAACGAGAGCTCCGGGCCCACGCGGCCGAACGCGACCTTCTCGTCCAAATGTCGTCGCTCGCCGACGTCGGCGGCTGGGAGCTCGACGCCGACGGAGAAGCCCTCACCTGGACCGCCGAGACCCGCCGACTCCACGGCGTCTCGGAGGCCTTCGAACCGACGGTCGACAACGCGATCGAGTTCTACCACCCCGACGACAGAGAGTCGGTTCGCGCGGACGTCGAGGCCGCGCTGGGAGGCGACCCGTTCGACTCGACGTACCGACTGTACCGGGCCGACGGCGACGTTCGCTGGGTCCGTTCGAAGGGGGTCCCGATCGTCGAAGACGAGTCGATCGTCGGCGTTCGCGGCTCGTTCCAGGACGTCACAGCAGAGAAACGCCGGGAGGACGACATCCGGCAGTTCAAACAGGCCGTCGAGGCCGCCGGCCACGCGATCTTCATCACCCAGCGGAACGGCACCATCGAGTACGTCAACCCGGCCTTCGAGGCCGTCACCGGCTACGAGGCCGAGGAAGCGGTCGGTCGGGATCCGTCGATCCTGAAGTCCGGGCAGATGGATCAAGAGTACTACAGGAACCTCTGGAGCACCGTCCTCGACGGGGAGGTGTGGTCCGAGCCGATCGTCAATCGGCGGAAGTCCGGCGAGCACTACCACGCCTCCGAAACGATCGCCCCGATCACGACCGACGACGGAGCGATTCAGGGGTTCGTCGCGATCCAGACGGACATCACCGACCGAGTCCACGCGCGCGAACGACTCGAAACGTTCAGAGAGATGGTCAACCGCCTCGACGACCCGATTATGCTCCAGAACCGCGACGGCTCCTTCGAGGTCGTCAACGACGCCGTCGCCGAGTACGCCGGCCTATCACGGTCAGAACTGATCGGCGACGACGAGTTCGCGTTCATGGACGAACCCGCCGCGCGGACGATCCGGGAGCACAAAGACCGCGTGCTCGAACTGGAGCGTTCGATCTCCTACGAGGTCACCCCCACGTTCCCCACGAAGGGCGAGCGTTCGTTCGCGACGACGCGCTATCCCCACTACGACGAGGAGGGTGCGGTCGACGGGTCGGTCGCCATCTGCCGTGATATCACGGAGCAATCCGAGCGCGAACACCAACTCCGCGTCCTCGATCGGATCCTGCGGCACAACCTCTACAACAAGATGAACCTGATCCTCGGGCACGCGGAGCTGCTCGAAAACCGGACGACCGGCGACGCGAAGTCATCGGTGCAGCAGATCATCGAGACCGGCGACGACCTGGTCGAACTCGCGGACAAAGAGCGGCGAATCGTCGAACTGCTCACCGACGACTCGCCCCCCCGTCGGATCGACATCCGGGAACTCCTCGAAGACGTCGCCGCCGAACTCCGCGAGTCGCACCCCGAGGCGTCCATCGTCGTCGACTGTCCGGAGTCGTTCGACGTCCGAGCGATTCCGGAGGTCCGCAAGGCGCTCACCGAACTCCTCCGCAACGCCGTCGTCCACACCGGCGACGACCCCGCCGTCTCGGTGCGGGTCACGCGCGCGGACGGCACCGTCGCCGTCGCCGTCGCCGACGACGGCCCCGGCATCCCCGAAATGGAACGGAAGGCCGCCCGGAGCGAGACCGACATCACGCCGCTGTTCCACGGCTCCGGACTCGGTCTCCAGTTCGTCAACCACGTCGCACGCCGCTCCGGGGGATCGTTGCGGTTCGGGTCGTCCGACCACCGGACCGCGGACCCCGACTTGCGCCCCGCTACGACCGGCGGTGAGGCGGTGGCCGGCACCGACGCCGAAAAGCCGGGCGGCGGGAGCGCATCTGTCTCCGAGGCGGCGGACGCCGATTCCGAGACAGCGGCGTCCGCCGCCGCCGACGGCACGGGCGGCGCGGTCGTCGTGTTGTATCTCCCGGCCGCGGACGAGTCTGCAGATGAGCAGGGCGAGCGCCTCGGGGCTTGACCCCGAGGCGGTTCACTCGGGCGTAACGGACTCTTCGGCGAAGTACGAATCGAGTGCCTCCGCGACAAGCTCGCCGGGGTCCCGGTTCTCGATGGACGCGCGTCGCCGGAGTTCCCGGTAGACGTCGAGGGGGAGCGACAGTTCGATCCGCCCCAGTTCGATCCCGCGCGCTCTGAGGGCCGCGGCGGCGCTCGTGTCGCCGTCGACCTCGCTCGCGATCCGTCGCACCTGCCGAACCGTGAGGTCGGCGTCGACGACCGCCCACGCGAGGTCGAAGCGGTCGACGCCGGAGACGCGAGCGATGTGCTTCGCGGCCGTCGGCGCGATGTCGCCGCGGGCGACGTGCCGGCGGATCGCCTGCGGGAGGTCGTGGACGCGGGCCCACTTGCGAACGAACGAGACGGAGACGTCGCCGCCGGCGCGTTCGACCGCTTCCTTGTAGGAGCCGACGCCCCTGACGAGCGCCGCGCAGGCGGCCGCGCCCCGGAGCATGTACACGTTGTCGGCTGCGCCGACCGTGTTCTCGGAGAACGCGCGGACCGTCTCGGCGGCCTCGGCGACGCTCTCGGGGTCGTCGGGGTCGAACCCGACGGCCTCCTTGGCCCGCTCGCCGGTGACGGCGGGATCGGCGCGGACGACGGGCTCGCCGACCGGTTCTTCGCGGTCTGCAGGGAGTCGTCTCGGTCGGCCGTCGTCGTCGGTCATCTTCGACTCCACGTAACGCGGCTGCGAGTAAAAGCCTCACCCCGTCGCGCGCGGAGCGCGGACGCCGTCCGGGTCACTCCTCGCGGCTGTCTGAGAGGTGCTCCCAGATCTCCGTGCACCCGGCACCGTCGGCGAGGTCGTCGAGATGCCCGTACTCTTCGGCGTCGGGTTCGTCGGCCGCCGCCTCCTCCTCGTCGGTGTCGGGGTCCATCGTCAGCGTCATCGCTGCTCCGTGGGCCCCTCGTCTACTGTCGACGTTCGTTGCGATGCTGTCCTGCGATTCGTTCCGCCTCTCGGGGCATCGTACAGTTCCGGGGCGACGTCGGCAGAGGCGTGTTGCCGCCGCTCGTCTTCCCCGTCGGTGATCGAAGCGAGGTCGCACGTCCGAACGGAATCGGTCATCGAACTCCCCTATGGCGGCTCCCCGCATAAGGGCGCCTTCCGGAGTAAATCGAACCACTACTCCCGGATAGCGGAAGTCAGTTCCGGCTTCTATGACGGCCATCGCGGGGGACGATCGACAGACGGCGTCGAGATCGAAGCGGGACGCTCCGTCGTGGACAGCGTCGCCGTTTGTGACCGCCGTCAGAGACGGGGTCGTCGAGCGCGTATCACTCGGTATGACGACCCGACTTCGGATCCTCGACGACGGTGCATGGCTCTCTGTCGACGACACGCGGCGGGTGAGCGTGAGCGAACTCTGGCGGCTCGACGCCCCGGGGTTCTGCGAGTGCGACCTCGCGGATATGGTCGTCGAGAACTTCCTGGAGACGGGCGTCGACGGGCGGACCGTGCAGGTGCGCGTCTACGGGCAGTGCATCGTCTGCGGGACGAAATCGACCACCGGGTGGATCCCCGTGGGCCGGCTCGTCGACGGCGAGTTCGCCGATCTCGACCGCGAGGGGGTCCTCCGCGTGACCGACGACAAAGAAGCGGCAACAAATTCTGATTAACGGGAGCAGCGGGAAGGGTTGACGGCACGCGTTCCCCTTTGAAGGTGGGGGTATTGTGTCCGGTAACGATGCCATCGGACGTCGAGAACTGGAAGTCGGAGGTCTACGGGAACGAGATACGCGAGCACCTCTTCAGGTTCGCCGAGGAGGGGTACGAGACCATCCCCGACGACGAGCGGGACGCGTGGTTCGAGCGCTTCAAGTGGTGGGGGCTGTACCACCAGCGGAACGGCCAGGAGGGCTACTTCATGATGCGGATCGGGACGCCGAACGGCGTACTCGAACCGGGGCAACTGCGCGTCGTCGGCGAGATCGCCGACGAGTATGCGCGCGGCCCGGGCACGAACCCGATCTTCGGCGACGCCTACGCCGACTACACCACCCGGCAGGCGATCCAGCTACACTGGATCGAACTCTCGGACGTCCCGGCGGTCTTCGAGAAACTCGAATCCAACGGGCTGTCGACCCAGCAGGCGTGTGGCGACTCTTGGCGGAACATCGTCGGCAATCCCGTCGCCGGCAAGGACGGACAGGAAGTCATAGACGCCTGGCCGGTCATCCGCGACCTCAACGAGACGTTCAAGGGCGACGAGGACCACTCGAACCTCCCGCGGAAGTGGAAGGTCTCCGTCACGGGGTCGGCGGACGGCTCCGGCCAGGGCGACATCAACGACCTCGCCTTCGAACCGGCGTACAAGGAAATCGACGGGGAAGACGTCGTCGGCTTCAACGTCCGCGTCGGCGGCGGCCTCGCCCGCAACGAACCGCGCTTCGCCCGCGACATCGACGTGTGGGTTTCCCCCGAGCGCGTCTCGGACGTCGCCGGCGGCCTCTCGGCGCTCTTCCGCGACAACGGTGACCGCGAGGACCGTTACAACGCCCGGATCAAGTTCCTCGTCGACGAGTGGGGGGCCGAGGAGGTCCGCGAGACGCTCCAGGCGGAGTACGTCGACTTCGAGCTCCGCACCGCCGGCCGCGACGTCCGCGAGGAGTACACCTACAACACCGGCGAGGGCGAGCGCAACGACCTCGTCGGCGTCCACGAACAGAAGGACGGAAACAACTTCGTCGGGCTGAACGTCCTCGTCGGTCGGATGGGCGCCGAGGACGTTCTCGAACTCGCCGACCTCGCCGAGGAGTACGGCTCCGGCGAGGTCCGGCTCTCCCAGCGGCAGAACGTCATCGTCACCGACGTGCCCGACTCGGAACTCGACGACTTCCTCGCGGAGGACTTACTCGAACACTACTCGCCGGACCCCTCGCCGTTTATGCGCGGATCGATCGCGTGTACCGGCACCGAGTTCTGTTCGCTCTCGATCGTCGAGACCAAAAATCGACAAGTGCGCTTCGCGCGCTGGCTGAAGGAGCACGTCGACCTCCCCGAGGACGTCGAGGAGTTCCACATCCACCTCTCCGGCTGTACCGCGTCGTGCGCGCAGCCGCAGATCGCCGACGTGAGCCTCCGCGGGATGAAGACCCGCAAGGACGGCGAGGCGGTCGAGGCGCTCGACGTCGGCCTCGGCGGCGGCCTCGGCGAGGAGCCGCAGTTCGCCCGCTGGGTGACCCAGCGCGTCCCTGTCGACGAGGTGCCGGGCGCGATCGCGAACCTCATCGAGAGCTTCGCCGCAGAGCGCGAGGCGGGCGAGTCCTTCCGCGCGTTCGTCGACCGCCACGACGACGAGGAACTCGACGCCTTCGTCGAGCCCGAGGAGACGAGCTACGAGGATCCGATGATGCACAACACGAAGATGACGTGGTACCCCTACGCCGAGAACGACTCGATGGACGCGCAGCCGCCGGCCCCGGCCGACGACTGAGCGCCGCTGCGCTCTCCCGGCGGTACAGACTTCCCGCTCGCTCTCCTGATCTCACGTATGCCCAACCGACTGCTCAAGGTCAACGCCTACACGACGCTCGACCTCGTCGACGCCGCCGCCCGCGGCCACGACTTCCAGGACGAGGCGGTCGCCGTCCTGAACGTCACATCGCCCCGCGAGAACCCCGACCACGTGAAACTTCAGCTCGAACTCGATAACAGCGGACTGGAGTCGGTGCCCGCCCACGCCGACGAGGTGACGCTCTCGGCCGCGGAGGCCCGGACCGTCGCGGACGCGCTGAACTCCCACGCCGCCAAGGTCGAGGCGGCCGAGGCGGACGGCGAGGACGCCGAGTAAGCAGAGTTCCGGACCGCGGCCGGCGCATCGGTTTCTGGCATCGGCCAACCACCGACTGCGGCTTCGGCCGAGCACCGGCTCTCGGCTCAGAGTCCCCAGATCGCGGTGATCCCGACGGTCGCGACGACGGCCAGAAGCAACTGCAGCGGCCCGCCGACGCGGAGGAAGTCGGCGAACTCGTAGCCGCCCGGGCCGTACACCATCAGGTTCGTCTGGTAGCCGACCGGCGTCGCGAACGACGTCGCGGAGGCGAACATCGCCGCCAGGAGGAACGCGAATTCGTTCGCGCCGAGGCGGGCGGCCCCGTCGACGGCGACGGGGATCGCGAGGACGATCGTCGCGACCGGCGTGATGACGCTCGCGAGCGCCCCGACGGCGACGTAGAGGACGAACAGGACCGCGACGAGCGGGAGGACTCCGCCGAGGGCGACCAGCAGGTCCGCCAGGAGCGCCGCCCCGCCGGTCGCGTTCAGCGCGAGGCCGAGCGGGATGACGCCGGCGAGCAGGAAGACGACGTTCCAGGAGACGGCGTCGTAGGCGTCGGCGGTGGTGAGACAGCCGGTGACGACCATCGCAACGACGCCGCCGAGCGCGGCGATCACGATGGGGAGCAGGTCCAGCGCCGCGACGGCGACGACGGCGAGCAGGATCCCGACCGCCAGCGGCGTCTTCGGCGAGACCGGCGGCAGCCCCGTCTCGGCGTCGTCGGCCGCGTCGGGTTCGCGGGTCGCCGTCCCGTCGCCCGCGGCGGTCCGAACGCCCGCGGTCGCCGCCGACGCGTCCTCGGCGTCCCGGTCCTTCAACGCGCGTTCGTCGGCGATGATGAGTTCGCCGCTGTCGCGGAAGTAGCGCGCCGACGCCGGCGTCGTCCGGACGAGAAGCAGGTCGCCGGGCTGGAGCGTTCGCTCGCGGAGGTCCGTGCGGATCAGGTCGCTCCCCCGCCGGATCGCAAGGACGGTCGTGCGGTGGTACTCGTCCATCCCGGTCTCGGCGACGGTCTCGCCAACGTAGCTGGAGCGCTCCGGGACGAGCGCTCGTGCCAGCCTGCCCTCGGTCGCCGCGGTCTCGAAGGTGTCGGCGGTGACCGGCTCGCGGACCAAGTGGCTCACGGCGGCGTCCTCGCGGAACCGGTTGACGGCCTGCAGCGAGCCGTGGACGACGAGCACGTCGCCCGATTCGATCGGGACGTCCGCGTGCGGGCCGGCGAGCGCCTCCCCCTCGCGTCGCAACTGGAGGATCCGGATGTCCTCGTGTTCGGCGTCGAAGGCGTCGAGCGGCGCGCCCACCGCGGGTGACTCCGACCGGACGCGGACGAACGCGAGGTGGTCCGAGAGGTCGAACTCCGAGACCCGGTCCGCGTCGACGGGGATCCGCGCCGGAATCAGCCACCGACCGACCGTCAGGAGGTACGCGCTCCCGACGAGGAGCAGCACGACCCCGAGACCGGTGAACTCGAACATCCCGATCCCGTCGCGGCCGTCGATGAGCAGGCGGGCGAAGTCGCTGGCGAGGATGTTCGTCGCGGTGCCGATGAGCGTGAGCGTCCCGCCGAGAATCGCGGCGTAGGAGAGCGGTAGCAGGAGTTTCGAGGGACTGGTGTTCGTTCGCTCGGCCAGATCCGTGATCATCGGGATGAAGATCGCGACGACCGGCGTGTTGTTGATCACGCCCGCGATCGGCCCGGTCGTTCCGACCGTCGCAACCAGCGCGCGGAACTCGTCCCCGCCGGTGAAATCTGCGAGCAACACGCCGAGCCGTCTGATGATCCCCGTCTCCTGGATTCCGGCGCTCAGCATATACATCGCGATGATCGTGACCGTCGCGGGGTTGGCGAACCCGGAGATGGCGGCCCGGGGACCGACGCCGGTCCACGGCTCCAGGACGACGAGCGCGGCGATGATCGCGATCGCGGTGACGTCGTTCGGGACGACCTCCGTGACGAAGGCGATCAGCGCGAGGCCGACCAGCGCGAAGACGACGGCCACGCCGGGGACCTCGACGAGCGGCATACTCTTTCGATGTCTCCCGGCGTGGGGATATACGTTTCGCGGGGCGGCGATTCCGAAATCTGCTCGGCGAATACTTTCGAAATCGAACTCCCGTCCCCCCGTCGACGCCGCGTTCGAAGTGGCAATCGTGGTAAGGACGGACGTCGTACGTTCGAACGGTGATCGCGATGACTGATACCGACACCACGCGCTGGCTCGTCGGCGGCCTCGTCGTCCTCGGCGTGCTCCTGTTCGCCGGTCCGCTCCTGTTCGGGGCGGGCGGAATGATGGGTGGTGCGACCGGCGGGATGTGGGGGCCGATGCACGACGGCCGGATGGGCGCGGGCGGCGGCGCGGGAACCGGTTGGTGGTTCCTGGCCGCGCTGTGGCGACTGCTCTTCGTGGCCGCCCTCGTCGGCGGCGGCTATCTGTTGTACCGGGCCGCGAGCGACGGGGAGGGGCGCGACCCCGCGATCGAGGAGGTTCGCAGCGCCTACGCGCGAGGAGACCTCTCCGAGGAGGAGTACGAGCGGCGACGCGAGCGGCTCGAAGAGTGACGCCGCTCCGGACTTCGTAATATTCGGCTCACGGGTTCCGAACCCTTCGAAACGAAAGCGACGGAGCCAACTTACTTCTCGTTCGAGCAGCAAGTACTCCTATGTCCACCCTCGACGAGACCGACGTTCGGATCCTCGAACTCCTGGTCGAGAACGGCCGACGATCCTACAGCGACATCGCCGAGATCGTCGACCTCTCGCCGCCGGCGGTCTCCGATCGGATCGACCGCCTGCAGGAGTCCGGCGTCATCCGACGGTTCACGGTCGACATCGACCGCTCACAGCTCCGGGCGGGCGTCCCCGTGCTCGTGACGCTCGAACTGCCCGCCGACGCCGTCGACGAGATCCGAGACGACGTCGTCGCCGCCGATCCCGTCGAGCACGTCTTCGTCACCGCCGAGGGGGACGTCGTGTTCCACGCGCGGGTCCGCGCCGACGCCGTCCGCGAGCAACTCGGCCGCCTGGTCGACTTCTCCCGGGTCGACGACTACGACGTGACCGTCGTCGGCGACGTCGAGTGGTCGCCGGCGGTCGGCGGCGCGGAGTTCGCGCTGTCGTGCGCGGAGTGCGGCAACACCGTCACCAGCGAGGGGCGCAGCGAGCGCATCGGCGGGGAGCGGTACCACTTCTGTTGTCCGTCCTGTCTCGCCACGTTCCGCGAGCGCTACGAGCAGTTCGAGGCCGAGGCGACCTAAGTCGACGCGCCGCTACGACTTTCGATTCGAAGGTCCGATGTCCAATAGAATACGGATTCGAAAGGGACAACCGAGGTAAGAGAGGGACCCGTACTAGTATTCACCTATGAGTACGCGAACTATCCACCTCGACGTCAGGGGGATGTCCTGTGCCAACTGCTCGGGGACGGTACAGGACACGGTCGAATCCCTCGCGGGGGTCGAATCGGCGTCGGTCAACTTCGCGACCGACGAAGCCAGCGTGACCTACGATCCCGACCGGACGTCGCTGTCGGAGATTTACGACGCCATCGAGGCGTCCGGCTACGACCCCGTCTCGGAGACGGTCTCGATAGCGATCACCGATATGTCCTGCGCGAACTGCGCGGAGGCGAACCGGGAGTCGCTGGAGTCGAATCCGGGCGTGATCCGCGCGGACGTGAACTTCGCAACCGACGAGGCGCAGGTCGAGTACGTCCCCGGCGAGGTCTCGATCGAGGCGCTGTACGACGCGGTCGAGTCGGCGGGCTACACGCCGGTCCGCGAGACGGACGACGGCGACGCGGGCGACGGCGAGCGCGACGCGTCCGTATCGGGCGGCGGGCGAGAGGACGCCCGCGATGCGGCCCGAAAAGCCGAAATCCAGCGCCAGAAGCGGCTGACGCTGTTCGGCGCGGCGCTCTCGACGCCGCTTCTGGCGATGCTCGCGCTGCACCTGTTCGCGCCCGAGACGGTCCCGGAGACGATCCCCGGGACCGGCGTCCCGTTCGGGTGGGTCGCGTTCGCGCTCGCGACGCCGGTGCAGGTCGTCCTCGGCCGGGAGTTCTACGAGAACAGCTACACGGCGATCGTCCGGAACCGGACGGCGAATATGGACGTGCTGATCGCGCTCGGGTCCACCACGGCGTACGGCTACTCGGTGGTCGCGCTCCTGGGCGTCCTGCCGAACGCGGGGCTGTACTTCGACACCGCCGCGCTGATCCTGGTGTTCATCACGCTCGGTAACTACCTCGAGGCGCGCTCGAAGGGGCAGGCCTCCGAGGCACTTCGCTCGCTCCTGGAGATGGAGGCCGACACGGCCACGCTCGTCGACAGAGCGGCGTCGGAGACGCCGCACGCAGACGGCGAAGTTGCCGAGCAAAGCTCGGCAGCCCGCCAGACGGAGTCTGGCGAAGCCGTCGACGACGTCGAGGAGCGGGAGGTCCCGCTGGAGGAGGTCGAGGTGGGCGACCGGATGAAGGTCCGCCCCGGCGAGAAGATCCCCACCGACGGCGTCGTCGTCGACGGCGAGTCGGCGGTCGACGAGTCGATGGTGACCGGCGAGTCCGTCCCCGTCTCGAAGGAGGCGGGCGACGAGGTCGTCGGCTCGACGGTGAACCAGAACGGCGTGCTGATCGTCGAGGCGACGAAGGTCGGCGCCGACACCGCGATCCAGCAGATCGTCCAGACGGTCAAGGAGGCGCAGTCCCGCCAGCCCGAGATCCAGAACGTCGCCGACCGGATCTCGGCGTACTTCGTCCCCGCGGTGATCGTCAACGCCCTCGTCTGGGCGACGGTCTGGTCCCTGTTCCCGGCTCAGCTCGCCGGCTTCGTCGAGGCCCTGCCGCTGTGGGGCGTCGTGGTCGGCGGCCCCGCGGCGGCCGGCGGGGCCGTCTCGACGCTGGAGTTCGCCGTGCTCGTGTTCGCCTCCGCCGTCCTGATCGCCTGCCCGTGCGCGCTCGGGCTGGCGACCCCCGCGGCGACGATGGTCGGGACCTCGATCGGCGCGCAGAACGGCGTGCTGTTCAAGGGCGGCGACATCCTCGAACGCGTCCGCGACGTCGACACGGTCGTCTTCGACAAGACCGGCACGCTGACCGAGGGCGAGATGTCGCTGACGGACGTCGTCGCGCTCGGACCGGCGACGGACGGCGGGGCGCTGGATCCCTCCGCGGACGGCGACACGCCCGACCCCGCGCCAGACGGCGGCGCGCTCCGGGAAGTCGACGACGGCGAAACCGACGACGACGGCGAAGACGCGTCTGCCGACGCGGATGTCGAAGCGGACGCCGAGACGACCGTCCTGCGACTCGCGGCCGCGGTCGAGCAGAACAGCGAACACCCGCTCGCCCGGGCCGTCGTCGACGGCGCGGCGGCGCGCGGCATCGACGTTCCCGACGCTATGGACTTCGAGAACGTTCCCGGTCACGGCGTCCGCGCGACCGTCGGCGGCGACACGGTCCTCGTCGGCAACCGTCGGCTGCTCGAAGACGCCGGCATCGACCCCGCGCCAGCCGAGGAGACGATGCACCGGTTGGAGGAGGAGGGGAAGACCGCGATGCTCGTCGGCCGGATCCCCGGCGGTTCGGAGACCGAGGCGAGCGACGCGACCGGCGGGGCAGGCGATGGGACCGACGAGACGTCCGCCGCCGGCGAGGTGATCGGCGTCGTCGCCGACGCCGACACGATCAAGGAAACCTCCGCGGCGGCGGTCAGCGCGCTCCGCGAGCGCGGCATCGACGTCCGGATGATCACCGGCGACAACGAGCGAACCGCCCGCGCGGTCGCCGAACAGGTCGGCATCGACCCCGACAACGTCCGCGCTGAGGTCCTGCCGGACGGCAAGGCCGACGCGGTCGAAGCGATCCAGGAAGACGGCAGCAAGGCGATGATGGTCGGCGACGGCGTCAACGACGCCCCGGCGCTGGCGGCGGCGTTCGTCGGCACGGCCCTCGGTTCCGGCACCGACGTCGCCATCGAGGCCGCCGACGTGACGCTGATGCGCGACGATCCCACCGACGTGGTGAAGGCGATCCGCGTCTCGGACGGGACGCTCGCGAAGATCAAGCAGAACCTCTTCTGGGCGCTCGGCTACAACACCGCGATGATCCCGCTGGCGTCGCTCGGTCTGCTCCAGCCGATCCTCGCGGCGGGCGCGATGGCGCTGTCGTCGGTGTCGGTGCTGACGAACAGCCTGCTGTTCCGACGGTACACCCCGGACCACGACTACCGGATTCTGGGCTTTCTCCGCGGCGGACGCTGAACCGGTCCGATCGGCGACGCGTCACTGGCCTGTGGCGCGCTCCCGACCCGGCGACTTCGAGGCGGTCTGTCGAAACCTTCGCATAACCGAACGGATTTGACAGCGGCGTCCGAACCGGTCTTTGATGACAAAAGTCAACGTCTCCCTCCCTGCGGAGGCGGAAGCGAACGTCCAGGCCTTCATCGACGAGGTAGACGAGCGGCTCTCCTCCTCGGAGGACACCTGTCGCGTCGTCACGGAGACGCTCGCCGACCTCCACGGGGACCGCGAGGCGTACGACCGCTGGCAGGCCGGCGAGGACGTCTCGCCCGCCGCACGCGTTCGGCTGCAGGGCTACGATCCCTGTAACGCGACGCTGGAGTCGGAGTACTACGCCGAGAAGGACGAGGAGCGGTTCCCCGAATCGAAGTACCTCCAGTGGCTCTGGCGGCAGTTCGACGCGACGCCGATGGCCGACAACGTCGCGTTCGCGCTCCGGTTCCGGGGGATGCTCGCGAACCACCTCTTCGCGGAGTGCGGCGACGACTGCCGATTCTTCAAGGGGATTACGTTCACCTACGGGCACAACATCTCCGTCGGTGACAACGTCGTGATTCACGACGACGTCCACCTCGACGACCGCGGGAAACTCACGATCGGCGACCGCGCGTCGATCTCCGACAACGTCCACCTCTACAGCCACGACCACGACGTCGTCGACCAGACCGCCGTCGAGAACTACCACACGATCGTCGGCGACGACGCCCGCGTGACCTACGACGCGATGGTCCGCGCCGGCTGTCGGATCGGCGAGAACGCCGTCGTCGGCGCTCGATCAGTCGTCCAGGGCGACGTTCCCGACCACCACATCGCGGCGGGGATCCCCGCCAAGAGCCTGAAAGTCAAGCCCGGGTGGGAGTCCGTCGCCGACCCCCTCGAGGACCGACTCGAACACCGCCAGTCCGAGCGGCGGATCGATTACGACCTCCCCGACGACCTCGACGCCTTCGACGAGTTCCAGCGGGACCGCTCCCCGCCGGCTGAGTGATCGGACCCGCCGGCCGCTGCCCGTTTGCATTGTCGCGCCCGGCCTTGTTGAGTCCGGTCTTCCCGTCTCCGGGGGCGAATCCGACCGTCTCCGATTCCGCTGTCGATGTCGGTACGGACGCCTCGGCCGGCCTGTTCGCGAGGGCGGAACTTTTGTACTTCCACATCTATCGTTACGGAAGATGGATTCCGGAGATCGGACGAGGGGACCGGGCGACGACGGGCCGAGCGACGACGGGCCGAGGGGCGTCGAGGCCACGCAGCGCTCGATCAGGATACTCCGGAGCCTCAAGGAGGACGGACCGGCGACCCTGACGGCGATCGCCGACCGCCTCGGCTACTCGAAGAGCACCGTGCACCGACACCTCTCGACGCTGTCGGAGGCGGGCTACGTCGCCGAGGGCGACGACGGCTATCGGGTCGGGCTCCTGTTCCTGGATTACGGTGTTCACGCCCAGAACGAACACCGACTCTACCGGATCGCGAAGCCGAAAGTGGACGACCTCGCCGACGAACTCAACGAGAAGGTGTGGATTATGGCCGAGGAGAACGGCTACGGGATCTTCCTGTATCACAACGCCGGCAAGGAGACCGTCGAGACGTACACCCGAGACGGGTATCGAGCCCACCTTCACGCCTTCGCCGCCGGGAAGGCCGTCCTCGCGTTTATGGACGACGCGGCGATCGAACGCATCCTCGATCGGCGCGGGCTCCCGGCGGAGACGCCGGACACGATCACCGACCGGGACGCGCTGTACGAGGAGATCGACGCGATCCGCGAACGTGGCGTCGCATTCAACCGCCAGGAGTCCGTTCGCGGGGTCAACGCCGTCGCCGCGCCCATTATGGATCCGACGGGCGAACCGATCGGCTCGCTCACCGTCGCCGGGCCGGCGAACCGGCTCAAGGGGTCGTATCTGGAACAGGAACTCCCCGAGATGTTGCTCGGCGTGGCGAACGAGATCGAGGTCAACCTCACCTACGACTGACGGCGTTCGAGCGCAAGCGTCTCCCTGGCTGATCGTATCGCTCGTGGCCCTCTCGGTCTCCCTGCCGCCCGCGTCTGTTCCGCCTGTCCGAACAGATCACCGTTCGTTGAATCGACTATTATATAATAATAATTATATTATTCTCGGATATCGTCCGCCGTGCTACCACAGGGGGTCGGCCGCTCCACCTCGAGATATCCACCGAATAACGGTATTTGGATTCAATTATTAAAGAAAAGTAATACATCAATACCCGCCGCAGTAATGCGTTCTACGCTCTCGAATATCAGTAAATAAATAGTTTTATTGTACATCATTGTATTCTATACTTCGAGGATGCCACGCAATAGCACGGAACTCGACAGGCGGACGGCGCTGAAACTGACCGGGGGCATCGCGACGTCGGGGCTCGCCGGGCTCGCCGGCTGCGCCGGCGGCACGGGCGGGTCGGACGATTCCGGCGGCTCCACGGACGGATCGGGCGGGACGGACAACTCGGGGGGATCCGGAGACACGGCGACCGACTCGGGCGGTTCGGAGGAACTGACGTCGATCGTCCACGGCGCGACGAACGGCGGGACGACGGGGATCCTCACGTCGGTGATGGCCGACCAGGGATTCGACGAGGACCACGGGTTCACGCTGCAGGCCGAGGGCTTCGCGAGCCCGCCGAAGGTCCAGCAGCAACTCGTCTTCAACGAGGACATTCCGACGGGATATATGGGTTCGATCGTCGCGACCCGGATGCACTCCAAGGGCGAGAATCCGCAGCTCATCGGGCCGTATATGCTGTATCACGCGTACATCGTGACGCGCTCCGACACCGACATCGAAGGACCGGCCGACCTCGCCGGCAAGCAGATCAGTTTCGCCAGCGAGGCGGCCGACGCCTGGTTGAAGTTCGTCGTGATGCTCGACGAGGCCCACGGCGTCTCCCGCGACCAGTACGAGTTCGTGCAGGCAGCCCCGCCTGCGGCGCTGTCACTCCTCGACAAGGGCGAACTCGACGCGATCCTCACGTACGAACCGCTGATGACCAAGGCGCTGCTGCAGTACGACTTCGAGACGGTCTTCTCGCCGCGGGAGGCGTGGCGCGAGGCCGAGGACCTGCCGCTGACGACGGTCGACCTGGCGTGGACGAAAGACTGGTACGACGCGAACCCCGACGCCGGCGTCAGCCTGGCCGAGGCGTTCATCGACACCCAACAGTACCTGAACGAGAACATCGACGCCGTCGTCGAGGAGTACAGCGACTCTATCGGCCTGGAAAATCAAGAACAGATCGACCTCGCGACGGAACGGCTCGTCGATATCTACCCCAGCGAGTGGGACATCGAGGCGTTCCAGGAGTCCGAGCGGCTGATGGTCCAGAAGGCCCGTGACCTCGGGCTGATCGAGGCCGAACCGACCGACGACATCTTCAACGAGGTGCTGTGACGTGTCGCTCGGAGTCGCGGACTCGGTGCTCGGTCGGGGGACGCCGCTCGGACGGCTCTTTCACCGGTACCAGCGGTACGTCTACTACGCCGTCTCTATCGTGGGATTCCTGATCGCGTGGGAAGTCGTCGCCCGCTCGGTCGCGGCGAACCTGCTTCCGGGCATCGTCCCGGTCGCCACCGAGATGGTCGCCATCGCCGTCAGCGGCGCGTTCTTCACCCACCTCCTCGATACGCTCTCCCGCGTCGCGGTCGGATTCGCCTTGGCAATCGGGACGAGCATCCCGCTCGGAATCGCGATGGGTCGCGATCACCGCGCGGAGTACCTCTTCGACCTCCCGATCCTCATCGGCATCTCCGTGCCCGGGCTGGCGGTCGCCATCGTGGCGATCATCTGGTTCGGACTCTCGGATCTCGCGGCGTACTTCTCGGTGTTTTTCCTGGCGACGCCGATGATCGTCTTCAACTTCTGGCAGGGCACCAAATCGATCGACGAGGACCTCATCCGGATGGGCCGTTCCTTCGAGGTCTCCCGCATAAGTCTCATCCGCAACGTCGTCCTGCCCTCGCTGCTTCCCCACCTGCTCGCGGCGGCCCGGTTCGGGCTCGCGATGAGTTGGAAGATCATCGTCATCGTCGAGCTCCTCGGCCTCACCAGCGGTATCGGGTTTATGATCAACCGACAGTTTCAGCTGTACTCCGTCGTCGGCGTCTTCGCCTGGACGCTCGAGTTCACGTTCGTGATGATGGCCATCGAGTTCGGCATCATCAAACGGATCGAAAAGCGCGTGACCGCCTGGCGCGGAGACGGCCACTCCGGGGGTGCTAGAGCCGCATGACGCGGATCAAGATCGACGGCGTCGACAAGGCCTACCGGCAGATGAACGGCACGAACCTCCGGGTGCTCGACAACGTCGACTTCGAGACCGAAGAGAACGACTTCCTCTGTATCCTCGGCCCGTCGGGCTGCGGGAAGTCGACGCTCCTCAACATCATCGCCCAACTCGAAGAGCCCTCTTCGGGCTCCGTTTCGATCGGCTCGGAGGCGTCGCCGACGGACGTCTGTTTCGTCTTTCAGGAGCCCCGTCTGCTCGATTGGCGGACGGTCAGAGAGAACATCGAGTTCGCACTGGACGGCAAAGACGTGCCGAAAGACGAGTGGGACGAGCGGATCGAGACGTACCTCGAACTCGTCGGTCTCGGCGACTTCGCCGACGAGTATCCGCGATCGCTCTCGGGCGGAATGCAACAACGGGTCTCCATCGCCCGCGCGATGGCGGTCGAACCCGACGTGATCCTGATGGACGAGCCGTTCTCCAGCGTCGACGAGATCACGGCGCGGAACCTCCGAAGCGACCTCGTCGACATCTGGAAGGAGCAGAAGCGGACGATCGTCTTCGTCACGCACGACGCCATCGAGGCGACGTACCTCGCGAACCGCGTCCTCGTGATGTCGCACCGTCCCTCGAACGTACTCGTTCACGAGAAGATCGACATCGATCGGCCGCGAAGCATCGACGATCCCGAACTCGTCGAACTCGCCGAGGAGTTCGTGGGTCGGCTCGAAACCCGAGCGGGGGCGACGAGCTAATATGGAGGTGACACTCCTCGGAACGGGCTGTCCGGCGCCGAACCTCGACCGCGCCGGCACCGCGCTGACCGTCAGCGTCGACGGCGAGACGTTCCTCGTCGACTGCGGTCCGCGAACCGTCTACGAACTGCTCCGGAACGGCATCGATCCGGGATCCATCTCGGAGCTGCTGTTCACGCACCATCACGTCGACCACAACGCGGCGTTCCCGCACTTCGCCATCTCCTCGTGGACGGCGGGTCGGGAGTCCCTCCGCGTGTACGGCCCCGACGGCACCGACGACCTGATCGAGGCGCTCTACACCGTCTACGACGAGGACCTCGCCTACCGTGCGGAGGTCGGCTACGACGCGAGCGGGATCGAGGACATCGAGTGGATCCCCGTCGAAGACGGCTCGCAGTTCGAGCGGAGCGGGACCACGATCGACGCGCTCGCCGTCGAACACTCGATCGAGACCTACGCGTACCGCTTCGAGGGACCGAACGGCGAACGCTTCGTCTTCTCGGGCGACACTCGAAAGCTCGACGCCCTCGCCGACTTCGCCGCGAACGCCGACGTGCTCGTCCACGACGCGCATATGTCGCCCGTCGGCGACCCGCCCGACGACTCCGGCGAGGAGTTCGTCTACGAGCGGTATCAATCGCCGTACCCCGACGAGATGTCAGAGCAGTTGGCACAGACGCACTGCACGCCCGAACAGGCCGGTGAGATCGCGGCCGCGGCGGGCGTCGAGACTCTCGTCCTCACCCACTTCCCGCCGTACCGCGACACCGACGCGATCCGGAGGGGGGCCGCAGACGCCTTTGACGGACGGGTCGTCGTCGGCCGCGACGGACTCGAACTCGACGTCACGAACGCGGTACCGGCGGACGACCAAAGCGAATCGCTCCCCGCGGAATCACCGCCTGTGGGAGCCTCCCGAGAGCAATAATATGAGCACTGACGGACACACTGTCGTCGATACGGACGTCCACATCTGGGAACCGATGGAAGACCTGGTACAGTACTTCGAGGATCCGTGGAAGACGCGGCTCGAACGCGGCTGGGAGGACTTCGCCCGCCGGGCGTTCTTCCCGAAGTCAACGGGCGACCGCTTCGTCGGCGGCCGACTCGATCGCAACGTCGCCGGGATGGACTCGTCGTATCCCGGCGAGATGCGCCCCGAAGAGATTCCGGAGGCGATGGACTACCTCGGCGTCGACAAGTGCCTCGTCCTCTCGCATCTCATCCTCGCCGCAGCGCCCGCGCTCGGCGGCGACGACACGCGGATGACGACGTTCGCGAGCGGCGCGACCGACTACCTGCTCGATCAGGTCGTCGACCCCAGCGAGGGGATCTACACGGCGATTCCGATTCCCCTCGACGATCCGGACGACGCCGTCGACCTGATCGACCGCGTCGGCGACGAGGCGGGCATTGCGGGCGTCTATATGATCACCGGCGGGGCGGAGCCGCCGCTCGGTAATCGACAGTACGAACCGGTCTACCGGGCGGCCGCCGAGAAGGACCTGACCGTCTGTTATCACACCAGCGGCGCGGGGATCGACAACTACCACACCAAGGGGTACGAGAAGCTCATCGAGACCCACACGCTGGGGTTCGTCGAGAACAACTTCGCGCAGGCGGTGAGCGTGCTCGTCCAGGGGATCCCCGAGAAGTTCCCGGAGTTGGATTTCGTCTTTCTGGAGGCGGGAATCTTCTACGTCTCGCTCCTGATGAGCCGGTTGGACTGTGAGTACCTCAAGCGTCCCTCCGAGGCGCCGGTGCTCGAACAGCGCCCGAGCGAGTACATCAAGGAGTCCTTCTACTTCGGGACGCAGCCGCTGGAGACCGAGGTCGACCCCCGATACCTGGAGACGGTGATCGATATGATCGGCGGAGCCGGTCGCCTGATGTACGCCTCGGACTACCCGCACTGGGACTTCGACAGACCGACGCGGATCACCGACCAGTCGTTCCTCTCCGACGCGGAGAAGGGTCGGATCCTGGGTGCGAACGCCGAGGAGGTGTTCGGCATATGACCCGCGTACGCGTCGCTGCCGCCGACGCCTTCGACGACGGCTCACGTGCCGTCGTAACGCTAAACGGGCACGAGGTCGCCGTCATCAATCACGATGGCGAGTGCTACGCGATCCTGAACCGGTGTGCCCACGACGGCGGGTCGCTCGACGAGGGCAAGGTCCACGGACGGCTCGTGGCGGACGTCACGGAACCGGGCGAGCGCGACGTCGAACGGTTCTGCGACGAACCGTCGGTCACGTGCCCGCTGCACGGCTGGGAGTACGACCTCGAAAGCGGGGTCCACGTCGGCGACGCGGGGATCCGGCTCCCGACGTTCGACGTCGTCGAAGCGGACGGGAACCTGTACGTCACGGACGGCGAGTCCGCGGACTGATCCCGTCTGCCTCAGTCGTCACTGCGCGCTCCGCATCACGAACAGCGACATCGGGAGGCTGGCCGCGACGAGGCCGTAGACGCCGCCGATCAGCGGGTCGACGCCGAACGACGGACCGAGCAGGTAGCCGCCGAGGAAGCCGATCGGGTCCAGAACCAGGGCGAGGACGACGATCTGTTGTTGGAAGGGCTTCGCCTCGAACCAGCGGGAGAGTCCGGGAAACATCGGGGGTCGGCCCTCGCTTTTCCCGTCAGCGACAAAGCTGTTGTGCCCTCGATAGTCCAGTCTGTCAGATCGAAGGCTTTGACGCGCACGGAATATTCCGAGCTCCGAGCGGACGCGAGTGGTTGCTAACAGTCGACACACAGAGTCGCGATTTCCGATCGCGACCGCTCGTCCCCGCGCCGGCGTGTCGAGCAACCGCGGCCCGACGCGGGATCCCGCTTATATCACGGCGGTGCTGGCCGCTCGCTCGCATATAAACGCTCGTCACGCTCTGATCCGAATCTTCGTAGCGATTTCTCTGCTCACTTCGTTCGCAGAAGAAATGCGCCGGCCGGGAATTGAACCCGGGCTAGTGGCTTGGGAAGCCACTGTCCTACCACTGGACCACCGGCGCGCAGATGTCGTCCTGCACTCGAAACAGAGCCACAGCCCGGACTTAAGGATGACGGAACGATGAATCGGAACGGTCAAGCTGCGGAAATCACCGACCTCGGCTGCCCTCAGAGGTCGAGCCCTTCGCTGTGGCTGTGTTCGTCGGCGGGGAAGGACCCCGATTCGACCGCGTCGCGGTATCGCTCGATGGCCTGTCGCATCTCTCCGCGGACGTCTCCGAACGCTTCCGCGAACGGCGGGACTCGTTCGGCGAGACCGACCGCGTCGTCGACGACGAGCACCTGGCCGTCGGTGTCCGGGCCCGCGCCGATGCCGACGACCGGGATGTCGAGTTCCTCGCTCGCCGCCGCGCCGACCTCCCGGGGAACGTGCTCGATCACCAGCGCGAACGCGCCGGCGTCCTCGTGGGCCCTCGCGACGTCGAGCATCGTCGCCGCCTGTTCCGCCGTGGTCCCCTGTCGCGTGTACCCGCCGACGCTGTTGACGTGCTGCGGCGTCAGGCCCACGTGTGCCATCACCGGAATGCCGAGGCGGGTCATCGCCTCCGTCAACTCGACCGTGTGCGGGCCGGATTCGATCTTGACCGCGTGTCCGCCGGCCTCTTTCAGCAGTCGCCCGGCGTTTTCTATGCTCTGCGACCGCTCGACGCCGTAACTGAGGAACGGGAGGTCCGTGACGACGAGCGCGTCGTCGACGGCGCTCGCGACAGAGGTCGTCGCCCGCATCATATCGTCCATCGTCACCGGCAGCGTCGAATCGAAGCCGAAGACGGCGTTCCCGATGCTGTCGCCGACGAGCACGACGTCGATGCCCGCCTCGTCGACCAACTCGGCCGTCGGGGCGTCGTACGCCGTGAGCATCGTCACCGGCGTCTCCTGCTCCTGTATGCTCGCAACGGTGGTCATCGTTTCCCACTCGGCCACGCGGGACCTTCAATGGCCCCGTCTGTGGTGTCCGGATTACGATCGGTCCGGCTCGCGGAGCCCCCGCGCCGCCTCCCAGGTGCGGATCAGCGTCCGGAGCGTCCGGTTCGTCGGGACGTCGATTCCGTGTTCTCGCGCCTGCTCGACGACGTATCCGTTTATGACGTCGATCTCGGTGCGTCGCCCGCGCGCCACGTCGCGGTACATCGACGACTCGTTCGCCGCGGTCGCGTCGACGACCTCGGTGACGGCCGCTGCGGTCTCGTCCGCGTCGAGATCGACGCCGCTCGCCCGGGCCGTCGCGGCCACCTCGCGAGCGATCGGCTCGACGAGGTCCGACCCGGGCGGGTCACCGAGCGCGCCGTTCTCCACGCGGGCGAGCGCGGTCGTCGGATTGATCGCCGCGTTCGCCGCGAGTTTGCGCCAGAGCCGGCGGCGGATCCCCGCCGCGTCCTCCACCGCCGTCGAGAGGTCCGCGGCCGCGAACGCCTCGCCGACCTCCTCGGCGACCCCCGTTGCGTCCGTCGGCTCCCACGGGCCGACGACGACGTCGCCGCGTCCGTTCCAGGCGACCGTTCCGGGCGATTCCCGGACCGCGCCGTAGCTCGTGGTCCCCGCCAGCACCGGGCACTCGAGGTGCCGCGCGAGCGTCTCCTCGTTTCCCATCCCGTTCTGAAGCGAACAGACCGCCCGGAACGCGCCCGTCGCGAGTTCTTCGGCGGCCGTTTCGGTGTCGAACGCCTTCACGGTCACGAGCGCGAGATCGGCGGAGAGGTCGGTGCCGTCCGTCGTCACCGCCGGTCGAACGACGAACTCGTCGACCCCGGTGACGCGGAGCCCCGCGTCGCGGACGGCGGCGACGTGCGGCTCGCGCCCCACGAGCGTCACGCTGTGGTCGGGTACCCGCGCGAGCAACGCGCCGAAGAGGCTCCCGATGCTGCCCGCGCCGAAGACGACGATGTCCATACGGAATCCACGACGGCGACGGAGAAAGTGGTTGTGTTGGCCGTCGGAGACGGTCGGGACGGCCGGGGCGGTTCGTCGCGCCCGCTGCACCGTCGACCGTCCCGATTCGGCGTGAGATCTTCCGATTCGGCGTCGATGGCTGCCGATGTCGCGGGCCACCGGAGACCGAAAGAACTGAACGCTCGTCCACCGATCCGCGGAAACGGGTGAGTATTAGTGCGCTGAGTCGGTATCTATACCTGATGACTACGGACCAGGCGGTCCTCGAAGGGGACGCACCGCTCGACCTTCGGCTCTCGGAGGCGGAACTCGAATCGACCAGGGAGCACCTCGTCTCGTTCCTGCGCGACGTCGTCGACGAGGCGGGAGCGAAGGGCGCGGTCCTCGGCCTCTCCGGCGGTATCGACAGCACGACAGTCGCGTACCTCGCGGTCGAGGCCCTCGGCGCCGAAAACGTCCACGGCCTCGTGATGCCGAGCGTGGTGAACACCGAGGACAATATGAGCGACGCCGAGTGGGTCGCTCAGGAACTCGAAATCGAGTACGACGTCGTCGAGATCCAGCCCATCGCCGAGACGTTCTTCGACACGTTCCCGGAGGCGGCCGACGACCGGACGGCCGCGGGCAACGTCTACGTCCGCACTCGCGCCGTGCTGAATTACTTCGTCGCCAACCACGAGAACAAGGTCGTCCTCGGGACGGGCAACCGCTCTGAGGCGCTGACGGGCTACTTCACGAAGTACGGCGACCAGGCCGTCGACTGCAACCCGATCGGCAACCTCTACAAACAGCAGGTCCGACAGCTCGCGAGCTCGCTCGGCGTCCCGGACGGACTGGTCGCGAAGACGCCCTCCGCGGAGATGTGGGCGGGCCAGACCGACGAGGAGGAGATGGGGCTCGACTACGACACCCTCGACGCCGTACTCGCGCTCCACGTCGACGGACCGCTGTCGACGGCCGCGACCGTCCGCCACCTCGATGTCACCGAGTCGCAGGTCGAGCGCGTCGTCGAACTCTACGAGCGGAGCGCGCACAAGCGGCGGATGCCGCCCGCTCCCGAGCCGCTGCACCGGTAGGCAGCCGTCGGCTCCGTCGGCCGCTCACCCTCGACTCCGTCGGCGCTCGCTCTCGACTCCCTTGCCCGACCGCGACCCTTTTGTTCCGACTTGCCCGACCGCGACCCTTTTGTTCCGACTTGCCCGACCGCGACCCTTTTGTTCCGACGCGGCCATCTACGGCACGATGCGACTCGGTATCCTCGGAACGATCCAACTGGCGGCGACGCTCATCTTCGCCGCGCCGGTAGGGATCTTCGGGCTCACGCGGCTCCTCGACGGCGACGCCCTCATCGGCGGCGGGGCCGTCGCCATCGCCGTCGGGATGGTCGCGCTGCCCCACTACCTCACGACGCCGGGAGACATCCCGATGCAACTCGGCGAGCGCGCCGTGGGGCTGGTCGTGAAGACGCCCGAGGACGACGAGGAGTGAACGGGTTCCTCTTGGACGGGTGACCGACTGCGTCCGCCCGAACGAGTGACCGACTGCGTTCGCTGGACTGGGATGACTTCTTTCGCTGGGCGAGCGAACGGTCTCTTTGGGCCGTCGATCGGCGGGGACCGGCCGTTCGCGATCAGCCTCGCGGCGTAAACGAACGCCTTCCGTCGCCCACGACCTCGTATCCCGTCTCGGTCACGACGACGAGGTCGCCCACGCGGACGGACCCGTGCGCGGGATCCGTCAGCCCCGGCGCCACCGCGAGCACGGTTCCGACTTCCAGCGTCTCGCCCGCCCGGAGGAACGGCCGCTCCCGACGCGAGAGACCGACGCCGTGGCCGGGTTCGATCGGGTCGCTCCCGCCCGCTTCACGCCCGCCAGTCGTATCGAAGCCGAAGGCGGCCAGTTCCGCGTCCGCCTCTCGCCGGAGGTCGGCGGCGTCGGCACCGGGTTCGACCTCGTCGAGGGCGGCCTCCAGCGCCGCCTCGACCGCGACGTAGGCGCGGCGGTCCCACCCGCCGTCGCTGTCGACGACGACCGTCCGCGAGCGGAATCCGTGGTAACCGTGCGGTCCCCGCGGCGCGACGTCGATCCGGATCGGCTCGTCGGTGTAGATCGGTTCGGCCCCGGTGGCTTCGTCTCCCGCCGCACCCGCGACGACGGCCGTGTTCGCCGCCGAGTCGACGCCGTGACACCCGAGTTCGGCGTTCGCGATCCGGCGGAGCCGTTCGGGCGTGAGCGGCGCGTCGTTCCACTGGAGTTCGCTGTCGCCGCCTTGGTCGGCTGCCGAGAGCACGCGCTCGGCCCGGTCGACGGCGCGACCGGCCGCTCGCTGGACCGCGCGGACCGCGTCGATTTCTCCATCAGTCTTCGTCGCCCGCGCGTCAGCGACGGCGGTCGTCGACCGCAACTCGTAGCCGGCGCGTTCGAGGTAGACCACGGCGTCGTGGGGGATCGACGGCGGTACCAGGACGGTCTGTGGACCCGCTGAACTCTCTCCAGGGACTTCCTCGAGGACAGCGGCGGCGCGCTCGCCGGGATGGGATCCGAGGCGGTCGCTCGCGACGCGGCCGTCGAACTGACGCGTCGCCCGCGCGACGTGTCCCGACGGCGCACACAACACGCTCTCCTCCGACGTCCGAACGTACGCGTAGTTGTCTTCGGCCGCGAAGCGCGTCAGAAACCGGAGGTCGGCGTCGTGTCGATTCCCGACGGCGACGAAGCCGACCGCGTCCCGCTCGGCGATGGCGTCGTCGAGGACGGACCGGTCGGTCGCGGGCGGGTCCTGGCGGATCGGTCGATCGATCGCGGCGGGGACGGTGGGCGGTTCGCCGGCCGGCCGCTCGGGCGAGTCGCGGTCGTCGCTCACGCCCTCAGGCGTCCGGTTCGGGGGCCGGGACTTCGCCCTCCTGGGCGTCCTCCAGGAGCGCCTCGACCGACTCGTCGCGGATCTCGTTGTGCAGCAGGACGCTCACGGGGAGCGTCGGCGCGCCGCTGACGAGGTTCTCGAGGAGGACGAGTCGCTCGCGGGCACGGGACATCCCGACGTAGAACACCCGGCGCTCGTTGTCGGTGAGAATCGGAACGGGGTCGGTCGTCGAGGTGAACTCCTCGACGCCGTCGACCTCCTCGTCCTCCACCGAGGCGGCCATCTGCTCGACGACCTTCTCGGTCAGGTCGGTCGCGACGAAGACGTGGTCGGCCTCGCGACCCTTCGCGGAGTGGATCGTGCCGATCCGGACGCGGCTGGGGTCCATCCCCGCGTACTCGCCGGAGAAGTACGCCTCGACGGACTTCCGCTGGAACGACGTCACCTTCCGGAGCATATCGCCCGCGTCCTTGGTCCCGGGCGCGAACGGCGCGAACTCCGAGATCACGTCGGGGTCGACGCTGAGGTCGGTCAGGTCGTCGACGCCCGCCGCCTCCTCCAGTTCGTCGATGCGGTCGAACAGTTCGTCGCGGTCGTTCGCGCCGAACGCGGAGTCCTGTAGCATATCCGCGAGCCGCCGCGCCTGGAGTCCGTCGACGGGCTCCTCGTTTTCGAGTGCCTCCACCGCGCGGACGTACTGGGTCAGCCGATCGGTCCACATCCGCTGGTCGGTGAGCGCGGAGAACGGCATCCCGAGCGGCAGGAACTCGTCGATGAACTGGAACAGCTGATACCGCGCGCGGAACAGGATCATCACGGTCTCGTCGTCGTCGCCCTGCTCGATCGTGTAACGGACGTTGCGCGCGAGATCGAGCATCGACGGCGACTCGATTCCCTCGACGACGCCGCCCTCCTTCCGCGGGTGGAGGTCCTTCTCCTGGCGCTTGTCGATGTGGCGGATCTCCTGGTTGACCACGTTGAGCACGTTCGAGGGGAGCCGATAGGAGTTCGGGAGGACGACGTCCTCGTCGCGGTCGGCGTCCAAGAGGAGGTTGGGGTCGGCGCCCTGCCACGCGTAGACGACCTGGTCGTCGTCGCCGGCGATGAGAACGCGCTCCATGTGGGGTTTCCACTCCTGGTAGACGTCGTACTGGAGGGTCGTGATGTCCTGGAACTCGTCGATGACGAGGTAGTCGACGTGGGGAACGAGCGAGCGCTCCTTCACGCGCTCCAGCATATCGGCGAAGCCGACGAGGCCGTGTTCGCCCTTGTAGGCCCGCCAGGCCCGGATGACCTCGGGGACGTCGATCCGGTCGTCGTCGGAGGGCCACGTCGGGGTGTACTTGTTGCCCTCCTGGGCGTTCGGGTCGACCTCGGGGGGGAGTCGCACCTCCTCGACGTTCCACTGGAAGGGCACGTCGTACCAGTCGGAGACGTCGCGGCGGGTCCGCTGGAGCCACTGACTCGTCGCGATGATCTTGTTCCCGATCGTCGTCGAGCGCGCGGTCCGCCGCCCCGCGCCGCCGTACTCGTCTTCGAACTCGATGCCGTACTCCTCACAGAACTCCTTCTTGTCGCTCTCGCCGACGACGTCGTTTCGGGACAGATCCAGCAGTTCGTACGCCTTCGCGTGCATCGTCGCGACGTTGCCCTTCAGGGCGCGCGGCGAGATGTCGCGTCGTTCCGCGAGCCGCTCGCGGACCTCCGCTGCGGCCGCCCGCGTGTAGGAGACGACGAGGATGTCGCGGATCGAGACGTCCTCGCGCTCCAGCAGTTCGTCGACCCGATCGAGCAGCGCCGTCGTCTTCCCGCTCCCGGGGCCACCGAACAATCGGGTGACTTCCGCGTCCGAGTCGCTCATTGGACAGTTCCACGCGCTTGTACCTGATAAAGGACGTGTTTCGAAAGAACCGAGTCAGGACCCGCTCGCCCCGGTCAAGTTCGGGGGTCCCAGCCGCAGACCCCGCAGGCGGTCGCGGTGTCGTCGTGGAGTGCACCACACTCCGGACACTGCTTCTTGTTATACGACGTCTCCCAGTCTACCGTCTCGATGTCGTGACCGCGGTCGTCGAGGAACTGGTCGAACAGCGCGTCGTCGGAGCTCGGTGCTGAGGCCATACACGCTATGGTATACCGTACCACTACTTAGTCTTACTGCCGAATCGTTCGATTCCGCAGCTGGGATCCGTCGATCCGGCGGCTGCTCCGACTTGCACTACCCACGGAACGATTCTCGGATGGTCGAGTTTCGTGAGAGCGCTATCCCTCGCGGCGGTCCCACCGGGAGGCGCGGCCTCGCCGTCAGCGTTCGCGACGGACCGCGAGCAGCGCCGCGGCGACGAGCGCGATCAGCGCGGCCACGACGCCGAACCCGGGCGTGGTCGTCACCGTGGGGATCGGTGTGCTGACCTCCGTGGTCGGCGTCGACGCTTCTGTCGTCGTGGTCTCGGTCGGAGTTTCGGTAGTCGTCTCGGTCGGTTCCTCCGTCGTGGTCGTCTCTGTCGGCGTCGGCGTGAGCTGGTCGACGACGACCATCTCGTTCGAGCCGACCGTGCTGCCGCCGACGCGCAGGGACACCGTTCCGGGGTCGTCGAGGTTCTCCTCGTCGAAGTCGAACGTCACCTCGAACTCCCCGTCCTCGTTGATCTCTACGTCGGCCGTTCCGGCGAACGTCGGCGACACGTCGCGGTCCGAACGGATTCGGACGCTCGCCTCCGACCCGGGCGCGACGTTGGTCTCGCCGAAGATGGTCCCCTGGCCCGCGTCGGTGACGCCGCCGATGGCGACCTCGACGACGCCGTCGTCGTTCTGGTTGGCGAAGGTGACCTCGCGCTCGGCGAGCGTGAACCCGGCATCAGCGGACTGGGTGTCCCCCTCCCCGAAGTACGGGAACGCCGCCGCGTCCGGGTCACCGCCGGCACCGCCGAGCGGTCCCGTCCCGTCCTCGAACTCGTAGCGTTCGTCCTCGTCGGTCTCGTACTCGAACTCGGCCGTGAAGTCGGTCTCCTCGTCGACGTCGTTAGTGAACGCGTCGCTCGAACTCGTGTCGACGACGATGTACAGCTCACCCTCCGCGTTGTCGGCGAGCACGAAGATGTCCTGCTCGTTGACCGCGTCACTTCCGAAGTTCAGCGACGTGGCCTCCTGGTTGGCGACGGCGTCGTCGGCTTCGACCTCGATGTTCACGCCCTCGCCGTCGCGCTCGTCGAGCGTGGCGAGCGTGCTCGCGCTGAAGCCCTCCGAAAGCGCGTCGAAGCCGCCGCCCTCCTCGGACTCCTCGATCAGGACCATGTGGCCGTAGATCCCGCTGGCCTCCGCGCGGATGACCAGCCGATCTTCGAGGGCGATATCCTCGCGTTCGGTGATGATGTCCCGAAGTTCGTCGAGTTCCTCGTTCTCGTCTGCGTTGTCGGCCCGCGCGGCGAACGTCTCGACCTCGCCGAGGCTAGGCTCGGCCAGATCCAGTACGGTGAGATCGAGTTCGTCGTCGAGCTCGGACTCGCCGTCGTTGACGACGAACCTGTTGTTGCCGCCGACGGAGATGTCGTATTGGGTGGGTTGCAGCGGTCGGACGAGCTGCTCGTTGGGGCTCTCGCCGTCGGCGTTGATCAGCCCCAGTTCGTCGAGGTACGCCGCGAAGGACCCGTCGCTCGCGCCGCCCGCGGCGATCTCGTTGCCGTCCTCGTCCACGAAGACGGGGTCCCGGTCGGGCGTGGAGATGCCGCCGTGGAGCTCGCTCTCGACGATGTCGTCCTCGCTGTGGTAGACCGCGTCGTACTCTGCGTTCGCGCCGAGCGCGCGGGTGTTGACCTGGAAGGTCACCTCGTCGTCGTCGTCGTCGTCCTCGATGTAGAGCACGTCGATGAAGCCGGCGTCCTCGTCGCCGAACTGGACGAACGCGTCGTCGGTGTCTTCGAGTTCGACCGTCATCTCGGCGACGTCGCCGGCAGTGTAGGTGTAGGAGCTCTCGCCGAACTGTCCGTCGACGTCGAGTTCGGTAACCTCGATGGTGGCGCTATCGGAGGCGGTCGTGTCCGTCACCTCGAACTCGAAGTCGTACTCGCCGGTGTCGATGCCGGTGAAGCCGATGTCGTACTCGCCGTCGTTCAGTGTGGCGAGCATAATACGGTCCTCGTCGTCGTCGACCGCCTCGATCGCAAGTTCGCCGTTCTGATCCTCGCCGTCGCCGAAGATGGTCGCGATTTCTTCGGCGTCGAGGCCGTCGGCGCTCACGTTGACCGCGTAGGAGCCGCGGTTCGAGTCGAACTCGACGGTGGTCGTGCCCTGTTCTCTGACCTCGTCGTCGTCGAAGGAGACGTCGAGGTTCTGTTCAGCGATCTCGAACGCCGCGCCGTCGCCCTCGTTCTCGGCGTCGGTGGTCGTCCCGGTCGCCTGGCCGTTCGCGCCGTCGAACTGCACGATCTCGTTGTTGTTGCTCGCCAGCACGAGCACGTACTGGCCCTCGAGGCCGTCGGTCTCGAAGATGGCGCTGCCGTCCTCGAGGGAGAACTCCTCTTCGAGCCCGCCGACCTGGTTGTCGCCGGAGTCCCAACTGCGGAGTTGCAGCTCCGTGTTCGGATCCAGCTCGCTTCCGGCGGCGACGAGGAGGTCCTGTCCGGCCCAGAAGGTCGAACCGGACGCGATCTCCTCGTCGTAGGTGTTGGGATCAACGGTGCTCTGGACGGTCAACTCGACGCTGGTGTCGAAAGTGCTGTCACCGTCGTTCAGCGAGGCGGCCTCGACCGCGTAGACGTCGTACGTGTCGACGCCGAGATTGCCCGTCGCGAGCGTCCCTATTGCGACGTTGTCCTGGTTAGCCGTGTACGCGGACTCGTTCGTCGCAGCTATCTCGCCCGAGTCGTACTCGCCGTTGCCGTTCTCGTCGACGAAGACGTGCAGCGTGGAGGTACCGGCGGTGGCGTCGTCGAGCTGGACGTTGTCGAGGTCCGTCCCGCGGTCGATAGTGTGGTCGGTGTCGTCACCGCTCCCGAGATCCAGGTTCGCCGCGCCGGAGGGTTCCTCGATCGTCAACTGGGTACTGGTCTCGAAGCCGCTGTCGCCGTCGTTCAGCGACTCGTTCTCGGTGGCGTAGACGGTGTACGTGTCCTCGCCGAGCCCGTCCGTCGAGAGCGTTCCGATATCGATGTTGCCGTCGTTGCCGCTGTAGGCGGACGCATTGGTCGCGTTCGCCTCGCCGGTGTCGTAGTCTCCGTTGCCGTTCTCGTCGACGAAGACGTACATCCCGGAACTGCCGTCGGTCTCGTCGTCGACTTGGACGTTCTGGAGATCCGTCCCGGGAGCGACCGTGTGCGTGTTGCCGTCACCGCTCCCGAGGTCGAGATTCGCCGCGCCGGGGACCGCGTCGACCGTCAGCGCGACGTTCGTGTCGAAGGTGTTGTCGCCGGGGTTGAGCGACTCGTTCTCGTACGCGTAGACGGTGTACGTACCGGGTGCGATTCCGCTCGTTTCGAGCGATCCGATACCGATCCCTGACGCGCCCCCATTGTACGCAGAGGTGTTGGTCGCGTTCGGATCGCTATCGTCGTATTCGCCGTCGCCGTCCTCGTCGATGAAGACGTACATCGTGGAGTTGCCGCTGTCGCTGTCATCGACGGCGATACTATCGAGCGTCTCGCCCTGATCGACGGTGTGGTCAGCTCCGCTGCCACTCCCGATATCCAGGCCCGTGGCGGCGGCACTCGTCGATCCCGCGAACGCGACGGTGCCGGCGAAGACGCTGAAAACCATCAGGGCCGCGAGGAATACGGCTCGTGTCTTGTGTGGAGAGCTATCGTGCATAGTAGTGTCGTGGTGTAACGGTCGCTGTGTTTGTCCGGGGACCGCTTCAGTACCGGTGGTTCCCTCCCGGATCGACTCGTCGACGGCGATCGGTCCGGGGGAGGCTACCTGATTTTGATCCTATACTTACGAATACCTTGTGTCTCCGGGGGTGGCAGTGGTTCGGGGGTGGGACACCAGGCGAGAACGGTGGTCGTCCTCGTCCCCGTTCGGAAGCTGTCCCCCGGTTTACTGTTCCTTAACTGACTGCAAGTCCCGAGAATTGGCGTGAGTTCCCCGCGGCCCCGTCGCCTCGATCGAGTGCGTGATGAGTCCGCAACTGTGATCTCCAGAAATGTATGAATAGACGTCGAGAATTAGCGCCGGGTTACGTTGGAGACGCAACTCGTTCACGACTGTTTCCGCCCAGACGGCGTGCACGGTGCTACCGCTATTCGGTGTAGCGTCCGAAAGAAAGGGAAGTGTCGAAAGGCCGGATTAGATCCGGTGGTTTAGCGCCTTAGTTGTCGCGGCGAACCGCGAGCAGGGCTGCGGCGATGAGCGCGGTCAGGGCGACAACCACACCGAAGCCGGGCGTTCCGGTGTTGGACTCGGTGGGGGTGTCGGTGTCCGGCTCGGGCGTCGCCGTGTCGTCGTCAGGCTCGGGCGTTGCCGTGTCCGGTTCGGGCGTTGCCGTGTCCGGTTCGGGCGTTGCCGTGTCCGGCTCAGGCGTCGCCGTCTCGTCGCTGACCTGCTCGACGATGACGGCGTCAGTCTGGCCGTAGGCACTGCCGCCGACGCGGAGCGACACCGTGGCGGTGTCGTCGACGCTCTGTTCGGAGAGGTCGAACGTCGCGCTGAACGTGCCGTCCTCAGTGATTTCGGTGTTGACCGTCTTCACGAAGGAAGGCGAGACATCGCTGTCGGAGCGGACGCGGATGCTGGCGTCCGAACCGGGCGCGATGTTCGTCGTACCGCTGACGGTCGCCTCGCCGGTGTTGGCGATCTGGACGACCTCATCTGCGTTCTGGTTGTCGAAGGATGCGGTGCCGTCCGCGATCGTGAACTCAGCGCTCTGAGACTGGTCGCTGTCTGCCTGGAAGTACGGGAAGGCGGCATCGCCATCGTAGACGTTGTCGCCGCCCGCGCTACCGAGGGGACCACCAGTACCATCGAACTCGAAGCGTTCGCTCGAGTCGGTGTCGTACGTGAGCTCGGCCGTGAATTCGGCCGGCGTGTCGACGCTACCGGAGAAGGCAGCGTCCGAGCTCGTGTCGACGATGATGAACATCTGGCCACCGTCGTTGTCGGCGAGGATGAAGACATCCTGGTTGGCGACGTCCTCGAGGTTCAGCGAGGTAGCCTGCTGGTTCCCCGTGGAGTCGTCTGCTTCGACGGTGAGGTCGACACCTTCACCAGTGCGGTTGTCGAGTTCGTAGAGCGTGTTCGCGTCGAAGCCGTCTTCGAGTGCGTCGAAGCCGGCCTCGTCGATCGCGACCATGTGACCGTAGATACCGCTGGCCTCAGCCTGGATGACGAGGCGGTCGTCCTCAGCGATGTCGCTCTGCTGGGACACGATATCGAGGACTTCCTGAAGCTCCTCGTCAGCGTCGGCGCTGTCAGACGGGGCGGTCCACGTCTGGACGTTGTCGACGCCGGGTTCGGTCAGGTCGAGCGTGGCGAGTTCGAGCTCGTCGTTGAGCTCGGATTCGTCGTCATCGTTGACGACGAAGACGTTGTCGCCGCCCACTGCGACTTCGTACGTGGTCGGCTGGAGCGGACGGATGAGCTGATTCGTCTTATCCTGATCGGTGTCGATCAGGTCGAGAGCTTCGAGATAGCCCGAGAAGTCGTGGTCACCATCTGCTTCCGAGAGGGTGTTACCGTCTGCGTTCTCGTATTTAGGCTCGTTGTCAGGGCCGATCTCACCGTGCATCTCGCTCTGCACGATGTCGTCTTCGCTGTTGTAGACGACTTCCGGTCCCAGAGACGTACCCAGCGTACGGGTGTTGATCTCGAAGGAGACCTCGTCGTCGTCGTCGTCGTCCTCAACGTAGAGGACGTCAACGAAGCCGGAGTCTTCGTCACCGACCTGGACCCACGCGTTGTCGGTGTCTTCCAGTTCGATGGTCATGTTGACGACGTCACCCGCAGCCTGGGAGTAAGTACCCTGACTGAAGGAGGCGTCGACGTCCGACTCAGTGACTTCAACGGTTCCCGAGTCCGAGGCGGTCGTGTCCGAGACCTCGAATTCGAATTCGTACTCGCCCTCGTCGATGCCTTCGAAGTCGGCGTCTTCCGTCACGTCACCGACGCCGTCGAGGACGATCGTGGATTCCGAGTCGTCGTCGTAGCTCGGAAGCGGCTGTGCGTTGAAAGCCGACGCCGAGAAGATGCTGAGGAGGTCAGCCTGTTCGAGACCGTCGGCGCTCACTTCGACGTCGGAGCTTCCACGGTTCGTGTTGAGGTCAACCTCGTTGGCGCTATCGGTCGCGCCGTTGTTGACGGAATCTTCATCGAAGTCGACGCTCAGATCCTGCGAGGTGACTTCCCACGCAGTCGTGTAGTCGGTGAGGTTGCCTTCGTTGACCGCACCGACGATGTCTCCACCCTCGAGGACGAGGGCAACGGAGCTATCCCCGGCCGGAGTGACGACGTATTCGCCGTCGAGGTCGTCAGTGTTGATATCAGCGTAGTTTCCGTCGAATCCGAATTCGTCTTCGAGGGAGCCGATCTCAGGGGTGTCGCCTGACGTGTCGTATTCGCGAATCTGGAGCGAATTGATATCGGCGAGGCCCAGTGGGTTACCGGTGTCGTTGTAGTCAACGGTGGTACTGCTGTTGTACACAGCGCCCTCCTGGCCCTGCCAGTACGTCGAGCCCGAGCTCAGCTGGGCATCAGCACCAGCAATGAGATCGAAGGTTGCGGGCGTACTATCACTATTTTTATCCGTGAAGGTGACAGTTACATCCTCAGTAGGGGAAGCGTCTGACGTGTCGTGCTGGATAGAGACGTAGAGGGTTTCCGCATTACCATTCCCATCTACGTCGAAGGAACTACTCCCAATATCAGTAATGGAAACATTACTGCTATTGGCAGACCTCACGTCGAGGTCTTCAATAGTTGTGTCAGAGCTACTGAGACTGATCGTATCTGTACCATCAGTCGTCACTTCGAGCTCTATTTCTTGCGTTACCTCATCTTGCTGAACCGGGACATCTTCGGCATTCGATACCGAGATGCCACTGACATCAGCAGCGGCCGTACCCGCGAACGCGACGGTCCCAGCGAAGACGCTGAAGACCATCAGCGCTGCGAGAAGCAGCGCGCGTGCCTTGTGTGTATAGTTTTCGTCTGTCATATTTTATCTCGTGATTGCCACAGCATCTTTCTCCGTTCCGGCGTCGGCCCGTCGATCGCACCGCATCGGGACGACCGGACGTGGATACTCGCCTGCTGTCGCTTTGGGTAGGGGCATCCGGATCAAACGCTCCTCGTTATATATGTTTTGTGGGATTATTATGACGATGATAACGACTCACACGGGCGTATTCGAGGGTTTGAGCCGTATTTCGTCTGACGAACGGTGGGCGAGTAGAAACTCCTTACAGCGGCGTTAAGACCGAAATAACGGCTCGTTCGGGCGTCTACGTCCCACCGGGTGACACTCGGCTGGAGTAGTCGTCGGCGCTCTGCGAGGTCGAAAAAGGCCGGGAATCGATTCGCGAGATCGCGACTGACGCCGCTCCGTCGGCCCCAGTGATCGCGGCCCCGCCCGTGCGTGTCACTCACCGTCGTCGTGCCTGTGACACTCCGCTACTCACCTGTGACACCGTTCCTGTTGGTGTCTTCGTCCGCTAGCTATCGTACCCGCTGAACGACGCCCGAAAGCCGACCCGATGGTCACCCCGCCGGAATCCTCGTGCGCACTCTCGGAATATCACACGAAAACCGCCCCACAAGCTGGCGGTCTCGACGACATCGACACCGACGTGGTCGTTCCTTCAGCATCTTCGACCCGCATCGAGACCAATAGGGAGTACGTCGTGATCATCTCCGATCCCATTTCGTTGATTCGTGAGCGCGAGCGCCCGATCGTCGACGGTGCTGGCGATTGAGTCAAGATTTTCACGCTCGTACAGTGCCGTACAGGCGAAGCTGCTCGCCGCCGAAGGCGACCTCACCGGCGAAAGCTCTGGGTGTGAGAGGTCCCGCGGCCGCATCACGCCAACGCACTCCTCGCTGCCCGGAGCGATCCGCTTGATGCCGCGGGCGCGTTGATTATACGTCTTCATCCGGGTGACGGTCGACACTCGCGTGCAGACGCTACGAGGGCAGAGACGTTGCGTGCGTACGAGCCTGACATCTCCTCCGCGGCAGGACTACGCGAGAAGCTGTCGTACTACCGGGCGTCGCATCGAAAAAAAGGAAGTGTCGAAGGGGCCGGATTAGATCCGGTGGTTTAGCGCCTTAGTTCTCACGGCGTCCTCGCCGAAGGCGAGGGCTCGCGAAAGCGTTAGCTTTCGCGGCGAATCGCGAGTAGGGCCGCGGCGATGAGCGCGGTCAGGGCGACAACCACACCGAAGCCGGGCGTTCCGGTGTCCGTCTCGGTGGGGGTGTCGGTGTCCGGCTCGGGTTCGGGCGTCGCGGTGTCCGGCTCAGGTGTCGCCGTGTCCGGTTCGGGCGTTGCCGTGTCCGGTTCGGGCGTTGCCGTGTCCGGCTCAGGCGTCGCCGTGCCGACGTCCTCGACGATTTCCGCATCAGTCTGGCCGTAGGCACTGCCACCGACGCGCAGCGACACCGTACCGGTGTCGCCAACGCTCTGTTCGGAGAAGTCGAACGTCGCCTCGAACACGCCGTCGTCACCGATTTCGGTGCTGACGGTCTTCACGAACGAGGGCGAGACGCCTTGGTCGGAGCGGACGCGGACGCTGGCGTCCGAACCGGGCGCGATGTTCGTCTCACCGCTGACAGTCGCCTCGCCGGTGTTGGCGATCTGGACGACGCCGTCCTGTTGGTTGTCGAACGTGGCGCTGCCCTCCGCGATCGTGAACTCAGCGCTCTGAGACTGGTCGTCGCCCGTGTCGAAGTACGGGTAGGCGGCTTCATCGGTGTCGCCGTCCGCACCACCGAGTGGGCCCGATCCGTCGAACTCGAACCGGTCGCTCGAGTCGGTCTCGTACGTGAGGTCGGCCGTGAATTCCTCAGGCGTATCGATGTCACCGCCAGAGAAGGCGTCGTCCGAACTCGTGTCCACGATAATGAACATCTGGCCCGCCTGGTTGTCGACGAGGATGAAGATGTCCTGGTTGTCGACGTTCTCGAGGTCCAGCGAGGTGGCCTCTTGGTTACCAGTCGCATCGTCGGCCTCGACGGTGAAGTCGACACCTTCGCCGTCCCGCTCGTCGAGTTCGTAGAGCGTGCTCGCGCTGAAGCCGTCTTCGAACGCGTCGAAGCCGTTCTCGTCGATCGCGACCATGTGGCCGTAGATACCGCTGGCCTCGGCCTGGATGACGAGGCGGTCGTCCTCAGCGATCTCGGTCTGCTGGGTCACGATATCGAGGACCTCCTGGAGCTCCTCGTCAGCGTCGGCGTTGTCGGACGGGGCGGTCCACGTCTGGAGGTTGTCGACGCCAGGTTCGGTCAGGTCGAGCGTGGCGAGTCCGATCTCGTCGTTGAGTTCGGACTCGTCGTCGTCGTTGACGATGAAGACCTCGTCTCCGCCAACCGAGACGTCGTAGGTGGTCGGCTGGAGCGGACGGATGAGCTGATCGGTCGGGTCCTCGTCGCTGTCGATCAGATCGAGTTCAGTGAGGTAGTCGCTGAAGGTACCGATGTCGTTCCCGTCCTCGTCCTCGAAGGTGGGACCGCTGTCGGGCTCGTCGATGCCACCGTGAATCTGGCTCTCGACGATGTCGTCCTCACTGTAGTAGGTCTGGTCGAAGGCCGCACTCGTCCCGACCGTACGCGTGTTGACCCAGAAGGTCACTTCGTCGTCGTCGTCGTCGTCCTCGATGTAGAGGATGTCGACGAAGCCGGAGTCCTCGTCACCGAGCTGGACCCACGCGCTGTCGGTGTCTTCCAGCTGAATGGTCATATTGACCACGTCGCCGGCGGTCTGGGAGAAGGTCCCCTGACTGAAGCCGGCGTCGACGTCGGATTCAGTGACTTCGACCGTGCCCGAATCCTCGGCGGTCGAGTCCGAGACCTCGAAGGTGAACTCGTACTCGCCCTCGTCGATGTCTTCGAAGTCGGTGTCTTCCGTCACGTCACCGATGCTCCCGAGGACGATCGTGTCCTCGGAATCGTCGTCGTAGTCCGGAAGCGGCTGTGCGTTGAAGGCCGAGTCCGAGAAGATGTCGAGGAGTTCCTGCTGTTCGAGGTCACCGTCGGCGCTCACTTCGATGTCGGAGCTGCCGCGGTTCGTCTCGATTTCGAGTTCGTTGGCGCTGTCCTCGCCACTGTTGGTCACCGACTCCTCGTCGAAGTCGATGCTCAGGTCTTGCGTAGTAACTTCCCACGCGACCGTGTTAGCAGCGAGGTTACTCTCCTCGACGACGGAAGTGATCTCGCCGTCATCGATGACGAGCGCGACCGAGCTATCAGATGCCGGCGTGACGACGTATTCGCCGTCAAGGTCGTCAGTGCTGACGTCAGCATAGCCACCTTCGAGACTGAATTCGTCCTGCAGCGTCCCGATCTGGGGGTCGTCGCCGCTCGTGTCGTACTCCCGGATCTGGAGCTGGTCGTCTCCTTCAATGGTTACTCCACCAGAGGAAAAACTACCATCAACGTAAACGGCAGTCTCCTGACCCTGCCAGTACGTCGAGCCTGAATTCAGCTGGGCGTCGTTACCGGCGACGAGGTCGAACGCGACTTCCGCCGAGCCATCACCGCTGCTGGCGTTGAAGTCGATGTTGGCACCTGTCTGGGGTGAGAGGCCTTCGGTGTTGTGTTCGAAGTAGACGAGTACCGTTGCCGTCCCGTCTTCTCCACTTGGACTCTCGTCAGCAACGTCGAAGGAACTACTGCTAATACTGCTGACGGAGACAGCACTGGTGTTGGTCGATATTACGTCGATATTGTCAACGGAGACACCAGCGGGAACATCAGCAGTATCGATATTGACCGTATCGTCGTTGCCGTCAGTTACCGTGATATCGAGTTCAATCTTTTGTGTTACTTCGTCCTGTTCAACTGGAACGTCTTCGGCACTCACTTCGCTAATGTCACTAGCATTAGCGGCGGCCGTGCCCGCGAACGCGACAGTCCCAGCGAAGACGCTGAAGACCATCAACGCTGCGAGGAACACAGCGCGTGCCTTGAGTCGATAGTTTCCGTTTGTCATAGTTTGCTCTTGTTTGTATTCGCAACCGCGTGCAGATTCAGCAGTTTCGACAGCCACCGCCCGGCACCCGCGCGGACCGCATCCGCGCCGGCGGAACCGGGGCGACTGGATACTCCGTACTGAAGCTGGCTTGGGGTAGGGGCGGATAGACGATGGCGAGACCCCGGTAAATGTCTTCTGTCTTAAATAAACGCCTAACGGGCTCCCGAGACCGTTAAGCAGTCCCTAACTGGCTTGAAAGTCTAAAATATGGTATCCAGATATCCGTCTGTGAGTCCATATTCGTCGAAAATATCTGGCTTCTTATCAAAATTCCACTTCCCGCAGACGTCCCTGCGACTCCCGAGCGTCGCCCGCGGGTCGCCGACGGCTGGACCGTCGACCGTCCGGCACGGCGTCGCGCTCCGTCCACGCGGCGCTCGTGCGCGACAGCAACACTGTCGGAAAATAGTCTTCGGACCGCGAGGGGTAGGCGACTACTAGGGCTCCGACGGCGACTCGACGACGACCCCGCCGTCGGCCGCCATCTCCGCCCCGCTCCCGTCCTCGTCGGGATACCCCATCGGCACGTCGGGATCGCCGTTGACGAGGCGGTCCCAGACGACGAGCGCCGACGGGAGGACGAGAAGCGACGCGAGGAAGGAGTAGACGATCGAGATCGCCGTCAGCACGCCGAACTGCCCGAGCACCGAGAGGACCGCGAGGACGAGCACGCCGATCCCGAACGCCGTCGTCGCCATGCTGCCGAGAAGCGCCCCGCCGGTGCCGATGACCGTCCGCCGGAGCGCGGGGATCAGCGCCCGCTCGCGACGCTCGTCGACGAAGCGGTGGACGACGTGGACCGAGTAGTCGATGCCCAGCCCGATGGTCAGCGAGAGGATCGTGGCGGTGAAGGCGTTGAAGGAGATCCCGAGCAGGCGCATCGTCCCGGCGACCGACGCGACGGCGACGACGATGGGCACCAAGTTCGCGATCCCGAGCGAGGGCAGTCCCTCCAGGACCCAGTAGACGATTACCAGGAACACCACCGTCAGACTGAGCGCGAGCGACAGGCTCGTGATCGCGGACTCGAAGATGAGATCGGAGACCTGCTGGAAGACGACCGTGTTTCCGGTCGGCGTCGTGTCCTCGCGGAAGCGTTCCGAGACCTCATTGGCCGCGGCCACGGCCTCCTGATCGGAGACGTCCGCCGACACCGTGTAGACGATGCGCGCGCTGCGGCGGTCGTCGGCCAGGTACTGCGAGGCGCGGTCGCCCGCCGGCGAGGACGCCAGTTCGCTGTAGATCGTATCGAGGTTGTCGTCGGGCACGCCGTTGTCGTTGCGGTCGTTGCGCTCGACGAGCGCCTCGAACTCCGGATCCCGCTCGGCGCGATCCTGGATGATCGTCACGATGCTCGTCGACTCCGCGCGGCGGTTGCCGTCGGTGACGAACTCCGAGGGCGGGTCCTCGCCCGCGCGGTGGATCCGTTCGAGGGCCGCGTCGTTCTCCATCCGGCCCTCGAGATATATGGTGACTGACCCCCCCTGCGTGCTCGTGAACTTGTCTTCGAGGAAGTTCAGCGTCCCGACGACGCCGTAGTCGCTCGGCGCGAACGGCTCGGGAAGCGCCTTCAGAAGCGGCGAGACCTCTTCGGGCGGGAGGAAGTCCTCCTGGGAGAAGGAGGTGTCGACGCCGGTGGCGTAGCCCGCCGCGCCCGCGCTGAAAAGCAGCATCACGACCAGGACGACGACCGGAATCGTCCGCGCGAGCGTGACCCCGACCGAGAGCACCTCGCCGAGTGCCGACCCCTCCTCGCCGAGCGGGCGCTGGCTGAACGTCGGGATCGGCCAGCCGTCCCGATTTCGGTCCAGCCAGACCTTCGCCGCCGGGAGGAAGATGCCGAAGATGAAGAACGTGAAGATGATGCCGACGCCCGCGACGATGCCGAAGTCCCGGATCGGCGGCAGGTCGGAGGCGAGATTCGAGAGGAAGCCGATGACGGTCGTTCCGGTGACGATGAAGAAGGCGACGAGCAGCTGGTCGGTCGCCCGCTGCATCGCCGACTCGATGTCGAGGCCGGTCGCGCGGTCCTCGCGGTAGCGGTTGATCGCGTGAATGCCGAAGTCGATCCCGACCGCCAAGAGCAGCGGCGGCACCGAGATCATGATCTGGTTGAACGGGATGCCCGCCAGTCCGAGGAACCCGAAGGTCCAGATTACGGCCATCGCCAGCGCGGTGACGCCGAGCAGGAGGTCGAGCAAGTCCCGGTAGGCGACGACGAGGAAGCCCACGATCAGGAGGACGGCCGCGGGCGTCACGATGAGCAGCGAGTCCGTGATGACGGTGCCGAACTCGTCGGCGATGATCCCGCTGCCGAAGACGGTGATGTCGGTGTCGAGTTCCGCGTCGATGATCCGCTGGGCGTCGTTCTGGATCGGCGTCAGCGGGCTGTCGCCGGACTGCCCCGCCGTGCCGCCGCCGGCCCCGCCGGGCAGGTCGTGCTGGACGACGCCGATCGTCGCCGACGCCGACGCGGCTCTCGCGTTGAAGTCGTTGCTCACCGTTCCGGTGAACCCGGGGTTGTCGGCGTTCTCCCGAACGGCCTCTCTGACGTCCGCCCCCGTCGCGCGTTCGAGGGCCGTGATCTGCCGTTCGAGCGTGGTCGCCTCCGGGTCGATGGTCTGCGCCACCACACCCGCCGCCGAGGAGGTGCTGGAGACGTACATATCGTCGCGCTCTTCGAGCGCCTGTTGGGCCCGCAGCATCGCGAGCATCGATTGCTTCGAGAGGACGTTCCGATCGCGCTGGACGAGTTGGGTGCTCCCGGGGTCGGGACTGAACGGCGGTTCGAACTCGTTTTCGATGCGTTCGAGCGCGTCCGCGGCCGGGATGTCCTCGGCGAACTGCTGGGTGCCCGCCTCGGTGGAGACGTTTCCCAGCCCGGCCGAGAACAGCAGCGTCACGAGCAGGAACGTCACCATCACCCGTTTCGGATGGTTGACGATCTTGTCGTCCGCCCAGTCGACGAAGCGCTGGTAGTCGAGGTCCATCGGTCAGCCCTGGCGACGGTAGTAGAGGAAGCCGCCGGCGGCGAGGACCACCAGTCCGACGGCGATCGGGAGGACCGGAAGCCCGCCCCCGTCGGTTGACGCCGTGACGTCGACGGGGACCTGATACGTGTCGGAGATGATCGTGTCACCGTCTTCGTCGTCGTACTGGAAGTCCATCTTCACCGGATACACCTTCGCGGTCGCGTCGCTGCCGGCGCTGAGCTGGAAGACGACCTCTTTGGACTCGCCGGGTTCGAGGCTGTCGACGAACGCCTCGTCGTCGGAGGTCGACAGCGGCGAGTCGGTGTAGATCTTCGCGGACACGTCCGAGACGGCGTACTCGCGCGTGTTCGTGATAGTGACTCTGAACTCCCCGCCGGAGCCCGCGCCGAACGTGCCGTTGACGGGTTCGACGTCGAACTCCGGCGACTGCGGCCCGACGTCGGCGCGGGTGGGGAGCGCGTCGGATTGCTGCGCCGTGTTCTCCTGGTCCCAGTACGTGACGCCGAGTTCGAACTGACGCGGGCCCGCGGTGGAACTGGTCGTTATCTCCACGTCGAACTCGAACTCGGCGGACTCGCCGGGGTCCAGAGAGCCGACGGCGACCTCGGTCTCGATGGGCGTGACGGTCGGCCCCGGATCCTCGAAGGTCACGACGGCGTTGTCGGCGACGTTCGGTCCGGTGTTCGTGATCGTTCCCGAGAGCGTGTTGGTCTCGCCGACTCTGAGCGAACTCTGCACGCCGGAGACGGCGAACGTCTGTTCGGCCGCGGGCGCGAGGCTCGCGGTCACCGACTCGCCGTCCTGTTCGATGCCGTTCTCGTCGTCGTAGGTGAACGCCACGTCCAGCGGCTTCGCGCCGTCGTCGCCGATCGCTTCGTCGATCGCGGCCTTCACCGTCACGTTCACCGACTCGCCCGGTTCGAGGTCGCCGAGCACTTCCTCGGCGGCATCCCCGTCGATGACGACGCCGCCGCTGCCGGTGATCGTCGCCTCCGTGCCGTAGGCCGTCTCCGTTCCGATGTTCTCGATTTCGAGCGTCGCGTCACCGCTCGCTCCCGGTCCGACGTCCGTCTCGACGTTCGAGACGTCGAACTCGGGCTCTTCGGGGACCTCGATCGTGATCGTCTGTCTGTCGCTGGCGGAGAGCCGCTGGGTGCCGCTCGACGTCACGCGGTTCGTGTAGTCGTATCGAACCCGCACGTCGATGTCGTACGAGCCCGGCTCGACGTCCTCCGGAACGACGATTCGCTGTGTGGCCTCACCGACCCGGCCGTCCTGGATCGGGCCGATCGGCGTCTCGCCCGTCTTCACCTCGAAGGGGCCGCTGTCCTCGATTTCGAGGCTCACGCCGCGGGCCGTCGTGACCTGTTCGACCGCCGATCCGTAGTCTACCTCACCCTCGTTCGCGATCTGGAAGGCGACGGTCGTCTCGGTCCCGGGGAACAGTTCGTTGTCCGGGAGATACACCTCGAGATCGGGTTCTCCGCTCGTCACGCCGCTGCTCTCTTGCGCGCCGACGATCATCGGTGCGCCGGTCGACCCCACGATCAGCAACAGCACGATCCCGCCGATCAGGGCCCGTCGGCCGTACTTCATTGGAGCCACCGAGTGTCGACGGCAAACGCAGTCTGCTCGCTCGTCATCGACCGACGCTGGAGGGTCCGCCCCGGAGCGGGACGGACACGACGCGGGGACTTCGGGCTCATTGTTGGGTACTTCTACCCAGCGGTTATACTCTTTTTGATTGGTCGTTCAGTCAAACCGGTTAAGAGGCTCCACGCTAAGTGAGCGATAACAGTGAATTCCGTCCAGTCCCAGCGGTCTGCGGGGGTCCGTGACCGGACTCGCGTCGTCAGTTGGTCTCCCGCGAACACAGCCACCCGAACGGGCCCCCCGCAACCGTGAACGACGATATCTTCGACGATCCGGAGGGGTCACGCGAGGAGATCCTCGCAGCCACGTACCAGGCGCTCCACGAGTACGGCTACTCGGACCTCACGATCCAGCGGATCGGTGACCAGTTCGACAAGAGCACGAGCCTGCTGTACTACCACTACGAGAACAAGGACGAACTCGTGCTCGAGACGCTGGAATTTCTGCTGGATAGCTTCGAGGCGCAGTTCACGGCGAACGACATCACGGAACCGAGAGAGCACCTCGAAACGTTTGTCGAGCAGATGCGTAGCTCCTCGGAGGAACAGCGGCACCTCGAAACGCTGCTCGAACTGCGGGCGCGTGCGATCCACGACGAGCGGTATCGCCGACACTTCAACCGCAGTGATCGAATCTTCGAGAACTATCTGTCGGACGTGATCGCGGCGGGCGTCGAGTCCGGCGAATTCCGGGACGTCGATCCCGACGCGGTCGCCGCGGCGCTCGTGATGTTCTTCAACGGTATCGTTCTCCGCCGGTCGACGAACGACGACGAGGAGAAGACGTCACGGGCGACGGCGGAGATCACGGCGTATCTCGAACACAGACTGTTCCCCGACGCTGCGTCGGAGCCTGCCCCCGGCTAGCGCCGTGGAATTCCGCCTCGCTGCGCTATCGATCCTCCTCGCCGCCCCGTGAGTATCAGGCCTGATTCTTTCGACGCAGTATTTTATACGCGGTGGTCGGTACTCCCCGACACCCAAACGCCCACTAATGTCCCGCACACGGTATCTCCTCGCCCTCATCGTCGTTCTCTCGTCTCTTACCGGCGGCGCGACGTCGGTCGCGGGAGACCGCGTCGAGCCAGCCGGCGAAGCGACGGGTGCGGACGCTACCGACACGGTCGCTGCGCTCGGGGACGGTCGGCCGTTCCCGGACGTCCAGGACGCGTCCGCGTCCATCAGCGAAGACGACCTCACCGTCACCCGGGGCGACGAAGTCACGATCGCGGTCTCGCATTCGGACGCGGCGACGCTGACGATCGGCGGCGATGACTACGGCTTCAACGTGACCGTCGAACTCGGTGGCAGCGGCACGAGCGAAGTCGTGCTCGACACCCGCAGAACAACGGCGTCGAACGCGGGTGCGTTCGTCGACGGCGGCTCGGCGACGCTCCACTCCAAGCCGCTCGACGAACCGATGAAACCGGCTCGGTATCCGCTCAGCGTGGACATCGACGGCGTCGAGCGGGACGTGACGATACTCGACGTCCAACCGCGCGAGGAGATGAGCGGTGAGGCCTACCGCGCGCCCAGCTCGTTCGAGCCCACTGAATACCTCGGCGACGGCGACGACGGGGACGCCGACGTCGGCCCGCTGCGCGACGTACTGACCGCGGGGCCGAACGTGACGCGCCGCGATTACGCCGTCGCCCGGTTCGAGGAGAGCGGGCTCGAGACCGCGCTGAACCCGGACAACCTCACGGGAAGCGCCGCGGCGAACGGACTCGAGATCAGCGTCGAACAGGAAGCGCCGCACGCGAACGACTACGCCCTGGAGTACGTCGCGACCGAGAGTCCCAGAGTGACCGTCTTACCGAACTTCGCCGAGGACGAAATCTACGTCCTCTGGGACACGACCGGCGTCGAACTCGCCTCCCGGCCGGACCGCAACCGATACCACGCGAAGATCATCCTGACGGCCGAGAGCGGCTTCGTCGACGAGGAGACGACGCTCGCGACGACCGAGTTCGACCTCCGAGAGGCATCAGTGTCGCTGTCGCCGGTCAACGACTCCGTCCACCACCCGTGGGACGCCGACACGCTCGCCGTGGAGGGGCGGACGAACCGGGCACCCAACACCCCGCTCGAAGTTCGCCTTCGCGGGTTCGAAGAGAACTCGTTCCTCGAATTGGGCGACGCGACGGTCGATTCGAACGGGACCTTCGAATCGTCGATCGACCTGACTTCCGTCCCCCTCGGCACGAACGCGACGCTGTGGGTCTACAACCACTCCGACCAGACGTCCCAACAGATCCGGCTCGTCGCACCGGACCCGCAAGTGGAACTCGCGAACCAGACGGCGAACGGGACGACGGTCACCGTCGAGCGCGTCGAGATTCCGGCGGGCGGGTTCGTCCACCTCGAGAACGCGGAGGGCGAGCCTATCGGACGCAGCGACTACCTCGAACCGGGGCGGTACACCGATGTCTCCGCGGAATTAGCCACGCCGCTTTTCGAAACCCAACGGGTCCGCGTCGAGCTCCGCAAAGCCGGCGAAGAGCAGTCCTACGCCCCCGACGCCGAGGCCTATCTGTACCGACAGAACGACACCGTCGTCAACGACACCGCAGTCGTCGACTTCGCGGAGGCACCGACGGAGACGAGCAGTCCGACGGCGACCGAGACCCCGACCCCGACGGCGACGCCGTACCCGGTCGTCACCCGGACCGCACTGCCGCCGAGCGGCGCGTCCCAGTCGAGCCTCCCGCTGTCGCCCGCGATCGCCGTCGTCGCCGTGCTCGGGGCGGGAGCCCTGCTCGCCCGTCGGCGGTGAACGCGAACCGCCCCTCACGCTCGATCCCGCTGACGGGCGGCAGCCCTCGAACGCTCGGGACCGTCCGCGCCGGCGCAGCGGCGGAGGCCAGTCGGGTGAGCCACACTGGCGTCGGCGTCGTCGCGTTCGCCCGTTGGCATCGCCGCGTTCGCCCGTCGGCGTCGTCGCGTTAGGTCGTCTTCACTCGTGCTGTCGGGCGAATATCTCGCACCCGTCTGGGCCAAACACTTTTATGATCATCATACGTCGTGCGTCTCGTATGCCCGGTGACGACATCCACTCGCTCAGAAAAGCGATCGTTTCGGACGCGGAAGTGCGCGAACGGTTCCGAGCCGACCCCGACGCCGTCCTGCGGGAGTACGGACTCTCCGACGTCGACGGGCTCCCGGAGGAACCGGACGGGGACTTCGACCCGCGATCGTGGCTCATTAACAACTGACGGCGGTCGGCGGTCGACCGCAGCGGCTTTCTACGCGACGTCCCGTTTTTACCCCGGAGGGTCACTATCACCACTCGCCTCTACGTCGTCGGACTCGGAATGGTCGGTTGCAATCAACTAACCGACGAGGTCACCGTCGCGCTCGACCGCTCGGACCGGATCTACCTGCTTCACCCACACGACATCGTGGCCGAAGCGCTCTCGGACCGGTTCGGAACCGTGGTACGGCTGGGTTCGGAGTACGAGGAGGGTCAGCCGCGGTCGGCGGCCTACGACCGCATCGTCGACCGGGTGGTCGACGCCGCGGTCGACGCCGACTCGCCGGTCGCGCTGGCCACGTACGGACATCCGACCGTCGGCGTGACGCCGACGAACGACATCGTCCAGCGAGCGGAGGGAGCCGGCGTCGACGTCGACGTGCGTCCCGGGATCTCGTCGCTGGACGCGATGTACGTCGATCTGGGGCTGAACCCGTTCGAGACCGGACTGCAGATGTTCGAGGTGAACGATCTGTTGCTCCGGGAACTGTCGCTGAACCCGTCGGTTCCGGCGTTCCTCTTCCAGGTCGGCACCGTCGGCTCCCGCCTCTACACCGCGCGGCCGAACGCCCCCGAGCGGTTCACCCGGCTGCGGCGCTATCTGGAGCGGTTCTATCCGTCGGACCACGAGGTGTCGCTGGTCCGTGCGGCGACGCTCCCCTTCGAGTCGGGAGCGATCGAGTCCTTCGAGCTGTCGGCGTTCGAATCGATGGCCGACGCGGTCCATCCGAGCCACACCCTCTACGTTCCCCCCGCCCGTTCGGACGGGCCCGTGAACGAAGGGTATCTCGAATCACTCCACTCGCGGGACCGGCTCGACGAGATCACGACCGATCGCGACGAGTAAGGTCACTCCTCGTCCATCGGATCGTAGACGGACAACAGACAGGAGCACATCATCGAGATGTACGGGTACTCGCGGGCGAACGAGTAGTCGAAGTCGAGCCGTTCCTCGTCCTCCCCCCGCCGTTCGAGCCGGCAGATGAAACTGGCCGCCCGGACGGAGCGGTGCACCCCGAAGACGACCGGCGGGACGGAGCCGAGGTAGATGAGGTACCGGTACGCCGCCGGGAGACTCGTGATGCTCTGCAGGATGCCGAGGACCAGGAGCACGATGGCGAACAACAGGAGCAGCGTCGTTTGCTGGTGGATCTCGCTCCGGTGCTTGATCTCGACGTTGTTGTGCAGGATTCCGGCCTGGTGGTCCTCGAGCAATCGGTTCTGGAACGCCGCCTGCGAGACGTCGGGGCCGCCGTCTTCGGTGGTGCCGAACTCCTCGATCAGCGCGTCGACCGTCAGGTCCGGTGAGTCCCCGAAGCCGCCGTACAGCGTCAGTCCGCGGTAGATGTACGCGGAGGCGAACACGGACATCGTCGAGAACAACAGCGCGATGACGGCCCACGGCAGCGCCGGGGCCAGCAACTCCGGCGTCGAGACGAAGATCGGAACGAACGCGCCGATGACGATGAAGTTGAGACGCATGATGCGGAGCGACTCGTTGTCGGCGTCCTCCGCGATGTCGATCTGGTGGTCGATGACTGTCCGCGTCTCGCCGAGTGCGCTCTGCTGATAACTGAACACGCGGCGGCTCTCGGAGACGAGCTCGGACGCGGCCTCCGAGATCTCGCCGTCGTTCACGCGTGTTCCCTCCCGGCGACTCGCGGGGTCGTCCGCGCCCGTCCGTCCACGACCGGAATCGAAGTCCGTCCGTTCACGGCCGGAACCGATTCTGCAACGCGATCGCGGGCGCGAGATGGGTCAGGCCCCGCAGGTGCCGCCGTCACCGTCTCCGCCTCCGCGCTCGTCGGATCACTCGTTGCGCTACCTCGTTCGTCCACGGTAAAAAACGCACGCCCGATCCCCTACGGGCGGAACGTCGTCGCGAGCGTCCGATAGATCTCGTAACAGCGCTCCAACACGTCGATCGAGACGCTCTCGTCCGCGGTGTGGGCCTCTCCCGGCTCGGCGGCCCCGCAGACGACGCAGGTCGTTCCCGCCGCGGCGAGCCAGCCCGCGTCGGTCGCGTGCGGCTTCGTCACGAGTTCGGGCGTCGCCGGTTGCGACGCGTCTGCCGCGTCGAGCGCGGCGTCGGCGAACCGCTCGTCGTCGCACGCCATCGGCGGGAGGTCCTGGTCGACCGTCCACGTCACGCCGTCGACGTCCTCGACGCGTTCGAGGGGCGCGCGCTCGCCGGGCACCGTGCGCTCGTCGACCGTCACGGTGCAGCGCTCGGGGACGACGTTCCAGGCCGTTCCGCCGTCGATCTCGGTGACGACGAGGCTCCCCGCCACTCGCTCCCCGAGCACCGTCGCCGCGGGGGCGTCGAGGTCCCGGACGACGTCGACCGCGTCGCAGGCGCGATACACCGCGTTCTCTCCCGCCTCGGGTTCGCTCGCGTGGGCCGCGGTCCCGTGCGCGGTGAGCGTCGATCCGCGCCGCCCGTGGTGGGCGACGACGACGTCCGTCTGGTCGTCGCCCGCGTAGTTCGTCGACCCCTCGCCGACGACGGCGTAGTCCGGCGCGAACCCGTCGTCGATGGCCGCGCGGGCGCCCACGCCGCCCTGTTCCTCGCCGACGAACGACGCGAAGACGAGTTCGCCCGCGGGGTCGGCGTCGCGGAAGGCGAGCATCGCGGCCGCCAGCGATCCCTTCATATCGGCCGTCCCCCGGCCGTAGAGCCGTCCGTCGCGCTCCTCGACGAGGTACTCGGGGGCGACGCCGCCGGAGTCGTCCTCGTCGTCGCCGTCGGGGACGCCCTTCCCCTCGGGTCCGTCCTCGTTCGCGGCCCCGTTTCCGCCGGGATCGACGACCTGGGACTCGTCGGGGTCGACCACGTCGTGATGGCCGACGAGCGCCAGCGACGGCCCCTCACCACGACGCGCGACGACGTTCCCGTGTCGGTCGCGGGTCACGTCGGCGTCGGTCTCCGCGCAGAGCCACGACTCGACGGCGTCGCCGGCGGCCGTCTCGTCCCCGTGGCTCGGAATCGAGACGAGGCGGCGCGTCAGTGCTCTCACTTCGCTCCGGTTCGCGCTCACACTCGGAGGTGCGTCGCAGTCGTAGAAAAGCCTCGGGGGAACGGACCGCGCGCCCGACGACCACGCTTCGACGCCGACTACGCCTCGACGGCGACGTCTTCGAAGAACGCGAGGTCGTGGATCCGGCTGTCGTCTGTCAGCTCCGGGTGGAACGCGGTGCCGACGACCGGGCCATCGCGGACGGCGACCGGCCGGCCGTCCCACTCCGCGAGGACTTCGACGCCGTCGCCGACCTCGTCGATGGCGGGCGCGCGGATGAAGACGGCCGGAAACGGCTCGTCGAAGCCGGCGACGTCGAGCGGCGCCTCGAAGCTGTCGACCTGCCGCCCGAAGGCGTTGCGGTCGACGGTCACGTCGAGCAGGTCGAGCGTCTCGACCCGCTCGTCGTTGGCGTCCCGAGAGGCGACGATGAGCCCCGCACAGGTCGCCAGCACCGGCTTCCCGGCGGCGACGTGCTCGCGAATCTCCCTGTCGATGCCCTCGCGGGCCAGGAGCCGGGAGATGGCGGTCGACTCCCCGCCCGGGAGCAGCAGGACGTCGCAGTCGGGCACGCGCCCCGACTGCCTGATCTCGACGACTTCGACGTCTTCGCCGTGCGCCGCGCCCGCGCGACGGATGGCCGCGGCGTGCTCTGTGACGTCGCCCTGGACGGCGACGACGCCCGCTCGTAACATACCAGCGACTCAGGGTCGAATCGACAAAAAGCGTCCGTTGTCCGGTTCGCTGTCGACGGCCGCGACCTGCGAGGCCGACGCCGTTGCGGGGGCGCTCCGAACGCTCAGATCGCGACGGCGTTCAGCACGAGGACGCCGACGCCGAAGAGGAGTCCGAACGCGAAGATGGTCTTCGGATCGATGCGGATCGCGTTTCGGTCCTCGGCGTCGAAGTAGCGGACGAGCCCCGCGCTCGACATCAGGCCGCCGCTGTTCTGACCACTGCTCATACCTCCTTCTCGGTGCTGTCTCGCCTAAACGTTTCGGATCGGGCGGAACCCCGCCCGCTGTGCGATCTGCCGCCTGGAAGCCTTCTCCCGCCTTCGATCGGGACGGCTCCGGGTCGATTCGAGACGGTGGAAACGCTTATGCGATGCCCCGCGCAACGTGGCGACGCACACGATGACCGTCCGAGTACTCGATTTCTACGCCGACTGGTGCGGCCCGTGCAAGAAGCAGGACCCGATCTTGGAGGAACTCGAAGCCGACTACGGCGACGTCGAGTTCCAGAAGATCGACGTCGACGAGGAACAGGACGTGGCGAACCAGTATCAGGTGCGCTCGCTCCCGACGATCGTGATCGAACGGGAGGGCGAGATCGTCGATCGCTTCGTCGGCTTCACCCAGCGCGAGGACATCGAGGCCGCGCTGAAAGGGGCCGTCCAGCCGGCCGGAGCCTGAACCGTCACGGAACGCTTCCCCCGATTCGGCTCGGCGTTCACGGGCGTCCGACGCCGAGTCGACCCGACGCCGCTGTTGTTCGGTCCCTCCCCGAGAGCAGCTCCCGGAGTCGCCCGTCTCGCAAGCGTTATACTTCCGCGTCCGGAACCCGCCTGTATGGCTAAGAACGAAGCTGCGGTGAAACGGATGCTGGAGAAGCAGATCTGTATGCGCTGTAACGCCCGCAACCCCCAGCGCGCCGACGCCTGCCGCAAGTGCGGGTACAAGAACCTTCGACCCAAGTCGAAGGAACGCCGCGCGGCCTAGATCGATCGCTACTCCTCGGGATACTTCGGTTCTCTTCGCTCGGCCCGTTCGAGCGCCCGCGCTATCACCTCGCGAACGGAGTCGTCGCCGCCGTCGGGAGCCGCGCGATAGACGTCGCCGTGACCGGCGTACAGCGCCGAGACCGTCTCCGGGAGCCGATCGAGCAGCGTCTGGAGGCTCTCGATGAGCCGCTCGCGGGACTGCCCCGGCATATCGGTCCGCCCGAAGCTTCCGTCGTCGAACGCGCCGTCGTTGTAGACGACGACGTCGCCGCTGAAGACCCGCTCCTCACCGACGAGCGAGACGTGATCGTCGGCGTGGCCGGGCGTGTACACCACCTCGTAGGACTCCCCGCACAGGTCGACCGTCTCACCGTCTTCCAGCGTTCCCGTCCGCCGCGAATGGTCGCCGTACGCGTACAGATCGGCGTCGAAGCGGTCGAGCACGGCGTCGAGTTCGCCGACGTGATCGCGGTGCTGGTGGGTGAGATAGACCGCGTCGAGGTCGTCGACGTGCGACGCGATGACGTCGTCGACGCCAGGCATCGTGCTGGCGTCGACGAGGACGGGATCATCGCCGGCGAGCAGATAGGCGTTGCAGGTGAAGTCAGTCGCTCCCTCGGTGACCGTGTGGATCTCCATACGCACCGTTCCGGTGCGCCGACGAAAAAGGCTCGGCCGGCGTGCGACGCACCGTGCCGCCCCACAACTCGTCTCGAACTCCGATGTGCGCTATCTCCGGTGCCGACGTAGATTCATATACGATCGAGCGACCAGGCCCGGTGTGATCTGACAGCGGTCTCGCGTCGCGCCGCGGTTGCTCGGCACGTCGACGCGGGAATCGATAGCGGTGACGCCACCGACCGCGTCGTCGCGAGCGGTGTGCCGACTGTTCGCCCACGACTCGCACGAGGTCGCAGACCGATTCGCCCTCGGCGAGGCGAGTCGTCGAGGGCGGTTCTCTGACCGGCACCGGCATCACTGAGAGCGGTGCTTTGACTGACTCTGCTCTCCGCTCGCTCCCGTCGAATCCTGCGTGTGTTTTTTATCGGACTACTTCCTATATTTCTCTGTATGGGATTTGGGAGCTACGACGAGTCCGAACAAGAGAATCAGGACTTCGACACCGATCTCGACGACGACGACGGGGTCGCGACCTCCCAGGCCGACCACGGGGGCGACGTCGAGTTCGAGATTGGGGCATCGAACGACGAACTCCTGGACCGGCTCAAGGACATCAAAGAGGGGGAGTGACGCCAGGCCGACCGCGGCGCTCGGAGGACTGAACCGCGGGTGAAATCCGGCACGCGGGCGCTCGGCATCGCGGAGTCGACGGACGAGACCAGCGACCGCTGTATCCTCTGTGGCGCCGTCCTCCGCGCCGACCGCGTCGCAGACGGCTTCGCGTACGCGACGGCGACTGTCGGCGGGCTCGACGCCACCGACGCCGTCTGCACGCTCGTCGAGCGACTGGACCGCGAGGACGTCCGCTACCTACTGGTCTCGGGCGTCGCGCCCGCGTGGTTCAACGTCCTCGATCTGGATCGGATCGCCGACGTCGCCGAGCGACCGGTACTCTCGGTGTCCTACGAGGAGAGTCCGGGACTGGAGTCGGCGCTCCGCGAACAGTTCGCGGGCGACGCGCTCGACGCTCGCCTCGCCGCCTACGAGCGGCTTCCGCCGCGGCGACGGCTCCGCGTGAACGACGAGACGCTGTTCGTGCGGAGCGTCGGCCTCGAACACGGCGATTCCGGACCCTCGGCGGTCGACGCCGACGACCACCCGGACGACGAGGTCGCCCGGATCGTCCGCGCGTACACGCCGACCGGCGGCCGGCCGGAGCCGGTACGCGTCGCGCGGCTCGCCGCACGCGCCGCGCGGCAGTGGCGCGCGGCGCGGCGCACCGAACCGGACCGTCACGAGTAAGTCGTCGCCGGCCGGTTCTCCGGTATGACTGGCGAGGAGACCGACACGGCCACGACCGACGCCGCCGCCGATTCGATGGACGGACTCGCCGTCCGGGCCTGCGAGCGCTGTCCCGAACTCGTCGACTCGCGGTCGCAGATCGTCAACGGCGTCGGTCCCGCGGACGCCGACCTCCTCTTCCTCGGGGAGGCACCCGGCGCGAACGAGGACGAGCAGGGCGAACCGTTCGTCGGACGCTCGGGAAGCATCCTCGACGACGCGCTTCGCGACGCCGGACTCGGCCGCGCCGACGTTCGGATCACGAACTGCGTTCGGTGCCGGCCACCGGAGAACAGAGACCCCACCAGCGAGGAGCTCGCGAACTGCCGCGGCTACCTCGAACGCGAACTGGCGCTCGTCGACCCCGAACTCGTCGTCACGCTCGGGAAGGTGCCCTCCGAGCACCTGCTGGAGCGGTCGGTCGCCGTCACGACGGAGGCCGGCGACGTCGTCGACGTCCGCCTCGGCGAGCGCTCCTACCGTACCGTGATCTCGGTCCACCCGGCGGCGACGCTGTACGACGGCAGCCAGCGGGAGACGTTCTTCGAGACCATCGCCCGCGCGGCCGACGTCGCCGGCGTCGGTGACGGCGACGGCGGACAGGCGAATCTCGGCGACTTCTAATACCATCTCTCGACCGAACGGCGCGGCGACCGGGCGGAGGGATTCGCACCGACAGAAAGTGACTTTGCTCCGCCCGCTCGATTCGGAGTATGAGCACGACGACGGGAGCCCCCGAGGAGGCGTTGGCAGAGATCGTCCTCGTCGACTACGGCCTCGGCAACCTCCGCAGCGCCCAGCGGGGGCTCGAACGCGCCGGCGCGTCGGTCTCGATCACCGACGACCCGGCCGACTTCGAGGCCGCGGACGGGATCGTCCTGCCGGGCGTGGGCGCGTTCAGCGAGGGGATGGAGAACGCCGGGCCGTTCCGCGAACCGCTCGCGGCGGCCGCCGAGCGCGGACAGCCGATCTTCGGGATCTGTCTCGGGATGCAGATGCTTCTCACCACCAGCGAGGAGGCCGACCACGCGGGCCAGGGACAGGTCGAAGGGCTCGACTTCGTCCCCGGAACCAACGTCCGGTTCGAGGGGGAGCAGAAGGTGCCGCACATGGGCTGGAACGAACTGCACGTCGAGCGCGAGCACCCGCTCGTCGAGGGCGTCGACGGCGAGTACGCCTACTTCGTCCACTCCTACTACGCCGAGCCCGACGACCCCGACGCCGTCGTCGCGACCACCGACTACGGGGTGACGTTCCCGGCGGTGATCGCCAACGAGGCGGGCACCGTCTTCGGGACCCAGTTCCACCCGGAGAAGTCCGGCGAGACCGGCCTGCGGATCCTTCGGAACTTCGTCGACTACTGCGCCGAGCGGTAGGGCGCCGGGGCGCGTCGGTCGATCGGTTCGGGACCGTCTGCGTTCTCCCCGACGGGCTTTTAGGATCCCGCGGAGTAGGGCGCGCCATGCAGGTAGTCACGTTGGGTCCCGAAGGAACGTACTCCCACCGCGCCGCCCGCGCCGTCGACGAGGACGTCGTCTTCCGCGAGTCCGTCTCGGGCATCGTCGACGCCGTCGACAGCGGCGAGTACGACCGCGGCGTCGTTCCGATCGAGAACAGCATCGAGGGGAGCGTCACCGAGACGCTCGACGCCATCGCGAACGCGGATATCGCCGTCATCCAGGAGATCGTCACCCCGATCCGCCACGCCCTCCTCGCGCAGTCGCCGAACTTCGACACCGTCGCCTCGCACTCGCAGGCGCTGGCGCAGTGTCGCTCCTACCTCGAACGCGAGTACCCCGACGCCGAGCTGGAGCCGGTCACGAGCACCGCCCGCGGCGTCGAGTACGCTCGCGAGGACGCCACGGTCGCCGGCATCGGCCACCCGGACAACGCCGGCGACGACCTCACGGTCATCGCCGAGGACATCCAGGACCGCTCGTCGAACGCGACGCGATTCCTGGTCATCGCGCCGGTCGATGAGCGCGCCGACGGCGGCGGCAAGTCCACTATTGTCGTCTACCCGAACGCGAACTACCCCGGCCTCCTGCTCGAACTGCTCGAGGCGTTCGCCGAGCGCGACATCAACCTCTCGCGAATCGAATCGCGTCCGAGCGGCAACCGCCTCGGCGACTACCTCTTCCACATCGACTTCGACGCCGGCTTCTACGAGGACCGCGCTCAGGAGGCGCTCGAAGACGTCGAGGAGATCGCCGAGAACGGGTGGGTCAAGCGGCTCGGATCCTACGACAAGCGACACGTTCTCTACTAATCGAGTATAAACGGGCTCTTTCTGGCCGTCTCGCGTGTGAAGTGCGATCACACGTCCTGTCGAATTTATTATCTCACGGCGCGTCCCTCCACGTTGGTGAAATAGTATGATGAGACGTTCCCCCAGCTTCGACGACATCGAGTTCGACGACCTCTTCGGCCGGATGTCCCGGCAGTTCGAGGAGATGAGCCGACAGTTCGACAGCACACGCTCGTTCGGCCGCGAAATGGCCATCGACATCCGCGAGGACGGTGACTCCCTCGTCGCCGTCGTCGACCTCCCCGGGTTCGAGAAGGAGGACATCGACCTCACCGTCACCGAGGACGTGCTGACGATCGAGGCGTCCCGGACCGACTCAGTCGAGACAGACGACGACCACTACGTCCACCGCGAACGACGGTCCGACACCGCCCGGCGCTCGATCCGACTCCCCGCGGCGATCCACGCTGACGACGCCTCGGCGACGTACAACAACGGCGTCCTCTCCGTGACGCTGCCCAAACTGATCGTCGACGACGAAGACGCCCGCCACATCGACGTCGAGTAACCGCTCCGCTCTCGATATCACTCGGCTCCGGTTTCGACCGCTCCCCGGGTTCTGTGACCGCTCTCAAGGGTCTTGTTTCTCGTCAGTCGCGGTTTTCGACTCGCGGTTTTCGACTAACTCCGTTTTTCAGCCGGCTGCGCGACGAATCTGTCCCGAGGAGAACCTGTTTCCACCGCCTTTCACTCCGCGTTCCTGTCACCGCTGCGCCCCTCGTTTCCTTTCAGGCCGTAGAATTTCGCTCCTCCTCCCGGGCGACGTACAGCGTCTCCCCGCCGGGGATTGCCTCGGTCCCGCAGGGCACGGCGGGCGCGTCGTAGCCGAGCGTCGTGAACGCGAAGTCGGCGTCGACCGCCTCGGCCACGTCCAGCGCCGGCCGGTGGAGTTCCGGCGGGAGGTTCAGCGCGTAGACGAGGTCCGCGTCGTAGGGGTCGCCCGGGTCGTCGCGCGCTGCGGCCTCGACGACGTCGTCGCGGACGAACGAGACGGCCGCGGGCACCTCGACGTCGTCGCCGTCGGCGACGTCCGTGGCGGCGACCGCGACCCCGGCGTCGGCGAGGCTGGCGGCGACCCCGGGACGGCGGCCGATCCCGATCTCCACCGCCGTCTCGTACGCCGAAAAACGGGCGACGAGGGCGGTATTACGGCGCGTTTCCACGGCGGGATATTTATCAATCCACCCCGCTTAAGCCCTTCTATGCTCGTCGACATCGTGCCGATCGGGGACCTCTCCGCGCAAGTAAAGCGCGAGGCGTCGGCCGCGCTCAGAGGGGTCTACGACTGCGACGTCACGGTTCAGGAGGAACAGTCGATCCCCGACGGCGCGTTCGATCGGAGCCGAAACCAGTACCGAGCCGAGCAGTTCATCGAACTGGCGAGTCGCGTCGGCACCGGCGAGAAGAACATCGGCGTCACTTCGCAGGACCTCTACTACCGGCGGCGCAACTACGTGTTCGGGCTGGCGTACCTGAACGGCAACGGCTCCGTGATCTCGACGCACCGACTGCAGACCTCCTCCGACGGCGGCATCACCACCAAACCCCAGTCGGAGGTGTTCGCCGACCGCGTTCGCAAAGAGGTCGTCCACGAAATCGGCCACACGCTCGGACTCGAACACTGCGACAACAGCAAGTGCGTGATGTCTTTCTCTCCCACGGTCCGCGAGGTCGACGTCAAGGAAGAGAACCTCTGCGGGACCTGTAGTCAACTCCTGTACTGACGCCCCTTCGGTCGACCCGGCGGGGAAGAGAACTCTGACGAAAACGACGGTCAGGTGCGAGGACTGAAAATATAACAGCTATACTACGATTCCACATTCATATCAAAATTTAGATGAAATTTTAAGTGCAGTCATCTGATTAAATAAGAATTTTTGACCGTTATTGATGGATGAAAAGGAATAAACATAAAAAATATATTTAAAATAATACTATAACAACTAAGTTATGTTTATTGTCGGTTTCCGACGGCCAGTCCCGGTGACCACGTTTAATATCGAACGACGAGACGTGCGGGTATGGACGGCAACGACGCGGTGGAGGCGCTTTCGGTACCCGAGGCCACGATTCTGGACGCCTGCGGCGACCCGCCGCTTCCGGAGATGGGCGTGATCGAACAGGTGTGGGACACCGACCCGATCCCGAGCGACGAGGTGCGCGAACGGGCTGCGGGGGCCGCGGAAACGCTGCCGCTCGATTCGGTCCCCGAGGGCGGCGAAATCGCCCTCGGGGTCGGAAGTCGGGGCATCGCGAACCTCCCGGAGATCGTCGCCGGCGTCGTCGACGCCCTCTCGGAAGCGGGTTACGAGCCCTTCGTCTTCCCCGCGATGGGGAGTCACGGCGGCGCGACCGGTGAAGGACAACGGGAGATGCTCAACGAGCTCGGCGTGACCGAGGAGGCGATCGGCTGTGAGATCCGCTCGAGTATGGAGGTCGTCGAGGTCGGTCGAACGCCCGAGCGCGACGTGCCGGTCGTCGCCGACGCCAACGCGGCCGCGGCCGACGGGATCGTCCCGATCAACCGCGTCAAGCCCCACACTGACTTCGACGGCGTCGTCGAGAGCGGCCTCTCGAAGATGCTCGTGATCGGGATGGGCAAACAGCGCGGCGCGAAGATCGCCCACGAGTGGGCCGTCGACTGGTCGTTCCGGAAGATGATCCCGGAGATCACCGAACAGCTCCTCTCTGAACTCCCCGTCGTCGGCGGCGTCGCGATCGTCGAAGACCAGCACGACGACACGTCGATTCTGGAGGGCGTCCCCCCGAGCGGCTTTCTCGACCGCGAGGCCGAACTGCTCGAAACCGCCTACGAGATAATGCCGAAGATCCCCTTCGAGGAGGTCGACGTCGCCGTCTTCGACCGACAGGGCAAGGACGTCAGCGGCCAGGGCCTCGACACGAACGTCATCGGACGGCGACCGTTCGCCATCAACGAACCCGAGCCCGAGAGCCCGCGGATCAAGCGGATCTACGTCCGCGGCCTCACGGAGACCACCCACGGGAACGCGATGGGCGTCGGCTCCGCAGACGTGATCCACGAGGACATCGTCGCCGAACTGGACGCCCCGACGACCCTTATCAACGCGCTCACCGCGAGCACCATCCGGGGCGTCCGACTCCCGCCGGTCGTCGAGACCGACCGCGCGGGCCTCGTCGCCGCGCTCTCGACGATCGGCGTCGTCGACACCGACACCGTCCGCGTCCTGCGCGCCCCGGACACGATGCGTCTCCACCGGCTGCACGCGTCGCCGGCGCTGGTCGAGGAGGCCCGCTCGCGCGAGGACCTCCGCGTCGTCGCTGAGCCGTCGCCGATCGCGTTCGAAGACGGGGCGTTCGCGGCCGGCTACGGCGAGGATCACGACTGATCGGCTGAAACCGCGCCGCCAGCCCGGGCAAAAACGCGCGCACCGGTCCGGAAAAACGCACGCGCCGGCCGGGACGAAAACGCGCGTGGTCGTCTATCGGATCGAGTCGACGAGCACCGACGTGGCGTACGCGCCGCGTTCGGGGGCGTCGAACGTCGGGATCCCGAGTTCCTCCATCCGCTTTCGGTCCGGTTCGAGCGGGTCGTACGGTCCGGCGACCGTGAAGACGATCGGCTTGTCGAGGTCCGCCGACAGCTGTTCGAGTTCCTCGACCGGGTAGCCCAGCGAGTGCTCGAAGATCTCGTAGACCAGGACGATGTCGACGTTGTCGTCGCGGGCGACGGCGTCGATGACCTGGCCGAACTCGGGCATCGGACGCCCCGTGTCGACGGGGTTCTCGTCGTACGTGAACCCGAGGAGCAGGTCGTCGAGGCGCTCGTGGGTCTCGTCGGTCAGTTCGGGGAAGTTGGCACCGCGGTCTGCGAGGTAGTCCGCCATCATAATGCCGGGACCGGCCTGCGCCGTGACGAGGCCGACGTTCGGGCCGTCGGGGACGGGCGACTTCCCGAGGACGCGGCTCGCGTCGAGCAGTTCCGTGACGGAGTCGGCCATCACGCCGCCGTTGTTCGTGAGGATCTCCTCGTAGCGCTCGTAGTCCTGGTTCGGCGCGGCCGTGTGCGACTTGACGAACTCGTGCATCCGGTTGCCCGACTTGAGCGCGACGATGGGCGTGTCGGCATCCTCGACGACGGCCTCGAACTGGTCGATCTCTGCGGTCCCCTCGATGTGGAGGCCGATCGCCTTCGTCTGGGGGTCGTCGTCGAGCATCGGGATGACGTCGTCGAAGTCCGTGTTCACGCGGTTGCCGAGGCCGTACATCCCCGAGATGCCGTAGCCCTCGCGTTCGAGTTGGAACGTCGACGTCACGCCGATCCCGCCGCTCTGGGCGACGATCGCGACCTCGCCCGTCTCGATCTCGTCGAACCCGGGCACGAACGAACTGAAGATCTTCTTGTGCGGGATGATGTGGCCCGCCGTGTTGGGGCCGAGCACGGCGATGTCGTACTCCTCGGCGGTCCGGCGGATCTCCGCCTGGCGCTCTTCGCCGTCCGCGCCGGCCTCGGCGAACCCGCCCGCGAAGACGACGGCGGCACCGACGCCGGCCTCCCCGCAGTCCTCGATGACGCCGGGCGTGGCGGGCGCCGGGACACAACAGAGCGCGAGGTCCGCGTCGGTGTCCGCGACGGAGTCGACGAACTCGTAGCCGTAGACCTCGCCCTCGCCCTTCGGATTGACCGGGTAGACGGGTCCGTCGAACTCCTTGGCGTTCGCCATCGCGTCGTTCCCCAGTTTGCCAGGCGTCGCCGACGCGCCGATCACTGCGATGCCGGACGGATCCAACAAGTCTGAGATTCCCATACATAGACGAGCGTGGATGATCGAAATATAAATTCCGAAACGATTGTAATCTGTTTTAGCCGCTGGACGCCGGAGTGAGTGAGATCGGTCGACCGGAACGAGCGGAGATACCGGCGTATTATATCGACGCCCGGCGTACGCGGAGAGAGATGAACGACAGGACGTACGAACTCGTCGTCTTCGACGGCGACGAGACGCTCATCGACGGCGACATCGTCGAGTCGCTCGCCGCCCACGCCGGCGTCGAAGACGAGTTCCAGCGGGTAAAGACCGACGTCTGGGAGCACGACCTCGACGCGATGGAGGCGCTCTCCGAGCAGATCTTCCCGCTCTTCGAAGGGGTCTCGGCGGCGGAACTCGACCGGCTCGTGCAGTCGCTTTCGTTCGCGCCCGGCGCGCGGGCCGTCGCCGGCAACGTCACCTGCCAGACCGCTATCTTCACGGCGCTGACGCCGCTGGCCGACCGGATCGCAGACGAACTGGGCTTCGACTGGCGGCGCGCGAACGATCCGGTCGTCGAAGACGGCGTCCTCACGGGCGAACTCCGGGGCGACATCGTCGATCGGGGGAAGGGCCCCGTCCTCGACGACCTGGTCGCGGCGCTCGGCATCGACCACGAGCAGGTCGTCGCCGTCGGGGACGGCCCCCACGACATCCCCCTGTTCGAGCGCGCCGGATTCTCGGTCGCGATGGATCCGAAACCCGCCGTCCGCGACGTCCCCGACGTCGCCACCGACGAACAGAACTTCTTCGAGATCGTCCCGCTCCTCGAAGAACGGGGTGTACTGGACGCCGAGGTCGTGGGCAGCCAGGCGGAGCCGTCGGTCGATCTGACCGTCGATTGAACGGTACCTCCGTGGCGATAGCACAGTCGGAATCCGGGGAGGGGGTCGTCGAACGTCGGGACCGCAGCGCGCGCCCTACAGTCGGTCGAGAATCCGCTCTGCCGTGCTCGGCGACGAGGTCGTACTGGTCTCGGTCGTTTCCTCGTCCTCGTTCCACGTCGTCTCGGGGCGGCTCTGGAGGACGTAGAAGCGTTTGTCGTCGCCCGCCTCTTCGATCGCCCACTCGATGTCCTGCGGCTCGTCGTAGTACTGTTCGATGGCCTTCGCGAGGTCGGTCAGTTTGACGATCTCGTCGGCCGTGATCGAGGGCACGTCCCGCTTGTCGTCGTCGATTTCGACCTCTTCGGTCCCGGCGTCGGTCGGGACCGTCATCACGCTCTTCTCCTGGACGTTGCGGTCGACGATCTTGTAGACGGGCTTGTCGACGAGGAAACTGTCCGGGGTGACCGCGCCGCTGACGACCGCCTCGCCGAGTCCCCAGTTCGCTTCGATACGGACTTTCGATTGGTCCCCGTTCGAGGGGTTGAGCGTGAACATCACGCCGGAGGTCCGCGCCTCGACCATCTTCTGGATGCCGACGCTGATGAGGACCTCGTCGCGGTCGAAGCCGTTCTCCTCGCGGTACGTGATCGCGCGCGCCGTGAACAGGCTGGCCATACACTCCTTGGTGCGCTGGGCGACCGACTCGAAGTCGGTGACGTTGAGGTAGGTGTCCTGTTGACCGGCGAAACTGGCGTCGGGGAGGTCCTCGGCGGTCGCCGAGGACCGAACGGCGACCTGCAGCTCGTCCGTCTCCGTCTCGGCCTGGAGCGTCTCCCACGAGGATTCGAGTTCGTCGGCGAGAAAGTCCGGGAACGACGCGCTCTCGATGTGCTCGCGGATGTCCTCGCTCGCCGCGGCGACGGCGTTGTCGTCGTCCATCTCGACGGTCGACAGTCGCTCTCCGATGTACTCGCCGAGCGATTGCTCCTCGAGGAACGCCTCGTAGAAGTCGGTCGTGACCGCGAAGCCGGGCGGGACCTGAACGCCCTCGCCGACTTCCATCAACTCGCCGAGCGACGCGTTCTTGCCGCCGACGAGCCCGATGTTCGCTTTGGTACAGTCCGGTGATCCGAAGTGCAGTGTGTACGTTGGATCGTTCATTATGGTTCGGTAACGGGGGATTGGTACTTATGATTACTCCGCCTTCTCGAGGATATCGACTTCGCCCGTCTCGCCGTCGAGACGGATCAGGTCGCCCGTCTCGATGAACGACGTGGCGTGACCGGTGCCGGTGACGGCCGGCAGCCCGTACTCGCGGCACACGATCGCGGCGTGGCTCGTGATGCCGCCGTCGTCCGTCACGGCCCCCTCCGCCCGCGGGAACACCGGTGCCCACGCGGGATTCGTCAGGGGCGCGACGAGCACCTCCCCCTCTTCGAGTTTGTCGATGTCGCTGGAATCGTTGATCACGCGCGCCGGCCCCTCGACCCGGCCCGACGACGCACCGAACCCCTCCAGGTGCGACTCGTCGCCCGTGTCGGACTCGATGTCGAGCCAGTCGTTGACCTTCTCGGTGGTGATGCCCCACAGCATCTGCATCAGCGGGTCGGTGACCTCCTCGGGCGGGTCGCCGAGCGCGGGCGAGGGGTCCCACTCCTTGGCCGCCTCGAACGTCTGCCGGCGCTTCGCGGCGCGGTCCTGCCAGCGCTCGGAGACGAACGCGCCCTTCCCGAGCGCCCACGTCTCGCAGGCCTCTTCGAGGAGTTCCGCGACCTCGAAGCGGTTGAAGAGGAAGACGTCTTCGGCGTCTTCCAGCAGCCCGTGGTTGACGAGCAGTCGGCCGAACTCTCGCATCTTGCGGAAGACGATCGTGTGCAGCCAATTCTCGATCCAGAACTGGTGGTTCTCGGCGTACTCGTAGACCGTCATACACGTCTCGTAGGCGTGGTCGAACTCCTCGCGCTCCTCGGCGTCGAGGTATCGCCGGTACTCGTCGACGATCTCGTCGCGCTCCTCCTGCAGGGCCTCGAAGTCCCGACCCAGCTCCTCGCCGTCCTGCAGGCGGCCGATCTTGGATTCGAGGTGGTCGAACGGCGCTTCGAGGTCCTCGATCCACGAGCCCTTGTAGCTGTGGAACCCGTCGCCGTAGGTCATATAGAACCACGGATCTTTGACCGCGTCGAACCGATCCATAAACTCGCGCCCGGCCTCGGTCTCCCGGAGGCGTTCCATCTTCGTCTCGGGGGCGGCTTCGGACGTCAGCACGTCGGTGACGTCGTCGCCGAGGTCGACGGCGAGTTCGGCTAACTCGTTCAGCTCCTGATCCGGCCGGAAGACGTCGGCTTCGACGGCCGAGACCATCTTGCCGATCGCGTCGTCGGAGATGTCCGGGAACAGTTCGCGACTCGTCTCGGTGAACTGCATATACGCCAGGTACGCGAGGTACAGGAACTCGAAGTGGCGCTGCCAGCCTTCGAGCGCGAGTTCGGTGAGTCGGTTGTAGTTCCTGATGACGTCGAGGGTCGACTGGCTCTGTCCCTTCCCTTCGGTGATGACGTCGTCGGGGACGTATTCGGGGAGCTCTTCGGGCACGTCGAGGGAGTCGATCTCGTTGCCGATCTCCTTGACGGCGGGGAGCCAGATGCCGTTGTACAGCGCGTCGTAGTTCTCGTAGTAGTACTCGCTGCGCTCGGCGAAGATCCGGGCGCGTTCCTGCAGGAGTTCCTCGTCTTCGACGTTGATCCCGGTGAAGTACGCGTAGCCGGCGACGACGCGGATGTCGACCGACATCGACGGCGGGATCGCGAACACCCGGCTCGTGTTCTGTGCCATCGCGATCTGCCAGGCCTGCGCGCTGATCGTCATGTCCCACGGCATCACCGGCTCGGTGGTGTCCTTCTTGTCCCAGAACCAGAACCGGCCGCGCTCGTAGTCGGTCCGGTCGTCGGTGAGTTCGAACTGGAAGTACTCCGGATACATCTCCTCCCACCCGTCGAGTTCTTCGGGCAGGTCTAACTCGCCGGCGTACGGAAACCGCTCGCGGGACGATACTGTGTCACTGGGAGCCTCTTCCGCCGTCGCGGGTGCACCCTGATCTGATCCCATGAGAATAGACAGCGTGGCACAACTATTTATAATTAACGAAGGTGGGTTTAATTTGTAATCTATTTACCCCAGTAGTGATTTTATTGTATTCTTAACTCGGGACAAGAGAAATAATACTGCTGCAGAAAGGAGTAGATTGATTACACTATAATTACTACGTATCGCTATGCGAGTCGGACTCATCAGTGACGTACACGCCAATCGCCCCGCCCTCGAAGCCGTCCTGGAAGATATGCCCGACGTCGACGCGGTCGTGCACGCCGGCGACGTGGTCGGATACGGGCCGTTTCCGAGTGCGGTCATCGAGCTGTTCCGCGAGAACGACGTCGTCTCGATCCAGGGGAACCACGACCGCGGGGTCTTAGGCGACTTCCACGACAACTTCCACGAGATTCCGAAATCGGCTGCACTCTGGACGACTGACCGCCTGACCGACGACGAACTCGCGTACATCGAGTCGCTGCCGGTCGAGCGCGACCTGTACGGGGGAAAAGTCAAAGTCGTCCACGGCGCGCCCGACAAGCCGAACACCTACACCTACCCGGAGGACTTCTCCGCGGACCTCCTCGGGGAGGAGTCCGTACTCGTCGTCGGTCACACGCACGTCCAGGCGAAGTCCGCGTTCGACGCGGGCGTCGTCGTCAACCCGGGCAGCGTCGGGCTGCCTCGCGACGGAGACTGGCGCGCCGGGTACGCCGTGCTCGACGTCGAGTCGGCCACCGTCGATCTCCGCCGGGTCGAGTATCCCAAGGCGGAGACCCAGGCGAAAGTCGACGAACACGGTCTCCCGGAGGCCCTGATCGACGGCCTCGAACACGGCGAACTGGTGTTCGGGCGGGCCAAGCGCTCCGTCACCGACTCCGTCGAGTAGCCAGTACGGTCGGACGACCCGTCGGGGCGACTGACTCGCTTCCGGTCTCCCGTCCCCGCTCGGACGGCGCTGCCCTCACTGTGACGCGAGAATTAGAACGGGTAGTCCCGCGGCTGGTGCTGGATCGACGTCCACTTCGTCTCGGTGAGTTCGTCGATGATCCACTCGCCGTTGTACCGACCCATCCCGGAGGCCTTCGTCCCGCCGAACGGGACGTGGGGCTCGTTGTTGATCGGTTGGTCGTTGACGTGGACCATTCCGGCGTCGATCCGGTCGGCGACGTCGCGGGCACGCGAGATCCGCTCGGAGTGCACCGACGCGGCCAGCCCGTACTCGGTGTCGTTCGCGAGTTCGACCGCCTCGTCGTCGTCACCGAAGGGAACGACCGGCGCGACGGGACCGAAGTGTTCGTTGCACGCGGCGGCCATCTCGTTTCTCATATCTGAGAGCACGGTCGGCTCCACCAGCAGGCCGTCGGCGTCGCCGCCGAGTTCGAGCGTCGCGCCCTGTTCGACGGACTGCTCAATGTACGCGAGGATGTCGTCGCGTTCGGCCTCGTTGATAATCGGGCCGACGATCGTCTCCTCGTCGAGGGGGTCGCCGACCGCCAGTTCCGCCGCGCGTTCGACGAGCCGCTCGACGTACTCGTCGTAGACGTCCTCGTGGACGAGGTGGCGGTTGATCGAGATGCAGATCTGCCCCTGATGCATGAAGGAGCCGAAGATCCCCGCGTCGACCGCGCGCTCGACGTCGGCGTCGTCGAGGACGACGTGGGGGTTGTTGCCGCCGAGTTCCATCGCCGGGAGCGCGAATGCGCCGGCCGCGTTGCGGGCGACGCGCCGTCCCACTGACGTGGACCCGGTGAACGCCACGGCCGACATCTCTGGATGGGAGGCGACCCGGTCGCCGATCTCCGAGCCGTGACCGGTGACGACGTTCAGGACGCCCTCGGGGAGGCCGGCGGCCTCGAACAGCCGCGCGATGAGGAGGCCGCCGCTGATCGGCGTCTCGGTGGCAGGTTTGAGCACGACGCTGTTGCCGAGGGCGATCGCCGGTGCGACCGCACGCAGCGAGAGCTGAAACGGGAAGTTCCACGGCGAGATGACGCTGACGACGCCGACCGGTTCGCGCTTGACGATGTTCTCCTTCCCCTCGATCTTCGATCGGCTGTGGCTCCCCGTCATCCGGAAGGGGTAGGTGGCGACGTCGTGCATCATCTCCCCCGTCGAGGTGAACTCCCGAGACGCCTTCGGCCGGGCGCTTCCGGACTCGATCGCCAGCAGTTCCGTCAGTTCCTCGTGGTAGGTCTCGATGAGGTGCTGGACGTCGCGGATGATCTCGCCGCGCTCCTGCGGGAGGACGTCTCGCCACTCTTCCTGCGCCCGCGCGGCCGCCTCGAACGCCTCGTCGACGTCGGCGACGGTACCGGCAGGGACTTCGCTCACCACTTCGCGAGTGGCGGGGTTCTCGACGGGAATCGTCTCCTCGCCGTCAGCCGACCGCCACTCGCCGCCGACGTACAGGCCGGTCCAGTCCGCGTCCATCGAGAAGTTGCTCGCCTCTACCCCTGGTGTTCGTGATGACTGTTGTGTCATTGTGTCGGTGGTTCGTCCGCGGGTCGTGCGTCGATCGTCCGCATATCCATCGTCTGTCTGTCCGTCTTCGCGGTGCTGTCCGTGCTGCGCCGACCCCGAGTGCCCGGCGGTCCACGTCGGCAGCGCTCTGTCAGTGCGCGTGCCCACCGGGGCCGTGCGGCGTCTCGAGGAACTCCGAGAAGATGCTCGTGTCCTGTGCGGCGAGACCGGTGAGGCCCTCGGCGTCGACGCGGACGCTGAAGTGCTTCTTCGGTGCTTCGATCACGAGGCGATCGCCGTCCGGCGACTCCACGCTACGGACGACGATGTCGGCGTACTCGTTGCTCAGCGTGAACTCGCAGTCGACGTCGTCGTCCGCGGCCGATTCCGAGCGGGTCGCGAGGTCGTACTCGTGTCCGAGGAAGTCCCCGAAGACGTCGAGGTCCTGCCACGAGAGGCTCTCGAGGCCGAGCGCGTCGGCTCGGAGCACGTCGTCGCCGGCGCGGACCTCCAGCCGCTCACCCTTGGGGGTTCTGATCCGTCGAACGGTCACTGTCGCGTCGTCGCCGCAGATTTCGGTCTCTTCGGCGACTTCGAGGTAGTGTTCCGCGTCGGTATCCTCCGTCATAGGAATATGGAGACGTTGTCGGTGCTCAAGACCGTCTGATCCAGTCGGATCTCTCGGTCTGCGATCTCGAAGGTGTCCCCGCGCCGTCGGAGGACGTCCTCGCGCCGCGCCGAGTAGAACGTGTGCTCGTCGCTGTCGCCGCGGCTGAGGTACACGAGGAGGTTGCTCTCCACGGAGAGTTCGTCCTCCGCGAGGTCCTCGGCCTCCCGGGTGACGCGCACGTTGGTGACGTAGCGGCGCGTTCGCGTGGGAGGGCGCTCCGCCCACGCGTACTCGGAGTCGAAGCGCTCGACGCGGGCCTTCAGCGAGCCGTAGTCCTCGTTGAAGTAGTACCCCTGTTCGCTGAACACGCTGCTGGTGTTCTCGCGCATCAGCCGCCGCGGCATCCGGTAGTTGATGTCGTCGGCGACGTGGTCGAACCACTCGTGGAGTTCGCGGTTGTCGAGCAGTTCCGCCTCCTCGTAGAGGAACTGCTCGACCTCGCGTTCGACGAGCAGGGCTTCCAACTGCGATTCGCGTTCGGCCAACATCACCGGTCCTCCTGGATGTTTATCGGCGTGCCGGTCGCGTCGGTTCGATCGTTACCCGCGAGCATCTCGTACCACTGCTCGTGGAACAGGCGCATCCCGCCCTCCTCGAGGTTCTCCGAGTAGGCGAAGCCGGGGCCGAGCCACTCCTCGTCGAGTTCCATCTCGCTCATCCACTCGAGGCCCATCTGGTAGTTCAACTGGAGGTTCTGACTGCTGGCGAACTGCCCGCTGGCGGAGTCGGTGATGCCCTTCCAGATGGGCACGTCGTCCTGCTCGAAGTTCCCCGTCGGCCCGAAGTTCGAGGTGTACATCTTGTACATCCGCTGTTTGAACTCCTCGGGGGCGTTCTTCGGTGCCAGCCCCCAACTCCACAGCTCCATCTGGTCGGGGCCGAGCGGCCGCCACTTCCGGATGGTGAAGAAGGGCGCGACGTCCTTGTTCGGATCGTCGGTGGTGTCGCCGAAGTGGAGGAATCCGAAGTTCGGGAAGACCGCGCCGGTGAACGACAGCGCCTGTTTCGCGAGCGTCCACTGCGCATCCGAGAGGCCCTCTTTGGTGAACAGTTCCTCGACGACCTCGTCTGGATACGTGAGGAAGACGTCCTCGTCCTCGAAGCCGCGCATACTCGTCGTGTGCCCGTCGCAGTGGATGTGCCGGTCGAGGCTGTCGCCGGTGCCCGCGTGGCCGACCGTCTCCTCGCCCCCCAGTTCGAGGTCGAGCACCGAGCCGTGCGCCCACGCGGTGTGGTAACTGTCACCGTTGAAGTTGTCGGCGATCGTCTTCCAGTTCGCGTCGATGACCCAGCGATGCGGCTCGCCGATGACTTCCATCCCGCCCTCGGGAAGCTTCATGTGGACGTCGAAGTACCACTTGAAGTCGCCGAGCCACTCGTCGAGCGACGGGCCCTCCTCGGCGAGGGAGGCGAACACGAGGCCCTCGTAGCTCTCCAAGCGGGGCGCGTGCGCCAGCCCGTACTCCTCGCGGTCGAGGTTCTTGAAGGCCTTCGACTTCTGCGGGATGCCGGCGGCGTCGCCGTCGTTCTTGTACGTCCAGCCGTGGTAGGGGCACCGGAAGTGCGACGTGTTGCCCTGCTCTGCGCGGCAGACCTGCGCGCCGCGGTGACGACAGCTATCGAACAGCAGGTTCACCTCGCCGCGCTCGTCGCGTACGAAAATGAACGTGTCGTCGCCGATGTACCGACGGGCGTAGTCGCCCGGCTCCGGAATCTCCGATTCGTGCCCGATGAACACCCACGACTGTCCGATGATGCGCTCCATCTCCAGGTCGTGGAGGTCCTCGTCGTGGAAGAACTCGAGCGGAAAGAACCCCTCGTCGAGCGAGTCGCGAGCGTCCTGCAGCGCTCGTTCCGTCGCGCTGAGTTTGTCACCTGCTGCCATACTTACGCATCAGTATGCAGTGTATAGATACTTAAATATTGCGAATATAGCGTTGTTTGTAATTTCTAAAAGCAACTTACCAAATTATTGTATTCCAAAAAGGCAAAATTATATTACGCTACGTTCTCTATAGTTTGGCAATGAACCGGCCGACATCCAATCCGGGCGGCGGGGCGTCGGGATCGGTCCCGGCAGCCGCGCCCACCGCTGTAGCTGTGCCGTGCGGTCACCTGCGCGGTGATCGCGATGCGTGAGATCGACGCGGCCGTCGTCCACGGACCGGAGGAGCACGCGGTGGAGACGGTCACGCTCGACGATCCGCAATCGGGCGAGGTACTGGTAGACGTGCGCGCGACGGGCGTCTGCCACACCGATTATCACGCCTACACGAGCGACGACACCGACTTTCCGCTCGTCCTCGGCCACGAAGGAGCGGGCGTCGTCGAGGCCGTCGGTGACGGCGTCTCCACCGTCGAACCGGGGGACCGCGTCGTGCTCTGGGTGCTGCCCTCCTGCGGCGACTGCGAATACTGTCGGAGCGGCCGGCCGTACCTCTGCCAGGCCCGACGCGAGACGCGCGGTCGGATGATGGACGGGACGCGTCGCCTCCACCGGGACGGCGATCCGATCGACCACTTCTACGCGCAGTCGTCGTTCGCGAGTATGGCCGTCGTCCCCGAGCGCCAGGTGGTTCCCGTCCCCGACGAAGTTCCCTTCGAGATCGGGGCGCTCCTCGGTTGCGGCGTCACGACCGGGCTCGGAGCGGTCTCGAACATCGCCGACGTCGACGGCGGCGAGTCGGTCGCGGTGTTCGGCTGCGGCGGTGTCGGTGCGGGGGCCGTCCTCGCCGCCGACGCCGTCAGTGCGGGGACGATTATCGCGGTCGACCTCGATTCGGACACGCTCGAAACGATGGCCGAGATCGGCGCGACACACACTGTCGACGCCGGCGACGCCGATCCCGTCGCCGAGATCGAAGCGCTGACCGACGGGGTCGACTACGCCTTCGAGTGCATCGGCACGCCGCAGACGGTCCAGCAGGCGATCGCGTCGCTGGCCCCCGGCGGAACGGCGGCGATCACCGGGACGAGCAGCACGCCCCCGGCCGAGATCGACCTCGGCCGCTTCACGACGGGCATCTCCGTCGTGGGCAACATCGTCGGCTTCACGCAGCCCCGGGTCGACATCCCGCGGTACGCCGCGATGTATCGGAACGGCGATCTGGACCTCGACGCGATCCTCACGCGCCGGTACGGACTCGACGAACTCGACGAGGCGTTCGCCGCGCTCGCGGCCGGGGAGGTGATCCGAAGCGTCGTCCGGTTCGACGAGGGTGCATAGTGAGAACCGTCGCCTCCGACCCCCGGTGACCGCCCCCTGACCGCGATCAACCGATGCGAGACGGCGACAGCCCCGCTGCGAGCCAGTGAGAGCGCCCCCGGGATCGACGCGTCTGTTCTCGCAGTCCTTTTGAGGGCTGCCCGAATAGGCTCAGGAAACGCTATGTCCGATGATACACTCGCCGACATCGGCGCCCGGGATCTCATCCTCCTCCAGGCCCGCATCGCGAATCCGACCGCGTCGAGTCGAGAACTCAGCGAGATCCTCAAAGAGGAGTACGACATCTCGCTGTCCCACAATCACGTGAACACGCTCCTGCGCGAGATGGAGACCGACGGGCTCTTTCGGAAGACCGTCGTCCCCCGGCGGACGCTGTTCAAACACTACGTGTTCCGGATCGCGTTCCACTACCCGAACTTCAGAGACCACTGGGAGGACTGCTACGACGCGCTCGTCGAAGACCCCCACGTGCTGATGTTCTTCAACGCCGATCACAAGTACCGCTGGCAGCTGATCACCCAGTTCCGGAGCACCGAGCAGATGGACGAGTGGGTGACGTCCTTCTTCGAGGACCACGGCGACGTCATCGACGAGTTCGAGACGACGTCCGTCCACAACCTCCACAAGTTCAAGACTGACGCGGCGATCTTCGACGACCTGATCTCCGAGACCGAAGAGGGGCGCGAGTACCTGGAGCGACGGGGCGACCTCGATTCCGAAGCCGGCCCCGACGCCACTCCCGGAGCCGACGCCGCCGACGCGGAGTAGCGCGAGTCACCCGGTCGGTCGTACCTGCTCCACGCTGCGGGGCCCCGGCGTCCCGAAGTCCTTCACACACGTACAGTTGATAGTATTAGCCGACGACGGTGTTTTTCAGCGTCCCGACGCCCTCGTAGGTGATCTCGACCTCGTCGCCGGGGTCGATCGTGCCCGGATTCGCCGGACTGCCGAAGGCGATCACGTCGCCCGGGCGGAACGTGAACCGCCGCGAGAGAAACGAGACGACCTCGTAGGGGTCGAACAGCATCAATTCCGTGTTCGAATCCTGCCGCACCTCGCCGTTGATCTCGGTCCGGATATCGAGGTCGTACGGGGTGACGTCCGTCTCGATCCACGGCCCCAGCGGCCCGGACGTGTCGAAGGCCTTCCGGGCGGTCCGCCCCTGTTGGTCCAGCGCGTCGACGTCGTTCATCACCGTGTACCCCCTGATCACGTCCGGAACGTCCTCGGGGTCGACGTCGTGACAGCGCTCGTCGACGACGGCGGCGAGTTCGCCCGCGTACGTCAGTTCGTCCGTCCACGAGGGATACCGGATCGGCTCGTTCGGACCGATCAGGGCGCTCGGCGGCTTGATGAAGAAATCGGGCTCCTCGGGGCGGTCGTAGTCCATCTGATCGAGCGTCTCGGCGTAGTTGCGGCCGACGCAGTAGAGCGCCGAGGGCGAACAGGGGTACGTGAGCGTGCCGTCGCGCCCGACGACGTAGCTCCCGTCGTCGGCGACGACGGTGCCGTCCTCGTACCGGCCCGTGATCGGTCCCTCGGGGGTCTGCAGCCGTGCGATTCGCATACCTGCGGTACCCTTCCGACCTGTAAAAACCCGACGGAAAGGCGGGCGCCGCGTTCGCCGCCCCGGGCGTCAGTTACCCGAGTCGGTCATCGGCGACGGCTTCGTGAGGTACTGCGCGTACATCCGCGAGACGCCGGGGACCTCCATCACGGACGTGGCGAGGACGAGCACGATGATCGCGACGCCGATGCCCACCTGTGTGGTAAGCCCGAAGAGCCCCAGGTACGTCCCGAAGAATCCCAGCACGGCCAGCCCTCCGTAGACTGACCGGCCGACGACCGAGAGCCGGCTGCTCCCGTCGTACGCGAAGATGGTCATCGAGAAGGCGACGATGCCTGAGAGGATCGCGAACGTCACGAGGATCGTCGACGGGAACGCCCAGTAGATGAGGACGTCGTTCGCGACGAAGATGAAGGGGATCACGAACCCCGAGAGCGCGAGCTTCGAGGACTTGATCGCCGTGTCGATGTACTCCGCGTCCGCGATCTTCGCGGCGACGATCGTCGACGGACCGACCGGCGGCGTGAGCGAGGAGTACATCGCGAAGTAGAAGACAAACATATGCGCGACCAGTTCCTGCAGACCGAACCGAACCATCGCCGCTCCCGCCAGGGACGCGACGAGGACGTACGCCGCCGGTGCCGGCATTCCGAGACCGAAGATGAGGCTCACGGCCATCGCGAGGAGCAACAGGAGCAGCACGCTCCCGCCGGCGAGACTGATCATCAGCGTGTTCAGCCGCTGGGCGAACCCGGTCTGGGTGAACACCGCGATGATGATCCCGATCGCGCCGAGGATGACGAGCAGCGGTGCCATCTCCTCGGAGCCGACCTTCAGCCCGTTGGCCGTGTCCTTGACCGCGTTCGCGACGCCGGCGGCGCGCTGCTCGATGAGGTACTTCACCGCGACGAACCCGATCAGCGTCAGCGTCGCGTAGTACCCCGACGTCAACGGCGTGTATTGCTGGTACGCCAGGAAGTAGATCAGCACGACGAACGGCGCGACGTACCAGAGGATCTCTAAGAAGACGCCGTACTCGACGTCCCCGACGTCACGGGTGGTCTGCCAGCCGAACTTGTAAATCAGGAGCTGCACGGAGACGACGACGCTGAAGTAGAACAGCACCGCCGGAATGAGCCCCGCCTGGATGATTCTGACGTACGAGAGGCCCAGGAGATCGGCCATAATGAACGCCGCGATCCCCATAATCGGCGGCACGAGCTGGCCGCCGATCGAGGCGACCGTTTCGATTCCGCCCGCGTACCCCTTGTCGACCCCCTGGTTCTTCATCAGCGGGATGGTGAAGCTCCCGGTCGTCGCCGTGTTCGCCGCCGACGCGCCGGTGATCGATCCGAAGGCCAGACTGGCCAACACGGCCGCGTGGACGATACCGGACTTGAACAGTTTGCTCACCTCCTTGCTCACGTCCATCAGGTAATCGAGGATGCCGTACGCCTTGGTCAGCCCGGCGAGCAGCAGGAATATCGCGACCCACGTCGCGCCGACCTGAAGGATGAAGCCGTAGACGCCCTGCATCCCGAGGACCGTCAGTCGGAGCAACTGCTCGGTGCCCATCCCGCTGTGGTAGAGCGCCCCGGGCAGATACGGTCCGAGGTAGCCGTACAGGAACCCGAGGGGAACGATCGACGCCATCAGCTTCCCGAAGGACCGGACCGTGACGTCGGTACAGAGGTACACGATGATCGCCCCGATCACGTAGTCCGCCGTCCGGTACCCGACGATCGGCCCGTCCTCCATCAGCCGCACGTGGTGCACGTCGATGTAGACCATCACGACGAGCGAGACGGCCGCCAGCGCGACGAACAGCACCGGTCTGACGAACCGGACGTAGCCGCGATCGAGCCCGTTCGAGAGGTACCGCAGGGAGGTTCCCGTCTTCTCCTCGACCGGCCCCAACGCGTCTCGAAAGAGACCCAGATAGAAGATGGCCAGGCACAGCCCGAGGACCAGGTTCGTGTGACGGACCCTCGCCCCGTAGAACGTCTCGGCGTAGTACAGCAACAGCAGGCCCAGGGCCAGCCCGAAGAGATAGACGCTCCGGTCGCCGAGCCGTCGAAACTGCTCCCTTCGGAAATACGTACTCATTGTATAGTGCGGAGAAAGAATACGGCTCTAATTCAGGCCGTACTCCTCGAGGAAGTCCTGCGTGCCCTGATGGAGCGAGAAGCCGGGATGCGGCTCTCTCGTCCAGTGGTCGTCGTTCGTGTAGAACGAGAGGAGCTCGTGGTAGTCGCCCATCGAGTCTCGGTTCTCGTACATCGTCTCGAGAGTATTGTAGACGGCGTCCGTGGACGTCTCCGCGGTCCCGTAGAGCCACGTCACCTGCGACATCGAGCGGGGCGTGTCGGGGACGTGCGCCCAGCCCTCGGCGTCGACGTCGAACTCGAAGGAGTTCCCCCAGCCCTCCTCGTTTATCCCGCTCTGGAGCTCCGCGGGGAGACCGAGCAGTCGGGCGTCGACCGTCCCCTTGATCTCCTGGACCCACCCCGGCGTGACGGTTCCGACCTGGACGTTCGTGAACGCGCCGAGACCGACGTCGATGCGCCCCTCGGCGACCGCAGCGCCCATATCGCCGTACCCGGTCGTCCGCTCCTGGTACTCGACGCCGGCGAGTTCGAGGACCCGACGGACCATATCGGTCACGCGCGATCCGGACGGACCGGGCGCGACGTACGTGTCCGGGCCGATGTCGTCGATCGTCGAGTACTGGTCGTCCGCCGCGAAGAGGAACCAGTCCGAGGTGGAGCCGTGGACGATCTGCCGCAGGTCGACGCCGATCTCCCCGAAGGGCTCGTTCCCCACGTTGACGTCGTGTGCCGTCGTGCTCTCGATCAACCCGATGTCGATCTCGTCTCTCGACATCCGCCCGATGTTCGCGGCCATCGAGGCGCTCGGACGGACGTCCATATACACCTCGTCGGTGTTCTCGTTCACGACACCGCCGAGTCCGGACATCATCGCGAAGTTCGCGCTGACCTCCGAGGCCGTGCCCATAACGAGTGTCTTCTCGCCGCTTCCCCCGCCACCGGAGGTCGTCTCCTCGCCGCCGCTGTCGCCCCCGGAAGAGTCGCCGCCGCTGCCACCGCTGTCGCCCCCGGAGTCACCGTCTCCCGATCCGCCGCCCCCGCCGCCCATACACCCTGCGAGACCGACCGTCCCGAGGAGTCCGGCCTTCTTCAGGAAGCCGCGTCGACGTGTACTGCTAGCGCTACCGTTGCCTCTGGTATCGTTTGCCATACTCGATCAAATATAATTATTACAGTTTAAGTGTTTTGGTGCCCGGATCGAAAAACACCGGGAGACCCGCCTACACGGTGTTTTCTCTCCGATCTGCGGTGGCTCGATCCTGCAAACGCTCTCCGTAACAGTTGTAACACAGTCCTAACGGCCCCCGATCGAACGCTCCTTGATCGCCGCGCGGTCCAGTTTGTCGCTGGCCGTCCGCGGAAGCGTCTCCGCGTAGAAGTGATACTCCCGCGGGCGCTCGAACCGGGAGAGTTTCTCGCTCTCTAAGCACCACTCGTCGAGGTCCTCGGCGGTGAGGGCTTCATCGGGCGTCTGCACGGCCGCGGTCACCCGTTCGCCGTACTCGTCGTCTTTCACGCCGAAGACCGCCGATTCGACGACGTCCGGGTGCTCGTTCAGCCGTTCTTCGACCGGGGCCGGGAAGACCTTGATCCCCTTCGAGAGGATCATGTCGTCGTCTCGACCCTCGATGAAGAGATACCCCGCTTCGTCCTTGTACCCGAGGTCGCCGGAGTACCACCAGCCGTCCTCGAACGACTGCCGCGTCTTCTCGGTGTCTCCCCAGACCCACACGGCGGCGTCGCTCGATTTCACGATGATCTCGCCCACCTCGCCCGGGTCCTTCACGTCGTCTGGGGATCCGCCGCGCTCCACGACGCGGACCTGCACGCCGAGCAGCGGCTTGCCGACGCTGTCGATGCGTTCGCCGCGCATCTCGTCGGCGTCGATGTACGTCCCGCACACCTCGGTCGCGGCGTACGACTGCGACACCGACGGCGACACGTGCTCCTGCAGGCCTTCGAGGGTCGTCGTGTTCAGCGTCTCCCCGCCCGATTCGACCGTCTCGAGGCTGCTCAGGTCGTAGTCGTCGAGGTCGTCGAGGCGGAGCACCTCGCGCCACATCGTCGGCACCAGGTTCGAACTGGTGATCGACCGCTCCTCGACGAGTTCGACGTACGCCTCCGGGCTCCACTGTTTGACGTAGTAGGAGGCCCCGTTCGCGAGTAACGTCGGTAGCGTCGTCGAGTACCACGCGGCGAACGAGGGGGTGAAGAAGTTCGACACGCGGGTCAGCCGCGTGGTGTCCTTCTTGTGGGCGAGTTTCATCGCGCGGTGGACCAGCCCGCGGTTGGTGTGTGACCACCCCTTCGGCTCCCCCGTCGTGCCGGAGGTCCACATCACTGCGGCGATTTCGTCGGGGTCGACCTTCACGTCCGGCTCGGTCGCCGGGTACCCCGCAGTGAACGACGACATCGGCTGCTCGTACTCCGTCTGCGCTTCGCCGGTCGTGACGACCGCGTCGAACGCAGTCGAGGCCTCGTCGTAGAGGTGGTCTTCGACGAACGCCGAGCGCTCCTCGTCGACGACGAGCACCCGGGGCCGCAGCGAGTCGAGACAGCTTCGGACCCGCTCCGGCGAGTCGCGGATGTGGAGGTTCGAGACGATACAGCCCGCTTTCAGCCCGGCGTTCCAGAGTATCGTCTGCTCGACGCTCGCCTCCGTGAGATAGGCGATCCGATCGCCCTGTCCCACGTGCTCTCTGAGGGCGTTCGCCCCGCGGTTGCTCTCGGCGTCGAACTCCGCCCACGTTACTTCGCGACCCGATGCACCGTTCCCGTACGCGACTCGGTCCGGGTTGTTTTCGGCGGCGATGCTGGACAACTCCCGGACCCTGGGCAGCTCTACTCTGGATGGTACCTGCATAGCGACCGCGTCAGATGTACTCGGGGAAGAGTCGCTTGTGCGGCGGCTCGATGTCGAGCAGTCGACAGACGTTGCCGCCCATCATGAGGTTGAGGTCGTCGGCGGGCAGGTCGACCTCGCGGGCGTACTTGTCGATCTGCCGCATCGAAGTGCCCCACGCGTCGGCCTGGTGAGCCTGCAGGCCGCGGCTCTTGATCTGCGTCCACCGTTGCGGCGGGTAGTCGTACTCGCCGGTCGACCGGTTCGCCGGGTTGTTCGCCGCGATCCAGGACGCGCCCCAGTCGGTCCCCCAGATCAGCTGTTCGGGGCCGATGTTCGGGTCGTTCATCGGGCGCTTGATCAGGTCCGACCAGTAGTTGCCGATCTCGATGTAGACGTTGTCGTACGTCGCCGCCACGTTGCAGGACTCCTCGACGTTCTTCCGCCAGTTGCCCTGGACGCCGCCGTGGTCGATGATGATCGGCACTTCGGGGTACTCGAGGTGGAGGTCGACGGCGTACTTGATGCTCCGGCGGTCGGGCAGGAGCGTGCCCGGGTCCCGCTCGTAACCGCCGTTCACGGAACCGGGGTGCCACCGCACGGGGACGTCGTGTTTCGCGGCCACGTCGTAGATCTTCCGGAGCTGGTCGTGTCGCTCGTCCCACGGCATCCGCTCGGCCCGCTCGGTGATCGTCGGGTCGAACGGGAGCATCTCGCCGATGCCGACGAACCCGTCCTGACTGAGTCGCTCGTCGAGTTCCTCACAGGCCCGATCGATGTCCCACTCCTCCTCGCCGGCGACCGCCTTGCGGTTCGTTTCGTACGGGTGAGCGAACGCGACGAACTTGTCGGGATGCTCCTCGACCATCTTCCCGTGGAGGCGGTCGCTGAACCCGAAGCCGGGCTGGAGACAGACCATATCGACGCCGTACAGATCCATGTCGTACAGAAGCCGGTCCGTGTTACGATAGGTGACGATCTCGTCGTCATCGTCCGCGAGGTCGGCGTCCTCGGCCTGCCACATCAGTTTACTGAGCGTGGCGTAGTCCGGTCGTTCGTCCCTGTCCTGGAAGTTCACGGCGACCCGCTGGCCGTGAACGTGTGTATCGATAACGAATCTTCCCATTCGCATAGGTACTTCTCCGGTTGAACACTTTCGTATATTACCTTGTCGGTCGGTCCCGTGTGAAGGAGTCGCGCGGCTCTCTCCCTGACCTCGATTTCGGCCGCTTCCGGGTCTGAGACGGCGGCGCTCGTTTCACATCGACCATCCCGAGAAACGGTTGTTTCACCCGGACGATCCCGGGACCTGGCTGTCCGTTCCGTTCGGTCGGTTTTGGGGGCAGCCTCGTCCGTTTCATTTGGACGGCGCTGAGAGAACGCCGTCCGTTTCACTTGGGCGGTACTGTGGGGGTCGCTCGTTTCACTCGGACGAGTCCGGGACACCTCGTTTCATCCGAACGAGCCGCCGCCGGTATCGGTCGCTGAAAACCCTACAAAAATATATCGTCGAGCGGAGACGGTCGTGGTATGCACGTCGGAATTATCGGCGGCGCGAGCACGATCGGGTCGACGCTTGCGTACAGCCTCGTCTGTGACGACCCGCGTCACTCGGTCATGCTGTTCGAAGAGGCGTTGGACGCCGCGTGGGGCCACGCGACGGATCTGACACACGCGAGCTATCATCTGGCCGACCCCCCGCTGTCGGAGACCGACGAGATCGGCGAGGTGAGGTACGCCCCGACCGACGAGATCGGCGACTTCGATCTCGACGCTATCGTTATCACCGCCCGGGTTCCGCCGAGCGATGACGACACCCAGCGGGGCGCACGCGGCGCCCGGGCCCGCGAACTGGACGCCAACCTCCCGCTCATCGACGACATCGCGGACGCCCTCGACGCGCTGGAGCCGGTGCCGACGGTCGTCGTGACCAATCCCGTCGACCGCATCGTCTACCGACTCTGGAACCGGCTCGGCTGGCCCCGCTCGACGGTGTTGGGGTTCTCGCTGGCCGAGACCGCCCGCGTCGCGGACGCCATCGCCCGCCGACGCGACGTCCACCCGACGCGGGTCTCGTGTCCGACGATGGGCGAACACGGCGAGCGCGTCGTGCCGGTGTTCTCCCGGGCGACGGTCGACGGAACACCGGCGTCCTTCACGCGTGCGGAACGGCGCGAAATCGTCGACGAAATCCTGGAGGTCCCGTTCGAAATCGCCGAGAAACGCGGAATCGGGGACTCCTCGCGCTGGGTGTCGGCTGCGGGACTCCTCCGGGTTCTCCGCGGGGTCTCCGCGTCGACTCCCACCGATCCGCTCTGTCTCTCCGTGCCGCTGGACGGCGAGTACGGGTTCACCGACGCCGCGCTGAGCGTCCCCGTGACGCTGGCCGACGGCGGGATCGACCGGACGATCGAGTGGGACCTCGACGTGTCGGAGGCGGACCGCCTCCGGGAGGCGTACGACGCGGTCCGAGCGGACGTGCGGCGATTCGACCAGTGAGCGGGTGCCGGTCCGAGCGGCCCGACCGGTCAGACGGGTCGATCGTCCCCGGTGCCGAACCGCCCGGCGCGAAACGCGTCCGTTCCGTCTCGTCCCGTTCCGGAGCGAATTCATTTATACTCCGGCCCTGAACTGACCCACGAGATGGGCGACCCAGGAGCGGACGATACGGACGGGACAGCACCGACCGCGGCCGAAGTGATGCTCCGATCGCTGCGCGAGTACGGCGTCGAGTACGTCTTCGGCAACTTCGGGACCGATCACACGCCGCTCCTGGAGGCGGCGGCGCGACTCCGCGAGGAGGACCCGGACGCGATTCCGGCGTTCGTGACCTGCCCACACGAGTCGGGGGCGCTGAGCGCGGCGGACGGCTACGCGGCGGTGACCGGTCGACCCCAGGCGGTGTTCGTGCACGTCGACGTCGGGACCCAGAACCTCGGCGCGATGGTCCACAACGTCCACCGCGGCGACGTTCCGGTGCTCATCTTCGCGGGCTTGGCGCCGATCACTCACGGCGACGAACCGGGCGCGCGCTCCAGCGGCATCCAGTACATCCAGGACGTCTACGACCAGGAGGGGATCGTCGAGCAGTACTGCCGGTGGACGGGCGAGTACCGCCCGCCCGCCGATCCCGACGAGTTCGTCGCCCGGGCGCTGGAACTCGCGTCGACGCCGCGGCGGGGACCGACTTATCTCGCGGCGACCCGCGAGGCGCTCGAAACGACCGTCGACTCGACGCCCGGATCCCGTTCGCTCACGGACGCCAGACCGATCGCCGCGGACGCCGAGACGGTCGGTCGAGTGGCGTCGATGGTTCGCGACGCCACCGCGCCGCTCGTCGTCACCAGCAAACTCGGGGCGAACCGCCCCGACCAGTCGGTCGACCGACTCCGGCGCTTCGCCGAGGCCGCGGGGGCGGGCGTCGTCGAACAGCGGCCGACGGCGCTGAACTTCCCCCGGACGCACGCGCTTCACGTCGGTTTCGACCCGAAAGCGGCGATGGAGCGCGCGGATCTCGTCGTCCTCGCCGACGCCGACGTCCCCTGGGAACCGCCGTCGGAGCGCCCCGTCGACGCGGACGTTCCGATCGTGCACCTCGACATCGATCCGGAGAAGCCCCAGTACCCGCTCTGGGACTTCGAGACCGACCTCGCGGTCCGGGCCGACCCCGGTGCGACGCTCGCCGCCGTCGCCGACCGGCTCGAATCGGAGGGCGGCGAGCCCGACCGGGAACCCTGGCAGAGCGAACACGACGCGCGTCTGCGAGGGCGGGCCGACTCGCTGGACGCACAGTACGACGACGGGGCGCTGACGCCCGCGGTGCTGACGGACGCGATCGACGAGGTCGTCGACGCCTCGACGATCGTGCTCAACGAGACGACGACGAGCAAGCGCACGGTCCTGGAACATCTGGACCTCGAACGGCCCGGGAGCTACCGCTCGCCGTACGGCTCCGGGCTCGGATGGGCACCCGGCGCCGCGACGGGCGTCAAACTGGCCGCGCCGGAACAGACCGTGATCACGCTCGTCGGCGACGGCTCCTACGTCTTCGGCAACCCCACGGCGTCGGCGTGGATGGCGGCCGCCCACGACGCGCCGTCGCTGACGGTCGTGTACAACAACTCGCGGTGGAACGCGGTTCGGACCTCGACGCTCGACCAGCACCCCGACGGGAGCGCCGCGGCGGCGAGCGTCCCCGAGAGCCGCTTCGACCCGATCCTGGACCTCTCTCACGCCGCACACGTCGTGGACGCGCACACGTCGGTCGTGGAGTCGGTCGAAGACCTCGAATCCGCTCTCCGGGCGGGGCTCGACGCGGTCGAACGCGGTGACCCGGCCGTGCTGGACGTTCGGGTCGAACAGGCGTAGTCGCGTCGCGGTCCCCCCGCGTTCTGTCCTCCCGAGGTTTAATTCGTCGTCTCGCTTCGCTACCGAGCTACGCCTCGTAGCCCTGGTTCGCCAGCGCCTCTTCGAGCGCGGAGAGCACGAACTGGATGTTCGGCGTCCGCGCCGAGTAGCCCATACAGCCGATCCGGAGGATCTCGCCCTCCAGGTCGCCCAGACCACTCGCGATTTCGAGGTCGTGTTCGTCCTGCAGTTCCGCGAGCAGTTTTCCGTCGTCGACGCCGTCGGGCACCCGCACCGCGTTTAGCGACGGCAGCCAGAACTCGTCGTCGGGGTTCATCTCCAGTCCCATCTCTTCGAGGCCTTCCTTGAGTTCGGTGGCCATCTCCCGGTGGCGCTCCCAACGCGCTTCGAGACCCTCCTCGGCAACCAACTGGAGCGCCTCCCGCAACGCGTAGACGTTCGTGATCGGTGCCGTGTGGTGATACGAGCGCTCCTCGCCCCAGTAGCCTTCGAGCAGCGAGAGGTCGAGGTACCACGAGCGGACGTCGGTGTCGCGGCCAAGCACCTTCTCCATCGCCCGGTCGTTGAGCGTGAGCGGACTCGCGCCCGGCGGGCAGGAGAGGCACTTCTGCCCGCCCGAGTAGGCGACGTCGATGCCCCACTCGTCGACGCGGAGTTCGACGCCGCCGAGCGAGGTCACGGTGTCGGCGACGACGTAGGCGTCGTGCTCGTGGGCGATGCTCGTGAGTTCCGGCACCTGCGGCTGGAGGACGCCGGTGCTCGTCTCCGCGTGGACGAACCCGAACACGTCGGGGTCGTGTTCGTCGAACGCCGCGGCCACGTCGTCGGGGTCGAGCGGTTCGCCCCACGGCGCGTCCACGTGGACGACGTCGCCGCCCGCCCGCTCCGCCATCGACTCCATCCGGCCGCCGAAGTACCCGTTCGTCGGCACGAGGACGGTGTCGCCCGGTTCGACGAGGTTCCCGAACGCGGTCTCCATCGATGCCGATCCGGTTCCGCTCACCGGGATCGTCCAGCGGTTCTCCGTCTGGAACGTGTAGCGGAGGAGTTCCTGGACCTCGTCCATAATCTCGATGAACGCCGAGTCGAGGTGGCCGATGAGCGGCGCGCTCATAATTCGGAGCACGCGCGGGTGCACTTCGCTCGGCCCGGGGCCCATCAGCGTCCGTTGCGGCGGATTGAGCGGGTCGGTATCCGGTGGTTGCTGCATAAGAGAGCATTCGGATCAGCGGGGTAATAAAACAATATATGTCCGCTCGTCGCCGCTGGACTGACCCGGCGGCGTTACGAAAGAGTATTTATACCTGGCCGAGACGTGTTCGGCAATGGTCGCGGCGTCGCATCTGCTCGCTGTCGGATTAGCGCTGGGTGCCGCCCTCTCGTCGGCGTCTTCGAACCTCTGCGTCAGGCGAGGCACCGACAGCGGCACGACCGAGGACGCCATCTTCGTGGTCTCGATCGTCAACGTGGTCGTCCTGCTACCGGTCGTGGCGATTCGATACTATCCGACGTACGGTTTGACGCGGGTATCGCTGGCGTCCTTCGCCGTCGCCGGCATCCTGGGGACGCTGATCGGTCGGGCGCTGAACTTCGTCAGCATCGAAAAGATCGGCGCGAGCCGAACGGCCCCGATCGTCGCCTCGTGGGCGCTCATCTCGACCATCTTGGGGGTCGTCTTCCTCGACGAGACGCTGTCGGCGGTGCACGGCGTCGGGATCCTCCTCGTCGTCGGCGGCGTCGCCGTCATCGCGTGGCTGACGAGCAACGACAACCCCGAGGACCTCCCACGGCGCGAACTGCTCGTCGGCATCCTCATCCCCTTCGGTGCCGCGGTCGCGGTCGGCTGGGAACCGATCTTCGCGAACGTCGGCTTCGACGAGGGGACGCCGCCGCTCGTCGGCCTCGCCGTGAAGTCGGTCGCCGCCGCCCTCGGGTTCGGCCTGTACCTCTGGTGGGACGACGACCTCCCCGGGCGGTCGGTCCTCCGCGGGACGAACGCGCGGTGGTTCGTGCTTGCGGGCCTCTTGAACACGGCGTTTCTCCTCGGCTACTACGTCGCGCTCTCGATCGCCCCGGTGAACGTCGTGAGCCCGATCGTCGTGACCAACACGCTGTTCGTCGTCGTCCTCGCGGCGCTGGTTATGCCGCAGCGACTGGAGCGGGTCACCTGGGGGCTGTTCGCCGCCGCCGCGGTCGTCGTCTCCGGGGTGCTTCTGATCACTGCCTTCGGCTGAACCGCGTCGCCGGCGCGTTGTTGTCGTTGATGCGACGGCGTTTCCCTCGTCGGTGCGGTGGCGTCGGTGTCGTCGGTACGACGGCGTTGCTCTCGTCGGTGCGACGGCGTCGCTGCGACTGTCACCCCCGGCGAGCGTCCCCGTGTGAGCGCGCCGGTCGCCCCATCCCGCAGATTTACATCGCTTCATCGGCAACGGCTCACGTATGTCACAAAAGACCGTCCCGAAAACCGACGGTGCAGCCGCGCCTCCGTCACCTAGGGACGAGGGAGCGGAGTACGCGGCGTTGGCTGCGGACCTCCGGGCGGCAGTCGACGGCGCAGTGCGCTTCGACGAGTACGCACAGGTCCTTTACGCGACCGACGGCAGCATCTACCAGGCCCGCCCCGCGGGCGTCGTCGAGCCGAAACACGTCGACGACGTCCGGGCCGCAGTCGCGACCGCCGCCGACCACGACGTCCCGGTCATCGCCCGCGGGACCGGCTCGTCGCTCGGCGGACAGGCGGTCGGTCCCGGCTGTCTGGTCGTCGACGTCTCGACGCATATGGACGACATCCTCGACGTCCGGCCCGAGGAGCAGCGGGCGGTGGTCCAGCCGGGCGTCGTCCAGGACCACCTCGACGCGCGCCTGGCCGAGGACGGGCTGAAGTTCGCGCCCGACCCGGCGTCGTCGAACCGGGCGACGGTCGGCGGCGGGATCGGCAACAACTCCACGGGCGCGCACTCGGTCAGATACGGGATCACCGACGCGTACACCGAGCGGCTGACGGTCGTCCTCGCCGACGGCAGCCTGATCGAAACGAGAGAGGTCGTCCTGGACGGGCCGGAGTGGAAGGAACTCCTCGCCCGCGACACGCGCGAGGCCGAACTGCATCGCACGGTCCGCCGGATGGTCGAGGAGAACGACGCGGAGATCGACGCCCGCTACCCCGACCTGAAGCGGAACGTCTCGGGGTACAACCTCGACAAGGTGATCTACGAGAACGACGCCGGCGACGAGGTCATCAACCTCTCGAAGCTCTTCGTCGGGGCCGAGTCGACGCTCGGCGTCGTCGTCGAGGCCGAACTGTCGCTCGTCACGAAGCCAGAGGAGACGGCGCTGGCGCTGTACTGCTTCGACGACCTGATCGACGCGCTCGAGGCCGTGCCCAGGGCCCTCGAACACGACGTGAGCGCCGTCGAGTTGATGGACGCGGAGGTGTTCCGGCTCGCCAGGGAATCCGAGCAGTACGCCCGCTACGAGGAACCGATTCCGGAAGGCACGGCCGCGGCGCTGATGATCGAGTTCGACTCCGAACTCGTCGACGACTTCGGGGCGGCGATCGCCGAGGTCACCGACCGATTCGTCGACGGCGGCGACGCCTTCGACGTCATCGAGGCCTACACCGACGAGTCGCAGGCGGACCTCTGGAAGCTCCGGAAGGCGGCGATTCCGCTCCTGATGAGCCTCGAAGGCGACCCGAAGCCGTACCCGTTCATCGAGGACGCGACCGTCCCGCCGGCGGAACTCGCCGAGTACACGCAGAAGTTCATGGACATCCTCGACGACCACGGGACCTCCGCGGCGTACTTCGCGCACGCCGGGAGCGGCACGCTGCACATCCGGCCGATTCTCTCGCTGAAGGAAGACGAGGGCGTCCAGACGATGCGCTCGATCACCGACGACGTCACCGACATCGTCGTCGAACACCACGGCGCGTTCTCCGGCGAGCACGGCGACGGGCTCGCGCGGACCGAGTTCAACCCGAAGATGTACGGCGAACAGCTCTGGACGGCGTTCCAAGAGCTCAAAACGGCGTTCGACCCCGACTGGCGGATGAACCCGGGGAAGGTCGTCTACCGCGACGACGACCCGACGGATATGCGAGAGCACCTCCGCTACGGGGCGGCGTACTCCTCGATCGAACCGCAGACGAAACTCGACTTCTCCGAGGAGGGCGGCTTCTCTCACCTCGTCGAACTGTGCAACGGCTGCGGGACGTGTCGCCAGCAGGACACCGACGTGATGTGTCCGACCTACCGCGCCACCGACGACGAACTGGCGACGACGCGGGGACGCGCGAATATGCTCCGGGCAGCAATAAGCGGCGAGATTCCCGAAGAGCGCCTGCGGTCAGCGGACTTCCAGGAGGACGTCCTCGATCTCTGCGTCGGCTGCAAGGGCTGCAAATCGGACTGTCCGACCGGCGTCGATATGGCGAAGCTCAAGGCCGAACTCAAGCACCAATACCACGAGGAGGAGGGATCGGGGCTGCGCTCGAAGCTGTTCGGGAACATCGACGCGGCCTCGAAGTGGGGCTCGCGGCTCGCGCCGCTCTCGAACTGGGCGATGGAGCTTCCCGGGTCGGACGTCGTGATGGAACGGGTCTTCGGGATCGCCCCCGAGCGCTCGCTCCCGCCGTTCGCCGAGGAGTCGCTCGTCGAGTGGTTCCGGCGACGCGACTCGGCCGTCTCGGCGGCGGAGGCCGACCGCAAGGTCCTCTTGTTCCCGGACACGTACACGAACTACAGCTACCCCGAACCCGGGAAGGCGGCCGTTCGCGTCCTCGAAGCCGCCGGGGTCCACGTTCACGTCCCCGACGACCTCGCTCCCAGCGGGCGGGCGGCCTACTCGGTCGGCCTGCTCGACCGCGCGGCCGACCGCGCCCGCACGAACGTCGACGCGTTCACCGACTACCTCGACGACGGGTGGGAGGTCGTCGCGGTCGAACCGAGCGACGCCGTGGTCTTCCAGGACGAGTACACGGACCTCCTGGCCACGGACGCCGCCGAGCGGGTCGCCGGTCACTCCTACGGCGTCTGCGAGTACCTCGATGTCCATCGACTCGTCGAGGAGTTGCCGGTTCGAGAGGGACTGGAAGCGGACGCGCTCGCCTACCACGGTCACTGCCACCAGCACGCCGCGGGGAAGGACCACCACGCCGTCGGCGTTCTCAGGCGGGCGGGCTACGACGTCGATCCGCTCGACTCCGGCTGCTGCGGGATGGCCGGCAGTTTCGGATACGAGGCCGAACACTACGACGTCTCCACGTCGATCGCCGAACTGCTGTTCGAGAAGATCCGAGCCAGCGAGGCCACGCAGGTGGTCGCCCCCGGTGGTTCCTGCCGGAGCCAGATCGGCGACAGCGCGCTCGTCTCCGAGCACCCACCGCATCCCGTCGAACTGCTCGTCCGGGCGCTCGACATCGACTCCCGATAGCGGCGGACTCGATTCCACATTGTCAAACGGAGACGTTGCGGGAGTGAGACGACACGGACGTATCTCGCGACGACTCCGACACGGTGACGTCCCGGCGTGAACGCCGTGCGATGCCGACTTGGGCCTCGAGCGGTGCATCGATTTTTCCGAGGTCACGCCGTACCCGCCGTCGGTAGATTCTACTCGCCGTTCGAGAGTGTGGATTAGCGGACTGCGCGGAGTACACGGAGAGATCGGGTCTTCCGCATATATCGGATGAAACTGCGATGAACTGCTTCAATATAACATACGTACGTTTGTTATTTTGCTAGCGTCTGTCCGAGAGCGTCGTGACGCGGGTCGGTCAGGAGTAGGTGATTCGGAGCTCGATGAGGTTCGCCGTGTTCTTGATCGCGTCGACGTACTGCTGGCGGTCTTCCGCCGTTGCGAGCTGACTCTTCGGTACGGAGAGGCTGATCGCGCCCTTCACGACGCCATCGTCGGTGAGGATGGGCGCGCCGACGCAACGCAGTCCGCGCCAGTTCTCCTCGTCGTCGAACGCCCACCCTCGCTCCGCGATGTCGTCGAGTTCGTCGTAGAGGACGTCTTCGTCGGTGATCGTGTTGTCAGTCGTCGCCGGGAGCCCCCGCTCGGCGACGATCTCCTCGACGCGCGATCGGGGGAGGTGGCCGAGTATCGCCTTCCCGAGGGCCGAGTTGTGCAGCGAAAGCTGACTGCCGACGTGCGTGTCGATCTCGACGGCGTCCTCGCCTTTCGCTCTGTAGAGGACGGTTCCCAACCCTCGCTCGTTGGTCGCGAGCGTCACGAGCTCTCCGGTATCCTCGGCAAGCCGATCGAGTTTGGGTTTCGCGGCCTCGTACAGGTCGATCTCGTTTCGGATCACGCCGCCGATGTGGAGGAACTGCAGGCTCAGTCGGTACTCCTCGCCGTCTTTGACGACGTACTCGTGCTCTCGGAGCGTGCTCAGGTGGTTGTGGACGGTGCTCTTGTTGAGATCCAGTTCCTCGGCCACCTCCCTGAGGTGTGCCGATCGACGCCGTTTGAGGACGTCGATGATCTCGACCGTCTTCTCCAGAGACTTGATCGGGTGGTTGGCGGGGGCGGTCATTGTCCAGCCGTATGCCGTGGATCCACATCAATGTTTAGCAATAGATAACGCTTCACTGACGCTGATCCGGGACGCGTCTCCGACTCACCGTTCGTCGCGGTGCGGCTCGGACGAGCGGCAGTGCTACCCAGACGCGCGGTTGTGCTCCGTCTCACCGCCCCCGCTCGCCCGGTGTGGTCGACATAGCATTTCATTTTGTATTATAAAACTAGTTTGATCGAGGTCGCCACGATTTCCGCGTCGCATTCCCCTCCGAGCCGAACAGGCGATTCCACGCCCGCGCGGTAGGTTTAATACCGCGCCGACGGACGAGTGAACACGTAAATATGAGTACAAACCGACACTACACCCGCGAGTTCGTGCGGACGTTCTTCACCTCGCCGACAGCGGTTCAGGGCGAAGACGACTCCGCGAAGATGCTCCGGAGCGCGGCGCAGCTCCGCGGAATGCAGGCACCCGACGTCTGGGTACCGGACAACGAGGACGCCACCGCGCCCTCGATGCGCGAGGAGGGAATCGAGAACATCATCGACGTCGTCGCCGAACACGGTGCGGAGTTCCCCGGCGAAATCCACCCGCGCGTCGTCTGGCACCGCGAGGACCCGTCGACTCGCTACCAGGGCTTCCAACAGATGCTGCGCGTCGCCCGCTCGGACACGGGCGCGATCGAGCACATCGACGGCTTCGTGATTCCCGAAGTCGGCGACGTCGACGACTGGAAGAAGGCCGACGAGTTCTTCACCATCGTCGAGGAGGAGTGCGGCCTCGAGGCAGGAAGCCTCTCGATGTCCGTGATCGTCGAATCCGGCGAGGCCGAACTGGCGATGGGGGACCTCCGCGCGGAGATGGGCAGGCCCTCGAACAACCTCGAACGGCTCTTCCTCCTCGTCGACGGCGAGGTCGACTACACCAAGGATATGCGAGCGATGACGCCGACCGGCGAGTTGCCGCCGTGGCCCGAACTGCGGCACAACACCTCCCGCGGAGCCAGCGCCGCGGGGCTGATCGCGGTCGACGGCCCCTACGACGACATCCGCGACGTCGCGGGCTACCGCGAGCGGATGGAGGAGAACCGGGCGAAGGGAATGACCGGCATCTGGTCTCTCACGCCCGGGCAGGTCGTCGAGGCGAACACGGCGCCGCTCCCGCCCGAAGAGGGCCGCTGGCTGCTGGAGGTCGGCAGAGAGGAAGTCGCGCTCGACGCCGACGGCGACGAGCAGGTGTACGACGGCGACGAGGTGAGCCTCGACGTGGTCGGCGACGGCGAGTACGCGCTTCGCGTCGGCGGCGACGAACGCGTCCTGGACGAGGACGAACTCCAACAGGAACTGCTGGATATGACCGCCTACGTCCCGAGTATGGACGACATCGTCGACTCGATGGAGGAGTTCGAGGCGGCCAAGGAGGCCGGACGGGGAGCAATCGCGATGACGCGGTCGACGACCATCGTGATCGACGGCGTCGGCGTCGACGTCAGCAACGATCGGATGTGGGACGAAGCGACGTACCAGGCGGCGGGGACGCCGATCGCGCTGTTCCAGGACGTCTACGAGCACCGCCCAGACCAGCACGAGGAGCTAGCGGAGCTGTACGGCGCTGACGTCGTCGAACGGGCGACCGCGGTCGGGAACTGAGCGCGGGCGGGACCGCGCCCCGGGAATCGTCTTCGGGTAACGGGCTTCGCCGAAGCCTTCCTCGGGTCGGTCGATCTCCGCGGATTGACGCGCGACCGTAGATTGATTACGGTCCGGACTCACTCTCACCTATGTCAGGACAGACGGACTCCTACGATTACGTCGTCGTAGGTGCTGGAACCGCGGGCTGTGCCGTCTCGACGCGGTTATCGGCGGACCCCGACAGAAGCGTCCTCGTGTTAGAGGCCGGCGAACCCGACCACGACCGCTCGATCCACGTCCCGGCCGAGGTCGGCAACCTGTTCAAGAGTTCGGTCGACTGGGAGTACTACACCGAACCGCAGGAAGAGCTGCACGGCCGCGAACTCTACTGGCCGCGCGGGAAGACCCTCGGCGGATCGAGTTCGATCAACGCGATGATCCACATCCGCGGACACCCGGGCGACTTCGACGAGTGGGCCGAGCTGGGCAACGACGGCTGGAGCTACGAGGAACTGCTCCCGTACTTCAAGCGCAGCGAGAACAGCCAGACACACAGGACAACGTACCACGGCGTCGGCGGCCCGCTGAACGTCACCGAACTGGAGTCGCCGTACCACCTCTCGCAGGTGTTCGTCGACGCCGGCATCGCCGCCGGCTACTCCCGAAACTACGACTTCAACGGGCGCGAGCAGGCGGGCGTCGGGCTCTACCAGGTCACGCAGAAGGACGGCGAGCGCCACAGCGCGGCCGACGCGTATCTCAAACCGGCGCTCCTGGAGCGCTCGAACCTGACCGCACGCACCGGCGCACAGGTCACGGAGCTCCTGTTCGACGGGGACAGAGTCGTCGGCGTGGAGTACGACGACGGCGACGGGCGGCAAACCGTCCACGCCGAGGAGGAGGTCGTCCTGTCGGCGGGCGCGATCAACACGCCGCAGTTGCTGCTGCTGTCGGGGATCGGTCCCGCCGAGCACCTCCGGTCGCACGACGTCGACGTCGCGGTCGACCTCCCGGGCGTGGGGCGGAACCTCCAGGACCACCTCCTCGTCGCCGTCAACTACTCCTGTACGGGAACGACCACCCGCGACGACACGGGAACGCTCGACGACGTCGTCGAGTACCACGCCCAGGGATCGGGGCGGCTCTCCTCCAACGGCGGCGAGGCCGGCGGGTTTCTCCGCTCGGACCCGTCGCTCGACCGGCCGGACGTCCAGTTCCACTTCGGACCGGGGTACTTTATGCGGCACGGCTTCGAGAACCCCGACGAGGGACACGGATTCTACGTCGCGGCCACGCAGGTCCGACCGGAGAGCCGCGGTCGGATCGAACTTCGATCCGACGATCCCTTCGACGAGCCGGCGATCGATCCGCGGTACCTCACCGAGCGCGAGGACGTCGACACGATGGTCGAGGGCGTCCGACGCGCCCGGGAGGTGGCGCAGGCCGAGCCCTTCGACGAGTACCGCGGCGAGGAGGTCTGGCCCGGTGAGGACGTCGAGAGCGACGAGGCGATCGCCGAGCAGGTCCGCGAGCACGCGCAGACGATCTATCACCCCGTCGGGACGTGCAAGATGGGCGACGGCGAGTCGGCCGTCGTGGACGACCGGCTCCGAGTTCACGGCGTCTCGGGGCTCCGCGTCGTCGACGCCTCGGTGATGCCGCGGATCGTCGGCGGCAACACGAACGCGGCGACGCTCGCGATCGCGGAGAAGGCGGCGGACCTCATCGCCGAAGACGAGTAGCGGGACCCCGGACGGAACGGACCGCTCGCGAGGTCACCCACCGGGACGACGGAAACAGATTGGGACGACGGAGACAGACTGGGACGACGGAGACAGACCGGGACGACCGAGACAGACCGGGACGACGGAGACGGGTTTCGCTCCGGGGTGCGGATCGAAACGGAACAGATCGAAACGAAACGGATCGAAACGAAACGGAATGTCGGTTCCAACGGAATGATTATTATCGTCCGATCACTCCGATGAGACGCTATGAAATTAGGACGATTCGTCGTCGACACCCACGTTCACGGGCAGCGACACGCGGTCAGATTCAGCCAGAGCGACGAGGACGCCGAGTACTCCAGACTCGGCGAACTGATGCACACGGCCACCCCGGCCGACGAGGCCGACGACGACGACGCCGTCATCGTCTACGACAACTCCGACCGTCTCGTCTACGATATGGACTCCTACGGGGTCGACATGTGTCTCCTCCTCCCCGCCTTCGGGATGACCAACGAGATCAACAAACAGATCATCGACAAGCACCCCGAGAAGTTCGTCGCCTGCGCGTACCCGGTCCAGACGAAGAAGGCCGCGATGCGCGGCGAGGAGGAGTGGACTCCCGAGCGCGCCGCCGAGGAACTCGACGAGGTCCTCTCCTGGGACGGGATGGTCGGCATCGGCGAGTTTATGCCCTCGGACCCGATGCTCGAAGAGCGGCTGACGTGGCGCGAGCGCAAGGAGCGGATCCGACCGTTCTTCGACGTGGCGGCCAAGCACGACGTGCCGATCCGCTGGCACCCCGGCGCGGCCTCCGGGTATCAGGCGGGCGGCCTCAGAGAGCAGGACAAACTCCCGGACTGGCGGGACCCGCTCAACGCGACCGACATCCTCGCGGAGTACCCCGACGTCGACCTCGTCTTCGAGCACGGTGGCATCCAGGGGCACTGGCGGTACAACGTCGAGCGCGCGTGTATGGTCGCTCAGCAGCACGACAACGTCTACCTCGAAGTCGGCCTGTGGTGGGACGACATTCTCAACCGGCCGATGAACGACCCCGACATCGGTCCCGATCAACTCCTGTGGGGGACCGACTGGGGCGCGTCGATGATCGCGAAATCGAACAACTCTGAGAGCCCGATGGACTTCCCGTCGATCCGGTGGGAGCAGTTCAGCAGCGACGGCGTCCCCGCTCACCAGCCCGACTACTGGGGCACCTCGCTGCGGATGCTCAACAAGTACGCGATGGACCACGACGTCCCGCAGGACGAACTCAACAAGATTCTCGGCGGGAACTTCTGTGACCTCTACGACATCGAGCCCCCGCACAAGCGCCTCTTCCCCGAGTTCATCGAGCAGTAAGATGCACCGGATCCACAACGACCTCCCGGCGCTCAAGGACCTCTCCGCGCACAACGCGGCCAAGAGCGGGGAGGCGATCGCGTTCGAGGACGCCACCGAGTCGGTCACCTGGGCGGAGTTCGAAGAGCGAAGCCGCCGCGCCGCGAACGTCTTCGGCGAGTACGTGAGCAAGGGCGACCGGATCGCGTTCTTCTCGAAGCCCTCGGTCCAGCACGCGATCCTGTTCAACGGGGCGCTCAAGGCCGGTGCCGTGACGACGAACCTCCACAAGCGCATCGCGCCGGCCTCGTTCCGGCAGTGCCTCGACAAGACGAAACCGACGCTCGCCGTCGTCGATAGCGAGATCGCCGAGTCGTTCGCGGAGATGGTCGGGCGCGAACAGCTGGGCCGACTCACCGCCGTCTTCAGCACCGGAGAACCGGAACGGGAGCACGAGACGGCGCTCTCGCCGCGACTCGCCGACGCGGACCCGGTCGCCCCGGACGTGCTCGTCGAGGAGGACGACATCGTGACGGTCGCGTGGACCTCCGGAAGCACCGGCCACCCCAAGGGCTGGTGTCACACGAACCGGACGATGTTCCTCAAGGGGATGGAACTCGGCACGCGCTCGGGATTCACCCGCTCGGACAAACAGCTGGTCGTCAACCGTCCGTCTTTCCTCATCTGGACGAGCTTTCTCACCCGCTCGCTGCTCGGCTGTGAGAGCACCTACTATATGCGCGAGTGGGACCCCGAGCGGTGGCTGGAGATCGTCGACGAGCGCGACATCACGCGGGCGGTGCTCGTCCCGACGATGTGGAACGAGATCCTCGATGTCGGGCCGGAAGAGTACGACTTGGCGTCACTGCGTTCGATCAACTCCACCGGCGAGAAGCTGAGTCCGTCGACGCTGAGTGACCTCCGCGACCGCATCTGCGAGAACATCACGCAGTCGTACGGCTCGACGGAGATCCACTCGACGGTCCTCTACAACAACGAACTGACCGAGGAGCGGATCGAGAGCGTCGGCAAGCCGCAGTCGGGGACCGAAGTTCGAATCGTCGATCCGGACGGGAGGGTCGACGACACGCTCGCGCCGAACGAGAGCGGCGAAATCGCCGTCAAGAGCTACCAGGCGCCCGCGTGGATGTGGGAGGACGAGCGCGGCGAAGCCGCGTTCGAGGAGGGCTGGTGGCGTTCCGGCGACAAGGGCTACCTCGACGAGGAGGGCTTCCTCTACATCGAGGGCCGCATCGACTTCCAGATCAAATCGAAGGGGGTGAAGATCACGCCGGCACCGATCGAGGAGGCACTGGAACGACACCCCGACGTCACGAACGCCGCCGTCGTCGGCGTCGACGACGAGGAGTACGGCCAGAAAGTGACGGCTATCGTCGAGGGGAGCGGCGACCTGACCGAAGACATCCTCGACGCGTGGATGCAGGACAGCGAGAGCGTCGCCAGTCACGAGCGTCCCCGCCAGTACCACTTCGTGACGGCGATCGACCGCACGCCCAGCGGGAAACTCGACCGTCAAGGGACCAAGGACAGACTGGGACTCGACCGATAGATCGGGCCGCTCCTCCCGTCGCGACCCACCCGCAAGCGACTCCCGACCGTCCGACGCGATACTGGGGGAGTGTCCCGATCGATTTACCCATCTGAATCTATTACCAGTATAGAATACTTAAGCGTGAAATAAATAGAAATTTATCTTTTATACTGTCCTCCTGTCTCGCACAAACCTGAATCGCGATTCTGTATTTGAGGCGATTTTTGCGGCACAAGACGTCCAAAATGGTATCGGCGTAGCTCACTCGTCGACCAGTAATCCAAGAATAACGATCGAAAATATATACTAATTTACTAATATGGAATATTTACTATTATCGAATTACATTCGCTTCCGATCGGCTCGCTACGCTGGGGTCGAACAAACAACTAAGCAACGTCCGCACGTACTTCGAGGGGAGATGAAGTACCTTGTCGCTATCGACGGTTCGGAATCGAGCACCGAGGCACTCGAGTACGCGCTCGACCTCGCGACGCGTGCCGGTGGGTCCCTCGTCGTCGCGTACGCCGTCGAACCGCGCGTCCTCGTCGAGGGCGGTGAAGAGGCACCGACGAACGCCGAGGTCGGGCAGCGGATCTACACCGAGGACATCGAGGTCGCCGAGGAGCGCGGCGAGGAGGTCCTCGAAGACGCCCGCAGTCGGGCCGAGGAGGCGGGCGTCGCGGTCGAGACGACGCTCCTCTACGGCGACCCCGTCGACACCGTCGCCGACTACGCCGAGGACGAGGGCGTCGACGGGATCGTCGTCGGCCACCGGGGGCTCTCCGACCGGATCGAGGGGATGGTCGGCAGCGTCGCGAAGGGGCTCGTCGGGCACGCGACCGTGCCCGTGACGGTCGTCAAGTGACCGGCCGGATGCTCGAACTCGACGGCACGGACGGCGGTGGACAACTCGTCCGGACGGCGCTCACGCTCTCGGCGCTCGGCGGCCGTTCGTTTCGGATGGAGAACGTCCGCGGGGACCGACCGAACCCCGGGCTGAAGCGGCAGCACCTCGCCTGCGTCGACCTCCTCGCGGCTCTCGTCGACGCCGACGTCTCCGGTGCGGAGGTCGGCTCGGAAACGCTCGAATTCGACCCCGGCGACGGGGTCGACGACGCCTCGCCCGAGTCGGTCGACGGTACCTCACCCGACCCGACGGACCTCGCGGTCGACGTCGGGACCGCCGGCAGCGTCACGCTCGTCGCCGACACACTGCTCCCGTTGGCCGTCAGGGTTGACACACCCGTACGCGCGACCCTCGTCGGCGGGACCGACGTGAAGTGGTCGCCGCCGGCCGATTACCTCCGGCACGTCAAACTGCCGCTGTTAGACGCCTGCGGCCTCGACGCGACGGTCGACGTGATGCGCCACGGGTTCTACCCCGCCGGTGGCGGCGAGCTCGCCGTCGAGATCCGGCCGTCGACTCTCTCGCCGATCGAACTCTCGGGGGAGTCCGTCGACGTCCCCCAGAGCACCGTCTACGCCGTCGCGTCGGAGGCGCTCGAAGACGCCGACGTCGCCGATCGGATCGCCGAGACGGCGGTCGAGGAACTGAAAGAACGAGAGATCGACCGCGACGCGGCCGCGACGGCGGCCTACGTCGAGTCGACGTCGCCGGGCGCGGTCGTCACCATCGTCGCGGAGCCCGCCGCCGACGAGGGGACGGAACCGACCCGCTCGGGTGACGGGCCGCCGCTGCGTCCCCGAGCCGGCTTCTCCGCCTACGGCGAGCGCGGCTTCCCCTCCGAGGAGGTCGCGGCGGACGCGGTCGACGCGCTGGAACGGTGGTTTGAGACGGATGCGCCGGTCGACGCCCACCTCGGCGACCAACTCGTCGTGTGGCTGGCGCTCGCCGGCGGGACCGTCCGGATCCCCCGCGTCACCGATCACGTCCGCACGAACGTCGACCTCGTTCGAGCCTTCGGCTACGAGGTGTCGATCGAGGGCGGGACGGACGGTTCGGAAGCGACGCTGGTGGCATCGACGCCGCCGTCCTGAGTCCGTTTTCGTCGCGCAAAACCCAGAAAACGGCCGCTCAGGGCGCGTAGTAGTACTCGCCCTGCTTCTTCTGCTTGCGGTCGAGTTGGGACTCCGGCTTGTTGATGCGGGGTCGCCGGGTCCGCTCGTCGCGGCGGAACGTGATGTCGAGATCCGAGAGGAAGTCGTTCATCCCAGCGCGCATCTCCTGCGGCGTCGCGGCGTGGCCGTACTCGGAGGGCTCGCCGTCGAACACCATCAGGCGGTCCGCCAGTAGGTCGATCATATAGATGTCGTGGTCGATCACCAGCACCGTCTCGTCGTGATTCTCCGCGTATCTGCGGATCGCGCTCGTCGCCTGCACGCGCTGTTCGACGTCGAGGTGCGCCGAGGGCTCGTCCATCACGTAGAGGTCGGCGTCCTCGGAGAGACACGCCGCGATGGCGACGCGCTGGCGCTCGCCGCCGGAGAGGTCGTCGAGGTTCCGCTCCATGATCCGCTCCAACTGGAGGGGGTTCGCCACCTCGGTCTTCCAGTAGGAGGTGCCGAAGTCGTCGGTGATCGAGGAGAGGAACGAATCGACGCGCATCGGCTGGTCGATCTCGATGTACTGCGGCTTGTACGAGATGTCCAGCCGGAAGTCGAGGTCGCCCTCGTCGGGTTCGAGCGCGCCCGTGAACAGTTTCGCGAGCGTCGACTTCCCGATCCCGTTGGGGCCGACGACGCCCAACACCTCCGACTCGTAGATCGTCCCGCTCTCGACGTTCAGGGAGAACTCGCCCTCGCCGTAGGACTTCGAGAGTGCGGGGTACTCGACGAGCGGCGTCGCCTTCGAGGTCTCCCGCGGCGCGTGCTCGTGGAACTCGATCTCGTCGGGGCGGATCCGCATGTTCTCGTTGGAGAGATAGCCCGTGAGATACTCGTTGATGCCGTTTCTGACCGACTTCGGATCCGTGATCACACCGAACGCGCCGGGCTCACCGTAGGCGACGTGCAGCGTGTCGGCCAAGAGGTCCAAGATCGCGAGGTCGTGTTCGACCGCGAGCACCGCCCGGTCCTCTTCCTCGGCGAGTTCGCGGACGAGTCGCGCCGCCGTGACGCGCTGGCCGATGTCCAGATAGGGGGAAATCTCGTCGAGGAAGTAGAAGTCGCGGTCGCGGGCGAGCGTGGCCGCGAGCGCGACCCGCTGGAGTTCGCCGCCCGAGAGCGTATCGAGCGGCTGGTCGACGACCGGCCGGATGCCCAACCGGTCGATGTAGTCGTCGAGCGCGCCGCGCTCGTCGGTCGACTCCAGCAGTTCGATCGTCGTGCCGTCGAACTGCTTGGGGAGTTGATCGACGTACTGGGGCTTGCGCGCGATGGTGACGTCGCCGGCCTGCACTCGCTCGACGTACGTCTGTAACTCGGTCCCCCGGAAGCGGTCGAGGACGGCCTCCCAAGAGGGCTCTTCTCCGTATGCGCCCAGGTTCGGCGTGATCTCGCCGGCCAGCGCGCGGACGGCGGTCGTCTTCCCGATCCCGTTGGGACCGAGAATCCCCGTTACCTTCCCGGACTCCGGAACCGGGAGGCCGTAGAGCGCGAAGGCGTTCTCGCCGTAGCGGTGGACCGGGTCGTCCTCCAGTTCCGTGGGGAGGTTGATGATCTCGATCGCGTCGAAGGGGCACTTCTCGACGCAGATACCGCAGGTCTCGCCGAGACAGACCTCCTCGGAGATCCGCACCTGGTCGGGACCGCCGTCGAACGGCTCGTCCTCGTCGTAGTACTCCCCGCGGGTGACGATGCACTCCTTTCCGGTTCGGTTCGGCGGACAGTAGTTCGCGCACTCGTAACTGCAGCGGTCGGGCTGACACCGGTCTAAGTCTACGACTGCGATGCTGTCGTCCGCCATCGTTTACAGCGTGACCCCTTCGGTCAGCAGGACGCCGAACGTGATGAACCACAGCGTGAACGTCATAAACGCCACGTAGAGGTAGTCCTTCACGCCGAACTCTGAGATGTCGATCCCGACGACGCGCAGGATCGGGAACTGGGCGAGGACGAACGCCGCGACGTAGAGCAGGGACTGCTGGCTGGCCGCCGCGGCGACGCTGGTCCCGACGAACCTGGCCGACACCAGCGCGGCGACGACGCCGGCGAGACAGGCGAGCGTGGTGACCGTGACGCCCCGGAGGTGATCGGAGAGTCCGCTCTGCGTTTCCGTAGCCATACGTAGCCTTCCGATACCCGCCGTCAAAAGCCGTTCGTTCCCGCGTCGACTCGGAGTTCCCCGCCGATGCGCTCCACCGACGACTCTCCCGGGAGTCGTCGCAGTCGACATTCGAAGTCGTTAAGAACGCCACGAGGGAAGAAGGGGCAACTCGCTGGTCGAACGGGACGCCAGCGGGCACCCGAGGGATCGGGACGAAATGTGGGTCGGCGTCGAACGCCGCCCGAATCGCAAGCGCCCGTGGTGAAACCAATGGCACGAAGCTTCTACTCTCACATCAAGGACGCGTGGAAACAGCCCGGCGACGGCAAGCTCGCCGAGCTGCAGTGGCAGCGAAAGCAGGAGTGGCGCGACCAGGGCGCCATCGTCCGCGTCGACCGACCGACGCGTCTCGACAAGGCCCGCGAACTCGGCTACAAGGCCAAACAGGGCATCGTCGTGGCGCGCGTCGCCGTCCGCAAGGGCAACGCCCGGAAGCAGCGCTTCAAGGCGGGTCGCCGCAGCAAGCGCCAGGGCGTCAACCGGATCGGCCGCCGCAAGAGCATCCAGCGCATCGCCGAGGAGCGCGCCGCGCGGAAGTACCCGAACCTCCGCACCCTGGCCTCGTACTGGGTCGGCGAAGACGGCTCCCAGAAGTGGCACGAAGTGATCCTCGTCGATCCCGAGCACGGGGCGATCCAGAGCGACGACGACCTCAACTGGATCTGCAGCGACGACCACAAGGGCCGCGCCTTCCGCGGTCTGACCAACGCCGGTCGCTCCAACCGCGGTCTCCAGAACCGCGGGAAGGGCGCCGAGCACACCCGTCCGAGCATCTCCTCGGACCGGCGTCGCGGCAAGTAATCGGAACGGCACGACGAACCCCCGCGGATCACGTTCTCACGTTTTTTCCACCCCGCAGCGACCGCCCCGGAGAAATCGCTCGACTGTGCTTATGGCTGTTCGCGTCGATTCAAGAACGCGAGAACGACCCTCACGCTTTTTTAGGATTAATTCACGACTGGCTGCGTATGGCAGCAGAAGCCGAAACGGAGTGTCCGAAGTGCCGCTCTACAGACATCGAGTCCGACCCGGACGGCCCGAACGTGTGCCAGAACTGCGGGCTCCGGTGGCAGGGCTAGAACCGACCCGACGACCGATCAGAACGGGGCGTCGGTGCGGCCCGATGCGGTCCCGCCGTTGCCCGACCCCCCGGACCCGCTGTTCCGGTGTCCGTCGGCGACGGGGCCGTCCCACGCGTCGAATCCGCCCCGGAGACTCGACACCTCGGCGTCGAGGTGCTCCGAGAGCACCGTCGCCACTCGCTTCGAGCTCTTTCCGACGTAGCAGGAGACGACGACTTCCTCGGCCCGGGCCCAGGGCGAATCGAGCGCCGCCGGCGAGAGTCGGTTCGGCGGGACGTTCACCGCGCCCTCGATGTGCCCGGCCGCGTACGACGAGGGATCCCGGATGTCGACGACCGCCACGTCCTCGTCGTCGAGGCGGGACGCCAACTTCTCCGGCGTCGTTTCGGTCACCATAGCCGTCCCTTCGTCGCGTCGTGGAAACGCCCTTCGATCCGCGGTCGTCTCGGTCCAGCGTCCCGCTCTCGGGGCTCCGTTCCGGAGCCCCGTCTACTCGCGCGGATCCCGATCCGGCCCCGGATACTCGCCGCCCTCGACCTCCCGGTACAGGCTCTCGGCGTCGAAGAGCGTCGCGAACGCGCCCGGGTGCCGAGCGCTCACCGAGAGTCGGCTGCCCAGTTCCGCGCCGGCCTTCGCCGAGAGCAGTCGGTCGTCGTACGAGAGGAGATGCATCGCGCCGCCGCGGTAGGCGGTCGCCAGCGCCGGGTTGTCGCCGGGCGGATGCGCGACGAACTCGCACCACGCCGAGACGCGCTCGCGCCACGCGCCCGCGAGCGCTGCGTCCGTCAGGTCGACGACGACGGCCTCGGCGTCGTCGACGAGGGCCTCGCTCGCGAGCAGCGTCGTCCAGGAGTGCCCGCGGAGGTGATCGAGCGCGCGCCGCGCGTCGCCGTCGACGAGCAGATCCGCCGCGAGCACGTCGGCGTCGGCGACGACCCGCGCGGGGCTGGACTCCGCCGGCGGTGACGTGGCGTCATCGGTGTCTCCCGCCTCTCCTTCCGAACAACCCGCCTCGTCCTCCGAACGACCCGCCGAACCCGCTTCGTCGCCGTCGCTCTCGACGGCCGTCCTGACTGCGTCGAGGGTCTCTCGGATCGCGTCCTCGTCGACGTCGTACTCGCTCGCCCGCTCGAAGAGCGCCCTCCACGTCTGCATACCGCAGTGTGCGTCACCACGCGCAAGAAGTCTGGTGGTTCGGCAGCGACGACGTAGTCGTCCGCTGCGCCTGTCGAAGCGAAAAGTGCCTCCGCGCTATCGAATCCGACTCAAACGAGGAGCTGGATGTCGGCGTCGGCCATATCCTGGATGGCCGTCGCGGCGCCGACGCCGGTGGTGACGCCGTCGTAGAAGTTGTCCTCGTCGTAGTCCATCAGCTCGATCGTCATCTGGCAGGCTTGGAACTCGACGCCCATATCGAGGGAGGTTTCGATGAGTTCCTCGATGGTCGCGGTGTCGTTGTCGTCGATCCGCTTTTCCATCATCGAAGTCGTCACGCGGTCCATCCCGGGGAGCGCGCCGACGACGTTCGGGACGGGCATATTGGGGTTGCCGACCGAACTGAGCTTGAGGTTCTTCGAGCGCTCCTCGTGGAGGATGTCCAGTCCCCAGAACGTGTGGAACACCGTCACCTCGTAGCCGAACGCGGCGGCCGTGCTGGCGAGGATGAGCGGCGGATACGCCATATCGAGGGTCCCCTTCGTCGCGACGATGGACATCTTCTTGCTTCCCTCGTCGGCGGCGACCTCCGAGAGCTGCGTTTCGAGTTCCTCGACGCGCGCGGCGAGTTCCGCGCGCGACGGTGCCTCCTCGGCCTCGCCGTCGGGCGCGTCGCCGGCCGTCGAGTCGGGTGTGTCCGTGCTCATCGTCAGAAGCTGAACACCTGATCTGCGTCCTCGACGGCCTCGAGGAAGGTCGCCGCGCCGGCGAACTTCGTGGTGAGCGAGTCGTCGATGGCCTCCTGGTCCCACGCGAGCATATCGAGCGTCGTCGTGCAGGCGACCGTCGTGACGAGGTCGCCGCCGTCGGCGACGAACGCGTCGAGCAGGTCGTAGGGGTTCGGCATCCCCTCGTCGAGGAGTTCCTGGATCTCGGAGACGTCCTTCTCGCCCTCCAGCAGGTGCGTCAGTCCGTCGAACGTGAAGTAGACGAGCACCTCGGTATCGGAGGCGAGGGCGGTGTGTCCGAGGTTCATCGCCATCGCGAGGCTCTTCGGACTGTCGCTGTCGACGATGATTCCGATCTTGTCCATCGTGGTCACTCCGTCTTGCGGACGTAGTGTTTGTACACCTCGTCGCCTTCCACCTGTTCGAGCATCTCGACCCCGTCCGTGCCGGCCGCCCAGCCGTCGAGGTCACTCATACTTCCGGGGTCGGTCGCCAGCACCTCCAGGACCGCTCCTTCAGCGAGGTCGTCGATGGCGGACTTCGTCTTGACTACCGGCATCGGGCACGATGCGCCTTTCACGTCGAGCGTCTCTGTGATGTCGAGTTCTTCACTCATGGGATATCTGCTCCGTGCTTCGTATTGGAGCTAACGCACAATATTGGTTCGGTGATTAAAAGAATGTCGATCCTTGTGGAGACGGCAAACAACTGGAGCCAGCGGACGCCCACTCGATTCTCGCACGAGTGCGGAAACCAACTTCAGTACCGCTCACGTAGCGCTAAATCAGGGGTTCCTGTTTCCACTGCCTCATCCTGGATAATATTTCTCCCAACTTGTATTGCACAGTTACCGAACTACTATGCAAATATTTTTGTGCGACCAGCCAGTACGAGAGAACACGCGATATGAATCCCGAAGACTTCCCGACGCCGGAGGCGGACGTCGACTCCGTCTCCCCCGACGCGCTGAAGGACCGCATCGACGCCGGCGAGGACGTCACGCTTCTCGACACGCGAATGCAGTCCGATTACGAGGAGTGGCACATCGACGACGACAACGTCACTTCGATCAACCTCCCGTACTTCCACTTTCTGGAGGACGACATCGACGACGACGTCCTCGAACAAGTGCCCGACGACCGCGAACTCACGGTCCTCTGTGCGAAGGGCGGCGCCAGCGAGTTCGTCGCCGGCGCGCTCAAAGCCCGCGGCTACGACGTCAACCACCTCGAAAACGGCATGAACGGCTGGGCGGAAATCTACGAGCGCGTCGAAGTCACCAACTACGACGGCAGCGGCACGCTGTATCAGTACCAGCGCCCCTCTTCGGGCTGTCTCGGCTACCTCCTCGTCGACGGCGGCGACGCCGCCATCGTCGACCCCCTCCGGGCGTTCACCGACCGCTACCTCGACGACGCTGCCGAGTTAGACGCCGAGCTCACGTACGCGCTCGACACCCACATCCACGCCGACCACATCTCGGGCGTGCGCGACCTCGACGCGGACGGCGTCGAAGGCGTCATCCCCGCCGCGGCGGTCGACCGGGGCGTCACTTACGCCGACGAGTTGACGACCGCCGAAGACGGCGACACGTTCCAGGTTGGTGAGGCCACCGTCGAGACGGTGTACACTCCGGGACACACGACGGGAATGACCTCGTATCTGTTGGACGAGAGCCTCCTGGCGACGGGCGACGGTCTCTTCATCGAGAGCGTCGCTCGCCCGGACCTCGAAGAGGGCGACGAGGGCGCGCCCGACGCCGCGCGGATGCTCTACGAGTCCCTGCAGGAACGCGTGCTACCGCTACCCGACGAGACGCTCGTCGGCGGCGCGCACTTCAGCGACGCGGCGGAACCCGCCGAAGACGGCACGTACACGGCGCCGATCGGCGACCTGAAAGAGCGGATGGATGCGCTCTCGATGGACGAAGACGACTTCGTCGAGGTGATCCTCGCGGATATGCCGCCACGGCCCGCAAACTACGAGCAGATCATCGCGACGAACCTCGGACAGAACGCCGTCGACGACGAGGAAGCGTTCACCCTGGAACTCGGCCCGAACAACTGCGCCGCCAGCCAGGAATCCCTCGCCGGTGACTAACGCAAGCGACTCTACCGCAAACGATCCAACAACACACGAATGGTAACAGATCCACTTCCACTGCAGTTGGCCGCCGAACTGTTCCCCAACGGGATCAGTCGCTACGCCGTCGGGGGCCTCCTCGTCGGACTCGGGGTGGCCGTCATCTACATCGGGACCGGCATCCCGGCCGGCGCGAGCACGTTCCTCGAGTCGACGCTGTCGTACGTTTCCGAGCGGTCGCGCTTCCAGAAGTACGTCTCCTCGCGGAACTGGCGCGTCGTCTTCACGCTCGGTATCATCCTCGGCGCGACGGCGTTCGCCGCGACGGTGCAGTCCGGCGTCATCACGACGTCGCTGTACGAACCGGGAACGACCGGCGAACTGTACGAGTTCGCCGGCGTGACGTTCTGGACGACCGCCGTCCAGCCCTGGCGGCTGTTCTTCGGCGGCATCCTGGTCGGTATCGGAACCCGGATCGGGAAGGGCTGTACGTCGGGCCACGGCGTCTGCGGCGTCGGCTCGGCGTCGAAGACCTCGCTCGTCGGCGTGGCGACCTTCCTGCTCGTCGCCATCGTGACCGCGCAGGTCGTCGCCGCGCTGGGGGTGAGCCCATGAGCGACGGACGACATCCGCTGTTCATCCCGCTGATCCTCGTCGGCGGCGTGATATTCGGCTTCGGACTCGGATTCAGCCATATGGCGCGGCCGGAGGTCGTGATCGACTTCCTCCTGTTCGAAGACCTCGGACTCCCGTTCGTGATGTTCGGTGCGGCGATCGTTTCGGGAATCGCCTTCGCGGTCCTCCCTCGGATCCGGGACAGCGCGCCGCTGACCGGGAACCGGTACGAACGGCGGCTGAAGCCGTTCGACAGGAACGTGCTGATCGGCGGTGCGATATTCGGGGTCGGCTGGGGGCTGTCGGGCATCTGTCCGGGTGCGGCCTACGCCAGCCTGGGCGTCGGCAACGTCACGATCCTGTGGGCGCTCGCCGGGATGTTCGTCGGCGCGTACCTGCAGGGCGCCTGGCGGAGTTGATCCCCCCAGGCTGGAATCGCGGTCTCCGGGACCCGGTAGAGCCGCGGCGTTACGGCTCGACGGTGCCGCAGTCTGCCGGTCGTCTGACGCAGTTTTAAGTGTGGTACGGAAGAGCAAACGAGCGGGCGCGCATTCCCAGGGACGGTCAGTCCGTCCCGCTGATAGGTTCCGTTGTGCCTGTTTACCGGCGGACGCTCCCCCGTGGCGCGGTCGCCGGTAAGGGACGACAGCGGGCCTTACAACGGCCTCAGTTCCCATCCTCCCACCGCGCGCCCGACACGCGGACGTTGCACCCCGGTTCGTTGGCGTCGTCGTCCCCCGCGACGACGCATCCGATAATCTCCCCGTTAGAGAGAGTTCTCGCGACTATTCGCCGAGGAGCGTCGCCCGCGTCCGTTCGAGTCCGTCGTCCTCGTCGTCGACCACGAGCGCGAGCTGGTCGCCGGCCTCGACGACGGTGCCCGGCAGGGGAATCGTCATCGCCTCGCGCTTTCGACCGTGGGCGTAGATGCGGCCGAAGTCGCCGAGGTCGATGTCGTTGACTTTCCGGCCCACCACCGGCGCGCCCTCGGGGACCGTCACCGTCGTCAGTCGTAGCTGTTCGGTCAGTTCGCCGATCGCGTTGAAACTCCCGCCGAGCAAGGCCGTCTTCGCCCCCGCCGCGCCGAGGCGCTCGGGGTAAATCACCTCGTCGACGTCCTCTTCGTAGCGGTCGTAGATCTCCTCTCTGTAGTCCTCGCTGATCCGCATCGCCACCCGACAACCGTGATCTTTGCCGATCATACAGGCGGCGAAGTTCACGTTCGGATCGCCGGTGAGGCCGCCGAGCGCGACGGCGTTCTCGACGCCCGCGCGCTTCAGTACCGACTCGTTGCTCCCGTCTCCCTCGACGACCTCGAACCCGGCCTCGCGGGCGCGGTCGGCCTTGTCGGGGTTGTTGTCGACGACCACGACCGGGTACCCCTCCTCGTGGAGAATCCGGGCCGTCCGTGCACCGACCCGACCGTACCCGACGATGATGAACGTCATATGCCAACGTAACACACTCCGAGTACAAAAGCCTGGACCCGCCGATTCGGGTGCGGCGGGGAGGCTGCCGCTCGGATCGGCGCTCCCGGTTCTCGGGGCTCGGCTCCCGTTACTCGTCGCGCTTGGACTGTTCGTCGAGCTGTTCCTGCCACTCTTGGACGGTCGCCATCAGTTCGATCGGCGACGTCTCGTTCAGGTCCAGTTCGTCGATCTCGGCGGCGATGGCCTCCAGTTCCGGCGGGTGAGTCGTTTCTCTCGGTGTCCCGTTGGATACGGCGCCCGCTCCCTCGCCGTCGCTTCCGACGGCCCCTGTGTCTTCCCGGTTTGCACCCGTCCCGCCCGGAGCGTCGCCGTCCGTCCGTTCTCCGTCGACGAACTCCCCCGCGGAGAGGTCGAAGACGGCCTGCGTGGGTTCGTCACCGCCCCGCGCGCCGCTCCCGCGGGCCTCGATCGCCTCGTCGGCGCGGAGGCGGGCGAGCACCTCGTCGGCCCGGGTGACGACCGGATCGGGGACGCCCGCCAACTCCGCGACGTGGACGCCGTAGGAGCGGTCCGTCGGTCCCTCTTCGACCGTCCGGAGGAACGTCACGCTCTCGTCGCTGTCGTCGGCGGGGCGGGACGACGTCCCGCTCGCAGACGGCTGGGTTTGCCCGTCGTCGACCGCGACGTGGACGTTCACCACGCGTTCGAGGTGCTCCGCCAGCGACGTGAGTTCGTGATAGTGCGTCGCGAACAGGGTCTTCGCGCGCACCTCGTTGTGCAGGTACTCCGTGGCGGCCCACGCGATCGAGATGCCGTCGTAGGTCGCCGTCCCCCTGCCCACCTCGTCGAGGATCACGAGCGAGTCCTCGGTGGCGGAGTGGAGGATGTTCGACAGCTCCTGCATCTCGACCATGAACGTCGACCGACCCTGCGCGAGTTCGTCGAGCGCGCCGACGCGCGTGTAGATGCCGTCGACGATGCCGATCGTCGCGGCTCGCGCCGGCACGAAACTCCCGATCTGGGCGAGCAGCGTGACGAGCGCGACCTGGCGCATATACGTCGACTTGCCGCTCATGTTCGGCCCGGTGACGAGCAGGAACTCGCGGTCGCGATTCATTCGCAGGTCGTTCGGGACGAAGTCGGTCGTCTGCTCGACGACCGGGTGTCGCCCGGCGTCGATATCGAGCGCTCCGGCCTCGGTCAGTTCGGGACGCACCCAGTCGTTGGCCGCGGCGTGGGCCGCCAGCGACGCCAGGGCGTCAACCTCCGCGAGCGCGCGGCCGACGTCCTGCAGCACCGCCGCGCGCTCGGCGACCCGCTCTCTGAGGTCACAGAACAGCTCGTACTCCAACTCGCCGCGGGACTCTTCGATCCGGAGGATCTCCCGCTCGCGTTCGGCCAGTTCGTCGGTGACGAAGCGCTTCGAGTTCTTCAGCGTCTTGATTTCACTGTAGTGCTCGGGCACCTCGCCCGCGACGGACTTCCCGACCTGGATGTAGTGCCCGTCGGTCTTGTTGCGGTCGACCGTGACGTGACTCAGGCCGTGCCGTCGCTTCTCGCGCTCGGCGAGGGTGTCGATCCACTCGCTCGCCTCGGCGTGCCGGTCCAGGAGGTCGTCGAGTTCGTCGTCGTAACCGCGGCGGAACAGCCCGCCCTGCGTCACCGTCTTCGGCGGCTCGTCGGCGAGCGCCGAGTCGAGCTCCTCGCGGAGTTCCCGGGCGGCGTCTCGGTCCGGACGGTCCACGACGGCCGACAGCGGCGAGTCGGCCAGCGGCGATCCCTCGATGGCGTCGGCGACGGCCGGGAGGATCGCGAGCGTGTCCCGCACGGCCAGCAGATCCGTGGCGTCGGCGCTGCCGGACGTCGCGCGCGCGGCCAGGCGTTCGAGGTCGTAGCCGCCGTCGAGCGCGTCGCGGACGCGTTCGCGGGCGAGCGCGGCCGAGGCGAGCGCGTCCACGCAGTCGAGGCGTCGATCCAACTCCCCGCGGTCGCGACGCGGGCGGGTCACCCACTCCCGGAGCAGTCGCCCGCCGGGGCTCGTCACGGTGTGGTCGATCGTGTCGACGAGCGTGCCCTCCCGCCCGCCCTGCATCGTCTCGGTGAGCTCCAGGTTGCGCTGGGTCGTCGCGTCGAGTTCGAGGTGCTCGCTCGTCTCGAAGGTCTGCAACCGCGTCATCGACGGCAGCACGCCCGCGCCGGTCTCCTCGACGTAGCGGAGCACCGCCCCCGCCGCCCGGACCGCGGGGTCGTCGTCGAGGCCGACACTCGACAGCGTCTCGCTCCCGAACTGCTCGTCGAGCGCGTGTTTCGCCCGCCCCGGAGCGAACGCGTCGGCCTCGAACAGCGACACCGACGCGTCGGTCTCCTCGCGGAGGCGACGGGTGAGTTCGTCGTCGGCGCGGACGTCCGGTCCCGGGAGGACCTCGACCGGCGAGAAGCGGTACAGCTCCGAGAGCGCGTCGTCGGCGTCGTCGGCGACCGTGACGAGGAACTGCCCGGTCGTCGCGTCCGCGAACGCCAGGCCGATCCCGTCGGACTCCCCTGCAGCGCCTGAAGCGCCCAAACCGGCCGCATCGCCGGCGCTGCCCCCGTCGCTCACGACGGCGGCGATGTAGCGCGCGTCGGCGTCGTCGGTTTCCAGCAGCGTCCCCGGCGTGACGACGCGCGTCACCTCCCGGTAGTGGTCGCCGCTCTCGTCCTCGAACTGGTCGGCGACGGCGACCCGGTAGCCGCGCTCGACCAGCGCCTTCAGGTACGGCGTGAGGTCGTCGACCGGCACGCCGGCCATCGGGTACGACGAGCCGTGCGAGGACTTCTGTGAGACCTTCAGATCCAACTCGTCGGCGACCAGTTCCGCGTCGTCAGCGAAGAACTCGTAGAAGTCGCCGCACTGCATCGTCAGCACGTCCGCGTCAGTCTCGGACTTCAGAGAGAGAAACTGCTCGACGATCCCCTGCGAGGTCATACGCTCACGTGGGCGTCTGGCTGATAAAACGCTGCGGTCTGTGGTGTGGGTCGCCCGCCGAAATCCACTCCGACGCGACGTAGGTTTATATGCGAGCGAGCGGCCAGCACCGCCGTGATATAAGCGGGATCCCGCGTCGGGCCGCGGTTGCTCGGCACGTCGGCGCGGGAGAGGGAGCGGCCGCCAGTCGGGCGAGGGACCGGCCGGCCGCCCTGAGCGGGTGCCGACTGTTCGCCAATCGCCGCCGGGTGCGACAACGATAGCGACGGCTTCAGTTGCCGAGGGGCGAAGACCGTCTGCGACGACCTCGGCGAGTGCAGAGCGACACCGGCGACGACCTCGGCGAGCGCAGAGCGATGCCGGCGACGACCTCGGCGAGTGCAGAGCGACGCCGCCGACCTCAGCGGTCTACTTCGCCCATAATCGTGTCGAGGCTGCCGAGCGTCGCGACCAGGTCCGGGATGTACTCCCCGCGGGCCATCTCCGGGAGCGCCTGCAGATGCGAGAACGAGGGACCCCGGATCTTGAACCGCGCGGGCGTCTCGGTGCCGTCGGCGCGGACGTAGATGCCGAGTTCGCCCTTCGCGGCCTCGACGGCGCGGTACACCTCCGAGTCGGGGTCGGGCTTGATCGTCCGCGGGACGTTCGACTGGACCGTCCGCTCCGCGTCGGGCCAGTCCGAGAGCAGGTCCGCACACTGTCTCACGATACGGCCCGACTGTTCGATCTCCCGCAACCGGACGAGGAGCCGCGCGAAGTTGTCGCCGTCGGGTTCGGTGACGACGTCCCACTCCAGGTGTTCGTAGTAGCCGTAGGGATCGTCGCGCCGGAGGTCGTAGTCGACGCCGGAGCCGCGCGCGACCGGCCCCGTGCAGCCGTAGGCCTTCGCCGTCTCCGCGGGCAGGACACCAGTGTCGACGGTCCGCATCTGGATGACTTCGTTGCCGGTGAGGAGGTCGTGGTACTCGGCCAGTCGGTCCGGAAGCCCGTCGACGAGGTCGTAGATCTCCTCGAGGAACGCCTCGCGGGGCTCGGGGAGGTCCCAGGCGACGCCGCCGAGCCGGAAGTAGTTGAACATCAGCCGCTGGCCGGTGAGGTCTTCGAGCACGCTCTGGACGCGCTCTCGGTCCTTGATCGCGTACATAAACGTGGCCGTGAAGTCGCCGATCACGTCCAGGGCGTACGCGCCGACCGCCAGGAAGTGCGAGAGCATCCGCGAGAGCTCCGCCGCCATCGTCCGGATCACCCGTGCGTACTCGGGCACGTCGAGGTCCGCGAGCCGTTCGGCGGTCCGCGCGTAGGCCCACTCGTTGAGCAGCCCCGCGCCGCCCCAGTCCCAGCGGTCGGGGTACGGCATTATCTGGTGCCGATACGTCTTCGACTGGCACATCTGCTCCTCGCAGCGGTGGATGTAGCCGATGTCGGGATCGACGTCGATCACCTGCTCGCCGTCGAGCGTGACCTGCAGGTGGAGGACGCCGTGGGTCGCCGGGTGGTGCGGTCCGATGTTCAAAAGCAGGGTGTCGCCGGCGCGCTCGTCGTCCTCGATCGGATTGACGTTCTCCGTGTAGGGAACGATCTGCGGCCGGTCCTTGTCGTAGTTCCGCGACAGCGGGTGCCCCTGCCACGTCTCCGGGAGGAGCAGCCGACGGAGGTCCGGGTGGCCCTCGTACTCGATGCCGACGAGGTCGTAGGCCTCGCGCTCGTGCCAGCCGGCGGTCGGAAAGACGGGGGCCGCGGACTCGCTGACGGGGTCGTCAACGGGCGTCGGGACGACCACGCCCAGTTCCGTCGTCGGGTCCGCGTACTGCTTCAGGTGATAGATCGTCTCGTAGCGGTCCGGATACTGCTGTGCGGTGGCGCACGAGAGGTGGTCGAACCCCGCCTCGTCTCTGAGGTGTTGGAGGACCGCTCGCACCTCGTCGGGGCGGACGACGACCGCCGGCGCGTGTTCGTGGGACTCCCGGCGCGTTCGAAACTGCGTTTCGAGGGACTCGATCGCGGCAGCGGCGGTCGCGGACTCGTCGTCTTCGACCGCCGCGATCGTCGACGGCTGTTCGGGCGGCGTCTGCATACGGACGCCTTCGGCCACGACCCCCCTGGAATTACTGCCTCACTGTCGGGGTGGATTTTTAAGTTTCTATTCACCAGTCCGTCTCGATGCGGTCGATACAGCTCCGACTCGATCTGCCTTCGCCGTACGTCCATCCGATGCACGCGTTCGTCGCGGACACGCCGGGCTTCCGAGCGACGCGGCTGCGACACTGGAACCCGGCCGTCGGCCAGCGGAACACGCTGGTGTTCTTCGTCGACGGCGACGACCCGGACGCGTACACCGCGGCGCTGGAGGAACAGCCGTCCATCCTGGCGTACGAAATCGCCGCCGAATCGTCCCGCCGCGGCTTCCACCTCGTCGTCACCGAGGACCAGCGCGGCGCCGACGCCCGATTGACCGCGGCGTTTCTGGACACGGGCGTCGTCGTCGTGCCGCCGATCGTCTACCGCGACGACCGGTGTATCGACCTCTCGATCGTCGGGTCGTCCGGCGAGGTGGAGACCGCACTCGAGGGGCTCCCGTCCGACGTCGAGGTGACCGTCCAGCAGATCCGCTCGTACGACGGTCGGAGCGCGGACCCGATGGCCGCGCTCACGCCACGACAGCGGCAGGCGCTCCGTGCCGCGGTCCGAAACGGGTACTACAACAGCACCCGCGAGGCGACGCTCGAACCCGTCGCCGACGAACTCGGCTGTTCGAGGAGCACCGCCGCCGAGCACCTCCGCAAGGCGGAGGCGACGGTGTTGCGGCGGGTCGTCGACGACGTTCCCGGCCACGGGGCGTGAGGCTCCCAGTGCCGGACACGGCGGCGACCCTCCGCTTCAGTCCGCACCGATCGTGCACGCTTCGGTGTACTCGACGTCGTCGATCGAATCGATCGGCTCGTCGCCGCAGACCGGACACGTGGGATTCTGCTGATAGGGGACCGTCTCGAAGCTCATCTCCATCGCGTCGTAGAACAGGAGGCGGCCGGTCAGCGTCTCGCCGGCGTCCAGCAGGAGCTTCACCGCTTCCGTCGCCTGAATGCACCCCACGGTTCCGGGGAGAACGCCGAGCACGCCAGTCGTCGCGCAGTCGGGGACGGTCCCCGGCTCGGGCGCTTCGGGGAACAGGCAGCGGTAACACGGCCCGTCGGGGGTGAGCGTCGTGAGCTGCCCCTCGAACTTGTAAATCGCGCCGTGGGCGATCGGGATCTCCCGGAGGCGACAGAAGTCGTTCAGCAGGTACCGCGTCGGGAAGTTGTCGGAGGCGTCGACGACGACGTCGTGACCCGGAACGATCGTTTCGACGTTCGATTTCGTCAACCGGGTCTCGTAGGTCTCGACGTCGACGTCGGGGTTCAGGTTCTCGACGAACGCCGCGGCGCTGTCGACTTTCGGCTCGCCGACGTCGCCGTCGCCGTGGATGACCTGCCGTTGGAGGTTGCTCCGTTCGACGACGTCGTCGTCGACGACGCCGAGCGTACCGACGCCCGCGGCCGCGAGATATTGGATCACCGGTGCCCCGAGACCGCCCGCGCCGACGACGAGGACCCGCGAGTCGAGCAGTTTCGACTGGCCCTCGGGACCGACCTCGTCCATAATGATGTGTCTGGAGTACCTGTCCAACTGCGTCGAGTCGAGTGAGAGTGACATAGTCGTACTCGGTGAGCGAGCGGGATAACTTCTCGTGGAACGGGCGGCGAGCGGTCCCGTCGGTCCCGGGTCGCTTCGAGAACTGCCGCGACCGAGTGACCCCTCCGCCGGGCGCGCGATCCCCTATCGGACGTGCGACCTCCCTCGGAACGCTACTCCGCGCAACAGGCTTCGGCCTCGTCGGCGTCGCCCTCGGCGGGGTGCGTCTCCGGCGCGTCGTCGGTGAGTTGATAGAGGTTCTGCCGCGCGTCCGCGAAGTAGACGTCCTCGTCGACGACGTCGATTCCTTCGAGCCGTTCGAGCGCGTATCGGACCGTCCGAGCCGACAGCATCGACTCCTGGACGATTCCTTTCTGTGTCAGCGGTCCGTTGTACTCGAGCACTTTGAAGACCAGTTTCGCGCTCGGCGGGAGGTCGTCGAGACTCTCCTGTTCTGCCTCTGCCATCAGTACGTATCGAGCGGTCGAACGGTCATAAACCTTCGCGAGTCGCGACGGCGCTACCGGGCGAATATCGCAGTGATAGCGGGTTACAAGAGCGTAACCGCCTCGAACGTCACGCTTTTGCGCCGGTCCCCGCTACCCCGATCCGATGGCCGATGGCACGAAGGTCGCCGACGTCGACGAGGTCCCCGAATCGGGGTCGTACCTGTTCACGGCGGCGGACGCGTTCACCACCGAGACCGAGATCGTTCTGGTGCGATGCGACGAGGAACCGGGAGTCGAAGCGTGGCCCAACACCTGCACGCACGAGCGCCAGCGCTTCGACCGGGGCGACGGCGCGGCGGTCCGCGACGGCGAGATCGTCTGCCCGCGACACGGCTCGATGTTCGACGTCTGCAGCGGCGCGTGCGACAACGGGCCAGCCGCCGGGACCGAACTCCCCGACGTCGAGATCGAAGTCGAGTCGGGCTCGGTGTTCCTCACCGACGACAACTACTCGTTTCTACACGCCGGCGGTATCGACGACGACGGTCACGGATCGACGTCGCACATCTCGCTGTGATCGGGCCCCCGGCCCAAACCGGCGCCGAACGGGACCGGCGATCGATCCTCACTCGGCTTCGAGTTCGATCGCCGGCCGGAACGGCACGGCCTGCTTGCGCGCCTCGACGTCCTCGCCCTCTCGCTGGACGACGATCTCCGCGTCGAACTCCTCGCCGAGGAACGCCGCGGCGCGCTCGTAGGCGTCGGCCTCGTCGATCTCGGCGAGCGTCGCGAGCTCCGCGTCCTCCCGCCCCCGGGCGAACTCGATCAGTTCGCCCACGAGGTCGTTGACGGCGTTGCCGCGCTCGCGGAGGTCGGGATCCTGCATCACTTCGCCCATCACCGCGCCCTGGTCCGCACCCAGCTCTGCGACCGTCGCGAACACGTCGTGCTTCCAGTCGGCGGCGACGGTGACCCGAATACGGTCGGGATCGGCCTCGGGAACGTCCTCCTCGGCGTTCTGCAGCGACTGCCGAATCCCCTGGACGTCCTCGACGAGGCGTTCGACCTGCGTCTCGGCGGCCTCGATCCCGCGGTCGAGGAGGCTGTCGTCGACAGCCGGCCACGGGGCGTCCTCCGCGGGCGTGCCCGTCAACTGCTCGTGGAGGTCGTTCGCGAGGAACGGGACGAACGGCGCGAGCAGGCGCAGACGGGTCTCTAAGGCCTCGCGCAGCGTCCACCGCGCGGCGGGACGCGAGAGATCCGTCCGGCGGCGGTACCACCGCAGGTCCTCCTCGAAGTCGTAGAAGGCGGCCTGACTCGCGGTTCTCGTCTCCGAGCCTTCCATCGCCTCGGTGACCGTCTCGACGGTTCGCTGGAGGCGCGAGAGCAGCCACCGGTCCGCCGTCGCGAGTTCGGGACGTTTGTCGGGACCCGGATCGTCGATGACGTCCTGCGCCCGGTTCCAGAAGCGTTCCAGCTGATTTTTCACCGAGGCGACCTGGTCGGCGCGCCAGTCGTAGTCCTGCCACGGCTCCGCGGAGTTCAGGAGGAAGAAGCGCACCGTGTCGGCACCGTACTCCTCGATGGCCTTGCCCGGGAGGACGACGTGGCCCTTCGAGGAGGACATCTTCTCGCCCTCGAGCAGGCCCATCCCCATAATGACGATTCCCTCGGGCCACTGCGAGGAGTCGAACAGCTCCGCGTGGTGGAAGAGATAGAACGTCAGGTGGTTCGAGATGAGGTCGTTCGCGGAGAACCGGTACGTGACCGGATACCAGTAGAGCCACTCCGAACGGAGTTCCAGCGCGCGCTCGTCGGGGTCGTCGACGGCCTCCGGTCCGTAGAAGAGCGCGTCGAAGAACGCCCGGTCGAGGTCCTCGGGGGGGATCTCGTCGAGCCGGTGGGCGATCGTGTAGTACGCCATATAGATCGTCGAGTCCGACAGGGGCTCGATGACGAACTCGTCGTCCCACGGGAGCCTGGTTCCCAGTCCGTAGTTCCGGATGCAGGGCCACTCGTTCAGCCAGTCGATCGTGTGGTCGTACTCGCCGCGGGTGTTCTCCGGGATCGCCTCCATCCGAGAGACGACGTCGTGGGCCTTCCGCTTCCACGCCTCGTCGTTGTACCGGAGGAACCACGTGTCCTGTTCGGCGACGACGACGTCGCCGCCGCAGCGGCAGACGACCTCCTCGGAGAACTCCCGCATCGTCCCGAACGCGCCCTCGTCGCGGTAGGCGTCTCTGAATCGCCCCCGGACGTCCTCGACGACCTCGCCGGCGAACTCGCCGTACTCGTCGTTCAGTCGGCCTCGGTGGAACTCGCTGTTGTACAGTTCCTTGGTCGCTGCTTCGAGCGCGGGGTCGGTGCTGGATTCGATCCCGGCCTCCTCAACCGCCGTCTTCGCGGGGATCTCGCCGTAGCCCTCGATCGAGAGGATCGGGATCGGTTCGATCGCCTCGACCTCGGCGGGGTCGATGCCGTACTCGGCCATCCGCTCGTCGTCGGCCTTCGCCTCCTCGAGGGCGACGTAGTCGTCCGGCGAGTGCGCCGGCACCGACATCACGACCCCGGTGGCGTTGTCGGCGTCGACGAAGTCCGCCGGGAGCACGAGGACCTCGTCGCCGGTGATCGGGTTCGTGACGCGCTCGCCGACGAGGTGCTCGCCCGAGACGGTGCGCTCGGGGACGACCTCGTGACCCTGTAGCTGGAGCTTCTCGACCGCCGCGGCGGAGACGAACCACTCCTCTCCGTCGACGTCGGCGACGACGTAGTCGGCGTCGGGGTCGATGTACGCGTTCGTGACCCCTCTGACGGTCTCGGGCCGGAGCGTCGCCATCGGCACGACCGTGTCGCCGTGGCCGAAGCGGATCAGGGTGTACTCCTGGAACTCCGCCTCCTCGCCTTCGAGCAGGTCGTGCGTCGTGACCGGCTGTTCCTCGTTGGTACAGTACTTCACGGGGTGCAGGCCCTTCTCCAGGAGCCCCCGGTCGCGAAGCGTCTCGTACTGCCAGGTGATGAACTTCGAGTAGCGGTCGTCGTTGGTGGTGAACTCCCGCCGCCAGTCGATCGAGAGCCCGAGATTCTTCATCCCCCGTTTGTAGTGCTCCTCGATGAAGTGGCGGGCGTAGCCCATCGGCGTCTCCAGGTCTTCGAGCGTGTCCTCGGCGACGTTGTAGGTGTCGCGCAGGACCGAGAGCTGGTCCTCCTCGCCCTTCTTCAGCCGCTCGACCGCGCCGATGATCGGCGTACCGGTGACGTGCCAGGCGATCGGAAAGAGCACGTTGTCGCCCTGCTGCCGTCGGTAGCGGGCGTAGACGTCGGGAACGGTGTACGTCCGGGCGTGACCGATGTGCATCCCGCCGCTGGGGTACGGATAGGGGACCGTGATGAACGTGGGGTCGTCGCTGTCGGCGTCGTCGGAGGGGTCAGCGTCGGCCGCGGCAGCCGCCTCGGCCTCGGCCGGATCGGCCTCGTAGCGACCCTCCTCGGCCCACCGCTCGCGCCAGCGCGCTTCGAGTTCCTGCGGGTCGTAGTCCATACCTACCCTCACTGAACGGGACGGTAAAATAGCTCCTAACTCGGACGGTGGCGTCGTCCGGTGGAGGAAAGCCGCGTCGAGGGGGCGACGCTACGGCTGCCGACCGCGCGGAAGGGACAACGCTAAGGCCACCGGCCGGCCGACTCCCGGTATGCACGCAGACGCGGTCGTCCTCGACATCGACGGCGTCCTCCTCGACGTCGCCGACTCCTACCGGCGCGCGATCGTGGAGTCCGTCGAGCGACTGTACGGGCGGACGATCGACCGCGACGACGTCCAGCTGTTCAAGGACGCCGGCGGGTTCAACAACGACTGGGACGTGACGGACGCGGCCGCGCTGTACGTCCTCGTGGACGAGCGCGACCCGATCGATCTCGCGACGTTCGCCGAGCGGATCGCGGCGGCGGGCGGCGGCCTGGACGCCGCCGAGTCGGTCGCGGCCGATCACCTCGGCGGCGACTCCCTCGCCGCGGTCCGCGCCGAGTGGGACCGCGAGGGGCTCCGCGACGCGTTCCAGGCGCTGTATCTCGGCGCTGAGCTGTACCGTGACCTCGAAGGCGGCGACCCGCCGTTCGAGACCGCCGGGTACATCCACGACGAACCGGTGCTGGTCGAGTCGGAGACGCTCGACGCGCTCGAAGCGAACGCGGCGGTGGGCGTCCTCACCGGTCGACCGGCCGCGGAGGCCGATATCGCGCTCGAACGCGCCGGTCTCGACCTCCCGGACGAGCACCGCTTCACGATGGACGACTGGGCGGAGGGCAAGCCGCATCCCAACGCGCTGACGACGCTCGCGGAACGGTTCGACGCCGACAGCGTCGCCTTCGCCGGCGACACCCTCGACGACGTGAAGACTGCCGTCAACGCCGCCGAGGCCGACCCCGACCGGACGTATCACGGCATCGGCGTTCTCACCGGCGGACTGACCGGCGAGTCGGGTCGGGCGGCGTTCGAGTCCGTCGGCGCGGCCGCGGTCGTCGACTCCGTGAACGACCTCCCGGCGCTGCTCTTCGAGGGGTGACCGCGGATGGAGACGACCGCGCTCCGGATCGAACGGCTGTTCTGGGCCGGCGTCTTCGCCGCCCTCGTTGCGCTCGTGGTCGCACTCGTGCTCGTCCCTGATCCGACCGGCCTCGCCCCGCTCGTCGTCGGGGTGGTCACGTTCGCCCTCGTGGCGCCGATCGCCGCGCGCCTCTCGAAGGGGGCGGCCTCCTGGGACGCCGAACCGGGCGATCAGACCGTCCAGTACGTCGTCTTCTTCGCCGTCGCCCTCGTCGGGCGACTCGCGCTCGGATCGCTCGGCTACGACGGCACCGGCCCGAGCCTGTTCGTCTTCGCCGCCAGTTGGCTCGCCGCGGCGAAGGCCCGGCGGCTGAACCCGCGGCGCTGGAACCGGGAGGCGGCGGCGTGAGGGGAACCGAGCACCGAGTCTGTGTCGAGGGGGCCGACCGACGATGACTGAGGACTCCTCACTCGGCGACGTGAAATCGAACCTCCTCCGGTTCGTCGCCGTGGTGCTCGTCGTCGACGCGCTCGGCCTCGGACTGTGGAGCCTGCTCCCGCCGGGGACGCCGCTCCGGACGGCCATCCTCTTCGGGACGCTCCTCGTCGCGCCCCTGCTGGGGTTCCTCGTCGTGTACGCGCCGGCCGTCTCGGAATCCACGTAGGGACCGCCGTTCCGGGTCGTCCGCTGTCTCCGCCCCCCGCGCAACTCCCCGATCACTTCTCACAATCCTTTACCCGCTCGCTTCCGCAGGCGTTCCTATGCGCATCGCACTGCTCGGCGGCACCGGCGACCTCGGCGAGGGACTCGCGCTCCGCTGGGCGTTTCACACGAACCACGACGTCGTGATCGGCTCTCGCGACCCCGACGACGCGCACGCGGCGGCCGACGAGTACGCCGATATCGTCACGGAACGCGGCCGCGACGTCAAGATCACCGGGTTCGAGAACGGAATGGCGGCCGCCCGCGCCGACGTCGTCGTCCTCGCGGTCCCGCCGTACCACGTCGCCGATACCGTCGAATCCGTCGCCGACGGTCTCGCATCCGACGACGTCGTCGTCACGCCCGCCGCGGGGATGCAGCGCGACGAGGCGGGGTTCCACGCCCATCCGCCGACGGCGGGCAGCGTCACGGCGCTCGTCGCCGACGCCGCCCCCGAGGGCGTTCCCGTCGTCGGCGCGTTCCACTCCCTCTCGGCGGGTCGCCTCGCCGACCTCGACGCCGACCTCGGTATCGACGCGCTGCTCGTCGGCGACGACGGGCGCGCGAAAGACGTCGTCGCCGGTCTGATAGCGGACGTCGACGGTCTCCGGGCGCTCGACGCCGGCGGGCTCGCGAACGCCGCGGAGGTCGAGTCTCTGACGCCGCTCCTGATCAACCTCTCGCGCGAGAACGACGACCTGGCGGACCTCGGCGTCTCGTTCCGATAGGAGCGCCTCGGCGTCGCGCTCCGGTAAGCGGGCCCCCAACGTTCGTTGCAAGAGTGTCCCGACGTTCGTTCCGGGTAGCTCGCCTTCGGTCACCGATCGTCCCCGGGCAGACCGCAATCGGATAAATCGCCGGCGTGATTCCCGAGGACGGACGAACGCCACAATGGTAAAGTAGCGCGACCGAATTTTCGAACGCGGATCGGTTCCACGAATGTACGATATCCACGCGAGACCCACGAGCGAACCGAAATGAGTAGCCAGAGTCGTTCCCCGAACGCCGAACTCGGCCTGCTCGACGCGACGATGATCGGGATGGGTGCGATGATCGGGGCCGGCATCTTCGTGCTCACGGGACTGGCGGCGGAGATCGCGGGCCCGGCCGCGATCGTCGTCTTCGCCCTGAACGGCGTCGTCACCGCGTTTACGGGGCTCTCCTACGCGGAGCTCGCTGCGTCGATCCCGAAGAGCGGCGGCGGCTACGCCTTCGTGCGGGAGATCTTCGACGACCTCTCGTCGTTCATCATGGGCTGGATGCTCTGGTTCGCCTACATGATCGCCGGCGCGTTGTACGCGCTGGGCTTCGCGCCGAACTTCCTGGAACTGCTGCACGTCTACGGCGTGGTCGCTCCGCCCGATCAGGTGGGGGCGATCGCCCTCCCGATCGTCGACGCGACGCTGCCGCTGGCGTTTCTCCTGGCGTTCGTCGCCGTCCTCGGCCTGGTCGCGCTCAACGCCGTGTCGACGGCCGCGAGCGGGAGCGCCGAGACGATATTCACGATCATCAAGGTGAGCATCCTGGTGATCTTCGTCGGCTTCGGGCTCGCCTCGCCGATGTTCTCCGGCGCCGAGTTCCAACCGCTGTTCCCCGCGGGCGGCGGCGCGGCGGCGATCCTCCCCGCGATGGGCCTGACCTTCATCGCCTTCGAGGGCTACGACCTCATCACGACCGTCACCGAGGAGGTCGAGAACCCCAGAAAGAACATTCCGAAGGCCATCTTCCTGAGCCTCGTCGCGACGGTGATCGTCTACCTGGCGGTCGTGACCGTCGCGGTGGGAACGCTCGGTGCGCAGGGGCTCGCCGACGCCGGCGAGGCGGGCATCGCGGCGGCGGCGACGTCGTTCATGCCGACCGGCCTCCCGGTCATTCGGAACGGCGGCGCGCTCATCGTCTTCGGCGCGGTGTTCTCGACGCTGACCGCGCTGAACGCGGTCGTGATCGCCTCCTCGCGCGTCGCGTTCTCGATGGGTCGCGAGGGGCAACTCCTGCCCTCCTTCGGGCAGCTCCACCACCGGTACGGGACGCCGTTCGTCGCGATCCTCGCGAGCGCGGTGGTGATGCTCGGATCCGTCGCGCTGCCGACCCAGAGCGCCGGAAATATGTCGAGTCTGTTCTTCCTGCTGTCGTTCATCATCGTCAACGTCGCCGTGATCAGACTCCGGCGGGAGCGTCCCGACATGCACCGCCCCTACGAGATGCCGTTCTATCCCGCCCCACCGCTCATCGGCGTCGCGCTCAACCTGATTCTGACGGTGGTACTCGTCGAGTATCTGATCCGGACCGACCCGCTGGCGCTGGGACTCAGCGTCGGGTGGATACTGCTCGGCGGCGTGGCCTACGTGGTGCTGAACCGAGTGCGAACGGAGCCGCAGCGAGACGACGGAACTGACATCGAAATGACCCCAGAGGTAGACGACTGACTATGACCGGAACCCTCGACGTGATCATCGCCGGCGGCGGTAGAGTCGGCTTCCAGACAGCAGAACTGCTCGCAGACCGCGGCCACGACGTCACGATCATCGAACGCGACGATCGCGTGGTCTCCGACATCGCCGACGAGTGGGTCGCGACGGTGATCCACGGCGACGCGACCGACCCGGCGATCATCGAACAGGCCGATGTCGGGAAAGCCGACGTGATCGCGGCGCTGACGGGCGAGAGCGGGCTGAACCTCGCGGTCTGTTTGGCCGCCTCGGAGCTGGCCCCGGAGATCCGAACGGTCGCCCGGATCGACCGCAAGGCCCGCGAGTCGTACACCCGCTTCGTCGACGCGGTGCTGTTCCCCGAGCGCGCCGGCGCGCGGGTGGCCGCGAACGAGATCAGCGGCAGCGACGTCCAGACGCTGGCGGACGTGACGGGGACGCTCGACATTATGCTCGTTCGGGTCGCCGAAGGCGCTCCGGCGGCCGGCAAGCAGCTCTCCGAGGTCCGCTTCCCGGCGGGGACGCTGGTCGTCTCCGACGAGAACGGACAGCGGATCGCGCGCTCCGACACGACTCTCGCGGCCGGCGGCCGATACGTCATCGCCGTCGAACCCGACGTCGTCGACGAGGTGATGAACCTGTTGCAGGGGTAACGCCGCCGATATACCGCGGTTGGACGCTCACTCGCCCGGGTTCGGACTCGTACCAGCCGGGCGATCGGACTGCCGGCTGTCAGTCCGCGGCAGATCCTCCTCTCCGGAGCCGTGAAGCTCCTGAGAGAGCGATACCCGGCAGCTTCAGAACCGCTCGCGGAGTTCGATCCGGAGGTCGTCCAGCGTCGCGTCTTTCATCGCGAGCAGCACGAGCAGGTGATACACGAGGTCCGCGCTCTCGGCCAGCAGTTCTTCATCGTCGTCGTCCTTCGCGGCCAGGATCGCCTCCGTCGTCTCCTCGCCGAGCTTCTCCAAGACGGCGTTTTCGCCCTTCTCGTGGGTGAAGAGCGACGCCGTGTACGACTCTTCCGGAAGCGTCTCCTTCCGGTCCTCGATCGTTGCGAACAGTTCGTCGAGGACCGCTTCCGGCGGCGTATCGGGTTCCATACCCGTGCGTGTCGCGGTCGGGAAAAGAATCGTCCGGTTCGGCGACGGCGGCACCCCTGAGAGGCCTCTTGGCAGTGCGCTCCCGGATCCGCGAGGACGGTCGCCGATGGCGCATCGGCGGTCCGGCACTCGTGCACCTCGCGCGTCCAGCGTCCCCGGAACCACATCTGCCCGTCCCGCGTCGCTCGCCGCAGTGAGGGAGTGTTAACACTGTCCAAAAATGCATAAATTGAGCGCAGATCATTTCATCATTATTATTTGTACTCGATTTATTCTTTATTTTGTCAAAAACACTTATCATCGCCCTATCTGTTTGTCGCACCACCGGCTAATGAGGACAACAGACGCGGCCGATCTGCATACACTCAGCAACGCATTCGAACTACTGGGGCACGAGCGGCGTCTCCGTGCGATTCTGTGTTTACGGGAATCCGAGGGCCGGATGCCCATCCGCGATCTCGCGACCGAGATCGCCGCTGCAGAGCAAGGATCATGCCCGGACGAGGTCTCCGATGAGACCGTTACCCGCGTGTACATCTCACTGCTCCACACGCACCTGCCGCGGTTGTACGAGCTGAACGTGGTCGAATATCACCGCGCCACCGAATACGTGGTGTTCACGAACGGCTCTCCGGCCGTCGAAACCATCATGGACACCGTCGCCGACGCATATCTCTCTCCCGCCGTCGAAACGTCCGTCTGACCCGTCGGGACCGCCGTACGCGACTGTCGAGACGAGGACGCAACCGACTCTCCGGGCGGGATGGACCGTGATCCGCTGCTCCCGATCGATCGACCGTTCGAGTCCGTCGGCGACGCCGCTATCGCTCCGAGCGCGAGCGGTGTGGACGGCCCCCAGTCTACCCGTCGGATCCGCCGTCAGCGTCCGAGGCGCGCTGCAACTGTATCGTCACGACGCTGCCGCGCGGGTCGTTCTCCTCGAACGAGAGGCGGCCGCCGGCGCTCGTGATCAGCCAGTGGACCAGCCACAGCCCCAGCCCCGTCCCGTGAGAGAGCGGGTCGATCTCGTGTTCGCCCGTCAGAACCTTCCACTCGGTCGGCGGGATCCCCGGGCCGGTGTCCGCAACCCGAATCCGCACGTGAGTGCCCGTCGCTTCGACGGAGAGGCTGACCCGCGGCGACTCGCGGTCGGAGTGGACCGCGGCGTTCTCGAGCAGTTCGCAGACGGCGCGTTCGACGCCCGGAATCGCGACGACGGCGACGTCGTCGGGACAGTCGAACTCGACGTCGAGGTCCGCCTCGGGATGGACCTCGCGGAACTCTCGAACCTCCGTGCGGAGCCGATCCAGGAGCTGAATCCGATGGCGCGCCCCCGACGTCTCGATGAGGTCGAGGATCTCGCGGTACGTCTCCGCGAGGTTCAACAGCCGTCCGCCGACCCGCTCGATCTGTGCCGCGTCGGCCGCGAGGTCTCCGTCGGCCGACTCCTGGATGGCCTGCGCCTTCCCGAGGATCACGTTCATCTCGTTTCTGAGGTTGTGTCGCAACACCCGAGAGAGTACGTTCAACTGGCGCTCTCGCTCCTTCAGCGGTGTGATGTCCGTCTGGATCGCCACGAACTCCCGGACCGTCCCCGAGTCGGTAACGGGCGCGACGGTCTGTTGGGCGTAATACAGCGACCCGTCGCGACGCTCGTTGAGGATCTCATCCTCCCACACCTCCCCCGACTGGACGGTCGCCCACAACTCCGCGAAGTAGTCCTCGGGCATCTGTCCCGAGTCGAGAAACTCCGGCGTCCGGCCGATGGCGTCCTCGCTCGCGTAGCCCGTGATCTCCTCGAACGCGGGGTTGACGTACGTGATCGTGCCGCTGTCGTCGGTGATGTAGATGGCGTGCCCGGCGGTCTCGATGGCGCGGCGGAACCGGCGTAGCTTCCGTTCGCGTTCCTTCCGCTCGGTCACGTCGCGCGCGGTGAGCAGCACGTGTCGTTCCTCCTGTTCGGGGTACCGCACGCACGCCGTCCGCGCCGCGTACCACTCCACTCCGTCGTCCCGCGCCATCGGGTACTCGGTCCGTTGGGTCTCGCCGGTCTCGGCGGTCCGCTCGACCGCTTCGCGGACCGCCGCGGCGGTCTCCTCGGGCAGGACCTCCTCGACCGCGCTGTCGACGATGTCGTCCGGGGGGTGGACAGTGATCCGGTCCTCTCCGGAGAGGACCTCCCGGTAGCGCGCCGAGTCGTCGAGGAGAAAGATGTACTCCGGTGACGCGTTCATCGCCGCCCGGAGCCGGTTCCGACTCGCCTGCAGTTCCCGGTTCATCGCTCGCAACTGTGCCTTCGTCTCGTTCTCCTGTCGAACGTACTGCACCAGATAGAACACGAGACCCACGACGAGGACGGTGACGAGGAACGCGGGCGCTTCCCGCACCGCCTGTCCGACGTCGAACAGCGTGAGTGCCTGCCGCAGCGCCATCAGGGAGAGCAGCACGACGAGAAAGACGAACCGGCGGTCGCGCTCCCGGTACAACAGATACACCGAGAGCCCGACCCCGAGGGTACGGAGCAGGAGCGACAGCAGGATCGGGGTGGTCACGAGCACGGACGGTGGCCCTCCGGACGAACGGTCGGTCGCCCCCGACTCCGAAGTGCGCGACGGCGGAGGGGACCGACCATTGCTACACTCGCCGTGTAGCGAAGCCCGCGGTGATAAACCTATCGAGAATCGTGAACGTTTCCCGAAAACCAGGACTGACTCTCAGGCCGGGTGGACCGTGATCCGCTGTTTCCGGTCGATCGCCTGTTCGAGTTCGTCGGCGATGGCGCTCCCCCGCGACACCTGGATGTCGCCGCCGCGGCCGACCGTCGCGGTGAAGAGGTACTCGCCGTCGGCCCGGATCTCGACGGTCTCGCCGACGTGTTCGTCCATCCGGACGACGACGTGCCGGGAGGTCACCTCGGGCGTGACGACGACGCCGTCGTCGGAGTCCCCGCGCCCGCCGGAACCGGACGATCCGCCCGATCCGCCGCTCGCCCCGGGCTTCTCGTCGTGCGTCCGCACGTCGATGTCGATGCCGAGTCGGTCCTCGACGTCGGAGATCCGGCCGCCGCCCTTGCCGATGACGTAGGAGATGTCGTCCTCCTCGACGTAGACGACCGCGTCGTTCTGCCCCTTCAGTTCGACGTCGACGTGCCCGCGGGCGATCGATCTGATCTCGCGTTCGATCTCCTGGCGGGCGAGTCGGCCGACGCCGGTCTCGTCGCTCCCGTCGCCGTCGCCGATCGGAACGGTGACGACCTGGCGGTTGAACGTGTAGATCTCGTACTCCGGTTTCCCGGTCTCGAAGTCCGCGACCTGGATGACCGGGCGGGCGAGGTCCTCCGCGGTGAGGCCCTCGGGCACCTTCACTTCCGTCGTCACGTCGTAGACGGTGTCGACGCGGCCGTCCTCGATGTACACCACCGTATCGACGACCTGCGGGATCATCCCGAGTTCGACGCGGCCGACGAGCCGCTGGAGGGCGTCGATGGCGCGGGTGGCGTGGACGACGCCGACCATCCCGACGCCCGCCAGTCGCATGTCCGCGAAGACGCCGAAGTCCTTGGTCTTCCGCACCTCGTCGTAGATGGTGTAGTCCGGTCGGACTAAGAGGAGGGAGTCGGCCGTCTTCTCCATATCGCCGCCGAGGGCGGTGTACTGGGTGATGTCGTCGCCGACCTGGAGGTCGCGGGGCTTCTCCATCGTCTTCACCGCGTAGTCCGAGTCGGTGAGGAACTCCGCGACCGCCTGCGCGAACGTCGACTTCCCCGCCCCGGGCGACCCGGAGATGAGGACGCCGCGCTGGCGCTCTTTCAGCCGGTCCTTGAGTTCCTCGGCGAACTCGTAGTCCTCGAGGTCGGTCTTGACGATCGGCCGGACGGCGGTGATCTCGATGCCGTCGGCGAAGGGGGGCCGAGCGACCGCGATCCGGTAATCGCGGAACTGGACGATGCTCATTCCGGGCTCCGACAGTTCGAGGAAGCCCTCCGAACTGCTGCGGGCGGTCTCCTCGATGTCGTCGGCCCACTCCTTCATCGTCGCCTCGTCGCTCACCGCCTCGTCGATCGTCTGATAATGCATCTCGCCGATGTCCCCGCGTTTGGCCTTCGGCTTCGTTCCGGTCTTCAGGTGGACCGACATCGTCTGCTCGTCGAAGAACTTCTCGATGACGAGTTCACCGGAGCCGCGGACGCGCGGTTCGACGTACTCGACGTCGAGGCCCTTCGCCTTCGCGACCTCCGACTGGACGACGTCGCTCGTGAGCAGCGTCGCGCCCTCCTCCTCGGCGACGTCGCGGATCAGCGCGTCGATGTCGCCCTCGTGGGCTCCGGTGGCCTCGCTGGGCTTCGTCCGCCGGCCGACGTATCGGACGTCGACGCGGCCCTCGTCAGCCAGCGCTGCGAGTCGCTGGAGCTCTTCGAGCCCCTCCCATCCCGTGTCGAAGCCGTCGTTGGCCTGCGATTCGAGTTCGCCGACGACCGCCTCCGGGACCAAAATCGGCCCCGCGTCGTCCTCGGACTCGACCCGCTCGGACACGCGACCGTCGATGACCGCGCTCGTGTCCGGCACTATCTTCATATTCTCCGGTTCGACCGGCGGACGGATAAGGCTATAGACTGCGGGTCCGCGTCGGGTGTCGGGGCCGCCCGCAACGAGGGGCTCTCAATCGTCCGAGGGAGCGCTTGCCGCCGAGGACTCGACGGGCCCGCCGAGGTCTGCGCCGTCGCCGACCCGCTGTCCGTCCGCCCGTTCGCCGTCGCCGTCGAGAATCTCGAAGGAGTCGACCAGGTCGTCGAGGCCGCTCGCCTGCGCGGTGAGCGTGGCGGCCTGCGATTCGAGTTCGCCGAGCGATTGCGACTGCTTCGTCGCGTCCTCGACCGCGGCGGTCGTCTGGGCGGTCGTCTCCTCGGAGATGTTCGCGACCTCGTCGACCCGCGCGGAGACATCCTGCGCGGACGTGGCCTGCTGGTCGGTGGCGTCGCTCACCTCGCGGATGCTCCGGTCGATCCCCTCGACCTCGCTCACGATCGACTCGAACTCGTCGATGGCGGTCTCGACGGTGTCGACGCTGGATTTGACCTGCTCGTCGGTCTCGTGGACGATCGAGAGCGTCTCCTCGGAGCGCTCTGTCACGTCCGCGATGAGCCCGGACACCTCGTCGGCGGACTCGCGGGTCTCCTCCGCCAGCGCCTTGACCTCGCGGGCGACGACGCCGAACCCGTCGCCGGCGTCGCCGGCGTGCGCCGCCTCGATCGAGGCGTTGATCGCGAGCAGGTCGGTCTGGGAGCCGATCTCGTCGATGAACGCCGCGACCTCCTCGATCTCGTCGATGTGCGTGGCGAGTTCCTCCATCGCCGTCGCCGCCTCGTCGATCTGCCGTTCGACCGCGTCGAGTTCCTCCATCGCCGTCGTCGCGACGTCGCGTCCCTCGCGCCCGCGCTCGGCGGCGCGCTCGGCCGTCCCGGCGACCTCGTCGGCCGAGGCGGCGATCTCCTCGACCGTCGCCGAGAGCGTCGAGAGCTCCGAGGCGACGGTCTGGAGGTGCTCGGTCTGCTCGTCGGCCCCGTCCTCGATCTCGTCGACGGCGGCCGCGACTGCCTCGCTCGACTCGGTCGCGCGCTCGACGTGCGTCCGCGCCTCGTCGCTCATCTCCGCCACCCTGTCGGCGAACGTCTGGACCTCGCCGATCGTCGCCGAGAGCGTCCGGAGGAACTCGTTGTACGAGCGCGCCACCTCGCCGTAGCGCTCGTCCTCTTCGGCGAGTTTCTCGGCCGGCATCAGCGCCGTCAGGTCGCCCTCGCGGGCGCGTTCGGTGGCCTCGCCGAAGGCGTCGACGAGCCGCTGGAGCGCCCGCGTGTGGGTGGTGAGGTCGGTCGCCATCCGGCCGAGCGAGTCGCCGAACTCCCCCGGCAGCCGCTCGTCGAGCACGGGGTCGTCGAACTCCCTGTCGGCCATCGCGGTCGCCTGCGCCGAGACGAGTCGGAGATGCTCGTGCATGTCGCCGAAGTCCTCGACGAGTTCCGCGATCTCGTCGTTACCGTCGGTCGTGGGGGGCGACGTCGAGAGGTCGCCCGCGGCGACGGCGGACGCGGACGCCGAGAGCTGATCGATCGGATCGACGACGTCGCGGCGGACGATCAGCACGGTGTTGAGGAACGCGACGGTCGCCCCGGTCAGGAGCAGTATCGAGAGCACTGCCGTCGTTCGCCCGCTCGTGACCCACGGGAGGCCCGCTTGGGCGACCGAGATGCCGAACTGGATCCCGACCGCGGCGAGCACTTTCCGGGCGACGGAGTGAGAGATTCCGAGCGCGTCCATCGTTCCCCAGAGGAGGCGTTCGTACGATTCGAGTAGGCTCATACGCTGGCCCACCGGACGCTTACGCTTAAGTCTGTTATCGCGTTCTCACTCACTGATAACGGGACCCCCCGCGAGAACGGAGCGGTATCAACGTTCGCGTCCCGCTATCAGTTTCGATACACAGTTGACGGACACCTCGCCCGCGCTCTCTCCCTCGACTTCGAGAGAATCCGGCGTCGCCGACGGACAGGTCCGCCGCTACTGGGTTCGTTCTTGCGCCCACTCCGCGAACTTCGCGAAGGCCCGTCCCCGGTGGGAGACGGCGTTCTTCTCCTCGGGACGCATCTCGGCGAACGTGGTCCCGTCGTGTTCGAAGATCGGATCGTAGCCGAACCCGCCCTCGCCGCGCGGTTCGACGATCCGGCCGGGAACGCTCCCGTGAAACAGTTTCACCGGCAGCACGTCGGACTCGCCGTCGTCCTCGCTCGCCTCGGCGGCCGCGTCCGCGGCCGCCGCCGCGCTCCGGTCGTCGCGGTCGATCGGATCCGGACTCGCCTCGAACGGCTCGCCGTCGCAGTACGCCAGGACGCACCGGAACGACGCCCGGTGCGGCTCCGCCGTCTCGCGCTCGACGAGTCGCTGGACCGCCTCGACGCCCAGCGTGTCCTCGACGTACGCCGAATACGGGCCGGGGAAGCCGTCGAACCCCTCGACGAACAGGCCGGCGTCGTCGACGAGGACGGGTTCGTTCGCGTGCCGGTACGCCTCTCGCGCGCCGCGCGCGGCGATCGGATCGAGATTCGACGCCTGGACCTCGGTGTAATCGTAGTCCAACTGCTCGACGCCGTCGAGGTACTCCCGCGCCTCCCGCACTTTCCCCGCGTTCGTCGTGACGTAGCGAAGCATCTACCGGAACGTGCGTCGAGTCGCGAGAAAGTATCGTCGGTTCCGCGCCGCCGACGCAACGAGGAGTCGACACGGGACGGGGCGCCGTCGCCCCGGTCACCTCCATACCGCCGCGGCTCCCGGTCGACCCCGAAGGCCGCTTCAGTCGACGATAACTTCGACCGGCCCGTCGTCGTCCTCGTCGGCGTCGAGGTCGCCCTCGCCGCTCCGGGACTTCTGCTCCTGCCAGAGGAGACCGCCGACCACGAGGAGGGCGACCCAGGAGCGCCAGTTCGCGAGGTTCAGCGTGTAGCCGATGCCGAAGGGCTTCTTCACGAGCATTCCCTCGCCGGGCTTCCAGTACGACGCGAGCATCCGACCGATCGACGGCCGCTCGAAGTTGTACGGAATCCCGAGGATCTCTCCCTGCTTCGGTTTGTCTGCCATACGACAGGGTACGCCGGGCGGTAATAAATCGTTTTGGCATCGGCTCGCTGACAGTCTGTCGGGGATCGGCGGACAGTCGACCGCTCCCCGACGCTGACGTTTATGTACGAGGGGGCGGCCATCGTCCCCGTGACGTAGCAGCCACCCCGCGTCGGGCCGCGATCGCTCGGCACGTCGGCGCGGGACAGGGGAGCGGCCGCCAGTCGGGCGAGGGACTGGCCGGCCCCCCAGCCAGGTGCCGACTGTTCGCCCCCAACGCCGCTCCAGCCCCGGCTTCACTGGTACCGTCCGCGTCCCTCGATCTCCCGGAGTCGCGTCCGGACCGTCTCGTCGCCGACGGCGGCGTACCCCGCCTCGACGGCGTCGAGCAACGGCTCCGCGTCGGCGGCGGTTCCGGCGACGCTCTGCTTGAACACGTGGAGATCCATCGCGTGGTCCTCGACGTGGCCGGTGTGGTAGCCGAGGCCGAAGTCGATGAGGTACGTCCGCTCGGCGTCGACGCGGACGTTCCGGGTCGTGGGATCGCCGTGGACGAAGCCGGCGCCGTGGACGGTCGCGAGGTGTCGTCCGACCGCCCGGCACCGGTCCGCCGAGAGCGCCGCGGCGAGGTCGTCGTCGCCGACGCGCTGGAAGACGAGCGTCCCCTCCGTCGGGTCGACGTCGTAGACGACGGGCGTCGGGACGCCGACGCGACGCGCGGCGCTCGTGAGCCGCGCCTCCGCCCGCGTGCGCTCGGCGCGCAGGCGGTCGTCGAGCGCCGGATGCCGGTACGCCTTCGGGACGCGCCGCTTGATCACGCGGTCGTCCTCGATCGTCACGGTCGCCTCCGCACCGCGAATCGTTCCCGAGGCCGTCGGATCGCGGACGACTGACTCGTCGTCGCCGCGCCAGGTCACCGCGACCTCGTCGGGTCGGAAGTTCGGGTCGACCGCGGAGTCCGGCACGTCGATCGTGTCGCCGACGGCGTACATCTTCGCGCCCAGGACCGCGATCATCCCGGCGTTGTCGCGGAGGAACCGCGGTTCCGGCGCGTAAAAGTCCGCGCCGCGCTGCTCGCACATCGACGCGAGCATCTCCCTGAGGCGCGCGTTCTGGCCGACGCCGCCGCCGAGGACGAGTTCGTCGGTCCCCGTCAGCGACAGCGCCCGTTCGGAGACCTCCGTCAGCATCGCGAAGATCGTCTCTTGGAGGCCGGCGCAGACGTCCTCGACGGGCACGCCGTCGTCGACGGCGTCCTTCGCCGCCGACATAATCCCGGAGAAGGAGAAGTCCATCCCCTTTACGACGTAGGGAAGGTCGTGGTACTCGCCCGCCTTCGCTCGCGCTTCGACCTTCGGGCCGCCGGGGTGAGACCAGCCGAGGTGCCGCGTGAACTTGTCTATTGCATTCCCAACGCCGGTGTCCATCGTCTCGCCCAGAATCCGGTAGCGGCCGTCGTGATAGCCCAACAGGTGCGCGTTCGCGCCCGAGGCGTTCAGACAGACCGGCGACTCGAACCCCGATCGGTGGCGACCGATCTCCAGGTGCGCCACCATGTGGTTGACACCGACGAGCGGCACCGACAGCGTCTGCGCCAGCGCCCGCGCCGCGGTGCCGACGATACGGAGGCACGGGCCGAGCCCGGGACCGCGTGAGAACGCGACGGCGTCGACGCCGAGGCCGTCCGCGCTCTCACCGGGAGTCGTCGCCGCGTGATCGAGAATCGCCGAGACGACTTCGGGGATCGCCGATCCCATATGCTCGGCCGCTTCACGCGGGTGAATGCCGCCGCTCTCGGGTTCGTAGGGATCGGATTCGATGACGACCTCGTCGGTTTCGGTGTCGTAGAGCGCGGCGCTGGCGGCCCAGGCGGTCCCTTCGATTCCGACGATTCGCATCGAGAAGGTGTGTTAGGTCGCTGTGCGGCCGAATCAGGCCTCTTCGGCTTCCGCTTCGCCGCCTTCCTCGGCCTCGATCTTGTTCCGATCGAGCATGTAGTCCTGCTCGATGTCGCGGGCGAAGTCCGGCGACTCGTAGACCTTCGCGTAGCCGACGGTCTTTCGCATTCCGAACTTCGTGTCGAGTTCGTGGACGACGACTTCCGCCGAATCCTTGTTCAGTTTCGCGGCGAGGCTGTCGCGAACGGAGAGCCGCGAGGGCGTCGCGTCGTCGTGAACGATCTCGAACCGGACGTCGGTCCGATGCAACATCGGATTCTCGTCCTCGGAGATAATGTCGATTTCCATGGTTCAGTTGTCCTACCATCCTCCCGAAAGGAGTAAAAGGATTTCGAAGAGGCGAACGCGGTCCGTCGTCGACGCTCCGACGTCGTTCAGCGGGACTCCTCGGTCGCGTCGACGCCGAGGATCGCCAGCGCGCTCGCGACGTCGCCGTCCATCTCCTCCAGCAGCGACCGCATCTCGGCCTTCGCGTCCTCGGTGACGTCGACGCGGACCATCCCCTCGTCGGGCTGGCCGTAGACGACCGTCGCGCCCAGCGGGGCGGCGAGCACCGCCGGCAACGCGGCGAGGTCCTCCTCGCCGTCGACGACGATCGTGATCGGATCAGCGGCGGCGACGGCCTCGGCGAGCGCGGACAGAAGCGACTCCGAGAGCGCGCCGGGTGGACTCTCGACGTCGCGCCTGTGCTCGGGATCCGACAGCGCCTCGCGGATCTCCGCGTCGACCGCCTCGCGCTTCGTCTTCCCGTCGACGAGCGCGACCGACGGCGCGTGACCCGCCTGCCGCAGGTGATACGTGACGACGTCGCCGACGGCGATCACGGGGCGGCCGGCGTCGGCGAGCAGCGCCGCTGCGTCGGTGTAGACGGGACCGAAGGGGTCCTTGAACGAGCCTCGCAAGTCGTCTGGGAGCGTGAGCATCCGCCTCAGCGGACCTTCAGCGCGTAGCCGCCCGGCTCGTTGACGTTCATCTCGTCGGCGATCTCCGATCGCTCGGGGTGCGTGATGACGACGTAGCCCGCCCAGTCCTCGGTGAGACTGCTGGAGCCGCAGTTCTCACACGCCTGCGCGTCGCCGTGATTGATGTAGTGACACTCCCGGCAGGCGAGACGGGATTCGGCCATCTACTCGCCCTCCGCTCCGGTCGTCGCGGTGTTCGCCTGGCGGTCGGCTTCCAGCCAGCCGTGCTTGCCGAGCCCCGGCTGTTTGGCGGTCAGGCCGATCTTCGAGTCGCGCGGGTTGCGCTCGTCGATGCTCTTCGTCACGACGCGCACGCGGACGGAGTCGCCGACGCTCAGCGTCCGGTTCGACTCCGTCGACGCCAACTGCTGATTCTCGCCGTCGTAGGCGAGGTATTCGTCGGAGATCTGTGAGACGTGCAGCAGCCCGTCGACCGGGCCGATGCCGACGAAGGCGCCGAACTCCACGACTTCGACGACCTCGCCGTCGACGACCTCCTGCATCGAGGGGTCGAACGTGATCGCGTCGAACTCCGCCTCGTAGTAGACGCCGGCGCGGCCGGGGAGCACTGTCCCCTCGCCGATGTCGTGTACGTCGACGACGCTGACGACGCTGCCGACGTCCTCGTCCATCCGTCCTTCTAGTTTGTCCTGCAGGAGCCGCTTGACCCGCTGTGGCGTCACGTCCGCGAGGTGCTTCGGCGGTACCTCGACTGTGTCTTTGAGTCGTACCCGTTTGTACATATGTTATGGTTCTGTTATCTCCAATGTGTTTCGACCCCTTAAACCGATTACGCGAACGCCGCGTTCGAGCAACCGGTCGCGGAGCGGCCTGTCGTTGGTGAGGACGTATCCGCCCTCGGTGTCGGCGAGTTCGACCACCGCGTCGTCGGCGTAGGAGACGCCGGTCTCGACGACGCGACACCGCGAGACGAGGTCCCGGCCCACGTTCGCGGCTGTCGCCTCGACGCCGCTGCCCTCCTCGGCGAGCTTCTCCAGCTCGGCGACGACGGCGCGGGGGACGACGAGGTCAGCGTCCGCGCCGACGAGGCGGTCGAGTTCCTCGAAGACCCGCACGTCGAGTTCGACCGGCATCATCAGCGCGTTCGTGTCCAGTATCACCGTCGTCATCCTCGTGTGTCGTCCTGTCGTCTCCGTCGTGTGGTCGCGTCCCGCTGTCGCCGCCGCCTTCAGCTCGGCCGACGGCCCGCGCCGTCTCGGCCGATCGTCACTGCAGCGTCCCGATGCCGATGAGCCGCCACCGCGCGCCGACCCGGCGGTTGATGGCGATCTTCGCGCCCGACTCGGCGCAGACGGGGCGCTTCAGCGACACCTCGGCCTCGCCCGTCCGAGCGCTCGTGACCGCGCCGACGGTCGTCGCGGTCCCGACAGTGAGCATCAGCGGTTCGCCGGTCGAGATCTCCTCGACGCTTCCCTCGTCCTCGCCGACGATCCGGTCGAGGAGTTCGACGTCCATCGTGAACTCCTCGCGCGTCGGCGGGAGGGTCCCGGGCTCGCCCGCGACCTGTCCGGCAAGCGCGTCGCCCTTCGTGAGGCTCGGGTCGAGTCCCGTGCCGATCCCGCAGAGGCCGCCCGGCCGGACTTCCTCGACGGACTGGCCGCCGGCCTGCAGCGACCGGATCTCAGTCGTGATCGGCTCCCACTCCGAGGAACCGCCCTCCTCGACCTCGCGGCCGGGGCGGAGTTCGAGTTCCTGGCCGGTGGCGAGTTTGCCCTGCACGACCGACCCGCCGACGACGCCGCCCTTGAGGTCTTCCCAGGTGGTCCCGGGGCGGTTGATGTCGAACGAGCGGGCCGCGAACAGCCGCGGCGATTCGCTTTCGTCGCGTTCGGGCGTCGGAATCTCCCGCTCGATGGCGTCGATCAGGAGGTCGATGTTGACCTCCTGCTGGGCGCTGACGGGGACGATCGGCGCGTCCTCGGCGACGGTGCCCTCGACGAACTCCTGGATCTGCTCGTAGGATTCGACCGCGCGCTCGCGGTCGACCAGGTCGATCTTGTTCTGCGCGATGACGATGTTGTCGATGCCGATGATGTCCAGCGCCATCAGGTGCTCTTCGGTCTGGGCCTGGGGGACGTCCTCGGTCGCGCTCACGACGAGGACCGCGCCGTCCATGATGGCCGCGCCCGACAGCATCGTCGCCATCAGCGTCTCGTGGCCCGGGGCGTCGACGAACGAGACCGTCCGCAGCACCTCGGTCTCCTCGCCGTCCGGCCCGGTCTCCTCGACCGTGTAGCACTCCGGCGGGTCGACGTTGGGGAGCTTCCGGAACGTGGCGTCAGCGTAGCCGAGTCGGATAGAGATGCCGCGCTTCATTTCCTCGGAGTGCTGATCCGTCCACGATCCGGACAGCGCCTGCACGAGCGTCGTCTTCCCGTGGTCGACGTGCCCGACGAGTCCGATGTTCACCTCCGGTTGTTGTGTTTGTTGTGTCACTATTGACCTCCTAGAGAGTAATCTTGGGTGCAATTCGCCACGAGCGACTGATAAAGTTGCTGTTCTCCACCCGACAGACGGTGTGGGACGGGTTTCCACGCTGTTCGCCTCCGGCCGACGGAGACGGTCGTAGCCGGCGGTATAGACGTGATCGCGTCCGAGGTTCTAAGAACGGCCGCAGGCGACGGTTGGACGTCACTCACTCCGAGAGCGCGCGTTCGAGGCTCGCGGCCACCGCCCGCGCCTTTTCGGCGACGGCCTCGGGGACGTTTCCCTCCTCGACCGCGGCGTCGAGTTCGTCGTCGTCGACCCGCTCGACGGTGCCGTCGGGACGCTTCACGACGTCGACGTGGAGGTCGACGTACCTGATCTCGTCGGGGAAACACTCGACGGGCGTACAGACGTTGACGTACGTTCCGCGGTGCTCGCCCTCGGCACTCCGGTAGACGGTCGGGTACCACCAGCGGCCCTCGCGGAACTTCGTGAGGGCGGTGTCGCCCGCCTCCCGGCGGGTCCCCAGTCCGTCGTACGTGCCGCTGCCCGAGAGCGTCCGCGTCACGTCGAGCGAGCCGTCGGCGCCCCAGTCGGTCACCTCGCCGCTGCCGAGCGAGAACGCGCGGCCGTCCGGCTTCCCGTGTCTGATCTCGACGGTGTCGCCCGCGACGGGGCCGAACTGCCGGGTCACGACGTCGAACGGGAAGTCGGGACCGTCGCTCCCGTCGTCCGACTCCGCGGCATCGTCAGCGACGCCGCCAGCCGGTCCGGCGGCCCCCTCCGCCGCCCAGAGCGCCTCCGCGAGGTCGACTCCGGCACTCGCCGAGTCGCTGGCGGCCTTCGTGCGGTGGTGGCCCGGCATCGTCGTCGTCACCGCCCGTCGGGCCCCGTCGAGCGCGAATCGGGACTCGCGGCCGAACCACAGCCAACGTCCCGCCGCGGGGGTCGCGAGCGCGGTTGGTCGCTCCGACGGCGACTCCGTTTCGTCGGCATCGGTCCCGTCCACCGCCGCGGCGAGATCCTCCGCGCGTCCGGCGGCCCGGTCGAGCGCGGCTTCGAGCGCGCTCATCTCGGCTCGGGTGGCGGCGTGGGACCACTCGATGCCCCACCCGTCCGGCGCGTCGACCGAGAGCAGGTCGGTCATCCCGGCGAGTTCGCGGCCGGCGGCGTCGTCTCGGGTGTCGACCGTGACGCCGTCGCGATCGCGGACGAGGGTCGCGAGTCCGGCGTCGGCCCGGATCTCGGTCCCGAGCCGCGCCCGGCGGTCGATCCACGGCGGGGCGCTCTCTCTGACCTGCACCCGGACTGCGTCGCCCGCTTCGAGGTGATCCTCGGCGTCGCGGTAGGGAAGAAAGCCCTCGCTCTCCCCGAGGTCGCAGACCGCGCCGGAGCCGAGCGTCTCGCTCACGGTCGCCGCGAACACCGCGCCCGGCGGGGTCGGATCGTCCCACGCGAAGGTGTCGCGGCCGATGCCCCGGAGTTCCGCGTCGACGGCCGCGACGGCGTCGGGGTCGCCGTCGACGCCGACGCCCTGGCGGTCGCCAGTCGTCGCGACGGTGACGTCGTGCGCCCCGTCGCCGAAGTCGGCGTCGAAGCGCTCCCGGATCGGTTCGGACGCCTGTACGACCTCGGCGCCCGCGTCGAGGAGGTGTCGCGTCACGGCCGTCGTGTAGATGCCGCGGACCCGGACGCGGGGTGTCGTGGGCGCCTCGCCCGCGGGGGACTCGTCGCTCGCTCCGTCTTCCTCGCCTGCGGCGGCTTCGCCGTTCCCGCTGCTGCCGTCGCCGCCCATCACAGCACGTCCTCGTCGCGGGCGAACCGCACTCTGTCGTGGACCGTCGGTCCGAGCGAGAGTTCGACGACGTCTTCCGAGAGGACGCGGCCGCCCTCGACCGGAACCCCCCACGTGTCGAACCGGAGGTAGCCGCGGAGGTCGCTGCCGTGGGTGAACAGATCGACGAACTGCACGGCGTGCTCGTTGATTCCGCCGGCGCTGTGCGCCATCTCCATATCCGAGTAGACGACGTCGCGGTCGAAGAACTCCCGGAGGCGATCGGCGTCGCGGTCGACGGCCGCCGAGACGAGGTCGGAGGCTTCCCGGACCTCCTCGCGGGAGAGGCCGACCTCCCGGAGCGCGGCCTGGGTGCGTTGATCGAAGTGCATCGGTACGCGTGGATACGGACGGCTGACTTTTGAATCCAGTCAGTCGCCGTCGGCGTCGACTCCCTAACTTCGCTCGGGCGGCGACTCGACAGCCTCGGCCGTCATCCACCCTTAGCGCCGGCCGTCGGCCAGCCGATGACGGTCGCGGTCGACACCGTTTCGACCCCCGCGGCCGAAGACCTTAGGTCGCCGCGTGAGAACCGGCCGGCGATGCGGGACAGAAAGGATCCGATCGAAGAGGCTGCAGGGGACTCGATGGACCTCTACGACGTGGCTACCTGGGACGTGCGAACCCCGCTGGACAAGGCGTCGGCGCTCATCTGGCGGATCGCCGCCGGATCGGCCCGGCTCGCCGTGGTCGGGTTCGCGTTTCTCCTGCTCCTCGGTATCGGCGGTCTCGCGGCGCTGACCGACCCGCAGATCGGCCTGCTCACGCTCCTCTCGGCGGTTCCGGCGATCGGTCTGGCCGCGTACGTCTACTCGACGGACGTGACGTCGAGCGAACCGCTGTCGCTCCTGGTGGCGACGTTCCTCCTCGGCGTCCTGACGGCGAACTTCGCGGCCGTCCTCAACACCGTTCTCCGGCCGTACTTCCAGGTGCTCGGGTTTCTCGGGACGGCGCTGTTCTTCTACATCGTCGTCGGGCCGGTCGAGGAGGTAGTGAAACTGCTGGCCGTTCGGCTGTACGCCTACACCGACGACCGGTTCGACGCCGTCCTCGACGGGACAGTCTACGGCGCGATGGCCGGCCTCGGCTTCGCCGTCATCGAAAACGCGCTCTACATCACCCGACAGCTCCCGGACCAGGGACTCGACGTGGGTCTCGGCCTCATCGGCGTCGGCGGCGGCATCACCGCGATCAGGGCGCTCGCCGGGCCGGGACACGTCATCTACTCGGCCATCGCGGGCTACTACCTCGGCCTCGCGAAGTTCAACCCGGGCAACCGGGGACCGATCGTCGTGAAGGGCATCCTGCTGGCGGCGTTCGTCCACGCGACGTACAACACCACCGTCGGGATCGGATCCGGCATCATCGGCGCCGTGACCGGGCTCTCGGGTCTCGCGCCGTTCCTGATCTACGTCGTGCTCTACGACGGCGTCTTCGGGCTCTTCCTCCTCCGGAAGATCCAGAAGTACCGCGACAGCTACCGCCAGGCGCACACGCCGCCCGCGACGGAATCGGACTTCGAGTCGGAACTGACCGAGTTCGAGTGAGCCGCCCGATCGGTCGCTTCGTCGGCTACGCCTGCTCGATGGCGTCCCGGTAGCCCGCGACCATCTGCTCGACGTACTTCGCGACGACGTCCACTTCCAGGTGCACCGGATCGCCCACGGCCTTCTCGGAGAGCGTCGTCAGGTCGTACGTCGTGGGGATGATCGCGACGGCGAAGCGGTCGTCGCCGCGGTCGGCGACGGTGAGGCTGATCCCGTCGACCGTGATCGATCCCTTCTGCACGACGTACTGCTTCACGTCCGGCGGCAGCGCGAACTCGAAGTACCAGTCGTCGCCGACGCGCTCGACGCCCGTCACCTCGGCCGTCGTGTCGACGTGCCCCTGCACGAGGTGGCCGTCGAACCGGCCGTCGGCGGCGAGCGCGCGTTCGAGGTTTACCCGATCGCCCGCCGCCACCTCGCCGAGGTAGGTTTTCTCGACGGTCTCGGCGGCCAGAAACACCTCGAACGTCGGGACTGGAGTGGTCCGGAACGCCTCGACGGTCAGACAGACGCCGTTGACGGCGATCGATTGGCCGTGGTGGAGGTCGTCGTACGCGACGCCCGCGCCGGAATCGCCGTCCTCGGATTCGCCCGCTGTCCGGTTTCCGGTGGAGATGCGCTCCTCACCGTCTCCGCCCCCGACTTCGATTCTGAGCCGTCGGCCGCCCTCGTCGTCGTTCGCCTCGACGACGGTACCCGTCGTCTCGACGATTCCGGTGAACATACCTACGGGTTCGTCCCAGTTCTGAAAAACGTCTCGGAACCGAGCGGCTGCGTCGGGCTGTGAACCCCGATTTCAGCCCCGCATCCCGGCGGACCGGGTTTCCAAAGGTCTTTGCCGCTCCCGTCGCTAGGAAGGGTCGATGGACGACGCCGTGCGGGTCCGCGACGCCGCGCACGAGGCGGTCGAAGACGTCGAACCCGACCGGCTCCGGGAGGTACTGTTCGAGCGCCTCTCCGACGCGCCGATGACGCCGGCCGTGTTGGCGCTTGTGAGCGCTCGCGCACCCGAAACCGGAGTTGACACCGACGCCGACGGCCTCGCAGAGCGCGCTGCCGGCGTACAGTTGATCTACGAAGGCCTTCGGCTCACTCGATCGCTGGCCCACGAGGAGCCCTGGACGCGAGTCGCGGAGGGCGACGTCTCCGGCGATATCGCCGCCGATCTCGACGTGCTCGCCGCCGACGTGTTCGTCTCCCGGGGGTTCTACCTGCTGGCCCGGACCGACGCCGCCGGCCGAGCGGTCGACGTGGTCCGCGCCTTCGGGCGGGATCAGACGCTCAGGCGCGGCGAGGGGGCCGACGTCGAGTCGCTCGATCGGAACCTCGAGTCGGACGTCTTCGCCCTCGCGGTCGTCGCCGGCACGACGGCCGCCGGCGCGACGCCCTCGCCAGCCCTGCTGGAGTATGCCGCCGAACTGGGCCGCGACTGCGACGCCGACGGCGAGTTACGCCCGGCCGAGACGGTGCTCTCGGAGGCGACCGTCGAGCGCATCGCGTCGCTGTCGGCCGTCGGCGGCTCTGACGATCGAGTCCCGTCGTCGGCGACGGACCCGTGAGCGGCGCCCGCCTCGGGAGCGCCCGACGGCACCGCTGAATCGAAACGCCTAAAGACGAATCCGCGCTACGGAGAACTGCGCCTGGGTAGCTTAGCGGTAAAGCGCGTCCTTGGTAAGGACGAGACCCCGGGTTCAAATCCCGGCCTAGGCTCTTTCTGCTGTCGACGCTATCGGGCCCAATTTTGTTCGTACTATAATATTGAACGGTACAAGAGATGCACACGCGACGACGCGGTCCCGATCCCGCCGACGGATCGTCGGTCGGGGCGCCTCACCACCGCGTGCGGCTTCACTCCGGTCCGACGTACGTCGATCGGATCGTCTCCGCCAACACGCCGTCGCGCCGGAACACCACGTACACGACGAGAAACGGCTCGTCGACCGGTCGCAACACGAACACCGCGCGCGGTTGCTCGGCCTCGGGCGGCACCGACTCGCCCTCGTCTGCGCGGCGGACGAGCGGATCGATCGGCGTCACGCCGGTCCTGAACTCCTCGAAGAGGTCGCGGGCCCCCGACTGCTTCGCGAACACGTACAGCGCACCGTTCGGCTCGCCGTCGGTGTTCTTCGTCACGCGCCCGTTCATCGCCGCGTTGTCCGCCTCGGCGACCATCCACGCCTCCTTCGCCGCCTCGAAGATGCCGGTGACGCCGTCGTAGAACTCGAAGGAGCTCTCGGCGACGACGTCGACGGACTCGAACCGGGGGTCGCCGTCGACCCACGCGAGCGTCGCGTCGACGAGCGTCCCGGGAGCGAGCGCGGCGACGGCGTCGGCGAGTTCACCCTCGTAGCCCGTCGTCTCGACGTACGCCGGGTCGAAGGTCGACTCCGCGCCGGCCGCGGCGCTTCGCTCCGGAGCCGGATCGGCGTCTGTCGACCCCGACCCATCGTCGGCATCGGCGAGCGACACGAGCAGGAGTTCGTCGGGGTCGCGCGGCCGTCCGAGGACGCGGTACCGGCCGGTCGTTTGCGGGATCATACTCGGCTCGGACTCACCGCGAGATTCCCCCCGCCTCGCGATCGACGACGGCCTCGACCTCCTCGGGCGTGAGGACGGCCAGGTCGCCGTCGATGGTGCGCTTCAGCGACGCCGTTGCCGCGCCGTACGCGAGCGCGTCGGGGACGTCGCCGCCGTCGAGTCGCCGCGCGAGGAAGCCGCCGACGAACGCGTCGCCCGTCCCGATGGGATCGAACGTCTCCGCGTCGTAGACCTCCTGTTCGTACACCTCGCCGCCCCGGACCGCGACGGAGCCGTTCTCGCCGCGCGTGAGCACGACCGTCTCGAAGTCGAAGTCGCGAAGCAGACCGTTCGCCACCTCCACCGGGTCGCCCTCGCGACCGAGACAGGTCGCCGCGTCGCGCTCGGCCGCCACGAGCACGTCGACGTACGGGAACAGCGACTCGTAGCGCTCCCCGGCCTCCGGGGGTCGCCACAGCTTCCCTCGGTAGTTCAGGTCGAACGCCGTGGTCGCCCCCGTCTCCTGGGCCGCTCGGAGGAGGGTCTCGGTCGTCTCCGCGAGCGTCGCCGAGAGCGCCGGCGTGATCCCGCTCGTGTAAAACACCTCCGCGTCGTCGAGCGCGCCGGCCGGGAGTTCCTCGGGCGTCGCGGTCGTCACCGACGCGTCCGTCCGGTCGTAGATCACGTTCGTCCCGCGCGGTTCGCCGCCGTGTTCGAGGTAGTACGTGCCACACCGCGCGGCCTCGGAGTCGTCCCAGGCGACGTCCGTCCGGACGCCGTGGCTCCGCAGTTCCGAGACGATACGCCGGCCGAGCGCCGAGTCCGGCAGCTTCGAGATCCAGGTCGACTCACAGCCGAGGCGGGCGGCCGCCACGGCGACGTTGCTCTCGGCACCGCCCGCCCGGACGCCGAGTTCGGACGTCCGTTCGAGTCGCTCGCCCCGGGGCGGCGAGAGCCTGAGCATCGTCTCGCCAAACGTCACGATGTCGGTCATACTCCCCTCTTGCGCCAGGGAGTACATAATTGCGATTATCCCGCAGTACGCGAAGCGCCCGGGGGCCGCACCGAGTCGGTGCCGACGCGGGAGCGATCACTCTCCGTCGTCCCCGACACTCCCCTCAGTGCCCCGGGTAGTCCCGCTCGAACCGGTCGCCGATCTCGTCGCCGTCGACGTGGATGAGCACCGGCCGGCCGTGCGGGCACGAGTAGGGGTTCTCGCAGTCGTCGAGCGCTTCGAGGAGTTCCACGACCGACCCCTCGGTGAGCGAGGTGTTCCCGGTGACCGACGGGTAGCACGCCAGATCCGCGAGCAGGTCGTCGGCGACCGCCTCGACCGTCTCGTCGCCGTCGCCGCCCTCGGCGACGAACGCCGAGAGAACGTCTCGGACCAGTTCCGGCTCCAGCGTCTCGGCGAAGACCGCCGGAACCGTCTCGACCGCGACGGTCCGGTCGCCGACCCGTTCCGAGCGGAACCCGAGGTCCGAGAGCGCTTCCGCGTACTCGTCGAACAGCGCCGCCTCGCGGGCGGTGAGTTCGATCTCGACCGGCTCGGCGAGCGCCTGCGTCACCACGTCGCCGTCGAGTTCCGACTGCAGCCGTTCGTAGTTCACCCGCTCGTCGGCCGCGTGCTGGTCGACGAGGATCATCCCCGAGTCGGCCTCGGCGACGACGTAGGTGTCGTGTAGCTGTCCGAGAATCCGCATCGACGGCAGCGAGCCGAACCGCGGTTCCAGCGTCGCCGCGTCGCCCTGCAGGTCGCGCTGGACGGTCGGCCCGACGAAGCCCGTCGGCCCCGACGCCCGAGGCTGTGTCTCCGTCGCTCCCGGTCGCCCTCGATCGCTCGTGCCGTTCGCGTCTGGCTCGCTGGGACTCGACGTCTCGCCGGCGTTCGAGTCCTGCGTCGGGGGCTGTTGCCGCCCCGTCGACGACCGCGACCCTGACTCGTCGCGGGCGGTCGACGACGACGCCGCTTCCGCGTCGTCCGGCCCGGATCCCGTCCCGACGGATCGATCCGCGTCCAGTCCCGGGGACAGATCGGAGTCGGAACCGGATCCGAAGCCGGAGCGGTCGACCCCTTCCGGCGTCGACTCTGCCGTCCGGTCGCTGCCCTCGCCGCCGAGTCCGTCGACCGTCCAGGCATCGTCGTCGGTCGGATCGACGCCGGCCGCGGTTTCGCGCTCGTGGCTTCCGGGCTCCGCGTCGGCATCGGATCCTCCGGTCTGGGAGCCGACGTCAGATCCTTCCGCCCGGAAGTCGGCGACGGTTTCCGAGGCGACCTCGCCGTCGGAATCGGCGGTGGTATCGCCGTCGGGGTCGGCGGCTCCCGGTTGCGGCCCGTGTCCCGCACCGCCGCTGACCGTCGCGTCCGGCGATTCCGGTCGTATCTCCGTCTCTTCGGGCGCTGAGCGACCCCGCGGCGCGGTCGATCTGACCAGGCCCTCGTCGAGCAGCGCGGTCCGCACGGCGTCGGCGACGGCCGCTCGAACCCCCGATTCGTCGTCGAATCTGATCTCCATCTTGCGCGGGTGGACGTTCACGTCGACGGTGTCGGCGGGGACGTCGACGAACAGCACCGCGAATGGGTAGCGGTCCCCCGCCAACTGCCCGTCGTAGGCTTCGAGGACCGCCTCCCGGAGGACGGCGTCGGTGACGTACCGCCCGTTGACGAACGTCGAGAGGTACTCGCGGGTGCTGCGGGTCGTCTCGGGATGGCTGACCAGTCCGCGAACGCGGTCGATCGGTCCCCCGTCGCTCGCGGCGTCCGAGTCCGAACCGTCGACCGACGGCTCGTACCCGACGTCGATCATCGATTCGGCCACCTCGCGACCGTACACCGAGAGCACCGCCGACCGGAGGCTCCCTCTGCCCTCGGTGGCGAACACCTCGCGGCCGTCGTGTTCCAGCGAGATGGCGACGTCGGGGTTCGCGAGGGCGTAGTGCGTGACGACCGTGTTGACGTGGTCGAACTCGGTCGCGGTCGTCTTCAGGAACTTCTTGCGCGCCGGCGTGTTGAAGAAGAGGTCCTCCACCTCGACGACGGTCCCCACGGGACAGCCCGCCGGATCGACGCCCGTCACCTCGCCGCCCTCGACGCGGAGTTCGGTTCCGGACGCGTCGCGGCCGCCGGAGGAGCGGTCACTCGCGTCGTCGGTCGGCCGCGCTCGCGGTTTCGTCCGGATCGCGAGCCGAGCGACCGCACCGATGGTGTGCAGCGCCTCGCCGCGGAACCCGAGCGTGCCGACGCCGGCCTCCAGATCGTCGATGCCATCGATCTTGCTCGTGGTGTGCTCTTCGACCGCGCGTCGGACCGACTCGCGGTCCATCCCGACGCCGTCGTCCCGGACCCGGACGCCCTCGGTCCCGCCGGCGTCGACGGCGACGGAGATCCGGCCGGCGTCGGCGTCGAGGCTGTTCTCGACGAGTTCCTTGACGACCGAGGCGGGGCGTTCGACCACCTCGCCGGCCGCGATCTGCCGGACCGTCCGATCGTCGAGTTCGCGGATCGTCGGCGCGGCGGTCGGCCGGTCCGTCCCCGCAGACGCGTCGTCCGGGTCGTCGCCGGACCGCTCGTCCCCGCTCACGGCCCGTACACCTCCGTCGCGACTTCGACCGCTCGCTCCTGCACGTCGCTCAGTCGGTCAGTCGCAGCGGCGGGGGAAAGCCACGCGTGGTCGGTGTGCTCGTGGCTGAGCGCGACCGGATCGTCGCCGGCTCGGACGTCGAGTCCGCCGGGGGCCTCACACCAGTAGTAGACCGCGAAGCGACCGAAATCGCCCTCGTTCCGCCACGACACCGCGTGGATGGGGCGGCCGATCCGGGCGTCGATACCGGTCTCTTCGACGATTTCGCGGCGGACGCCTTCGGGTGCGTCCTCGTGTGGTCCGAGACGACCGCCGGGGAGTTCCCAGCCGTCGTCGCTGGCGCGTCGGACGACGAGCACGTCCCCGCAGGGCGCGAACACCACGCCGCGGAGGCTGATCGTCGCTTGGAGGTGCTCGTCGGTCATCGTCCTGCCCCGTGCGCGGACGGCCGCGGAGTACGGGGGTTCGACGGGCCCGAATCGACGTTCCGAGAGCAGAGCACACGCTCGTTCCGGTTCATTTCGTCTGCGCGTAACTGGGGCGGTCAGGGTCTAATCGTTACCGGTCGCAACGGTCGGATCAACGGTGAGCGGATCGGCGGTCACGAGAGCCGATCGTGCACCGCATCCACCAACTCGGAGAGCCGTTCGGTGCCGAACAGGGCGACGAGGACCGCGCCGACCGTATCGAAGACGAGGTCCAGGACGGTGTCTTCGAGCCCGTACTGCACGAGTACGGCCTCGACGCCGACGGCCGACGCCGCGATCCGGGCCAGGAACTCGATCACCTCCCAGAGGACGCCGAGCGCGAGCGTGAAAAGTAGAATAAAGACCGAGAGGAACCGCGGTGGGAACGAGACACCGTCCGAGTAGCGATCGAGCGCCCGCGTGACGGCGTAGCCCACGGCGGCGACGATCATCGCCGAGAGGGTGTGCGTCAGGTGGTCGTACCACCAGAGGCGCTCGTAGAGGCCGACCATTCCGATCGTGTGCAGGAGCACCGCGAGCGTCACGACGAGGGTCAACTCCGGCGAGAGGCGGAGGTCCCAGTCTCGACGCAGTACCGCGGGCAGGTACGTGACTCCGAGTGCGAGCACCGCGTTGACGACGACGCTCACGTTCAGCGTCGCGATTCCGAAACCGAGGACGACCGCGATGCTCATCCGCATCGCGCTGGCGATCGACCGCGCACTCACCGACCGAGCCGGTCGCCACATACCGGGCGATAGTTCGGCGACGAGGAAAAAATGCGCAGTGTCGCCCGCGACGGCCGTGCTCGCGCCGCTCGCCTCCCTCGGCGACGTGCTTCGCAGCGACTAGACGTTCAACAGTCGTGATACCGTGACACACGAAACTGTCATACCGTCCATTCGCGTACGACCGGGTGATGATGGCAACTACGCACGCGCTGGCCGGCGTCGTGCTCGCCGTACTCGTCGGCGTCCTCTTTCCGGAGGGCGTCGCGGGAACGTCCGTGTTACCCGTCGCAGCCGCCGCGCTCGGCGGGCTCTTCCCGGACTTCGACCTCTACGCCGGCCACCGTCGGACGTTGCACTTTCCGGTGTACTTCAGCGTCGCCGCCGTCCTCGTCGCCGTCGTGGCCGTCGTCGCCCCGACGGCGCTTACCGTCGCCGCCGCGCTCTTCCTCGCGGCGGCCGCGTTGCACTCCGCGATGGACGCCCTCGGCGGCGGCCTGGAGTTGAAGCCGTGGCTCGGGACGTCCGAACGGGCGGTCTACAGCCACTATCACGGCCGATGGATCCGCCCCCGACGGTGGGTCCGCTACGACGGCGCGCCAGAGGACCTCCTCGTGGCTCTCGCGTTCGCGGCCCCCGCGGTGTACGTCCTCGACGGGGTCGCGGAAACAGCCGTCCTCGCTGCCCTCGCCGTCTCCGCGCTGTACGTCCTCGTGCGCAAACCGATGGTGATCGTCACCCAGAAACTCGTCGACGCGCTCCCCCGACATCTCGTCGACCGGCTGCCGGCCCGGTTCGTCGAGGATTTCCGGTAGTGCCGGCGATCGCGGCGCGGGCCGGTCCTCTCGGCCGCTTTTACGCTCGCCCAGATACCGCTCTGAAGGCTGCCTACCCGTCCAATACCTGCTGATATAAACACCATTTCATCCAGAAATTTTTTAAATTAGCTTGTGGTATAGAACCTTATGCCAGGGAATATTGAAAATGCCTCCGTCGAATCACACACGCAGTACACGCACAGTCGGTTCCGGTGCCGGCGCTGTGGCGCGGTCGTACCGAAGGAGAGCGTCGAGAGTACTGTCTGTGTGAATTGCGAGCGGCCGCGTTAACTCTCAGTCGCGATGCGCGAGGTCCGTTGAGGCGCGAACGGCGAGGGCGACGTCCGCCGCGGCACGTCGCCCTCGCCGCGGGTGTCGTTGAGAGACCCTCGGAGGAGTCGGGTGCGCGGAACGAGCGACAGCCGAACCCGCAAGACCTAATCGGCGGCGTCCGAAGGTGGGCGTATGGACCGGAAGCGGGGGAAGCGGCCGTGGCTCGCGGCACTCCTCGGGACGCTCGCCACCGGACTGGGCCACTTTTATCTGCGGCGCTGGCGGCGCGGACTCGCGTGGTTCGTGGCGGCGGTCGTCGCGTCGTACCTGTTTGTGCCGCCGGAGGCCGCCCAGGCGTTACTTTCGGGGGAAGGAAGCGACCCGGCGGACCTGGCGCCCGTCTTCGTCGTCGGCGTCGCGAGCATCGCCGACGCGTACGTCCTGGCGCGTCGTCGCCAGCAGCGGGCGCGACGGGAAGCGGCGGCGTCACGCGACGCGGGCACGGCGGTGAACCAGGACGGGGACGACTACGGTACGGGCGTCACCGCGACGGCGACGATGGGGACCGCGTCACCGGGAGAGTCCGACGCGGAGAGCTGTCCGAACTGCGGGAAAGAACTGGACCCGGAACTCGACTTCTGCCCGTGGTGTACCGCGCGGTTGGACGGCGAGAACGACCGGGACGAGTGACGGACGCGCCGCTCACTCGCCCATCTCGAAGCCGCTGAACTCGTCGACCGGCATCACCGAGTAGTCGACGCTGAGGGTGTCCTTCGTCGCGCGGATCTTCCCGACGAACGTCGAGATGTCTTCGAGACGACCTTCGAGCACGAACAGTTCCATACAGCGGTGCTCGCCGACGTGACTGTGGAAGTTCGAGGCGACGAGCGACTCGTACTCGTGGCGGAGCTTCATCATCCGCTCTTCGACGTTCGTCGTCTCGTAGTCGAAGACGACGGTCACGACGGCCATAAGCTCCCGTTCCTCCAGTCGCTTGTCCTCGAACTCCCCGAGGAGGTTCCGCGAGGCCTCGCGGACGACCTCGCTCCGGCCGGTGTAACCGTGTTCCTCGGCGAAGGCGTCGATTCGTTCGACCAACGCTTCGGGCATCGAGACGCTGACGACGGTCATATATTAACTCAGCCGCCTCTCGATGTTAATCCTTCGCAACACCGCCCGCGAGTCGGAGCGGACCGGCGACGCGCCCGACGTCACTCGCCGTGCGCCGACCGGAGTTCCGCGACGAGCTCCGCCGTCGCACGGCGAACGGCTTCGTCGCTGGACTGCGTGGGCTCCCACCCGAGCGCGGAGAGCTTCTCGATGGAGAGCCGCATCTTCGGGACGTCGCCGGTCCACCCGCGATCGCCGCCGGTGTAGGTGTACTCGGGATCGAGCCCCAGTTCGTCGGCGACGATGTCGGCGATGCGGTTGACCGACGTGGTCGTCCGCGTCCCCAGGTTGTAGGTGTTCAGTTCGTCGTCGGCGTGCTCGACGACGTGACAGATGGCGTCGACGCACTCGGTGACGTGGAGATAGGACTTCTCCTGTCGACCGTCACCGAGGATTTCGAGCGTCTCGGGGTCTGCGAGCAGTTTCTCGATGAAGTCCGGGATGACGTTGCCCCGTTGCCGAGGCCCGACGATGTTCGCGAAGCGGAAGCACCAGACTGTCATCCCGTAGGAGTGGGCGTAGGTCGACAGCAGCGCCTCGTCGGTGAGCTTCGACGCGCCGTAGATCGAGATCGGTTCGAGCGGCGCGTAGTCCTCTGGCGTCGGCCGCGGGGCCTCGCCGTACACCGTCGACGAGGAGGTGAAGACGACGTTGTCGACGCCGACGTCGTCCATCCGTTCGAGGAGGTTGTACGTCATCTCGGAGTTCTCCTCGAACAGCTGCCGCGGCCGGTCGTAGTTCGTGTCCGTGTACGCCGCGAGGTGGAAGACGACGTCGACGTCGGCGGTGACGACCCGCTCGACGTCCGTCGGATCGGTCAGGTCGGCCTCGACGAACTCGACGCCGTCGGGGACGCGGTCTCTGGTCCCCTTCGAGAGGTCGTCGGCGACGACGACGTCGTTCTCGGTGCGGAGCCGTTCGGCGAGATGTGATCCGATGAGGCCGGCTCCACCCGTCACGACGACGCGCTGATCCGTCAGGTCCATACGGAGTATCCTCGATGTGCCGAAAAAGAGGTTGCGATGTCGAGAACGGCCGACAGACGGCGTGAGCTGTCCCGTCGTCACACTCCAACTCCCGCTATCGCGAACGCCGCCGATTTCCGCCCGACTCGACACCGGGGGCGACCGAGACGTGCCGAACGTGTACTCGGATCCGTGTGACTACTGCTCAGCGTGGTTTTTTGCCGCTCGCTCCGGTATCGAAGACGATGACTGAAATGGAGTACACGACGCTCGGCGAGACGGGACTGGAAGTTTCCCGCCTCGCGCTCGGCTGTATGAACTTCGGATCGGGGGAGCCGTGGATGATCGACGACGAGGCGGAGTCCCGCGAGATCATCGACCGCGCGCTGGATCTGGGAATCAACTTCCTGGACACAGCCAACGTCTACTCGCGGGGCGAGAGCGAGGAGATTGTCGGGCGGGCGATCGAGTCGTACGACCGGTCGGAGTTGGTCGTGGCGACGAAGGTGTACCACCGGATGCACGAGGGGCCGAACGGCGCGGGACTCTCGCGGAAGCACGTCCTCGACCAGGCGCAGGCTTCGCTGGATCGCCTGGGGACCGACTACATCGACCTCTATCAGATCCACCGCTGGGACGACGACACGCCCGTCCACGAGACGCTGTCGGCGCTCGATCACCTCGTCGACGAGGGCGTGGTTCGCTACGTCGGCGCGAGCACGATGCCGGCCTGGAAGTTCACCCGGGCACTGTACGCCGCCGACGTCGAGAACTACGAGCGCTTCGTCTCGATGCAACCGGAGTACAACGCGGTCGACCGCCACGAGGAGGCGAACGTGCTGCCCGCCTGCGCCGCCGAGGGCGTCGGGGTCCTGCCGTGGTCGCCGCTGGCGGGCGGCTTCCTGACCGGCAAGTACGAGCGGGGCGAAGCGCCCGAGTCCGGCCGCGCCGCCACCGACGAGTACACCGCGAAGCGGTTCACCGAAGAGAACTGGGCCGTCCTGGAGGCGATCCGGGACATCGCCGAGACGAAGGACGCGACGCCCGCGCAGGTCAGCATCGCGTGGCTGCTGCACAAGGACGTCGTCACCGCGCCGATCATCGGCCCGAAGCGACTCGATCACCTCGAAGAGAACGTCGGCGCGCTCGACGTTTCGCTAACCGACGCGGAGATCGAGCGGATCGAAGCGCCGAAGACGCCGCGCTGGCCCGCGCCAGGCAAGGACTGACGCGGTCGCATCGGCCGCCGATCGTCGGGGGCGCGATGGGGTGGTAACGCGGTCGGACGCGACACCGGCCAGTTGCCGCCGCACGCGATGCTGTCTAATCACCGCCGCACGCGACACCGTTTAGTCGCCGCCGCACGCCCACATCCGTATGGACACCGAATCGCTCGTCGAGACCCTGAAAACGGCGGGGCTCTCGCCGTACCAGGCGGACGCGTACGTGACGCTTCTGGACCTGGGGACCGCCTCGGCGACCGACGTCGCCGACGCCAGCGACGTCCCGGCACCGCGGATCTACGACGTGCTCCGTTCGCTGGAGGACCGCGGGTACATCGAGACGTTCGAGCAGGCCTCGCTGCGTGCGCGAGCGCACAGCCCCTCGACGGTGTTGGAGGATCTCACCGAGCGGGCGGACAGGCTGGAACGCGCCGCCGTGGAGGTCGAAAAGCGGTGGGAGCAGCCGGAACTGGAGGCCGGCGACGCGAGCATCGTGACGCGCTTCCAGACCGTGATCTCCCGGGCGAAGTCGTTCATCGCGAGCGCCAGCCACCAGGTCCTGCTCTCGACGACGATCGAGAACTTCGAGCAGTTGCGTCCCGCGCTGAAAGACGCGATGGACCGCGGGGTCTCCGTCCGCGTCTCGGTCCACACCAGCGACGAGATCTCCTTGGACGCGGCCCGCTTCGAAGGGCTCTGTACGGAAGTCCACCACCGACCCCTCCCCGCCCCGTTCGTCGCCCTCGCCGACCGCCGGCGGGCGTGTTTCGCGCACCATCCGGACTCCTACGACCGCTACGGCGTGCTCGTCAACGACCGGACGCACACGTACGTGTTCTACTGGTACTTCCTCACCTGTCTGTGGGAACCCTGGGAGCGGGTCTATCGGGCGGCCGACGAGGGATACCCGATCGAGTACTTCGACGTGCGACACCTCGTCCGAGACCTCCGGGACGTCGACTGGGAGGCGGATCCGGTCCGCCTCCGCGTCGAGGGCTACGACACGAACACCGGCGAGGAGTGTCTGCTCGAGGGGACGATCACCGACGTTCGCGTCCCGTTCGACGCCGAGGCCGCAAGCGGGTTCGAACTCGCCGGCCAGGTCACCGTCGACCTCGACGTCGACGGCGAACACGTGAGCGTCGGCGGCTGGGGCGCGATCATCGAGGACGTCGAGGGAACCCGGCTCACCGTGGTTTGAGTCGGGTCCGACGCCCGCCGCACCCGGGGGATCGGTACTGACCCGGTGCCACGCGACAACACGAGTAATCGGGCCGCTATCTGGACGGCCGAAGTTCTCTTTTCGACGGCTCCGTGTCTCGTCTTCGACCGTCGGTGCTGGCGGACAGTCAAAGTTCGAGCCGAGAACCACGACCCTCGCGGGGAGAAACGCTGTACCGCCTGCCGATCGCCGGTGCATATTATTAACAACTGCCGTTGTAAAATCCCATGAGTATATTAATCATTGTTACTTATACCTAGACGATGCCTAAAGACAGCACTTCGAACGGCGTCTCCCGACGACAGTACCTCGCGGCTACGGGCGCGCTCGGCGCGGTCGGGCTCGCGGGCTGTGCGGGCGGCGACAACGGTGACGGTAGCGGTGACAGCGGGGGCGACGGCGGGTCGACCGAGACCCCGATCAGCACGGCGACCTCCGACGAGGAGGTCACTATCCAGATCGCGGCGGACTCGAACTTCGCGAACGCCGCCGACGAGATCTCCCAGACGCTCCACGAGGACGGTGGACTGCCGGACAACATCTCCATCGAGTTCCTCGCCGGCTCGTTCACGACGGGCGACCGGCGATCGCAGTACCAGCAGATCCTCTCGGCCGGGCAGGGGCGCCCGACCGTGATGATGATGGACAACGGGTGGACGATCCCGTTCATCGCGCGGGGGCAGATCGCGAACCTCAGCCAGGTGCTGCCGAGTTCGATCACGGACACGGTTATGAACGACTACCTGGAGAATATGGTCGCGACGGCGCAGGGTCCCGACGGGGACCTCTTCGGCATCCCGCTGTTCGCGGACTTCCCGACGATCCAGTACCGGAAGGACCTGATGCGCGAGGCGGGGTACTCCGACTCCGACTTCGACACCTGGGCCACCGAACCGATGACGTGGCAGGAGTTCTCGCAGGTCGTCAGAGAGACGATGGAAGCGACCGACACGCAGATGGGATTCACCTGGCAGGGCTCCGCCTACGAGGGCCTCTCCTGCTGTGACTTCATCGAGTTCATGGGCTCGCACGGCGGGTCGTACTTCGGCGAGTTCGAGAACTACTTCGGCCCGATCGGCGACCGCCCGGTCACCGTCGACCAGGAGAACGTCATCAACGCCGTCCGGATGATGCGGACGTTCATCTACGGCCAGGACGACGACGAGGCGCTCGAGGGGTACGCGGACATCTCGCCGGACGCGGTCGTCCAGTACACCGAGGAGCCCTCGCGGGAACCCTTCACCAACGGCAACGCCGTCGCCCACCGTAACTGGCCGTACTCGATCAACATCAACGGGGCGGAGGACGCCTTCGGCGAGGACCTCGGCGTGATGCCGATCCCGTACGCGGTCTCGCAGGAGGACTCCCCGTACGAGTCCATCGGCGGCAGCACCTCGGCGCTCGGCGGGTGGCACCTCACGCTCAACCCGAACGCCAACGACGCGCGCAAGCAGGCGGCCGTCCAGCTGTTCCGCGCGCTGCAGACCGACGAGGTTCGCCTTCGGATGTTCGAGATCGGCGGGTGGACGCCGCCCATCGCGGACCTCATCAACACCGAGCGGACGCGACAGCTCGAACTCATCGGGCGGTACGTCGACACGCTGCAGGTCGCCGGCCAGGCCGCACTGCCGCGCCCGGTCACGCCGGTGTGGCCGCAGCAGTCGACGCAGATCGCGACGGAGGTCAACGCTGCCCTCCGCCAGGAGAAGTCGTCCTCGGAGGCGATGGCCGACCTCCAGGCCTCGCTCGAATCGATCGAGAGCCAGGCGTAACGGGGCACCGACACCCATAATTTATTATTAATGATCGACCTTCGTACAATGTCGATACTATGAGTACGGAACAACGAACAGGAGACGCTCCCACGAGCGGTAAGTCCGGGCCGTACGCCTCCGCAGTCGGGTGGATGGAAAACCTCTCGGAGACCCAGTACGCGTATCTCCTCTTGACCCCCGCGTTCCTGCTTCTGGGCGTCATCGCGTTCTGGCCGCTGCTGTCGACGTTCAGAATCTCGATGTTCGCCGACAGCTTCGGACAGGCCAGCGTCGGGAACTTCGTGGGGATCGGGAACTACGTGGCTATCATCACCGGAGAACGCACGGCGCTGTTGCCGTCGCCGTTCCTTCCGGAAAGTCTCACGATGACGGCGATGTTCAACAGCGCGCTCGCGGTGACGGTGCTTTTCACCGTCATCAGCGTGTTCTTCGAGACGATCATCGGATTCGTGCAGGCGCTCGTGCTCGACCAGGAGTTCCGCGGTCGGCGGTGGGTCCGCGTGGCGATCATCCTGCCGTGGGCGATTCCGATCGTCGTCCAGGGGATGATCTTCTACCTGATGTTCCAGCCGAACGTCGGCTTCCTGGTCGGCACCTCCGATAACCCCGCCCTCCTGAATCAGTTGGGCCTGCTGTCGACGACGCCCCTCGCGAACGCCCAGGACGCGACGATGATCGCCATCGTGGCCGACATCTGGAAGACGACGGCGTTCATGGCGCTCCTGATTCTCGCGGGGATGCAGTCGATCGACCGCGGCCTCTACGACGTGGCGAAAGTCGCCGGCGCGTCGGCCTGGCAGCGGTTCAAGTACGTCACCTTCCCGATCATCCTGCCGACGGTGATGGTGGCGATGCTGTTCCGCACGATTCAGGCGATGCGGGTGTACGGCCTCATCGAGACGGTCGCCGGGTGTACGACCGTCCCGTCGCTGTCCTGTCTGGTGGTCACGACGTTCAACAACCGGATGCTCGGCTCCTCGGCGACGATCGCCTTCATCACCGCGGCGATCATCGCGGTGGCCGTCTCCGTGTACATCGTGGGCTACGTGCGAGGTGGACAATGAGCGACGACGGAACCCGATCCGACGGCGGCGTCCAGTCCGAGCGCCACGAGCCGGAGCTTACTCGCGGACCGTTCCAGCGCTGGGTCGGCAAGGCGATCAAGGACCCGCAGCGCGCCTACCGCGCGATGTTCTACGTCGCGACGATCTTCTTCCTCCTGACGACGCTCTTTCCCTTCTACTTCCTCTTGGTGCTCGCGGTGACTCCCGACACCGGCAGTCTGGCGGTCCTCCCGCAGTTCAACGTGCTCGACTTCGGCGTGTTCCTCGACGTGTTCGACCGGATCAACTTCTTCCGGTACATGCTCAACAGCATCGTGCTGGCGCTGTCGACCACGGCCGTCGTCCTGTTCCTGGCCAGCCTGGCCGGGTACGTGTTCGGCCGGCTGACGTTCCCCGGCCGCCAACCGCTGATGCTCCTCATCCTGGCGATCAGTTACTTCCCGCCGGCGGCGTTCTTCGTCCCGCTGTACCAGCTGTTCACGGGGAACGTGGTGAACGGGCTGAGCCTCTACAACACGCCGGGGGCGATGATCCTCCCGTTCAGCTCGCTGTTTATGCCGCTGTCGATCTTCATTCTCACGACCTTCTACGGCCAGATCCCCGACGGGCTGGAGGACGCCGCCCGCGTCGAGGGCACGACCCGCCTGGGCGCGCTGTTCAGAGTGATCGTGCCGCTGTCGGCACCGGGCGTCGCCACCGCGGGCGTTCTCACGTTCATCGCGGTCTACAACGAGTTCTTCTTCAGTCAGCTGATGAACAACGGTCAGCCGGAGAACTGGGCGCCGATCGTCGGCGGCCTGCTCAGCCTCCAGCGGGCCGGACAGTTCGAGGTCACCTACGGCGTGATGGCGGCCGGGAGCATCATCGCGGTGATCCCCGTCGCCATCCTCGTCGTGGTCGCACAGGAGAAAATCGTTAGCGGACTCACCTCCGGAGCGCTCAAGGAGTAACTATGGCACGAGTACAACTCGAAGACGTTACCAAGAACTACGACGACGTAACGGCGGTCAACGATATGAACCTCGACATCCGGCACGGCGAGTTCGTCTGTCTCGTCGGACCGTCCGGATGCGGGAAATCGACCACGATGGAGATGGTCGCGGGGCTGACGAAGCCCTCCGAGGGAACCGTCCGCATCGGAGAGCGGGACGTGACGAACCTCCCGCCGAAGGACCGCGGGATCTCGATGGTGTTCCAGAACATCGCGCTGTTCCCGCACATGGACGTGTACGAGAACATCTCCTTCGGGCTTCGGCTCCGCGACTACGAGAAGGAGGAGATCGACCGCCGCGTCGACGAGGCCGCCGAGGTCGTCGAACTCGGCGGGATGCTCGAACGGATGCCCGACGAGATGTCCGGCGGGCAGCGACAGCGGGTGGCGATCGCACGGGCGATCGTTCGCGACCCGGACGTGTTCCTGATGGACGAGCCGCTGGCGAACCTCGACGCGAAGCTCCGCGTCCACATGCGGACGCAACTCCAGCGGCTCCACCGGGAGCTCGACACGACGATCATCTACGTCACGCACAACCAGGCGGAGGCGATGACGATGTCCGACCGGATCGCGGTGCTCGACACCGGCGAACTCCAGCAGATCGACCCCCCGCTCGTGTGCTACAACGAGCCGGCGAACCTGTTCGTGGCGACGTTCATCGGCTCCCCCTCGATGAACACGATCCCCGGGGTCGTCACCGACTCCGGATTCAGTTCCGACCACGGCGACATCGACGTCGAGTTCGACCCCCGGGCGATCGGCGTCACCCCGGGACAGGAGGTAACGCTCGGCGTCAGGCCCGAAGACGTGTACGTCGCCGACAAGCGCGACGAGGTCGCACACCCGACCCAGCCCGTCCCGACGCGCTCCGACGTCCTCGAACCGATGGGCGACGAGATCTTCGTCTACCTGGTGACCGAAGACGTCGACCTCGGCGGCAGTATGGAAGAGGGCTCTGACCCCGGCGAGATCCTGATGAGCGTCGGCCCCGACAGCGACATCCGGGAGGAACAGGACGTCGAGGTCGTGCTGGATCGCTCGAAGCTCCACCTCTTCGACGACCAGGGCGACGCCGTCGTTCACGGACTCGTCGAGACTCCCGGCGCGGGCGCCGTCGGGGAAGCGGAGGCAGAGGGAGACGACTGATGGTCGAGGTGGGCGTCGTCGCGTACGTCGGGGCGGTGACGTTCCTGTTCTTCTTCTGGGCGTACGGGTTCGTCTCGTTCGCGCTGGATCTGAAGAACAAGATCATCCCCGGAGTCCGACGGTATCTCCGCGGCCGGCGCGAGCAGCAGGAGGAAGAGCGCAAGCGCCGCGAGCGCGAGGAACGCGAGCGGGAACTGTACTGACTCCGCGCCCCGGTATCGTCCGGCGTTTCGCGCGTCTCTCCGTCTCGGCTGTAACAAGTGAGACTACTCAGTATCACGCCCGACGAGCCCCCGCTGTCACATCCCGCTCCGGTCAAAAAACTGAACGACTTCCGACGCGTACGCTCGAACGGATATGGTGATCCAAGACGACCTCAAGGACGCCCTCGACGGTGGGAGAGACGAACTCGTCGGCGCGCTCGCGGCGAACGGCGTGCTGCCGACCGTCGTGGAGGGATCGGGCGGATCGGACCTCCTCGGCTCCTCGACCCCGAACTTCCGGTTCGAGACGGCCGACGGCACGAGCGTCGCCGACCGACAGACGCGCTCGCGGGTGGTCGACGCGCTCGAACTGCGGTCCGAAGACGACTGCGAGGCGGCCCGCGAAGAGATCCGCGAGCACGAGGCCTGGGACGGGGAGTGACCGGCCCAGCGACGACACGAACGGACGGCGGAGATGATTCTGCGGGCGTGGCTACCGCCCCCGCTTTCGGCCGGAGATCGCCGTCTCAGCGGTCGCCGTCGACGTGCTCGTCGCCGCTCCACTCCGCGGAGTTGTCCTGCGGGTCGTATCCCAAGACCTCGCGGGCACGCTCGATCGAGTAGTACCTCCGGTCGTTACCGGAGACACCGCGAGACGAGTCTCGCGAGGTCCCGCTCGCAGGCTCGCGGGACTCCCGTAGACGATCTCTCGGGAGTCGTCGGTATCGCCCGTCCCTTCGGAGATTCTATGAGTCGAAAACCTACGCCCCGACAGACGGAGACCGACCGAGGCGACTCGAACCGAGCGAAGCAAAGCGGCTGTCTCTCACATCCCGACAGGACGAGTTAGCAGAGCGGTCCCTCGAACTGCACGATAACACCGTCGGCCGTTCTCGGAGTGGTTTCTCAAGAAGTAGCAAAGAGACCGGGCGTTTCTCCGCGAGTTCGTCGGAACCGCTCAAACGCACAAAAAGACGAGTTTTCAGCGGTCGCCGTCGACGTGCTCGTCGCCGCTCCACTCCGCGGAGTTGTCCTGCGGGTCGTACCCTAGGACCTCGCGGGCGCGCTCGATCGAGTAGTACCTCCGGTCGTTACCGGAGATTCCGTAGACGATTTCGTAGTCGTAGTCGGCCAGCACACAGCGCTCGAAGAGATGCGCGCAGTCGCGGTAGGAGAGCCACATCGCCTGCCCGCGCTCGTAGTCGATCGGCGGATGGCCCTCGGTGAGGTTGCCGATCCGGACGTTGACGACCGAGAGGTCGTGGTGGTCGTGGTAGTAGCGGCCCAGCACCTCGCCGGTCGCTTTGCTCACGCCGTAGAGGTTACTCGGTCGCGGCAGTTCGGTCCCGTCGAGGCGGAACTCGTCGTCGGTGCGGTACATATCCGGCGTGCGCGCGTCGGTCTCGTACGCGCCGACGGCGTGGTTCGAGGAGGCGAAGACGAACTTTTCGACGCCGGTGTCGACGGCGGCCTCGAGCATCGTCTGCGTGCCGTCGATGTTGTTCTGGAGGACGCTGTCCCACGGCGCTTCCGGGCGCGGGTCGCCCGCGAGGTGGATCACGGCGCGGCAGCCGTCGACGACGTGCCGGACCGTGGCGTCGTCGGTGATGTCCGAAATGAACACGTCGTCGGCGTCGACGCCGGCGGGGAGTTTCGCGTTCGAGAGCGGTTCCCTGTCCAGCAGTCGCCACTCGAAACGCTCACCGAGGTGGCGCAGAATGGCCTGTCCGACCCGTCCGCCCGCCCCTGTCAAGAGAACCGGCTCGTCCATTCACCCGGCTATCGGTGAAGGGAGGCCAAGAAACGTCCGATTTGCACCGGTGATTCCGGAGTGACATCTCGGCGCCGCTGACGACACTCCTTTCGCCCGGGACGCCGTGGATCGGGTATGCCCACGGACGCGGAACAGGCGTGCTTCGAGGCCGGAATCAAGTTCGGGTCGCTCTACCACCAGTTCGCGGGGACGCCCGTCAGTCTGACGAGCGCCGAGAGCCTCGGCCGAGCGATGGAGGAGTCGATCGAGAACCAACCTCACTGCGTCGACGTCGACGTCGAGATGCGAACCGATCGGATCGCGGCGGAACTGGCCGAGCAGTCCGCGGATTACACCGAACTGACGGGCCGATTCCTCGACGTCGAGATGCGGATCGAGTACGCGGACGTCGGCGTCCGCACGCGGATGGAGATGGAGGGCGACTACCCCCGTATGAAACTCGTCGCCGTCGAGGAGTGATCCCGGACGAGTCCGATCGAACCGCCGGATTTCACTTTCACTTTCGGGCTCGTTTTTAACCCCTCCGCCGACGAACGAAGTAGTATGAGTAGCCAGAGCACACTCGCGGACGACGACCTGTTCGGAGAGGCCGCAGCGGAGATGCGCGAGGAGGTCGAGAGCCACCTCGCGGACGCGCGGGGCGAGTTGCCCGACCCCGACGCCGTGTGGGAGACCGAGGCCGACAACGTCCTCGGGGTGCTGAACGCCCTCCGATCGGCGCTCGACGCCGACGACGCCCAGGAGCACTTCCGGCAGGCGAAGAAGACCTTCATCGTCGGGCAGCGCGCGGACGCCTTCGACGACCCAGACTCTCTGGAGGCGGAGATCGAGTCCGTCGAGGAGCTGTTGACCGCCATCGCGGACGCCGAGGAACTCGTCGGCGACCTCACCGGGACGATGCCGCAACTGCGGAGCCAACTCCAGGAGGCCGTCGAAGCCGGGTCGGCCGCGGGCGACGCCGAGTCCGAAAGCGCGGACGAGGCTGACGCGGACGAGGCCGAAGCGTAGACGTGCAGGCACCGACGCGGGCGCCACCGCGTCCTCGCCCCGACGACGTCCCCGCCCCGATTATGTCGAAACCGACGGGTCGGGCCGACGACGCCCCCATACGTCCTCGCGAATCACGACCCCGCGCGGACCGGTTTTTAAATACTCGACGGACATACCATCGATGCGATGAGTATCTTCGATACGATCCTGTCGTCGCTGCGCTCGCTCGTCGGCGGGGAACGCGCCGAGGAATCCGAACCGTCGCCGGGTGAGACGACGCCCGGAGAGTCGGGCCGCTCGGAGGGGACGGTGTCCGTCGAGCGCGAGTCCGACCGGGATGCGACCGACGCGTCGACCGAGTCTGTGATCAAGGGAACCGACGAGGCCGAGACGGAATCGACCGACACCGGGGACGACGGCGAGGCGGACGAAGACGAAGCGGACGCGTCGTCGGCGGAGGGCGTCGCGGCCGAGACCGACGCCGCGGCGTCGACGGAGACGCTCGTCGACGAGGCGGAGGGCAAAGAGCCGGCCGAAGTGGTCGAAACGGCCGGCGAGGGCGACGAGGCGGTTTCCCCCGCACCCGACGACGACGTCGAGACGGCCGAGGAGGCGGCCGCGGCCGAGACCGACGCCGCGGCGTCGACGGAGACGCTCGTCGACGAGGCGGCGGGGCAGGAACCGGCCGAAGCCGTCGCGCCGACAGAGGCCCCCGAAGACGACGAGAGAGCGGACGACGAAGCCGCGACGGACCGCACTGCGGACGATTCCGACACCGAGGCCGACGCCGGGTCCGAATCCGCCGAGGAACCGAGCGAACCGGTCGAGACGCTCAAGGGGATCGGCCCCGCGTACGCCGAACGCCTCGGTTCGATCGGCATCGAATCGGTCGCGGACCTCGCAGCGGCCGACCCCGAGGAAGTCGCCGACGGGATCGACGTCTCCGAGAAGCGCGTCTCCGGCTGGGTCGATCGTGCACGGGACGAGTCGTAACCGCGCGGTCTCGAACCGGGAGGGCCCGTACCGGTGAGCGATCTCCAGTACCACGTCGACGGCGATCTCGTCCCCGCCGACGCGGCGACCGTGAGCGTCCGCGATCGGGGATTTATGTACGGCGACGCGGTGTTCGAGACGCTGCGGGCCTACGGCGGCGACGTGTTTCGCTGGGACGCTCACGCCGAGCGCCTCGCCGGCTCCGCGGCGGCGATCTCGCTCGATCACGGGCTCTCGGACGACGACCTGAAGCGACGCGTCGACGAGACGCTGGCCGCGAACGACCTCGACGACGCCTACGTGAAGCTCTCGGTCACCCGCGGCGTTCAGCCGGGGAAGCTGACGCCCAGTCCCGACGTCGACCCGACGGTCGTCGTCCAGGTGAAGCCGCTGCCGCGCGGCGGCGTCGGGAGCGGTCCCATCTGGGACGGCCCGGCGACGCTCCAGACCGTGAAGACGCGGCGGATCCCCGACGCGGCGCTGCCCTCGCGGGCGAAGACGCACAACTACCTCAACGGGATCCTTGCCCGACTCGAACTCCGTGTCTCCGACGCCGACGAGGCGGTGATGCTCGACGGCGACGGCCACCTCGCGGAAGGCGCGACGAGCAACCTCTTCTTCGTCGACGAGGAGGCCCTCTGCACGCCGAGCCTCGACGGCCCGGTGCTCCCGGGAATCACCCGCGCGGCGGTGCTCGACATCGCCCGCGACGAGGGAATCCCGGTCCGAGAGGGCGCGTTCACGCTCGACGACCTCCGGGGGGCCCGGGAGGCGTTCGTGACGAACACGACCTGGGAGGTCAGACCAGTGGCGACGGTCGACGGCATCGACGTCGGCGGCGGCCCGGTGACGACCCTCTTTCAGCGACTCTACGACGAGCGCGTCGAGGCGGCGCACTACGGCGGCGACGCTTCGCCCGCCGGGGGCGCGGACGACGGGTCCGACGGCGAGCTCGACGGCGCGTAGGCCGGCGATGGCGGCCGGACCGTCCCGAAATTCGTCGTCGGGGGAAACCGTCACGCTTGAATTATCCGACCGCAAACCCGCGCTATGGACGAGGACCGCCGCATCGTCGCGGCCGAGAAGGTCACCGCCCAGGAGACGGTTGTATTCACCGCGAAAGACGGCTTCGAGAAGACTGAAGGGCTCCTCACTCGGCTCGACGACGACACCGTCGTCGCGTTCACGAACTACTGCCCGCACTGGCGGGACGTCCGCCTCGACAAGGGTTCGAGCGCCCTCGTCAGGAACGGCGAGATCGTCTGTCAAAAACACGGCGCGACGTTCGAGAAGTCGAGCGGCCAGTGCGACTTCGGGCCCTGCGAGGGCGCCGTCCTCGACACCTTCGAGGTGACCGTCGACGACGGCGCGGTGTACCTCACCGACGACGAGTTCGACGCCGCCGAACCGGGACTCTCAGAGGAGCGCGACCTCTCCTCGGGCGGACGGATCGACTTCTGAGTGAGCCAGACGGTGCCGGTGGAGCGACCGTTCTCGATGTCGAAGTTCAGGAGAAGTAGCGGGAGGTAGATTTGAACCACAGTCGCTTCGCTCCTCGGTTCAAATTCACTGCCGCTGTGATGCCGAACTCGATGGGAACGCTCAGACGGGACTCAGCATTTGGTGGTTGAAGTTCAGGAGAAGTAGCGGGAGGTAGATTTGAACTACCGATCTCCGGGTTATGAGCCCGGCGGAATCTCCTGGCTATCCCATCCCGCTACTGAAACGAAGCCGTGGGTTACGGTTAAGGGTTGTGTTTCGCCCGCAGTGTGGCAATTTCACCCGCAGTCGCATAGGGTTCGTCCGGCCCTCACGACCCCGTCACGCGCCACGTGATGAGGCTCTCGGCGACGTAGTTCAGGAACATCGACGCGCCGATCGCGATCGGAATCGGGATCAACTGCCAGAGGTCGAAGCCGAGCACGACCACGGAGAGGTCGAGTTGCCTGAGCGCGCGCACGACCAGGAACTGGACGGCGAGGCCGCCGCTGCGAACCAGGTTCGAGCGCAGGAAGCGCTTCAGCGTCGGAAGGGTGCCCGGCGCGCCGAGTTCGGAGAACGTCCAGCGCTCGTTGATCGCGAACATCACGACGATGGCGACCTCCGCGCCCACGAGTTTCGCGTACTCGCCGAGAACGCCGAGGCCGACGATGAGCGCCGTGGTCGTGGTGACGTCGAAGACGGCGCCGATCGCGCCGACGGAGACGAACTTCCCGAATCGGACGCCCGAGACGAGCGCGTCGACCGTCTCCCGGACCATTCAGTCCGCCTCGGCGGGCTCGGCCGCCTCCGCCGCGGCGAGACGGTCGACGAGCGACGGTTCGTTCGGTTTCCGGGCATCGAGCAGTTCGTGGACGCGGTCGTCGCGGAGCAGGCGTGCGCGGTGCCGCGACGTCACCAGCGCGCGGGCGAGTCGCAGGGTCGTCCCGACGGTCGAAACGGTCGACCCGGGGCGGTCCTCCCAGCGGACGGGGACTTCGCCGATCCGACAGTCGAGCGCCCCGGCGACCGAGAGCAGTTCGATGTCCCAGGCGAACCCCGGCTCGTAGAGGTGCGCGCGGATCTCTCGCCAGGCCTCGGCGGTGAGCGCCTTCGCGCCGCACTGGTAATCGTAGAGCTGGACGTCGAGAAACCGCCGCGCGAGCCAGGCGAACCCGTCGCCGAGTCGACGGCGGGCGAACGTCTGGTGCGAGGCGACGTCGGCCTCGGGGTGGCGGCGCGACCCGGTCGCGAGGTCGACCTCGCCCGACGCGACCGCGTCGACGACGGCGGCGAAGGAGTCGGCCGGGGTGCTGCCGTCGGCGTCGGCGAAGGCCAGCACGTCGACGTCGTCGACGAGCGCCTCGAAACCGGCGGTGATCGCCGCGCCCTTTCCGCGTCGGGCGTCGACCGTCGCCAGGTCCACACAGTCGGGGAGGGCTCCCAGTCGCTCACGGAGACCCGATCGGGGCGCGTCGACTTCGACGCGGAGGACGGTGGGGTCGAGGCGCTCGTCGAGGGCGTGGAGGTAGCCGCCGAGACGCTCGGGGTCGGGCCGGTAGGCGGGGACGACGATCCCGACGGAACGAGTCATCACGCGGTGATACCCGCTTCTGGGTGAAAAACGAACCGCTACGGGTCGGACGCGGGCGGTGCCGGTGATAGAGCGCGGACGCGCATCTCTCACCCTGGCGGCCGCCGCATCACAAAGCGTATGTTCCGCCGTCTCGGTCCCTGCGATACGGAGAATGGAGTACGCCCTCGTCGCCCGCTGGCTGGTCCTCTATCTCGCCCTCTTCGCGCTCGGCCTCCCGCTCGTGGCCCGACTCCTCCCCCGGAGCACGGGCCGCGGCGCGGGGCTCGCCGTCCCCGCGGCGCTCGTGGTACTCAGCGTCCCCGCCTACTGGGTCGGACAGGTTACCTGGGGGCCGCTCGCGCTCGCCGCGGGCGCCCTGACGCTGCTTTCAGCCAGCGCGCTCGCCGGCCTCGACCTCGCCGCGCTCCGCCGCGGACGGGTCCGCCTCGCGGTCGACATCGACCGCGACGCCGCCGGCGACGCCGCGGCCGTGTTCCTCCTCGGATTCGCGTTCGTCGTCGCCGTGCGCGCGTTCGATCCGGCCGTCTATCCCATCGGCGGCGAGAAGTTCCTCGACTTCGGGCTCCTGCAGACGCTCGAACGGTCGACCGTCCTCCCGCCGGAGGACTTCTGGTTCGCGAACGAGCCGGTGAAGTACTACTACGGCGGCCACCTGACCGCGACGCTGCTTGCGTGGCTGACGGCCACGCCCCCCGAGTTCGCGTACAACCTCGCGCTCGCGGGCTTCTTCGCCGCGCTCGTCGCCGCCGCCTTCGAGTTGGCCGGCGCGGTGAGCGCCGACCGCGTCAGGTCGGGAGCCATCGCCGAGGGTCGCCTCTCGGACCCGCGGTCCCGGCGACGGATCGCCGGCGCGGCCGCCGTCTTCTTCGTCGGTTTCGCGAGCAACCTCGTCACCGCCGGTCGGTTCGCGCTGCTCGCGCTCCCGGAACCGCTCCGACGCGGGACCGCCGAACTCGTCGCCGCGCGGACCGGGTACACCGTCGAGCGGATCCTCGCGGGCGCGGGCTCGTTCAGCTACTGGAGCGCCTCGCGGGTCATCCCGGGCACGATAAACGAGTTCCCGCTCTTCGCGTGGCTCAACGGCGACCTCCACGCGCACATGATGGGTACGCCGGCGCTGCTGCTCGCCGCGGCGGTCGGGTACGCGTACTACCGGACTCCCGAGTCAGACCTTCAGCGGCGACGCGGGCTGCTCTTCGCCGTTCTCCCGGTCCTCGCCGCGTGGCAGGCCGTCCAGAGCACGTGGAGCTTCCCCAGCGTGCTCGCGCTCGGGTGGCTGGCGGCGCTGTTCGCGCCCGCCGACCCGCGGACGCTGCTGCCCGCGCAGGAACGGCTCCGTCGGACCAGGCCGATCCGGCGGCTCCGAGCGGCGGCGAGCGGTTCCGGTGACCGCGACGACCCGAGCGAGTCGTCGCCGACGTCGGCCGCGACTCGCGAACTGGGGCGCGTCGCGGCGGCCCTGCTCGTCGCTGCCATCGCGACCGTCCTCGCGGGGCTCCTCGCCTCGCCGTTCCTTCTCGGGGCAGCGGCGGGCGGCGGCGAGCGCTCGATCGAACTCCTCGGCCCGGAGATGCGGAGCGGCCTCGGCGCGCTGCTCCTGGTCCACGGCGCGTTCGTCGTCGGCCTCGGCGCGTGGCTCTGCGCCCAGATCCGGATCGAGCGGCCGTGGTTCCTCCTCGGCGCGCTCGCCGCGGTCGCCGTCGTCGGAACGCAGATCGGCTTCGCGGCGCTCGCGGTGTCGGTGCCGCTGCTCCTCCTCGCCTGGGTGGGGCTCCGAACCGCGGACTCGATCGGCTACGGGGCCGTGCTGGTCGTCGCCGGCGCGGGCCTCGCCACCATCGTGGAACTGGTGTACGTGAACGAACAGGCCGGCCCCGGGCGGATGAACACGGTGTTCAAGACGTACTCGCAGGTGTGGGTGTTCTGGGGGACGGCGATGGGCGTCGCGCTCGCAGACCTCCTCTCTGGGGTCGCGGCCTCGGGTTCCGCTTCGCTGTCGGCGTCGGATTCGTCCGCCGCCGACGGGACGGCGGCCCGCGGCGTCCCGTGGCGTCGCGTCGCGACCGTCGCGCTCGTGATCGCGCTGGTGGCGTCGACGGGCGTCTACGGAGTCCTCGCGGTCGGGAGTCACTTCGACCGTGCCGCCGCCGGCGGGCCGACGCTCGACGCCACGCGGTTCGTCGAAACCGACCACCCCGAGTACGCGGCGGCGATCGAGTGGGTCGACGAGCGCGAAGGACAGCCCACGCTGCTCGAAGCGCCCGGCACGTCGCGGTACGACGGCGGGAACGACGGTCGTCCGAATGTGATGTACAGCTGGTACGCCAATCCCGCGTCGAGTCTTACAGGGGTCCCGACGGTCGCGGGCTGGCAACACGAGGTCGGCTACCGGGGACAGGCGGCCTACGCCGAACGCGTCCGCGACGTCGACGCGATGTACACTGGCAACGCATCCGAGCGCGCGCGGTTGCTCCGCCAGTACGAGGTCGAGTACATCTGGGTCGGACCGGGCGAACGCGCCCGCTACGGGTCGCTCTCGTTCGGGAGCGACGCGATCGACGTCGCCCATCGCTCCGGCGACGTGACGATCTACGCGGTCGACCGCGCGGCGCTCGACGCGCCGGCGTCGGACGAGTGACCGCGAGCGAACGCTGTCTCGGTCGACCGGTCACCGCGAGAAGAACCGGGAACGTCTACGCTGCGCGCGCTTGAATGACTGTTATGGCCTCGGCGTCGACGGCGACGACGTCCAGGAAGTGCGGGACGAACTGCCGCTTCTCGAACGCCTCGCGCTCGTCCTCGGTGCCGACGGTGCACCACAGTTGCGGACGGTCGGCACCATGGTAGTCGCTCTGTCGGTCGATCGAGAAGCAGACGACCTCCTCGCCGTCGACTTCGATGGTCGCGCCGCGACCGATGCCGGGGTCCCCGCGGATGATGACCTTCTTCATACGTCGTCGTTGGCTCAGTCGGGGCTTAATCGCTTCGGAGACGGTTCGCCGGGGGCGGCGTTCGGAACCCCGTCTGCGGGACCGCTTCTTCGGCGTCGATCCGAACCAAACGGGTTTTAACCGACCCTATCGAATTGGGCGCAAGGTCGATATCTATGGAAATGCCACGCCGGTTCAACACGTACTGCCCGAACTGTGACGGGCATCACGAGCACGAGGTCGAGAAGGTCCGAACGGGGCGCTCCACGGGAATGAAGTGGAACGCGCGACAGACGCGCCGCGGCAAGGCGGTCATCGGGAACGCCGGCAAGTTCTCGAAGGTGCCCGGTGGCGACAAGCCCACGAAGAAGACGCACCTGAAGTACATCTGCTCGGACTGCGGCAAAGCCCACATGCGAGAAGGATGGCGCGCCGGCCGCCTCACGTTCCAGGAGTAACGATGGCAGGAAACTTCTACCGCGTGCAGTGTCCGGACTGCGACAACGAACAGGTCGTCTTCGGCAAGGCCTCGACGACCGTCAACTGCGCCGTCTGCGGGACGACGCTCGCGACCCCGACCGGCGGCGACGCCGAGATTCACGGCGAGGTCGTCGAAACGGTCGAACGACGCTCGGCCGAGGCGTAACGCTCCCTTCGGAGGTTCCAATATATGAAGTACAGCGGTTGGCCCGAGACAGGTGAGCTCGTCGTGGGCGAAGTCGACGAGATCACGGACTTCGGGGTCTTCGTCGACCTCGACGAGTACGAGAACAAACGCGGCCTCTGCCACATCAGCGAGGTCGCGAGCGGCTGGATCAAGAACGTCCGCGACCACGTCAACGTGGGACAGACCGTCGTGGCGAAGGTGCTCGACGTCGACGAGAGCTCCCAGCAGATCGATCTCTCGATCAAGGACGTCAACGAACACCAGCGCAAGGACAAGATCCAGGAGTGGAAGAACCAGCAGAAGGCCGACAACTGGATGGAGGTCGCCTTCGGCGAGGACCTCACGGACGAGCGTTACCGGGAGGTCGCGAACGCGCTGCTCGCCGAGTTCGAGTCGCTCTACGACGGCTTCGAGGCGGCGGCCATCCACGGTACCGACGCGCTCGAAGACGTCGACCTCGACGACGACGCGATCGAGGCCATCGTCCAGACGGCCAGAGAGAACGTCTCCGTCCCGTACGTGAACGTCACGGGCTACGTCGACCTCCGGTGCCCGACCGGCGACGGCGTCGACCGGATCAAGGAGGCCCTTCAGGCCGCCGAGGGCGACGACGACTCGGTGCCCGAGGAGATCGAACTCGAAGTCACCTACGTCGGAGCTCCCGAGTACCGGATTCAGGTCCGCGCGCCCGACTACAAGACCGCCGAGGACGCGCTCGAAACGGCCGCCGGCCGCGCCAGCGACTCCATCGTCGCCGACGGCGGCACCGGCGAGTACCACCGCGAACGGCACGAAGACGACGAGTAACGGCGGACCGCCAGCGACGACCCCAAATCGACCGTGAAATCCGACATCCGAGTCTGTTCGGCCTGGCGCGACGTCCACGACCGCCCGGTGTACTCGCTGTCGTCGACCTGCCCGGCGTGCGGCGCGGCGACCGAGAACTCCGCGCCCGCGCCCTTCGATCCCGAGGACGCCTACGGCGAGTACCGACGCGCTCTTAAACGCCGGGTCCGCGAGTGAGGGTATGGAAGACATCGAGATCGAGACGGTCGCAGAGCCGACGCTCCGCGATCCGGCGCTCGTGGAGGGCCTCCCCGGCGTCGGTCACGTCGGCAAGTTGGCCGCCGAACACCTCCTCGAAGAGTTCGACTCCGAACTCGTCGCTCGCGTGTACGCCGACGAGTTCCCGCCGCAGGTCGGCATCGACGACGAGGGCGTCGCCTCGCTGGCGTGCGCTGAGTTCCACGCCATCGACGCCGGCGACCGCGACCTCCTCGTCCTGACCGGCGACCACCAGGCGCAGTCGCACTCGGGGCACTACCACATCACCGATACCTTCCTCGACGTCGCCGAGTCGTACGACGCCGGCGAGGTGTACGCGCTCGGCGGCGTTCCGACGGGCGAACTCGTCGAGGAACCGGACGTGCTCGGCGCGGTCGCCGACGCCGAGGATATCGAGGCGCTCGAAGACGCCGGCGTCGAGTTCCGCGAGGGTGAACCCGCCGGCGGCATCGTCGGCGTCAGCGGCCTGCTCCTTGGACTCGGCGGCCGCCGCGGTCTCCCGGCCGCCTGCCTGATGGGCGAGACGAGCGGGTACCTCGTCGATCCGTCGAGCGCCCAGGCCGTCCTCGAAGTCTTGGAGGAAGTCGTCGGCTTCGAAGTCGGCTACGACTCCCTCGAGGAGCGCGCCGAGGAGATGAAAGAGGTCGCAGAGAAGATCCAGGAGATGCAGAGTCAACAGCAGGGAATGCCGACCGACGACGACCTGCGCTACATCGGCTGAGGCGGGTCGCCGCGGCCTCACAGACCGCTCTGCGCTTCGAGGATCGCTACGTTTCGAGGATCGCTACGTTTCGAGGATCGCTACGCTTCGAGGATCGCTACGCTTCGAGAATCGCTACGCTTCGAGAATCGCTACGCTTCGAGAATTCCGTCTTCCTCCTCGGCCGGGACGGCCAACCGACCGTCGAGCGACGTCACCGCGCGCCCGCCGACGCGAATGTCGCCGGCGACGCGGACGCGGACCTCGCCGGGGCGGTCGAGGAAGTGCCCCTGCTCGAAGCGCATCTCGTCGGGAAAGTCGTCGAACGCGCCGATCTCGCGGAGGTACGCACCGCACGCGCCGGCCGCCGTCCCCGTCGCCGGGTCCTCCGCGATCCCGACCGGCGGCGCGAACGACCGGGCGTGCAGCGTCGACTCGGCGTCGAGCGCGTCGAAGGTGAACGCGTAGACGCCCGCCGCGTCGTGCTCGTCGGCGAGCGCCTCGACCGCGCCGAGGTCCGGGTCGGCCGCGCCCAGGTTCTGCAGGAAGTTCACGGGGACGATCAGAAACGGGAGCCCCGTCGAGGCGACCGCGGTCGGCGCGTCGGCCCCGACGTCCCGGAGGGCGGCGGGGTCGATTCCGAGCGCGCTCCCAAGGCGGTCGTAGTCGACGTCGACGCGCTCTATCCGCGGGTGGTCCTGCGTCATCCAGACGGTTCCGTCGGCCTCGATCTCGATCGCGAGGTCGCCGACGTTCGTCTCGACGGTGTGTTCGCCCGCGCCGATGGCGTCGGACTCGTGGAGGTGCGCGTGCGCGGCGACGGTGGCGTGCCCGCAGAGGTCGATCTCCTGCTCGGGTGAGAAGAATCTGAGCCGTCGGTCCGCGGAGTCGGAGGACCGCACGAACGCCGTCTCGCTGGCGCCGAGTTCGCGTGCGACCGCCTGCATCTGTTCCCCGGAGAGGTCGGACGCGTCGGGCACGACGCCGGCGACGTTGCCGGCGAGCGGTTCGGCCGCGAAGGCGTCGACGAGCAGCGCGCGTCGGGTGTCCATATGCAGGCGCACGGGGTCGCCCGTGAAAAGTCTCCCCTCCCGAACGGTTCGGAGCCGCGCCGGCGGAGCCGCCGGGCGGGAGACGCCGGTGGCGCTGTCGGGCGGGAGGGTGACCCCCGGCTCGGGCGCTCGGGACTCACGCCGACTGCGGCGTCTCGACGTCGACCGGTCCGTTCGACGGGGGTCGGTCGGGCACCGAGAGACGGACCGTCGTTCCATCACCGGAGCGGTCGAACGACACCGAGCCGCCGATCCGCCGCAGGCTCCACTCGACGATCCAGAGGCCGATGCCGCTGCCGTGATCGAGCCGAGTCTCCGATCCCGACGCGAGCACGTCGACCTCCGCCTCGGGAATTCCCGGCCCCTCGTCGTGGACGTCGATCAGAAGCGTCTCTCGGTCGTCCAGATCAACCTCGATCCGGACTGTCGGATTCGGCGTCCGGGCGTGTTCGATGGCGTTCTCGATCACGTTCTCCAGCGCGAGGGTCAAGTGGTCCGCGTCGGTGTGGACGTCGAACCCGCGATCGATCTCGGCTTCGATCGTCGCGCCGGGGAACTGCTCGGCGATATCCGCGGTGACGGCCTCCAGCACGTCTTCGACACTGACGAGAGAGTAATTCGGCTCCGACTGTTGCAGTTGGTCGAACGCCCGGGCTTTCTCGCCGATTTCCGTGAGTTCCGTGCCGCTGTGTACGATCCGTTCGGCGAACCCCTCGATCCGCTCGTCGTCCGTCTCAGCCTCGATGGTCGTGGCGTACCCCATCACCGCGGTCAGTTTGTTCCGGAGGTTGTGCCGCATAACGCGCGTGAGGACCTCAAGCCGCTGCTCGCGCTCGCGCTCGTCGGTGACGTCCAGAAACAGGACAGTGTACCCGACAGTGACGTCGCGGCTGTCCCTGAGGGGAGACACCTGCACGGCGAACTCGCGCTGTGTCTCGTCGGCGTTGACGCTCAGATAGCTCGCTTCGTCACCGAACTGTTCGTCGGTGTCGAACGAGAACACGTCGCTGACGTGTCCCCCGACCGCGGTCTCGGCAACGTCCTCGAAGACGGTTTCAGCCTCCGTGTTGAAATCGATGAGCCGGCCGGACCCGTCGAGGACGACGACGGGGTGTGGTAACGCATCGAGCGCTTGCTCGTCTGCGACGCGCCGGGTCGACGGACTGGTCTCGAACATCCGCTTGCCCACGAACGCGTAGGCGTCCAGGACGGCGTGCGGCAGCGACAGTACCGTGCCCCACTGGATCACCGACGCGTCTCCGAGACCGGCCAGCCAGACGACGATTCCGGCGACCGGTGGGAACGTGCTGACGGCGACGGCGGCCGCCTCGGTCCGGTACAGCGGACCGTAACTGAGGATCGTTTCGGCCAAGAGAAAGACGCCGACGCCGGCGTAAAGGAGACCGACCAGCGACACCGCATATCCGCCGAACCCGAAGGAGTATTCGAGCACGACAGACCCGTACGCGCGGGTGAGCCGGACGTTCTCCCAGAAGAACGTGTGCCAGGGGCTCGTGAGCAAGAGCGCCGTACCGGCTACGGGTACGCTTCCGAGCGCGGCGAAGAACCGCGACCTTCTGACGGCGCCGTGACCGGTGTACTCCAGCGCGAACCCGAGGAACGAGTACCCGATCCAGACGAACGCGAGGACGCTCGCCACTTCGAGTGCGAAGCGCACCTGCGGGTCGACGGTGAACAGCGCGACGCCGTACGTGAGACACCACAGCGATTGCGCGGTCAGCGCGAAAATGAACCACCTCGCACCGGGTTTCTCACGGTACCGCCAGAGGAACGAGATGAGCACGCACAGGGCCGCTCCGGCGGTGAGCGATCCGACGGCGACCCACGAAACCGACCCGAACAGCTCCGTCATCGTCGATCGCTCTCCCCGGGCAGACGGATTCGATCGCCGGTTAGACGGTCGGCGAACGACTGTCTCCCAGCCGGTCGGGTGGGTCCGCTGTCGCCCGGAGAGCGCCCGTTCGAGGCGGCCCTTCGATCGAGTTCCCGCTCGTCCGTGTCGTCCCGGTTCGTATCTCGTCTCACTTGATTGTTCGAGTGTAGTGGTTTCCGCCTGCGCGGTCTTCCGTCGATCGGACGCCTCCTCTGCTGGTCTGTCCCTCGAAAGAGCTAACGATTTCCGATCGTGACCGGAGCCCTGGCTCTCTGTGTCCGTCGATTGCAGGGTGCGATAAATACACTGTCGGCCGTTCTCCAGTGCAGTCGTCGACGACCGAGACGGATAGATTAAGGAGCCAGCCACACCGTCTATCGAACGGTGACCGAAATCTATGGGCGACCTGCCCGATCAGTTCAACTGCACGATCACTAACTGGGAGTACATCTACGGGCTCTGTCGCGACGTCAGCGATCAGGTGAAGGCCGCCGAGTTCGAACCGGACGTCGTCGTGGCGCTCGCCCGCGGTGGGTGGTTCGCCGGCCGGTGCATCTGCGACTTCCTCGGGCTCGACGACCTGACGAGTCTGAAGATGGAACACTACGTCGGGACCGCGCAGAAGGCCGGCGAGCCGGAGGTCCGCTACCCGATGCCCGAGGGGAGCGTCGAGGGGAAAGACGTCCTCATCATCGACGACATCGCCGATACCGGCGGCTCGATCGAGCGGGCCTACGAGTACGTGACCGACCGCGAGGCGGGCGAGGTGTGCACGGCGACGCTGCAACTGTTACAGACCAGCGAGTTCGAACCGGACTTCGTCGGCGAGCGGCTGGAGGAGTGGACGTGGATCGTCTACCCGTGGAACTTCATCGAGGACATGATCGACCTCGTCTCCGGCGTGATGGAGAAGGCCGACGAGGAGACGTTCGAGGTCGAGGACGTGCGCCACTACCTCTCGGAGTTCCACTCGGTCGATCGGATCGAGATGGAGATCGCCCAGCCCGATCGGATGGGCGAGGTGATGAGCGAGATGGAGCGGCGCGGCTACGTCGAGTCGGCCGACGGCGAAGCGTGGCGACTGCTCGAAAACGACGGCATCGGCGCGTAGCACGAGCCGGCTTCGCTGTCGCTCGTCCGGCGACCGAAGCGTTTGAGTAGCGACTGCGACTCTCCCTCGACGTGGTCTCTCTGGTCTCCGTCTTCGCGACCGCGATCCTCCCGATCGTCGCCGTCGGCGGCGTCGGCTACCTGCTCGGGCGGGTCCGCGACGTCGAGACGGACGCGCTCAACACGATCGTCGTCTACGTGCTCGCGCCGGCGCTGGTGTTTCACAGCCTCACCACGACGACCCTCGCGCAGTCCACGCTCGCTCGGATCACGGTCGCGATTCTTCTCTTTCACGTCCTCACGGTCCTCGTCGCCGAGGCGGCCGGTCGGCTCTTCGGCGTCTCGGAGACGGCGCTCGCGGCTATCGTCCTCGTCGCGGCCTTCCCCAACACGGGCAACTACGGCGTCCCCGTCTCGAACTTCGCGTTCGGCGCGACCGGACGGGCGACCGCCGTGGTCTACCTCTCGGTCCAGGCGGTGCTCATCTGGACTGTCGGCGTGTACATCGCCTCCCGCGGAACCGCTGAGAACCGCCTCGACGGCGTCCGTCGGGTGTTCAGCGTCCCCCTAATCTACGCCGTCGCCGTCGCGCTCGTCGTCCGGGCGCTCGATCTCGTCCCGCCGGTGGATTCGACGGTGATGTCGACGCTCCAGCTCGTCGGCGACTCCGCGATCCCGGTGATGCTCCTGCTCCTCGGGATCCAACTGGCTCGGACGAACGTCGGCTCGACCCTGTCGGCGGTCGCGGGCGTCGTCGGGTTGAAGATGATCCTCGTGCCCTTCGTCGGGATCGGCGTCGCCCTCGTCGTCGGGTTTTCCGATCCCGCGGTCGCGCGGACGTTCGTCCTCGAAGGCGCGATGCCGTCGGCGGTGACGCCGCTCATCCTCGTCGGCGAGTTCGCCGACGGCGAGGTCGCCGGCGTCCCCGTCACCGAGTTCGTCTCGACGGCGATCTTCGCGACGACGATGGTCTCGGTCCTCACCCTGACCGTGCTGATCGCGGTGCTTCAGAGCGGCGTCGTGGTGTGAGGCCGACGGGCGCACTCAGACGTCACGTCCGACGTGAGAGCCTGCCGCTCCGCTCGCTGATCTCGCGAGCTTCGGTGATGGCGAACAGCCGGCACCCGTTCGGCTCGGCCGCCAGTCCCGCCCCGACTGGCGGCCGCTCCGTCGTCCCGCGTCGACGTGCCGGACACCCGCTGCCCGACGCGGGGCTCGATTCAGATCACGGCCCGTCTGGGCCCGGCTTCGTATATAACGTTGCTTCTGACCCCTCGACACGAGACCCACGGGTTTTAGCGCCCGCGCCCGAACCCTCGGTTATGACCATCGGATTCATCGGCGGGAGCGGAATCTACGACGCCCTGCCGCTGGAGGACACGCGCGAAGTCGACGTGGACACGCCGTTCGGGAAGCCCTCCGCGCCGCTCACGGTCGGCGAGTTCGGTGACACCGGGCGGGAGGTCGTCTTCGTCCCGCGGCACGGTCCCGACCACCAGCGATCGCCGACGACGCTCCCCTACCGCGCGAACGTCTTCGCGCTGAAGCAGATGGGCGTCACGCACGTCCTGGCCTCGAACGCCGTGGGTAGTCTCCGCGAGGACTTGCCGCCGCAGACGCTCGTGATTCCGGATCAGATCTACGACCGGACGAAGCACCGCGACCTGACGTTCTTCGACGAGGACGTCGTCGTTCACCAGCCCTTCGCCGACCCGTACTGCTCGGAACTCAACGAGGTCCTCGCCGACGCGGCGGAATCGGCCACCGACGCCGACGTCGTCCGCGGCGGCACCTACGTCTGCATCGAGGGGCCGCAGTACTCCACCCGCGCCGAGAGCGAGTTCTACCGCGACCAGGGTTGGGACGTCATCGGGATGACGACGATTCCGGAGGCCAAACTCGCCCGCGAAGCCGAGATGGCCTACGCGACGGTCACCGGCGTCACCGACTACGACGTCTGGAAGGAAGACAGCGAGGTCACGCTGGAGGAGGTGCTCGAAAACGCCGCGAAGAACGAGACGGCGATCAAAGAGACCGTCGAGGCGGCGATCCGCGCGCTCCCCGAGGATCACGGGTGCGACTGTCACACCTCCTTGGAGGGGACGATCAACACGCCCGACGAAGCGATCCCGGACTCGACGAAGGCGGACCTGGAGCCGCTGATCGGCGAGTACGTGGAGTAGTCGGCGTTTTTCGCCAGTATGCGTTTCGAGACCAGTCGGCCTCTCCGAACGGGTCCGCATCTCTCGAAGTGTCCAAGTTCTAAGTAGTCTGCTCGTGTCGCCTCGGTCATAGCTACTATGTTGCGGCGTCACGGCGGACAGTACGGTGCCTTCGGATTCGTCTCGGTCGCGCTCACGATCAAACTCCTGCTGAAGAAGGGGCTGTTCTTCGCTCACGACGTCGTCACGCACCAGTTTCTGAAAGCCCCACTGGAACTGCTCCTCGTCGAACTCCCGTTTTCGCTGTTCGATATCGTCGGTTCGCTCGTCGTCGCCCTCACCGGCATCGCCGTCCCGAACGCCGCGGCGGGCCTCGTGGTCTGCTATCCCCTACTGGTCGCGCTCGTGGTGGCGATCGTCGAACACCCCTCGCCGCGGATCGTCGCGAGCTACTGGCTCGGCGCGTCGGTCGTCACCGCGACGGCGGTCGTCGCCAGCCTCGGGATGCTCCCCGATCCCGCCGGAATCGGCTCGGGGGTGACGTACCATCTGATTCACCACACCGTCGCCGAACTGCTCCGAACCGCGGTGTTCGTCCTCGGTGACGGTATCGCCGCCGCGGGAGCGGCCGTCGGCGTCGAGGTCGAAGAGACCGTGGGTCTCCTCGTTTCGATCACCGCCTTCGCCGTCGTCTACGGCGTCCTCTGGGAGCGGCACGTCGGCCACGAGTGACGCTGCAGATCGACATTTCTGGTGCAAAAGAGGGAGCACACGAGCCCTCCGAGCCGTTCACCCGCGTTCGGGACCACGAGCCCTCCTATCCGCCCTCCTGCTTCACTGCTCGACGAGTCAGTCGTCGTCAGCGGCCGGGACGGCGGCCTCTTCCGTCGCCGTCTCGTCGACAGCCTCCGTCTCCGCTTCTACTTCTGTCTCTGCTTCCGTTCCCACCACTTCCGCTTCTGTCCCCCCTTCGTCGTCCTCGAACGTCGCGTCGGGGTCGCGGATCCAGAGATCGCCGAAGAGGTCGTCCTGTCGGAGGCGCACCTCGCTCCGGTGTGAGAGGAACAGGAGCGCGAGATACGTCGTCACCGGCGTCGCCGCCGCCTCGGCGACCTCGGCGAACAGGACCTCGTCGCGACCGTTGTCGTAGTGGACGGCGACCGCGTCGCGGACGGCCGAAATCGACGTCTCGATGTCCTCCGTGTGTGCGGTGCCGGTCACGTCCGCCGCGGTCGGTTCGTCGTCCTCCCTGAACTCGTCGGCCGAGCGGTAATCGAGCGTCTGCGTCCCGCGGCGGTGCCCGCGCGGCGAGTCGGAAGTGTCGTACTCGCGGCGGCGCTTCCACCACGACTGCCGCTCGGCCTCCCGGAGTTCCCGGACGAGTTCGTCGAGCGTCTCCGGCGATCCGCGGGCGTCCTTGCGTTCGAGGCGGCGGTCCATCTCGGCTTCGAGCGTGTCGATCGGATCGAAGCCCGGCCCGGCCCCCCCGCCGTCGGCGCCGCCCTCGGCGATCGGGCCGCCTCCTTCGAGGGCGGCCTCCCACGGCTCCAGTTCGTCCTCGGACTCCTCCTCGTCGGGCTCCAACAGCGCGTCGCTCTTCATCCGGAGGAGGACGGCCGCGTAGAACAGTGCCCGCCCCGACGTGCGGAGATCCGTCTCGTCGAGCGCGTCGAGGAAGGCGTCAGTGGCCTCGACGAGGTCGACGTCCCAGGGATCGATCTCGCCCTCCTCGGCCAACTGCACGAGGAGTTCGACCGGCTCGACCTCCTCCGTGTCGCTTCCGGAGCCATTCGTCGGCGGCGGGCCGCCGGCGTCGTCGGGTTCGTCTCGTCCGTCGGGTTCGTCGTCTCCGCCGACCGCGACGCCGTCGGGGAACACCTCGCTCCGCGGCGGCGACCCGGCGGAGTCAGTCATCCGCGGGCACCTCCGCCTCCTCGCCCTCGTCGTCGCCCAACTGGATCCCGGTGACGGCGCTGACGTTGTCGCCCTGCATCGTCACGCCGATGGCGCGCTCGGAGCGCTCCAGGAGGGCGGAACGATGCGAGACGACGACGAACTGCGCGTCCCCCGAGAGGTCGTCGACCATCTCGCCGACGCGCTCGGCGTTGGCGGCGTCGAGGAACGCGTCGATCTCGTCGAGCGCGTAGAACGGGGCGGGGTTGTGCCGCTGGATCGCGAAGATGAACGCCAACGCGGTCAGGGACTTCTCCCCGCCCGACATCGCGTTCAGCCGCTGGATCGGCTTGTCGCCGGGCTGGGCCTTCATCGTCAGTCCCTCCTCGAACGGGTCCTCGGGGTTCTCGAGGTGGAGTTCGCCCGTGCCGTCGGAGAGTCGCTCGAAGATGTCGGTGAAGTTCTCGTTGATCGCGTCGAAGGCGTCCATGAACGTCGCCTTCTTCTGGGCCTCGAAGCGGTCGATCCGCTCCTCGATGGCGTCGCGCTCCTCGACGAGGACGTCGCGGCGCTCCTGGAGATCCTCCAGTTCCGCGTTCACCTCGTCGTACTCGTCGATCGCGAGCATATTCACCGGTTCGAGCGCCTCCATCTCCTCGGTGAGCCGTTCGATCTCGGCCTCGACCTCGTCGTGGTCGGGGATCTCCTCGGGATCGTACTCGCCGACCGTCGACTCGAGCTCGTCGATCTCCCAGGAGAGGCGTTCGACGCTGTCCCGCAGCGACTCCAGTTTCGACTCGATCTTGTCGACCTCGTCGCGCTTCTCGTCGCGCTCGCTCTTGGCCTCCCGCAGCGTCGCCTGCAGGTCCGAGCGCTCGGATTTCAGCTCTTTCAGCTCTTCTTCGAGCGCTTCGACGGCCTCGCGTTTGGCTTCGAGCGTCTCCTCCCGGTCCTCGATTTCGGCTTGCTTCTCCCTGATGACGTCGCGGGCGTCGGCCTTCTTCTCCTGGGCGCTCTCGACCGTCTCTTCGAGGTCCTCGATCGTCTCCTCGGCGTACTGCCGCTGGAGTTGGAGTTCGTTGAGCCGACCGTCGAGGTCGTCCATCCGCTCTTCCTTCTCGTCGATCTCGGCCTCGATCTCTTCGACCTCGGCGGTCAGTTCCGGGATCTTCGAGTCGGCGAGTTCGCCCTCCAGTTCGTCGATCTCCGCCTGGACGGCGTCGATCTCCTCGTCGACCGCGTCGATCTCGGCGTCGATCTCCCGCATCTCCTCGTCGACGTCGGCCCGTTCCTCGCGGAGCCGTTCGATCTCGGATTCCAGGTCTTCGATCTCGCGCTCGGCGTCTTCGACGGCGGCCTCGGCGTCCTCGACGTCGGATTCGAGCGAGCGGACCCGGTCGCGGGCGTCGGCGGCGCGGCTCCGGGCGTCCTCGATGTCCTCGTCTTTCTCTCTGATCTCCGCCTGGAGACTCCGGCGTCGGTCCTCTAGTTCCTCGATCTCCTCGGCGAGCCGTTCGAGTCGGCCGCCGCCGGACTTCGAGAAGGAGTACCGGGAGCCGCCGCCGGAGCCGCCGGTCATCGCGCCGGAGCGCTCGACTAGGTCGCCGTCGAGCGTCACCATCCGGTAGTCGCCCATCAGGTCGCGAGCGGTCTCCATATCCTCGACCACCAGCGTCGAGCCCAGCACGTACGAGAAGACGGACTCGTACTCGGCGTCGTAGTCGACCAGGTTACGCGCGAAGTCGACGACGCCGGGGTGGTCGGGCAGGCGGGGGAGCCCGCGGTCCTCCATCTTCGTGATCGGGAGGAACGTCGCCCGGCCGGCGTTCCGGGACTTCAGGTAGTCGATGCAGTCGGAGCCGACGCCGTCGTCGTCGACCACGACGTGGGCGAGTCGGCCGCCGGCGGCGGTCTCGCAGGCGCTGGCGTACTCGCCGTCGACCGCGCCCAGTTCGCCGACGGTGCCGTGGACGCCGGAGAGCCCGGCGTTCCGGATCGTCGTGACCGCCCGCGGCCAGGAGTTGTCGCCGTCGTCGCCCGCGCGGGCCTCCAGCGTGGCGTATTCGGACTGTTTCGACTGGATCTCCTCGACGACCTCGTCGAGGTCAGCCTTCAGGTCGGCCTTCTCCGCGCGCAGGTCCTCGACGATCCCCTCGATCTTCGATTCGTTCTTCTCGGCCTTGTCGAGTTCCGAGTGGAGGTCCGAGACCTCGGCCTGCAGGTCGGGGAGCGTCTGCCGCAGTTCCTCGATCTCGTCTTCGGCCTCGGAGATCTCGGTGGCCCGCCGGCGCGTCTCGTCGAGCAGCCGGTCCTTCTCGCGCTGGCGCTCGTTCTTCTCGGTTTTCAGCTCCTCGAGGCGCTCCTTCTTTTCACCCAGTTCGGCCTTCAGTTCGTCGTACTCGGTGTCGACGTCGTCGATCTCGGCCTGCACCTCCGCGAGGTCGGTCTCCAGCGAGCCGATGTCGGACTTCACGGAGGCCTTCTCGACCTTGACAGAGCGGATCTCCTCGTCGAGGTCGTCGATCTCCTCCTGCTTTCGGTCCAACTGGACGAACGCGTTCCGCCGCTCGCTCTCGGCGTCCTCGATCCGCTCCTCGGCGGCCTCGATCGCGTTCTCCAGCCGGTCGATCTCGCCTTTGACCTCCTCGATCTCGGATTTGATCCGAAGTTGCTCGTCCTCGCCCTTCCGCTCGATCTCCTTTGTCAGGTCGTCGAGTTCGTCTTCGAGCCGGGTGACCCGCCCCTCGCGGCGGTCCAGTTCCTCCCGGTGTTCGGCGAGGGTCGACTCCTTCTTCTCGACCCGCCTCTCGGTCGCTTCGAGGTCAGCGCGCTTGTCTTCGAGCTCCGCCGCCTTCTGGTAGCCCTCGTACTCCTCGCGCTCCTCGCGGAGCGACTGGTACTCGAGGGCAGTCTCGCGTTCGTCTTCGAGTTTTTCCAGCCGATCCTCTTTCTCCTCGATCCGGAGATCGGCCTCCTCGATCCGCCCCTCGACGGCGTCGAGTTCCTCGAAGGCGTCCTCCTTCTTCGCGTCGAACTCGGCGACGCCGGCGATCTCGTCGATGATCCCCCGCCGCTGGTAGGCGGTCATGTTGATGATCTCGGTGACGTCGCCCTGCATCACGACGTTGTACCCCTCGGGGGTGATGCCCGCCTGCGCGAGGAGGTCCTGGATGTCCGAGAGGTTGCAGGCGCGGCCGTTGAGGTAGTAATACGAGTAGTAGTTGTCCTCGGTCTCCTTGACCCGGCGCTTGACGCTGATCTCCGAGACGTCGCCGACGTTGTCGCTGCCGGCGGCGTTGACGACCTGCGCGCGGTCGAGCGTCCCGTCGCCGTTGTCGAGGACGACCGTGACCGTCGCCTCCTTGGGACCGCCCGTTCCGCCCTCGCCGTCGTCGCTCCCGTCGGCGTGACCGGGGTTGTAGATCAGATCGGTGAGTTTCTCGGCGCGGATGCCGCGCGTCCGGGCCAGGCCGAGCGCGAACAGCACGCCGTCGATGATGTTCGACTTCCCGGAGCCGTTCGGCCCCGTGACGACCGTGAAGTCCTCGTAGAACGGGATGCGCGTCGTCCGCCCGAAGCTTTTGAAACCGTCGAGGACGAGCTCTTTGATATGCATAGGTTGCTCGTGGCGGGCGGAGCGCCCGATTACGCGACGATGATGTCGTCGTCTTCGGTCGCCGCCTCGTCGTCTCCCTCACTCTCGTCCGCCTTAGTCTCGTCGTCCTGCGAGTCGACCTCGCTCGGGATCTGCTCGTCCGCGTCGGCGTCGATGAAGTCCGCGTCGTCGGTGGCCTGCGCGGACGTCTCGCGACGCGACTCCGCCTGCGCCGGCGATTCGCTGAGGGGGCCGGTGGCGTCGGCCTCGGGCTCCGCGTCGCTCGCCTCGGATCCGTCCGCCGTTTCGGGCTCCTCGTTCGCCTCCGAACCGCTCTCCGACGCCGATGCCGGGTCCGAACTACCGTAGCCGACCGGGCGGCTGCCCGCGGCGAGGTCGACCTCGACCTCCTCTTCGAGGAGCCTGACTCGCTCTTTCGTCTCGACCAGCTCTTCTGTCAGGCCGTTGACCGCGGCCTGTAGCTCCGCGACCTTCGACTCGAGTTCCTCCACGCGGTTGCTCATAGGGTGATAGGGCGCCTCCGTTCACATAAACGTACGTCAGACACCTACCCGTAAAGTGATAGTTGAGAGAAACGTCGACGACGCTGCGGTTCTGTCCCCCTCACGGACGAGTCACTCCCGCGAACACTCCGCGGACGACGCTCATCGCAGGTGCCGATCGAGGAACCCCTCGGTCCAACCCAGCGTGAACGCGCGCTGGCTCTCGTGGACGTCGTGGCCGGCGTCGGCGGCGACGACGCAGTCGGCGGGGACGTCGTGTTCCTCCAGTAGGTCGTGGAACAGCTCCGAGGCCATCGCCGGCACGACGGGGTCGTCCTCGCCGTGAAGAAGCAGGATCGGCGGCGCGGTATCGCTCGAACTCCCTCGTGTCACTCCGCCCGTCGAACCTCGACGTCCCCCTTCGTCCACTGAACGCTCCCGTGTCACTCCGTCCGCGCCGAGGTACGTCGACGGCGACGCCCGCGTCCAGGCGTCCGGGTTCGACTCCCGGTCCCCGCCGAGGAACGCGACCAGGTCGCCGGTCTCGGGTTGGTGTTCGAGGACGTACGTCCCCGCGACGGCGACGACCGCCGAGAGCGCGTCGCTCGCGCTGGCGACGTCCGCGTCGACGCTGTCGGGATGAGGAGCGAACTGCTCTACGCCGGCCGTCAGCGCCGCCAACACGGCCAGGTGTGCGCCGGCGTCGTGGCCGAACGCGCCGATCCGCGCGGGGTCGACGCCGATCTGCTGGCTCGCCGCGCGAACCCACCGGACCGCGGCCTTCAGGTCGCGCAGCGCCGCCGGGAACGCGGCCGCGTCGCTGCCGCGGTACTCCGGGACGACGCAGACGTAGCCGCGCTCGGCGAGGTCGAGGGCATAGCGGGCCATCGAGCCCCGTTCGACTCCTCGCCATCCGTTACCGGGCACGAGGACGGCGGCGGCCCGTCGCGGTCCCGATTCGGCGTCCCTGTCGACGCTCGAGGCGGGCCGATAGAGATCGAGGCGGAGGGAACCCTCCGCGGGCGTCGCGAACTGCACCCCCCGGCGGACGTCGATCCCGGCGGCGTCGGCGAGCGCGTGGCTCATCGGACGGTGAGTCGACGAGGGCGGTGGAATAGGTTACGATGCCGCCCGCGGAGCGAGGACGAACAGCCCAGCCGAGAGCACGCTGACCAGCGCCATCCCGAGGAAGACGGGGACGTATGTCCCGAAGGCGTCGAACCAGAGATTCGCGACGTACGGCCCGAGAGCGCCCGCGAAGGCACTCGAAATCGACACGACGCCGAACAGCCCGTTCAGATTCCGCGCACCGAAGAGCTCCGCCATCATCGGCGTCGTCAGTGCCCCGAGCCCCGCATAGCCGAACCCGAACAGGGCGGACGCGGCGAGCACGACTCCCGGGTCGTGGATCAGCGCGATCGGCAGCGTCAGCACCCCGATGGCGACCGCGTTGCCGGCCAGAACGAGTGTCGTCTGCAGCCTGTCGGCGAGATAGCCGGTGACGAACTTCCCGAGCGTGTTCGTCGCGCCGATAACGCTGATGGCGAACACGCCGACCTGGGGGCTGATCCCCACCGACCGGGCGAACTCGACGAAGTTGACCGTCAGCGACAGGGGGACGAGATACACGCCGAGCATCGCCACGAAGAACGCGACGAAGGCCCAGGAAGCGACCGTCGATCGGATCCCGCGCAACTGCTCTCGGGCCGAGAGTGACGTGTCGTTCGCCTCGGACGTTCGGAACTCCACAGACCTGTCGACGTCTACTCGCTCGGGCCGTCCCGCGATCACGACCGTCGCGGCGAGGAGTGCGACGCCCACCAGTGCCGCGAGCGCGATGTACGCGCGCTGCCAGCCCAGCGACGCGATCAAGACGCGGGCGAACGGCGGCATCGCCATCATCCCGATGCCAGAACCGGCGGTCGCGATGCCCGTCGCGAGACCGCGCCGGCGCTCGAACCAGAGCACGGGCGTCACGTACGAAATGACCAGCACGATACCGAATCCGGCCCCAACGGCGAGCCCGTAGCACACGAGCACGCCCAGGTAACTGGAGAAGACGCTCGTTCCGAACAGGCCGCCGACGATCAGCGCGGACGCCAACGCGAACAGGCGGCGGACGTCGTATCGGTCGAGCGTGAACCCGAACACCGCTGCGCCGACGTACATCGTCACCGACTGGAGGGAGAAAATCAGCGAGGTGTTGGCGTGGGACATCCCGAACGCGTCGACCAGATGGCCGAAGAAGACGCTGAAGGTGTAGAGGAGCCCGTAGATCAGCAGTCCGCCCAGAAAACACGAGGCGACGACGAACCACCCGTAGTAGGGGCCCATTCCGACCAACCGCCGCCGGACGTCGAGAAATCGCTCAAGTCGCGTCGGGTGGAGTCGTGATTTCGAGTCCACAGTTCCTACGCGAGCGAAAACGCAACTGCGTAAAAAATTCCCGGTCCGCGCATCGGCCGGGACCGACCGCTCGGGAACGGCGATAGCGCCGCCCGGGTCGTCGTCCCGTTAGCCTTTAGCCCCGCTACGTCGAACCACGCGGTAATGACCGCGCAAGCGCTCTCCCAGCGCGATCTCGCCACCGTCATCGGGCTGGAGGTCCACGTCCAACTCGAGACGGACACGAAGATCTTCTGTGGGTGTTCGACCGAACCGGCCGACGACGAGGAACCCAACAGCCGGACCTGTCCGGTCTGTCTCGGCCTGCCGGGTGCACTCCCCGTCCTGAACGAGGGGGCCGTCGAGGCCGCCGTGAAAGTGGGCAAGGCGCTCGACGCCGACGTCGCCGAGCACACTCGGTTTCACCGGAAGAACTACTACTACCCCGACCTCCCCAAGAACTTCCAGATCACGCAGTACGACGCGCCGATCTGCGCCGACGGCACCCTCGAACTCTCCGTCGAGGGCGAGCGCCGCGCGATCGACATCGAGCGCGCCCACCTCGAAGAGGACCCCGGGAGCCTCCAGCACGCCGGCGGCGGCATCGACACGGCCGACTACACGCTCGTCGACTACAACCGCGCCGGCACGCCGCTGATGGAGATCGTCACGGAACCCGACTTCCGCAGCCCGCAGGAGACCCGCGCCTTCCTCGCGAAACTCGAAGAGGTGTTGGAGTACCTCGGCGTCTTCGACTCGACGCGGGACGGGTCGCTCCGCGTCGACGCCAACATCTCGCTCGTCCCGGCCGAGGAGGTCGGCGAGGACGGGTCGATCGGAACCGACGCGCTCGAACAGGCGAACCGGACGGAGGTGAAGAACATCTCCAGTCACAAGGGCGCAGAGCAGGCGCTGGCCTACGAGGTGACGCGGCAGAAGAACGCCGTCCAGCGCGGCCGCGCGGTCGAACAGGAGACGCGCCACTGGGACGAGTCGCGGGGGATCACCGTCTCGATGCGCTCGAAGGAGGAGGAGAAGGACTACCGCTACTTCCGGGAGGCCGACCTGCCGCCGCTCGAAGTCGCCGACTGGAAGGAGCGGATCCCCATCCCGGAACTCCCCGACGCCCGCCGCGAACGCTTCCGCGAGGAGTACGGCCTCGACGCCGAGTCGGCGTCGAAGCTCACCTCGACGAAGGAGGTCGCGGACTTCTTCGAGGACGTCGCCGAGGAGTTCGACCCCGACCTGGCGGCGACGTGGGTCGCGGACAACTTACTCGGCGAACTGAACTACCGCGATATGGCGATCACCGACGTCGACGACCGCCTCGACGAGTTCACCCGCCTCGTCGAACTCGTCGCGGAAGACGAAATCACCACGAAGAACGCCGAGGAGATCGTCCTGCGAAAGATGCTCGACGAGGGCGACGGTCCCGACGCGATCATCGAGGCAGAGGGCCTCGGGACGGCCGACGACGACGAGGTCGCCGTCGCCGTCAAGGAGGCGATCGAGGAGAACCCCGACGCCGTCGACGACTACCACGCCGGCGAGGGCGGCGCGATCAACTTCCTGGTCGGACAGGTGATGCAGAAGACCGGCGGCAGCGCCGACCCCGGCGACGTGAACGGGCTGCTGCGAGAGCGCCTCGACGAATAGGCGGCGATGGCGAGCGGCGCTCCGGCGCCATCGGCGGTTCTACCCTCCCCTTCTGTCGGTTATCATAACTTTGGAATTGCTGCACAATACTAATAGGGAGGGGATCGGATATTCAGACACAGCTATGAGTGAATCACAGATCGAGGCCGACGAGACGGTGGACGCCCGCGGCGCGGCCTGTCCCGGACCGCTGATGGACCTGATCGGCAAGATCCGCGGCGTCGACGCCGGTACCGTGGTGCTTCTCTTGAGCGACAACGAGCAGTCGCGCACCGACGTCCCCGAGTGGGCCGAGGAGGCCGGCAACGAACTGCTCGCGGTCGAAGAGCACGACGACTACTACGGCTTCTACGTGGAGAAATCATGACCGAAGAAATCGTCATCGTCGGCGGCGGGACCGGCGGCACGGTACTCGCGAACGACCTCGCGGACCGACTCGAACCGGAGCTCGAGGCCGGTGAGATCCAGGTCACGCTCGTCAACGACGACCCGGATCACGTCTACAAACCGGTGTGGCTGTACGTCCCGTTCGGGCAGCGCGAGCCCGACGACGGCCGGCGCCGGCTCCGGAGCCTCGTCGACGACGCCGTCGACGTGCGGATCGACCGCGTCACCGACATCGACACCGACGCCAAGCAACTCCGGTATCACGAGGGCGACGAACCGGTCGACTACGACCACCTCGTGCTCGCGACGGGGTCGACGCTCGCGCCCGAGGAGGTCCCGGGACTTGCGGAGGCCGGACACGACTACTACAGCGAGGCGGGGTCGGAGGCGCTCCGCGAAGAACTGCTCTCGTTCACCGAGGGCGAACTCGTGTTGAGCGTCGTCGGCACGCCGCACATGTGCCCGGCGGCCCCGCTCGAATTCGTGTTTATGGCCGACGACTGGTTCCGGGAGCGCGGCCTTCGCGACGACGTCGACATCACGTACACCTACCCGATCCAGCGCGTCCACGGGAACCCCCACATCGCCGAGTGGGCCCGGCCGATTATGGACGAGCGCGACATCAACGTCGAGACGTTCTTCAACGCCGAATCGGTCGATCCCACGTCGCAAACGATCACGTCGATGGAGGGCTCGGAGCTTGACTACGACCTCCTCGTCTCGATCCCGCCGCACCGCGGTATCGACCTGATCGCGGAGGCCGGTCTCGGCGACGATGGCTGGGTCGACGTCGACAAGCACACGCTGGAGGCCGAGGCCGCGGACGACGTCTACGCCCTCGGCGATACGGCCGCCACGGGCGTCCCGAACGCCGGCAGCGTCGCTCACTACCAGGCCGGCGTCGTCGGACAGCGACTCGCCAGCGAGATCCGCGGCCGGCCCGCGACGGCGACCTACGACGGGAAGACGCTCTGCTTCATCGAGACCGGGATGGACGCGGCGTCGTTCGTCGAGTTCGACTACGAGAACCCGCCGTCGCCCGCGCCGCCCTCCCAGAAGCTCCACTGGTCGAAACTGGCGTACAACGAGTCCTACTGGCTCACCGCACGGGGGTTACTCTGACGATGTCCGAGGAAGAGCAGGCCGCGGACGTCGCCGCGGCCGACGCACCGACTGAGGATGCGGCCGACGCCCCGGATGCGGCCGACGCGACCGACGGCGACGAGGCGGCCGAGGCGCCCGAGGACGCGCTGTCCGAACTCGCCGGTGACGACCTCGAAACCGCGATCGCCGAGAACCCCGAGGCCGTCGCGTCGTTCGTCCGCCGCCTCGACGCGGTCAACGAGCTGCTGGACGTCCTCGCGCTCGGCGAGAGCGCGCTGGACGACGAGATGGTCCGCTCGCTGGCGGGCACGGGGTCGGTGCTCGTGGAGTCGGCCGACGGACTCGCGACCGAGGAGACCGCCGAACTGGCCGCGACTGTCGGCGACAACGGCGAGGAACTTCAGGGGGCGCTCGAATCCCTGCTCGTCCTCCAGCGGACCGGGACGCTCGAAGAACTCGTCGAGGTCGCCGAGGTGCTCTCGCTGCTCACGAGCGCGCTGGACGACGAGATGGTCCGCTCGCTGGCGGGCACGGGCTCGGCCCTCGGCGAGGTCGCCCAGACCGCCGGCGACGACGACGTCCGCGACGGCCTCGAAACGCTGCTCTCGGGCGTCGGCGAGGCGGCGAGCGAGGAGCCGGAGCGCGTCGGCGCCGTCGGACTGCTCAGGCAGTCGCGGGATCCCGACGTGCAGTACGGGCTCGGCTACCTCCTCGCGCTGGCGGGGGCGATCGGCCGGTCCCGATCGGCCGACGAGCGGTCCTGATCGCCAGCGGTGGCGGCCCGTTCTTCGCCACCTGGCGGAGCCGATGGAGTCACCCGTATACCGCCGCTTCGAGGTCGAACGTCGTCTCGCACTCGGTGCAGTACTTCTCGATGTCGCGCTCTATCAGGTCTACGTCGTTCGAGTAGCAGTACACGTCCGTGTTCCCGCAGTTCGGACACGCGTCGAGTTCTGGGACCACCATAGCAGGCCACCACGACCGCCGGCCTTCTAATAGTGGTTACCGCTCGACACTTCATCCGACTGGGCGGACTGATCAATCGCCCCCTGCGGCTCGCTCGTCGCCCGCACCGTCGCCCGTTCCTCGCCTGCATCGGCTCGGTCACGATCGTCCGCGTCGCCTCGTGACACACGAGTTTCGCGCGCACGGGCGCGCTGTCCATCGATTTGTCGGGATCCAGCGCGAAAGGTTTAGGCCCGCCCCCGGCGTATCGCCGCGCAATGAGCCAGGGCCCCGAACTCATCATCACCGAGAAGGACAACGCCGCTCGGCGGATCGCCGACATCCTGAGCGGCGGGTCCGCCGAGGCCGACCGGCAGAACGGCGTCAACGTCTACAAGTGGGGCGGCAAGCGCTGTATCGGCCTCTCGGGCCACGTCGTCGGCGTCGACTTCCCCCCGGAGTACAACGACTGGCGCGACGTGGAACCGGTCGAACTCATCGACGCGCCGATCGACAAGCACCCGACGCAGGAGAACATCGTCTCGGCGCTCCGACTGCTCGCCCGCCGTGCCGGCCGCGTCGTCATCGCGACCGACTACGACCGCGAGGGCGAACTCATCGGCAAGGAGGCGTACGAACTCGTCCGCGAGGTCAACGAGGACGTCCCGGTCGACCGCGTCCGGTTCTCCTCGATCACCGAAAACGAGGTGACCGAGGCCTTCGCGAACCCGGACGAACTCGACTTCAACCTCGCGGCGGCCGGGGAAGCCCGACAGATCGTCGACCTCGTGTGGGGCGCGGCCCTCACTCGCTATCTCTCGCTTTCGGCCCGCCAACTCGGTGACGACTTCATCTCCGTCGGCCGGGTTCAGGGGCCGACGCTGAAGCTGATCGTCGACCGCGAGCGCGAGATCGAGGCGTTCGACCCCGAGGACTACTGGGAGCTGTTCGCGGACCTCGAAAAGGCCGCCGCCGGCGACGAGGACGCCGCCTCCTTCGAGGCGCAGTACTTCTACCTCGACGAGGACGGCAACGAGGCCGAGCGCGTCTGGAACGAGGAGGACGCCGAGCGCGCCTACGAGACGCTCGAAGCGGCGTCGATGGCGGCCGTCGAGTCGGTCCGCCGCCGGACGCGAACGGACGACCCGCCCGCGCCGTTCAACACGACGCAGTTCATCCGCGCGGCGGGGGCGCTCGGCTACTCCGCCCAGCGCGCGATGAGCATCGCCGAGGACCTCTACACCGCCGGGTACGTCACGTATCCGCGGACGGACAACACGGTCTATCCCGACGACCTGGAGCCGCGGGACCTGCTGGACTCCTTCTCGGCCACGCGGACCTTCGGCGACGACGCCTCCTCGCTGCTCGAACAGGAGGAGATCGAACCCACCGCGGGCGACGAGGAGACGACCGATCACCCGCCGATCCACCCGACCGGCGAACTGCCGAGCCGCTCGGACCTCTCGGAGGACGAGTGGGAGGTGTACGAACTCGTCGTGCGGCGGTTCTTCGCGACCGTCGCCGAGTCGGCCACCTGGGAGCACCTGCGCGTGGTCGCGAGCGTCGCCGGCGACGGCGAGGACCTCTCGCTGAAGGCGAACGGCAAACGGCTCGTCGAACCGGGATACCACGCGGTCTACCCCTACTCCAACGCCAGCGAATCGTTCGTTCCCGACGTCTCCGAGGGCGAGGAACTGGCCGTCACCGACACCAGCTACGAGGCGAAGCAGACCCAGCCGCCGCGGCGCTACGGTCAGTCGCGGCTCATCGAGACGATGGAGTCGATGGGCATCGGGACGAAGGCGACCCGCCACGACGTCATCCAGAAGCTCTACGACCGCGGCTACATCGAGAGCGATCCGCCGCGACCGACGCGGCTCGCCCGCGCGGTCGTCGAGGCCTCCGAGGAGTTCGCCGACCGAATCGTGAGCGAGGAGATGACGGCGCAGTTAGAGCAGGACATGCAGGCGATCACCCGCGGGGACGCCACCTTAGCGGAGGTGACGGGCGAGTCCCGAGAGATCCTCGAGGAGGTCTTCGAGGGCCTGATGGAGTCCGGGCAGGAGGTCGGCGAACACCTCCAGAAGTCGCTGAAGGCCGACAAGACGGTGGGCGAGTGCCCCGAATGCGGCGGCGACCTCGTGATCAGGAAGAGCCGCCGGGGCTCGTACTTCATCGGTTGTGACTCCTATCCGGACTGCACGTACACGCTGCCGCTGCCGTCGACCGGCAAGCCGCTCCTGCTGGAGGAGACCTGCGAGGAGCACGGTCTCGCGCACGTCAAGATGCTCGCGGGGCGGAAGACGTTCGTCCACGGCTGCCCGCTGTGCAAGGCCGAGGAGGCCGACGAACAGGAGGACCTCGTGATCGGGCCGTGTCCCGACTGTCACGAGGAACACGGCGGCGAACTCGCGATCAAGCGCCTCCGCTCCGGCTCGCGGCTCGTCGGCTGCACGCGCTATCCCGACTGCGACTACTCGCTCCCGCTGCCGCGCCGGGGCGACGTCGAGGTGACCGAGGAGACCTGCGAGGAGCACGACCTCCCGAAACTGCGGATCGTCTACGACGACGAGGACCGCGAGCCGTGGGACCTCGGCTGTCCGATCTGCAACTACCGCGAGTACCAGGCCGAACAGAGCGACAGCGGGTCTGACCTCGAAAGCGTCAGCGGCATCGGCGAGAAGACTGCGGAGAAACTGAAGGACGCCGGCGTCGAGAACGTCCAGTCGCTGAAGGAAGCCGAACCCGACGCCATCGCCGATCGGGTCGACGGCGTCGGTCCCGATACCGTCCGGGAGTGGCAGGCGAAGGCCGACTGACGTCGATCCCGCCGCCGAACACTGAAAGCGACTTCCGTCCGGAACCGCTTTTCGGTCGTATGTGGACGCAGTCGGTATCACGGGCCGTCGCTCGACGGCGACTCGGCGGGTGTGAGCCGCTCCGATGATCCGCGACACCGACCCCCGCGTGATCGCGCTCGGCCTCGCCCGGATGGCGGACGCGCTCGGTAACTCGTTTCTCATCATCGTCCTGCCGCTCTACATCGCCAGCGGCCAGGTGTCGCTGGGGGATCTCGTCGGGGGCGATCTCTTCGGGTTCGTCGTCGGCGAGGAGTTCCTCATCGGCCTCGTGCTGTCGCTGTTCGGCTTTCTCAACAGCTTCGGCCAGCCGTTCACCGGCCGCCTCTCCGACCGGACGGGACGGCGCAAGGCGTTCGTCCTCTTCGGGCTGGTGCTCTTTGCCGTCGGGAGCGTCGCCTACCCCTTCCTGCGTGACTACTGGTCGATCCTCGTCGCCCGGGGGTTCCAGGGCGTCGGGGCCGCGTTCACCGTTCCGGCGACGGTCGCGCTCGTCAACGACTACGCGCGGTCGGACAGGGAACGCGGCGGCAACTTCGGCGTCTTCAACACCTTCCGGCTGATCGGCTTCGGCTTCGGGCCGATCGTCGCCGGGCTCGTCATCCGGTTCGGTCCCTATCCCACGCCGCTCGGCACGCTCTCGGGCTTCGACGCCGCCTTCGGCGTCGCCGTCGCGGGCGCGGCGGCGAGTTTCGCGCTCGTCTACGCACTGGTGAACGATCCACCCGCGGTCGAGGCCGAAGCGAGCGACGACCTCTCGATCCGCATCCTCGAACGCGACGGGCCGGGGACGTTCGATTCGGTGTTCATCCTCGGCGTCGGCACGTTCTTTATGGCGATGACGATCGCACTGTTCGCGCCCCTGGAAGCGCCGATCCGCGCCCGCCTGAACGAGGGCACGTTCCTGTTCAGCGTGCAGTTCGCGGCCGTCGTCATCGCGAACGTCCTGCTGCAGATCCCCGTCGGGAACGCCAGCGACACCTACGGCCGTCGCCCGTTCCTGCTCGCCGGGTTCGTCATCCTGATCCCGTCGGTGTTCGCCCAGGGCGTCGTCGCCGCCCCGCTGACGATGCTCGGCGCGCGATTGCTCCAGGGCGTCGCAGTCGCGCTCGTGTTCGCGCCGTCGCTGGCGCTCGCGGGCGATCTGGCCCGAGAGGGGCAGTCGGGGAGCACGCTCTCGGTGCTCACGATGGCGTTCGGGCTGGGCGTCGCGGTCGGCCCGCTCGCCGCCGGGTTCCTCTACAACTTCGGGCGCTTCGAGACGCCGTTCACCGTCGGGGCGGCCGCGGCCGTCCTGGCGCTCGTCCTCGTGTACACGCAGGTCCAAGAGTCGCTGTCGGAGGACGCCGGCGACCCTGCGACGCCGGTCGCCGAGGACTGATCGGAGTCGCGGCGGGCGGCCGAGCGATGTGTCTCCCGTTTGGGACTGCGCTCAGCGACAGGTGACCGACCGCTCGAAATCCACGGTCACGCCGCCCCCCGATGCCTCGACTCGGATCGACTCGCCGCAGGGCACGGACGGGAAGGTGTGCGTCCCGCGCTCGCCGGACGCGAGCGGCCCCAGATCGACCGAGGATCCGTCGGCGGTGAGCTCGACACTCGCGAGTTCGGTCCCCGCGGGGAACTGATTGGTCACCGCGACCGTTACGTCCCGCGTATCGGTCCCGCTGTCGCGTTGCGTCACGCTCACGTTCGCGGTCCGGTTGCCGTCGCTGCCCCGCGTTACGCTCCCGTTAGTCGTGCGGTTTGCACTGCCGGACTGGGTTACGCTCCCGTTGGTCGTCTGATTTCCGTCGCTCGATTGATTCGCGCTCGCGTTCGCGATGCCGGTTCGATCGATGCGCTGCGTCTTCTCGAAGCCGACGTACGCGTTGCGGTCGTCGGCGATTTCGATATCGACGCTTCGATCGGCCGCCGTCGTACTGAACGCGCCGCCGCTCGTCGCGAGCGCGGTCGCGGTGAGGAGCGCGACGACCAGGAACACGTGTCGCCGCGGAAACATCAGTCCTCGACCTCCGGCGGCCGGTTTCTCGCGCCGAGTCGCATCCGGCAGTAGTTGTCGTAGACGTGCCCCGCGGCCGACACCGACAGCGCCGTCACGACGAAGACGCAGTAGTGCAGCGGCGACACCAGCGAAAAGGGGTACACCCCGGCCCAGATCCCGAGCAGGCAGACGACGCTCAGCGCGGAGAGTCCGAGGTAGTAGACGCCCCACGGGATGTCCCGGCCGGTGAGCGAATCGACGTAGAAGTTGGCGTCCGAGGCCGCCTCCGTGAGTTCGATGATGCCGCGCTGGGAGTCGTACTCGACGAACCCGTACTCGTCCATCTTCGGCAGGTGGAACTGCCGGAGGGCGTTCCGCACGCGCTTTCGCTCCCGGTGGGTGAGCGCGTCGATGTCCTTGCCGTTCTCCCAGCTCGCGACCCAGTCGGTGAGTTCCGAGACCGCGACGGGGTCCCCGTTCCGTCGCTTGAGATAGTGAATCGAATACCGGCGACGCTGGTTGCTGAGAACCTCGAAGACGTCGTCTCTGCTGAAGTCCGTTTCCTCCCTCGAAGACACCTCGGCGTCGCCGTCGACCGCGTTACTCATCTCCGTCTGTGCTTCAGCCATCTGCCGTCCCTCCCACGCACATTCCGTCTGTTGAGTCAACTGAGTATCACTTTAGTATGGAGACTAGAAAACCCGGCAAAGGCTCTCTACGACCGCTTCTATGTGTATAATTGATTTGACTAGTCTCTCAGGAGCTTTCGTGATTATCTTCGTAAAACGGCTCGATTCTCGATTTAATTGTCTAGTAAAAACTGTCTATCACTCGTCACTACCGCGATAATTCGGCGCGCGAGAATTAAGCCGAGGTAAAGTGACCCAGTCGGTTCGACAAAGGGCTCTTGCGGGTTCTCAATAGAGCCTATTCGGGTTTCACAAGCGCTCTCTCCGGGTTTCGCTGGCGGTGTATTCCAAAGGGGGTTCCGACTATGTACTGGAATACGCCCCGCGGACGGCGACGACGGATCGGCGTCGGAAGTCGTCGACGTCCGTGAACGGGTGCGTGACAACGAGGTAGCAAACCAATGCAACGACGCAAGTTCTTGGTCGGAATGGGATCGCTCGTCGCCGGCGGGGCGGCTGCAATGGGTACTGGTGCGTTTACGAGTGTGAGCGCGGAGCGGACAGTCAACGTTAGTGTCGCGGACGACTCGGATGCGTTCCTCCAAATCCAACCGAGTGATGGAGCGAATAACGCATATGCGGATGAAAGCAACGGTACGATCGAGTTCAATATTGACGATACTGCAGGAGTGAACGGCGAGGGCCTAAACGACGACGCACGGACGATAATCCGTGACATCTTCAACATTACCAACCAGGGTACTCAGGATGTCTACGTATTTATTGAGAATGAGGATATTCCGGACGGGATGGGTATTTTCTCCGACTATCCCGCCAATGCCGAATCCGGGGCGGGAACTCCAAGCCCAGGCCCCTCCGAGCCGACGGTCGGTCTAGGCGAAGGTAGTCAAAGTAAGACCGGTGCGCCAGATCATCCGATTCCGGAGCGAATTCTCGTTCCGGTCGGCGAAACGATGGACGAGATCGGCTTCTCGTTCAACACAGGTAGCGTCGGGGATCTCGATCCGAATGACTTCCCGGTCGAACTTCCGATTCAGGCTGTGGCAGAGTCCCAGTACTGAAACGACCAGTCCCGACCCAATGCTTGGGGATCACGGCGGTTCGGCCCCGTCAGCGGACTTCCCACGGAGATCACCGCATAAGTGAGCGTAGCGAACGACGAGGGATCGCACCGAGCACATTGAGTAGAGGACGCAGGGATTCAAACGTCTTCTCCCCCGATTACGGGGGATCTACTCGTATAAATACCATCTGTGTGCGACGAGAAACAATTTTATATGCCAGTTTAAAAATAAAACGTTATTTTTCCTGAAAACCGTGGATAGAGAACATCACTCGCCACACTACACCGCAATCTCGGTTTCCTGCACCCCATCCGACAGCGCCTCCCGAACCCGCTCCGCACCTGACAACTCCGCCGACTCCGCGATGTTCTCCATCAGCACCGTCTCCGAGGGGAAGAGGTGGTCGCCGAGGATCAGGCCGTGCTCCCGCGCGGTCGATCCGGTCATCGTCAGGTAGACGCCGAGGCCGACGTCGGCGATGGCGGCCTCCTCCTCGCGGTCGTCGTCGGGATAGGCGAAGGAGACGCCCTCCAGCGGCCGCGTGCCGAGGACGGCCTCGACGAGGCGCTCGTACCGCGGCGAGATGCAGAGGTCGCCCTCGTAGTCGGCGACGAACTCCCGGTCGAGGTCCGCGCCGGGCGGCAGGATCTCGGGTCGCGCCATCAGCGTGTGATACACCGTGTCGCCGAGCCCCGAGACGACACGGACGTCGGTGTTCATCGGATCGATCCGCGCGTTGACGTCTGCGAGGGATCCGACGCCCTCGGGTTCGAGTTCGACGACCTCCTCCAGGACGAGGTCCGCGCTGTCGAAGCCGAGGGCGAACTCGTGGGTGCGGAGCGCGCGGAAGGGCTCCTCGCGGCCGACGAACTGGACGGGCACGCCGTCGATGTCGACCGTGAGGCTGTCGAAGACGATCCGGCGGGGCATCCCCTGGCGGTCGTCGCGCAGCAGGGTGTACTCCGGTTCGTAGTCGTCGTCGAGATCCGAATAGGTCGCGAGCCGCTGGTAGACGTCCGCCGCGGGGTCGGTCCGGCCCTTCGTAATCGCCTTCTCGTGGCGGAGCGTCGAGATGATCTCGTCGGCCACGGCTGCGACGGCATCGGCGTCGTCGGACGGCGTCCGACCTCCCGCGGCGTGCGCGGCGACGTCGGCGACGCGTTCGAGAACGGCTTCCAGGGGTCGGCCCTTGCGCGGGACGGCGACGCGAATCGCCTCCGTCTCAGTCATTGTCGAAGTCACGCGGCGGCGGGCTAAACCGGTTGCGCTTCCGCCATCTCGCTCGGCCGGGGCGAAGCGCACGCGGTCGACGTCCTCCGGGAGACCGCCCCGCACCGCGGGCCTGTGGCGGCGTGCCCGCTACTCGCCGGGCCCGAACGCGCTGTTGAGGCGGTCGCGGAACTGCTGGAGTTCCTCGATCTCCCGCTCGATCTCGCCGACCCGATCGAGTTCGGCCGACAGCGCCGACACCTCCGCGCGGAGGTCGTCGAGTTCGGCTTCGAGCGATTCGCGGGTGTCGACCACGTCGCCGTCGATCGCCGCGATGTCCTCGCGGACGTCGCCCATCTCCTCGTCGAGTCGGGAGACGTGCGCGCCCGTCTCGTCTATGTCGGAGGCGACGTTCTCGACCTCGCCGGCCACGTCGTCGACGTCGGCCGCGACGTCGTCCACGTCGGCGGAGACGTCCCGGACTGCGGAGTCGACCTCGTCGACGCGGTCGGTCGTCCGGTCGAGCCGTTCTTCGATCCCGTCGGCCCGGTCGTGGAGTTCGTCGACGCCCGCCGCGGCGTCCTCGGCGTCCTCGGCGACGTCGACCAGTTGCCCGGCGACCTCGCCGAGACGCTCGTCGACGGCGTCGACGTCGCTGTCGACCGCTTCGACCGATTCGCGGAGCTCCGCGCGCTCGTCGTCGGCGGCGTCGACCGACGCCCGGAGGTCGCCGAGTTCCTCGTTGATCTCCGTCAGTTCGGCGTCCAGCCGCTCGACGAGTTCCGCGCCCGTCCCCTCCTCGTCGATGAACTCCGCGATGGCGTCGGCGTACGCGTTGAGGTCCTCCATCTGCGCCTGCACGCGCCGGATCCGGACGTCCGCGCTTCGGGGGAGCCCCGCGTCGAGCTCCCCGCGGAGGGTTTCGAGGTCGGACTCGGAGACCTCGCCGGCGCGAATCTCCGAGGCGAGCGTCGCCGCGAGTCCGCCCGCGGCGTCGTCGACCGCCCGCCCCGGCGTCGATTCCGCGCCGGCCCCCTGCTCGGTGGCCGCCCCCGGTGCATCGACGTGTTCTTCGACCGCTTCCTCGTCGCTCGATTCCGGCTCGGTTTCGTCCGCGGGCGCTTCGACCGCTTGGCCCTGAACCGCTTCCGACTGGGTCTCTCCCGCACCGGCCGCTTCCCGCTCGGTTTCGGCGTCGACGTCGTCGGCCTGACCCTCGCGCTCGTTCGGAGTCACGGCGGCGATCCTGTCGTCCTCTCGACGCCGCGACGCGGACGCCAGGTCCGCACCGAGTTCCCGCGGCGAGGGCGCGTCGTCGGTGGCGGGTTCTTCCGGCGTCCCCGCTTCACCCGCTACCTCCGGATCTGCTCCCGGCGCGACCGCCGGTTCCTCGTCCGTTGCACTCGGCTCGTCGGCGACTGCTGCTGGCTCGTCGGTGACGGATGCCGGCTCGTCCTCCGGTATCGCGTCGCCGACCGAGTGCTCGCCTTCGACCGGTTCCGATTCGGCGACCGGTGGCTCGCTCTCCGCGACTCTCGGTTCGTCGTCCGCCAGCGGGTCTTCCGGCTCCGATTCGACGTCGGCGTCGACCGCGAGGCGGCCGTTCCCCTGGAGCGCGTCGCGGACGAGTTGGCTCCGGTCCGTGCCCAGGATGTCCTCGACGTCGCGGGGGGACTCCTCGCTCTCTCCCTCCTCGGGCGCGGGCGGCCGTTCGAGGATCGGTTCCCCGAGGAACCCGTCGACGTCCGAGGCCTGTTCCAGTCGGATTCCGTACACCGTCGTCGTCTCCTCGCCGGGGTCGAGCGTCCGCTCGTACTCCACGCGGTGGTCCTTGTACGCGGTCCAGTTGTCGCTCTCGTAGTCGGGGTGGAATCCGACGCCCTCCATCGGGAAGTCCTCGGGGATCTGATCGACGAGGCGGACGTGCGTCGGGTCGTCGCTCGCCGAGGAGAGTCGGAACTTGATCGCGGGGACGGGAAACTCGTCCTCGGCGAACGACTTCTCGACGGTCACCTCGTCGTCCGATACTGACGTCGTTCGATCGGCGTCGGATTCGTGGCTCATAGGCCACCTTACCGAAACTGTTCACATAAAACATCCGGGCAAAATACCGCTCGTGATAGCGATATCGACGCGTCGGGTCGGGTCCGAGGCGGCGGAAATTTGATTTCACTGCCGGGAGAAATTCGGACGTGATGTCACGAAGTGACGAGAAGCCGTCAAATCCCCTCTCGCCGTATTATCCCTCCGAGGTTCCGGACCTCCCAGCGAACGGTCGAACGTGGTTCGCCGTCCTCTTCGCCGCGATGTTCCTCTTCGGGGCCCTCTACGGCTTCCTCGCGATGTTTCTGTTCTAGCCACGACGACCGGAAATCACAACCAGCCCACATTTTTTCAGCCGCGTCTCGAAATAATTTCTCTGATAATCGGGGAGAAGTCTTTTTCCGTGGCGCCGACGACGCGTGAACGATGGCAACCGACGACGACGCGTCGGCCGCCGACCCCGACCGGGACGGCGACGACGCGTTGGAGGGCGACGGGGAGAACTCCCCGTCGACCCTCGAGGGGGACTCCGTCGATCGGGCTGCCGGGGATTCGAGCGAGGCGTCGGCGGACGGGGCTGGGGGGCTCCGACCGGCCGACGACGCGGATCGACCGGCGGCGGGATCGGACGCACAGCCTGCAACGGGGGACGGAACCGACGCTTCGGAGCAGCGCCACGGGGCGGCCTCGGGCGGTCCCGACGGCGCTGATTCGGCGGATCCCGACGCGGGCGCAGCACCGAGCATCGACGGCCCGCGCGTCGCCGTCGACGAGTACACCTGGGCCGACTTTCTCGACGAGTACGGCGTCGAGGGCGACGTCGAGACGCTCTACGGCGGCCTCGACCCCAGAGAGTACGAAGACGGCTCCGACGCGGAGAACGAACGCTGGGACGACGGCGTCGAGATTCCGACGCCCACCCGCGAAGACTGGGACGACGTGAGCATCGACCCCGAGGCGTACCTCGGGTTCCATCCGGTCGACGTCGGCGGGGAAGTGACGGACGCGGCCGCCGAAGCCGTCCGGATCTCCGCGGAGTTCGAGGCGTTCTGCGATCCCGAGACGACGCCCGTCGTCAAGGACGTGTGGCTCTGGGAGCACTACAAGCGCGAGTACTACTACGAGGAGGACGGGTCGCGGCCGCGCGACGCAGAGGGCGAGATCGAGCGGTTCGACCCCGCGGAAGCGTTGGGGTTCGATCCCGACGTCGTCGAGAACGCGCTCGCCCGCGGCGGGCAGCGCGCCGACGAACTCGCTGCCATCGTCGACGAGCGGACGGTCGACGTGGACCCCGAGTTCGACGAGGACGCCTTCTTCAGCGACGCGCGCGGGGCGACGACGGTCGTCAACCGCTACGACCTCGAGAAGGCGGTCCCGATGGAGAAGAAGACCCACTTCCGGGAGGTCGAGCGCTACTGGGTCAACGAACCGCACTCGTTCGTCATCATCTTCCACTCGACGAAGGAGAACGAGAAGAAGTACTACGTGATCGAACCGCACCAGAACCGGATCGAGGCGGACCTCGCGGAGTTCCTGACCGGAAAGCTCCGGACGGCGATCAAGTACGACGACGAGAGCGTCGTCGGCGACGCCCCCGACACGCGCCGGCGGGTCATCGAGCAGCAGTCGCTGGAACTGCTCGAACGCTACAACCTCTACGCGGTCCCGGATCTCCCGCGGGAGGCGGGGCTCTCGACGCTCGCCGCCCGGAACGGCGACGCCGCCGAATCGGGTGGGCTCCTCTCGCAGTTCGATCTGGATCTCGACTTCGGCGGCGGGAGCGACGGCGACGCACCGACTGACTCCTCATCGAAGCGCTCGCTGGCGTCGGTGGCGCGCTCGCTGGGCCTGACCGAGGGATCGCTCGGCGGCCGGCTCGACGGGCTGTTCGCCTCCTCGGACCGGGCGGCCGAAGACCCCTCGCTCGACGGCATCGCCGCGCGACCCGAGTCGGCGGTACTGGAGGAAGATCCGACCGAACTGAACGACTACCAGGTCGAGAAACTCCTGTACGTCCTCCGCCGGGACTTCATCGGCTACGAGCGGATCGACGGGATCAAACACGACGTCAACGTCGAGGACATCTCCTGCGACGGCTACAACTCGCCGGTGTTCGTCTACCACTCCGACTACGAGCAGATCATCTCGAACGTCTACCACGGCGAGGAGGAGCTCGACGACTTCGTCGTCAAACTCGCCCAGCGCTCGGGCAAGGGCATCTCGAAGCGCCGACCGCAGGTCGACGCCACCCTGCCGGACGGGTCGCGGGCGCAGTTGACTCTCGGTCGGGAGGTCTCCGACCACGGGACGAACTACACGATCCGGCAGTTCAAGGACGTTCCGTTCACCCCGATCGACCTCGTGAACTGGAAGACCTTCTCCTTAGAGGAGATGGCGTTTCTCTGGCTCTGCATCGAGAACGACAAGAGCCTCATCTTCGCGGGCGGGACGGCATCGGGCAAGACGACCTCGCTGAACGCCGTCTCGCTCTTCATCCCCTCGAACTCGAAGATCGTCTCGATCGAGGACACCCGCGAGGTCGAACTGCCACAGCGCAACTGGGTCGCCTCCGTCACCCGCCCGTCGTTCAGCGACGACGACCGCGGCGACGTCGACGAGTTCGACCTGCTGGAAGCCGCGCTGCGGCAGCGCCCCGACTACATCGTGATGGGCGAGATTCGCGGCGAGGAGGGGCGGACGCTCTTCCAGGTGATGTCGACCGGCCACACCACGTACACGACGTTCCACGCCGACAGCGTCGGCGAGGTGCTCAAGCGCTTCACCACCGACCCGATTAACGTCTCAAAGACGATGTTCACGGCGCTGGATCTCGTCTCGGTGCAGACCTCGACCCGCGTGCAGGGTGACAAGGTCCGGCGGAACAAGTCGTTGACAGAAATCAACCACTACGACGCCGAGAACGACGAGATCAACGTCCAGGACGTCTACCAGTGGCAGGCCGAGGGCGACGAGTTCCTCAAGATGGGCTCGTCGAACACCCTCGAAGACGTCCGGTTCGACCGCGGGTGGTCCAGGGAGCGACTCGACGAGGAACTGTTCAAGCGCCGCGTCGTACTGGCGTATCTGATCGATCGCGGTCTCAACACCTACTCGCAGGTCGCCGCGACCCTCCAGGCGTTCATCAACGATCAGGAGACGATCCTCGCGCTGATGGCCCGGGACGACCTCGAACGCAGCCTCGAAGACCTCCGGGAGATGGAGTCCGTGCAGATCAACGTCGACCCCGAGAAGGAGGAGATGGTCCCGCGACCCAGCCCCGGCGAGGAGATCCGCGACCTCTGTGCGGAAATCCTCGCCCGCGCCGAGGAGGAGCTGTGGCCGGACTATCGCGACCTCGAAGACGTCGACGTCGCGGACGCCCTCCTCGACGTCGAGTCCGCGCCGGACGTCACCGCCGCCGGCGGGGAACATCCGGAACTCGACGCCCTCGACGAGCGGACGGGGGCCCCGGAACTCGACGCCCTCGACGAGCGGACGGGGGCCCCGGAACTCGACGACGCGTCGGAGACGCCGGCGCTCGACGACGACACCGACACGCCCGAACTCGACGATGACGCGGACACGCCGGCGTTCGGCGACGACACTAACACCCCCGCGCTGGGCGACGGCTCGGAACGGCGGGACGCGCCCTTCGAGGCCGACACCGGGAGCGGCGACGGGGGCGACGAGTCGGAGGTCGCCGGCGGCTCCGGCGGGGAACTCGGAATCGAGGACCTGTTGGAACCCGCGGACGACGACCCGGCGAGCAGCGCTGAACCGGCGGAAGACGACGACCCGACGGCGGGCGAGGGCGGGGACCCCGCAACTGACGCCATCGCGACCGGGGGCGGCCAGGACCCCGCCGACGATTCGGAGCAGGCGGGGAACGGAGGGGACGCGTTCGAGAGTGACGAGGCGTTCGAGGGCGACGACGCGTCCGATGATGATGGGCCGTTCGAGAGTGACGACGCGGCCGAGGGCGACCCCGTTGGAGAGGCCGAACCGACCGAGCACGCCGAGGTCACAGACGAGACCGACTTCTCGGCGGACGCCGCGACCGCAGACGCGACTGACACATCCGAAGATCCCGAGATCAGGGACGACACAGACACCTCGACGGAGGGAGAGACCGCAGACGACACAGACCCCGACGAGGCCTGGGACTTCGGGGACGTCGAGGGGGTCGACGACGAGGACGAAGACCCCGACGACGAACCGACGGGGACGGACCGATGAGCCTGGACGTCGGGGAGGCCGACGGGGACGGACTCGACCGGAGCACCGACGCCCTCGGCGACGCGTTCTACCCGGTCTTTCAGTTCCTCTTCGACGAGGACGGCGACTTCGTCGCCGACGTCGGGACGAAACTCGAACAGGCGCGGATGTCGGCGACGGTGGAACTGTACCTCTCACGGGCGATCGCGATCGGCGTCATCGCCGGCGGCGTCCTCTGGCTCCTCGGGACGCTCCTCGCCTGGGGCATCTTCGAACTCGGTCTCGTCTCGCCCGACGCGATCAGCATCGGGCTGCCGACCCCGGACGCCGCGACGGCCGAGGCGCTGAATGCGCTCACCATCCCGGCGGTCACGCTCGTCTCCGGCGTCGTCTTCGGCGCGATCGGGTTCGGCCTCGGCTTCGGGAGTCTCGTCGCGGTCCCGTACTCGACGGCCTCCGGCCGGAAGCGCGAGATCAATATGCTGCTGCCCGACGCTATCTCGTTTATGTACGCGCTCTCGGTGGGCGGGTTGAACCAACTGGAGATCTTAGAGGCGATGGGGCGGGCCGACGACACCTACGGCGAGGTGGCCAAGGAGTTCCAGAGCATCGTCCGCGAGACGGAGTACTTCGGGACCGACTACCGGAACGCCATTCGCGATCAGGCGATGACCACGCCCTCCGAGGAACTCTCGCAGTTCCTGACGGATATGCTCTCGATCGTCAACTCCGGCGGCGATATGGAGCAGTTCCTCGACGACAAGAAGGAAAAGCACCTCCGGACGGCGAAACAGGAGCAGGAGACGGTCCTCGAAACCCTGGAACTGTTCGGCGAGATGTATATGACGCTGTCTTTGTTCCCGCTGCTTCTCATCATCATCCTCGTCATTATGAGTATGCTCGGGCAGGCCCAAGAGCAACTGCTGTACGCCACGGTCTACGGGCTGGTGCCGCTGACCGGCGTGGCCTTCCTCGTGCTCGTCTCGACGGTCAAGCAGGACGAACCCGGCGACGGGTACCTCCAGCCCTCGAACAGTTCCGACCGACTCCAACAGGTCAACCGCGAGGGCCTGATCCACATGGGGCTGATCGAGAGCTTCGTCGGCGAGTTCCGGATCTTCGAGCGGATCCGCTCGCGGGAGGGGACATACAAGACTGGCCAACTGCTTCGACAGCCGCACCTGTTCTTCCGCGATCACCCGCTGTTTTCCCTGCTGCTGACGGTCCCGGCCGCGGGTGCACTCCTCGCCGTCGCGGTCGCCAACGGTGCCGCGCCGTTGGCCTGGCAGGGGATGCTCGACAATCCCGTCTGGGGGACGTTCGTCTGGTGGTACGTGCCGGTGTACATCGTCGGTATCCCGCTCGCGGCGTTTCACACCTGGAACGTCCGCTCGCGGAACGCGGTCGTCGGGAAGCTCTCCGACAACCTCCGGAAGCTCTCCAGTGCGAACGACACGGGACAGACGCTGCTGGAATCGGTCGAGACGGTGGCGTCGACCTCTTCGGGCAAACTCGCCGAGGAGTTCGAGGTGATGCACGCGAAGGTGAACTACGGGATGAGCCTCCGCAGCGCGCTCGTGGAGTTCAACAACAAGTACCACATCCCGCGGCTCGCGCGGACTGTCAAGCTCATCTCGAAGGCCCAGGAGGCCTCCAGCCAGATCACCGAAGTCCTGACGACCGCGGCGCAGGCCTCCGAGAACCAGGACGACATCGAGCGCGAGCGCAAGTCCCGCACCCGGATGCAGGTGGCGATCATCCTGATGACGTACCTGACGCTGCTCGGCGTGATGGCGATCCTGAAGACGCAGTTCCTCGACGTGATGTCCGGGCTGTCCGCACAGGCCGGATCGTCGGGCGGCAGCGAACTCTCCGGGCAGGGACTGAGCTTCGGCGGCGGCGTCGACACCGACGTGCTGTCGGTGCTGTTCTTCCACGCCGTGACGCTGCAGGCGGCGCTGTCGGGGTTCATCAGCGGCTACATCCGCGACGCCGACATCGTCTCGGGGGTGAAGTTCGTCGTCGTCCTGCAGACGGTCGCGCTGTTCGTCTGGATGGTGGTGGGATGACCCGGCCGAGCGCGGCGGACGCGTCGCCGTCGGCGACGGCCGAGACGGGAGCCATCTCGGATGGTTCAATCCCCCGAACGCCGTTCGATCGCGGTCGCGACGGCGGCGACGACCGCGCCCAGACGACGATCGACTTCGCGATCGGCGTCGGGCTGTTCCTCCTCGTCGTCGCGTTCGTCGTCGCGTTCGTCCCCACGGTGTTCGCGCCGTTCGAGAGCGCGGAGGGGCCGCAGACGGCCGACCGGATCGGGACGTCGCTCGCGGCTGACCGCCTCGGCGACCCCGCGGACCCGTACGTGTTGAACAGCACGTGCACGGAGGGGTTCTTCGCGCAGTTGCAGGGCGACGGACCCGCGCTCTCGACGTGTCGGTTCGACACGAGCGCGACGACGACGAGGGGGATGTTCGCGCTCGATGGGACGCGAAACGCCAACGTTTCGATCAGGACCCTCGGTGCGGGCGGCGGTGTCGAACAGCTCGACGGGACGCGGCTCACGGCCGGCCCGCCGCTCCCCGAGACGCGATCCGTCACCTCGGCGCGGCGCGTCGTCTCGATCGACGGCGACCCGTACCGGCTGCTCGTGAGGGTGTGGTGATGGACCGCGGCCAGGCCCACACGCTGGAGGCGATCACCGCCGCGATGATCCTCGTCTCCAGTCTCGTCTTCGCCCTGCAGGTGACGGCCGTGACGCCGCTGACCGGCAGCACGTCCAGTCAGCACATCGAGAACCAGCAGGGGGCCGTCGCCGAGGGCGTCCTCGCGACGGCCGAGGAGAACGGGACGCTCGTGCCGACGCTCCTGTACTGGAACGAGTCAGCGGGTAACTGGCACGGGGCCACGAGCGACGGCTACGTCCGCGGCCCGCCGCCGACGACGTTCGGGGGCGTTCTCGAACGGGCATTCCTCCAACAGGGGATCGCCTTCGACCTCACGCTGTACTACGTCGACGACGACGGCGATCGACAGCGGGTTCCCGTCGTCGACCTCGGCGACCCGAGCGATCACGCCTCGACGGCGCGCCGGCTCGTGACGCTCTCGGACGACGACCGGCTGCGGGAACCGGACGAGTCGCCGTCGGCGACGACGCTCGAAAACGCCTCGTACGTCGTCGACGACCAGGACGCCGACCAGGCGCTGTACTCGGTCGTGGAGGTGGAGCTCGTCGTATGGCGGATGTGAGATCGCACGCCGACTCGGATTCGGTCGGCGACGAAAACGCGGGTGCGACCGCCCCCCGATTCGAGCGGCGCTCACGCGTGCGACGTGCCGTCGACCGCGACCGCGGCCAACGCTCACGCGTGCGACCCGCCGCCGACCGCGACCGCGGCCAACTCCTCCTCGTCGGCGCGCTCGCGCTCGCGGTGCTCTTCGTCGCGCTCGCGCTCCTGCTGAACACCGCCATCTACACCGGGAACCTGGCGACACGAGACGCCGGCGTCGACGCGGCCCCGGCTGTCGAGTACGTCTCCGACTCCCGCGCGGCCGGCGTGGAGGCCATTCGATCGGTGAACTACCGGAACAACACCGACCACGCCGAACTGAACGCGGCGTTCCGCGCGACGGTCGCGCGGTGGGACGGCCTGGCGAGCCACCACAGAGCCGTCGCCGGCGACCTCGCGGCGGTCGAGGTGGCGAACGTCACGAACGGGACGCGAATCGGGCAGGACGACGCCTCACGGGAGTTCACCAGCGCCGGCGGCGACGCGAACTGGACCGTCGCCGCCGACGCCGAACTCTCGGGCGTCCGCTCGATGCGATTTTCTGTCGAGGAGTCGGCGCTCGCGGCCGGCCCGTCCGACGCCTTCCACGTGAACGTCACTTCCGACGGGGCGACGCGGAGCCTCTACGTGTACGAGAACGGCGGTGACGCGGAGATCCGGGTCGTCGACGACGGCACGGAGCTGTCGTCCCGCTCGTTCGACCCGGGTGCCGACGGCACGGTCGCGATCGACGTCTCCAACGGATCGGTCGACGGGACGCCCTACGCCGAACTGGAGACCGTGATCGACGTCGACGACGACACCGAAATCGAGTACGTCAACGGCGATATGGCCGGCGGCACGTACACGATGGTCCTCGACGAGGACGCCGCGAACGGCGCGGCGCTCTCGACGCCGGGCTCGGGGGAGCCGTACGCCACGCCGGCGATCTACGCCGCGACGTTCGAGGTCACCTACCGCACGTCGGATCTCGACTACGAGGCCGGAATCGAGGTGCGACCGGAATGAGCCGGCGCGAGGGGGCGACGGGCCGCGGACGCGGCGGCGGTCGGACGCGCGGACGCGCCGCGGACGCCCCCGGATCCGACCGCGCGGTCTCGATCACTGTCAACTACGTCATCGCGTTGAGCATCACCGCCGTCCTGATCTCGGGGCTCCTCATCGGGGCCGGCACGTACGTCGAGAACCAGCGCGACCAGGTCGTCCGCGAGGAACTGGCGGTCGTCGCCGAGCAACTCGCCGCCGGCATCGACGACGCCGACCGACTCGCTCGGACGGCCGCCGACCCCGGCGTCCGCGTCGGCGTCGACCTCCCGCGACGGGTCGCCGGCGAGTCCTACCGCGTCGAGGTCACCGAACTCTCGGCCCCCGGCTCACAGCCGGGGCGATACGAACTCACCCTCCGGTCTGCGGGCTCCGGCGTGAGCGTCACACTTACCGTCTCGACGCTCGAACCGATGACCGAAACGTCCGTGAACGGCGGCTGGGTCGTCGTCGAACTCGACACAGTCGGGGGGACGGACACGCTCGTCGTGGCCGACGGCGACCCGTCGGGGCGGCTGTCGCTGTCGCGGTCGACTGGGGGGATACGAGTATGACGAATCGCGCGCAGTCGTCGAACATCGGACTGGTCTTACTCTTGGCGCTGACGATCACCGGTGCGGGCGTGGTCGTCGGGCTCGGGTCGTCGGCGCTGGCCGACGTCCAGGAGCAGACGTCGATCGACCGAGCCGAGCACGCGATGACGATGCTCGACGCCCGGACCGCGGTCGTCGGACTCGGAGAGGGCTCCGTCCAGACCGTCCGCCTCGGCCGCGGCGACGGTGACTACGCCGTCGAATCCGAGAGCGGGTGGCTCCGGATCGAGCACGCGAACTACACCGACGGCGAGACCGAGGAGATCTACAACGCCTCGCTCGGTTCCGTCTCGTACCGACGCAGCGGAACGACGGTCGCGTATCAGGGCGGCGGCGTCTGGCGACAGGGGAACGGCGGGACGTCGATGGTGTCGCCGCCGGAGTTCCACTACCGCGGGACGACGCTGACGCTGCCCGTGCTCCGCATCCGTTCGACGGACGCCGCGAGCGGCGACACGACGGCGACGATCCGCCGCTCCGACGAGTTAACCCGGGTGTTCCCCAACGAGTCCGACACCTACGACGCGACGGCCGAACCGTACGAAAACCCCGTCAGAAACGGGACCGCCTCCGTCACGGTCCACAGCCGGTACTACGAGGGCTGGGCCGACTACTTCCGAACCCGGACGACCGGCAACGTCTCCGTCGACGACGACGAACGGACCGCGACGGTCGTCCTCGAAACCACGAGCATCGTCGGCGCGTTCCCGCTCCCCGAGAAGGACGGGAGCGTTCAGGTCCGCGGCGTCGCTGGGGACCATTCGGTGACCGACTTCGAAACCTCGATCAAGATCGGGAACGGGAACGGCAACGGAAACGGCGGCGGCACGGCTAACAACCTCTACGTCTCGTTCTACGTCGAGGAGGGTGACAGAGCCTACGAGGCGGCCGTCGCGCTCCCGACCGGGATCGGAAACTACTGCAAGAACGGCCCCGACGACGTGGACCTGCGGATGGACGTCTACTACCACGACGAGTCGACGTCGGAGGGGGTTCACCGGTGGACGGACGACGACATCTCTTCGATCTCCGGACCGGTCCAACTCGCCTGCGAGGACGGTAATCCGGTGATTCAGATCGACTTCACGAGCACTGCGCAGGATCTCACCTACGGGTCGAGCAGCGTCGACGAGGACACCGCGATCGACTGGGACGCCCTCGACGACGGCCCGGATCCGAACCCGACGACGTTCGCGCACGACGGCGACGACGGCGAGAACACCACCTACGACTACGGCGACGACCAGAACCTCCGGATCCTCACGCGGCACTACCTCGCGATGTTCGGGCCGGATTTCAAACTCCGCGTCCACCACGGGCCGGGCAACAGCGGGACCGCTCGGATCGACGTGGCCGACTCCGGCGGCGTGCTCCGCTACGATACGATCGAGGACGGCTCCTACATCACCTACCTCCACGTCACGGAGAACAACGTGACGGTGGCGTTGGACTGATACTGATTACGAGGTGGGACTCGGACCGTCGCTTCGTTCGGACCTACCGGAACTGAAGTCCTTCGGTGAGACTGAGGATTCCGTTCCCCACCTCGACGACTGCCGTCTCCGCGAGGTCGGAGCCGATCCGACAGCGACGGGCGGTCTCGCTATCGCCGTCCAGCACCGCCCGCACCTCGTACTCGCCGTCCGGAACGACGTTCACCTCGCTCTTCGCCGCGCCCGGCTGGAGGTAGTACCGGTCGCGGAACGCCACCGACCCGTCGTCGTCGACGACTTCGATCTCCAGGTCGTAACCGACGTCGTGGGCGTAGCTTCGGACGTGCAGGTCTTCGCTTCGGACCGCTCCGTTTCGTTCGTCCGGGGCTTCGGGGCCGGTCGGACTCGGCGGGCGCGTCCCGGCTGCTCGGTTGGGGGTCATATCCGAGAATTTGTTCTCTGCCGACATATATCCGCGCAAGGCTCAAATCGCCGTTTGAGTGTCGTCTGAGCGGCACCGAACGAGGTTCGGCCCGTTCACTCGAACGACGTCGTCACCCGAATCCAGACGACGGTCACCCGGTCGACGTCGGAGACGGAACAGGAGATCCGCCCGGAGGCGTTCGCGCTCGGTTCGCTGGCTTCCGTGCAGTCGAACCCGCTCGATTCGTACTGTCTCGCCCACGCGTCGGTGTAGGGAGTCGTGACGTTCACCCGAACGTCGTGCGCGACGCCGTCCGCGTCGTAGAAGCGGCGCGCTCTGCTGCCGGCGGTCCGGATGCGGACGGTCTGTGACCCGCCGATCGCGGCGGAGCCGACGTGTTCCTGCCTGAGCAGCGTGAGGTGCACCCGGTCGTCGTCGACGATCAGCGGCGGCCCGCGAACGACCGACGCGCCGCCCCGGTCGCTGTCGCGGACCACGGCACCGTGGCTGAGTCTGATCTCCCCGCCGGTGGCGGCGTCGTAGACGAGCGGCGACGACGAGAACTCCCAGAACCGCGGCGCCTCCCCGGCCGGATCGACCGTCACGTTCATCCTGGCGTCGTCCACCGAGCGCACCGTCGCGTCGGCGAGTTTCACCTCGGTCCCGCGGCTCGGCGCGCCCTCGATCACGTCGCGGACGTTGTCCGCGAGGACGTCGAAGGCACGCTGGGCGTTCTCGACGCGCTCCGCGTCGCGGGTCGCCTCGAGTTCCGAGACGCCGACCGCGTAGACGGTCCCGACCGACGCGATGACCAGCGAGAAAACGAGCACGAAACTGATCGTCTCGCTCACCCCACGGTCGGTCCCGTTGCGTGATCCGCGGCGGAAACGGTCGGCATCGCGTCGCATACCTGGGGATTCGCGGTGACACAATTAAAACTGCTGTCGACTCCGACGTCCAGCCGACGCCTGTCTCGGTCAGTCGACGACGCGAAGCGCACCCGTCTCATCGATTTCGACGATCGACGCGCCGGGGCTACCGGGGTTGTATACGTCGGCGTGACCCCCAGTCGTTTCGACGACGTCCCGTCCACGGCGGTGCATATGTCCGCAGCAGACGACGTCGGGCGCGGCGGCGGCGATGGCCATCTTGATCGGAATGGACCCCCGGTGGAGCTGTCCCGCTGTGTCGTCCGCGGCGTGGTGGTAATCGAACGCGACGTGGAACGGCGATTCGTGGGCGAGCAGCACGGTCGGTGCCGAGCCGCCGTCGAGCTGCTCTCTGAGTTCTTCAAACTCATCGGCGAGCGCCTCGAGTTCGTCGGCACACGTCGATCGACGGCCCGGTTCGACACCGAGTTCGGCGGCGGCTGCTTCGGCGTCCAGCCGGCCGTCGAGGAACCGGCTGACGACCGATTCGACCGCGGTCGCGGTCCGGGTCGCGGCCCGCCGTGGGCTCGCCGCCGTCTCCAGGTCGGCGACGATCCCGGGATACTCATCGTAGGCGAACGCGGGCGTCAGATCGAACTGTTCGCACCCCCAGCCGACGAAACGCACTCCTTCGACCGTCGCTGTTCCCGCCCACGCGTCGTCCTGGTCCGCGCGATGGAGCACGTCGACGTTCGCTAGCCCGTCGGCGAGCCGGCGCGTACACGCGATCGGGTCGTGGTTCCCCGGAACGGCCAGGACGGGAACGCCGAGCCCGTTCAACCGCTCGAAGAACGCCCGCCCGCGGCGCTCGTACCTCGCTCCGGCCTCCGGACCGTCGGCGTGATCGGCGTTGTCGTCGATAACGTCGCCGATCGAAACCACCGCGTCGACGTCGAGTGTTTCCAGGTCGGGGACGGCCGGCGGGATCGGTGGTCCGGTGGTGCTCAGGTGCAGGTCGCCCAGCAGCAGCAGTCGGACCATCTCGGTTCGTAGCGTTGCAGGCGGTAGTCAAGAACGCTGCGCTCGGAGTCGAGTCATCGAGGCGAACCCCCGCGCCGGTCTCGGATCAGTCGTCGCTGGTCTGGGCGACCGCGTCGCCGTCGACGGCGGCCGTCGCCGTCGCGGCCGGCGGCAGTTCCTTCCGGACGTCGTCGCGGGCGCGTTCTTCGATGACCTCGGCGTACGCGTCGGGCATCACCTTCACGAAGTCGGAGACGACCTCGCCCCAGTCGTCGAGCATCCACGCCGCGCGGTCGCTGTCGGTGTAGGCCGCGTGGTTCTCGACCAGGCGGCGGAGCATCTGCAGATCCGAGTCGTCGAGCGTCGCCTCCAGCGACACCATCCCCTTGTTGGTCTTCGCCGCGAACTCGCCGTCGGGGTCGTAGACGTACGCGACGCCGCCGGACATCCCCGCGGCGAAGTTGCGGCCGGTGTCGCCGAGCACCGCGACGACGCCGCCGGTCATATACTCGCAGCCGTGGTCGCCGACGCCCTCGACGACGGCCTTCACGCCGGAGTTGCGGACGGCGAAGCGCTCTCCCGCGACGCCGTTGACGTACAGTTCGCCCTGGGTCGCGCCGTAGAGCGCGACGTTGCCGATGAGGACGTTCTCGTCGGGTTCGTACGCGGCGTTGTCGGGCGTTTCGACGATCACTTTCCCCCCGGAGAGCCCTTTGCCGACGTAGTCGTTCGCCGCGCCGGTGAGATCCATCGTCACGCCGTTGGCGAGGAACGCGCCGAAGGACTGGCCGGCGACGCCGTCGAAGTCACACCGGATCGTGTCGTCCGGGAGGCCGTCGCCGCCGTACGTAGAGGAGATGCGGTTCGACAGCATCGCCCCGACCGCGCGGTCGACGTTCGAGATGGGCGAGTCGATGGCGACCGGTTCGCCCTCCTCCAGCGCCGGCTCGGCGCGCTCGATCAGGCGGTGGTCGAGCTGCGCTTCTACGCCCGCGTGGGTCTGTTCTTCGGTCTTGCGTCGCGCGCCGCCCGCAGGCTCGGCGATGACGTCCGAGAGGTCCAGGTGCTTGGCCTTCTCGTGGTCGGTCTCCCGCTGGGTGAGCAGCGACGGGTGCCCGATCATCTCGTCCAGCGAGGTGAAGCCGAGGTCGGCCATTATCTCGCGGAGTTCCTGGGCGATGAACGTCATGTAGTTGATGACGTGATCCGGCTGGCCGGGGAAGCGGTTCCGGAGCTTCTCGCGCTGGGTGGCGACCCCGACCGGACAGGTGTTCTCGTGGCACTGCCGCGCCATCACGCAGCCGGAGGTGACGAGCGACGCCGTGCCGAAGACGTACTCTTCGCCGCCCAAGAGCGCCGCGACGGCGACGTCGCGGCCGGTCTTCATCCCGCCGTCGACGGTGACGCGGATCCGCGAGCGCAGGTTCGTCGCCCGGAGCATCTGGTTCGCCTCCGCGAGACCGAGTTCCCACGGGAGGCCCGCGTTCTTGATCGACGTCTTCGGCGACGCGCCGGTCCCGCCGTCGTGCCCGGAGATGTGGACGACGTCGGAGTTGGCCTTCGCGACGCCCGCGGCGATGGTCCCGATGCCGGCCTCGGAGACCAACTTCACGTTGATGTCCGCCTCCGGATTGGCCGCCTTCAGGTCGTGAATGAGCTGCTTCAGGTCCTCGATGGAGTAGATGTCGTGCAGCGGCGGCGGCGAGATGAGGCCGACGCCCGGCGTCGCGAAGCGGACGTGCGCGATCATCTCGTTGACCTTCTTGCCGGGGAGGTGCCCGCCCTCGCCGGGCTTCGAGCCCTGCGCCATCTTGATCTGGATCTCCTCGGCGTTCGTGAGGTACTCGGAGGTGACGCCGAACCGACCCGAGGCGACCTGCTTGACGTTGCACTCCTTCTCGGTCCCGAAGCGCTCCGGCGGTTCCCCGCCCTCGCCGGTGTTGGATTTCGCCCCGAGGCGGTTCATCGCGATCGAGTTGTTCTCGTGGGCCTCCGGCGAGAGGCTGCCGAGCGACATCGCCGCCGTCGAGAACCGCGTGACGATCTCTTCGACGGGTTCGACCTCCTCGATCGACACCGGTTCCCGGTCGGACTCGAACTCCAGCAGGCCGCGGAGCGTCTGCAGCTCCTCGGACTGGTCGTTGATGAGGTCGGCGAACTCCTGGTACTTCTCGTAGTTCCCCGAGCGGACCGCCTGCTGGAGCGTGCCCACCGTCTGGGGGTTCCACTGGTGGTGGATGCCGTCGGAGCGGTGCTCGTACTCGCCCTGGCGGTCGAGGTCGGGATCGTCGCCGAACGCGACTGTGTGTCGCGTCCGGACGTCCTCCTCGATCACGTCGATTCCGATCCCTTCCGTTCGGATCTCGGTCCCTTCGAAGTACTCGGCGACGAAGCCGGAGTCGAGGCCGACGGCCTCGAAGATCTGCGCGCCCTGGTAGGACTCGACCGTCGAGATGCCCATCTTGGCCATCGTCTTCAGCAGTCCGTCTTCGAGCGCCTTCTTGTAGGCCGCGATCGCCTCGCCCTCGTCGGCCCCGTCGGGTCCGGCGACGACGTCGGAGATCGTCTGGTAGGCGAGGTAGGGGTTGACCGCGTCCGCGCCGTAGCCGACCAGCGTGGCGAGGTGATGAACCTCGCGCGGGTCGCCGGACTCGACGACGAGTCCCGCGTGGTTCCGGAGGCCGTTCCGGACGAGGCTGTGGTGGACCGCGCCGGTGACGAGCAGGCTCGGAATCGCGACCCGGTCGGGATTCAGGTTTCGGTCCGAGAGGACGACGACGTCAGCGCCGTCGTCGATGGCCGACGCGGCGTCCTCGCGGACGCGTTCGACGGCGTCGGAGAGCGAGCGCTCGCGCTCGTACGTGATGTCGACGATCGTCGAGTTCATCGCGTCGCCTGCGTCGTCGCCGAGCGACTTGATGCCCGCCGTCTGGGCATCCGTCAGGACGGGCGAGTCGAGGACGAGTTGTCGGGCGTGTTCGGGCGTCTCGTCGAGCAGGTTTCGCTGCGCGCCCAGTCGGGACTCCAGCGAGGTGACAAGTTCCTCCCGGATGTAGTCCAGCGGCGGGTTCGTGACCTGCGCGAACAGCTGTTTGAAGTAGGTGAACAGCGGTCGGTTGAAGTCCGACAGCACCGACAGCGGCGTGTCGTCACCCATCGACCCGACGGGATCTTTCCCGTCTTTGGCCATCGGCTCGATGAGGTGACTGAGCTGGTCGTGGGTGTAGCCGAACGCCGCCTGCGAGGCGCGGAGGTGGTCGACCTCGTCTCGCGGTTCGTAGTCACCGGGATCGGCGAGCGCGTCGAGATCCCGTTGTTCTTCGTCGACCCAGTCGCCGTACTTCTCGTCGGTGAGCGACTCGAAGACCTCTTCGTCGGGGATCACGCGGCCCTCCTCGGGGTCGGCCACGAACAGCTGTCCGGGCTGGAGCCGACCGCGCTCTTTGATCTCGCTGGGGTCGGTGTCGAGTGCACCGACCTCGCTGGCCATCACGAGCGTGTCGTCCGTGGTGACGTCGTAGCGACAGGGTCGCAGCCCGTTTCGGTCAAGGACGGCGGCGACGCGGTCGCCGTCGGTCGCCGCGACGAGCGCGGGGCCGTCCCAGGGTTCGATCAGCGACGCGTGGTAGTCGTACCACTCGCGGCGGTCCTCGTCCATCCGGTCGTCGCCGCGGTACGCCTCCGGGATCAGCATCCGGAGGACGTGCGGGAGGTCGCGCCCGCCCTGCAGGAGGAGTTCGACCGCGTTGTCGACGGACGCCGTGTCGGACTGGTCGGGATCGTTGATCACGGGCTTCAGCGTCTCGAGGTCGTCGCCGAACTCGGGGTGTTCGAGGTCCGTCTCGCGGCTCCGCATCCAGTTGATGTTGCCCTGGATCGTGTTGATCTCCCCGTTGTGGATGATGTGGCGGTACGGGTGTGCGAGATGCCACGCGCCGAGAGTGTTCGTCGAGAAGCGGGCGTGGACCAGCGTCAGCGTCGTCTTCAGTCGCTCGTCGTCGAGGTCGAGGTAGTAATCGGCGAGCTGTTCGCCCTTCAGGAGCCCCTTGTAGACGAGCGTCTTCCGCGAGAGCGAGCAGATGTAGAAGCGCGCGGCGCCCTCGGAGTCGAGTTGCTCGATCTCGTTCTCGACCGCGCGGCGGCCGACGTACAGCGCCCGGTCGAACGCGTCGTCGGCGAGGTCGCCCTCGGGAACGACGAACGCCTGCCAGACGTCCGGTTCGGATTCGAGCGCGGTCGCACCGAGGTCGGCGTTGTCGGTCGGCACGTCGCGCCAGTGGACGACCTCGAGATCGTATTCGGCGAGGACGCGCTCGAAGATGGCGACGAGTCCCTCGCGCGCGGCGTCGTCCTGCGGCATAAAGATCGAACCGACCGCGTACTCCTCGGGGAGGTCGGCGTCGACGACGGCCTCGAAGAACTCGTCCGGCCGCTGTACCATAATCCCCGCGCCGTCGCCGGTGTTCTCCTCGGCACCGGTCGTCCCGCGGTGTTCGAGGTTCTCCAGCAGTTCGATCCCGTCGGCGACCGTCTCGTGGGATCGGCCGCCGTCGAGATCGATGACGGCACCGACACCGCAGTTCGACCGCTCGTCCGTCGGGTCCGCGAGTCCGACGGACTCGCCAGTCGTGTGTTCGTGTGGCTTGGTCATACTCCCCCCTAGGTCTACCCCCTAAAGGACTTTCTCCTGAAAGCATAAGGGTTCACTAACCACATATAAGGTAATATGTATTATACAAATCCGAGTGAATTATAATTCGACGTCCGACGAACGGCAGGAACGAAAATGATAGACGGACGCCGGAGATCGCCGAGCGTCGATACCGATGGGCGGGCCGATCTGTTTCGGCCGGCTCCTCGCTCGGTTCGACGGGCCCCCGGAGTCAGTTACCGAGTGACGTCGGGGGATTCCCCCTGCATCTGTGTGGTTCTGTCGGGGGCCCTCGATCGCAGAAGAATTGCGCCGGCCGGGAGTCCCGCGAGCGAAGCGAGTGGGACGTCGGCGGCGCACGACAGTAAGGAGTGCGCCGGCCGGGATTTGAACCACGGTCGCTCTGCTCGCTACGCTCGCGCCGCTCCCTGATTCAAACCCCGCCGTGACGCATTCGCTCGTCACGTACGTTCCTCGCAGAATGCGCCGGCCGGGATTTGAACCCGGGCCATGAGCTTGGAAGGCTCAGGTCCTACCACTAGACCACCGGCGCTCGGTCACCTCGGTCGCTGCCGCACTCGCACGGCACCAACCTCACTCGCCTGTTCCCGGTCACCGAATAAGGGTGTTACCCTTTCGACTCGAAACCGCTCTGGAGTCGTCCGCCTTCGAGAACCGCCGGCGGTGCCGCGACACGTGTTCAGGACGTGCGAACGGGGCTCAGTCTCAGTCGTCGTCCGCTGTTTCGACCTGCGGAGAGTCCAGCGGCGGCGCGCGCGCCTCCTCGAACTCCGCGGCGGCGGCGCGGACGCGCGCTCCCATCCCCGGTAGTTCGTCGCGGGAGACCGGTCCGTCCGACCGGATGGCGTCGAGGTCGCGCGGGAACTCCCGGAGATCGTAGTGGATGTCGAGGCCGGCCTGCGCGCCCTTGCCCATCGCGACCGGGATCTGGTTGTGTCCCGGCGTGATGTCGCCGACGGCGTAGACGCCGTCGACGGTCGTCTCCATACTCTCGTCGACGACGACCGTGTCGTCATCGTTCAGTTCACAGCCGAGTTGCTCCGCGAGCGCGGTGTTGTAGTTCGAGCCGTACATCGGGAACCCACCGCGGTACTGCCGGACGGTCCCGTCGTCGAACTCGAAGGCTTCCAACCACCCGTCCTCGCCCTTCTGCATCCCGGTGATTTCCGCCTCCACGACGTCGATCGGATGTCCGCGGAGCTGTTCGTCGGTCTCGTCGCTCCATTCCGGCGTCTCGCCGCGAAGCAGCACATCAACCTCGTCGGTGAAGTTGAGCATAATCATCGCCACGTGGGCGGCGGCCTCGCCGGTTCCCATCACGTACACCGGCCGGTCGACGAACATGTAGGCGTCGCAGTGCAGACAGTAGTGTAGTCCCCGCCCCGTCCGCGGGACGGGCGGATCGGGTCGTTCGTCGTTGAAGCCGACGCCGAGGACGACCCGGTCGGCGCGGAACTCGCCGTCGTTGCCGACGAGTTTGAATCGGCCGTCCTCGGTCCGCTCGGCCTCGACGACGAAATCGCGGATCACGTCCGCACCGTACGCTTCGACCTGTTCCTGTGCCGTCTGCAGGAACTCGTTCCCCGAGGTGTCCTCCGGCACGCCGATGACGTTGTGCGTCTCCAGCATCATCGCCGCGCGACCGCCGCCGCGGTCGACGACGGCGGTGTCGTGCCCCAGTCGCGTCGTGTACAGCGCGGTCTGAAGCCCTGCCGGACCGCCGCCCACGACGACCACTTCGTAGTCGTCTCCGTCCGCTGTTTCACTCATTCGTCTCGTTATACCGGTCGCGGCGACTTAAACGCAGAGTTCGCGTGCGTCGTCAACGACCACCCGCGGACGATTCACACCGACGTGCCGATCCTCACGAATCCGGCCCCTCAGATTCCCGCAGTCGGTTCACGGCGCCGTAGCCCACTGCTCCGGCGGCGACTCCCACGGCCCCCGCGGCGAGCAGACGGATCGGCCGAGAGCCTGACTGTACGCGTCTGAGAGTCCCTTCGCTGCCCTCGGGAATCTCCAGGTCGTACCCGTGTACCTCGCCCGGACGGATGGACGCGACTCTCGTCTCGTCGACGACGGCTCCGTCGGCGTCCGCGACCCGCACCGTCAGTTCGTAGTCGGTGGCTCGGACCCCGTACACGCTGATTCGGTACGCTCCCGGCTCGACGCCGTACCGACTGCACACCCGCGAGTGCTCACCACGCGTCTCGTCCGCGAACTCGCCCTGAAGACGGCGCATCTGCCTGTCTTCGGGTCCCACGACGGCGAGCTCGACGTCCTCGGTGGAGGCCGTGATCAACGCGAGCGGGAACAGTGACTCCTCGAACCGTTCTCGGCCGACGGTGACGTGATCGAGCGGCCCCGGTCTCGTCCGGTCGGTGGCCGCCTCGATCCGGTCGTATCGGCTGAACAACACCCCGGTGTAGATGCCGTACGGCCGCATCGAGAGGGTGCCTCCGTTCCGATCGAAGCGCAGCTCGAGCCGGTCCCGTTGGTACGCGGGAGCGGGGCGGTTGGGGTCGTAAATCGGAATCACGACCTCGCTCCCCTTCGCCTCGAAGTCGTACGCGAGTACCTGGTGCGAGAACTGCGTGTCGTTGAAGAGCACGAGCGCCGCGCTGCCGAATGTTTCGACGACCTCCCGGACGTCACGCAGGACCGCCGCCGTGTCGAGCCAGTCCCGGTAGAGGAACACCCGGCGCCCGAGGAAGGCGCGAAGCCGGAGGAACTGGTCGGCCTGCCGCTGGACGATTTCCTCGTACACGGGTGCTTCGGGCCGCTCGACCGGCACCGTCGGGACCTCGATTTCGCTCGCGAGACGGCGGTCCACCGGAATCGCCTCTGGATCCTCGAAGTACCGCTGCGCGGTCAGGGCCATCCCGTAACAGTGTCCGTTCGTCCCCGCTTGCTGCACGACCGCCAACCGGAGTTGCGCGGCTATCGCATCCAGTGTCGCTCGCGGGAGCCCCGCGACACCGAGTCCGACTGCGCTCTCGGCCCGCTCGTCCCAGGTCGTCACGATGTGCTCTCGAATATCCGACTGCGTGGGACTCGGCGGCGACTCGAAGTACTGGTCTTCGGAGGACCAGTTCCGAAACCCGTAGGCGTTTTCCGCGGGCGTGAATCCGGCCGCACGCTGTGCGCTCCCGAGGCCGGAGGCGCTGGAGAGTCCGGCCGCGGCGGCGACAGTGGCCAGAAATCGCCGTCGGGAGACTCCTCGGCGCATATCCGACTATCCGCAGGAACGATCATTACTGTTGTCCCCGGCCTCGTGCCATCGAGGTCACAGAACCCCGAGACGACGCCAGCGACGTCAGCCGCGGATCACTGACCTTCGCTCGCTCCGACCACGGCGTAGCAGTTGCCGCTCGAGACGGTGTGTGCAACCACGTCGAGGTCGCTCGCCGCGAGGTCCGCCTCGAACTCCTCGGGGTCGTAGATGTGGTAGAACCGCGGGACGCGCTCGCCGCCGGGGAGCGTCCACGCGACCGTCGTGTCGAACCCCGCCGTCTCCTCGAATCGGTCGTGGGCGGTCGACCAGGCGCTCACGAGCGCCCGGCCGCCGGGAGCGAGCACGCGGGCCAGTTCAGAGAGGCTGGCGACCCGCCGCTCTCGGGAGCGGAGGTGATGCAGGGTCGCGACGTAGACGGCGACGTCGACGCTGTCGGCCCGAAGCGGCAGCGACGCCGCGTCTCCCCGAACGAGTTCGAGCGAGTCGGCGAAGCCCCGCTCGTTCGACCGCTCCCCCGCCGTTCGAAGCAGTCCGCCGCTCGCGTCGACGCCGACCACGCGCTCGACGACCGCCGAAAGCGACTCCGCGTGCCGGCCGTTTCCGCACCCGAGGTCGAGCCCGACTCGTCCGCTCTCGTCTGAGTCTCCACGCCTGCCGTCGAGCGCCGGTCGAGCCCCCTCTACCAGCGCCGCGGGAACGTCGGCCGCCGCGCCGTCGCCCTCCGCCGCGCCGTCCTCTGCCCCCGCATCGCTCGCTGCATCGCTGCCCAGAAACGCCGTCACTTCGGGCCAGGGGTACTCCCGCGTCGCCGCGAAGTGCTCTGCGATCCGGTCGTACGTCTCCCTGACCGGCGTCGCCCGCTCGTCGTCCATACGCCTGACTGGCGCCCGCGACACAAAGCCCCGGTGGTCCGCGGCGGGCGGACGCACGGCCCCCGCGGCCGGTGGATCTCTCCCCTGCGCCTTACAGCAGCGCGAACACCACGTAAGCGGCGACCAGCAGGACCGTCGCGTGCTTCAGCCCGTCGGCGACGCTCCCCTCTCCCAACTGGCCGGCGACGATCCCCGAACAGACGCCCTGGATCGCCGCGGTGTGGAAGAAGAGCAGTTCGTAGGCGGCGGTGTTCACCGACTGCAGGCCGCCGAGCACGCCGGCGTCGACGCCGCCCACGTCTCCGATCGCGCCGCCGGTCGACTGGCCCGCCGCCTCGATCGCGGGGATGAACGACACCGTCAGCGCGACGATGATCCCGAGGAAGACGAAGAAGGAGACGTAGATGACGACGAGGTAGGTGAGCATCTCCTGACGTCGCTCGCGGCGGAGCCGTCGGGTCTCCTGGGCCTCGTCGGCCGCGATGTGGAGCACCGGACTGATGTCGCCGCTGGCGGCCATCGCGTTCCGGATGAGCGTCACCGCCCGCGACACCGTCGGCGCGTTCGTCCGGCGCTCCAGCCTCGTGAGCGCGTCGCCGACGCTCGCGCCCCACCGGATATCCCGCCACACGCGGGCGATCTCGTCGCCGAGCCGCCCGAGTTCGGCGTCGGAGAGGCGGCTCAGCGACCCGACGACGGTGACGCCCGCCTCGTTGATGCTCGCCATTCGGCTGAGGAAGTCCGGCATATCGGCCTCGATGGCGCGGATCCGCTTCTTCTGTACCTCGTGTGCGGCGGCGACTCCGGCGAGCGCGAGTATCGTCGCGAGCACGATCGGTCCGTCGACGATCGCGGCCAGCTCGCCGACCGCCGCCGTCGTTTCGGCCGATCCCCCAGTGATCCTTCCGATCGCGTTTCTGGCGGCCCCGTCGATCGACAGCCAGACGAGGAGGAGCCCGACCGGCCCCGTGAGGACGAGCGAGTACGCGGGCGCCTGGAGGACCGTCTCGACGGGGTGTGAAAGGGTTTCTCGGAGCGAACCGACCCGATCGTACACCGCGAGCCGGGCCCGGTTCTCCGCGTGTCCGTCCGGCGCGCGACGCCCGTCGTACACCGTCCCGCCGTCCGTCATCCCCGCTGGATCGCCGGCGCGGGCGGCCGGTTCCGTGCCGCTCGCGTCCCGCTCGTCGCCGCGGTCCGGCGTCGACCACGGCCGGTCGTCGCCGTCGTCGCTCCGCTTCGGCAGGCTCAGACTCTCGGTCATACTGTCGACGTAGACGACGAACCCGAACGTCGCCAGCGGAATCGCGACGTAGCTCACGATCCGGACCAGCGTGAGCGTGTTCTGAATCACGAGCCCCACCACGACGAGGACGGTGATGAAAAACAGCGGCCCGGCGACGAGGACGGTGACGTAGACCTCCGCGAACGTCGAGAGCAGGTCCAGATACTGCCGCTGTTGCGCCTGGGCCTCCTCCTGGAACCGCTCGTACTGATCGCGCAGGAACGCCGAGACGTTCTGTCCCGAGGAGAGGACGCTCGCGAGGTTCTCGGTGAACTCCTCGAGGTTCTCGCTCGGCGTGCGCGCGGCGGTCTCCTGTAACGCGGTCAGGATATCGGTGCCGAACGCGTCCATATCGCGGACGGCGACGCTGAGGTCCCGCGCCGCCTCGCCGTACACGTCCTGATTGCGAGAGAGCGTTCGCAACACGGCCTGAAAGGGGACGCCGGAGCGCGAGAGCGCGTAGACGAACGCCACTGTCCGCGGCAGCGTCGCGTCGATCTCGATGCCGCGCGTCCGCGCCCGCTGGTCGAGGAACGTCCACCGGGCCCAGTAGGTTCCGAGGGCGAGCGCCGTTCCGACCGTCGCGCTGGCGGTGAGAAGCAGGCCGAACAGTTGCCAGAGGGAGAGGTCGGGCACGTGGACGATCGCCGCGAGGAACTCCAGCGGCGTCGGGAGAACCGCGCGGATCTGCTCCACGTCGACGGCGAGCGAGCGAAGGATCGCCGCCCCGGCGTAGACCCCGTAGACGCTGCCCGCGACGCCCGCGACGCCCGCGATGAAGAGCGTCTGCGAGGCGAACACCCGGTGGCTCTCGCCGACGAAGGCCGCGCGCATTCGCTCGCGTTGCTCGCGACGCGTCGGACTTGATTCGGCGACGTACCGCCCGAAAATCGGGAGTGAGAGGCGAGAGACGAGTAATCTCGCGCGCGGGCTGACGGGCACGAGCGCGACCGGCAGCGCCAGGACCGTCACGAGCAGCAGCGGGACGTATCCGAGCAACTCAACGAGGGCCATCGGTGTCGCCCCCCTCGCTGTCGTCGACGTTCGCTCGCGAGTCCCCGTTGTCGGCTTTCGTGCTTGGCTTCCCGTCGTCAGTCCCCACGTCCCCGCGGTCGTCGCTTCCCGTGCTCGGTTCCCCGTCGTCAGTCCCCACGTCCCCGCCGCCGTCGATGTCGCTCCCGCCGACTTCCGGCGAATTCGCGGACGCCCCGCCGTCCGCACTCCCGTCGCCGGACGCCTCCTCGCGTGCGGCTTCGAGCCGATCCATCACGCGTTCGGGGGCCGCGTAGTACTCGTTGACGAGCGCGGTGAACCGTCGGTAGTCGGTCGTCCCCAGTTCCGCGAGCAGTTCCAGAAACCGCTCTCTCCGGTTCATCTCGCGCTTCCGCTCCGTTCGGCTCCAGCCACGGTCGCGCTGGATCTCCTCGATGAGGCTCGAATCGCTCCGCTCGAAGGAATCCGTGCCGGCGTCCCACCTGAACGCCCGCGAGTAGTCGAGCTCGCCGGTCCGCTGGTCGATCTCGCCGATCTCGCCGATCGCCTTGGAGCGACGGACGCGCTCGCCCTCGACGCGCGTCAGCGTCTGCACGCACAGGAGGTCCAGCGACTGGACCATCGCCCGCGGCACGTTGATCGGCTCGTTCTCCAAGCGATTGATCACGGTCTCGATGCTGTCGGCGTGCATCGTCGAGAACGTCGTGTGGCCGGTGTTCATCGCCTGAAACAGCGTGACGGCCTCGTTCCCGCGAACCTCGCCGACGATGATGAACTCCGGGCGGTGCCGCAGCGAGGACCTGAGCAGGTCGTACATGTCGATGTCGCTCCCCTCGTGGAGGCGCTCCCGCGTGACCGACGAGAGCCAGTTGTCGTGATACAGCGACAGCTCCCGGGTGTCCTCGATGGTCAGGACCTTCGCGCGCGGCGGGATGAACATCGAGACGGCGTTCATCGACGTCGTCTTGCCCGACGCCGTCCCGCCGGCGAAGATGAGGCTCCGGTTGTTCTCGATGCAGAGCCACAGGTACGCCATCTCCGCGACGGAGAACGTCCCGTTCTCGATGAGGTCGACCGGCGTGAACGGCTCTTCGGCGTACTTCCGGATGGTGAACGCCGACCCCCGCGGGGTCACTTCCTCGCCGAGCGCGAGTTCGACGCGCGACCCGTCCGGGAGCGTCGTTCCGACCACCGGGTCGCCGACGCTCACGTGGCGACCGGACTCCTGAGCCAACCGGATCACGAAGTCGTCGAGGTCGTCGGCGGCGTAGGAGACGTTCGTCTCGATGTCGGTGTACTCGTCGTGGTAGACGAAGATCGGGAGGTCGTAGCCGTCGCAGGAGATGTCCTCGATGTGCGGGTCGTGCATCAGCGGGTCGATGCGGTCGAACCCGCGGAAGTCGCGAGCGAGGTAGTACAGGAGCGCGTGGAACGTCCGCATCGAGACGTCGACGCCGTACTGTTCGAGCAGGCTCCGGAACTCCCTCCGGAGCGTCTCCTCTGCCGTCGGCTCCGCGTCGGTCTGGTACAACAGCGGATCGCGGATGTCGACTCTGGCCCTGGCGAGGAGTTCGGCCTCGAACTCGTCGAGTTCGGGCTCGACCGCGTAGTAGTAGTGTTCGCTCTCCTCGTCGTCGTAGGTGATCACGACGTAGGCGTACGGCGCGTTCACCCAGTAGCGGTCGACGAGTTCCTGCCCGTCCGGCACCTCGAACTCGGCGAAGACGCCGTCGCCGGGGCGGTACGGTCGGACGTCGATCGAGGACCCCTTGAGGACCTCGATCGTGCGACGGATCTGCCGTTTGAGCCGGTCGATCGCGCCGCCCTGGGTCGTGGTCGCGTCGCCGTCGGCCGCGACCGTCCCGCCGTCTGTGGCCGACGTGGTACCAGCTTTCGACGGCCGCTCGTCCGCGCCTGCAGCACCGGACGGTTTCCGGCTCCCGCCGTCCGGCGCGGCCGCTGCTTCCCCTTCGGACGGACCCCCCCTTTCCGACTCGGCATTCGGCTCCCCCATAGCTACGTGGTCAGACGTGTTACCGGCCTTTCTGCTCGGAGTGACTTATACTGTCGGCCGTCAGTTCCTGATGTGCTCGTCGGTCAGCCGAGCGAGCCGATCGGCCAACCCTTCGGAGAACGCCTCGGTCGTACACCGCCACGACCAGTTCCCCAACTTCGTCCCGGGACGGTTGAACCGGGCGTGCTCGTCGAGGCCGAGGACGTCCTGCATCGTCGTGAACGCGAGGACGGAGCCGGAGCGCCAGATCGCTTCGATCATCGACCAGTTGATCTCCGAGCCGTCCGCCCCGATGTTGTACTCCAGGCAGCTCCGCTGTTCGGCCGGGAGGTCCTCGTAGTACCCGACGAGCGTGTTCGTGTCGTGCGTCGACGAGTACGCGACGCTGTTCTCGGGGTAGTGCATCGGCTGGTACATATCGCCCTCCCGGCACCAGTCCGCGTAGTGCGGCACCCGCATCGCGGGGAAGCCGAAGCGCTCGCGGAGGTCGACGAGCGACTGATCGACGAACCCCAGGTCCTCGACGACGAACGGGAGTTCCCCGAGTCGCGCTTCGACGGTCTCGAAGAAGTCCGCGCCCGGCGCGTCCCGCCACTCGCCGTCGGCCGGCGAGTCGGAGTCTGCCGGGATCGCCCAGAACTCGTCGAACCCCTTGAAGTGGTCGATCCGGGTGACGTCGACGAGGTCGAACAGGCGGTCGAGGCGATCGAGCCACCAGCCGTAGTCGTCCTCGGCCAGCGTTTCCCAGTCGTAGACGGGGTTCCCCCAGCGCTGGCCGTCGTCCTGCGGGTTCGGCGGAACGCCGGCGACGGCGGCGGGATCGCGGTCGGACGTGAGATCGAACGCCTCGGGGCTCGCCCAGACGTCGGTGCTGTCGAGGGCGACGTAGATCGGGAGGTCGCCGACGAGGTCGATCCCGCGGTCGCGCGCGTACTCCCGGAGGTCGCGCCACTGGCGGTCGAAGACGAACTGGGCGAACTCGCGGTAGTGCACCTCCGAGGCCAACTCCTCGCGGTGGGCCGCGAGCGTCTCCGGGTCGCGCGCCCGAACCGACTCCGGCCACGACGTCCACGCCCCGTCGTACCGCGTCCGCAACGCCATAAACAGCGCGTAGTCGTCGAGCCACGCCGACTCGCGCTCGCGGAAGGCCTCGAAGGCCTCGCGGTCCGCGTCGGAGACCCCGCGATCGGAATCGACCGCCCCGCCGTCGCCGTCTCCTGCCGCGTCGTCTCCGGCGCTCCCCGCGTCGCTGCCGTCGCCCGCTGACCGGAACCGCTCCGCCGCCGTCCGGAGCCGATCGGTCTTGTACTCGCGAACCCGGTCGTAGTTGACCTCGTGCGGTGAGAAGTCCGGAACCGGTTCGAGGTCCCCCTCGCCGAGGTACCCCGCCTCGACGAGTCGGTCGAGGCTCACGAGGAGCGGGTTGCCGGCGAACGCGGAGTAGGCCTGATACGGCGAGTCGCCGTGGACCGGGGCCGTCGGACCGAGCGGACAGAACTGCCAGTAGGACTGCTCGGCCGCGTCCAGCCAGTCGACGAACGCCCGCGCGCCGCGGCCGAGGTCCCCGATTCCGTGCGGTCCGGGGAGCGACGTGAGATGGAGGAAGACGCCTGATCGTCGGTCGAATCGCATACACGATGCACCCGGGGACGGAAGTTAAGCGTGTGGTCCGCGCGACGGACGACACGACGCGTCCCGCCCCGGCCTCGTGGCCCCCTCGCGGTGACGAATCGCCCACAGTTAACACCGCGCGGGTCGTTCCCGTAGCTGTGCATCCGAAGACGGTCCTCATCACCGGCTGCTCGTCCGGCATCGGCCGCGCCACGGCGCTCGCCTTCCTCGAGGAGGACTGGAGCGTCTACGCGACGGCCAGAAACCCCGCGGACATCGAGACGCTCGGCGAGAAGGGCTGCCGCATCGCGACGCTCGACGTCACCGACGGGGACGACGTCGACCGGGTCGTCGACCGGATCATCGAGGAGGAGGGCCACATCTCCTGTCTCGTCAACAACGCCGGGTTCGGACAGATGGGGCCGCTCGAAGACGTGCCCACGACGCAGGTCCACCGGCAGTTCGACGTGAACGTCTACGGGCCGCACCGGCTGATCCGCGCCGTCCTGCCGCATATGCGCGCCCAGGAGGCGGGCACCATCGTGAACCTCTCCAGCGCCGCCGGGCGGGTGTCGTTCCCCGGCGGCGGCGTCTACGCCGGGTCGAAGTTCGCCCTGGAGGCGATGAGCGACGCGCTCAGGAACGAGGTCGACGAGTACGGCATCGACGTCGTCGTGGTCGAACCGGGGCCGGTCGAGACCAACTTCTCCGATCGCGTCGAGCGCGAGGTCAACGGGACCGAGGACGGCGGCGAAGGCGACCGGGACGGCGAACCGATCCCCGGACTGGAACGCTCGGGCGCGTACGAATCGTTCTACGAACTCTTCTCGGACACGCAGCTGATCGGCGGCGGCGGACTCGGCGCGATCCCACCCGAGCGCGTCGCCGAGGACGTCGTCGACGCCGCCTCCTCGACGAAGCCGCGGGCGCGATACCAGCCCGGGACCGCCGCGCGCGTCACCGTGCTGGCGCGGCACCTGCCCTCGCGGTGGCTGGACACGGCGTACCGGTACCTCCGAAAACTGTAGACACGTCGCCGTCGACCGCGGCGACTACCTATTCCAGATCGGCGGGGACGACGCCGAGCGCTACTCCAGCCAGGAGGACGACCGGAGCGCCTACTTCGTACGGCCGCGGACCGAGCGGCCGCTCACTCCAGACACGCGGCGACGACCCGCAGCGCCTCCTCGCCGCGGACCTCCTCGGCCAAGAGCGGCACGCGCTTGACCTCCCGGCCTCTGAACAGTTCCGTCGCGCGTCCGATCGCGTCCTGCTGGACGCCCCAGCGGCGCTGGCAGAACTCGCAGTGGTCCAGGTCCGGCGAGACGACCCACCGATCGTCGACCTCGGTGCTCGTCACGTCCGCGAGGTCCTCCATCACCCGGTTGACGACGAGCGTCTGGACGGGGATGCCGTAGCCGTCGAGGCGCTCGACGAGCCGCTCGGTCTCGACGACGCTCATCTCCTCGGGGATCATCACGACTCGGAAGTCGGTCTTCGCCGGGTCGCGCAGGACCGTCCGCAGCCGCTCGATCCGCTCGCGAAGCTCGTCGAGGTCGGGCGTCGCCGCGCCGTCGCTCCCCATCCCGAACATCCCCTTGACGCCCTCCATCATCCCCGAGAACTGCTGGCGCATCTTCGCGATCCGCCCGAGCATCGAGTCCATCATCTCCGGGAGTTCGAGCAGTCTGAGCGTGTGTCCCGTGGGTGCCGTGTCGACGACGACGCGGTCGAACCGCGGGTCGTCGAGGTATTCGAGCAACTGCTGCATCGCCGCCGCCTCGTCGGCCCCCGGCATCGATCCCGGCCCCATCGCGCCGCCGAGGAGGTCCTCCATTCCGCCGAGGTCGCCGAACGGCGAGGTACCCCCGTCGCCGCCGGGGGCGGAGCCCGCCCCGTCGCCCTCCGCGAAGGGATTCCCCTCCACGTCGGTGTCGGGGTCGAAGCCGCCTGCGCCGTCCTCCGTGACCGTCGATTCACCTTCCGGATCGCCGGCGAACGGGCCGACGGCCGCGTCGGGATCGATCTCGGCGGCGTACAGCGGCCAGTCCTCCCTGATTCGCGTCGGCTCCGCCGGCACGTCGACGCCGAGGGTGTCCGACAGCGAGTGCGCCGGATCGGTGGAGACGACGAGCGTCGCGGTGCCCGCCGCCGCCGACGCCAGCGCCGTCGCGGCCGCCATCGTCGTCTTGCCGACGCCGCCCTTTCCTCCGTAGAGGACGTAGTCGGGCGCGTCGACGGACTCGGGGAGTCCGGCGGTTTCGACGTCCCCGATCGGTGCGCCGCCGGAGTCGACGCTCTCGACCGGTTCGACGTCGACCGCGTGGTCGTCCTCGGCGGCGTCGGTCTCTCCCCCGCGCTCCTCGTCGCCCGCTGCGGCGTCGACGTCGGTGCTCGACATACGCGGGACGACGAGACGGGGACTTGTGTACTTCTCGGTCGGAACCGGAACGCAGTACCCCCGCCGTTTCCTCCGCACCGGTATGGACGCCGAGGACATTCGAGCGACGTTCCCGGAGGTCGACGCCATCGAGGACGACGACCTGCGAGCGGGCGTCGTCGACGCGTGGGCGACCGCCGCCGCCGAGAACGGAATCGAGGACCTCACCGACGTGCCGTGGCTGCCGCCGACGCAGCGCGAACTGGGGCTGGACGACGAGCGACTGGTCGATCACGTCCGCGACGTGACGGCCTGCGCCCTCGCGCTTACGGAGCCGCTGCACGAGCGGCGATCCGACGCGCTCTCACTGGACCTCGACACCGTCGTCGCGGGGGCGCTCGTCCACGACGTGAGCAAGCTCGCGGAGTTCGCCGGGATGACTGAGACGTCGGTCTACGACCTGCTCGGACACCCGTACTACGGCGTTCACGTCGTCGCCCGGGTCGGTCTCCCGATCGAACTCGCACACGTGGTTCTCTCTCACACCGACCGGACGGCGGTCGAACCCGCGACGATCGAGGCCGAAGTGATCAGGCGCGCCGACGAGGTCGCCTCGTCCGCGATCCGGTGGCGGGCGACCGACGACCTCCGGACGGTCTGATCGCCCGCGCGTCGGCCGGTCCCGTCCGAGCGCCGGGCTGGAGCGGCCGACCCGCTCCTCACCCCTCCTCACCGATCCTCGAAGTACGCCGCGAGCCGATCGGCCGCCTCGTCGGCGCGGTCGGTACAGAGCGAAAAGCGGATCCAGTCGTCGTAGGCGTCGCCGAAGGCCTCGCCGGGCATCCCCGCGACGCCGGCCTCGTCGATCAGGCGCTCGACGTTCGCCATCGTTCCCGGGAAGTCTGCGAAGCGGGCGAGGACGTAGAACGCGCCCTCCGGGGTGGTGTACGTCGCGCCGGCGGCGTCGAGGGCGTCGGTGAACGAGCCGATGCGCTCGCGGAGGGTGTCGCGGACGGACTCGTAGTACGACGGCGGCGTCTCCGCCAGCGCGTTCGCGACCGCGGCCTGGGCGGGCCGGCTGGTGGCGACGTTCACGAGCATATGCCGGGTTAGGGCCTCCTCGACCAGGTGTTCGGGGGAGACGGCGTAGCCGACGCGGAAGCCCGTGATCCCCATCGACTTCGAGAACGCCGTGGTGACGACGACGTTCTCGCGGTCGAGGGTCAGGGCGCTCTCGAAGCGACCCGAAAAGTCGAAGTGACCGTACACCTCGTCGACGACGAGCAGGGCGTCGACGTCGCTGGCGACGTCGGCCAGCGCCGCGACCGACTCGCGGTCGTAGACCGCGCCCGTCGGGTTGTTCGGGGTGTTGAGCACGACGGCCGCGGTCTCGGGCGTCGCGGCCTCACGCATCGCGTCGACGTCGACGTGTCCGTCCTCGCGGACCGGCACGCGCGTCACGTCGCCGCCGAGCAGTTCCGCCTTTCCGGGGTAGTACGGGTAGACGGGATCGGTCAGCAGGAACTCCGACCCGGCGTCGCGCTCCATCGCCCCCGCCATCGCGAGGTAGTTCGCCTCGCCCGCGCCGTTGGTGACGACGATCCGCGACTGCTCGACGTTCCGGCGCGCCGCGATCTCCTCGCGGAGTTCCCGGAGCCCCTCGCTCGGGGGATACTGGAAATCGGCCGGGTCGCCGTCGGCGTAGGTGCGGAGCCCCTCTCGCAGGGCCGCCGGCGGTTCCCAGTCGGGGTGTCCGGACACCATATCGACGACGTCTCCGTCCGCGTCGGCGGCGTACCGGATGACGCGCTGAAAGAGCGGTTCGTCGTACGCGTCGTCCGCGTCTGTCATTCGTCCGCAGCGTCGGCCGCCGGGGAAGTGTGTCTTTCGACGCGACGACGCTCCGGGACCCACCGGAACCGACGCACTTTCGTCGGGGAGGGCGGCCCGACAGACCTTCGCCGGGAAGGCGGCCCGACAGCGCGGACGCTTTTGTCGCCGGACGCCGTCACGAGGACTATGCGCGAATTCGCTTCCGACCCGCCGGTCGAGGTCCGCGTCGGCGACGCGCTCCGCGAGGCCGGCGCCACCGTCGCGGTCGCGGAGTCCTGCACCGGCGGCCTGATCGGATCGCTCCTGACCGACGTGCCCGGTTCGTCCGACTACTTCGACCGCTCGCTCGTCACCTACTCTTACGACGCGAAACTGACCGCGCTGGGCGTCGCCCGCGAGTCGCTCGACGAGCACGGCGCGGTGTCGGAACCGGTCGCCCGCGAGATGGCCGCCGGCGTCCGCGACGTGGCCGGGGCCGACTGGGGCGTCTCGACGACCGGAATTGCCGGCCCCGAGGGCGGTACGCCGGAGAAGCCGGTCGGGACCGTCTACATCGGCCTCGCCTATCGCGGCGAGTGGGGCACCGGCGAGTCGTACACCCGCGTCGAGCGCCACGAGTTCGACGGCGACCGGACACAGATCAAAGAGCGAATCGCGCGGCGGGCGCTCTCGACGCTGCTCGACGCGGTCGACGAGTGACAGATCCCACGTCGGCGGAGACCTCCCCACGGCGGCGCCGTCGCGCAGACACAACGTTTGTAGGGCTGACCCGCACAGTCCCACTCGATGAACAAAGACGGGCACGTGCTGAACGGGGCGCTCCTGGCGGTCGGACTGGGGCTCATCCTCTCTGTCGACCCGACCTCCGGGCTGATAGTCGGCGGGCAGAGCGGCGAGATCACGGCCGACGCCGTCCTGACGCTCGGAAGCGACGTCGCCGGATCCATCGCGGCGCTGTCGCTTCCGGTCATCCTGGGCGCGCTCTTCCCCGACGTCGACACCGCGTTCGGCCGACACCGAAAGACGCTCCACAACCTCCCCGTACTGGGGATCTTCCTCGTGTTTCCCTACTTCTTCGGGAACCTCCAGTTCGTCTGGATCGGCGTCGCGACCCACTACGTCCTCGACATCGTCGGCTCGAAGCGCGGGATCGCGCTCTGGTATCCGCTCTCGTCGAGCGAGTACGGGTTCCCGACCGGCGTCACGACGTCGAGCGACTGGGCGACGCGGGTGACCGTCGTCGTGACGGCACTGGAACTGTTCGTCCTGTTCCTCGTCCACAACTACCTCGTCGCGCTCGACACGCCGCTGTCGGAGGCGACGACCCTGCTCGGCGCGCTCGTCGGGATCTAGCTGGGACTCTCGCCGATGTTGCGCGGACCGCCCGGCGGTTTCCTCCGTCGCGAACGATCGATTCAGTACGTTCGCACGTCGTCGAACCGGCCCCGGTAGGCGACGTGGTCCGGATGCGTCGGCTCCATCCCCGAGAGAAACAGCCGATCGATCTTGCTCCAGGAGTTCTCGTACCCGAGGTGCGCGAACTCGGCGAGCCGTCGGGCCGTGTGCTGCGGTCCGTTCCGTCGCAGGATCCGGCGCGGGGCCCCCTCGCGCAGGGCCGCGACGAGGTCCGCCTCGGAGTCGATCCGTCGATCGAACGCCGTCCACACCTCGCCGACGCTGCCGGCGAGGTGCGCGTAGGAGGAGCCGAATCCCGGGCGGTCGGCCTCGCGTGCGAGACGGCGCGCCCGTCGGTTCTGGTGCGGAAAGAGCTTCAGGTTGTGCGTCTCGACCGCGTGGATCCGATCCGCGTGCGCCCGGAGGTCCTCGGTACCGAGACTGACGTTGAGGAATCCGGGGTGGGGGACGAGCACGGCCGCGCCCTGCCGTTCGAAGGCGTCCAGCGCCCCCGAGAGCGAGATGAAGTCGGGGACCGGTTCCGAGAGGCCGACGGCGAGGACGTGCCGCCGGTTCCGCCACGTGCCCGTGAACACCTCACGCCCGGGGACGACGAGCAGGTCTTCGTCGGAGAACTGCTCGGCGCGGGCGCGGATCTCCGGGAGCCGAGTGAAGTGCGGGGCGTACACCAGGGCGTCGAGGCCGCGGGCCTTCGCGCGGTCGACGACGCGGTCGGTCAGGACTTTCACGTGGAGATCGACGTGACCCCCGTTCGGCACGGTGTCGTCCGCGGGCGTCGAGCGCCCTGCGGACGATTCGGCGTCGGTTGCGGACCCCGGTCCGGACGCGGCCGTGTCGGTCACGTCCGCCGGTTTGACCGGCGTTCTGTTAGTGATTTCTATTTCCCATCGGCTGCGGAACGGTTTTGTCGCCGGTGGCCGTGGCTTGCGGTATGTCCCTGTGGAAGTGCGGCATCGACGGCTGTGCGGAGCGCTTCGAGGACGTCGAGTCCGCGATCATCCACCAGACGGTCGACCACGACCGCCACGAGTGCACGGTCTGCGGCAGCATCGTCCCCGACGGCTACTTCGCGATCCGACACGCCTTCGAGGAACACTCCCGCGCGGAGTACGTCCGCGCCTACGACGCCGACTCGACGGCCGTCCGCGTCCGGGAGGACATCAAGGCCGCCATCGAGGACGAGGCCGACCTCCGGGCCGTCGTCGAGGAACTCAAGCGCCGGGACGCGCTGTAGCCGTCGGCGTCGCGGCCGTCGCATTCGGCGGCTCGCCCTCCGCTGTCGGCGTCTTGCCCTCCGCCGTCGGCGCCTCGTACGTCGCTGTCGCCGTCTCGGCCGCCGTCGATACCGTTTTTTCGCATTCGTTGCCGCCGTGCCGTCTCTCCTCCGCGCTCGCGACGCGGCCGACGCCGAAACCCAGCGCCGCCGCTGTCGCTCCCGAGAACGGTCAGGAAACAGTCTCTCCCGGCGGGGAGGCGGTCCCGCTACCGCTCGTCGCTGTCGAGGACGCGGATCTGGTCGCCGCGGACGGTGACCGGAATCGGCACGGTCGCCTCGTACAGCTCGACGGTGACCTGGTCTTTCGTCTCGTCGATCCGCTGGACGCGGGCCTTCTCGCCCTTGAACGGCCCGGCGATCAGTTCGACGATGTCCCCCTCGGCGATGCCCTCGACGTCGGGCGTCGGCGAGAGGAAGTGCTCGACCTCCGCCATCGACGAGCGGCCGGCCTCGCCGCCGCTCTTGACGAGTCCGCGCGCGTGCGGGATCTCTTCGAGAACGCGGGTGATCACGGCGTCGTTGTCCGCTTCCACCATCACGTAACTCGTGAGGGAGTCCGGGGCCAGCACCGCGTGGATCTCGGACTCCTCGCGGTTGGCGATCATGTCGGCGACCGTTCGCTCCTGGCTGGCGGTCGTCTTCACCGAGAATATCGGCACCTCAGACACCTCCCGGGAGGAAGCTCATCACCGCGTAAATGAGAAAGCCGAGGAACCCGACGAGAACGATGCCGGCACCGGCTATGAGACCGATCTGTGAGAACTCCTCCCACGAGGGGGTGCTGGCCAGCTTCAGCACCCGCACGTAGCTGGTCAGGTCGTACTTGACGTCCATCTTGTGCGTGGATAGTTCGTCCGGCTTTTTCTATCTATTGATACCGACCCCGACGTTCGAGGGAGTCGGCGGCGGCCAAAGCGAGCGCGCTACGTCCCAGTCACCGTGTCGGAGCGTCGTTGAAGCCCGATTCGGGCCCCTATTCGACGTAGTCGATCTCGGTCCCCTGTCCCTGCGGCGGCGCTTGCGGTTCCGGCTGGGGCTGCGGCTGGGCCTCGTCGTCCTCCGAGCGGCCGTAGATCTGCGGCGACTCGACGCCCGTGACGACGATCATCGTCCGCATCGTGCCGTCGATCTCCTCGTCGACGGAGGTCCCCCAGATGATCCGCGCGTCGGGGTCGATCCGGTCGTAGATCTCCTCGACGACGCCCTCAGCCTCCTCGATGCTCATATCCGACCCGCCGGTGACGTTCACCAGCGCGGAGTTGGCCCCGGAGATGTCCACGTCGAGCAGTGGCGAGCGGAGGGCACTCTTGACCGAATCCTGCGCCTTCGACTCCGAATCCGACTCGCCGAGCCCGATCATCGCGACGCCGCCGCGCTCCATCACGGTCTTCACGTCGGCGAAGTCGAGGTTGACCAGACCGGGCTTGGTGATGAGTTCGGTGATGCCCTTCACCGAGCGCATCAGGACCTCGTCGGACACCTTGAACGCCTGCCGGACCGGGAGCTTCCCGACCGCGTCGAGCAGCCGGTCGTTCGGAACGACGATCACGGTGTCGGCTACGTCGCGGAGGCGTTCGAGTCCGGCCTCGGCGTTGGTCCGGCGGACCTCGCCCTCCGCGGTGAACGGCGTCGTGACGATGGCGATCGTCAGCGCGCCAGCCTCGCGGGCGGCCTTCGCGACGACCGGGGCCGAGCCCGTTCCGGTGCCGCCGCCCAGACCGGCGGTGACGAAGACCATATCGGACCCGTCGATCGAGTCGTAGATCTCCTCTTGGGACTCCAGCGCCGCCTCCTCGCCGACCTGCGGGAGCGACCCCGCGCCGCGGCCCTGCGTCTTCTGTTCGCCCATCAGGATCTTCGTGTCGGCCTCGATCTCGACGAGGTGCTGGACGTCGGTGTTCGCGGCGACGAGCGTCGCGCCCTCGATTCCCTCTTCGTGCATCCGGTTGACGGTGTTGCCGCCCGCACCGCCGCATCCGACGACGGTGATGTCGGTCTGCAGGTCGACCAGAACTTCCTCGAGTTCCTCGTCGGTCATCGTTCCGGTGCGGGGCATCTCCCCGCCTGCGGTTCCGTCGACGGCGTTCCCATCCCCCGTCTCCTCGGCCTCGTCAATCGCATCGTCGACGATGGAGTCCATAGTATGACCGTTCGTACCGAATACAGCCTCATTATTGTTCCCCCTTTCGTCTGACGCGCGTCTGACGCTGAGCGCGGCTGCAACGGCGGATTCGGGTTTTCGGAGTCGTGACCGGACTCACGCCGGAAATCGAACCGTCTCCTCGGCGGTGACCTCCTCGGGCGTCACGGTTCGATTATCGACTTCGACCGCCTCCCCGGCCGACAGCCGACCGAACGCCGGCCCCTCGGGGACGCCCGCGGCGGCGGCGGCCGCGGGATCGAACGTCTCGCGCGTCGCGACCACCTCGTTGCCTTCCCGCGCGACGTCGTCGTACTTCGCTTCGAGTACCGCGGCGAGGGCGTCGACGAGCGCGTCGCGGGCGTCGCCGTCGACGACGGCGGCCCGCCCCCGCGGCTTCGTGCCGCCCTCGACCGTCTCGAACGCGATTGCGTGCGACTCGACGGCCTCGTACGTCGCGTCGCGGTCGATCCCCGACGCCTCCGCGAGGAGGTCGTCGGGGAGGGAGACGACCTCGTACGTCGCCTCGAAGCGCTCCGAGTCGGCGGCGGTCCCGACGGCGTTCCGGTTGCCAGCCGAGCCGACGGCGTCCGCCCCGAACCGGAGTCCCTCGTCGATCGGCGAGAGGTCGCGTTCGAGCGACGCGACGAGGTCGAGGTCGACGCCCGACGTCTCTCGGAGGTACGTCTCCCCGACGACGCGGTGGCCGAGGTCCTCGACGGCGGCCTCCAGTTCCGGACGGTCGCCGACGACGAGCGCCCGCTCGGCCGCCGACCGCTCGAACGCTTTCTCGACGACGTCGGCGTTCGCCGACGGGCCCCCCATCGAATTCAGGACCCAGTCGGCCCCGATGTGGCCGACGGCCCAGTCGGTCTCCCGAACGATCCGCTCGAACTGCGGCGCGTAGTGGCCGCCACCGAACCCGACGATCTGTCGTCGCTGCTCGGATGATCCCGCCGCGGGTGCGTCGGCGGCGACGCCCGAGAGTTCCAGCACGGCGCGGGCGACCGCCCGCGCCCCGTCGGAGTCCTCCCACTCGGACTCGCTGCTGCCGAGTTCGACGAACAGCGAGGGCGCGCCCACGTCGCTCGGGCCGTGATGCGTGCACTCGATGCCGACCTCGTAGCCGTCGGGAGCGTGGCGGTCGAACGCCTTGACGACCGCGCGCTGGACGTTCGGGCAGGTGCGCGAGAGTTCGCCCGGCTCGCCCCCGTACTCCGCCGGCCCGAAGTTGCCCGTGAAGTGCGCCGTCAGGAGCGGGCCGGTCTCGCCCGCGTGCCGGGAGAGGAAGGCGACGAACTCGGGGCGTTCCGAAAACGCGTCGGCGACGCCGTCGAGTTCGAGGTGCCACCCGTCGAACTCGCGGAGCTCGAAGTCGTCGTGGCAGTAGTACGTCCCGCCGCCATCGGCGTCGCTCCGCGTTGGGTCCTCTCGGCGCTCCCACTCCACCAGCGAGCGCAGGGCCTCGCCGATGGCGACCGATGCCGAGTCCGCGCGGCTGACCACCAGTCCGATCACGACCGGGAGTGGGCCCTTCTCGGTATAAAGAGTCTCGGAGCGCAGTCGTTCGTCGGCGACGCTGCTCGACCGTTATTCGTCCGGGACGCCATCCGAGTGCCCCGTCGGACTCGGCAGCGACCCCCCGAAGTGACGAATTCGAGCGGACGGACTCGTCTCAGTCGGCCCGCTCGGGTTCCGGCAGCGGCGTCCCGCGGACGTTGGCGACGGTGTGCTTCGCGAGCAGGCGGAGGTCGTGGCGACGGCTGAAGAGGAGTCCCGCTCCGAGGGCGATGTAGACGGCGGAGTAGGCGAGCAGGAGGTAGATCGAGTACTGCTCGGCGAGCGCCTCCGGGAACGTCCGGATGAGGACGAACTCGATGCCGACCTGCGAGACGAAGAGGACGAGCAGGGTTGCGGCCTCCCGGACGCTGATCCGGAAGTTCACGAGGATGGCGAGCGCGAAGAAGCTCTGGGCGGCGGTGAGCCAGATCTCGGCCGCCTGCTTGAAGTCGAACGGGAGGACGCCGTAGGAGCCGAGCGAGATGCTGTAGACCACCGAGAGCGTCCCGATGAGGAGCGTCCACTGGTTCAGCTTCGAGGAGATGAGCGCGTTGAACGCGGCGGTCGACCGCGCCTTGTTCACGAGGTAGGCGGTCACGATGAGCTCGGGGCTCTCGGAGGCCAGCGGCGCGATCCACTGGATCATGAAGAACTCGGGGATGCCGAACCGAAGCCCGAGGGACTCCAGCCCGTGGGCGAACGGCTCGACCGCGGTGAAGATCAGGAACCCCGAATAGGCGAACAGCGCGAGGACGATCGGGATCCGGACGAAGCGGTGCTTCGCCTGGAAGTACGCGGGGACGCCGATCTGCTCGTCGTGGTCCCCGACGTCGCCGCGGATGATGATCGCGATGTAGGTGATGTACAGTCCCACGAGCACGAGCGTGTCGATGGCGTCGATGCCGCCGTTGAACGGGACGAAGAAGGCGAACACCGTCGCCAGGAAGAGAAACAGGATCTCCGTCGAGATGCTCGGATCGAGTTTCACCGCGTCGCGGAACCGTCCCTCGCGGTTCACGACGCTCCGATCGTGTCCCGTGCTCGACGTGGCCTTGTAGATCGAAAACAGCGCGATCCCGGACCAACCGAGGCCGATGAGGATCCGGTTCGCGCCGGTCATGTTCGCGACCGCGAGGTTCGCCTTCGAGGGGTCCGTCGCCGCCTGCCACGCGTAGAGCGCGTCGACGGCGTACTCGGGTGCGACCGCCAGCACGGCGAGCACGGCGATGGCGAACGCCCGCGGGACGTCTTTTTCGGCCGTCTCCGCCCCCCACGCGAGGAGAAAGGACGCGCCGAGAACGGCGAGTCCGGCGACGCTCACGACTGTCAGCGGCCCGAACCCGTCGGCCAGCCCCGTGGCCCAGGAGGCGACCCACGGGAGCGTCAGGAGGAGCGCTCCCCCCGCGGCGGTGAGCGGGTGACGCAAGCGAGAAGTCATTGTCCGATGTGGCTCGTTGACCGGCCTATCTCTTGCGGTTCGGTACGAGGCGGGGGCGGAGCGAGCGGTCAGGCCCCGCGACCGTCGGGCGAGACTGGCCGCCGAACCACCATTTAATTCGCTCGCGGGGCGACGCCTGCGTATGCAGGTCTACGGACTCCTCGGCAACCCGGTCGAACACTCGCTGTCGCCGCCGATGCACGAGGCCGCCTACGAGGCGCTCGATATCGACGCGCGCTACGTCACCTTCGAGCCCGATCGCGACGCCGCAGCCGAGGCGGTCGCCGCCGCCGACACGCTCGGCATCGCGGGGCTGAACGTCACGATCCCGTTCAAGCGGGACGTCCTCGACGCGGTCGACCTCGACGACGTCGCCCGGCGCGTCGGGGCCGTGAACACGGTCGACTTCTCGGGCGCGACGCCGCGCGGCTACAACACCGACGTCGCCGGCGTCGAGCGGGCGTTCGCCTATCACGATGTCGGAATCGACGGCCGCGACGCCGTGCTCGTCGGCGCCGGCGGCGCGGGCCGCGCGGTCGCGTTCGCCCTCGCCGACGCGGGCGCCTCGGTCCACATCGCGAACCGGACGGCCGAGCGCGCGTCGTCGCTCGCCGCCGACGTCCCCGGCGCGACAGCCGGCGGCCTCGACACGCTCGATCGGGTCGCCGACGCCGACCTCCTGATCAACGCGACGAGCGTCGGGATGGAACCCGATATAGACGAGACGCCCGTGCCGGCCGAACACCTGCACGCGGACCTCGCGGTCCTCGACGCCGTCTACGCGCCGATCGAGACGCGGCTCCTGCAGGAGGCCGCGGCCGCCGGCGCGACCACCGTCGATGGCGCGTGGATGCTGCTGTTCCAGGGCGTCGAGGCGTTCGAACTGTGGACCGGCCGCGACGCGCCCGTCGAGGCGATGAACGAGGCGCTGCGAGCGCAACTCGGCTGACGTCGGGGGCGACTGTCGGCAGTGACCCTCGCGGATCGATCAACACTTGTCAGCCGCCGCGCCGACGGCCGGCTGATCGATCTCGACCTCGATCAGGATCGAGCTCCCCCCGTCCTCCGCTCGGTGGACCATCCGGTAGATCTCCCCCTCGCAGGCCGGATTGAGCGCCGAGTCGCTGCCGAACCCGTCGATGTGGGCGTAGTCGCCGGCCGTCAGGGGGCCGGACGTCGTCCAGACCGTGTCCCACCGGACCGAGTTCCCGTCGCTGTCGACGACGTAGAAGTCCTCGCCGGGCTCGATCTGCCCGCCGGTGAGCGTGATGTTCACGTACGGGCGCGAATCGGTGTTGCCGGCTCCGTCGGCGACGTGCTCCGTCTGGTAGCGATACTGCGGCGACGGCTCGCCGGGCAGTTCGATCCCGAGCAGCAGGCCGCCGAAGACGGCGACAAGTGCGACGACGATCGCGAGCATCAGCGCCACGCCGACGACGGGCGAGATGCCCCGTCGCGACGAGCGGAGGCGAGGGACCATTGGGAGCGTTTGCGTGACGGAGGTGAGTAAGTGTTTCTCCGGGCGAGCGCCGCCGCTCCCGCGGGGTCGGTCCGCCCGCGGTCGATCAGTCGTTGGCGTCGGATTGTCGGTCGGCGTCGAACTGTCGGTCGGCGTCGAAGTGCTCAGTCGTCGGCGTCGGACTCGATCTCCGTCCGCGAGGCGCGGCGGCTGGCGCGCTCGACGAACTCGTCCGGCAGCTCGTCGATCTCCCCCGCCTGCACGCCCCAGAGGTGCGCGTAGAGCCCGTCGTTCGAGATCAGACGCTCGTGCGTGCCGCGCTCGACGATCTCGCCGTCCTCTAAGACGACGATCACGTCGGCGTCCTTGATCGTCGAGAGGCGATGCGCGATGCTGAACGTCGTGCGGTCCTCGGTCAGGCGGTCCAGCGAGCGCTGAATGAGCATTTCAGTCTCGGTGTCGACGTCGCTCGTCGCCTCGTCGAGGACGAGAATGTCCGGATCGCGGAGGACGGCGCGGGCGATCGAGAGCCGCTGGCGCTGACCGCCGGAGAGCTTCACCCCGCGCTCGCCGATCTCGGTGTCGTAGCCGTTCGGGAGGTTCTGGATGAACCCGTGGGCCTCGGCGGCCTTCGCGGCCTCGACGACCTCCTCGTGGGTCGCGCCGAACGTCCCGTAGCGGATGTTCTCCTCCACCGTCCCGTAGAACATAAACGTGTCCTGGCTGACGTACCCGATCGACCGCCGGAGGCTCGGCACCGTCACGTCGCGGACGTCGGTGCCGTCGATCGAGATCGAGCCCTCGTCGACGTCGTACATCCGGAGGAGGAGTTTGAGCACCGTCGATTTGCCCGCACCCGTCGGACCGACGAGCGCGAGCGTCTCGCCGCCTTCGACCGTGAAAGACACGTCCCCGATTATGGTCTCGTCCTCGTCGTACCCGAAGGACACGTCGTCGTAGACGACTCGCCCCGCGTCGACGACGAGCTCTTCGGCGTCCGGATCCTCGGCGATCTGGGCGGGTTCGTCCATCAGCCCGAAGATCCGGGCGGCGGAGGCGTACGCGCGCTGGTACATATTGATGATCTGCCCGAACTGCGCCATGGGCCAGATGAACCGCTGGGTGAGGAGGATGAAGCCGACGAACTCGCCGGGCGTGAGCCGCCCGGTGAAAAACAGCGGCGCGCTGCCGGTCTGCTGGTAGGTCAGGACCCAGATCCCACCGAGGAAGAACGTGAGGATGAACCCGATCCCCGAGAGCAGTCGGAGCCCGGGAAAGAACTTGATCCGGGTGCCGATGGCGTCCCAGTTGGCGTCGAAATACTCCTGGGAGACGTCGTCGACGCGGTCGGACTCGAAGTCCTCGGTGTTCGAGGACTTGATCACCTGGATGCCGCCGAGGTTGTTTTCGAGCCGAGAGTTCAACTGCCCGACCGACGAGCGGACGTCGGCGTACTTCGGCTGGATCGTCCGCACGAAGCGGTACGTGAAGTACCCGATCAGCGGCACGACCGTGAGCGTGACGACTGCGAGTTGCCAGTTCCAGAAGAGGAGGATCGCCGCGATGCCGAGCACCATCACGCCCAGTCGGAACGCCGAGTTCATTCCGTCGTTGAGGAAGCGCTCCAGCCTGTTCACGTCGTTCGAGAGGATCGACATCATCTCGCCGGTCTGCTTGTCGGCGAAGAAGTCCATATTCAGCCGCTGCATCTTGTCGTAGGTGTCCGTCCGGACCGCGTGCTGAATGTGCTGGGCGAAGGAGTTCCACCCCCAGTTTCGGGTCCAGTGGAACGCCGCGCCGCCGAAGAAGGCGATCACGATCACCCCCACCGAGAGGTAGAGCTGTTCGGTCCGCGTCGCCGGGAGCCACGCGTCGGGAACGAGCCACAGCGAGAAGGGCCGCTCGTCGAAGAAGATCGAGTCGACGGCGACCGTCAGGAGGACCGGCGGCAGGAGGTCGAGGAGGCGCGCGACGACGCTGGACGTCAGCCCGACGACGAAGGCGAACGCGTTCTCGCGACCGTACTCGTCGAAGAGCCGGCGCATCGGATTCTCCGCGCGTTCGCGCTGTCGCTCGAAGGGGTCGTCCTCCTTGAGGGGACTGGCCATCACCGCCTCTCAGGCCTCGGCGCTACTAAAGGGTTCCACCGGGGCAAGCCGTCCGACTGGCGCCGATCGATGCGGCCCGATCCCTCGACCGCGACTACAGCGACCGCTCCTCTATCGCGGGGTCGATCCCGGCGGCATCGAGGTCCTCCCGGATGCGCGTCCTGAGCGGGTCGGGGACGGTGTCGCGGCCGACGGGAACGGCCGTCTCGCCGTCGCCCTTGACCTTCCAGTAGAGGACGCACTCGGAGGGGCCGTAGAACTCGACGCTGTAGCGGTCGCCCGCGCCGCGGTAGTGGACCCGCGCGGCGTACCCCTCGGCGTGCCAGCCGTCGAGGGCGTGGAGGGCGTCGACCGCGTCGGTCTGGTCGCTCATAGGTCGCGAAAAGTGCCGGTGGCCCCTCCGACTTTCGATCGCGGGACGGCCGCCGGCCCTGCTGACGGTCGCAGTGGCGTTCGCCCCGCCGACCGCCGACCGTCACCCGTCGCCGCCGGATCTCCACTCGCCGTCGATCCGAAGCCGATCGCCGACTTCGATACCCCGCTCGACCGTGTAGTTGTACGGCACTTCGAGCACGTACTGTCCGCGGCCGCGATAGCGGGTGAGGTCACCTCCGGACGTTCCCTCCGACGGGAGTTGCGCGTGGTGAATCGCGGTGATCGTTCCCTCGCTGTCGACGAAGACGATGTCGAGCGGAAACGCCATCTCGCGCATCACGTAGGCGTACTCGCCCTCCTCGGCGTGGACGAACAGCATCCCCTCGTTCGCGCCGAGGGAGTCGGTGTCGCTGAGTCCCGTGTACCGTTTCGACCGGGTGTCGGCGACGCGCACGGTCACCGAGGCGAGCGTCTCGTCGGTCTCGGCGTCCAGGATGTCGACCGTCGTTCGCTCGTACTCGCCGGTCGGGAGGAGCCCCGGATTTATCGCGACCGCGACGAGAGCGACCGCGAGGAGGATAGCGACGCCGAGGATGACTGTAGCGAGTCGCGACCGGTCGGCCATACGCCGCCGTTCGGGCGCGTCGGGGTAAGGATTACCCCCTTCGGGATTGGAAACCGTTTTATCCGCGTGCGGATTCGTTCGACGTGCGGGCTCGTGGTCTAGTGGTTATGACGCTTCCCTTACAAGGAAGAGATCGGTGGTTCGAATCCGCCCGAGCCCACTCGGATTACGTACGGTTTCTAAGGCACCGATTTCATCGCGTAGAAGCGATATAGCCCAATTTTCCCAATTTCGTCGGCGTAGCGACGGGGTTCGATTTTCCCGAACCCAATCGGTTGTCGACTGGCCCTCGCCTCCGTCCGGGGTTCTGCGTTATCCGAACGCGCGCTGGAGTATCAAGGTATCGGGACAGTGCTTAGATTAGCTGGTTGGATTGGACGGCGAACGCTTGATTTCTATAGCGTGGGATTGTCTATGAGTGCTGAAGTCCGCCTAACGTTAGTTAGGGGGTGGAGACACGCTCTCCGTGCCTTTCTTAGAAACAGTTGAATCTCTTCATAGAGTACTGTTAGCACACACAACTGTTCAATCTGAGTCTCGGTCAACTACTATATCATCAACAAATGTTGAAACTCTGAGCTGTTGTAATGCTTCATCAGCTTCGTTGTAATCATAGGTGTCGAGCGTAAGTTTGTAGAGGCCATCCCAGAGCGGAGAACAACCAGTGAGATAATCTATCTCATCCGTGATCATTGGTCCAGATGAGAATTCGAGCCGTCCAGATTCATCATACTCTGTGTTTTTCATCATCGAGATTCGACAATTCTGGGCTTCGATTAGCAACATACACTCCATCCGAAGAGATGCAAATGGTACGAGATTTCGGTAAATGTGGTACCGAACTTTCTTTGCGAGAAAGGACATTCGGTTTCTAAACATTCGGTAAGCCTCGTCCGGTTCAGCCAGGATATACGGATCTCCGGATTTTCCAATTCTGAACCACCACCCATACTCTCCAATTTCTAACCCTCTAATGATAAGCAGTTTATCTGTTATGTCTGGAGAGGCCGTCTCACCAATTGCATACTGGAGGTCGACAGAATGATCGATCCAGAACTGTTGGCGGAGCTCGTTCTTGTAGAAGTCCCGAGAGTCACGTGTCCAGCGGACGAGGGTAAGCCACCCAACAACGATTGTAAAGACGGCAGCAGGAGCCGAAAGTGAAGAAAATAGTGACTCTTCCATACGCGAGTATGCCAAGATCACATATAAAAGAGTTAGTACATAGTACGTACCTATGACGACAGAAAGTTGGATCAAAACACGAGTATTTCGAGACAGAGATCATACCTGCCCGATTAAAATACTAGGCGGATTCTCAGAACTGGACGATCTAAAAGGCCATAATGCGCTGGGGTAATATGTCAGGACTGTCAAATGGGTCGTCATTCTACTTTCAGCCGGTCTATGGACACCCCGGCTCCAGAGGACATCCACGGATCCTTTCAAAAGTCTTCCAGTGAGGACTGACCCTGTTCCTCACCGTCTTCCCCGTATCGGCAGTATCGTTTAATTAACTTAATTGCCAGCTCTGTGGCCCGCCGATATTCTCTGGACCGATCACCAGAGATGTCGATGTCACGGACTAATCCCGTATACATCACGCGGTATGAATTATTGACACACTCCGCGTACCGAGTAGTACACAAGAACTCCAGAGTCTCAGTAATCCATTCAGTTCGTAATTCCCCATCCACGATTCGCTGCATATTGAGCTTATCAGTCAGATGTTGACAATCAATGGAAATTTGCTGCTGCTTGTTTATCTGGCCTTTTTTCCAGTCGATGAAATCATCTCGTGCTAGCTCGGTTGGGAACTCTTTCATCCAGAGGAATGTCGCTAGGTATGATTCTGGGGGCTTAACGTTGTAGATTGGTTTCTTTGTCTTCGGGCGCAGAAATTCACGGGTTCCCAGTTTATAAGATTGGTAGTCACCGTCAGGGCCGATTGTTTCGTTTAATGATTCCTCATCAGGAAGTTCGTCCTCTCGGAATTCCTCTTCAAGTGCAGTTTCCCGTTGGAAGATGTAGTGCGCACGCTCATCGTCCATTCCGTATCGGATTAGCACTACATTGCTATCCAAGTCTATATCACTGCTACTGAATCGGGTATCCAAAATATTCCCAAATTGGGATGAGTAGCTATCTGGGACAAAGACGACTACGTCGGTATCTTCTGGGTTTGTTTCTGTTCCGTCTGAACGTGAGAGAGGATACCCAGAATCACATTCCGAAAGCATCTCAATGAGGTGCTCTGCTATCTGTGGTGGATCAAGATGCAGGGTCTTCGGAAGCACCTTCGCAATAATTCCATAGTTGTCATTGAAGTATACCGAGAAGTCGGGAGTGTATTCAACCGGTTCAACTGTTGAAACGGGAAAACGGTCGAAGTAATATTGATCAAAATACGATTCAAATACTCCAAATACGGTTTCCCATCCGCTGATTACGTCAACAGTGTCATTGTATGTTCTGAAGGAGTGATGACGTCGATCAACGCAAGTTGTATCTGAGCTACTCATTTTATGCTACGAAGTCAGTTAAACTGTAGTCCGGTGCGTCGCGTACCGTCAGAACTCCCTCCTGGAATTCTTTCGACATTTGGTCAGCAATTCGCATTAGAAAATTTACAGATCCTTTGTATCCAGGAACGATCGACACTGAATTCGATCCAGTAACGTATATATCACAGTTTGATCCGTCAACGAAGTCTACCAGAGAGACGTGCGCATATGGATTGTCGTGGTAGACAGTCATAGTGCTCTTTTTCAAGTTGCTCAATGCCTCGATCAATTCTTTATTGTCCGAGGGAGATGAGAGCACTTCTGACTGAAATTCAAGCTCAATTTCAGAGATCTCGTCTGATGCACTACGGTCCCGATGAGATAGCACATCTATCTTATCTGCTACCGTCTCAACGAAAGCCCCTAGCAAATATCGAAGGAACATCGTTGGATCGCCACTCTCTATCTTGGTTACTCCTTCTCGGCTGATGAAGCCGCTGAAAAATTCATCGTCTTGACGGCGTACACTGAAGTTTAGCTTGTCGACGTATCCATCCTCTAATTGTTCATCGGAGAACACTGCCTTGTAAGGACGTGTACGGAATGAGATCGTTCCCTCTTCGCTTCGTGAGTACACCACGGCTTTGCTGACGAGTATTTCAGCTGAGAGTTCTTCTTCAACCTGTTGTAGTATTTGTCTTAGCTCGTTCGAGTTAGCAAAGAAATCAGAGATATCTGGTTCTGCCCGGTTGAATACCCAACAGAGCCCACGTTCAAAGAAATCAGGAGAGTATCCAGTAACTGCCGTCCATATTGGTGAATCACCGTGCTGGAACAATGCGAACGAACCCTCCACTTCGCGTTCGCTTCGTTTGATTGTCCGGCGTAGCTCTACGCTGTAGAAACCTTCCTCTTCAGATACATTGATTTCTGCTTCAAGAATATGGCCAACTACATTCTCAAGAACCTGGATCGGATGATTTGAGGAAAGTACAGTTTTGTACCGTGCCTTATCTCGCGCGTTTTTGTTAATTTGTTGGGAGATGAGCTCCTCTAGCTCCGTCCAACTCTTGCTCCCATAATCAAACGCCGACCCATCAACAAACCCATGCATATGTCGCTGTCGTCCTTCCGATAACTCCGTAGGGGGTCTTGAAAAGTATTACGAGAGATACAGATGAACACGTCTTTGCGTAACTTTGCTATCAGGTGTGAGTATATCCGAGAATGAATCCTACTGCAAGAAGGACCATCCCTGCTAATAGAATACCGCTCTGAGCCACAAATTGTGTTACAGTGAGAAAGATGTCTTTAGAGAGATGATTCAGACCCAATTCAATTACTGCGATTACAGCTAAAAGAATCGTGAGATTCGTAACCGTACTTTGGAGTTCTAAATTCGACTCAGTCGCACTCGATTGGATTCGGTCCTGTACAACAGAGATGAACATTTCAAGCTTAGTCTCGACTCGTTCAAGAGTTGCTGAGAAGATCTGAAATTCAGAATCAAGACAGCTCAAGCATTCATATAAATAAGACTGATCTCCTTTCTCCATCGCAACATCAAACACGGTATCTTCATCCCCCCTCTGATAGCACTCCACTAACTCTTGGATATCGTGGAATTCATCCACAGCTGCGGAGTGTGACTCAACCCATTTCCGCCGTAATTGTTCAAGTTGCTGTTCCTCATTCCGAAGTTCAGCAGTAAGATCCTCTAATCGAGTATCACGCAGATCATACCCATACAGTTCTTGATCAATCTCTTTGATTTCTTGGCGTCGCCAGATCAGCCAGTGTTGCATCATCAAGATTGACGTTACTGACTTGATACGAGTATATCCAAATCCAATCCAAGATCGCCAATAATCAACAGGATTTTCTCCATCAAGCTGAACCTGTTCGCGAGTCACAAGAATAGAGAGTGGAAAATCAATCACTTGATCTCGATTAAATGTCAATGTGTAAGAATTGTCAATAGTGTTGATGTGCTCTGTTGGGTAGAACCCAAATGTGTCTAAAGTACCGGCATATTGGTCGAACATTTCACTTACTGTGCGCGAGTGAATAGGATCAAAGGAGGTCTGCTCCCCACTAGGTAGCGAATCTAATGTTGGTTCAACCAGTATGATAACCGGCGCAGGGCCTTCTGGCTGAATTAGGCTTGAGCCATACGCAGAAGCAATTGATTCAATTTCTGTTGCCCAGTCTTCACGACGAGTACGATTCCCCATCGGGTCTCCTACATCCATCTGATCCTGTTCCTCAGCAGTGAGGGTTGCAATCGTAAGAGTGTGGCAAAAGTAACGGGGAATTGGATCAGTGATTAAGAACGTTTGAATAGATTCGAATAAGTCAGACTGGATTTGGTCGGTGGCGTCGGTATACAGAGTCGAATTCGTCTCAATGTCTGTCTCACCAAACTCAAGAGTTTGCGGATGAAGCTCAGTCTTATTTTCAAAGACCTCTTGAAGAGAAGCGTCAACTTGGTCTTGGTGTCCGCGTCGGTAGAAATCATAGCGGACTACCCTAACCGAATTGATTTCCATCTGGGATGACATCTATCGAATCATAGTAATGATTCTACCGTTCTTGCTTCTCCTCTGCCACGGTTGATGAAGGCCGGTTATAAGTTAATGATCTATTCCGCTTCTACTAGTTGCTCATCAAGAGACTCGTATTTCTGCAGGACGAGGTTGAAGTAGTTATCGGTCATCATCCGGGGATTTTGGACCCGGTGATATTCTTCAAGAACATACTCGGTCTCTTTATGGTTGAGTCCATATGCGTGGAACGCTGCGGCGTCGATCTCCGCTTGGATCTCACGCCGTTCCTCTTTCTCAGTGACCGGATCAATATCATCAAGTCGGTCACGCATCTCTGCAAATTCCTCACCATAGCAACTGAGTTGGGCTGCTCGTGTCCAAATATACTCAAACCAATCCTCACCAGCCGTAAGTCGTGGGACTTGCGATTCCTCGAGTTTGTACTTGTAGATATGCTCGTCGATTTTCGTCGTCATAAGGAAATCAAACGGGAGGCTATTGAGTAGACCAACGGCGACAAACAGTTCTTTATCAGTAAAGCGGCGATCATATACACTGTGTAGCGGTTCTTTGTTGAGGTCATCGATTTCTGGATTGATACGATATGGGCGGAGGGTCTGAAGTGTATGGACGCAGACGACATCTTTCGGAATGACCGCTGCGATCATCGTTCTCTCATTGACTTCCTTGGTCACATCCCGGTATGCAATCCGATATTCGGTGCAATCAAGGAGTACATCTTCCTCACTGAGTGGCGTTCCCCGATGTTCCTCAAGGAGATCATCAACGAATTTTTTCTGTGATTTACTCGTTTCTTCTCCACCAAACGCATCGTAGATCGATCGCTTTGGTTCGTGGCTATTGAATCGCTTTTCTCGAATTCGATTTTTCGCACTGCTCTCTGGATCTCTGTCCTCTTCGACGCTCCATCCTAGTGGCTCATCAAGATCGCCAAAGATTCCGTTCTTGTGCTCAAATTGGTGGATGTTCGAGCCACCATATACAGGATAGTCTCCGCCTGATTCAGGGGGGCTGAATCGCTCCTCGTCTCGTGTTTCATTCAATTCTTCTGGCAGAGGCTTAATGCTCCATGCCTCGTCAATATCGTCTGAGAGATGGGGATGATCAAGGATTTTATTTAGGGCATCTGCCTCTTGCTGGTTCCGGATACTCGGGAAGATTCGTGCTTGTGGCGAATATTCGGTGAGGACCTTTCGGGGAATATCAACAGCATTCTGTTCTAAACTCTCCAAAATATCTACGTTTGATTGCCTGAATATGCCGCGTAAGGTTTCTGTCCGGCCCTCATTTCTGAAAACAACGACACTGAATCGCTTTCGTCGGTCAACTCCACTGAATATCCCTTTGTTTTCAAAGTCAACAAGAGCATTAATTTGGCTTTCGTTGAGCAAGCGCATCCGGAGGTCTTTGCTCGATTGGCCAGTGAAAATCATACCCGGAACAACTTGAGAGACAAAACCGTCGTCCCTCGCTAGTTCAAATACTCGCTCTAAAAAGAGCTTAGAAAGATCGTTCTTGTATGGAACTTGCTTTCCGGCCACTGTGGGGGTCTGCAACTCATATCGACTACTATCTTTGAAATAGTCGGACTGAGTCTGCACGCTGTGATTATACTGTTCCCACTCTTCACTGATACGCGAATCCGAGAGCAGTTCTTCCTGTATTTCGTCCTTCTTTTCTTGTGAGTACGTACGGAAACGTGGATCATACCGGGTAAAGAAGTCGTCACGGCTAGCGCTGATTACATCCCAGGGAGGGTTTCCGATAACAACGTCAAAGCCACCATCAGCATATACTTCGGCATATTCTAATACCCAGTGGAAAGGCTGGTAGTCCCTCACCTGACCAATTGTGATATCCTCGACACCAGCTTCTTGGAACTCATCAAGAATCTTCTCATCGAGATCACCACGATACTCGTCTAACAGCTTTTCAGCTTTTTCCAGATGTTTTCTTGCTTCAGTTGTATCGTTGGTTCGTTTATGGCGTTCGACTTGAGCGATAATATCACCATATTTGGCTCGGACACTATCTGGTCCCCACGTACTCAGCTGGGCTTGATCCCCATCATTACTTGTCTCTAACATATCCGTGAATCCGATGAGGCTGTTCCCCTGACGGATATTGAATACGACATTCGGTAGCGCTAGCTCTTCTTCATCGTAGTTTTCTACTTTGCTTGAATCGACCTCGGCAATAATAGAGAGCCAGAGTCGGAGTTTCGCGATTTCGACAGCAGGATCGACAATATCGACGCCGTAGATATTTTTGATTACTGTCTCCTTGTGTAGCTCCCAATCTGCAGGATCATCGTCGTGTTTGTCGTACAGTGCTTTTCGAATCCCGACGAGCTCGCTTTGTACTGAAGTAAGGAAATGACCACTGCCACATGCTGGATCAAGTGCTCTGAAATGATCAATGACGTCAAGGAGGTCTGTAGCGACATCGGTGTTGGTTTCTGGAAGTGCGTCAATCAGCTCATAGACCGTGTCGTATTCAGCGGTCATCTCCTCTGTCCAGCCCCATTCCTGCACCATTCGGTTGCTAAAACGTTCGTAAAGTGCAGGCTGCACTGTCTTCTCTGCGCAGAATCGAGTAATTTCATCGGGCGTGTAATAGGCGCCAAGTTCCTTCTGTTGGTCCGCTTCGTCAGTTGTAATGTAGTTTATCGTTTTCTCGAAGACGTTACCTAAAATACTGGGATCTAAATCGGTTGGACCACCGTCTGCAGAGAAACTGTATCTCTCGAGTAAATCAATGATCGCGGTGAGGACACTGTCCGTTACATCGAAATCAGTCTCGGTGAACTCGCCGCTATTTTCAACAGTGGGACGGAACAGCCCACCGTTCAAATAGGGAACCTCGCTATAAAGGGATATCTGGCGGATTCGTTCGGTGCGATGACTTGGCCGTTCATCGAGAACACCAAAGAATAACGGCTCGAGATAGGTCTTGTAGAAGGTGTCTGGGTTGATTCCGGATTTATGTGCGTTCTTCAAATCCTGTAGCAGTGAGTCACTGACGAGTCCTTTGTCCTCTAGAAATTTGATAAAAATCAGCCGATTCATTAGTTCGACTGAGAATAATCGAATATCGTCACCAGTAGCACTCTCTGGTGCAACTACACCATCCCCTATGAGGCTCCGTGCCGTTCGGGCATCACCTCCCTCCGTGATCCCGAAGACCAGTCGAACATAATCTTTGTAGAATTCATCGGTAATGTCCTGCTTTTTCTCCTTAATAACGGTGTGGGCCTCATCCGCAATCGAGAGGAAATTTTCATAGTTGAACACCCGCAGAAACTCAGCTAGAACCTGTTCAAGCGGATCATCTATCCACTCAATCACGCTCTCTTGACGGCCAGTTTGGTTCTCAAATGCTGCTAAGAAAATCGGCTGGAGACTGACCTCAGCTAGCTTATCTGAGCTGTATGTGTCAGGATCATATCGAATCAGGATCCATCTCATACCATCAGTAGCAATCCCGAAGTCCGCTTCGAAATGACGCTTACCGAGCCAGTCCTTTACTTGGCCGGTTCCGTGCTTTTGCTGTTCTAGTTTCTTGTTGAGCGGTTCAGCTTCGATCAACATTCGGTTGGAATCAATGAATTCACAGTCGGCGAGTGAAACAGAGTAATCAGCCTGTTTGCCCCGTTTGTCGGAGAAATCGCCGGCTTCTGGGGCAAGATAGGGGTAATCTAAAGCACTGAAAAGCGGTTCTATAATCTCTTCCCGTGTCAGGGGCTCAGGGTCACTGTGATGGACCGAGTACCGTTCCATCAGCACTTTACCGCCGGGTTCACTGCGGAGTAGAGCTTCGAGCTGATCGTCGCTGTTGATTAACTCGCGGAGAGTCGAGACGATGTCCGCTATAGTTGTAGCGACATCTTCGATAGCATCGGCTTGGATTTCGGTATTGAACTCTTCAGTGACGAACTCGGTGGCGATGGAATGCAGCGGATTGTCGGGTGAATCGATATTTGTGCTCATAAATGGAAGAGACGAGAGTTGTGGATAGGTAGGTCCACCGAGCCTGGGTAAATAAAGGTTCATAGCGCGTAAAGAGGGCTTTCAACGCTCACTTCGTCAGTATGCCCGATCCTCTACAAATGTCTCAAGACACTGCTGTGAGACATTTCTGGGCATACGATAATAGCCTCACCACGGAAGTTGGGCGGCAACACCCCGCTGAATCGTTGTAAGAAGGGACCGTCCATCAACAGCTTTGACGGGGACTTCCACCAGCGTGAGCGAGTCAAGATCACGTACCTCATATGTGGATCGCAGGGCCTGCTCTTGTTCTGGATAAAATAGTACACCAGGGACGTCGTGTGCTACTTGATATGCGACAAGTTGATAGATATCATTAGGCGATGGTTCGCGACTGTTCGCCGCTGGATTGTCACGCTTCCATTTTGCATCACCGACAAGCCGAGCACGCTCACCATCTGAAACCAACACGTCAGGGCGGATCTGTATTCGGCGATGACCGCCTGAGACAAGCCGTGTTGAAGTAGCCTGTGCCGTGGTGACCCAGCCGCGTTCAGTTGCCAGCTCAGAAACCACCCGCTCAACCACTTCCTCAAAGATCGTATTCATATTCACTAAGAGAGCATACGAGTCTCGGTCCGCAACGCGGAGTGAATCGAGATGCACGTTCTGTAACACGAGCTTGGTCAATCGAACGAGATCCTCGTAGTACCCCATCAACCGTGTTATCTCGACTGATTCCAACTCGATTGGCCGCACTGGCGTCAACTCGACTCGGCGGCGTAACTGTTGCTGGTGCCGGCGTAGTGCCCTGTTAAGATCGGGATCACTGACGAGCCGCTGCAGAATCGTTGTTGCATAGAGAATTGCACGGTTAACCGTGGTATCGACCGTCAATTCGTCGTACGTACACTCGAAGGCTGTCGGCGTTGGCCCCTGTCGTTGAAGTTGCTGCTGTACCTTGATTCGGCCTCGGAGGTGGTCAGTAGTCCGTGATACGCGGCTGTATGATCCGTGAAGCCCCTGTGTCAACACGTGATCGAGCTCGTTTTGGAACAGCATCGCAAGCGCATCAATAAACCGGGCTCCACCGGCAAGTTGAGTCTCTTGCTCGAACGTCCGCGCATCAATATTTTGTGCGTATTTGAGAAGTCCAAGAAGGTCTGTGTTGGCTATTTTTGGACGAATCTCAACCGTTGGGCCCTTTGGCAATGCGACGATCCCGATATGCTGAGTAGCTCGGAGTCGGGCACGACCGTCTGCCCGATATTCCAGCAGAAGGCGGGTCGCTTTATCTGACCCACTCCCCCCATTAATTTCCCGTTCGACCGTCTCTCGAGCCTTCGAGGGAAGTTCGTCTGTATCGAGGTATGGGGTTGCCTCATATTCTCGAAGCGTGTAGTCAGGCTCACTGGGGGAGAGGGAAGCGGACTGCTGACCGCTCATAACTCGGCTGACTGGAGCTGCTCGGGGATAGGCTCACCATCTCGAATCGCACGTGCCAGCTCGAGGAGAGAGTATTCGTCATACCCAGGGATGTACCAGTAGTCGTGGCCCGCGTAACTGGTTCGCTTGGTATCGCGATGATCGTGATCGATCCGACGGGCGAGGTCAGTCAGAGAATGGAGCTCGCCGTCATACGCCCACCGGACGCCCTTTTGTGCCCCGAGATCTGCAACCGTACACACCCAATAGTCGCTGTCCGGCTCAAACTGTGGCTCCGGATTCTCGTGCATACTGTTAATATCGAAGTGGAGCTCATCCCCAATCTTCAACACGTCATTCTCTGCTAAATAGCCGAGCGAGTTCGAGAAAGAGTCATCGGATGGCGTCGGAGTTTCCCAAACAACGTTGATGCCGACTAATTCAGCGAGTACGGTGGCGAGCTCACCTGCTGTAAATGCGCGAATCTCCTGGCGATCCGTATCAAGCAGCTCTCCAGCATCACCATCGAACAGCTGTTGTTCTATCTGGACGAACTGCCCAAAGTAGTATTCCTCCAAAAGTGGAAGGATCTCGAACTGCCAAGCATCAACGAGCTGGGCGACCTGTTCGGTCGCCTCATCGTCCTGATCGATCCCGAGTAGATACGAGTGGCCGAGCTGTTTACCACGCCCAAGTTGAGATGCATCACGGATCCGCGCATTCAGCTGTTTCCACGCGAGAATTGAGAGGGCAAGCAGCGAATCGGCCGCATCCCCCTCAGTAGCGAGCGCCTCTAATTCAACCTCACCGTCGAATCCATATCTCTCTTCCAGCGGCGTCATCTCCGGCGGGAAATGGATGAAGCGGAACCGGCGTCTCAGCGCCGCGTCCACCAGGGCAATCGATCGGTCGGCCGTATTCATCGTCCCAATTACATACAGGTTTGGTGGGACGGTGAACCGTTCGTTCGAGTGGGGGAGCGTTGTGGCGGTTTCGCTGGTAGCATATTGTCGTTTATCCGGTTCCAGGAGGGTGATGATCTCACCGAAGATCTGAGCGAGATTCCCCCGGTTGATTTCGTCGATGATAAGGACGTATGGCGGTGGCGATCCTTCGGATTCACCCTCGCGGTGTGACTCGTAGGTATGACGTGCTCGGTCACAGAGCCGCTTGAACACACCGGCCTCAACCGCATATTCGACGCCACCATTGTGTTGGCGAGCAGTCAAGCCCTCGATGAAATCTTCATACGTAAACGATGGATGGAAAGTGACGACTTCGAGTTGGGCTTCCGTCGGCGCCTCCGACTGTCTTGCAATCCACCACCGAGCGAACTCGCGGGCAGTGTACGTTTTACCCGTCCCCGGCGGGCCATGGAAGATAAGTTGATTTACCCGAGAAAGTTGGCGAGCAATCGTATCCCGTCCTCGCGGTAGCGTCGTCGGCTCTTCCAGCGGTGGCCGGCGGAACCGCTCGTCGAGTAGTTGATCCATCTTCACGTGGTTGAAATTTGGAGTGAGATCCGCCTGTAATTGTAGATCTCGAATTAGCACGACGAAGAGAACTTGCGCAGGTGTCAGCGAGGAGTCGGTGATCTGTTGAACACCAAGTCGACCAGCTTGGGTTTGGAGTTGCTCGATATGCCTATTGTACAGATCAAACAACTGCTCATAAACGTGGACATCGCTTGGATCGATATCGTTTTCGACGGTGGAATTGCGTCGAAGAACAGTCGTCCACTCTTTAATGACGTCAGTCGCAAGCGCGCTGCCAATCCAGTTGTCAGAGGATTCATCAGTGAGCTGCTCTCGGATTGCATCCGTCGCCTCGGAAATACTACTGTACGGCTCGGTGCCTCCGATGACAGTATAGCCGTGTTTTTCGAGTAGCGTTCTCAGGTTCGATGATTCGGCAGCGAATATCTCAACGAGCTCCGGGGGGCACTCGGTAAAATAATGCCCTTGATTTAGCTGTAGGTTCTTTGTGTAGAAGATTTTCTGATCGGTTGTCTCACAAATCCGTTGCAGGTCCTCGGTGTATTCCTCATTGCGGAGGATGTCATCATAGATGTGAATATGCGGTTCGATACCCTCCTTTGACCGAAGATCACGACGATAGCCACCCCCGGCTTGTTCCTCACTCCAGCGATTATCTGGAGGGCCCTCGAAATCCTCCTGTAGTTCTGAGTCGATAACAGAAATTGCGACGATCTGATATTGTTCTTGCACTAGGTGGAGAACGATATCCCCAATATCAGCTTCGCGCAGGGTTTCATACCGCCGGTAGCCTCCATTATCTTCGCTCGGTGAAATCAGTGCTTTTCCGAGTGCTAATTCTCCTTCTTGCTTGTAGCGCCTGCCCTCCTGCTGGGTTTTCTCAATCCAGACGCGGGGAGAGGAGGACTCATCAATGTTCATACCGGCTACATTCTCGGTAATGTAATCAAACCACGGTCTGTCACCGATATAATAATCACTAGTGGCGCAGTCCCACAAATACAGGTTCTCTCTCCAAGCCGATATTCAATACGGCAGAAAATAGCAGTTTGGGGACGGTTTATCTTAGAAATCAAGCCGTGTTTAGATAGTTGTCCGCGACGAATCCCTCTTCGGCGAGAAGCATTCGAGCGTCTCGACGAACAGATCGATTGCTGGGACGCTCCTCGTTAGAACGAATGTCCTCCTTGATACTGTTCGCTACCCGATCTACTAACTCGGAGTTAGAGCAGTCAGCTACGCTCTGGAGCGTCTCTTTATACCCTTCTTCTGCCATCGGGAAGCCCTGCTGCGAATCCAGTACTTCATCGTTGATCTCGCGAATTTCGTAGAGATGACCTTTGACCCGCAGTTCCAGACTTCGGTCCATAGTCTCGTTCTCTTGTTGTGTGGCCAAATAACCGCTGATTGCCAATGTTGGCAATCCCGGGATTGCTAACATCGGCAAACACGGTGTTTGCCAATTCAGGTAAGTCGGGATTCGCAATTGGTTGAGTTTCGGGATTACCAATCATAGTATGTCGAGTAATGTGAATTGGTGATTCCCGCACTGTTGGTGGGCTAATAATGGAAATTGCTGAAAACCGCTCAGCCTCGGATAATCCGATTATTAGTCGTTTGGGGTGCGCGTGAGGCTACGGGATGAGTTGAATTGGACTCCAAGCGAGAAAACACGGCGAGAATTCGACTCTGATCACCAATTATCTGAATGTGACTACCAATTCTGCTTATTCACCAATCCCAATTAATTGGACAATATATGTACTGCGGGTGAATCGAGTGGGCTGATGGTAAGGCGAGAACTCGAACCACTCGCACCGCAAGACGCCCTCGATTGGTATCTCGAACATCGACTGGACGACCTGCGGACCGCGACTCGACGAAAGCACTCCTCAGCTCTCGGGACATTCGTCGATTGGACGGACGAGGCCAGTATCGACAATATGAACGACGTCAGCGGTCGAACGCTGATGGAATTCAAGACATGGCGAAAGAACAACACCGAGTTGAATACGCTCAGTCTCAACGGCAATCTCGCTATCCTGCGTGTTTTCCTCCAGTTCTGCGAAGATATCGATGCAGTTCACGCTGATCTTTCGGAGCGCGTACCGTTGCCGAACGTACCACCAGATGAAGAAGTCAACGAGTTCGTCCCTGACTCCGAAGAGGTAGAGGGTATTCAATCCTATTTCCGCCGGTTCGAGTATGCTTCGAGGGCCCACGTCGAATTCGAGCTGATTGCCGAGATCGGACTTCGTATGGGTGCCGTGCGCGCTATCGATCTCGACGATTTCGATCCGGAAAACCGAGTGATTCACCTCCGTCACCGTTCGGAAGGCCGTGAGGAGTACGGAACGCCGCTCAAGAACGGTTCCGATGGTGAACGGATTATCAATATCTCCGACGGACTGCGGACCTTTATCGACGATTACGTCGAGTACACACGACACGAAGTCGTCGATAGATACGGCCGTGAGCCGCTCTTTACGACATCTTCTGGTCGCCCTTCGACGACAACTATACGACGGGATTTCTACAAAATGACCAGACCGTGTGGTTACTCGAACGACTGTCCGCACGATAGAGAGCTGTCTGACTGTGATGCAACGCAAAATTCGAGCGCAGCAAAGTGTCCATCGAGTTTTAGCACTCATCCGATGCGCAAGTGGTCGATTATGCACCAGTTGGACGAGGGTGTACCGAAAGAACTGCTGAGTGACCGAGTCGACGTCTCGGTTCCCGTGCTTGACAAGCACTACGACCAGCGAACTGAGGAACGGAAGTCACGCCGTCGACGGGAAGCTCTCGAAGCTAACCTCACCCAGTATGCTATGACGGACGGTGGGTCCCCTGTGAATGAAGATACCAAAAAATAGTTTGTTGGTTCAGGAAGAGGGATTATAGTCCTCTTGCCGTCATATTGTTGGCCTTGTTTTGGAATGGAATATTTGGTGTCGTTTTCACGAACCCGCTAGTGAATCATTCATTAGAAAGAGTGTGCGAAGGGCTCAATCACCTCTTCGTTTATTTAACAGCCGACACTAATATGTGAATGAGAATATATTATATTATTCAGTGATTAGACTTTGTTTGAATTATCTCTCACTCGGTGTAGTGTTCCGTCTAAGATTCTTTCTGCAATAGCGTGAATACACTCATTGTCGGGTTCGACTGTGTCTCTATCGAGTTCTGCTAAGAAGTCCCTTGGAATTGTCGAGTCTGTATCTCTTTGTTTCTGCAACAGTTTATGAGCACGGATAATAAACAATAGTTCAATTGCTATTATGTACGTTACAGTCTCGACGACAGAAGCCAAGTTATTGACTGCTAATGCACCTAAACCCTGAATGTCTTCCTTCCCCATTGGTACGTCAGCGATTTGAGTGCTCGCCGTATCTACTGTCGATGCCTCTGCCGCCAGTGATGCAGCAGAGTAATGAGCTCGTACCATTCCCTGACCAATACCAACGTTGTCGGTTAGTGCCGACGGCAGATCTCCGTTACCTTCGACAAGCAATCCAGCCCTCCGTTCGCTGATTCGACCGACTTTCGTGACAGATTGCGCTAACGAGTCAGCGGCCGTCGATAGGTGTTGGGCGTTGAAATTCCCGCAAGAGAAAACCGCACCATCTGGGAAAATAAGGGGGTTATCAGTTGCACTCTGAAGTTCAGTTCTAATCAATGACTCGGCAGTCGCCAAGAATTCGCGGAGAGACCCGTGGACCTGTGGCATACAGCGGAGTGAGAGAGGGTCTTGTGAGGTCTGCCGGCGATTAGTCGCATCAATACCAGTTACTTCTCTAATGATGCTAGCACTTTCTTTGAACCCCTCGTAAGGACGAACCTCACCAATTCGACTAGAGAATGCTCCCGGTTCTTTTCCGACGAGCGAAAACGAAAGTGCACCTGCAACATCAGCAGCTTCTACTAGTCTTCTGACATCCTTGACCAGTAGTGCGAGCCGGCCGGGAGTATAGGAAGTCCCGCTCATCAAAGCAAGTCCCTCTCTAGGCTGGAGAGACAAGGAGTCAATTCCCTCCTTGGATAGAGCCTCACCTGCAGACATTGTCTCGTCTTTGTACGTCACTTCACCTTCACCGATCAGAGCCCGACCAACCGCCGATGAATACCCGTAATCTTCGGTATTCCCTTGAGATCTAACTATGGGATGGATTCCGGCGTTCAATAATTCCAATAACCGTTCCGCAATGACTGGACGGACACCAGATCGACCCACTGCAAACGCGTTTGCCCGGACAAGCATTGTTGCCCGAACTACGTCAGTTTCTAGCGGATCTCCGATTGTGATGTTGGATCTGATGACGTTTTCTTCATGCTGAGCCATCATTTCCGGTGAGATCTCTTTATCGTTCAGCTCACCGTATCCCGTATTTACTCCGTACACTCGTCGGTCATCCGAGTTGACGATATCGTCAACCGCCTTACGAGAATTAGCCATCCGATCCACTGCTTCGGAGGCTAATCTGACCCGTTCCTCATTACGCGCTACTGCAACTACGTCTTGGATTGTCAGACTGCCGTTTACGGTAATCATTGTAATTTAATTCTCTGGTTGATTGTTTTATAGGGCTGTTCGTGGAGAGGGTGAAGTGGTGGTTCAGGAATTTAGATAGAAAATAAGTTAGCTTGGTCTGCCTCCTTTCGGTTTTCCAAGACATATAGCTCTTCAATCATCAGCGTCACCAGCTAATTTCTGTTCTCTTGCCTCTGTACTCACTTCTTCACTTTGCATTTCCCATGTTTTACTCGATAGAATGACCGGGAATTCTCGTTCGAATTCGATTGTCATTCCGATTAATGCAACAGCACAGAGAATAGCAGACGGGAGGCCAACAAGGATGATGAAGGCTTGAAGCGCTCCGAACCCGCCAACTACCATCAAGATCGATGTGAGCAGACCAATCAAGACACCCCATATAACTCGATTGATGGTCGATGGATCTTCATTTCCGTCAACAGTAAGCATCGCTACGCTAAGTGTTGACGAGTCAATAGTCGTCGCTAAAAAGCTGAACACCAGTAGAAGAAATAGCGCTGAGAAGACTTGAGGGAACGGCATCAACGCCTCGAACAGACTGAATCCTATCGCTTCTACACCATACTCGCCGAAAACCGCCATTAAATCAGCCTGACCGGTTGATTGAAGCCATATAGAGGTTCCACTCATCGTGACGAACCACGGGACAGTTATAGCGAACGCTACGACCAACGCAGCGAACACGACTTCCCGGATCTTTCTGCCACGCGAGATGCGGGCGATGAATATCCCGATCATCGGCCCAAATGAGAGCCACCAGGGCCAGAAGAACAGCGTCCAACTGCTAAGCCATTGAACCGCTTCTGGACTGGAGCCGATAAATAGGCTCATTTCGATGAAGTTGGTAAAGTAGCTTGAAACTGTTAGTGTCCCAAGGTTTAGAAGGAACGTCAGTGGACCAAATATTAGCACCGAGAGCATCAATCCGATGAAGAGGTAGATGTTGAAGGTGGCTAATCGCCGGATGCCACGTCTGATGCCGAGCGACGCCGAAGTTGTGACAACGATCGTAGCTAACAATGTGATCACGACCGTGCCGATGTCTCCTACCTCAATTCCCCAGTTGTAACCGAGTCCTGACAGGAGTTGTGTGATGCCCGCTCCGAATGATACGGTGATACCAGCGACAGAAATCACCGTGATTAGGATGTCAACGGATTTTCCGAGGAAGCCATCTAAATTATCAGCACCGATGAATGGTGCTAAGAGGACTGCAGGTCTGAGTGAGGCTCCTCGGCGGTACGCGAAGAACGCTATTACTACTCCAAAAACCACGTATACAGACCACGGAGAGAGGCCGGTGTGGAAGATCGCATACTGTAACGCACCGGGCATAATCTCCTGTGTCCCAGCACCTGCCTCCAGTAATGGTGGTGCTGTACTATAATGGACGAGACCTTCCCCTGGTCCCCAGAAGGCGAGGCCGCCAGCCATTCCGGCTGTAAACATCATTACGAAATACTTCCAGTAAGAGAACTCCGGTTCTTCATCTGGAGACCCCAGCTTGATTTGTCCCCACGGGCCTAAGAGGAGGAATATTGCGAACACGAAGGCTAGGAAAATCACCCAGAGATAGAACCAACCTAGGTTCGAGACAACCCAAGAATTGGCCGATGAAAGGAATTCTCCGGTGACAGCCGGCTTTGCGCCCAGTGCTGCGATTATCGCGACTGTCAGTAATACGCCCCCTGCAAAAACTATGGGATTGGTTTCAGAACGGAACTTTTCTACATAGTTTCTATCGTCTGCACTCATTTGTGATTACCTCTGAATGTGTCCTAGACGGTGTGTTGCTTCCGCCGCCTTCCTGACTATTCGTCTCGACAACTGATCCTGATTGTTTGCTTTATCTGAATTCCTCATCGGGATCCTCCATCGTGTGACCTGCTATCATACAGATCAGTCTATCCCTCAATACCTACCCACTTATAATTACCTAATTGTCCAAAATAATGCGGAATATAAGACCAAATAAAGGAAAATATAGTAAGTAGTTCTCATTATGTGAAAGCGCTATTGGTTCCTTGTATTTCAGCTCTACAGAGACTGCATTATCTCCGCTGTGTCGGTCGATTTCTGCTAGGTGCCTTAGTAAATCGAAGAGCCTCGACTCTACCCATATTCGCATAATGGGGACTACCAAGGCCAGTGGTAACGTCACACAATTTATAATGATCTTAGCCAGTCTATATGGGTATTCACATAATGCGAAATATTATCTGCCACAGGGACTTGGTAGGGGCTATGCCATCAGATAGCAGCCCGAGATTGCTGAAGACAACCCAGACCTCGTTACAAATACTCCGATTAATCAAACGCAACGAGGCCAATACACTAACAGCGGTCGCTCAAAGCATCGATAAACCAAAAAGCTCCGTATTTTCCCAGCTCAAAACGTTAGAAAATGAAGGACTGGTTATTGAACATAATGGCGAATATCGGCTCGGAATGGAGTTGCTCCATTTTGGTAGCAGCGTTTGGCGGTCGCATCCTCACTCACGGGTTGTAATCGATGAAATGAAGGACTTATCAAAGAGAATAGATGAAGATGTCCATTTTCTGTCCATCGAAAATGGGCGACTGTATACGATATATGCTGGGAACGATTTCGACATTGGTAACCGGTACTATATGCATAACACCGCTGCTGGAAAAGCAGCATTAGCTGAGTTCTCAGAACACCGAATTGAAGCGGTAATTGACCGCTGGGGGCTTCCGGCAGAGACTGAGCAAACAATCACCGACCCAGAGAAATTACACACGGAACTAGCAGAAATTAAAGAGAGAGGGTATGCGATAGTAGATAGCGAATTTGACAAGGGAACTAAGGCAGTTGGTGCCGCTGTTCATAATCCAGATGGTCGGGTATTTGGCGCGCTCGGAGTAGGGGGGCCATCATTCCAACTCAGGGATGCTCGCCTCTATAATAGTCTCCCTCAAATGGTAATTCAATTGCGTGATCAACTTGAAGAAACGCTCTGGAGGGCACAGTCTAGTTGAGCCCGTTTGGGGAACGAACCGGTCGGTAAGTTTTTGCCCTATACTGAGCAAATCTGGGACAATCAAACCCAGAAGAGATGTTCTAGTCTCTCTTTCGTCCAATTGATAGTAGTTGAAAGTAGATTAGATATTATCGAGGTACCCTCTTCGTTGCTCTAGTTTGACTTCTTCAGAACGCCGATCGTAGTGTTTATCGAGAACGTCACGGCTCACGTTCATCCGGTCGCTAACGACCTCGGTCGGAATATCCTTGGTGAGAAAGTGAGTAATGCTACCGCGACGAATCGGATGCGGACTGACCGCTTCTGGACACTTCTTGTCGTCTGTACCTGTACAGCCGGGACAAGGCTCATTCCTGAAACAAGGTGCAGTGACTCGATACACGGCTCGCCTCAGACTACTCCGAGACCTTCTCCCGCGAGAAGATGTAAACAGTGGAGTGCGACCGTATTCGTCGGTGATTTTCTTCCGTGTGTTTTCGATGAAGTCCTGTAATATCTCAGCGAGACCCTCCGTAATCGCAATTGGCCGCTCACCGGCCCCACCGTTCTTTAATTCCGTGCCCTGTTCCGGACGATGAACGAGTTCAAGCCGTCTGTTTTTGATATCTATATCTCCGATATCCAACGAGTGAGCGCCACCTAACCGCATACCTGTCTCCCATAGGAGCACGAATACCGTCTGCTCGAACGATGCGTAATGGTACCTCATTAGATGCTCTCGAATAGCCTCCGCGGTTTCAGCCTCAAGCATCTCTTCGGACCTCTCTTCCTCCGGAGTCACTCGTGGAATCATAACCTTCTCGTAGAGATCCGCAGGGACGGCTTCCATCGAGCCACACCATTTGATGAAAACCCGGATGGTACTCATCTGCTGGGTCAAGGTAATTTTCTTCAGATCAGCGTCATCCTGACGCCAAAGCCGATATTCCTGCAGATTGCGGCCGGTCAAGTCATTCAGGTTATCTATGTTGTTCTCGTCACACCATCGGATGAAGGCGTTCAGTCGATATTTGTGCGACTGCACCGTCTTCTTCGACGCGTCCATCTCCTTCTGCTTCAGGTACAACTCCTGCGCGCGCCCCGGCTCTAACGGGTCGAGTTCGTCGTGTTCTGTTTTCATTGATCTCACAGAACCCCGTTAGGATACCGGAGCCCGTCGAAACCGGCAGGGAAGGAAACGCACGCGATGCGTGGTAGTTCCGCCCGAGCCCATACGAGTGCCCGAGCGACAGCGAGGGCCGAGTATTCTCCGAGTGGTGGATTCCGAACCCTGCAAGACGAGCGGAGCGAGTCTTGCCCTGGTTCGAATCCGCCCGAGCCCACTCCCCCTTCGCTCTGCGGGCTGGCTCTGCCACCCCGGTAACAGCTGGACCAAATGTACTGCGTCGCTCCCTGCGGTTGCTCGTGGCGAATTGAACGTCGAATCCGACCGACAACTCCAGCACCGCGTAATCTGTAGCACGCTATCATCGAACTCCGCTGACGGCGCGGCGATCCGAAACCCTTTTTTATATACTCGGCATCGATCCGAATGCGCGCCGCCTTAGCTCAGACTGGGAGAGCACTCGACTGAAGATCGAGCTGTCCCCGGTTCAAATCCGGGAGGCGGCATTTTCCTGCGAACGACGTGAGCAGTGAAAACGACACCTGAGCGGATTTGAACCAGGCGAGTCGCAGCGCCGAGCGAAGCGAGGCGACCGTCTCGACGAGGTTCACGATCCGGGAGGCGGCATTCCGATTCTACGCGACTTAATTCCAGCGTGTTACGCACTCGACCGAAGATTGAGCCGTCCCCGGTCCCCCTCGCTCTACTCGCGGGACCGTTTCGGCGTCGCTCATCCGAATGAAACACCCGGACTCCGCGACTCTCGCTCGACCTGTTTTCGACTTCGACTACAGGCGGCCTCCGCACCGGACTCTTCCGTCTTCAGTTCCAAACGCTGGCGCAATGACTGAGGACGAACACGGAATCGACATCCAAGAGGATACCGAACTGGACACTGCCGACGACGAGCAGGAAGACGAGCCCGAAGAGGTGTCGAACGAAGCCAACAGCGAGATCGAGAAGGCCGAGAAGGAGCGGAGCATCGAACAGGAGTCGGAAGTCCGCGAGGAGGAGGCGAAAGAACAGGAGAACCCCGACGCGCACCGCGACGAGGAGCCCTACCAGTAAGTCGACGGTCTCGGTCCGGCTGGTCAACCGTCGGCGGACTCAGCGGGTCGCGGCCGGTCCGAATCGACTCACCGCCGCTCAGAGCTGGAACCGCAGTTCCAGCCGGTGAACCAGGTCCCGCACGGCCTCCTGTTTGAAGTAGCCGATCGCCGAGAGCGCGATCACGACGGCGACGAGCGCGATCCCTTCGATGAACCGCCCGCTGGCCAGTTCGCCGCCGGCGTAGACGGTGATCACGTACGCCGGGAGGCGACCGATGCTGATCACCGCGATGAACGTCCGGAGCCGCAGGGGCGTGAGCCCGGACAGAAAGCAGATGGCGTCGTCGGGAAGGCCGGGGATGATGACGAACGCGAACAGCCCGGGCGCACCCACCCGCTCGACGAACTCGTCGAACCGGTTGACGACGTCCTCGTGGAGGATGTCCTCGACGAACGAGCGGCCGTACCGCTTCGCGAGGGTGAACGCCACCGCGCTGCCGATCAGGACGCCGGTGAGGCTGTAGACCGTCCCCCAGAAGGGGCCGAAGAGATACCCCGCGACGAGCGCGACGACCTGTCCGGGAATCGGCGCGACGACGACCTGCAGCGCTTGGAGGAAGACGAAGACGAGCGGCGCGAAGATGCCGAACTGTGCGATCCACGCGCGGAGTTCCGCGGCGTCGAAGATGAACGACGCGTACCGGCGCGTCGCGACGTAGAGTCCGAAAAACGCGACCGAAACGAGGAGGAGAATGAGGATTCCGCGCCAGCGGTCCGCCCTCGACGAGAACAGTCTCATTCCTTTCCTGGGAGGTCGCAAACTGACTTCAATCTTGCTTGTTCACCGGTACGCGCGGATCGCGGACTCTCGCTTTGCGTCTCTTCTTTCCTGCCCCGACCGAGTCGGTGATCAGAGCCGCGCCTCGTACGCCAGGTCCCCATCGAAGGCGTTCCGGAGGATCCCTTCGAGGTCCTCGACGTCGGTCGCTCTCGGGTTCCCCGTCAGGCTGCCGTCTTCGAGCGCCTGCTCGGCCAGTTGCGGGACGGCGTCCCGCTCGGCGGCCGTCTCAGCGAGCGTCTCGGGGATGCGGACGGACTCGGCTAACCGGCAGACTGCCCGGACGGCCTTGTACCCCTCGACCGCCGCGGGCCTCGTGCGGTCGACGTCCTCGCCGAGCGCCTCGGCGACGTCGACCATCAGCTCCGGCGTCTGCGGGAGGTTGTACTCCATCACGTACGGGAGGACGATCGCGTTGGCGAGCCCGTGCGGGACGCCGAACATCCCGCCGACCTGGTGAGAGATGGCGTGGACCGCACCGAGTCCGGCCCCGTTGAACGCCATCCCGGCCTGCATACTGGCTCGGGCCATCTCCGAGAGCGCCTCTCGGTCGCCGCCGCGGTACTCCACCGCCCGCGGGAGATGCGCGCCGACCTTCTCGATCGAATCGATCGCGAGCGCCGAGGTCTGACTCTGCGCCTTGATCGACACGTAGGCCTCGACGGCGTGGGTGAGCACGTCCATCCCGGTCGCGGCCTTGATCGGCGCGGGCGCGCTGGCGGTCAGTTCGGGATCGACGAGCGCCAGATCCGCCAGCAGTTTCACGTCGCCGATCTCCTCTTTGATATCGGTCTCGGTGTCCTTGACGATGGTCCAGTGGCCGACCTCGCTGCCGGTTCCGGCCGTCGTCGGGACGTAGACGCTCGGCGGCGGCTGGTTGGGGACGTTTCCGCTGCCCGTGTACTCCAGGATGTGGCCGTCGTTCGCCGCCAGGATGCTGGCCGCTTTCGCCGTGTCGATCGACGACCCGCCGCCCACCCCGACGATCAGGTCCGCGTCGGCCGCGTCGTACGCGTCGGCCGCGTCGTGGACGATCCGATCCGTCGGGTCCGGCTGGACGCCGGTCCAGACCTCGCAGTCCGCGCCCGCTTCCTCGATCGCGTCGCGGATCGGATCGAGCACGCCCGCCTGTACGACGCCCTCGTCGGTGACGACGAAGGGTCGCTCGGCGTCGAACTTCTCTACGTACGTTCCGATCTCCGATGCCGCACCCCAGCCGAAGAGCATCCTGTTGGGGGCGTTCCACAGTTCCAGTGAGTCTGTCATAGTAGTGTGTCGTGAGTTCGGTCGCGAGTGGGGACGGCGGCGGAATCCGCGTCACTCGTCCCCGCTGTATCCGGAGCGTGTCCGCTTCGGCGCATCACTATTCTGTCTCATATATGTGGTGCGTTAAGTGTGGTTACGGCGCGGTCCCTTGCGCCGGTCGGTTCGAGCGGTCCGATTCGGGCCTCCCGCCCACTCACTCCCCGTCGAGCGGGTACTTCGGCCGCTGAACGTGCTCGTAGCTGAACGACGAGAGGTCGGGGCTACACAGCCCGGGCGCCGACACCTCGCGAACCGCGCCCGCGATCGGTTCGAAGGCCGCGCGGTAGTGGACGGTGCTCTTCAGGACCAGGACACGCTGCCGTTCGGGGGTGATTCCCTGGCTCCGGAACACCTCCGGATCGTACGGCTGCTGGCGGTGCGAGCCGACGATCACGTCGATCCCGTCGACTTCGAGCACCGCCGTCCGCTCGAAGGAGACCTGCAACCCCGTCGACATCGGTCCCTGGTTTCGGTAGGTGCCGTCGGAGATCGATCGTACGTAGGCGTCGACGGGGATCGGATCGCCGTTGTCCTCGATGTGGCCGCCCAGTTCGACGGCCACCGACTCGCCGACGCCGGCCTCGATCGCCGCGTCGACGGCGGCCGGGTCGTAGATGGCGGCGACGGCGACGCCTTCGACGCCCGCCTCCAGCAGCGCGTTCAGGAGGACGGTGCCGTCCTCGGCGCTCCCCCCGCCGGGGTTGTCGGCGATGTCGGCGAGCAGCAGCGGGCCGTCTCCCCCGCCCCACTCCCCTGCCTCTTCGACGGCGTCCGCGACGCCCGTGTACGTCCGATCGAACTCGCGGCGTCGATCGTCGGCGTCGGCCGCGATGGCGGCGCAAGCCGCGCGCGTCTCGTCAGCGACGGAGGCGTCGGTGACGCCGAGGACGCTGAATCCGGCCTCTGGAACGTCCGCGTAGGCGAAGCCGCCGAAGACGGACACGTCGGGAGTCAGGTCGGACTCGGCGTCGCCCGCGGCGTCCAGCAGCGACGCCATCGGTTCGTCGGCTGTCTGAAGCACCGGCAGCGGCGGCAAGAGCGGCGCTCGCTCGACGACGATCGTCGGGTCCAGTTCGCCGTTCAGCGTCGCGGCCATCGCGCGGGCGGCCGTCTCGCCGGTGTCGCCGATGTCGACGTGCGGGTAGGTGTCGTAGCCGAAGAGCCCGTCCGCGCGGGCGACCATCCGCTCGGAGACGTTCGCGTGGAGGTCGAGCGTCGCCATCACCGGAACGTCCTCACCCGCGCTCTCGCGCACGCGTTCGAGGATGTACCCGTCGCCGTCGCGGTCGCGCTCGCTGACCATCGCGCCGTGGAGCCCCAACAGGACGGCGTCCGGATCGTGTTCCTCGATCCCGGAGCACAACCGCTCGACGAACGCGTCCAGCGCGTCCGCGGTGACGACGCCGCCGGGGGTCGCGTTCGCCGCGACCGTCGGGACGACGTCCCACTCCTCCTCGGCCGCGACGCGGAGGAACCCGCCGAGGTCCGTGTTCGTCCCGCGGAACTCGGGCACGATCTCCTCGTCGAAGAACAGCGAGGTCGACTCGAACGCCTCGCGGCCGGTCGAGAGCGACGAGAACGTGTTCGTCTCGTGTTTGATCCGCGCGACGAGGACGGTGTCCGTCATCGGTAGGGATCCTCCATCCCGTCGAACTCGACGACGACGCTGTCGACCGTCGTGAACGCCTCGACGCCTTCCAGACCGCCCTCGCGGCCGATTCCGCTCTCCTTGTTGCCGCCCCACGGGCTCTGCGGCATCGACACGGGGAAGGTGTTGATCGCCACGAGGCCGTGATCGAGGCGGTCGGCCATCCGGGTCGCGTCCAGGCGCTCGGACCAGATCGCCGCGGCGAGAGCGTACGGCGAGTCGTTGGCGACGGCGATGGCGTCCTCGGTCGATTCGACGGGGACGACCGACAGCACGGGGCCGAAGATCTCCTCGCAGGCGACCGTCATCGACGGGTCCACGTCGTCGAAGACGGTCGGTTCGACGAACGTCCCCTCGGCGAGCGCGGGGTCGTCGGGGACGCCGCCGCCGGTCAGGAGCGTCGCGCCCTCCTCTTTCGCCGACTCGACGTACGAGAGGACGTCCTCGCGGGCGCGTTCGGAGATGACCGGCCCCATATCCGTCTCGGGGTCGGTGCCGGGGCCGAGGGTGATGCGCTCGGTCTTCTCGACGATCTTCTCGACGAGATCGTCGTGGACGGCCTCGTGGACGAGACAGCGCGAGGTCGCGACGCAGTTCTGGCCGGCGTTCGAGAAGATGCCCGCGACGACGCCTCGGGCGGCGTTTTCGAGGTCGGCGTCGGGGAGGACGATCGACGGCGCTTTCCCCCCGAGTTCGAGGTCGACGGGCGTGATGTGCTCCGCCGCGGATTTGAGGACGCCCTTACCGACGCCGGTCGATCCGGTGAACGTGATGGCGTCGACGCCGGCGTTCGCGGACAGTTCGGCCCCGACCTCACTTCCCGGTCCCGGCACGACGTTGACGACGCCGTCGGGGAACTCCTCCAGCAGCAGCTCGCCGATCCACATCGTCGTCAGCGGCGCTTGCGTCGGCGGCTTGACGACGACGGTGTTGCCCGTCGCCAGCGCGCTGGCGATGCCGCGCGTTCCCAGGAGCAGCGGGTAGTTCCACGGGACGACGTGGGCGGTGACGCCGTAGGGGACGCGCCGGGTGTAGTTCAGTCGGTTCGGAGCCGTCGGGACGGTGTCGCCGCGGACCTTGTCGGTGACGCCGGCGTAGAACCGAAACTGGGCGGCGGTCTCGGCGACCTCGCCCTCGGCCGTCGCGAGGCACTTGCCCGTCTCCTTCGAGAGCAGTTCCGCGATGTCGTCGGCGTCGGCTTCGACTCTGTCGGCGACGGCGCGGAGCGGTCGCTCGTACTCGGCCGGCGACCGGTCTTCCCACGCTCGTGTCACCGCGTCGGCGGCCTCGATCGCCGCCCGCGCGTCGGCGGCGTCGCCCTTCGCGACGCGCCCGACCGTCTCCCCCGTCGCTGGGTTCGCAACGTGGATCGCCTCCGACGACGACCGCCGGTCGCCGTCGATCAACAGTTCGTATGATTCCATACCCTGCACTGACCCACAAGCCCGCCTAAGCGTTGCCCGGTGGATGTGCGATTTTTTAAGTACCGACGCGCGTCGCGCAGTCACGACGACCGGCTTCGGAACGACCCATCGAGCCGGTCGAGGCGGCCGTGCCACTGCCTCACATAAAAGGAGCCGCAAGCCTGCGGGTGAACTCATATACTCCGATAGCGACCTGCGTACGATATCCCGATGACCACGCTATCAGAGTACGACGACGTCCGGCTCGTGTGGACGGATCTCAACGGCGTCGCCCGCGGAATCACCGTCCCGGGCGACGAGGCCGAACACGCCTTCGAAGAGGGGATCGGATTCGCGAACGGCGTCGCGGAACTGACGCTCGAACCCGGACTGCTCGACGATCCGCACTACGGGGCCGAGGGCGGTGATATGTTGGCGGTCCCGGATCGCTCCTCGGTCACTCCCGTCGAGTGGGCCGACGACACGGCCGCCGTCTTCACCGACCTCACCGATGTCGACGGGTCGCAGTTCGACCTCTGCGCCCGGAGCGCCCTCCGGAACGTCCTCGCCGAACTCGAATCGGACGGGTACCGCGCGCTCGCCGGCGTCGAGACCGAGTTCTCGTTGCTCAGCCCCGACGGCGACGGCGGATGGGTGCCGTACAACGACCGCTGTTCGTACGACCTCGACGCCGTCGATATGAGTTCGGAGCTCATCTCCGAGTGGCGCTCGGCGATGGAGACCGCCGGCTACGACGTCCTCGGCGTCCACCAGGAGTCCCAACCGGGACAGTACGAGGTCAACATCGAGTACGACGACGCGCTGACGACGGCGGACGGGATTATGTTCTTCCGCCATATGGCCAAGTCGGTCACGCGGAACCACGGCCACAAGGCATCGATGATGCCGCGGCCTCACTCGGGTGAGGACGCCAACGGCCTCCACTTCCACCTCTCGCTGTGGGACCTCGAGGAGTCCGAGAACCAGTTCGCGAGCGAGACTGGCGACATCCAGTTCCCCGCCGGCAAACACCCCGCGGGCGAGTCGGGGATTTCCGACGTCGGGAGACACTTCATCGGCGGCCTCCTCGAACATATGAAGGCGCTGACGGCAATCTGCGCGCCGACGGTGAACTCCTACAAGCGGCTGCTGCCGGGCATCTGGGCTCCGGTCAACGTCGCCTGGGGACCGGACAACCGATCAACCGTCCTCCGGCTCCCGCCGGAACTCGGGCCGGCGACGCGCATCGAACACCGCGTCCCCGACTCCTCGTGCAACCCGTACCTCGGGATGGCGGCGTCGCTCGCGGCGGGGCTGGACGGCATCCGCAACGAGATCGATCCGGGCGAGCCGACGCTGAAGAACGCGTACGAAGAGGACTACGAGCGTCTGCCGCGGACGCTCTGGTCGGCTCTCGACCACCTCGAAGCCGACGACGTGCTCGCGGAGATGCTCGGACCGTCGCTGGTCGAGTCGTTCGTGAAACTCAAGCGCGACGAGTTCAACCGCTCGATGGATCACATCTCGTCGTGGGAGCGCGAGGAGTACCTCGACGAGTTCTAGTTCGTCCGGGCACCGAGCTCCTTGGGACGGTCGAGCATCGGCGCGACAGCCTTCAGGATCTTCGCCTCGGACCGACGCAGGTGCTCGCCGACGGTCGAGGTGTTCGCGGAGTCCAGTTCGGCCAGTTCCTCGATGTTACACGACCGCGGCGAGTCGTAGTACCCCTCCTCGATCGCCCGCGAGAGGACTTCGAGCTGCCGGGGCGAGAGGTCTTGGACGGCCTCTTTTACTTCCGTGAGTCCGGTGAGAAGCCCGTCGAGGTCGGGCGAGCGGAGCGAGTCGACGTCGACGGAGCCGATCTGCCTGAGTTCGTCGTGGGCGGTGCTGACCTGCTCGTGATTCGAGGCGAGGACGCTCCAGTGCTCTCGTCCCCGGGCCACTGTCGCCGGAATCGTCGGGAAGCAGTTGTTCCGGAGGAGGACGTTCAGGACCGGTTCGGTGTCGGTGTCGTAATCCCCGGCCAGGCTGACGAACGCCTTCTGGCGTCTGTCGTCGTAACTGACGAGTTGGCTCGTGTTCATCACGGGGTGGTCTTCGAGCCACGCGACCAGTTCGTCGAGTTCGCCCTCCTCGATCCGCGTCAATTCGACCATCGTGATGCTCGTCCCGGTGAGCCGGTAGGAGTAGATGATCGTCGCTCTGACCGCCGGAAACGCGTCGTTCAGGGAGGCGGTCCAGCAGCCCCTGTGTTTGATACTGAACGTGTATTCGAGCATAATCGGCGTCTTGCCGTGTGACAGACTCCCGTTGCGCATACGGCTATATACGGTTATCGGATACTGGCAAATGCTCCGGATCAGTCTGTGACTGTCCGCTTATCTGACGCAAAAAACAATAGAACGGCTCAGCTGCTCTCGTCGACCGAGCGGTACTCGAGCACCGCCGCGCCGATGACGAGCAGTATCGAGACGTAGAAGATGAGCGACGCCACGGCCGGCACGACCGGCGTGAAGCCCTGCGTCATCCGCCCGTGGATCCACGTCGTGATCGTGCTCTGCGGGCCCGACAGGTAGGAGACGATGTAGTAGTTGTTCCACGAGAGCACGAACGCGAAGATCGCGCCGGAGACGACGCCGTCGGCGATCAGCGGCAGCAGCACCTGTCGATACAGGGTCACGGTGTCGGCTCCCAGGTCCTTCGCGGCCTCCTCGATGTTCGGGTCGATCCCCAGTGCGGTGATCGAGACGACGAACATCACGATGGGCGAGATCCAGACCAGTTCGCCGATGATCGACGGCACGATGCCGTAGCCGAGGTTGATCTGACTCGCCCACATCGACATTCCCAGACCGAGCAGGATGAGCGGGAAGAAGATCGGCAGCAGCGCGAACAGTTTGAACTGCTCGCGGAACGGGAACTCATAGCGCGTGTACGCGATGGCCGCGGCCGTCCCGATGACCGTGCTCAGAATCGTGACCGGGACGGAGATGTACACCGTGTTGGTGAACGCCCCGCGGACGCTGCCGGAGGTGAGCGCCGCCTCGTACCAGCCGAGCGTGAACTCGTAGTCGACGATCGAGAAGAACCGGCCGTCGTAGAACGACGCGATGACGAGGCTCACGAGCGGCGTCATCAGGAAGAGCGCGACGAGCGCGACGTAGACGTACCAGACGCTGTCGCCGAGCCGTGCACCGAGTCCCGAGGAGTGTTTGGTGCTCATACTCAGTCACCTCGTGCCGCGATTTCCCGCAGGTCGATCGTTCGCAGGATGACGACGCCAGCGACGACGGTGATGAGCAACAGGCCGACCGCCTGCGTCGATCCGAGCGGCCAGTTCTGCGAGTAGCCGAAGGAGTACTGGATGTTGCTCGCCATCGTGAAGATCGACCCGCCGCCGAGGATCTCCGCCTCGACGTTGGCCCCCAGGCTCAGGACGAACACGAACAACGAGCCGATGATGATGCCCGGTTTGCTCAGTGGCAGCAGGATCTTCCGGAAGAGCGTGAACCGACTCGCTCCCAAGTCCTTCGCCGCCTCCAGCGTCGTGTCCTCGATACTGAGCATCGAGAGGTAGATCGGGAACAACATGAACGGTAGGTAGATGTAGGTCGTTCCCAGGATGATCGTCGAACGGCGGTACATCAGCGAGGCGTACTCCTCGATTCCGAACAGCCCGACGATGCTGTCGAAAACGCCGTTCTGCACGAGGAAGAGCGCCCACCCGAACACCCGGATGTTCACGCTGGTGAAAAGCGGGATGATGAGGATCATCAGGAAGACCAGTTTGTACCGAGAGATCTTGTGCGCGAGCGCGTACGCCGCCGGGTACGAAACGATCAGCGTGAGCGCCGTCGTCGTGATACTCACCGCGACGGTGTTGGCGAGGACGTCGCCGTAGACTCCCTCGCCCGAGGCCATCCCGCCGATCACCTCCTGGTAGGTCGCGATCGACCACTCGAGGGGGCTCAGCGCGATGCTGTTGCCCGTCTGGAACGAGAAGACGACGATCGCGAGCATCGGCCCGATGAACATACACAGAAGCAACAGGGCCATCGGCGCGATCAGAATCCCGGGCGGCGAGAGGAGCCGACGTACCGGATTTTCGTCCCCTTCCAGCGCGTCGATCTCGGCTCGGAGTGTCTCTATCGTCGACATCGGAATCACTCCGGCACCAGGATGGACTTCGCGGAGTCCCACTGGAGGCACACCGTGTCGCCCTTCTCGATGTTCGTGTCCCTGAACGCGTCGACGGGCATCTCGGCGACGTACTCATCGTCGGTCTCCGGCGAGCCGCACTCGATCAGGACGGTGTTCCCGCGCACGAGCACGTTCTCGACGTCCACTTCGAGGCCGATTTCCGCGGTGAGATCGGTCCCGACGGCAGTATCGTCGTACCGCACGACCAGGTACTTCGGTTCGCCGTGGTCGTGGTGGTAGGGCACGGTGGTCGTCTGTTCGAACACCGACGACTGTACCTCGTAGCCGCCGTCCATCTGGGATGCGGCGTCGAGTTCGAAGACGTTCGCGTCGCCCATAAACTCCGCAATGAACTTCGTGTTTGGCTGACGGTAGATGTCCTCGGGCGACCCCGTCTGGATGATGTCCCCGTCGTCGAGGACGAACAGTTTGTCACTCATCAGGAGCGCCGACTCCAGCGAGTGGGTGACGTAGATGAACGTCATGTCCAACTCCTCGTTGAGGTCGGCCAGTTCGCGCTGGAGGCGCTTCCTGAGCACGTAATCCAGCGACGCGAGCGGTTCGTCCAGGAGAAGAATGTCCGGGTTGTAGGCCAGCGAACGCGCGAGCGCGACGCGCTGTTTCTGCCCACCGGAGAGTTCAGTCGCCTGCTTGTCCGCGTGGACGTCCGGGTCCAGCCGCACCTGTTCGAGGAGTTCTTCGACCCGGTTTCCGATCTCGATCCCGTTGTTCCGCATCGGGAACTCGATGTTCTCCCGAACGGTCATATGGGGAAATAGCGCCCACGACTGGAACACCAGACTCGTCGGACGGTTCTGCGGCTCGGTGTAGGTGACGTCCTCCCCGTTCAGTTCGACGGTCCCCGAGGTCGGCTCCTGGTGGCCCGCGAGCATCCTGAGCAGCGTCGTCTTGCCACAGCCGCTCGGCCCCACGATCGTCGCGAACTCCCCGGTCTCGATCTGGAGGTTCACGTCGTCGACGGCGACTAGGGAACCGTATTCCGCTCTGAGGTTTGTTGCTTGTAGCATAGTGATGAAATAGGTACGTACGTCGAGAGGGACGGTTATATCCGCGACTTCGCTTCTCGCCAGATGGGTTCGAACTTCTCCAGATCCGGAACGCCGGTGTAGAACACCGAATTGTCGACGATGTCCGGAATCTCGTCGATCCGGAGCACCTCCCGCTGTTCGTCGTTGAGCTCGTCGATCGCCGTCTGGTGCGGCACGGCGTTCGTCCCGCCGGAGGTGGGCCACATCAGGTTCTTCGCGGTCTCGCCCTGCTGCATATAGGCGAGGTAGTTGTCCGAGGCAGTCGGCTGATCGCCCTTCATCATACAGGTCGTCTCGACCCAGATGACGCCGCCCTCCTCGGGGACGTGCGCCTCGAACTGGAGGTCGCCGCCGCGGCGGAGCGTCCCGTTGATCCAGCTCCCGGAGATGAAGCCGATGTCGATCTCGCCGGACTTCATCGCCTGGTTCATCGACGCGAAGTCCGGCAGCAGCGTCTTCGCGTTGTCGAAGAGATCGAACGTCGCCTGGCGGACCTGTTCGACCTCCTCGTCGGTGTGTTCCTTGTACGGATCGATTCCCTCCCGGAGCATAATGATCTGGATCGCCCAGAACATCAGGTCGTAGACGCCGACCTCGTAGTCCTCCATCCAGGCGGCGTCGTAACTGCTGTAGTCGGCCTGATTGACGGCGTCTTTGTTCACGACGAACGACGCCCAGCCGAAGCGCTGCGGCACGCCGTACATCGTCCCGTCCAGGTCGAAGGAGTAGTCGTCCTCGTTGAGGAAGGCGTAGGCGTACCCCTCGTCCTTGGTGAACATATCGATGTACTTGTCGAACGTGTAGGGTTCCCACTCCTCGTAGTCGAGCGGGCGGATCAGTTCCGCCTCCGCGAGGTCGGGCAGCCACGCCATATCGAACGTGGCCTGGTGGAACTGCTCCCACTCGCCCGACTGGAGTCGGTTGAACGCCTGTGGGTTCGACGTGAAGAGGTCGAGCTGGGTGTCGCAGTCGAACTGCTCACGGAACGGGTCCTGGACGTTCGAGGCGTCGTAGCCTGTCCACGTCAGGTGGTTGATCGTCTCTCCGGTCTCGTCCTCGTCGCTCGGCTCGTACAGCGCGTCGTACTCCTCGGCGGGCACCGCCGCGAGCTCCTGGCTGCGCCAGGACGACTCGCCGCCGCCCCCGCCACCGCCGAGGCAACCAGTGATCGCGGCCAACCCGGCCGTTGCCGTGGCAGCCTGCATATACTCTCGCCGCGTGAACGGATTTTCTCGTGACATAGGTTCGTCCCCCATAGGTCGACCGATGGACGACGTCGACGTCGCCCCGTGTCGCCGGCTCTAGGGTACGTCACTGAGTCTCAGGGAATAGCGTATCATCATTATGCCGTCAAACTGCGGTTGTTTATACGTCCCTTCGGAAGGACGTCGGATAAGGTACTCAGGTAGCTACTCTGATGGGCAAAAAATAAACAAGCATTCTATATATTCTCGAATTAGTGTCCGAATATGGCCAAAGTCCGTATCTATATTGATTTATCAAACAGATCTCTCAGTCGTGGTTGGCTTCCCGGTTTCACCGGCCGACCTATTCGATCGCGACGGGGACGACCGCCTCCCGCTGATCGTTGCGGACGAGTGTCACGTCGCACGTTCCGGGCTTCTGCGGGTTACTGGCGGTCGGCCACTCGAGCACGACGCCGGCGGGGTCACGGGCAAACACTACTATAAAGTCACGCGGGTTCGCTCGCGTAACACGATGGACGATTCGGATTCAGACGTCGGGGAGCCGCCCCCGGAACGGACGGATGTGGACGAGTTCCCGGACCAAACGGACCTGGACGAATCGGTCCGGGAGGCCGTCGAACGCTCGCGGATGGGCGCGCCGGCCGTCGGCGAGGCCGTTCGCGACCGGTTCTCGGCGGACGAGGTGTTCCAGCGGATCGTCGCCGCCGCCGACGAGGAGGTCACCTCGACCGGGCGCGAACTGTTCTTCAGCGGCATCGCCGCCGGGTTCGCGATCAGTATCACGTTCCTGCTCTACGCCTCGGTGTCGGCGACGACGGACAACAAGATCGTCGGCGCGCTCCTGTACCCGCTGGGGTTCATCTACATCATCATCGGCGGCTATCAGCTGTACACGGAGAACACGCTGCCGCCGGTCGCGCTGACCTTAGAGCGGATCGCGAGCCTCCCCGCGCTGCTGCGTCACTGGACGATCGTCCTGTTCGGCAACTTCGCCGGCGGTGCGATCGGCACGGTCGTGCTCGCGTGGGGCGGCGTCTTCGATCCCGCGGCCGCCGAGGAGGCGCTCTACCTCGCCCGCCAAGGCGCGTTCGAGGTCGGCTGGTGGGCGCTGTTCTCGAAGGCGGTCTTCGCGGGGCTCATCGTCGCCGGCGTGGTCTGGGTCGGGTTCAGTTCCCGCGATACGATCTCCCGCATCGTGGTGACTTACCTGGCGTTCCTCTCGATCCCGGTCGGCGGCCTGTTCCACTCGGTCGTCGCGTTCTCCGAGGCGTGGTACCTCGTACTGCACGGGGAACTGGCGTTTCTCGCCGGCCTGACCGACTTCGTGCTCCCCGTTCTCCTCGGCAACACGATCGGCGGCGTGGCGCTTGTCACGCTCGTCAACTACTTCCAGACGAGCGAGGACCGCCTCGAATCCGCCCGGTTCGAGGGGATCGAGCGCCGTCTGACGCCCCGCGAGTGGCTGTTCGGCCGCCTCGCCGGGCGCTCGTACGTGCCGATGCTGGACCCCTCCGAGCGGTCGCTCTCGCGGGACGGCGACTACCGGATTATGGTCCCGATCGCGAACCCGCGGACCGAGTCGGGCCTCGTCGACCTGGCCTGCACGCTCGCGAGCGCGAAGGAGGCGGCGACCGTCCACGCGGTCCACGTGATCCAGACGCCGGGACGTCGGCCGGCGGACCCGAGCCATCGGCAGCGACAGCGGATCGCGGGCGAGTCGGCGCGACTGATGGAGCCGATCCGCGAGACGGCGTCGGGATACGACGTGCACTTCGAGACGTCGATGGTCGTCACCAACCGCTCGTTCGAGGAGATGTTCGACGCCGCCCGCCGGACGGAGTCCGACCTCGTCCTGCTGGGCTGGGACGAGAACCGACTGTGGAGCGACGCGCGGGCGGAGCGGCCGCTCGAAGAGCTGACGAACCAGTTGCCGTGTGACTTCCTGATCGTCAAAGACCGCGGCTTCGATCCCTCGGACGTCCTGCTTCCCACCTACGGCGGTCCGGACTCGGATCTGAGCGCCGAGGTCGTCGGGATGCTCCAGTCGGCCGTCGGATCGGCGGTGTCGCTGCTCCACGTCGTCGAGTCCGACGCGGACGTCGAGGCGGGCCAGCGGTTCCTCGAAACGTGGGCGCTGGAGCACGAACTCACCGACGCCGAGCTGCTCGTCGAGGCAGGCGACGTCGAGACGGTCATCGAGCGAGAGGCTGGGAAGCACAGTCTGCTGATCCTCGGTGCGACCGAGCGCGGACTGCTGTCTCGACTGCTGACAGACTCGCTACACTACGAAGTCGTCAACGACGTCGACTGTTCGGTGCTGCTGGCGGAGCGTCCGTCCGAGCGGTCGCTCTGGGAGCGGCTGTTCGGCCGGTGACCGCGCGGTCCTCGCCCGCCACCGACCACAGTCCGTGGTATCACGCACCGCACAACAGTTATCCCTCCCCGGGCTCTCGGTACGGTCGCAATGGCAAACGGTAAGGTTGACTTCTTCAACGACACGGGCGGCTACGGCTTCATTTCCACTGACGACGCGGACGAGGACGTCTTCTTCCACATGGAAGACGTCGGCGGTCCGGACCTCGAAGAGGGGCAGGAAGTCGAGTTCGACATCGAGCAGGCGGACAAGGGTCCGCGTGCGACGAACCTCGAGCGCCTGTAAGCAGGAAGTCAACGCGACTCACGGTAGCGGTCGGAGGCTGGCGGGCGAGCGGGCAGACGGGTCCGGTTCGGTTGCGGCAGTTCTCTGAACTATTCTTATTTCGACGCGCGCCGAGTCGCGACGCCGTCGCGGGCCGGCGCGGTAGCGAACTGCGAGTCGATGAGCGAGCGCTCGCCGATGCCACTATAGTTGCATCCGCCGACACGTTCTCATCGACGGAGCACACAACTGGGGTATGGACGAGGTCGACGTCGAGATGGAGTACGCCGAGGCGTACGGGGCGCGCGTCCCGAAAGTGGGACTCGGGACGTGGCAGCTCACGGGCGAAACGTGTTACGAGACGGTTTCGACGGCGCTCGAACTCGGGTACAGACACGTCGACACCGCGCAGTTGTACGAGAACGAGGCGGAAGTCGGCCGCGCCATCGCCGACGCCGATGTCGACCGCGACGAGGTGTTTCTGACGACGAAAGTCACGCCGGGTAACGCGGGGTACGACGACGTGATCGAATCCACGAAGGAGAGCCTCGATCGCCTCGACACGTCCTACGTGGACCTCCTGCTGCTCCACTGGCCGAACCCGCTCGTGTCGGTCTCGGAGACGATGGCGGCGATGGACCGCCTGGTCGAGATGGGGCTGGTGTACAACGTCGGCGTCAGCAACTTCCCGCAGGTGTTCCTGGACCGCGCACGGGCGGCCGCCGAGACGCCGCTCGTGACGAACCAGGTGCAGTTCCACCCCTACAAGCCCCAGCGGGGGATGCTCGGCTACTGCCAATCGGAGGGGATGTTCCTCACCGCCTACAGCCCGCTGGCCCGCGGCAAGGCGCTCGGCGACGACGACGTCCAGCGACTCGCCGAGACGTACGACAGGACGCCCGCCCAGATCGTACTCCGCTGGGCGACCCAGCACCGCGGCGTCGTCGTCATTCCGAAGTCGACCACCGAGGACCACCTGCGGGAGAACCTCGCGCTGTTCGATTTCAAACTCACGCGCGAGGAGGTCGACACGCTCACGAAACCGTCGCTGCTCAAGTCCGGCGCGGCGATGCTCGACGGGATGGTGAGCGAACTTCGGTGACGGGTCGGACGCGCGGTGACGCGCCCGGGGTGCGGTGGTCGGGGCGTCGGGCGCGCCGGGTCGCAGTCGGCTGGATCGGCCTCGTCGTCCTCGCGTCGGTCGTCGATCCGAGTTTGTTCGGTCCGGTCGACGCCCCGACGACGACACCGACGGACGCAGGCCCAACCGGCTCGTTCGACGTCGACGTCTTCGCGCTCTCTCACGTCGTCGCCTACGGAGTTCTCGGGTGGCTCGTCGCCGTCGGTATCGCACGCGGACCCGGATCGGAACGGAACGGCGACGTCGAAACCACCGCTCGATCCGGGACAGCCGCCGGTCTCCGGACCGCCCTCGCCGCCGTCGCAGTCGCCGCTGCGGTCGGCCTCGGTGTCGAACTCGTTCAGGCTCCGCTGGCGGCGCGAACCGCCAGCTCCGCAGATGCCCTTCTGAACGCCGCTGGTGCCGGTGTGGCCGTCGGCGCTCGCACGCTCCTGCAGCGAGCGCGTCGGTGACCGCGACTCGTCCGGGCGCTGGGCCCGCTTGGTCGGCTGTCGGCGACGCGCGACTTTTACCCGCCGAGCGCCAACCGACCGACGAACCGATGTCCGTGACGACGCTCCACCGCCCGACCCACCGGGACGCGCTGGGCCTGCTCGAATCCGCGTTCGGCGACGGCCGAATGGTGACCGTCTTCGGGCGGTGTCGCGTCGAGTACGACGGGCGGGCGTCGTCGAGTCTCGGCCCGGGCGACAGGCTCGTCGTCTGCAAGCCCGACGGGACGGTCCTCGTCCACACCGACGAGAACCGCAAACCGGTGAACTGGCAGCCGCCGGGGTGCGTCCACCGCGCCAGTGTCCGGGACGGCCGGCTCCGGATCCGCAGCGAGCGCTCCTCGCCGAACGAGCGCCTCGACGTCGGCTTCGAGCGCATCGAACAGGCGACCGCCTACGAGGTGACCGACCGGAGCGACCTGCGGTTGACCGGGAGCGAGGAGGACCTCCGGGGACGGATCCTTGACGATCCCGAACTCGTCGAACCGGGGTTCGTCCCGACGGCGACCGAGCGCGAAACGACCGCCGGGCCGGTCGACGTGTTCGGCGAGGACGACGCGGGACGGCCGGTCGTCGTGGAACTGAAGCGTCGGCGCGTCGGTCCCTCGGCGGCGAGTCAACTCCGGCGCTACGTCGAGGCCGTCGAGGAAGAGTTCCCCGACGAGGGCGTTCGCGGACTGCTCGTCGCGCCCTCGGTCACCGATCGGGCGGCGGCGTTGCTCGACGAACTCGATCTGGAGTTCGTCCCGGCCGAACCGCCCGAGTCGGCCGCTCCCGAGTGAATCGAGCGGGGTGACGCCCGGGGCGTCGTCCGTTCACTCCGTCGACAGCCGAACGAAGTTGGCGAGCGTGCGCTCGACGGAGACGCCGTCGAAATCGCGATCAGAACTGTTCGCGGGCCAGCCGAAGTCGGTCTCGATCTGCGGCAGGAGCGCAGCGGTGAACTCCGGGTGGTACTGGACGGTCCACAGCGGCGCGTCGCGGTGTCGGCTGCCCAGGTTCTCGTAGTAGTCCGCGGCGGCGATACGCTCCATCCCGTCGCCGAGTTCCGTCACGAAGTCGCCGTGAACCATCGGGACGCGGGCCCCGACCGAGTCGAAGAGCGGATCGTCGGCGAATCGGATCGTCTCGATTCCCTTCCGCAGGCCGCGGTGCTCGACGCGGCCGCCCAGCGCGTCGTTGACGAGCTGGTGGCCGAAACAGACGCCGAGCGTCGGGACTTCGGCGGCGACGAGCTCCCGGACCAGCGAGCGCAACTCGTCCATCCACGGATAGGCCGCAGTCTCGTAGACGCCCGCGGTGCTCCCGGAGAGAACGATGCCCTCGGCGTCGGCGAGAGCGTCGGGACGACCACCTGCGTCGGCGTACGGGTACACCTCGACGTCGGCGCCCGCGGCTTCGAGGTGCCGACTGATCTCGGGGACGAAGTACCGGGTGTCGGGATCGACCTCGTTTTCGAGGACCAGTATCACGGGTCTGTAGACGTCGCGGAGACAAATATATCGTAGCGTTTGCAACTGATTACTCAGCCGACCGCGCGCAGTCGCGCGAGCGAGTGAAGACTTGCAAACGCTAGTGTCCCTTCGACCGCCCGCGCCGGCCGGTGGGAACACCTCGGTTCCCGGCCGGTGAACGCACCGCGTTTCCGCGGCGAACAGTTCGAAGCGCTTTTAGGTCGAATAGGCGTTGTTCCGCACAAGTAACTATGTCCGACAAACCCGCCTCAATGTACCGGGAACTGTCGAAGCCGTCGTACACGCGACGCGACTACGTCACAGGGATCCCCGGCTCGAAGATCGCACAGCACAATATGGGCAACCTCCAGACCGGGCCGCAGGACTACCCGGTCCAGATCAGCCTCCGCCTCGAGGAGGAGTGTCAGGTCCGTCACGGCTCGCTCGAATCCGCGCGCCTGTCGGCGAACCGCGTGATGCTCAAGCAGGTCGGCCAAGAGAACTACAAGATGGTCCTCCGGAAGTTCCCCCACCAGATCCTCCGCGAGAACAAGCAGGCGACCGGCGCGGGCGCGGACCGCGTCTCCGACGGGATGCGCCAGGCGTTCGGCAAACCCGTCGGCACCGCCGCGCGCGTCCAGAACGGCGAGCGGGTCTTCACCGTCTACTGCCAGCCCGAGGACGCCGACATCGCGAAGGACGCGCTCCGCCGCGCGTACAACAAGATGTCGCCGCCGTGCCGCATCGACGTCGAGAAGGGCGAGAAGCTGCTGGTCTCGTAAGCCGTCGACCACGCCGCTCGCGACTTCGGTCGCGACACCGATCACCGCTTTTTCGACCGGAACGCTCTCGCAGCCGATGCTCCGATCCGCAGTGACGAGGATCCCGGCTCACAGTCGCGTTCCGGGGGCGACGGGCTCGAAATCGGTCTCTTCTCCGTCGGAGGATGGCCGAGCCGAGAGTACTCGGTAGCAGACGCGCGTCACTCGTCGATCGAACCAGAACCCACCAGTCTGCGCCGAGACCGTTCACGCCGCCGTGAGCGGCTGCCAGCGGGCCCGTTGAGCGCGACGGGGTTAGTCGAGGTCGATCGACGCCGAGTCGTCGACCTTTTCGAGCGTCACCTGGAGGATCCCGTTGTTGAACGACGCGCTCGCGCTGTGCTCGTCGACGCGGGCCGGGAGTCGGATGCGCTCGTCGTACTCGCGACGGTCGCCGGCGGCGGAAATCGTGAGGACCTCGCCGTCGCACTTGAGTTCGATGGCGTCCTTCGTGACGCCCGGGAGGTCGGCGACGAGCCGGAGTTCTTCGCCCTCGTCGTAGACGTCGACGTGCGTCTCGGAGGCGAATCCGGTGGCGTCGCTGCCGGTCATTTCGTCCATCATCCGTTCGATTCCGTCGAAGAAGTCGTCGAACGGGTCGTCGCGGTCGTCTCTCATCGTCAGCCCTTAGGTCGGTTCCGATGAAAAGCCTTCTCCCCCCGGCGGGATCTAGTAGCATTCTCGATCGGCGCCGGTCGTTCGACGGCCCGCTCTTCCTTCGCGGCCTTTCGATTCGCGCGGCTGTTTCCGACGAAGCGCGGTCTGACACCGACCAGGCGTGACTGATTCTGTCCGAGTCGTATCCGATATCTGCTCTGCCCTGATTGATTCTGCGCTCTCGTGATTGGGGCCGTCTACGCTCCCCGAGAGGAAAACCGGACTCGGGGAGACAATACTGATGACTGAGGTGCCGTACCCGTCGAATTTCTCTCTTTCCCGCTCGAATTCAATGACACAGGGATTCAAGTAGGAGGGTGAAGTGTACTCAGATATGAGTGAACGATCGAATGTGAGCACCGGGCAAGCCGCCGCCGACTCGGAGACCGTCCGCGTCGGCCTGAACGGTTTCGGTCGAATCGGCCGCAACGTCTTCCGGGCGGTACGGGACCACCCGAACGTCGAACTCGTCGGCATCAACGATGTGATGGACTTCGACGATATGGCGTACCTCGCGAAGTACGACACCGTGATGGGCCGCGCAGACGACGTCGCACGCGAGGGCGACAGCCTCGTCGCCGGCGACACGACGGTTCCGCTGTACAACGTCCAGGATCCCACGAACCTCCCGTGGGACGACCTCGACGTCGACGTCGCCCTGGAGTGTACCGGCATCTTCCGCACGAAGGCGGACGCCTCCGCGCACCTCGAAGCCGGCGCGGACAAGGTCATCATCTCCGCGCCCCCGAAGGGTGAAGAGCCCGTCAAACAGCTCGTCTACGGCGTCAACCACGACGAGTACGACGGCGAGGACGTGATCTCGAACGCCTCCTGTACGACGAACTCCATCAGCCCCGTCGCGAAGGTGCTCGACGACGAGTTCGGCATCGAGAGCGGCCTGCTGACGACGGTCCACGCCTACACCGGCAGCCAGAACCTCGTCGACGGCCCGATGTCGAAGACGCGCCGCGGCCGGGCGGCCGCCGAGAACATCGTCCCTACCTCGACGGGGGCCGCAGCGGCGACGACCGAGATCCTCCCACAACTCGAAGGGAAACTCGACGGGATGGCGATTCGCGTCCCCGTCCCGAACGGCTCGATCACCGAACTGGTCGTCTCCCTCGATTCGACGCCCTCGACCGAGGAGATCAACGACGCCTTCCGCGACGCCGCCGACGCGGGCCCGCTCGCGGGCGTGCTCGGTTACACCGACGACGAGGTCGTCTCCACCGACATCCTCGGGCTGCCCTTCTCCTCGACGGTCGACCTGAACTCGACGAACGCCGTCAACGACGGCGGCCTCTACAAGATCCTGACGTGGTACGACAACGAGTACGGCTTCTCCAACCGGATGCTCGACGTCGCGCACTACGTCATCTACGGCTGACGCGGCGGTCCCGCGCTCGCCCCGGCCAGGCGCTGCTGGTCACCACGGATCCCGCGCTCGCCCCGGCCCTGCTCCGCCGGCGATCGCCCCCGAACCGACCCGACTTCGACCACGACTAAGTAATCACCTCACGACACTCCCAGACAGAGACGTATGTCCGAATCCACCGCCACATCCACGTTCGATACGCTCGACGACCTCCCACCCGAACAGCGCGTGCTCGTCCGTCTCGATCTGAACTCCCCGATCGTCGACGGCGAGCCACAGGACAACCGCCGCTTCGAGCGCCACGCGAAGACCGTGCGCGAACTCGCCGAGGCGGGCCACCGCGTCGTGCTCCTGGCGCACCAGGGCCGCCCCGGCCGCGACGACTTCGTCTCCCTGTCGGGCCACGCCGAGATCCTCGCCTCACACCTCGGCCGCGACGTCGGGTTCGTCGCAGACACGTATGGAACAACAGCGATCGACGCCATCGAGGGACTCGGCGGGGGAGAGATCCTCCTCCTCGAGAACACGCGGATGTGCGACGACGAACTGCCCGAGGAGGACCCAGAAACCAAGGCCGAGACGGAGTTCGTGCGGGCGCTCGCGCCGCACTTCGACGCCTACGTCAACGACGCCTATTCCGCAGCGCACCGCTCGCACGCGTCGCTCGTCGGCTTCCCGCTCGTCCTCCCGGCGTACGCCGGCCGCGTGATGGAGACCGAGTACGAGGCCAACACCGCCATCGCCGCGAAGGAGTTCGACGGTCGGGTCACGATGGTCGTCGGCGGCACGAAGGCCACCGACGTGATCGACGTGATGAACAATTTAGGGACCACAGTCGACGACTTCCTGCTGGGCGGCATCGCGGGCGAACTGTTCCTCCGGGCGGCCGGCCACCCGGTCGGGTTCGACCTCGACCCCGACGCCGACCTCTACGACTCCCAGTGGGAGGCGAACCACGCGGTCGTCGAGGCGATGCTCGACGAGTGCGGCGACCAGATCACGCTCGCGACGGACCTCGCCTACGAGGACGAGGACGGCGAGCGCGCCGAGATCGACGTCGACGCGATCGAGGAGAAGGACGTCTCCTTCCTGGACGTCGGCACCGACACCGCCGAGGGGTACGCCGACGTGGTCCGCGACTCCGAGGCGGTCTTCGTGAAGGGCGCGCTCGGCGTCTTCGAGGACGAGCGCTTCTCGGTCGGGACCGTGACGGTGCTGGAAGCCATCGCCGAGACGGACTGCTTCTCGGTCGTCGGCGGCGGCGACACCTCCCGCGCCATCGGGATGTACGGGATGGACGAGGCCAACTTCGGACACGTCTCGATCGCCGGCGGCGCGTACATCCGGGCGCTGACCGGGCAACCGCTGGCTGGCGTCGAGGCGCTGAAGCGGGACTGATCCGGGGGCGACTCTCCCGAGCCGCATTCTAGCTCTACCGCCGAAGCGCTGAAGCGGGAGACACTCGAACCCGGAGTATGCTCGTCGGACTCTGTTCGGACACCCACGACAACCTCGATTTGGCGCGGAGCGCGGTCGAAACGTTCGAAGCCGAGGGCGTCGACGCCGTCGTCCACTGCGGGGACGTCGTCGCGCCCTTCACGGCGGCGGTCTTCGACGCCGGTTTCGATTTCCACGCCGTTCGCGGGAACAACGACGGCGAGTGGGCCCTGGCCGACACGATCGACGAGTTCGGGACGTACCACGGCGAGAGCGCCCACCTGACCTTCGACGCGCCGGACGGCGAGGTCGACGTCGCGGTCTACCACGGGACGAGCGAGCGCCTCGTGGACGCGCTCCTCGACTGCGGCACGTACGACTACGTCGTCCGCGGGCACACCCACCAGCGGACCCACCAAGAGCGCGACGGGACGGTCCACGTTAACCCGGGCGGCCTGCCGTTCCCCGGTGCCGACGACGCCTACCACGTCGCCCTTTTCGAGACCGACGCCGGCGACGTGACGTTCGCCGAGGTCACGCCGTAGTCCGAACGGCGTCGCCCCGGGATTTCGTTCAGGGGAGGGGGAAGCGCCGATCGGGCGCTACCACCCGCGAGAAAACCCTCACGTCCCCGGGAGGATGTCGCCCAGCGCCGCCCCGACGCTCATCGGGACGAACGCGACCACTACCGTCGCGAACGCCAGGGCCGGTTCCGACCACGCGACGCGTCCCCACGCGGTCATCGCGACGACGGCGGTGAGAAACGAGACGCCGAGAACGCCGACCAGCCGCCGGGGAATCACGCCGAAGAACGGATCCTGAACGCGCACGTCCTGTATCTCCGCGACGTAGAGGATCGAGACGACGAGCGCGATCCCGCCGAGGAGCGTCCCGGCGAGCAAGAGCGGCCGGCCTGCGAGGAACGCTCCAACCTCGTTCGTACCCCCCTCGACGAACATCGGAACCCCGAACAGAAACGATCCCAGGAACGCCTCCGCGAGGTCGCTCCGGTCGAAGCCGCGGATGACCCGACCGAACACGGGGGCCTCCGCTGCGGCGGCGACAGCGGCGCGCCGGGCGGTCCGGACCCGCGCTCGCTCCTCCGGGGAGTCGACCGTCTCTGCGAGCGCGTCGAACTCCTCGAGGAGGCGCTGCAGCTCCTCGTCCGACGAATCGATCTCGTGCTCGCCGTCCCCGAGGTCGTCCTCGAATCCGCGCGTCGCCCGACTGTCGCGGTCGGACCGGGCCGACCCGGGATCGGCGGACTGGTCGTCGTCGGTCACGAATCCGCCCACGATGCAGGGACTAATAAATCCGGTCAGTACCTGGAGAATCAGAGAGTCGTGGTCGGTCGGTGGATCGAGACCGCGTAGTCGAGCCGGACTGGTCAGTCGTCCGCGGCCTCGGCGCCGACTCGGTCGGAGTCGTTGAAGCCCGACGGGTCGCCCGCGAGGCCGACTCCGATCGTCCGGTTCGTCCGCTCGATGCTCTCCTCGGCGTCGGCGCTCTCTGTCACCGCGCGGATCGCGTCGACGTTCTCGGGGACGACGTCGGACTCCTGGTGGACCGCCTGGAAGAGATAGAGGTCTCGGCCCTCGGTCGCGATCGACTCGCCCCACAGGCAGTTCTCCCAGAGGTCGCCGCGCGGCCGGCCGGCGTCGAGCGCGAAGTCCTTCAGCTTCCCGGCACCGTCGAGGCCGAGGCCCTCCGGGATGACGTAGATCCGCGACTGGGACTCGAGGAGCTGGCGGACGTGCGCGGCCGTCACGTCGGATTCGAGCGTGACGTTGACCGCGTGGACGTGCATCAGCGTCGCCGGCACCTTCAGCCCCATCGTGTCGATCGACAGGTCGGGGAAGATGGTCTGGACGTCGGGGCCGTGGTGGGAGGGGATCTCGATCGGGTTCGGGAGGATGTCGTTGATCGGTCCGCGGGAGTGCTGGCTCGGGTCGCCGCCGCGTCGGACGAGCGTCGCGCGGACCTTCTCGACGCCGTACTCCTCGTCGAGCGGTGCGACGAGCCGCGAGAGTCCCGTCGTGTTACAGGAGACCACGCGAACGGAGTCCGCTCCCCAGGCGGCGTCGTAGTTCGCCCGGGCGTTGAAACTCACCTGGGCGACGCTCGCGTCCTCGCCGCCCTGGAAGATCGCGGGCGTGTCGTAGGAGGCGTACAGCGATCGGTTCTCCGCGCCGATTCCGGAGGGCGTGGCGTCGACGATCACGTCGGCGTCGGCGACCAGTTCGTCGACGACGCCCGCGGTCTCGATGCCGGCGTCGCCGAAGAGCGGCGCTCGTTCCGGAATCGCCGCGTACATCGAATAGCCGCGCTCGACGGCGGTGTGGGCCTCGAAGTTGGGTTGCGTCTTGGCGACGCCCGCGACTTCCATATCTGGCTGGGCCGCGACGGCGTCGGCGACGCGTTTCCCGATCGTTCCGTAGCCGTTGACACCCACTCGTATCATTAGGGGAATATCCGACGAGCACACGCATAGTTATTTCGGAGCCTAACGGGGAGAAATTAACTCCTCGTCGAGTAACGCGGTCGATTTCCCCGGATCCGAGTACCGGGTGAAGAACCCGTCGGCGTCCCGCGAGAGCGATCGCTCGGCCGTTCGGCCCGACACCGATCCGAACGTCTAACTCCACGGGGTACCCAGACGACGGTATGTCGAACGACGGACTCGCGACCGCCGCGACCACGGCAGTCGAGCAGTGTATGGCGCTCGACGCCGCCGAATCGTGCGTGATCGTCACCGACGACGAGCGGCGACCCATCGGCGAAGCCCTCTACGAGGCCGCCTCGGCGGTCGCAGACGAGACGACGATCCTTCAGTACCCCCCGGGCGACCAGCACGGCGAGGAGCCGCCGGGGCCGGTGGCGGCCGCGATGGCCGAGGCGGACGTGTTCCTCGCGCCGACGACGAAGAGCATCAGTCACACCCGCGCCCGCGGGAACGCCTGCGACGCGGGCGCTCGCGGGGCGACGCTGCCCGGAATCACCGAGGACGTGTTTCTCACGGGGCTCGACGCCGACTACGACGCCATCGCCCAGCACTGCCGGGACGTGCTCGCGCAGGTTTCAGACGCCGACGAGATCCGCGTGACCGCACCTGCGGGGACGGACATCACGTTCGAGCCCGGCGACCGGGAGTGGAACACCGACACAGGCATCGTCCACGACGCCGGGGACTTCTCGAACCTACCCGCGGGCGAGGTGTTCGTCTCGCCGACGAACGCGAACGGGACCTACGTCGTCGACGGGACGATGCGGCCGCACGGCCTGCTCGACGAGGGCGAGGAACTCCGGTTCGAAGTCGAGGACGGCTACGTGACCGAGATATCTGACGACGAGATCCGCGGGCAGGTCGAGGCGGCCGCCGAGGCGGTCGGCCGCGACGCCTACAACCTCGCGGAGTTAGGGATCGGGACCAACGTCGGCGTGACCGACCTCGTCGGGTCGGTTCTCCTAGACGAGAAGGCGGCGGGGACGGTCCACGTCGCCATCGGCGACGACGCGGGGATCGGCGGCGACACCGACGCGCCGCTGCACCTCGACGGGATCATTCGGGAGCCGACCGTGTGGGCGGACGGGGAGGTCGTAGACCTCCCGAATGTCGAGCGGTGAAACCGCGAGACGGCGAGGAAGTAGAGCTTCCTCGGTGAGCGAGCGGGGAGGTCGTAGACCTCCCGAGTGTCGAGCGGTGAAACCGCGAGACGAGAAGGCCCCTCACTCGATCCAGTAGGCGTGGACGTCGCTTCCGCCGAGGAGTAACACGTCGTCGGAGACGGCGATGTCGTCCCCGCCTAGGGGCTTCGTCGAGCGGTGTACGCGCGTCCCGTCGGCTCGGTCGTACGCGGTGATCCCCGTCTCCATATCGCCGACCCACACGTGAGCAGCCGACGCATCGACTGCACCGACGCTCCCCTCGATTCCCACCTCCCACAGGGTCTCTCCGGTCGAGCGGTCGAACACGTACACGGTTCCGGCCTCCGTACCGACGATGACGAGCGAGTTGTCGACGACGGGGCCGACCGTGACGTTGCCCTCGAAGCTCCCCGACCACTCGCGACCGTTGGAACCCAGCGGGTACGCGTGGAGGACAGTCTCGTTCTCCGAGGTCCCGCGGTCGGCCGCAAAGAGCGTGTCACCGTGTATCTGTCCCCAGGTTCTTCCCCAGCCTCTCGCGACGGACCACGACTCGTGGACCTCGGTCAGCGATCCGGTCTCGGGATCGAGCACCTGTACCCCGTCGGACTGCATTCCCACGTACACCTCGCCCGCGTAGGAACCGACGAAATTGACGAACGTGGTCGGCAGCGTCGACTTGTCGGTCCGCCACCGCTCCTCGCCGCTCTCGGCGTCGAGGCCGATGACGAGCGGCTCCTGTTCGCGCGGCGCACCGAAACTGCCCGCGGTGACGACGACGGTGTCGGAAACCCTCGTCGCACCGGTCGAGAAGTTGTGTTTGCCGTCGTCGGGCGCGGCGAAGCTCCACACTTCCTCACCCGTTCCCGTATCGAAGGTGTGAAAGTGACTGCCGAGCGTCTCGTCGACCTCCGTGTCGGGTCTGTAGCCGAAGGTGACGTGGTCGTCGCCGATCGCGAACGCGTCGGCACCGAAGTTGTCCTCGAATCCCTCGTAGGTCACCTCGGCCTCCCAGTTGATGCCGCCGCCGTGGCTCGCAGACGCCGCCCCGTTGTAATCGTTGAAGTAGATCCGCCCGTTCTCTACCCAGGCGAAGTCGATGCCCGGGTCCGCACTCCAGTTCTCCGTCAGCGTCACGTCGCCCGCCGGCTCTCCTTCGGAGGCTCCCCCGTCCCCGCCTGTCGACTGTCCGTCCGTGGACGCGTCTGCTTCGCCGGTCGACGTCGAGCCGTCGTCCGCGCCCGTGAGTCGCAGACAGCCGCTCAATCCACCGATCCCCACCCCGAACGTCGCCAACACCTGACGGCGGTCCATACGACATCCCGTCAGGCGGTTACAATAAAGACTCCCACTCCACTCCGACGAGCCCCGTTCGCTCGCCGACCAGCCGGGCCGCGCAGGTCCGGAACACTGCCGTGCCGCACTCGACGGTTCCTCGTATTTAAGTCAGGACGCCCCAAGGTAGGGACAGATGGCGACAGATCGAACGTGGTCCCGCCGCCGCCTGCTGTCGGGCTGCGCGGGCATCGGAAGCGTCGCGACGGCGGGGTGTCTCCGACTCACCGATAGCTCGGGGCAGACGGAGACGAACGAACAGGGTGGCTCGGGGACGAACCAACAGGGAGGATCGGGAACGACCGAATCGGTAGGGTCGACACCGACGGACGACGGCGAACAGTCCACGGCGTCGGGTCCGGCCTCCGAGATCGAACTCGTCCCGGCCTGGTCGGGATCGAGCAGTGCGGTGACGACCGCTGACGGCGACTTCTTCTTCCGGCCGCGGTTCACCCGCCTCAGGCGAGTCCGCCCCGACGGGACGACCGTCTTCGAGGCCGAGATTGCCGACGGGTACCTCCTCTCGATCAGTCCGACCTTCCGGAACGGCCTGTACGCCGACGGCACCGGCGTGTACGTCGGTGCGAGGGCCCGAGACGAGGTCGATACCGGCGGGAGAGTGTACGCACTCGACCCCGAGAGCGGCGAGGAACGGTGGATGCACGAGGAGTCGGGGGACGGACTGCACGACGAGATCAGCGCGGTGACGGTGACCGACGGGACCGTCGTCTTCGCGAGTCAGGGCAGCGGCAGCGGCGACGAACAGGAACCGCTGGTCGTCGGCCTCGACGCCGAGAGCGGCGAGGAGCGGTGGCGGATCCAGTTCTCGGAGGGGTTCATCCACGCGATCGTCGCCCGCGGTGACCGACTGTTCGTCCAGCAGACGTTCGGGCTGTCGATATACCGGCTCTCGACGCGGGAACTGCTCGAAGAACGACGATTGACGGCGGGTTTCAGCCAGTTCGCCGCCGCCGACGGGACGCTCTTCGTTCCCGGCGAGACGGTCCGCGCGTTGACGCTGCCCGACGGCGACGAGAATTGGTCCGCCCAGACGGGTCGGTCGGTGAACACGGGCGTCGGCGTCGGCGAGACCGGCGTGTTCGTCGGCACCGAGAGCGGGTACGTCCTCGGTTACGACCGGGAGACGGGCGACGAACTGTGGGAGAACCGCGTCGCCGGCGTCGTCGAGCACCCGCCGATCGTCGAGGACGGCCTCGTCTGGATTGCGAGCGAGCGCGGCGACCTCTCGGCCTTCACGGCGGAGGCCGGCGAACTGGTCTACGAGGAGGAGATCGCCTCGGGGTTCGAGTTCACGGTGCAGGACGGGATCCTGAACGACGACGAGCGCGACACCGCCTACGAGATCCGCCGAGGCTGAGCACAGCATCCGCCGCGACTCGCGCCGCGCATCGGCGCACGCCAGCGCCTGCCACGCCGACCCGTGGAAGGGCGGACTTTTACGGCCAGACGGGGTACGAGGCCGTATGAGCACGCCACAGGACCGCATCGCGGTCGAGTGTCCATCCTGTTCGCCCGCCGAACCGACGGTCCACGAGGTACTGAAGGAGGGTGGAGGCCGCCACACCGTCCGGTGCACGGAGTGCGGCCACGTCCACAAGGTCAAGGTCGACTCGGAGACGGAGGTCGAACGCGACGTTGTCGTCTCCCAGGACGACGAGTCGTTCTCGACGACCGTCGACGCGCCGCCGGCCGAGACCGTCGCCGTCGGGGACGAGTTCATCGTCGACAGCGAGGAGGCGATTATGCTCGTCCGGATCACGGGCATCGAAGTCGGCCCCGAGGAGCGGACCGAGGAGGCCAGGATCGAGGACGTCGACACGCTCTGGACGCGCGCCGTCGACAACGTGACGGTGAAGGTGACCGTCAATCCGAAGGAGGGAACGGGCGACCGCGAGGACACGCGGAGTTTCGACCTGCAGCTTCCCGGCGACCACGAGTTCGTCGTCGGCGAGATCGAGTCCTTCGGCGACGAGGAACTCCGCGTCAAGGCGATTCAGGTGCGCGAGGACGCCCCGGAGTACCGCCACGGGAAGTTCGACCACGAGGGCGATATGGTGTACGCGAAGGACGTCAAGCGACTCTACGGGACCGACCAGACGACCTCGGCCTGGTCCGCCTGGTAGCCGGATTCTACGTTTCGGCGGTACACTTACGTCTAGACCGCGAGAAAATAGCTCCGAAGTGACACGAACTGCCGCCTACGCCCTCCTCGTAGCCGCGGGCGCGCTCGCCGCCCCGGTCGCCGTGGCCGGACTCGCCTTCCCCGCGTGGACGTTCCACGCCGTGGGGTTCGTCGGCTTCGTCGCCGCTGTCGCGCTCGTCGTCGCCGCGGGAATGGTGCTCTGCGTCGTCGACCTCACGAGCGCCGTCGAACGGGCACTCGGCCCGTGATCGCGCGGACGAACCGACGGTCCCGTCCCGCTACGGGGAAAGCTTCGACTCGCTGGAGCGCCAACCGTCGCGTGTGAACGGGGAACACGCGAAGGCGCGGCGAGCGCTCGTCGAGCGACTGCGCCGTCGCGGCTACGTCGAGAGCGACCGCGTCGCCGACGCGCTCCGCGGGGTGCCGCGCCACGAGTTCGTTCCCGAGAGGAGCCGCGACCGCGCCTACAGCGACCGCCCGCTCTCGATCGGGAACGACCAGACCGTGAGCGCCCCGCACATGGTCGCGCTGATGAGCGAACTGCTCGATCCCGATCCCGCGGACGACGTGCTGGAGGTCGGGACCGGCTGCGGCTACCACGCGGCGGTGACGGCCGAACTCCTCCCCGCGGGACACGTCTACTCCGTCGAGTACGACGCCGACCTCGCCGCGGCGGCCCGCGAGACGCTCGCCCGACTCGGCTACGACGACCGGGTCTCGGTGCGGGTCGGCGACGGCCGGGAAGGGTGGCCCGACCACGCCCCGTTCGACGGCGCGTACGTCACGTGCGCGGTCCCGTCCGTTCCCGACGCGATCCGGGATCAGCTCCGAGCCGGCGGCCGGATCGTCGCGCCCGTCGGCGACGCTCACCAGGAACTGGTCCTCCTCGAAAAGCGCGCGGACGGCACGTTCGAGCGGAGCGACCACGGGGGCGTCCGCTTCGTTCGGATTCAGGGGTGAACCGTCGAGCGAGGAACGAGCAGTGTCCGGTGCCGCTGCCACCGGTCCGACGGCCGGAGCGTGCAGTTGATTAGGCCGCGCGCCCGAGCGGCACGTATGGAACCCGGGGACCTCCGAGCCGAGATGGTCGACGGCCTCGAGGAGCGGCTGTCGGTCGACGAGGCCGTCGCGCTCGCGATGCGGACGGTCCCCCGCCGGCCGTTCGTCGACGACGCGCCCTACGACGGCCGGGGCGAAGCGCAGGGCACTACGATTCTGGCTCCCGAGATGGTCGCCCGCCTGCTGACGGCGCTCGACGTCGACGCGCGGAACGCCGGTCGCTCCGGCGGATCGGTCGCGGACGCCCCCGAATCGGCGACCGATAGCTCGACCGGCGACGTCCTGATCGTCGGCGCGGGCGTCGGCTACACGGCGGCCATCCTCGCCGAGATGGTGGGCGAGACGCGCGTGCACGCGGTCGACATCGACCGCAGACTCGTCTACGCCGCGCGATCGAACCTCGAATCCGCCGGCTACGGCGGCGTCCTCGTGGACGCTCGCGACGGTGCGCGCGGGCTCTCTGAGTACGCGCCGTTCGACCGAATCCTGGTCGAGGCGGCCGCGATCGACCCCCCGCAGCGACTGGTCGAGCAACTCGCACCCGGGGGAAAACTCGTCCTCCCGCTGGGCGGCCCCGAGCAGTCGCTCGCCGTCGTCGACGACGCCGGCGAGGTCGTCGAGCGGTGCGGGCCGGTGGCGTTCAAACCCCTGCTGGTCGACGGTGAACAGAGCAGCGCGCCCGCCCGCAATCGGACCGAGCGGGAGGAGGCCCAGCGGGCGAGCGAGCCGGGATATTTCGCGAAGACCGGCTGGGAACAGGAGTGGATCGATTGGGACGAGCAGACGGGTCGCCGGTAAGTCGCTTTTCTCCCGCTGTCGGTGTCATCTGAGGCTTGCCACCCCCGGATGGGAATCGTTCAGTACAGCGGGGTCGCTGATCAGATCACGACCTCGGCGTCGGTGAGCAACTCCCGCTTCGCTCGTTTGGCCTCTGGTCCCTCCGCAACGAGGCCGGGTGTCGACGGTTCGTCGTCGAACCGGTCCGGGTCCGGGGAGAGAGACTCCAGTATCTCCTCGAACGTCGGTCCTTGCCTCCCCGTGATATGCACGAACCCCCCGTATCGGCGCTGTTCGAACGGGGTCGTGTCCGGATCCGGGACGGCTTCTCGAATGCAATCGACGTGCTCTCGAAGGTACTCTGCGGCTTTGTGCTGTGAGTACTGGCAGTCGGCGTGAACCTGTTCTCGATCGTGCTCGTTGAGATCGCCCCCGACGTGCGTCGAGGACTCGTATCTGACCCCCTCGGAGCCGAAATCGCCGGTGAGAAAGCTGAGGTTCACAGTGAACGACTCCGGGTACCGCAGGATTAGTAAAAAGAAGATCTGCTCGTCGACCGTGTAGCGTTCCTGTAGGCGGTAATAACACTCCAGGTAGTACGCTGCGAGTGCCCCGATCCAGTCGTCACGCTCGCCGTCGAGATACGCGGTTGCAACATCGTAGTAGTTCTCGCCAGCGACCTGTTGCAAGCGGTGTTCGAAACTCTGTCTCATCTCGTCCAGTTCGTCCTCGTAGACTTCCGTCAACGGCACGTCCGGGTCGTCGAGTAACTTGCTCTTTCGGTCGCCAGCGGCCGCAATTCGCATCATATTCTGATGGAAGGACCGCTCTGCGTCCACATCCGGGAGCGGAATTCGAACCGCCCGTTGGCGCAGAATTTCCGAACCGGATTCTACACGATCGCTCCAATCAGTCACGATACTACGACTGGTGGCCTGGACGATTAACCATTCGAATCATCATCAAACCTCGGAGGGAGGAGAGGTGGATCGATCTTCGAGGAAGTCGAAGCAGTCCCTTCGATTCTCGGGTGTGGTCCACCTCCCGGCTGGTGCGGCCACGAGGCCGTGACGGCACCGGCGTGACGAGATTTCTATACGACACCCTCGTCGGCTCGACTACGTTTTCAGCCCGCTCCCGGTGAGCGCGACCACGACGTCGTCGTCGGGAGCGACGACGCCGCGCTCGCGGTAGACCTCAAGCGCCGCGGGCGCGACGGCGCAGGTGGGTTCGACGTAGAACCCCCGCCGGTGGAGCGCGTCGAGTTCGCGTTCGACCGCCTCGGACGCGAGCGCGACGGCGTCGCCGTCGGTGTCGTCGATCGCGGCCAGGATCTGCGACTTCCGGACCGGTTCGCGGATCTGGATCCCGTCGGCGACGTCGTTGGCCCCGGCGGCCGCCGCCTCGCCGTGTCGTTCCGCGGCGATCGGGGCGGCACCGGCGGCCTGCGCGCCGAGGAGCCGCGGCATCGACTCGATCCACCCGGCGTCGTAGAGGTCGCGGAAGCCGCGGTAGGCGCCGAGAAAGAGCGTCCCGTGGCCGAGCGGCGTCACGACGGCGTCCGGGGCGGTCCAGTCCCGCTGGGCGCAGACCTCGTGGGCGAACGTCGCCGTGCCCGCGAAGAAGGCCGGGTTCCAGGCGTGGGAGGCGTACCACGCGTCGTCGGACTCGACGGCCCGGACGCAAGCGTCGGTGACGTCCTCGCGAGTCCCCGCGATCGGGACGACGGTCGCGCCGGTCCGTTCGATCGCGCGGCGCTTGGCGGGCTTGACGGCGTCGGGAACGTATATCTCGGCGTCGATGCCGGCACGGGCCGCGTAGGTCGCGATGGCCGCGCCCGCGTTGCCCGAGGAGTCCTCGACCACGCGGTCGACGCCCAGTTCGGCGGCGACCGAGAGCGTCACCGTCGCGCCGCGGTCCTTGAACGAGCCCGTCGGGAACACGTACTCCAGTTTGAACGCCGCGTCCCACTCGGGAGCGTCGACGAGCGGCGTCAGGCCCTCGCCGAGCGTGACGCGCGGATCGACCGGGAGGAAGTCCCGAAAGGACCACAGCCCGGCGCGGGTGTCCGCCCACGATGCCGGCGGCTCTCCCGACCGCCCGCCGTGCGCGCACGACGGCGACGCGAAGTCAAGCGGCGCGCCGCAGTCACACTGCCACGTCCACTCGTCGTATGTCTCGTCGCAGGCCGAGCAGGCGAGTTCGAGCGCGGGCGGGAGTGACATCGTTCGGTGAGCCTCGGTGATCGCTCAGTACGTGTCGACGTTGGTCCCGACCGAGCAGACGTACTCGCCGGTCGCGACCTGGGGGAGCCGGCGCGTCCGCCAGAACACCCCGTCGCTGTTGGCGGTCACGCGGGCCTTCAGTTCGCCGAAGGCGTCGGTCACCTCGAAGAGCAGGTCGCCGGCGGACACTCGGTCGCCGAGGTCGACCTCGAACCGGACGAGCCCCCCGCTCGGCGAGCCGTACTGATCGAACCCCTTCGCGCGGGTCTGTCGCGACGTGTTCGTGTCGCCGCCGAGGAAGCCGTACTCCCGGAGAACGTTGAACACGCCCTCGACGCCCTTCCGGATGCTCTCCTCGTCCCAGCCGACGCAGCCGCCGAGTTCGGGATCCACCGTCGGGATGCCCTCGTCGGGGGCCGCACGGGCCAGTTGCCCCTCGGGGCCCTTCTGGTCGAGGACGTACCCGCAGCCGAACGTCTTCGCGAGCTCGAGGCACTCGTCGTGGAGGCGGTGTCGGCGGCCGCAGCGGACGCGGACCTCGTCGATCATCCGCGAGGTTGAACCCTGGTGGAGGTCCAGGACCAGATCCGCGCGCGTCGCGGCGTCGAACGTGGCCGCGGCGATGCGCTCGGAGGAGGTCCCCTTCTCGTCGCCGGGGTACGCGCGGTTCATCTTCGTGTCGTCGATCGGGTTCCGGTGCTCGGCCACCTGGAACGCGTGGTAGTTGACGATGCCCACGACGAGGATCGTCCCCGAAAGCTCCGTGGGATCGAGTTGCGGAACGACGCGACTGATGACGCCGACGCCGTTCAGTTCGTCGCCGTCCGAGGCCGCTTGCAGATAGAGCGTCTGCCCGTCGGTAGTGCCGTTCACGACCGCACAGGGAAGCCCAACCGCCGACCCGTCGCGGGATTCGCCCACTTCCAGACGGCCCGTGTCGGTCTCGCCGGGGGCCGCACTCGCCGTGCCGAGTGTCGTCATTGTCCGACACTCGGAGGGGTCGACCTTTAGGGGTTCGGTCTCCGCCGCTGCCCGTGGTCTACGTTCCGTTCTCACGGCCCGGGACCGACGGCGGTCGCCGCCGACCGACGACGCTTTGCCGACCCCGCTGCAAGGGACGACCGTGAGCGAAGAGGTTCCCGACCGGCCGCCGCAATCGGGGTTGGTCCGCGCGCTGTCCGTCCCGCGAAACGCGACCATCGGCGTCGCCGCCGGCGTCGCGCTGGCGGTCGCCGCCTACCTCGCCCGCGTGTTCGAGATCTTCGGGCCGTTCGCGGGGACGCGCGAGTACCCCGTCCTGGGTCCGGAGGGCTGGTTTCTCGTGCTCGCGTTCGTCCTCGCGACCTCGACGGCGCTGCTCGTCGCCTCGGTGCTGACCGTCGTCGAGGCCGTTCGGCTGGCACGAGACTTGTGACGTCCCCGGCGGGCCGTGCCGCCGCCCCCACGATCGAAGGCCGCTGCCCGTCGAACTGCTACCGTCGAACTGCTACCCGTCGAACTCTTCGGCGTCGCCGACGAGTTCGCTCAGCCGTTCGGCACCCGCTCGCGTCCCCTTCGCGATGATGACGTCGCCGCCGCGGAGTTCGGTCTCCGGCCCTGGCTGGACGACCCACTCCTCGGCGTCCTCGCCGCGGCGGACGGCGATGACGCGCATCCCCGTCTCGGTCTTCACCATCCGTTCGCCGAGCGTGGTGCCCGCGAGTTGCGCGTCGGACGCGACCGAGAGCCGCACGATCACCTCGTCGGACTCCTCGACGGCGGCGGCGACGACCGGGTGAGCGTCGATCCCGCGGTAGATGCCCTCGCTGATCTCGAGGGCGGCGTCGGAGATGACCTCCGTCGCCGACGCCAGGTGGACGAGGCCGCGGAGGCTGACCGGGTCCTCGACGCGGCCCGCCGCGCGGAGGGTCCACGCCTCGAAGCGCGACTGCAGGGCGTCGACCTCTGCCTCCAACTCCTTGACCTCCTCGGCGACGCCCTCGCTGTCGAACAGCACCGCGCCGTAGGCCAGGTCGACGGCGAGTTCGCTCATGTCCTTCATCAGCGTGATCGAGTCGATCGCGCGTTCGAGGTCCTCGATCGGCGGTTCGACCGCCGCCGGCGGCTCGTAGCGAGCCCCCGACGCCGACTCGTAGACCGTCGAGATCCCGTCGCGAGGGCCCCGAAGCAGGAGCGAGTCGTTGGGCCGGAGCTGACTGTCGGGACCGGGGTTCATCAGCCACCGCCGCTTCCCGGTGACGGACTCGCGTCGGATCGCGATGACGCGCACGCCCGTCTCCGTCTCCATATTGACGTCGCGGAGCGTTCGGCCGGCGTAGGGTGAGTCCTCGGCGACGCTCGCGCGGACCAGCACCTCGACGGCCTCGGGGAGGGCGGTGCGGATCGCGTCGGGCATCCCGATGTCCTCGAGGACGATCTTCGCGATGTCGCCGGCGGCGTTCGAGATCTTCTCGGCGGCTCCCATCACGCCGAGGACGGGGGCGAGCTGCTCGGCGTCTTCGGGGCTCCGGGCGGCCATCAGGAGACTCATCCGGCCCTGGAGCTGGAGGATGTCCATCCGCCCTTCGAGTTCCAGCACCTCCCGGGCGATCTCGTCGCTCCCGTTGAGGACGGCCGAGTACGAGAGGTCGATGAGGAGCTCGGCGGTGTCTTTCATCTCCGCGAGCACCTCCTTGACGCTGACCGGTTCGTACTCGACGTCCTGTGGATCCATACCTCGCCGTTCGCGGTGGGGCGCAAAAACGCTTGGTGCTCGCGGCGTCGGTCCGGGGGAATGACTTCCGACACCAGGAAACGGTAACGCTTTTTTCACACGCAAGGGAACTGAATAGGTATGTCAGACGACCTGAAGCGCGGGCTGGAAGGCGTCCTCGTCGCCGAGTCGGAGCTGAGCTACATCGACGGCGACGCCGGAAAACTGGTCTACCGCGGGTATCCGATCGAGGCGCTGGCCCGCGAGGCCTCTTACGAGGAAGTCGTCTATCTCCTCTGGCACGACGAACTCCCGGACGCGGCGGAACTTGCGGATTTCGAGTCGTGGATGGCCGAGCGCCGGACGCTCGCCGACGAGGTGCACTCCGTGGTCCGGAAGCTCGCGGAGGCCGACGAGGTCCCGATGGCCGCGCTCCGGACTATCGTCTCGACGCTGTCGGCGTACGACGCCGACGCCGACCATCAGGACGTGACCGACCTCGACGCGAACCTCCGGAAGGCGTGCCGGATCACCGCGAAGGTCCCGACCGCCCTCGCCGCGTTTCAGCGCATCCGTCAGGGCGACGATCCCGTCGAACCCCGGGCGGATCTCGACCACGCGGAGAACTTCCTCTACATGCTCAACGACGAGGTACCCGACGACGTCCTCGCTGAGACCTTCGATATGGCGCTCGTCCTCCACGCCGACCACGGCCTGAACGCCTCGACGTTCTCGGCGATGGTGACCGCCTCGACGCTTTCTGACCTCCACAGCGCGGTCACCTCGGCCGTCGGCACGCTCGCCGGATCGCTCCACGGCGGCGCGAACGCCAACGTGATGCGGATGCTGAAGGAGGTCGACGAAAGCGACGTCGGTCCCACCGAGTGGGTCGAGAACGCGCTCGCGGAGGGCCGCCGCGTCCCCGGGTTCGGTCACCGGGTCTACAACGTCAAGGACCCCCGCGCGAAGATCCTCGGCGAGAAGTCGAAGTCGCTGGCGGAGGCCGCCGGCGACACCAAGTGGTACGACTACTCCGTCGCCATCGAGGAGTACATCACCGAGGAGAAAGGCCTCGCGCCCAACGTCGACTTCTACTCGGCGTCGACGTACTACCAGATGGGCATTCCGATCGACATCTATACGCCGATCTTCGCGATGTCCCGGGTCGCCGGCTGGATCGCCCACATCCTCGAACAGTACGAGGACAACCGCCTGATCCGCCCGCGGGCGCGCTACGTCGGCCCCGAGGACCTGACCTTCCCCGAGCTCGACGACCGGTAGGTGGACTCCCCGCCGATTTCGGGCGGTTTCTCGTTCTGTACTGAGCATCGATTGTCCCGCTAGGCCCTCCTTCGCCCGTTCGGACCGCGGCGGAATCGACTCATTCCTCGTCGGCGGCGACGCTCCCCCGCTCCCGCAGAAGTCCGGCCGCCGTCCCCGCCCAGTCGGCGTCGCGGAACGCCAGCACCATTACCGCCCCCATCCAGACGTGCGCGAGGACGACGCCCGCGTAGACGCCCGTAAGCCCGAACGCGGTGAACTCGACGGCGACGTACGAGAACCCCACGAAGAACCCGAACATCCCGGTCGTCCGCGCGTAGAACGGGAGCCGCGTCTCGCCGGCCCCCTGCAGCGCGCCCGAGAGCGTGCTGAACAGCGCGAGTCCCGGGGCGGAGAGCCCGTAGACGACCGCGAAGGCGGCGGCGTACGCGAGCGCGTCGGGCGAACTGCCGAAGCCGATGACCGCTACGACGGAATCGGCGAAGGCGACCAGCAGGCCGCCGATTCCCCCGACCGAGAGCAGCGCCAGCGCCGCCGTCGCCCACCCCTCGTAGCGGGCCGTCGCCGGATCGGATCGACCGAGGGCTTGCCCGACGAGGACGCTCGCGGCGATGTTGTATCCGCGGGAGAGCGGTCCCGTCACCTGCTGGTACACGCGGCGGCCGACCTGAAAGCCGGCGTTGACGACGTCGCCCGGCGCGGCCCCGCCCGCGGACGCGGCGGCGCCGGCGGTGGGGCCGAGCGAGAGCAGTAGGGCGTTGAACGGGAACTCCGCGAGTTCCGAGATCACGCCCTCCGCCGTCCGCGGAAGGCCGACCCGAACGAGCTGGAGGGCGACCGTCGGGTCGGTCGGCCGAGTCGCGGAGAGCGGCGAGGCGGGGCGATAGATCGCCGCGAGCAGCAGGCCGGCCGAGAGGACGTTCGCGGTCGCGGTTCCGAACGCGACGCCGCGGACGCCGAGCGCGGGGAGAAAGAGGAGTCCGAACCCGAGGCCGACGGAGAGCGCGACGTTGACGACGTTGACGAAGACGTTGACGTACATCGGCGTCGCGGTGTCGCCGATGCCCTGGAGGGCGCGCGCGCCGATGATCGCGAGGAGACGGGCCGGGGCGGTGGCGAAGACGATCGCGAGGTACGCGCCGCCGAGGCGGACGGCGTCGTCGCTCGCCGGAAAGAGTCCGACGAGCGCGGGACCGGCGAAGACACCGAGCGCGACGAACGGGAGGCCGATCAGAAACCCCAGCACTAGCGACTGACTGACCGATTCGTCCCGGTTCGCGTCCGCGCCGCTCCCCGTGTCCTGACTCGACAGCGCGATCGCACCGCCGCCGAGCCCGAGCCCGATCCGGAGGGGAAACCGCGCGAACAGGTCCGCGAGCCCGATCGCGACCACGGCCGCCGGCGACAGCGCTGCCGTGACGAGGATGTCGACCGTCCGCATCAGCGTCCGCGTGGTCTGTTCGGCCATCACCGGCCACGCGAGCGCGAAGATCCGTCTCCACACGGACCGCAGTCGGTCGACGTCCATTCTTCTCCGCCGAGGGGTCGATTCCGCTTCAGGCTGCTGGTTCTCCGGCGAGTCGGGACCCAATCGACGAACTGCGGGGACTTCGGCGCGGAAACCGGCCGGCCGCTCGGCGGTCGACCCCCCGTCCCAGCGGCAGACGGACGGCCGACAACCGTCAGACAGCGGCAGGGAGGCCGTCGCTGTCACCCGATTTCACTTTCACTCTGCGTGGGGGATATTTATGTACCTCGCGGGTCCATACCCAAGTGCACGTCACACGCGTGCATTCCCCCCCTTTCCCCCTTTGACACTCGCGAGCGACGCCGACTCGATTCGCCGTCCCGGCGACGATCGGCGATCGCTCGGGTGTCGCCGAGTGTGTAAGAAGAACATTTAGGCCCAGCCACGTGGAACGGGGGACTGAAATGCTCTCTCTCGCCGACGTCGAGGCCGCCCGCGAGCGGATCGACGGCGTCGTCCGGTGGACGCCGCTGGAGTACTCCTACACGTTTTCGGAGATGACCGGGGCGGACGTTCACCTAAAACTCGAGACGTTCCAGCGGACCGGTGCGTTCAAACTCCGTGGGGCGACGAACCGGATCGCGACCCTGTCGCCGGCCGAGCGCGACGCGGGCGTCGTCACGGCGAGCGCGGGCAACCACGCCCAGGGCGTCGCGCTCGCGGCGACGCGGGCCGACGTCGACTCGAAGATCGTGATGCCCGAGCACGCACCGATCTCGAAGGTGGAGGCGACGGAGCGCTACGGCGGCGAGACGGTCCTCTACGGCGCGGACTACGACGAGGCACAGGCGAAAGCGCACGAAATCGAACGCGAGGAGGGTCGGACCTACGTTCACGCGTTCGACGACGACGAAGTGATGGCCGGTCAGGGAACGATCGGCCTCGAGATCGTCGACGACTGCCCCGACGTCGACACCGTCGTCGTCCCGGTGGGCGGAGGCGGACTCATCTCCGGAATCGCGACGGCGGTGAAGGCGCGGAAGCCGGACACGCGCGTGATCGGCGTCCAGGCCGAGGGCGCGGCGTCGCTGCCGGAGTCGCTGCGGACCGGGTCGATCGCGGAACTCGACGCCGTGAACACCATCGCCGACGGCATCGCCACACGGAAGGTCGGCGAGCGCCCCTTCGAGGTGATCCGCGAGCGCGTCGACGAGGTGGTGACCGTCTCCGACGAGGAGACCGCCGTCGCGCTGACGTACCTGTTGGAGCGCGCGAAAACGCTCGTCGAAGGGGCCGGGGCGGTCCCGCTCGCGGCGCTGCTCTTCGAGCACTTCGACTACGAGGAGGGCGAGACGATCGTCCCGGCGCTGTGCGGCGGCAACATCGACACGAACCAGTTGACGACGGTGTTGGTCCGCGGTCTCGTCGAGACCGGCCGGTACCTGAAGATCCGGACGGTCCTCCGCGACCGACCGGGCGCGCTCCAGGACCTCGTGGAGATCATCGCCGACCAGCGGGCGAACATCTACGCGATCCAGCACGATCGGACCTCCCGGGACGTCGCGATGAACGAGGCAGACGTCGAGATCGACATCGAGACGCGCGGTCACGACCACATCGACGAGGTGCTGGACGCGCTCAGAACCGCCGGCTACGCGGTCGACGTGCTGGCGTAACGGCCGTCGACGGCGGTCCGCTCTGCCGGACGTCGCCGCTCGGGGAGAACGGTCGTTCGCCACTCGCGTCTCCGGCGGTACCGACGTATGAGCAGTCCTGCTCGTCGCCCGGTCGTTCGGGAGATTTTAGACGATCCGGGGCCTCCGTCCGGGCGTGAACCGAACAAAATCGGCGCTCCTGTGGGGGCTCGTCGGTGCACTCGCTTTTCTCGTTCTCGTGCAGGGGTACCGACTGTTCGCCGGTTCGCTCGGTGTCGACGTCCTGAGCGCGCTCGGCATCGCACTCGTCCTCGGGGGCGTGGTGTCCGTGGCTTCCTACGTCGCCGAACCGCGATTGGCGACGAAGGGAAGGACTTAAACTACTCAGTAGGCTACCCTCGATTGAGCCAGGATGGCCGAGTGGTAAGGCGCACGCCTGGAAAGCGTGTTCCCTCTGGGATCCAGGGTTCAAATCCCTGTCCTGGCGCTTTCCCGAATCGACTCCCTCGCGAGACGTGTCGTCGTCGAGCGAACGCGAGTCGATCACGTGCTGCCGTCATCGAGAGGATTTGAACCACGCGAGACGAGCGAAGCGAGTCTCGCCATCGGGTTCAAATCCCTGTCCTGGCGCTTTCTCGAATCGACTCCCCCGCGAGACGTGTCGTCGAGCGGACGCGAGTCGATCACGTGCTGCCGTCACCTGCGGACCTGTCACATAGTATGAAATAGTGGATCCCGTTGTGAATGTGGCCAACACAAAGTTAATGCGTGTGGCACACCTCAACACGGATGACAATGCCTGACACGAAAAACGGCCGGGAGCGGAAGGGACGGAACAAGCGCAGCCAGCTCCAGGAAGAACTCTACGAGGAGGAGATCGAAGCGCTCGATGCCGACGAGGAACTTCCGCCCTTCGAGCCGTCCTCGGAACGGCCGTTCGTTGCCGACGAACTCCCGGACGAGACGTAGCGGCGCGCGGTCGTCGATCCGTTCTTCGACAGTGAGCACGCCACACAGTCACATCTTCACCTGCCAGATTCCTCGTTCGATCCATTGCGGACTGTCCCCCGAAAACACCCCTGTGGTCGGATGACTCGGACGTACGCCACCCGGTCGAGTCATCGTATATAAATCTCCATCCGAGTCGGACCGGAACCGATCTATAGTGATACTCGTTGTCATACTGTACTGGCTCACAGCGGCCGTTTTCTGCGGCTTTCGGTGGTTTCGGACGGGTCTCTCTGCCGTTGGGAATACACCCCGATTCCGAAGTTTTTATATAGAATCACAAACAATCAGTCGATGTCTATGAGTCAGCGAATGCAGCAAGGTCAGCCGATGATCATTATGGGCGAGGACGCCCAGCGCGTCAAGGACAAGGACGCTCAGGAGTACAACATTCAGGCCGCCCGAGCGGTCTCCGAGGCCGTACGCTCGACACTCGGTCCGAAAGGGATGGACAAGATGCTCGTCGACTCGATGGGAGACGTGACCATCACGAACGACGGCGTCACCATCCTCCAGGAGATGGACATCGACAACCCGACGGCCGAGATGATCGTTGAAGTCGCCGAGACCCAGGAGGACGAGGCCGGCGACGGGACGACGACGGCCGTCGCCATCGCGGGTGAGCTCCTGAAGAACGCGCAGGACCTCCTCGAACAGGACATCCACCCGACGGCGATCATCAAGGGCTTCCACCTCGCGAGCGAGGAGGCCCGCAACCAGGTCGACGACATCGCCGAGTCCGTCGAGCCCGGCGACACGGAACTCCTCCAGAAGGTCGCCGAGACCTCGATGACCGGCAAGAGCTCCGAACTCAACAAGGAACTCCTCGCCGAGCTCGTCGTCAAAACCGTCGAGGCCGTCACGGTCGAGGCCGACGACGGCTCCTACGTGGTCGACCTCGCGAACGTCAACGTCGAGACGCAGACCGGCCGCGCGACCAGCGAGTCGGAACTCCTCAACGGGGCCGTCATCGACAAGGACCCCGTTCAGGACGACATGCCGACGGCGTTCGACGAGGCGGACGTCCTGCTGCTCGACGAGCCGATCGAGATCGAGGAGACCGACGTCGACACCCAGGTCAACATCGAGTCCCCCGACCAGCTCCAGCAGTTCCTGGATCAGGAGGAGAAACAGCTCCGACAGAAGGTCGATCAGATCGTCGACTCCGGCGCCGACGTCGTCTTCTGCCAGAAGGGCATCGACGATATGGCCCAGCACTACCTCGCGAAGGAGGGCATCCTCGCGGTCCGCCGGACGAAGAAGTCCGACATCGCGTTCCTCCGCGACGTCGTCGGCGGCAACGTCGTTTCGGACCTCGACAGCCTCACCCAGGCCGACCTGGGCCACGGCTCGGTCCGCCGCGACGGCGACGACGAGCTGTTCTACGTCGAGGGGCTCGGCGACGAGTCGCACGGCGTCACGCTGCTGCTGCGCGGCTCGACCGACCACGTCGTCGACGAGATCGAGCGCGGCGTCGAGGACGCCCTCGACGTCGTCTCGACGACCGTCTCCGACGGTCGCGTCCTCGCCGGCGGCGGTGCGATCGAGGTCGAACTCGCCCGCCGGCTCCGCAGCTACGCCGGCTCCGTCGGCGGCCGCGAGCAGCTCGCCGTCGAGGCCTTCGCCGACGCGGTCGAACTCGTCCCCCGCGTGCTCGCCGGGAACGCCGGGCTCGACTCCATCGACACGCTCGTCAAAATCCGTGAGGCCCACGAGAACGGCGATACCCGCGCCGGCCTGAACGTCTTCAGCGGCGACGTCGAGGACACCTTCGAGTCCGGCGTCGTCGAACCCGCACACGCCAAGGAGCAGGCGCTCTCCTCGGCGACCGAGGCCGCGAACCTCGTGCTCAAGATCGACGACATCATCGCCGCCGACGAACTGAGCACCGGCGGCGACGGCGGCGACGAGGGCGGCGCGCCCGGCGGCGCCGGCGGCATGGGTGGAATGGGCGGTATGGGCGGTATGGGCGGCGCGATGTGAAGCCCGTCTGAACCGGCCACTCGCCCTCTCGACGCTCAGCATCGTCTCGTCGGCCCGACCGATCGTATTCTTCCGTTCTTTCGACGCACTTCGCCGACAGCGCCTCGTCTCGCGTTGGTACACTGGTCCGATACGGATCTCTGTCTGGCCTCTCTACACTTCGATTATACGAGGATAATTTAGACTAATATTTCTATTTTTGAGCTCAAGTGAAATTGGATACAGAAATAGGATGAATTAAGTACGAAACCGACGAACGCGAGCGTATGGAAACGCTGCTACTGAACGGGACGGACGTCCGTCAGAACGCGTCGATGTCGGAACTCGTGCCCGCGATCGAGGACGCCTTCGTCGCCTTCGAGCGCGGAGACGCGCAGATGCCCGCGAAGTCGTACGTGGACCTCCCGCAGTACAACGGTGACTTCCGGTCGATGCCCGCGTACCTGGACGCTGGCGAGTGGGACGCCGCGGGCGTGAAATGGGTGAACGTCCACCCGGACAACCCCGAGAAGTTCGACCTCCCGTCGGTGTTGGGGACGATGATCTACTCCGATCCCGAGACGGCCGTGCCGCTCTCGATTATGGACGGCCGTGAACTGACGATGCTCCGGACCGGCGCGGCGGCGGCCGTCGCGACCGATCACCTCGCGATTCCCGATGCCGACTCGCTCGGCATCGTCGGCGCCGGGGTCCAGTCGTACACGCAACTCCGCGCGATATCGCAGGTCAGAGACATCGAGACGGTCGTGATCTCCGACCTCGACGAGGAGCGCGTCGCCGAATTCGTCGCGACGTTCGAGGACGAATACGACGTCCGCGGCGGCACGGTCGCGGAGGCCGCCGCCTGCGACGTGCTCTCGACGGTCACGCCCGTCGAGTCGCCGATCGTCTCTCCGGACTCGGTCGGCGAGCACACCCATATCAACGCGATGGGCGCCGACGCCGCCGGCAAGCACGAAATCGCCGACGAGATCCTGCTGGACGCGAAACTCGTGATCGACGACTACGAGCAGACGACCCACTCCGGCGAGATCAACGTCCCCTGGAGCGAGGGCGTCCTCGACGACGACGACATCTACGGCTCCGTCGGCGAGATCGTCACCGGGAAGAAGCCGGGCCGGACCGAAGAGGACGGCGTGTCAGTCTTCGATTCGACGGGACTGGCGATCCAGGACGTCGCGGCCGCCCACGTGGTCTACGAGCACGCGGTGGAGAACGACAACGGCTACGGGTTCGACCTGCTCGGTCTCCAGTAGGCCGCTCCCGTTTCTCGCACTGCCTCGTCGTCCGCTGTTCTCATACTCTCCACCGTCCGGTGTTCTCGCACTAACTGCCGTCTGCTGTCCTCGTCCTTCCCCGCCGTCCGCGCTCCGGTAGCTTTTACAGAACCGACGACGCTGACCTGGTATGGTCTGGGTTCGCGCGGAGTACGCGGGCGCGTTGGCGGTGGTCTCGACGTGGATCGCCGCGCTCGTCCCCTGGAACGTCACCTACTCGACGGGCGTCTCCGGCGGTTCGGTGCTGTTCGTTCGGTTCCCGTTCTTCCAGGTGCGGTACGCCTTCGGCGTCCCGGCCGCCCGTCGCGTCAGTCTCTCCGACCCGCTCTCTGCGACCGCGTTCCAGGCGGGGCAGACGATTCAGGCGGCGTATCAGGTCTGGACGGTCGGCGCTGCCGTCCTCGCGGTCGCGGTCGTCTTCGCCGCGGTCTACTACCGCTACGAGGACGCCGTCGAGGCCGGCCCGATCGATCCGGTGCGGCTCCTCGGCGGACTGCTGACGCTCGTGGGCGTCGTGCTCGCGGCCGCGACGTATCTGCTCCTCACGCGCGGCTTCCCGGGCGTTCCGATACCGCTCGGCGTCGTGCTGCTCCTCGTTTTCGGCGGCGTGTTGCTGACGGTCGAACGGGAGTGATCGGCGTCGCGACCGGCGGTGGCCGCGGGAAACCTTCCTCGCCCGCTTGCCCGCCCGTTTTTTCACCCGCGCCGACCAGTCCCGAACGTGGTTCGCCGCTCAATTGGATACCTCGCGCTGGCGGTCGCCGCTGCACTGCTCGTCGCTGTCGGCGTCGTCCGCTCGGCAGGCGTCTTCGCTGACGTCGCCATCGGAAACTGGCGGCTCCGGCCGGTGCTCTCCCGGGGACTCCTCGCCGCGGCCGTCCTGGCCGCCGTCACCGGCGCGTACTTCATCGTCGAGTCGGTGATCGCCGGACGCGTCTCGGACAAGCGACGGACGCAGGACGTCCGGAACGTCCTCCGTCTCGCCTTCGGCGTCGTCGCGGCCGCGGGCGTCGCGGGCGTCCTCACGGCGCAGTGGGTCGGTCTCCTGTTCTCGCTGGGGATCGTCGGCTTCGCGATCACGTTCGCGTTACAACAGCCGCTGCTCTCGCTCGTCGGCTGGCTGTACGTCGTCTCGAAGCGGCCCTACGGCGTCGGCGACCGGGTCGAGATCGGCGACACCCGCGGCGACGTCATCGAGGTGGGTTTTCTCACCACGACCCTGTGGGAGGTCGGCGGTCGGCTCGTCACCTCCGGGCAGCCCTCCGGCCGAGTGGTGACCGTTCCGAACGCGGAAGTCCTGTCCGCACAGGTCGTCAACGACACGACGCTCTTCGAGTACGTCTGGAGCGAGGTGTCGATCCAGGTGGCCTACGAGACGGACCTCGCGTTCGCCCGCGAGGCGATGATCGAGGAGGCGACCGCCCACCTGGGCGAGGAGATGCGTCGCGGGGTGCAGACGTACCGGAGTCGCCTGGAGCGAACGGCGGTCGACCTCGACGTCCGCGAGGGGCCGACGGTGAACGTCGTCCAGCGGGAGTCCTGGATCGAACTCCGACTCCGCTTCCTCTCGCCCGCCCGCCGGGTGACGCGGCACAGAAACGCGCTGTACGAGCGAATCCTCGCGCGGTTCGAGGAGAACCCCGAGCGCGTGAAGTTCCCGGTGGGCCGGCACCGCTGATCGTACTCCCTGCCCGAAACCGCTGATCGAAACCGGCATACGCGCCGCGCTCCTCCCGACTGTCGATGACAGCCGAACCCGGCGCGGGTGGCGACGTCGACGCCGACGCGGCTTCCGAACTCGAAACGGGCGCGATTCCGCTCACGGAGGTCGCCGGCCCGTTCGATCTGCAGGCGACCCTGGAGAGCGGCCAGTCCTACCTGTGGGACCGCCCGGACGGACGGATGTACGAGTCGATGGACGTCCACGGCGGCGACGCGTGGTACCGGACGGTCGTTCCGCCGATCGACGGCGTCTCAGACGAGGACGTCGTCGTGCGGGTCCGCCAGCGCGGCGACGAACTGGAGTGGGCGGCGACGGCCGATCCGGTTCCGGTCCTGCGACACCTCCTCCGCCTCGACGACGACCTCGACGCGATTTACGAGGCAACGCCCGACGACGACCTCATCCGGCGCGCCTACGACGCCTATCGCGGGATGCGCCTCGTTCGCGACCCGCCGTTTCCCTGTCTCGTCTCGTTCATCTGTTCGGCGCAGATGCGCGTTTCGCGAATCCACGGGATGCAGATGTCGCTCGCGGAGGCGTTCGGCGACCGCCACGTGTTCGACGGCGAGACCGTCGCCGCCTTCCCGACGCCCGCGCAACTGGCCGCCCGCGAGGAGTCGGAACTGCGCGACCGGAAACTCGGGTACCGCGCCCCCTACGTCCGAAAGACGGCCGCGATGGTCGCCGCGGGCGAGGCCCACCCCCGCGAGGCGGTCGGCCGAGACTACGAGGACGCGCGCGAGTACCTGACGCGGTTCGTCGGCGTCGGCGACAAGGTCGCCGACTGCGTCCTGCTGTTCTCGCTGGGCTACCTCCAGGCCGTTCCGCTCGACACGTGGATCCGGAGCGCGATCGCCGAGCACTTCCCCGAGTGCGACCGCGGCGACTACGCGGAGACGTCGCGCGCGCTTCGCGAACGCCTCGGCGGCGAGTACGCCGGCTACGCGCAGACGTATCTCTTCTACTACCTCCGGGCGCGCGGCGACGAGTGAGGCGGGTGTCCACCCGGCGGTTTCGTCGGCCGAGCGGCCGCGACCGGAACGGATCTCTCACCGCTTCTCGACGGGCGAACCTTTGATGCCGCCGGCGCTCTTACAATACAGTATGGACTGCAGAGTCGTCGTCGAGGCCGCCATTCCGGTGTACGACGTGACGACGCCCGACGAGGCGATCCGCATCGCCATCTCGAAGACGGGCGAGATGCTGAACCCGGACCTGAGTTACGTCGAGATCTCGATGGGGTCACGGACCTCCCCCGACGGGGAGGAACTCCCGCCCGCGTTCATCGCCGCCGACGAGGCGCTCGTGGCGCTCGAACTGGAGATGACCGTGTTCAACGTCGAGCAGGAGGAACACGCCTCGCGGATCGCCCGCAAGGAGATCGGACAACGGCTCGAAAACGTCCCGCTGAAGGTTCTCTCCGTCGACCCCATCGTGACCGAAACGGAGAACGACGAGCAGAGCGAGGACGCCGACACGGCGGCCGACGACGGGACGGACGACTCGGACGCGGACGACGACGACGACCTCATCCCCGAGTTCGACGACCTCGTCGACGGCGACTGACCGTCTCGCCACTCCGGTATCATCTCCTGGTTCCTCGCGGCGTGCAGTCGTTACCCTCGTGTACTTCGAGCCGTTGTCGTCACAGTATGGCACGAGAGAACCTCTACAATCGGCTTGGGGGTCACGACGCGATCCGGGCGGTGGTCGACGATTTCTACGATCGGCTACTCGACGACGAGGAGTTGGAACCGTTCTTCGAGAACGCGGACGTCGAGCGCCTTCGGCGGACGCAGACAGACTTCCTGTGTGAGGCCGCCGGCGGCCCCGAGACCTACGACGCCGAACCGGTCCGTGAGGCACACCTGCACGTCCCATTCACGGACGCCCACATCGAGCGCGCGGTCGATCACCTCCGGGACAGCCTCGAGGCGTTCGACGTGCCAGCGGAAGACGCGAAAAAGGTCGTCGCGGCCGTCGCGGCCTACCGCGAGGAGTTGGTGGCGCGGCCGGACGACGAGCGGGCGGAGTAGTCGGAGAACGGCGCCCAGAGGTTCGGCCGGTCTTGCGACCAGCGCGGCGTCTCAGGATCGCCGGGGGCGTCGCTATGCGGTCGTAGCGTTCGGGGAGGAGGCGGCGAGTCGTCGAATTCAGTCGGCAGTGGCAGCGACGCGGTCCTGTTCGGCTTCCTCGAACGAGGCGGTGATTCCCTTGACGAGTTTAAAAACGGCGGCCTTGTGATCGGTCTTCGATTTGTGAATCGATGTCGGTCGAACGCCGAGTTCGTTGTACGCTTCGAGTGATACGTCGTCGTCTTCCCACGCTTCGACCTGGGTGTGTACCTCTGCAAGCAGGCCGTGAAGATGGATGAGCTCCTGCTTCTTCATGAGCAATGCTCAGTTGAGACTGGAAGGATATATTACTATCCTGAGTCTCGTTAACACGGGCCTCCCGAATATCCGGGCGAAACGTCCCGATTCGGCCGAATTCCTGTCTTCAATTATGAAGGATTGGTCCACGGCGTGCGCCGCCGGCGGGTCGTCCGGACGAACGTGTGACCGAGATTTCACGTGCCCGCTCGCCTGATCGAACGCGGTGGTGGGAGGGGTTGCGCGACGACGTGCAACCGCTCTCACATATGAATGCTTTACACGACGCACAACGTAGGTCCGCGTATGGACTACGAGGATCAACTCGACCGAGCACTCGAACAGTCGCCTGACATCAGCGACAGCGGCGGACGGTTCGAGGTTCCGGAACCCGACGTCCGACCGGAAGGGCACGTCACGGTCTGGGAGAATTTCGAGGCGGTCCACGATCGGTTGGCGCGCGATCCGGACCATCTGGTCCGGTTTATGCAGTCCGAACTCGGCACGAGCGCACAGATCGACGACCGCGGTCGCGCCCGGTTCACCGGTGATTTCAAACAGCGGCGCGTCGCGGACGCGCTGGAGACGTACGTCGACGACTTTGTCACGTGCAGCGAGTGCGGATCGCCGGACACCCGACTCGTCGAGGAACAGGGAACGACGGTACTGAAGTGCGACGCCTGCGGGGCGCTGTCGTCGGTTCCGGACCTGTAGGTCGCGTTCCCGACGTTACTCGAACTGTTTTACCGTACTCAGGTCGCGTTCCGTCCGCATAAATTCCGCCAGCCGGCGCGTCGCGCCGCAGGAGGAACACGTGAAGTTCTGGCGGTGATCCGGCAACGACGTCGGCTCCGCCTGCCAGTCTTTCTTACATTCGGGACACAGCAGTCGGACAAACGCTTCGACCATAGCGTACCGGACTCCCGGTACGTCAATAAAGGTTGGTACGGGAACCGTCAGGACGCGTTACACGATCCGTTGCGGGCCGTTAGCCCGACACGCGCGTCGAGGGCCGTTACGCGAGGACGCCGCCGGCGTCCTCGGCTTCGAGGAGCTCCTTGTACCGGTTGCGGATCGTGACTTCCGAGACGTTCGCGACCTCGCTGACCTGGCTCTGGGTCACCTTCTCGTTGGTGAGAAGCGCCGCGGCGTAGACCGCGGCGGCGGCGAGGCCGACGGGCGACTTCCCCGAGTGGATCGCAGCGTGCTTCGCGTTCCGGAGGAGTTGGCGCGCCTGCCGCTCGGCCTCGTCGGAGAGGTCCAGATCAGAGGCGAACCGGGGGACGTACTGCTCGGGATCCGCGGGTTCGACCTCCAGTTTGAGTTCCCGAACCACGTAGCGGTACGTCCGCGTGAGCTCCATCTTGTCGACCCGCGAGACGCGCTCGATCTCGTCGAGCGAGCGCGGCGTCCCGGCCTGTCGCGCCGCGGCGTACAGCGCCGCGGTCGCGACGCCCTCGATGGAACGCCCGGGGAGGAGGTCCTCGTTGAGCGCCCGGCGATAGATGACCGAGGCGGTCTCGCGGACGTTCTCGGGGAGGCCGAGCGCGGAGGCCATCCGGTCGATCTCGCCGAGCGCCTGCTTGAGGTTGCGCTCCTTGGAGTCGCGCGTCCGGAAGCGCTCGTTCCAGGTGCGCAGCCGCTGCATCTGCTCGCGCTGTCGCGACGACAGGGAGTTGCCGTAGGCGTCTTTGTTCTGCCAGCCGATGTTCGTCGACAGCCCCTTGTCGTGCATCAGGTTCGTCGTCGGCGCGCCGACCCGCGACTTGCGGTCCCGCTCGGCGCTGTCGAAGGCGCGCCACTCCGGTCCGCGGTCGATCGAGTCTTCGTCGACCACGAGGCCGCAGTCCGTACAGACGGTTTCGCCGTGTGACGCGTCCGTGACGAGCGTGCCGCCGCACTCGGGGCAGACGTGCTCTGCTTCCTGTTCGTCCGTCCGCTCGTCCGCCGTTCGCTCCGCTGTTCGCGTGCTCCGTTCCTCGTCGCGTTCTCGGGTTCGTGTGTCACTCATAGTTGGGTGGGAGGCGTCCGAACCGGCAGAAAGGAGAGAGACGGGCCGGCCGGGGTTGACCTTACTATCGGTAAGTACTGAAGGTATTTAAATGTTTCTCCTAATCTATCACCTTTGATATGGCTATATACGGCCGTACGAAGCATTATCGGCGATATTGACGACGGAGCGAGACGTATTTCACGGATATATATACGTTTCGTTGTCAGAAGCGACAACCGTCAGATCCAGCCCTCGCGACGGAAGTGAACCAGGAGGATCGCCGTCACGAGCCCCATCCCGACGACGACGGCCGGATACGCGTAGGGCCACGTCAGCTCCGGAAGGTTCGTCGCGTGCTCGCCGAAGTTCATTCCGTAGACGCCGACGACGAAGGTCAGCGGGATGAAGATCGTCGCCACGACCGTGAGCCGTTTCATCACCTCGTTCGTCGACTGCGAGACGACGTTGAGGTAGATGTCCCGCGTGCCGCGAGTGAGGTCGCGATACGTCTCGGTCAGGTCGACGATCTCGACGAGGTGGTCGTAGACGTCGCGGTAGAACTTCTCGGTCGAGTCGCCGATCTCGTCGATGCCGCCGCGTGCGAGCGTTCCGACGGCTTCTCGCATCGGCCAGACCACTTTCCGAAACGACAGCAGATCGCGTCTGACGTCGTTCAAACTCTCGATGAGCGTCTCGTCCGGCGTCGCGAGGATCGCCTCCTCGATCTCCTCGATCGTGTCGCCGACGGTGTCGAGCAGGTCGAAATAGTCCTCGACCGCGTGGTCGATCACGCGGTACGCCGCGAAGTCGGGCCCCTGTTTCAGCGTCCGGCCCTCCTGGTTCTCGACGGACTGCCAGACGTCGGAGACGACGGGGACGTAGTCGTCCGCTGCGGTCACCGTCACCAGCCAATCGTCGCCGATAAACAGCCCGATGGGCTGGGTGCGGATCTCCTCGTCGAACGTCGTCTCGCCGCGTTCGAGCGCGACGGTTTTGATCAGCACGAACGCGTGATCGTCGAACGCCTCGGTCTTCGGCCTGACGCCCCCCCGAACGTCCTCCAGTTCGAGCGGATGGAGCGAGAACGCCTTCGTGAGGGCCCGCTCCTCCTCGTCCGTGGGCGTGCTCACGCGGACCCAAGTCGTCCCCGGCGCGCGACGCGCCGCTTCGAGGTCGGCCTCGTCGTCGATCGCGTAGTGCTCGACGCCCCCCGCGTCGTAGACGATCGCGGATATCACACGGTCTCACGCTCCGTCTCCGCCCGTCGCGGCGGCCGTTCGTCGGTCACGCCGCTTCACCCCCCTCGTACCCGATCGCGTAGAGCGTCACCCCGACCATTATGCCGACGAGGCTCGCCGAACGCCCCGGATACGGCGCGGCGACGCCGATCGCGTAACCCGCCACGCCGAGGAGAGTGCACAGGATGCCGACTTCCCGCGTGCGTCGCATACCAGTCACTCCTCGGAGTGAGACCAAAAGCGTTGTTCGGGTGCGTCGACGGGAGCGGGCCGTCTCAGTCCGAAACCGGATGCTCGATGGCGCGCATCATCGAGAGCACGTTCTCCTCCTCGCCGCTGATCTGCTGGGGATAGACGCCGAGTGCGAGGATGAAGTCGTCGCCGTCGCGGTACTTCGTCACGTGGACGAAGACGTCGACTTCTTGCCCCTGGATCGTCGCCGTGCCGGCGAACTTGGTCACGCGCGTCTCCGTCCCCTGGACGGTGATGTTTCGGCTGCTCACCGTCTCGATGTCGCTCAGCCCGGAGTACCGCTGTTGGACGAACTCGACCAGCCGCGCGTTCGAGTAGCTCCCGATCGGGTTGAGCGTCTGGCCGGCGATTTCGACGGCGGGCGTCGAGACCACGGTGAACACGCCGAGCGGCATCTCGCCCAGCGGCCCGAGATCCATCGTCTTCTCGTAGGACGCGAGTTCGTTGGAGGCGACGACGCGACGCTCCTCCCCGGCGACCTCGAACGTCCGGTTCACTTCGAGGGTCCGCGTGTCGTTCAGTTCGTACCCCGCCTCCTGCGCCGCCGCCTCGTCGACGGCTGCGGGATCGGCGGAGAACGTGAGTGCTTCCTCACCCGTGAGAAAGCCGATACACCCGCTCGTCACTAAGAGGAGCGCGACGGAAACAGCGGCCAGCGCCCGACGGTTCGAGATCACGACTGAGCGTAGGCTGACGACCGAAGTTAAATTCCTGGGTCGAGTCGCGGCCGTCTCGCCTGCCGAGGCTGACTCGTCGCCGCCGCGTGGCTCACGTCGCCATCCGTACCGACACGAGAACGGTCGGAACGACGACGGGAATGGTCAGTATTGCGCCAGTGATGACGACGAACGGAGCGACGCCCCCGACGGGGTACGCGAGAACGCCGACGGTCACCCAGTTAACGACGCTGACCATCGCCGCGTACGAGACGGCTGCGAGCACCACGATCACGCTAAACACGCCGGAGACGACTCCGACGCTACGGCGACCGGAGAGCCCCTCGCTCGTTGCCGCCGGTTCCTCACTCATCTGCTATAGTCTCCATAGTAATGCACTATACTCGAACGATTATATCCGTTGGCATCTCGTCTGTCGTCGTCGCTCTGACGTCTGCCGCCCCTACCGCGACGCTCCGTTCGTCCCGTAGAACGGGTCCGACCGCCGACGTCCGACCTCCTCGATCTCGGGGATGTTGCGTCCATCACAACCTATTCACCAACATAGCGATAACGACTACTCGATGGGTGGTTCTGTGGACCGGACGCAATCCCGAATCAACGACGTCATCCGACGCGTCCACGAGGCGTTGATCGCGGCTGAGACCTGCGACGAACTCGAAGCGGCCGTCTGTCGAGCCTTCGCCGAGTCCGAACCCTACGTTTTCGCCTGGATCGGTGCGCACGACCCCGAAACCGACCGCGTCGTTCCGAGCGCCACCGCGGGGCGAGGCGCGGCCTACCTCGACGAGATCACGATCAGCCTCGACGACCCCGCGGAGGCGAGTGGTCCGACGGCGTCGGCTCTCCGAACCGGGACGGCCCAGATTATGCAGCGCATTCGCGACGACCCGGACTACGGCCCCTGGCGCGAACAGGCGCTCTCGTACGGGTTCGAGTCGAGTGCGGCGATTCCGCTCGTCGCGGACGAGCGGACCGACGGCGTCCTGAACCTGTACTCCGAGCGCGTCGACGCGTTCGCGGAGACCGAACGGTCCCTCCTCGCTGAACTCGGGGCGACGATCGGGACCGCGATGAGCGGACTCCGGGCGCGGCAGGAACTCGAATCCCAGAAGCGACGGTACAAACGCCTCACAGAGCGGATCTCCGACGCGTACTACGCGGTCGACGACGAGTGGACGATCACCTACTGGAACGACCAGATGGCCGCTCGAACCGGCAGGCCGGCGGCGGAGGTCGTGGGGGAGACGCTGTGGACGGCGTTCCCGGCGATACTGGGATCGGAGGCCGAAGAGCAGTACCGAACGGCGATGGAGACCAATCAACCACAGTCGTTCGAGATGTACGTCGAGGACCCGTTCGACTACTGGGTCGAGATCGACGTCCACCCCGACGACGACGGGCTCTCGGTCTTCTCGCGGGAAATCACGGAGCGAAAGCGGCGCGAGGCGGAACTCACGCGCGCCGAGCGCCGCCTCGACGCGATCGTCCACAACACCTCGGAGTCGATATACATCAAGAGTCGCGACGGCGAGTACCTGTTTATCAACGAGGTCGGCGCCGAGGTGTTCGGATCCACGCCCGAGGCGGTCGTCGGGACGTTCGACGACGAACATTTCGACGCCGAGAGCGTCGAGGGAATCGCCGACGACGACCGGCACGTGATCGAGACCGAGACCGCGGAGACGTGGGAGCGCGTCCGCTACGTCGACGGTCGCAAACACGTCTTCATCGACAACAAGTTCCCCTACCGCGACGGGTCCGGCGAGGTCATCGGACTCGTCGGCGTGAGTCGGGAGATCACCGATCGCAAGGCGTACGAACAGCGTCTGCAGGAGCAACGGGACGGACTCGACCTGCTGAACAAGGTCGTGCGCCACGACATCCGGAACAACCTCCAGGTCGTTCTCGGCTACGGCGAGTTACTGACCGAACACGTCGATGTCGACGGGAGAGGCCACCTGCGGACGATCTTGAAGAACGCGGAGTCGGCGGTCGAACTCACCCACACGGCGGCCGACCTCGCCGAGGTGATGGTCAATCCCGATCGCGACCCCGTCCGGATCTCCCTCGACGACGTCATCCGGACGCAGATCACCGAGATCCGCGAGACGTTCGACGGCGTCGACGTCGCCGTCGATGGCTCTCTCCCGACGACGGCGGTGCTGGCCGACGAGATGCTGTCCTCGGTGTTCCGGAACCTGCTGAAAAACGCCGTCCAGCACAACGACAAGGCCACCCCCGAAGTGCGCGTCTCCGCCACGGTCGAGACGGACACCGTCACGGTCCGAGTCGCGGACAACGGGCCGGGGGTTCCGGAGGACCTCCGACCGACGATCTTCGGAAAAGGCGAGAAGGGCCTCGACAGCCAGGGGACCGGCGTCGGACTGTATCTCGTCCGCACGCTCGTCGAAGCCTACGGCGGCGACGTCTGGATCGAGGAGCGACCGCCCGCCGATGCTTCGACAGCCACCGACGACGGCGAGGGCGCCGTGTTCGCCGTCGAACTCCCGACGGCGTGAACCGCGACCACGGCCGCCGGCGGGGTGTGCGCGCGACCCCCGGTCTCCCGACGCAGTCCCACTGGAGCGTTCCGACGCGGTTTCACCAGGGTCTTCCGACGCGGTCCTCCCCGGGTCTTCCGACGCGGTTTCATCGGCCCCTTCGGACTGTGGAACGACTTTGTCACGCCAGACGCGGATCCGGTCGATCGGGTGTGAGGTGTGTTATCACAATAGTTTAATCCGACGAATCCGTTCGTACGAACGGATGCCACGAGGGAGGCAGACGGTTCGACAGACGGGAGGGCCGTCGATCACTCGCCGACAGTGGCTGTCGGCGCTCGGGGTAGGGTCAGCGGCCGCGCTCGCGGGATGTTCCGGCGACGACGACTCCGAGGGCACCGGTACGGCGACCAGCGGCGGCGGTAGCGACGGCACGCCGTCGGTGTCGGGGACGTACGACACTGTCACCGCATCGGCGTTCTCGACGCTGAACCCGCTGTACAACACCAGTTCGGGTGCCGGGACGGCGATCGGCTACGCGCTGGATCAGGGGTACACCTTCGACGACCAGGGAGCGTACTTCCCCTTGCTGTACGACCTGTCGACGACGGACGACGGCTCCGTGTGGGTGTTCGACGTCCGGGAGGGGCTGTCGTTCGGCGATCCGTACGGCGGGGTCACCGCCTCGACGTTCGTCTACCAGATCCGGGAACTGCACCAGAGCGACTGGGCGGCGACGGCGGCGTCGAGCAGCTGGAGGGGGATCAACGTCGAAGAGACCGGCGAGTACCAGTTCCAGGCCGAAATCCCGGAGGCACAGTTGCTGTGGCCGGAGTCGTACGATCCGCTCCTGTACCCGATTCCCACGGACCTCGTGCAACCGTACGTCGACGAGGAGGACGCCGAGGGACTCCAGCAGGACGAGGAGCTGTTGAACCTCTCGTTCACGGGGAACCTGGGCGGATACACCCTCGACAAGTGGGAGCGGGGGTCGGGAACGACCTACTCCCGGAACGGCGACTACTACGTCCAGAACATCGAGGCGGGCCCGGACCTGTTCTCGGACGCCCCCTACTTCGAGGGGGCGTCGATCAGCGTCGTCGAGGAGCGGGCCTCGCGGCTCGGGGCGCTGGAGACCGGCGAGGCCGACTCGGCCGGGATCCCCCCCGAGCGGTTCTCGGAGTTCCAGGAGAAGCCGCAGGTCGAGACCTTCCGGATTCCGCAGCCGTTCAACCGGATCCTGTCGGTGAATATGCGAGACAACGGATGGAACGCCGGGCCCGGGAACCTGTTCCGGTTCACCGCGTTCCGACAGGGCCTCGCCGCCGCGATCGACAAGCAGGGGATGATCAGGGGCATCTTCCGCGGGCTGGCACAGCCACACTACACCTGGCAACCGTCGTGGTCCGACTGGTATCCCGGCGACGACGCCATCGAGCAGTTCGGGGCCGGCGACCAGTACGGCGGAGACGTCGCTCGAGGACTCGTCGAGGAGGCCATCTCCGAGTCGGCGTTCGACTACCGGTTCGACGGGGGCGCGCTCGTCACTCCCGAGGGCGAGACGGTCACGCTAGACCTGCATCACTTGGCCGGCGGCGAGACCTTTCAGCTCATCGCGGAGTTCATCGCCAGCGAACTCGACGACGCTCTCGGAATCGAGGTCACGGTGGAGGCGATCGCCGGCACGCGATTCCAATCGAACTACTGGACGGCGGAGCCGCAGGGCGGCACCGCCACCATCGCGGGTGAGGAGGTCACGTGGGACCAACCGACGCTGACGAATCCGGGGCCGCGGAGCGTCACGGCCGCGGAGTCGTGGGATATGTCGATCGTCTACGGGCTGAACACCTACCCGCTGAACCCGCTCACCAACGAGGTCTTCTTCGACGGCCCGACCGCACAGTACAACCCCGTCGGCTACTACCCCGACTTCGACGCCCGAGGGGTGTTCGAGCGCGCCAGAGAAGCCGACTCCGAGGACGCCCTCCAGGAGCCGTTCACCGAACTGTTCCGGAACCTCGCCGCCGAGCAACCGTACGTTATGCTGGTGTTCGGCGACGACCTGATCGGGTACAACCCCGACCTCGTTGGGCCGACCGAGAACTTCTTCAACGGCTGGGACTTCCCGGCGTGGTATTTCGATGCGTGAGACCGAACAGCCGCACGCGAGTCCGTGGACTCCCGCCGCACCGACTACGCACCCCTGCTCCCGGCACCGCCGACGATGGGACTAGCCAGCTACGTCGCGCTCCGCGTCGGCTGGGCCGCGGTGGTGTCGTTCATCATCGTCACCGTGACCTTCGGGCTGTTCGCGGCCGCTCCCAACCCGTCGATCCAGCAGGCGGCCACACAGGCGGCGTTGCAGGGCGGCGACCCGCAGGAGGCGGTCGAACGGCAGCGCCAACTCCGGGGGCTCGACGAACCTCTCCACGTCAGGTATCTGGACTTCGTCACGAGCATCTACACGCTCCAGTGGGGGTGGTCGGACTACCGGAGTCAGCCGGTGACGACGGCGCTCCTGAACGCGGTGTTCTACACCGCGCAGTACTCCGTTCCCTGGACCGTCCTGACGGTGCTCTTGGGGCCCCTCGTCGGCGTGTACTCCGCGGCCAATATGTACACCTGGCGCGACCACGTCGCGACGGGCTTCGCGTTCTTCGGGTACGCCATTCCGAACTTCTTCTTCGGGATCATCCTGCTCTTGATCTTCGGGGTGTGGCTGGAGTGGATCCCGGTCGTCTACCGGACCGAGGTGCCGACGTTCAGCCTCGCGAACGTCAGGCAGCTCGTCGTTCCCGTGTTCGTTCTGGTGACGGGCTCGATCGGCGCGATTATGCGTGTCTCACGCAACGAGTCGGCGGATTTCCAGAACGCGACCTTTATGAAGACCGCAAAGGCCAAGGGCGTCTCGCCGCTCCGGGCGTACGCTTACCACGTGATGCGCCCGACCCTGGTACCGCTGTCGACGACGCTCGTCGGACAGCTGCTCGCCATCTTCCTGGGCTCGTCGCTGCTCGTGGAGGTCGTCTTCGGCATCCCCGGACTCGGCCGCCTGACGTTCAACGCGCTGGTCGCACAGGATACGAACCTCGTGTTGGGGGCGACGCTGTTTTTCACCTTCCTCGCGGTGATCGGGAACCTGCTCGAAGACCTCGCGTTCACCGCCCTCGACCCGCGGATCAGTTACGACGATAGACAACTATGAGCACCGACACCGAGGACGCTCCGCGGTTCGACCGGGTCGACTGGGAGGCGTACGCCGGCCGGCGGACGCCACGCTGCTCGCTCAACACCGCGCTGTTCGCCCTCACGGTCGCTCCGGTGCTCGCACTGGCGGGCTACGACTGGCTCGTCGTCGACCAACGGGAGACCGCTCTCGGAGCACTCGGGCGGGACGCGAACCTCGACGGACTCTTCGAGGCGCTCGGGCTCGACTTCGGGGTCACGATGGTCGATTACGTCTTCGCGATCACGCTCCTGCTCTTCCTCTGGTATCTGGTGCTCCCGCTGTATCAGCAGCCGCGGATCACGGGGTACTACTGGCGGCGGTTCAAGCGGAACCGCCCCGCGATCGTGAGTCTCGGGTGGCTGGTGGTGGTCTTCGTCGGCGGGCTGGTCGGGCCGCTACTTCTGAGCGCGCCGGAACAGAACGTCCTCGCCGGCCACCAGCCGCCAGTGGGGCTCTCGATCGCCGAGACTACCGTCCCCCAGTGTGTCGGTCCGGTCGTGAACGAGCGGTGTCAGGGCACGTGGCAGTACCCGCTGGGGACGACTCGGGGCGGGCTCGGCGTGTTCAAGAGCGTCGTCTACGGGATGACCGTGAGCCTCAAGATCGCGTTCATCACGACTACGATCGTCGCAGGCGTCGGCGTCGTCGTCGGGACAGTCAGCGCGTACGCGGGCGGCTGGGTCGACGAGATCGCGATGCGCGGCGTCGACGTCGTGCTGTCGTTCCCGACGCTCCTCTTTTTCCTCCTCATCCTCTACGTCTACGGCGCGGGGTTGGGGATGTTCATCGTCGTGTTCTCCCTGTTCGGATGGGGCGGGACGGCGCGGTACGTCCGGAGCAAGGCGCTCTCCGTCTCCGAGGAGGAATTCGTCAAAGCAGGGAAGATGAGCGGCGCGAGCACCCGCTGGATCGTGCGCCATCACGTCGTCCCCAACACCGCGAGCAGTATCATCACCCAACTCACGCTGCTCATTCCGGGCTTCCTGCTGGCGGAGGCGCAACTGGCGTTCCTTGGGCTCGGCGACGCCGGGATCTCCTCGTGGGGGCAACTGATCGCCGCCGGCCGGAGCGACCTCGCCTTCGCACCGTGGATCGTCCTCACGCCGGGGATCGTCCTCTTTCTCACCATCCTCGCGTTCAACTTCCTGGGTGACGCGTTGCTCGACGCGATCGACCCCGCGGCGACGACGGAGGCGGAGCGATGACCGACGAACCGCTGCTGGCGGTCGAGGGGCTCCGGACCACCTTCGAGACGGAGACGGGCGAACTCGTCGCGGTCGACGGGATCGACTTCGAGGTCCGCCGGGGCGAGACCGTCTGTCTCGTCGGCGAGTCCGGGTCGGGAAAGACCGTCGCCGTCGAGTCGATCGCGCGGCTGATCGACCAGCCGCCCGGCCGGATCGAGGGAAGCGTCCGATTCCGCGGGGAGGAACTCACCGACCTCTCCGACGAGGAGCTTCGGCCCTACCGCGGCGCGTCGATCGCGTACGTCTTCCAGAACCCCCAGGACGCGCTCAACCACTGTTACACGATCGGGTGGCAGTTGATCGAGGCGATCCGGGTCCACGAGGACGTGTCGACGTCGGCGGCGCGGGCCCGCGCGATCGACCTCCTCGACACCGTCGGCATTCCCGACCCCGCCAGCCGCATCACCGAGTACCCGCATCAGTTCTCCGGCGGCGAGAAACAGCGGGTGATGATCGCGATGGCGCTCGTCACCGAACCCGACCTACTCGTGGCCGACGAGCCCACCACCGCGCTTGACGTGACGATTCAGGCGGACATCCTCCAACTCCTCGAGGAACTGAAAGCGACGTACGGGATGGGAGTCCTGTTCGTCACCCACGACCTCGCGACCGTGAGCGAGATCGCCGACCGGGTGGTGGTGCTGTACGCCGGCAAGGTCATGGAGCGCGGTGGCGTACTGGAGCTCTTCGAGCACCCCGCCCACCCCTACACGCGACGGTTGCTTGCGTGCCTGCCGGGGTGGTCGGGCGGTGTCGACCCGGTCGAGGGGGCCGAGCGCGGCGGGATCGCCGGCTCGCTTCCGGATCCGAACGATCCACCCGACGGCTGCCGGTTCGCGCCGCGGTGTGCCTACGCGGAGCCGGCGTGTACGACCGGCGACCAGCCGCCGGAAGTCGACCTCGGGGGCGACCACCTGGTCTCGTGTATTCACTACGACGCGGGGGACGACCCCTCCGTCCTCACCGACGGGACGCCCCCGTCCGACGGCGTCGACGGTTCGCCTCAGCGGGGTGTGACCGAGGATGACTGAGGAACCCCTGCTGTCCGTCCGCGGGCTGAAGAAGCACTACACCGTCTCGCGCGGCGGGTTCCTCTCGCGCGAGACGAGCCGGGTCCGGGCCGTCGACGGCGTCAGTTTCGACATCGGACGGGGAGAGGCGCTCGGGTTGGTCGGGGAGTCGGGCTGCGGGAAGTCCACGACGGCGTCGTCGATACTCCGACTGACCGAGCCGACAGCGGGAGAGGTGATCTTCAACGGCGGCGGTCGCGGGGGAGCGGTCCGCAACGACGACGGCACCCATCCCAACGACGTCACGCAGTTCGATCGAGCGGAACTCAAAGCGTTCCGGCGGGACGCGCAGTTGATCTTCCAGGACCCCACCTCCAGTTTCGACCCGCGGATGTCGGTGGGGGGGTCGATCGCGGAACTCCCGCTGGTCCACGGAATGACCGACCGCGAGCGCCGGCGGGCGATCGTCGAGGACCTCTTGGAACGGGTCGGGCTCTCCGCGGCGGACTACGATCGCTACCCCCACGAGTTCTCGGGCGGGGAGAAACAGCGGCTGGCGCTCGCCCGCGCGCTGGTGCTCAATCCGGATCTACTGGTGGCCGACGAGCCGGTCTCGGCGCTCGACGTGTCGGTTCAGGCCGACATCCTCGCGCTGATCGACGACCTCCGATCGGAGTTCGGGCTCTCCGTGCTCTTCATCAGTCACGACATCTCCGTCGTCCGAGAGCTCTGCGACCGGACCGCGGTGATGTACCTCGGCGAGATCGTCGAGGTCGGCCCGACCGAGTCGGTGTTCGAGTCGCCCGGCCACCCCTACACGGAGGCGCTCCGATCCGCGGTTCCGACGCCGGATCCGCGGTCGAAGGGGGACCACATCGAACTGACCGGGAGCGTGCCCAGCCCCTCGGACCCGCCCTCGGGGTGTCGGTTCCACACCCGGTGTCACCGTGTGGTTCAACCCGATCACGTCGACGTCGACCAGGCGGTCTGGCGCCGGCTGTTGGATTTCCGCGATCGGGTCGTCACCGGGGAAATCGACCCCGCGGCACTCAGAGAGCGGCTGCAGGCGGGAGCCGTCGCGGGCGACCAGCCCGGCGGTTGGTCGGAGACGGGTTCGAGTGACCGCGGGGCGCCGGAGGAGCGCGTCGACGATGCCACTCGGGTCAGAGAGACGTACGACCTGCCGGAGACGCTCTCGGACCCGGAGGCCGACCGGACGCTCCGGGCGGCAATCGACGCGCTGCTCGCAGGCGAGGACGACCGAGCGGCCGGCATCCTCGACGGAGCGTTCACGACGCCCTGTGCGGAGATTCACCCGGAACTCAGCACTCACGGACCATTGCACCGCGCCGCCTGCATCCGACACCGCGCCGAGTACGAGGGGTTCGGCGACGGGTAGGCCCGGAGGACGCAGCGCCGCCTCGGGACGCGTCGAATCCCGGCTCTCGGATCGCCGATGTCCACTCGCGAACTACCCAGCGTCTTCGTTACTGGCCGGTTACAAACCGAACGATGTCCACCGAACACGGACCGCCATCGGTCGCTGAGCGTGCCAACGCCGCACGGTCGCCCGCGACACTCACCCGTCGAGCTCTCCGAGGCAGTTCCAACAGTGTGTCATCCCGACTGGGTTGCGCGATCCACAGGCCGCACAGACCGAGATATCCGCGGCCGTGTCGACGTCCATCGAGCGGGCGGGACTGAACCGCGCCTGCTGGGCCCGCATCCGGCGCGCTTCCTCGACCAGGGCGTCGTCGCGGAGCCACATCAGCCCGCGCCACAGTCCGAGAAACAACAAGGTCGGCACCAGCGACATCGCGAGCGTCGCCGCGAGGTCCAGCTCTGGGGACAGCACGACAACCTACGTACGACTCCCAGCGTCTTCGTATTGTCGCCGGAGGCGAACCCAACGAGGTCGGCGCTACTTATCGAGCCGTTGACCGATAGACGTATGAACCGCCGCTTGCCGTTCCTCTCAGAGTCGTCTCACTACCCGAGTGCATCGACGAGCTCTCGGAGCAGATTCCCGAGCGCATCGAGTATCCCCTCGTCCGATTCTTCGATCGGAGGTGCAGTCGCCGTGCTCGTCTGTTCGGCAGGGGCATCGTCAGTGAGCGAGGGAGCGGCCGTGTTCGTTGTCGACGTCGTCTTGGTACGTGGTTCGTCGGCAATGTCGACGGTCTCGGTGACCGTCGCAGAACCACCCGCGTCATCCACGACCAGAAGTTCGACGTCGTGTGGGCCCGTCCCTGTGGCGTCGTAGGTGACTCGCTCGCCCGTCATCACCGTCCGGTTTTCGAAGAACCAGACGTACTGGGTGATACTCCCGTCGTCGTCGGCGGACGCACTCGCATCGAGGGTCACGGTACCGGCCTGGCGGTCGGCCGACGAGGTGAACGCGGCGGACGGCCGCGCGTTCGGAGCGGTGACGTTGACTGTCTTTTCTCGAACGGCGGTGTTCCCGCCGCCGTCCGTGACAGTCAACCGAACAGTATAGCTCCCGCTACTCGCGTAGGTGTGTGTCTGTGTCGGCCCGTTCGCACTCGACCCGTCGCCGAACGTCCAGCGATACGAACTGATGGGCCCTTCGGCGTCGGTCGACCCGCTGGCGTCGAACGACACGGGCTCGCCCGTCTGCGAATCGAACGTGCTCGGGGCGAACGCGGCTTTCGGTGACGCGTCTCTCACGGTGATCTTCCGCGTCGCTGTATCGGTGTTCCCACTCCCGTCCCGGACTGTTAGTTCGACTGTGTACGTCCCCGGACTGGCGTAGGTGTGCGTCCGGCTCGCGGTCGAGAGCCGACCCGTCGTGCTGCCGTCGCCGAACGACCACTCGTAGGCCGTGATGGCCCCAACGAGACTGTACGACTGTCCCGCCGTCAGCGTGACCGGTTCGCCGACTCCGACGGTCGTCTCGCTCGCCTCGAACCGGGAAGCGACGAGCTTGACGTCTTGGATCTGGCGCAGATCCGTTTCGAGTTGCGCTTCTGTCAGGTCCGTGTTCGTGAGAAGCAGTTCCGGCTCGGACCCGTCGTCGCCCGACGTCTCAGTTGTCGACGAATCAGCCGACCCGCCGAGCGACGTGCCGTCGAGTGACGGCTCCGTGACGCTGGTGATCAGGCTGTCGTTCGCGAGTTCGGTTGCGATCGTATCGCCCGCCCGGACGTCGGTGAACTGGCTCGGAGCTTTTCCATCGGCGCTGACGAACACGTCGTAGGTGCCCTCAACCCACCGTTCTCCACTCCACGGCGTCACTCCGACGACCTCACCGTCGACGAAGACGGTCGCCCCCGGTTCCGCCGTGCGGACCGTTATCGGCTGCTCGATCTTCGTCAACCGCGTGTCGATGTCGCGTGGCTCGGCTATGCGGCGCGTTTCCGGAAGATATCCCCGATCGGCCACGGTAACGCGAACCGAGCCGTCTCTGCCCACGTCGGTTGGGACCTCTCCGGTCCACGGCGTCGTCCCAACCCGCTCTCTGTCGATAGTGACGACCGCTCCGTCGACGTTCGACGTGACCGTCATCGTCTCCGTCCGATCCTGCTCGGGGGATTCGATTTTTAACGGCTCGTCGGGCGCGAAAACGAACGGCGGCGTGCCGTACAGCGAGTCGAAGACCGCAGCGAAGCCCTGGTCGGGGATGTCCGTCGGCTGGAGACAGGCGTCGAAGTCCTTGCCCGTCAGCGACCCTCTCGATTCGGGATCCCAGCATGCTCCAAGCTTGAGTGATTCGATGGTCGTTCGCTCCTCGTCCGGCCCGAGGAACTGCGACATCTCGACGGCGTGACTGTCGTGAGCCCACACCTTGTCCTCGCGTGCGGTCCCGATGTACAGCGGTGTCTCGTCGGCTTCCTCGCCGGGGCCGAGATACCTCTTCGGCCCGATTGGCCGGTACGTCACGACGTCACGGGTACCGTCCGCGGTCGTCGCGCTCACCACCTGCCCGGGAGTGAAGAACTCGTCGGAGGCGTCTTTGGTAAAGAACCTGTGCAGTTTCTTGAACGGACCGCCGATGAGGACCGAGAACAGTTTGGCCGTCGAGCGCCCTGCTTGACCGTTCTCTTTCGGGTCCTTCGGGCGCGTGTCGCTGACCACCTTGAGCTGGACGCCCGAGGCGTAGCCGTCGCCATCACGGTCGATTCGCTCGACAACGACCAGTTCCTGTACCGCCCCCGAGCCTGCCGTCTTGAATTCGACTCGCGCCGGCGGCGACACTTCGCCGCCCGTGCTCTCCGACGACCGCAACTCCGGTGACTCCCGTCGATCATCGGGGACGGGGGCCGGTGTGGTCGCCCCCATCGCTGGTCCGGCAGCGAAAACGACCATACCGACGAACAGGAGCGTTAGCGTGGTGTGAGATCGACCTTTCATATTACTTTCCAGATATTATCATCAGTTTAATCATCTGGCATATAATTCTATGGGATATAACGCACAGCAATGTCCTCTTTGGGTCTCTCTCAGGATTCTGAAAACCTGCCGTGATTTCTAGGTGTGTGATCGAAAACGAAAAATCTCACAGTTACGACCACTTCGATTCGTCTGACAAGCGTTTCAGGTCGTTCGGCAGGAATTCCCGTGATTTCGCCCGGCGGGGTGTCGTCCAGTGGGCGTTATACTTCGATGGATTTGGCGAACCGTTCGTGGGCCCGGTACTCCGGTGACCGCGACAAAATCCCCGGAACAGATCCGGTGAACTGCCTCTCGTCCCGCACTTGACGGTCACGATCCGGTCATCGCATCGGCTGTACTGAGCAGCGGTTGTGCATCGAGCCCAACAGGACCATTTCGCGAATGCATATACGCCCCCGTATGCAACGTAGCCTATGAGCGGCTCGAATCCCGAACACACGGGATGGTTCACAGACCTCGATCCGGGCGACCTCGACGCGGCAGCGACTGCCATCTCCGAGGGGGAAGCCGACCGGCCCCAGAATTGGCCAGAACAAGCCATCCGGTCGGGCTTCGCAACCGACGAGGACGACTACTACGACGCCTTACACGAGGCGACAGTCCACGCGACGCGCGAGGCTGTGACGGCCCGCGAAACCTCGTCGGACACGCAGCTTCGACACAGTATTCGGGCGATGGACGACGCCGAACGAACCGCGAACGAACTCGCCGAGCGACTCGCCGAGTGGGCCGGTTCGCTCGCAGAGGACTCCGGGCGAGACGGCGTCGATCGGTCCACCGAGAACCTCGGCGGCGTCGACGGCGCTCGCGCGGTGGCCGAGTGGACGCCGCAGTCGCCCGCCGAAGAGCGGGTCGTCTCGCTCGCGGAGCGGATCGTCGACCTCGACGACGAGCGCGCGGAACTCCGTTCGTTCGTCGAATCACACGCGCCGGAAGTGGCTCCGAACCTCGCCGCGATGGCCGGTCCGGTCCTCGCCGCTCGCTTGCTCTCGTTGGCGGGCGGGCTGGAGTCGCTGGCCAAGAAGCCCGCCGGGACGGTGCAGGTGCTGGGCGCCGAGGACGCGCTCTTCGCACACCTGCGGGGTCGGGGGTCCTCGCCGAAGCACGGCGTCATCTTCACGCACGAGTACGTCCGCGGCACCCACCCCGAGAACCGCGGATCGGCCGCGCGGGCGCTGGCGGGGAAGCTCGCGATCGCGGCCCGAATCGACCACTACTCGGGCGAGTACAAGCAGTCCGTTCACGACGACCTCGACGAGCGAATGACGACGATCCGCGAGCGGGAGGTGGGCGAATGAGCCCCACGCTCCCCCGAGGCGTCGAACGCCGTCGCTTCGACGGTCGGGAGCGACTCGCCACCCGCGGCGAGCCGGTGTACGGCGAGCCGCAGGACGCCGGCGGGTGGCGGGCGTGGGACGCCGGGCGTTCGAAACTCGGCGCGATGCTGGAGCTCGGAGTCGACGTGGGTCTCGACGGGGGAGGCGGAGTGCTCTATCTGGGCGCGGCCTCGGGGACGACCGTCTCGCACGTCGCGGACTTCGCCGGACCGACGTACGCCGTCGAGTTCGCGCCACGACCGACGCGCGACCTCCTCTCAGTCGCGGAGTCGCGCCCGAACCTCTTCCCGCTCCTGAAGGACGCTCGGGATCCCGCGACGTACGCCCACGTCGTCGAATCCGACCTCGACTGCATCGTCCAGGACGTCGCGACCCGGGGGCAGGCCACCGTCGCGCTCCGCAACCGGCGGTTTCTCGCGCCAGACGGTCGGCTGCTCGCGGCGATCAAAGCGCGGAGCGAAGACGTCCTCGACGACCCCGAGACGGTGTTCGAGAACGTGCTCGCGGAACTCCGTTCGGGCTACGAGATCCTCGAGACCCGACGGCTGGACCGCTTCCACGACGATCACCTCGCGGTCGTCGCCGAACCGCGCGACGACGGCGACGATGGAGTCTGAGTCGCGTTGCCAGTGAGCCGACCGTCGCGACCGCGGCTGGGCGAAGCGTTCGCCGCGGCCCGCGACATATTTAATCGGCCGCCGCAAACCACGGGGCGATGGAGCTAGGGTCGGCGGACGCCTTCGACCGAATGGGTACGCTCGGCGTCGAAGAGGAGTTCTACATCGTCGACGAGCGGGGCCGCCCGACGTCGGGCATCTCTGATCTCGTCTACGACTCCCCACCGACGGGGATACTCGAAGACCGAATCGATCACGAACTGTTCCAGTTCACGATCGAGACGCAGACGCCGCTGATCGAGGACGTCGGCGGCGTCGAAGAGGTGATCCGTGACGTTCGCGCGGCCCTCGTCGACCACGCCGCCGAGCACGGCTACCGGATCGCGGCGTCCGGTCTCCACCCGACGGCGGAGTGGTACGAACTCGATCACGCGACGAAGCCGCGGTACACATCGCAACTGGACCGGATTCAGTACCCACAGCACCGGAACACGACGTCCGGCCTCCACGTCCACGTGGGCGTCGACGACGCCGACAAGGCGACCTGGATCGCGAACGAGCTCCGATGGTACCTCCCGCCTCTGCTCTCGCTGTCCGCGAACTCTCCGTTCTGGTGCGGGTTCGACACCGGCCTGTCGTCCGCTCGCGCGAAGATTTTCGAGGCGCTGCCCAACACCGGGATGCCGACGCACTTCGCGGACTTCGAGGCGTACCGGCGGTTCGAGCGCCGGATGGTCGAACTCGGCTCGATCGAGGACCGCGGCGAGCTCTGGTACGACGTCCGACCGCACACGGGTCACGGCACGGTAGAGATTCGGACGCCCGACGCCCAGACCGATCCGGCCGCCACCGCCGCCTTCGTGGAGTACGTGCACGCTCTGGTCGCGGACCTCGCGGCGCGCTACGAGGACGGTGAGTCGGGGACGGACGTCCGGCGGGAGCTCCTCGACGCGAACAAGTGGCACGCGGTGCGATACGGCCGCGACGCGTCGTTCATCACGCCCGAGGCCGAGGACACGATCACGCTCGAGGAGTTCGTCGCCGCCGAGACCGACCGGCTCGCCACCGACGCACTGCGGCGACTGCTCGACGCCGAGGGCGGGACGGCGCGGCAGCGGCGACTCCACCGCGAATCCGGGTTCGACGCGCTCTGTGAGTCCCTCTGTCTGGCGTGAGGTCTGAGAAAGGCTTTTGCCCGCCGAGTTTTGACCTTTCGGGTAGAACACGATGTCTCCTGACGACCACACCGACGAGAGCGACGGGAGCCGCATAGACTTCGAGGACGCCATCGAGGGGGTCGACGAGGACGCCGACGCCGAGGGCGGACCGCGCGCCCGACTGGAAGCCGAGGCCGACCGCGCCGTCTCGGAGTTCGACGAGGGCATCGTCGACCTTCTCGCGTGGCTCCTCGACACGGAGACCCGGGCGCGGATCTACGTGTATCTGCGAAAGAACCCGCACTCGACGAGCGAGGAGGTCGCCGACGGGACGGGGTTGTACCCGAGCACCGTCCGGGAGGCGCTGGCCGAACTCCACGAGGAGGAGACCGTCGAGCGCCGTAAGCGCGAGAGCGCCGGCGCGGGCAACAACCCCTACGAGTACACCGCGATCGCCCCGAGCGACCTCGTGCGGGGCGTCGCCGAACAGGTGCAGGCGGAACTGAACACGGTGTTCAACCTCGACAGTCGACTGGGCGGCTCCGAGGACGCCGAGGAAGGCGGCGACACCGGGCCCGTGAGCATCACCGTCGACGAGGCCGGGGACGACGCCGGGGGCGACGAGGACGGCGCCCCCGAGAGCGACAGTGGGACCGACGGGAGCACCGAAGCGGACGCCGACGACGAGACGTCGGGGTAACACGCCGCTCGTCCCGTACGTACCGGCGGTCTGTTCGCGCTTCCGCGCCATTTTTAACGTTCCCCGGGAGACGTACCTGCAATGACCGGGCCTTGGACCGAGTGGGACCACGTGCTGAAAGTGGACCCGGACAAAGACCTCGTCGACGGCGAGACGTTCGAAGACGTCTGCCGGACGGGGACCGACGCGATCGAGATCGGCGGGACGCTCGACATCACCACCGAGAAGATGGAACGGGTCGTCGACGCCTGCTCCCGCTACGACGTGCCGCTGTACCAGGAGCCCTCGAACCCCGGCGTCGTGATCGAATCGGACGACCTCGACGGCTACCTCATCCCGACGGTGTTCAACGCCGAATCGTCGTTCTGGGTCACCGGGGCGCACAAGGAGTGGGTCCGGATCGACGGCCCACTCGACTGGGATCGAACGTACACGGAGGCGTACATCGTGATGAACCCCGACGCCTCGGTCGCGGAACTGACCGAGGCCAACACCGACCAGACCGCCGAGGACGTCGCCTCCTTCGCCGCGGTCGCCGAGAAGATGTTCGGCCAGGAGATCGTCTACGTCGAGTACTCGGGGACCTTCGGTGACACCGAGAAGGTCGCGGCCGCCCGCGACGCCCTCGAGGAGTCGACGCTGTTCTACGGCGGCGGCATCGGCGACTACGACGCCGCCTACGAGATGGGCAAGCACGCCGACACGATCGTCGTCGGCGACCTCCTCCACGACGAGGGCGTCGACGCCGTCCGCGAGACCGTCGAGGGCGTCAAGGACGCCCACGCCGAAGCGGTCGTCGAGTGAGCGATCGCCCGTTTCGCGTTGTCTGTCCGTCCGAGTCTCCCCCCGCTTGAACTGTCCGCCCGTCTGCGCCGTCCGGAGGTCTGAACCGTCCGCTCGGTCCGTTTCCACAGCTTCTTTGGCCCGGTGCTTCTGTCGCCCGGCCCTACCGCGGTCCGGCGCTTCTGTCGTCCGGCCCCGCGCCGCCTCGACCCTGCAGCGATCCGATTCTTCAGCGGCCTGACCCGCACGCCCGCACTCGAGCGGCCCTCACTCGACGATGACCTCGAAGGCGGCGACGTGCGTGAGGAGCGCCTCCGCGTCCCGCAACGCCGTCCGCGCCGACTGATCGAGGTCGGAGACGTCCGTCTCGACCGGGTCGCGGCTGTCGGCCCACGTCGAGAGGAGGCCGTCGACGGCGCGTCGCGCGCCGTCGGGCAGAGGATCGAGCAGGAGATGCGGCGCGTCCGCGGGCGCGTCGGTTCTCGGCGTCGCCCGCCCGACGTACCACACCTCGTCGGCGAAGAACGCGGCGTCGGTTTGTTGCACCTCTCGACCCCGATACACCGTGCCTTCGTGCCGGAGGCAGCCGCCGACGAAGGTTCTCCGCGCCCACGTCCCCAGCGGCGTTTCGGGGTACGCCTGCGGGCGACCGTCGCCGATCGCCGCGAGCGCGAGGTCGCGCCGCGCCGTCGGGAGCTCGTCGACGTCGATCACCGTCGCGTTCTCCGGCGTCGATTCGACCGGCGTCGCGCCGAACAACCACCGATAGCGCAGTCCGCCGGTCAGATCGAGCGTGTACGGCCCGTCGTCGACGCGCTCGCCGGACAGGCGGGCGGCGTCGATCCGCGGGAGGATCGGCCGACTCCCCTCCAACAGGATCCCGTCGTGCGTCCGGACCGCCTCCTCGGCGTCGACGCCGCGTGCGAGGAACCGCGCCAGCGCCCGCGGATGCACGCGGACCGGGGCGTCGGTCGGGATCGATTCGAGGGCGGCCAGTCTGAGCGTGAACGCACTGTCTGCCGTCGCGGACGCGGTCGATCCCGGGGTGGTACTGGAACCCGTGGAATCCGCGGCGTCGGTCGCCCGCGCGTCGGTGTCAGAGAGACACCCGGCCAATCCGGCGACAGCGGGGAACGCGAGGGCGGAGACGAACGATCGTCGCGAGGGCGGCATCACGAATCGGGAATGAAACAGTGTCAGATATATCTCTTGTGTGCGTCGGCCGCAGACTCCCGTGTGGGTGGCAGTCGATCGGGCGTCAGCAGCCGGGTGACCGTGTGCCCGGCGTGCGGGAACGACACATTCCGGGCTCGAACCGACCGTTTTTAAGACCGGGCGGGCGGAAAGACGGGGTATGCAGGGCAGAACCTACACGGCAGACGCCGAGCCGGGCGACGAGGTCACCGTCGCCGGCTGGGTCCACGAGGTACGGGACCTCGGCGGGATCGCCTTCCTGATCCTCCGAGACAAGTCGGGGAAGATCCAGATCAAACTCGAGGAGGACTCGATGGACGAGGAGCTCGTCGAGACCGGCCTCAACGTCTCCCGAGAGAGCGTCATCACCGTCTCCGGCGACGTGAAGGAGGAGCCGCGCGCGCCGACGGACGTCGAAATCGTCCCCGAGTCGATCGAGGTGCTCGCGGCGTCCGACACCGAGCTGCCGCTCGATCCCTCCGGGAAGGTCGACGCCGAACTCTCGACCCGGCTCGACAACCGGACGCTCGACCTCCGGAAGGAGGAGGTCAAGGCCATCTTCGAGATCCGCTCGGAGGTCCTTCGATCCGCCCGCGACGCCTTCCGCGACCTGGGCTGTACGGAGATCAACACGCCGAAGATCGTCGCCACCGGGACCGAGGGCGGCACGGAGCTCTTCCCGATCACGTACTTCGGGGAAGAGGCCTTCATGAACCAATCGCCGCAGCTGTTCAAGCAGCTGATGGTCGGCTCCGGCCTCGAGCGGGTCTTCGAGATCGGGCCGATCTTCCGCGCCGAGGAGCACAACACGCCCCGGCACCTCAACGAGGCGACGTCGATCGACTTCGAGTCGGCGTTCGTCGACCACACCGAAGCGATGGACGCCTGCGAACACGTCGTCAAGAGCGCCTACGAGGGCGTCGCCGAGAACTGCGAGCGCCAGCTCGAACTCCTCGGCCTCGACGAGGAGTTCGAGGTCCCGGAAGGCGACTTCCCGCGACTCACCTACGAGGAGGCCATCGAGCGGATCAACGCGACGGGCGAACTCGACGAGCAGCTCGTCTGGGGCGACGACCTCCCGACCGAGGGCGAGCGCGCCCTCGGCGACGACGTCGGGCAGCACTACTTCATCACCGACTGGCCGTCGGAGATCAAGCCGTTCTACATCAAGGACCACGACGACGACGCGCAGCTCTCGACCGGGTTCGATATGATGCACCCGCGGATGGAACTGGTCTCGGGCGGGCAGCGTGAACACCGCTACGATCACCTCGTCGAGGGCTTCGAACAGCAGGGGCTCGATCCCGCGCAGTTCGACTACTACACGAAGATGTTCAAATACGGGATGCCGCCGCACGCCGGCTGGGGGCTCGGCGGCGAGCGGCTCGTGATGACGATGCTCGGCCTCGACAACATCCGCGAGGCCGTTCTGTTCCCGCGAGACAGGCAACGCCTGAGTCCGTAGGGCGAAGGCGTATCTGTCGAGCGGGAGCTCGTCGGACGAACGAGGTGAGTCCGACGGTGTTCCCGCCGGATCGCCAGAGACTGAGCCCATAGGCGAGGTCTCTGGGAACCAGCGAGGCGAGCGAAGCGAGTCTCGTCAGACCGCCGGCGTCTGAGGTCGTAGGCGACGGCATACCACTCCGAGTTCAGTTCTCCTCGGTGGCTTCGTCTATCAATCGATCGGCCGTCTCGCGGAGCTCGCCGGTCAGATGCAGTCCGTTCGAATCGAGACGTCGCACGAGCGACTTCGCCTCGCCGGGCGCTCTTCCTTCGTCGACAGCGCGGACGACGACGCCGATCGTACCGGTGACGGTGGCGTCGAATCCTTCGGCGACGGTCCTGACGCGTCGGTCGTCGGAGACGACGGCGATCGGCTCGTCCCGTTCGCGTGCTCGAAGGACGGCCGCAACGATCGCGACGTCGCCGTTCCACTCCGCATCGCCGAGCACGTCAATCGCGCTCTGTTGGTGCTCGCCGGCCGCGTTCGCCTCGGTCTTCATCGATGCCGAATCACTTCGAAGAAGCCGCTGCACGTTCCGTTCCGCGCGCTCCTCGCGTATTTCGTCGGCGACCGCCTGCGGGATCACGAGGTCGCCCTCGAAGTTCGTCAGTAGTTCCAGTTCGCCGACGCTCTCCAGGGCGATGAGCGTCGTCGCGTCCACGTAGATCTCCATCTACAGATCCAGCGCGGCTTCGGCATCGTCTTCGAGATCGGCCGTCGAAAGTTGCGTCGTCAGATTCCGCTCCCGACAGATCTCCAGCCACTCCGCGAGCGGAACGCCGGCGACCCGCGCTGCCTCCGTTACAGAGATTTCGCCGGTCTGGTACCGTTCGACGGCGACGCGAATTCGCAGTTCTTTGAGTCCCTCGTCCAGGGCCTTCCGGATCGTCGTGCTCTTGTCTTCTCCCAGCAGTGCGGCGACCTCCTCCAGTTCGTCCCGTTCGTCGTCGGGAATGCGGGCGCTTATCGACGGCACGTATACATTGTATTATAACGTAATCGTATTTGAACCTGTGGGCGGTCAGGATTCGATGGTCCCCTGCCACCGAAACCGCGCCCGATTTAACGGCGGCCGCGCAATCGACGGCAATGAGCGACGAGGCGGCGGCGTTCGTGCCCGGACACGTCACCGGATTCTTCAGCGCTCACCCCGACGAGGACCCGTCGGTGGCGGGCTCCCGCGGAGCCGGAATCGCGCTCTCGCACGGCGTCAACGTGCGAGTCGGCCGCGGCGACGACGTCCGGAACGACACCGACACGGACACCGGCGGCCCCGACGTGACGCTGAACGGTGAGCCGATAGACGTCGCGCCCGTCGCCGCCGTTCTCGACGACCTCGACGCCGCGGACGCTCGCGTCGTCGCCGAGACGCCGTTGCCGCTGGGCGCCGGATTCGGCGTCTCGGGCGCGATGGCGCTCGGGGCCGCTTACGCCGCCAACGCCGCCTACGACCGTCACCGGAGCGAGAACGAACTCGTCGAACTCGCCCACGCCGCCGAGGTCGAGGCGGGAACCGGGCTCGGCGACGTGGTGGCACAGGCCCGGGGCGGGCTTCCGATCCGCCTCGAACCCGGCGCGCCGGGGCACGGCCGTCTCGACGGCATCCCGGCCAGCCCCCGCGTCGAGTACGTCTCCTTCGGCTCGGTCTCGACCGAGGAGGTGCTCTCGGGGGACACCCGCGCGCTGACCGCCGCGGGCGAGCGCGCGCTGTCCGACCTCCGAGCGGAGCCCACGACCGATCGGCTCGTCGAACTCTCTCGGCGGTTCGCCCGCGAGGCGGACCTCCTCACCGACCGCGTCGCCGACGCCGTCGAGACGGTCCGCGCCGAGGGCGGCGACGCCGCGATGGCGATGCTCGGCGACACCGTCTTCGCGTTCGGCGACGACCTCTCGGCGGCCGGCTACGATCCCGAGGTCTGCTCGGTTCACCCGACGGGAGCGACGCTCCGACCGCCCGATGTCAGCCGCTTCGAGCGCTGAGGCGGTCGGAGAAGCGCCCGAAAGGGCGGGGACGACGCGGCCGAACCGGCCCGCTTTTCCTCCGGCCGGTCGATTTCGCGGTATGAGCGAGATCGACGTGCCGGAGAGCCACCCCCGTTATCAGTCGCTCCTGACGCGACACCGCATCGAAGCGGGGGTCGAAAAGGGGATCACGAGCAAACAGGGGCTCATCGCCGAGGGTCGCGGCGAGGCGTTCGACTACCTCCTCGGCGAGCGGACCACCGACTCGGCCGACGCCGCCGAGCGCGCGGCGGCCGCCCTCCTGCTCCTCGCGGACCGTCCCGTCCTCTCGGTCAACGGCAACGTCGCGGCGCTCGTCCCCGGGGAGATCGTCGAACTCGCCGCGGCGGTCGACGCCGACGTGGAGGTGAACCTCTTCAACCGAACCGACGAGCGGATGGCGGCGATCGCCGGGCACCTCCGCGAGCACGGCGCGGCGGAAGCGGGCGTCGAGATCAAGGGGTTGACCGCCGACGCGCGCATCCCCGGACTGGAACACGAGCGCTCGAAAGTCGACGCCGACGGTATCGGCGCGGCCGACGTCGTGCTCGTTCCCCTCGAAGACGGCGACCGAGCCGAGGCGCTCGCGGCGATGGGCAAATCCGAGATCGTGATCGACCTGAACCCGCTGTCGCGGTCCGCGCAGGTCGCGGCGATTCCGATCGTCGACAACATCATCCGAGCGGTCCCCAACGTCACCGAGCACGCCGAGGCGCTGCGCGAGGCGTCCCGCGAGGAACTGGAGGGGATCGTCGCCGACTTCGACCGCGAGGCCGCGCTGTCCGCAGCCGAGGACGCGATCCGCTCGGGCGACCTCGAGTAGCGTCCTCTCGTTCGGCCGCCCGACACCCGGCCGCTCGCCCGGCTCTGGCCCTCGGTCGGCCGACCCCGACGCGCTCACTCGTCCCGCAGTTCGGCCTCGGTGAGCGCCTGGTTGAGGTCGTCGCGGACGAACTCGCCGGTCTCTCTGTCCATCGCGGTCGTCACGATCCGGTTCTCCTGGACGCTGGAGCCGTCTCGGAGCAACAGCCGGACGTTGCCGTTGTCGTCGGCGCGGGTCACCTTCGCTCTGAGCCCCGTTCGCGAGCCCATCCCGCCGGCGTCGATCGGGCCGGGAACGATCTTCTTGACGTGCGGGTGGTCGGCGACGACGCCGATGGCCTGCCGACCGTTCCGCCCGCCGATCAGGGTCGAGTGCGACCCGCCGAGTTTCTCTCGCGGCGGCGTCTCGACGACTTCCAACGAGCGCTCGCCGCGGCGCTCCAGCACGCGCCCGACGGGATCGTCGGCCGCGACGCGATAGAACTCGTGGTGGAGTTGCGCTCTCGTCTCCCGAAGCACCTCGCGGTTCCCCGCCGCGAACACCGTCTCGGGTCGCTTGCGGCGAACGTCGTCGGCGACGCGCCCCGCGAAGTTCCTGAGTTCGACGGTCTCCGACTCGGGGTCGTCCTCGGGTACCGTCGTCAGCGTCGTGCGTCCCACGACCTCGTCGCCGTCGAGCATCGTCAACTCCGCGCGGTCGCGCTCGAATTCGACCACGACCGCGTCGCAGTTGGCGGTGTCGCAGACCAGGCAGTAATCGCCCGGTCGTTCGAGCGGCGTTCCGCACCGCCGACAGTCCATAGCGAGCGAAGGCGACGGGAAAATAAAAGCGCGGCTATCGGTCGGTGCGACCGCGGCTGTCCGCCTGTGGCCGTCCGCCCGCTCGCGACGGGACCGACGGCAGTCCATAGCGGCGCGTCACCGCCGGCGGCGGACAGCAACTGCTCACAGCGCCTCCGGACTCGTCTTCAGGTACTCCCGGAGCAGGACCGTCGCGTACGACCCCGAGGGAAGCGAGAACGAGAGGTCGTACGCGCGCTCGGCGGCGTCGACGCCGGTGTCGACGCGCGTCCGGAGCAGAACCGCGCGCCGCGTCCCGGTCGAGTGGAACTGGCCGGGACGGTTGAAGTCGCCCGGGCCGAGTCCGAGATCGTCGAGGACGGCGCGTTCGATCTCGCCGGGCTCGCCGTCTGCCAGTTCGGTCTCGACGCCGACGAGCGGGGCGGTCACGAACGCCCGGCCGCGCTCGCAGTGGCGGCGCATCACGTCGATCCGGCGGTCGGTCGCGACCTGCGTCCGGTCGGTGTCCGGTCGGGAGAGCCCCTCGGGTGCGTCGGCGTCGGCGAAGCAGACGACGTCGCCCTCGACCGGGTGCGCGAGCGGGACCCCGCGGGAGAGCCGCTCGCTGACGATCCGGTTGAACGCGTACGACTGCGCGGCGTTGACGAACAGCCGCTGGAGGTTCTCCGGGACGGCCTCCAGGGCGTGCCGCCAGTCTTCCGCACTCCGGTCGCCGTCCTCGTGCAGGCGGTGCAGCATCGACCGCTCGAAGCGGAGCGCGCCGGGCATCCGATCCAGCGCCGCCCCCCAGTCGGGATCGTCCGTCTCGGCCTGCTCGTCGACGAACCGCCGCGCCTCCTGGGTCGCCTCGGGTTCGGCGTCGAAGGGGTTGCCGACGTACGTCAGGACCGCTTCGCGCCACTCGCCGCGGGCGACGCACAGGCCGACCTCGTGCGTGACCGGCCGGCGGCTGCCGAAGCGCTGGTGGCCGAAGTAGTTCGGAACGGCGACGTCGACGCCGGGTTCGTCGTCTCCATCGCCTGTGCGCGCCGGCCCGTCCGCCGCTTCACTGACTCGCGCGTGCAACTCGGCCGTGATCTCCTCGACCGGGGCGACGTCGGCGTCGCGGACGCGGATCTCGAAGGCGTTGCCGGCCAGGTCGCCGAAGTGAAGCCGTCGGCCGATTCTCCCGAGCACCTCGACGTCGGCGTCGTCGATATCTGGCAATTCTTCGGTGTCGACGCCGCGCAGCGAGAACAACTGCGTCGTGACCGCGTACTTGTCCTTCGTGCCGGCCCAGGAGACCCGCTCGCGGCTGATCCCCAGCGCGTTCGAGAGCCGTCGCGCGAAGTCGTTGGTGTCCCACCCCCGGAGCGTCGCCCGGACGAGCAGGTGCGGGTAGTCGCCGGCGTCGACGTCGAGCGGTTCGGGCTCCATCGCCTCCAGTTCCCGGACCCGGAAGTCGTCGGGGGCCGTCCGCAGTCGACCGCCGGTCCCCTCGGCGTCGCTGTAGTAGTGCTCGATGCCGACGCGCCGTTCCAGGGGGTGTGCCTCGCGCATCTGGTCGGTTTCGCCTTCCCTCTCCGGGAGTAAGGCCGCTCCGGTTCGCGCCCCGGTCGACGCGACGGGATCGATCCGCCCGCCGGCTCAGCCTCCGTCGCTCGACCCTCGCATTCCGGTGATCTCGAATCGGGCCCCGCCCGCCTCGGAGTCGCCGACGGCGACGTCCCAGCCGTGGGCCTCGGCCGTCGCGGCGACGATGTTGAGCCCGAATCCCGTCCCGGCGTCGGCGGTGGTGTACCCGTACTCGAAGACGCGCTCGCGGTCCGCCTCGGGGACGCCGGACCCGTCGTCGTCGACGGCGACCCCGCCCGGGATCGACGACACCGTCACGGTGACGCAGTCGCCCGCCTCGCCGGCGTGCCGGATCGCGTTCTGAAAGAGGTTCTCGAACAGCCGACACAGCCGTCCCTCGTCAGCGGTGACCGTTCCCAGGTCGCCGTCGACGATCAGGCTCCCCCCGGCGTCCTCGGCACACACCGGTTCGTCGTCGTCACCGCACCCGCCGACGGCCTCCCACGCGCCGACGACGACGCGGTTCAGATCGACGGGTCCGAGGTCCGGCTCGTGCCGCTTGTCGCCGACGAGCGCCCGCACGTCGCCGACGATGGCTTCCATCCGATCGTGCACCCGCTCCAGGCGGTCCAGGAACTCCTCGCCGCCGCTGACCTCCTCGCGCAGGATGTTCACCTGCGCCTGTGCGGCGTTCAACGGGCTCGTGAGGTCGTGCGTCAGGATCTCGGCGAACCGCTCGAGGTCCCGCTCGCGCTCGGTCCGCTCTGTCACGTCCCGCACGACGCTCACGAGGTACTCCCGGTCGCCGACGGTCGTCGCCGACACGCTCGATTCGGCCCAGAACGTCGTGCCGTCGCGCCGCCGGGCCTCCCAGCGGAATCTCCCCGCGCCGCCCTGTCGCGCCGCTCGCTCCGCCTCCCTGCGGGCCTCGGCCGCTCGCTCCGGGTTGGCCGCACACGCCTCGGCATCGAGTTCGCGACGGGTTCCGGACTCGTCGCCGAACGTCTCCGCCGCCGCCGCGTTGGCTGCGACGACCTCGCCGCTCGCGGTCTCGCGGACGATGACGGCGTCGTCCATCCCGTCGACGACCTGCGCGAGCGCGCCGCCGACTCCCTCTCCCGCGAAGTTCCTCATTTCCTCTCTCTCCGTTCGGACCCGTGGTAAGTCGTTTGGCCGCTCACCCGTCCGGTTTCCGTGGCTTCGAGTCCGGATCAGTACAGCGTGAGGTCGCCGGTCACCCGGTCGACGTCCTCCTCGCGGCCGGGGCCGACCGCGAGACAGGTCACCGTGCCGGGATCGAGTTGCGTGTGTCCCGCGTCTCGGATGATCGCGCTCGGCAACCCGAGCCGCTCGGCCTCGTCGGCCAGTCGAAACAGCGTCTCCTCGCCGTCGGCCTTCAGCACGACCTTCTTCTGTCCGCCACCTTTCCACTCCTTTCTGGTTCGCTCGTCGGTGTCCTCGTACGCCGACAGCGACGCGTGTGCGACCTGCGCGGCGAGCTTTCCGCGTCCCATCCCGAGGTCCGTCCGGGCGACGATGGCCTGCTTCATACGCGACTCTGGCGCGCGATGTCGTATATGTCCTCGCTTTGCCGCGGGGTGGAAGCGTCATAATTATAAGGAGTCTCACTCACCGAAATCTGTGCCCTCCACAATCGGTCCCAGTTCGTTCTTCGCGGCAGTATTGCTCCTCGTCGGAACCGGCCTCGCCGGGTACGGCGCGTACGATTACACCCAGCAGTCGGATGCGATCGAAGACGCGGTGGCCGTGGACGCGACGATCGTCGAGACCGACGTCGAGACGGTCACCAGCAAGGGAGACCAGTCCCACAAGCCGACCGTGTCCTTCGAGTACCGGTACGACGGCACGGCGTACACCGGCGACCGGATCTTCCCGTCGGACGTGAGCCCGAAGTACGAGACGCACTCGAAGGCGCAGTCGATCGCCCAGGAGTACGAATCCGGGGAAACGGTCACCGCGTACGTCGATCCGGCGGCGCCCGGCGACGCGTTCCTCGAGAAGCGACGGTCGACGTATTCGTTGAAGCTCGCGGGGATCGGGGCCCTGATCGTACTCGTCACGCTCGGGTCTCGCGTCCGATCGTCGCTGAACAGCTAGGATGGTCTCCCAGTCGGACGATTCCGCGGGAGGCTGATCGCCGGAACGGTCCGGCCGCGACGCGTCGGTTCCTTCGACCCCCCGGACCGCCCCGGTCGGAAGCGGGTGACTTTACGTCGTTCGCTCACACTCTCTCGGACGATGATACTCTCTGACGACGACATCCTCGCTCGACTGGAGGCCGGCGACCTCGTCGTCGATCCCATCGACGACCTCGATATGCAGATCCAGCCGGCGAGCATCGACCTCCGACTCGGCGAGGAGTTCTTGGAGTTCCAGCGGACGAACATCTCCTGTATCCACCCGAACCGCGAGTCGGAGGTCTCCGAGTACGTGACCGAGACGACGGTGCCGGAGGGCGAGGAGTTCATCCTCCACCCCGGCGACTTCGTCCTCGGGACGACCAAAGAGCGCGTCGAGATCCCGCCCGACCTGCTGGCGACCGTCGAGGGGCGCTCCTCGCTCGGCCGCCTCGCGGTCGTGATCCACGCGACCGCGGGTATCGTCGATCCGGGGTACCACGGCCAGATCACGCTCGAACTGTCGAATCTCGGCACCGCACCCGTCGCGCTCACGCCGGGAATGCGCGTCTCCCAGCTGGTATTCACCGAACTCACCCAGGCCGCCGGGCGACCCTACGGCGTCGAGCGCGGCTCGAAGTACCAGGATCAGGAGGGGCCGCAGGCGTCGCGCATCGGTGCCGACCCCGAGTTCGCGTCGGAGTCGCCTGAACCCGACGCCGGGCACGCAGACGAATGAAGTTCGTCGAGGAAGTCGTCGTCGAGGAGTTCCTCCCGACCTTCCGCTCGATGCTGGCGGAGGCGCTTCGCGAGCGGGGACTGACGCAGCACGAGGTGGCCGAGGCGTTGGGGATCAGCCAGAGCGCCGTCTCGAAGTACGCCCACGGCGACGTGAGTCGGAGGGAGGAGGTCCTCGACGACGAGCGCGTCGGAGACCTCGTCGAGCGCGTCGCCGACGGCCTCGCGACGGGCGATATGAGTCGCGTGCAGGCGCTCGTCGAGGCCGAAGTGCTCGTCCGGCGGTTAGAGGAGGGCGACCTGCTCGCGCGGCTCCACGAGGAAGCGATGCCCGAACTCGCCGACTACGACGGCTACGTCCGGATCCACGACCCCGAGAGCGGGCTCCGGACGAGCGAACAGGTGCGCTCGTCGCTCAGGCGGGCGCTCCGACGACTCACGAACGCCAGCGGGTTCGCCGGGCTCATCCCGAACGTCGGCTCGAACCTCGTGGAGTGTCTCCCCGAGGCGGCCGGCGTCGACGACGTCGCGGGCGTTCCCGGACGGATCTTCGACGTGAAGGGTCGCGCGACGGTCCCCGCCGATCCCGAGTTCGGCGTCAGCGAGCACGTCGCGGGCGTGCTCCTGTCGGCGCGCGAGGCCGGCAGCGACGCCCGCGCCGCGCTCAACGTCCGCTACGACTCGGGGATCGTGGCCGACCTCGAAGCCGCCGGCTACGACGCCGTCGAGTTCGACCCAGACGCGCCGACCGACCCGATCCGCGAGTCGATCGCCGAGCGCGGTCCCGAATCGCTCTCTGCGACGTTCGTCTGCTACCAGACGGGCGGCTACGGAATCGAACCGATCACCTACGTGCTCGGCCCCGACGCCGACGCGGTCGTCACGGCGGTCAAGACGCTGCTCGAACGCTGAGTCACGTCGGTTCCGGCGGCGGATGCCGCGTATCGAGTTCGGGAACCGGGGTACGTCCGCTCGGTAATCGGTCGTGCGCGGGCGGCGACACGTGGCGAATCACTTAGGCCTCCCCGGCGACAACGAGTCGTACCGATGAATATGCTCGTCGACGGGGAGTGGCGGAGCGACGCCTATCAGACGACGAACGAGGAGGGCGAGTTCGACCGACAGGAGACGTCCTTCCGCGACTGGATTCAGGACGAGCCCGACGCCGGGTTCCCGGCCGAGTCCGGCCGGTACCACGTCTACATCTCGCGGGCCTGCCCGTGGGCGCACCGCGTGGCGATGACGCGGCGCCTGAAGGGCCTCGAAGACGATGTCTCGCTCTCGATCGTCGAACCCGTCCGCCACGACGACGGCTGGGAGTTCTCCGAGGACTACCCAGATCCGCTCTACGGCGCGGACTACCTCCGGGAGATCTACACCCGTGCGGACTCCGAGTTCACCGGCCGGGTGACGGTTCCGGTGCTCTGGGACAAAGAGCAGGAGACCATCGTCAACAACGAGTCCCGCGAGATTATGCGGATGCTCGACACCGAGTTCGCGGGGGCGAACGGCGTCGACCTCCTGCCAGACGGGCGCGTCGAGGAGGTCGACGACCTCATCGACGACATCTACGAGTCGATAAACAACGGCGTCTACCGCGCCGGCTTCGCCGACACTCAGGACGCCTACGAAGCCGCGATCGAGGACCTCTTCGGCGCGCTGGACCGCTGGGAGGACGTCCTCGAGAGCCAGCGGTTCCTCGCCGGCGAGGTCTTCACCGAGGCCGACGTGGCGATGTTCGCGACGCTCGTCCGCTTCGACCACGTCTACCACACCCACTTCAAGTGTAACCGCCGAGCGATCCACGAGTACCCGAACCTCTGGAACTACACGAAGGAGGTGTATCAGTTGGGTGATATCGCCGAGACGGTCAACCTCGACCACATCACGCGACACTACTACATGAGCCACGACGACATCAACCCGAAGCGGCTCGTCCCGACCGGCCCCGACATCGACTTCTCCGCGCCGCACAACCGCGACCGGCTGTCGGCCGACCTCCCGCCGGCGCTCCAGGCCGACGCCGCGCCCGCGGACGACTGAGCGTTGCCCTCGCAGACGACTGAGCGTCGCCTCCGCAAACGACCGAGCGTTGCCCCCGCAGACGACTCAGTTCTCGGGGTCCGCCTACGTCGCGGCCGGTGTGACATTCCGCCATCGTCGCCGCCGACCCGAATTTCCACCATCGTCGCTGCCGATCCGAATTTCCACCATCGTCGCTGCCGACCCGAATTTCCACCATCGTCGCTGCCGATCCGAATTTCCACCATCGTCGCTGCCGATCCGAATTTCCGCCCCGTTCCCGCCGGCTTCTTATCCGCCCGCGTCTACCTCCCGGTTATGACTGACAGCGACGACGCGACGGACCGAACTCCGTCGGAGACGCGACGCGCGACGCCCGGCGGCGGCGTCCGCCCGACGGCAGACGACATCGAACCGGCCGCGCCAGAGGAGTTCGGCCTCGTGCAGGCGTGGTGGGGCGGCGGAAAGGGCAAGACCACGGCGGCGCTCGGGATGGCGTTCCGCGCGGCCGGGCACGGCTACCGCGTGCACGTCCTCCAGTTCCTGAAGGGCGGCGCGGACTCCGTCGAGAGCGTCCGCGGCGAGTACAACGCCATCGCGGCGGTCCCGGGGATCTCCTACGAGAACACCGGCCACTACGGCTGGCACGGGCTCTTGGACGGCTCCGACGAGGACGAGCACCTGGCGAAGGCCCGCGGCGCGCTCGCCCGCGCGGAGGACGTAGTCGCGGCCGCCGGCGAGACGGACCTGACCGCGCCGCTGCCCCTCGACGGCGACCCCGAGGCCGGCGTTCACCTGCTCGTCCTCGACGAGATTCTCTACGCCGTCGATCAGGGGTTGATCGACGAGTCCGCCGTGCTCGACCTGGTCGACTCGAAGCCCGCGAACCTCGAACTCGTGTTGACAGGGAGTCACTCGGAGCCGACGTACCTGCTCGACGCGGCCGACCTCGTGACCGAGGTCCGGAAGGTGAAACACCCCTTCGACGAGGGCGTTCGCGCGCGGAAGGGGACGGAGTACTGATGCGTCGTCGGCTCTCGCCGTCGATATCCGCCAGGAATGCCCGCTGAGACGATCCTCGTCGCGGGTACGGCCAGCCACGTCGGCAAGAGCACCGTCGCCGCGGGGCTCTGTCGCCGCCTCGCGGACGCCGGCGTCGACGTCGCGCCGTTCAAAGCGCAGAATATGAGTAACGAGGCGCAGGCGGTCGTCCGGCCGGAGGCGGTCCGTGGCGACGACGCGAGCGCAGCGTCGGACTCCGACGGCCCGGCCTTCGGCGAGATCGGCGTCTCACAGTACGTCCAGGCGCGCGCCGCGGGCGTCCGACCGACGACCGATCACAATCCCGTGCTCCTGAAGCCTCGCGGCGAGGGCGAATCCCAACTCGTCGTCGACGGCGTCGCCGTCGGCCACTACGCCGCGGGCGACTACTACGCCGAGCACTGGGACGACGCCAGAGACGCCGCCGAGGCGGCCTACGCGCGCCTCGCGGCCGAAAACGACGTCGTGGTCGCCGAGGGCGCGGGGTCGATCGCGGAGATCAACTTCCACGACCGCGACCTCGCCAACGTCGAGACCGCGCGCTTCGCCGACGCCCGGATCCTGCTGGTCGCCGACATCGAGCGCGGCGGGGTCTTCGCCTCGATCCTGGGCACGCTGGAACTGCTCCCAGACGACGTCCGCGAGCGGGTCGTCGGCGTCGCGATCACGAAGTTCCGCGGCGATCGGTCCCTCCTGGAACCGGGGATCGACGAGATCGAATCCCGGACCGGCGTCCCGGTGCTCGCGGTGCTGCCCCACGACGATCCCGGGCTCCCCGACGAGGACAGCGTCTCGCTCCCGGCGGCGGGAGAGCGCGAGGTCCGGGGGACCGACGACGGCGTCGCCGACGACCGATCGGTCACGGTCGCCGTCCCGCGCCTCCCGCGGGCGTCGAACACCGCGGACGTGGACCCGCTTGTCGGCGTTCCGGGCGTCCGCGTCGCGTTCGTTCCGCTCGACGCGCCGCTGTCGGACGCCGACGCCGTCGTCCTGACCGGGACGAAGAACACCGCCGACGATCTCCACGCGATCCGAGAGGCAGGCCTCCACGAGCGGCTTCGGAGATTCGACGGTCCCGTCGTCGGCCTCTGCGGCGGCTACCAACTCCTCGGGGAGCGCCTCATCGCTGCCGACGTCGAGGCCGCGGGCGACACCGCGGTGGCCGACGCCGGAACGACGGTCTCTGGGATCGGTCTGCTTCCCGTCGAAACCGCGTTCTCGCGTCGCAAGCGCGTCGCCCCCGTCGAGTGGACGCTCGACGGGGACGGCCCGCTCGCCGGCGCGTCCGGCGCGGTCGAGGGCTACGAGATCCACGCCGGCGAGACGCGGGCGGTCGGGCCGAGAGAACCCCAGCCGAACTCGTCGCCGCCCGTCCGGTTCCCGTTCGCGAGCGACGGCCGCGACCCGGTGACGCTCGGGGCGGCGCGGGGACGCGTCCTCGGGACCTATCTTCACGGCCTCTTCGCGAACGACGCGGCACGCGAGGCGTTCGTCGAGAACGTCTTCGCGAACGCGGGGAAGCGCCGGCCCGCGGCGGCCGATTCCGGACGCGACGGCGACCCCTACACCCGCGCCGCGGCGCTCGTCGAAGAAATCGCGCTTGGGGAGCTCATTCCGACGGTTCCCGCCGCAGACATCGGGTAGCGGTGGCCGACCGGCGGTTTCGACGGGTCGCGGCGGTCCGCTCGCCGTCGATCAGCGATGAGAATCGGAGTCGAAGAGTTTTATCGGCCCGTCGCGACTCCCGGGTATGGTCGAGGCGTTCGCCGTCGCGAGCGGCAAGGGCGGCACCGGAAAGACGACGAGCACGCTGGCGCTCGGGATGGCGCTCGCCGATCGGTACGACGTGACGGTCATCGACGCCGACACCGGGATGGCGAACCTCCTGTTTCACGCCGGACTGGACGACGCGGACGTGACGCTGCACGACCTGCTCGTCGCCGAGCGCGACGTCCCGGTCGAGGCGGCCGTCTACGACCGCTTCGGGATGTCGGTGGTCCCCTGCGGGACGAGCCTCACGGCCTTCGAGGAGGCGGATCCGGAGCGGCTTCGGGACGTCGTCGCCGAACTCGCCGCCGACACCGACGTTCTCCTGCTCGACTCGCCGGCGGCGCTCGGATCGAAGAGCGCGGTCCTCCCCGTCGTGCTCGCCGACCGCGTCGTCGTCGTGCTTCAGCCGACGGTCCCCTCGCTCTCGGACGGCCTGAAGGTCCAGGAGTACGCCCGCTCGTACGGCACCGAGACCGCGGGCGTGCTGTTCAACCGGGTCCGCCCCGACGAGGACGTCGAGTCGATCGCCGACCAGGCCGCGCGCTACTTCGGCGGGACGACGCTGGCGAGCGTCCCCGAGAGCGACGCGGTGCGGGCGGCCCGCCGCGCCGGCGAACCGCTGCTCGCGCACGCGCCGAGAGATCCTGCGGCCGACGCCTTTCACGAGGCCGCGGCGAACCTGGACGTCCGGGCCGGCGACGCCGCGGGCGTCGCGGACCGCTTCCGGAGCGCGGTCGTTCCGGACCGACCCTGACGATGGTCGTCGACGGCCACATCCCCGAGGGCGAACTGTGCCGCTCTCGAACCGACGCCGACGTGGGCGACACGCTCTCCGGGGTGCTCGACCGCGAACTCACCGGGTACGTCGTCTTCGAGTCGGGGGGATCGATCCTCCTCGGCGACGACGAGCGCGCGGTCGTCACGTTCGAGGACGGCGTCCCAGTCCTGGCGTATCATCCCGGAAGCGACGCCGGCGGCGACGACGCGCTCGACGCGCTGTCGGGGCGGCTGTTCCACACCGCCGTCTACGAACTCCCGCCCGACGAGTTACGGGCGGCCCACCGGGTCGAGGACCTCCGCGTCGGCGCGCTCGCACCGGCGCGGCGACTGGCCGACGACGCGGCGCTCGTGGAGCGAACGCGCGAGGCCGCGCCCGAGGGCCGGCTCTCCGAGGACGGGGGAACGAGCGCCGTCGAGGCGTTCCTCGCCGACACCGAGTCCATCGAGTCGATCCGCGAGGAGGCCCGCGCGGAGGCGGCGTCGCGCGCCGCCGAGTGGGGGCTGTCGGACCAGATCGACGACGGGACGTGACTGCCGATCCCGCTCGAACCCCGGGCGAAAACGAGACGATATATACGATCGGCGGCCTACCTCCGGTCGTGAGCGTCTTCTCGCTGCTGCGCGCCCGAACGGCGTCGGACTTCGCCGACTGGTTCCGTCCCGGCGGAGAGTACCTGCTCCGCGTCGCCGACGGGATGGGGTTCCACACGGGGGATCTCCCGGGATTCATCGACGAGGCCGAGACGGCGATGCGGGCGGGCCGGACGGGCGCGGACGTCGCGCCCGCGGTGAACCGGCTGATCGCCGCCGACCTGTATGCCGACGCCGCGTTCGGCCTCCCGTTCCTGGAGTGGACGCCGGTCTGGTACGAACTCCCGCTGACGCCGCCCGTGGCGTACGCGGAGTGGCGGCTCAGACGGGTCGCCGACCAGTACGCGGCGACGATCGATCACGTCTCGCTCCCGCGGTTCAGTCGTCCCGGAGACGTCGTCTCCCGCGGCGCGCCGGCCCTCGAATCAGTTTCGGGGTTCGCCGACCGGTTCGCGTTCGCGGACGCGATTCTCCACCTGGAGTGGTTCGATTACGTCGCCACCGAGTGCGGCATCGGCGTCCCGCCCGAACTGATCGCGGAGACGCGCTCGCAGACGGTCGGCTACTACGTCGGCGACCTCGCGGTCGAGGACCTCGATCCGACCGTTCGCCGCCTTCAGTACCTGCTCTTCACCGACGACGAGTGGGTACGGGCGGTCGACGAGCGCTACGGACTCGGGAGTTCGCTCCTGTCGGTCTGGGAGCGGGTGTGTCGCCGCGAGCGCGAACGCTTCGGCGGCGCCTGACCGTGCTTCTCACTTGAACCCGCGACTGGCCAGGTGATACCGGAGGACGTCTTTCGTCCCCTCGACGAACGGCTCGAGATCGACCGCGTCGCTCCGCTCGCTCAGCGTGCAGAGCCGTCGATACTCTCCGTTCCACTCGTCGAGCAGTTCCGATTCGAGGTCGTGTTCGACGATTCGATCGATCAATCGGTCGGCCGCGACCGACACGTCCGCGCTCCCGTCGGGATCCGGCAGTTCCTCGGGGTCGACGAGACCGCGTTCGAGGGCGGTGACGACGATGCCGGAACTGACGTCGCCCTCCCTGAGTTCCCGCTCCCACGTGCTGAGCCAGTTGCCGATCCGCGCCATCCGCTGTCCGGCGTCGACGGCGTCGCGCAAGAGCGAGAGCGACCCGGCGTGGTCGCCGTCGGCGTACATCAGGTCGATGTCGAGGTAACTGTACATTCCCATATTGTGCGTCTCGTATCGGTCCAGGTCGGCCCTCGTCGCCAGTTCGGGGCTGTCGATGACGACTGTGGTGTACTCGATCGCGGTGAGAATCTGTCTGACGTCGAAGCGAAAGAGCGAGGCGTATCTGTCGTACCGCGGCGCGTCTTCCAGACGGTCGAGGAGCGTCGTCCACACCGTTCTCGCGAACGCCACGTACTCCCCGTCGACGTCGGATCGGAACGTCTCGGTCGGCATCGGGTCGGCGTCGTCCGCCCGGAGGCGAACGAGCCGTGAGATCGCGTCGAACGTCGCGTAGTCCTGCCGCTTCTCGACTAGGTCGTCGAGGATCGTGACGAAGAGGACGAGGATCGTCTTGTTCGTCGCGACCGTCTCGCGGTGGTCGTCGCCGACGACGGGCATCGCGTTCTTCGGCGCGAGCCGATGGACCCACTGCCAGATGAACAGCGGTCGCGCGCCCTCGAACGTCTGGTACTCGGCGACGAGCGATCGGAGGCACGGAGGGAGGTCGTGGTCGCGCACCGACTGGAGTAACTCCGCCGCGCGCTGGCCGTCGACGGACCGGGCGACCGTCTGAGCGGGATTGCTGCACGTCACGTTCGAGCGTCACGCCAGACGTACCTAAGCGGTATGGTACTGGCAGCCACTCGGTGTCGACCCTCGCGGCGAGACCGACACGGCTCTGCCCGGCCTGATTCTCCCGTTCGATAACCGGCGTGAGTGTTTATATACGAATACGAAAGAAGCGACGGTATGACCGATCGAGGCACCCCCGGAGTACGGGGATGACTTCGGGGGCGAGACGGACGCCGAGCAGAGCCGACACACCGGCCGTTCCTGCGCCCGAACCACCCGACAGCGCCGACGCGTGGTACGCCGGGACCGTCCGGGCACAGTACGAGGTGACACCCGGCGTCGTCGCGACGATTCGCGACGCCGCCGACGGCGTCGGCTTCTCGTATCACCTTCGAGAACCGGCGCTCGGGGCGGCCGCGGAACGGGCGCTGGCGTCGGTGACGTCCCACTTCTCGGGCGTCGAGGTCCGGCGGCCGCTCACCCGACAAGGGACGGCCGAGCGTGCGGCCGCGGGACTGCCCGCAAAGTACCGCCGCGTCCTGGATCGACTCCTCGACGTCTCTCCCGCCTCGCGCCGTCGAATCGAGTACTACGCGCTCTGTGAGTTGCGCCTGCTCGGGGCCGTCACGCCCATCGCGCTCGACGACCGCGTCGACGTCGTCGACATCGAGGGCGAGACCGACGGCGCGCTCGTCGTCCACACCGAGAACTACGCCCCGGCCGTGACGGCGTTCCGCGCAGACGCCGCCTTCGCGACGCGGGTCGCCGGCGAGCGACTGCGGGATTACACGGTCTCGTTCGCCGGCTTCGACGTCGACGTCGTCGTCCATCGGGACCGGCTCCTCGGCGACGACCGCTTCGACGCCAAGTACGCGGTCCTCGAACCAGACCTGCTCCCCGGCGACGAGGACCTTGTCGCCGAGTGCAAAGAGCGGATCTGGGAGGCCAACGTCGACGAGGTGGTCGAGGACCGGACGGCGTTCATCCGCGAGCGGGCGCGGGCCTTCCTCTCCCGCCGGCTCACCGCCCGCAACACCCGCGCGTGGTTCGAGGCGACGCGGTACCGCGTCCGCAGCGCGCTCTCGGCGTACGGGATCGGCGTCCCGCCCGTGGACCGCCGCTACGCGCAGGACCGGCTCGACGACCTGGTCTACTACGTCCTCCGCGACTACGTCGGCGAGGGCGTTCTCACGGTGCCGATCCGCGACCCCCACCTCGAAGACGTCGAGGCGAACCGGGTCGGCGAGCGGATCAAGGTCGTCCCCCGCGCCGACGTCGTCCGCGCCGGCGAGCGCGTTCCGACCAACCTCACCTTCGCGGACGAGACGAGCTTCGTCAACGTCGTGACCCAACTCGCCGCCGCCGACGGCGTCGAACTCAGCGCGAGTCAGCCGTCGGCGAAGGTGAATCTCCGACCCGAGGGCGTCGCTCCCGACGCCTCCGGCCACGGCGAGACCATCCGGTGCGCCGTCGCGCTGCCGGTCATCTCCGAGGACGGCCCGCACGTCTCCATCCGCAAGCAGGCGTCGTCGCCGCTGACGCCGATCGACCTCGTCGAGTTCGGCTCGATCCCGACCGAACTGGTGACGCTCCTGTGGCTGCTGTACGAACACCACCGCGTGGTGCTGTTCTCGGGGCCGACCGGCGCGGGCAAGACGACGCTGATGAACGCCCATATGCCGTTCATCCCCTACGACCACCGCCCGATCAGCATCGACGAGGGCTCCCGCGAGGTGTACCTCCCCCACGAGACGGGCGTCTCGTTGACGACGCGCGACCACGAGAACGCCTACAAGCGCGTCTCGATGGCGGACCTGATGACCGAGGCAAATTATCTCAACCCCGATGTCGAGGTCATCGCCGAGGTCAACACGCCCGAGTCGTTCGAGACCTTCGCTGAGGTGCTCAATACTGGGCATGGGGTCGTGGGCACGACGCACGCCGAGGACATCGAGACGCTCGTCAACCGGGTCGTCGAGCAGGGGCTGCCCGTCTACCTCCTGCGCGAACTCGATCTGGTGGTCTTCCCCCGGAGAGTCGACGGCGAGCGCTACGTCGGCTCCGCGGTCGAACTCCTCACCGAGTCCGAGTACGAGGAGCTCCCGGCCTCCGCGCGCACCGGCGTCGTCGAGAAGGACGGCACGACGCTGTACTACAACACGCTGCTGTGGCGCGAAACCGACGGGTCGTTCGCGATGGCGTACGACCACCCGCAACTCGGCGGCGAGAACGCCGCGACCGCGGGCGAGACGCACCACAGCGCGCTCCGCGTCTTCCACCGAATCGCTGCCGCGACCGACCGCGACGTCGCGGACATCGAACGCGAGTTCCGGCGCAAGCGCGGCTACGTCGAGTACCTCCTCCGGGAGGGCGAACGCGACGTCGACCGGCTGTTCGGGTTCCTCTCGGACCTCCGGACCGACGAGGCCGCGACGGTCGAGCGCGTCCGGCGGCAGCGGGCGCACCGGACCCGAGCGGACGGCGGCGGGCGGGACGGACGCGATGAGCGCGGTCGCCGCGGCGGCGAGGCCAACCGCGACGGCGGCAGCCCCCGCGCCGATAGCCACACGAACGCGACGCACCGGAGCGACCGCCGGTGAGCGGTTCGGATACGGCGCAGTCGAACACGTCGGACGCGGTCGGCCGCTCGAAGGCGGCGGAGGATTCGACGGCCGACGGACCCCGGCGCGCGTACGCCGACCGATCGCTCGGCCCCCTCGACCGCGCGGCGTACGCGCTCTTCGCCAGCCGTGCTGACGCGCGGCGACACGAACGCGACCGCCGCGCCTACCGCGGCACCAACGTCACGGTCGCGTTCGACCTGTATCTGGCCCGCACCTACGCGCTCTCGTGGGCGCTCGCCGCCCTCGTCGCCGGCGGCGTCGCCGCGGTCGGACTGCTCCTCCCCGCAGGGGTCGTCGAATCGGCCGCGGCGGCCGTCCTCGAACGGTTCGGTCGCGTCAGCGGCGACGGGTTCGGCGGCTCGCTCCCCGAGCGGATCGTCCTCGCCCCCTGGCAGCGGACCGCGGTCGTCGGCGGCGTCGGGGCGCTCGTCGCCGTCGGCGTCCACCTCGGCGTGGTCTACGCCGGCGGCCGCTACCTCCGCTGGCTCACCGCCGCGCGGCGGGCGAACATCGGGCGGACGCTGCCGAGCGCGGTGCGCTATCTGAACGTCCTCGCCTCGGGGAGCGACGGTCGACGGGCGATGCTCCGCCGCGTCGCCGACACCGACGCCTACGGCGAGACGGCGGTGGCGCTCCGAAAGGCGCTCAACACCGCCGCGATGACGGGGAACGTCGACGAGGGACTCCGTCGGGTCGCCAGGGACACGCCGGCGCAGGACAGCCTCGCGCCGTTTCTCCTCAAGTTCCGCGAGCACGCCGAGCAGGGGTCGGACGCCCTCAGGGAGTACCTCTCGATGGAGAGCCGGATGCTGCGACACCAGCAGGACAGGGACCGCCGGCGCGCGGAGGGTTTCCTCGAACTGCTTGCGGAACTGTTCGTCGTGCTGCTCGTCCTGCCGGCCCTGCTCGTGATCGTGCTCACCGTGATGAGCATCGTCGCGCCGGGGCTCTCCGCGCCCGTGCGGACCCCGATCGGACCGATCACGCTGCGCGCGCTCGTCGTCTACGGGAGCGCCGGCTTCATCCTCCTGGTCGGCGTCGCGACCGCCGCGCTCGTCTCGCGACTCCGGCCGCCAGACCAGCACGTCGTCTACCGTCGACCGGCGAGCACGCTCGCGATCCTCCGGACGGCGACGACGAACCCCGCGAGCGCCGCCGTCGCGTTCGCGCCGGTCGGGATCGCCGGGTTCGTCGCGTCGGTCAGCCTGGGCGTCGACACCGTGGTCTCGCTGCTCGTCGGCTACGTCGGTTTTTCGATCCCGGTCGGTCTCATCGCCGTCCGCCGGGCGCGACTCGACGACGCGAAGGACCACGAGTTGAAGGACTTCGTTCACGCCGTCTCCGGGCACGTCAACCTCGGCCGACCGTTCTCGTCGGCGGTCGACCACGTCGCGCGGGACGTGGACCTGGGACCGCTGAACCGCGACGTCGCGGACCTCTCGATGAACCTCCATCTCACGACGCCGGTCGAGAGCGGCGAGACGGACCTTCGAACCGCCGCCCTCGACCGCTTCGTCGACCGCGTCGGGACCCCGATGGCCGAGCAGACCGTCGGCCTCGTGATCGGCGCGCTCGACGCCGGCAGCGACACCGGCGTCGTCTTCGAGACGCTTCAGGGCGAGGTGGGACGGCTGTACCACGAGAAACGGGCGCTCCGCTCGGGAATGCTGGTTTACGTCGCGGTCGGGTGGACGACGGCGCTGCTCGTCATCGGAATCAGCGTCGCGACGAGCGCCAACGTCTTCGCGGGCTTCGATCGGCTCTCGACGATGTCGGAACTGTCCGGCGTCGCGGTCGATCCCGGCGCGGTCGACCTCGCGCGCGATCAGTACCGGGTGTACGTGACGACGCAGGCGACGATGCTGGCCGCCGGCTGGTTCGCCGGCGTCGCCAGCCGCGGGCAGTACGAGGCGCTGCTTCACTCGGGATGTCTCGTCGCCGTCTGCCACGTCGTCTTCACGGGGACGGGGTTGGTATGAGTCGGCGTCGAGCCCCCGATTCCACCGTCCCGGCCCCGCCCCGCGCCCCGGACCGCGCCCAGGCCGCCGTCGTCGGCGTCGCCATCCTCCTCGGACTCACCGTCCTCGCCGTGGGCGGGCTGACGGCGACGGCGGGGTCGATCGTCGAGGACGGCGCCGCCTCGGCGGCGTCGACCCGCGTCGCGGACGACCTCGAAACCGCGCTCGGCCCGGGCGCCGGCGATCGAGAGACGACCGTCGAACTGGCGAGCGGGACGATCGAGGTCGTGAACCGGACGGTGTGGCTCCTCGACGACGACGGCGTCGTCTGGGCGGCCCACGCCGGCGCTATCGTCTACGCCGACGGCGACACGCGGGTGACGGGCTTCGCCGGCGCGGTCGTCCGGAGCGATCCGCGTCGCAGTCGGCTGTCCGCGCCGAGTCGGATCGCGCCCGCCGAGGACCGACTATACGTCGGCGTGCCCGTCCTGAACGCCAGCGGCGCGGACGGCGTCTCGACCGGGAACCACCGCCTCGCCGTGACGCTCGAAACCGACGGCGACGCCGCCCGGCAGCGTCTGCCGATCGCCGACTACCGACTCGGCATCGAAACGTCGACGCCGGCGGCGTGGGAGCGACACCTGCGGGACCGCGGCGCGACGACCACCCGTCGCGACTTCGACGGCGACGGGGTTCCGAGCGTCGTGGCGTCCTTCGAGGGCGAGCGGGCGGTCCACCTCGTCGTTCACGACGTCCGACTCGAGTTGGCGGTGGGTCGATGAGAGCGTCCGACCGCGGTCTCTCCCCAGTCGTGGGGAAGACGCTCGAACTCGGCGTCGGCGTCCTCTTCGTCGCCCTGCTGACGGCGACGTTCTTCGGCGGAATCGCGCCCGACTACCGGGCAGCGGTCGGAACCGAACTCGGCGACCGGACGCTCGTCGCGGCCGCCGAGCGGACGGAAGCCGCAGTCCCGCCGAGCGACGTCCTCGACATCGACCGCCGCGTCGCGGTTCGGCTCCCCGAGACGATCCACGGCGATCCCTATCGGATCGTCGCCGGACGGCGCGGTGACGTGTCGACGCTGACGCTCGTCCACCCCGACGACCGGGTGGGCGGCCGACTCCGTCTCGGGGTCCCGGGCGACGTCGCGGTCGGCGGCGCCGCGACGAGCACGTCGCCGTCGTGGATCCGAGTCGACGGGGAGAACGGGATCCGCGTCACGCTCGGCGACGGCGACGCGACAGCGGAGGAGGCTCGATGAGCGACTGCGCTGAGGTGGTTAGGATCGACCGCGCGCAGGCGAACCTGATCGGGTTCGCCGTCGCGCTCGTCGTCGTGACGACCGTGACGGTCGCCGGGGCCACGCTCGCGAACGACGCGCTGGCCGACGCGGACCGCCAGCCCGGGGCGACGCGCGCGGCCGAGGCGCTCGCGGCGCACCTCGTCGACGCCGACGCGACGCACACGCGCCGTCGGAACGCGCTCCGGGCGAGCGCCGTCTCGAATCTCACCGCGGCCGACCTCGACGACGCGGTGCCGGCGATCCGCGGTCGCTCGGTACGCGTCTCGCTGGGCGAGGCGGTCCTCGTCGACCGCGAGGGAGAGGACGTCCCCGACGACGGCCGACCTGTCGTCGTCGACCGCCGGGTGCGCGTCGAGCGCTGGACGCCCGAAACCGATCGGGTCGCCTTGGACGACCGCGCACAGGTCCTCGTCGACGACCACGACGGCCGGGTGACGATCCGCGTCGAGACGAGTCCGTCACGGACCGTGCGGACCGTCCGCGCCGGCGACCGCGTCGTCCTCCACGACCCGTCGGGGCTCGACGGCCGATACGACGTCTCGGTCCCCCACACGCGGCCGCTGCCCGTCGCCTTCGAGTCCGTCGGGTACGGAGGCGGTACCGGAACCGTCGGCTGGACTGCCCGAACCGGAACCGTCGAACGACTGGTGGTGACGGTCGGTGCGTGAGGACAGTGTGAGACGCCGGCCGACGGACGGGGGCGACGGACGTCGACCGCCCGGGGACCGCGCCCAACTCGCGACCTCTCTGGTCGAGGCGGCCGTCGGGGCGCTCCTGGTTCTCTCGGTCGTCGCGGGGTTCCTCTGGGTTCCCGTCGAGGAGGGGGCCACGGAGGCCGACCCGACGCTCGACCGGACCGCCGCCGACGCGCTTGCGATTCTCGACGCCGAGACGCCGGTCGGCGACGGACGGAGCCGACTCTCGGCCGGCTGCCGATCACAGCGTGCCTTCGACATCGAGCGCGACGCGCTCGACGAACGCCTCGATTCGGTGCTTCCGACCTCGGTGTTCGGCCGCATCGAGACGCCGCACGGCGTCGTCGGCGCGCCGCGGCCGAACGGCGTTCCGAGCGGACGGGCGACGCTCTCGACGGGACGTTGCGCGGTCACCATCCGGGTGTGGTACGTGTGAGTCGACGAAGGCGTCGGCTACGGCGGAGCGGAGCCGACGGCGACTCCGACGAGGACCGCGCACAGATCGTCCTCGTCGCCGCCGCGGTCGTCGCGGTCGCGTTCCTGTCGATGACGATCGCCTACGCCCAACTGGGGTACGACGCCGACCGAACGAGCGCTGGGGCGGGCGCGGTCGAGGTCGCCTCGGTCGAACAGATCGAACGGGACCTCGCGGCGTCGTTCCGCGCCGCCGTCCGCGACCGGGCGAGGGACGCGGGCGACGGCGTCGGCCCGGACGGTACCGCCCGACGGGAGCGCGCCGTCGCCGAGCGGATCCGCGCCGTCGTCGCCGAGGACGCAGACCGACTCGAAGCAGCTCACGCAGAGGAGAGTCGGTCCCTCGCGGTGACGTTCGACGACGCGACTGCGACCTCGTGGGCCGAGACGAACTGCCCCGGCGGCTCCGGCCGGGAGTTCGGCCCGTGCGGATCGGTCGGTGGCGTGGTCGTCCAGGAGCGCGCGGGCGAGGTGACGGTCGTGGCCGCCGCGTTCCGGATTCGGATCGTCTCGCCCGCCGAGTCGACCACCGCTGCGGTCGTCGTTCGCGTGATCTCGTAACGGCGCTCCGCTCGCCCGCCGGCGCTTTCACCCGCCGACCGCGGCGAACAGCGCGTAAGCCCCGACGTAGCTGACGCTGATGACGGTCGCGAAAACCACGCCGCCGAGTAGCGGTCGGCGGAGTCGGACCACCCAGTAGAGCGCCGCGAACATCACGCCCTCAGCGGCGACGATGAAGGCCGGAACGGTCCCGAGCATCGCGAGCGGCGCGATTTCGTACCGCCAGATCCCGGCGAAGTGCGCGCCGTACTCGAAGAAGCCGACGAGCACCATCGCGGCGACCGACGGGCCGACCGTCGCCGCGAGCGGACCGCCCGCGTCGTCGAGACGGCGACCGAGATACCCGAAGTACGTGATAATCAGCGCCCACGACAGCGGCATATAGAGCGGCGAGCCGAGGAGCATCGGCAGCGAGTCGGGGTAGACCAGCGAACCGGTGGAGACGAGGAACGCGTCGACGCCGACTTCCAGCACGCCCGCGACGCTGCCGAGGACGAACACGTCTCGCACGGCCGCAAAGCGGACCGCGACCCAGATTCCGATGGCGTAGAGCAGGCCGTTGTAGGCGTACGTCAGCCACAGCGGCGTCTCGAAGAGGACGACGTGGCCGAAGACGAGCAGGTTCACGCCGATCCAGCCGATCACCCATCGATCCGCCGGTCTGAGCCCGTTCCATCGGCCGACGATACCTGCCGAAGCCGGTGCGCCGTGTGTCTTACTCATACGGGTCGTACGCGGCGGTCGTCCGCTGCAAGCGTAAAAGTTCGCCTGTTGAACCGGGCGGGGAGCGGCGAGCCACTAGTGTAATAGAAGAATCACGTGCTGGCTGTATTCGGTGCCGTTTCTCCCTTCGTCAGCCGATTGTCCGATCCGTCGCCCGACTGGTGGTTTGATGTATCAGGGACTCCTCGGAGCAACACGACCTGCTTACGTATGCCGTGGGAACTCACTGCGGCGTCCGCCGCCGGCTTCACAACCCTCGCGGTTTACGCAGCGTTGGCGCTCGTCGGCTGGCGGAACCGGACGTCCCGGTGCGGTCCCGAGGTCACCCTGCTGATGGCCGTCGTCGGTCTCTCGGCGCTCACCTATTCGATCCAGCTCGGTTACGACGCCGTCGCGCCGCAGTCGTTCTGGTGGGGACTCACGTTCGCTATCTCGACGCTCGCGCCGTTCCTCTGGCTGGGATTCGTCGTCCAGTACGTCAGTCGCTCGCAGTGGATGACGCGGCGACGGGCCGCGGCGTTCGCGCTCGAACCGCTCGTGATGATTGGCGCGATCGCGACGAATTCGGCCCACGGACTCGTCTGGACGGTCTCCTCGGAGGCTGTGGCCACGCCCGGAGCGGCCGTCGAACTCGCGTTCGGCCCGCTGTACTACGGCCACCTGCTCGTCGCTTACGTCACCGTCACGATCGGAATGTGGATGATCTTCCTCGTCGGGATCCGCTGGTCGCTCGTCTACTGGAAGCAGGTGCTCGTCCTGCTCGTCGCGCCCCTACCCCCGTTCCTCTCGAACATCGCGTTTGTGCTGGGAATCAGTCCGGTCCCCTCGCTCGATCTGACACCGTTTATGTTCACGTTCACCGGTCTGCTGTTGGTTCTCGGACTCTACCGCTTCGACCTGCTCGAACGGGTTCCGATCGCGCGCCGCCAGGCGTTCCAGGCGATGGGCGACGGTCTCGTGGTGTTGAATTCCGATCGGGTCGTCATCCAAGTCGACGACATCGCCCGTCGGATCCTCGACCCGCCACCGGACGTCGGGTCCCGGATCGACGACGTGTTCCCCGAGACGCAGTTCGAACAGCTCCACGGGACCACCGTGACGGACGCGAACAACCTAGCGTACGACATCCGCGTCTCGGACCTCACCGACGAGCGGGGCGACGAGATCGGGTACGCGCTGGCGCTCCGGGACGTCACCGGTCGACATCGGTACGAACAGCGCCTGGAAGTGGCCAACCGAGTGCTCCGGCACAACCTCCGGAACGATATGAACGTGGTCCGTGGCTACGCCGACATCGTCGCCACCGGCTCCGACGCGGAGACGAAACGGGCCGCCCGCTCGATTCTCGACCGGACCGACGACCTCCTCACCGTCAGCGACAAGGCCCGGAAAGTCTCCGAACTCGACGACTCGCACACGCAGCCGACGACGACCCACGACGTCACTGCCATCGTCGCCGGGATCGTTCACCAGTCGAGACGAAAGTTTCCGGAGTCGACGTTCACGTTCGTCGGCACGCCGCACGTCGAGGCCGAACTCACCGACGCCGGGTCGCTCGCGACGGCCATCGAGGAACTGACCGAACTGCTCGTCGGCCAGGTCGACGGCGAAAACGGCGGTGTCACGATACAGATCGCCGTCGAGCGTCGAGACGACGTCGTGATACGGATCGAATCCGACGGACCCCCGATCCCGGCCGTCGAGCGCGAAGCGCTCTCTGCGGGCTCGGAGACACCATTGCGACACGCCGAAGGACTGGGGCTGTGGCTCGCGTACTGGTGCGTGATCGAGAACGGCGGCGAACTCGCGTTCGGCGACGAAGCGGACGGAAGCGAGGAGGTAGGCGCGCCGAATTCCAAATCGGAGACTGCGACGGTGAGGCTCACGTTCCCCGCGCGGGAGGAGTGACCGGTCTGCGACCGTGACCGAGGGCAGGTTGCGGGGGCGAGTCAGGGTCTCGACTGGGCAGGTGCCTTTTCGACGCCATCGTCCGCGGTAGCATTGCGACGGAGGGACCGCCCGACGAGTCGCGTCGTCGCTGTCCTCACCCGACGCAGCCACCGGCGCGGCTTGAGCCGTCGCCGGACGTGTCGATTGCAGCCTCGCCCGCAGTCCGCCAAAATCGAAACCGATTAAACGCGTCGCCGTTCATCTATCGATGTAGCCGAGGTAGCCTAGCCTGGCCAAGGCGGCAGATTCGAAATCTGCTGTCCATTCGGACACGTGAGTTCAAATCTCACCCTCGGCGCTTCTCCTAGATCGACCCCAAAGCAGCGCGTCTCGTCGCGCTGCGGCACGCGTTGATCGTGCTGTAGCGGTAACGTGAGATTTGAATCAGGGAGCAGCTTCGCTGCGACCGTGGTTCAACATCTCACCCTCGGCGCTCCTTCCGACTCAACCCCAAAGCAGCGCGTCTCGCCGCCGATCCCTGTACTACCCCGCCGAACAGATCACCCCGACGCAGTACCTCGATTTTCACTTTCACTCTACTAGGCTGGCTTACATACCGGTTCCGTCCGAACCCGGAGGTATGCACGCAACGGCAGTCGAAACGTCGAACGCGAAGCCGAAGGCGGACCGCAACCGAGCGACCCGGCGAATCGACGTCACCGACGTCGCGACCGCGCAGGTCGCCGAGTACGCCGCGCGTCGATCCGCCGAGGGCGAGGCCGACGTTCGCTTCGAGCGGCGCGGCGGCTGGACGTATCTCGTCGAAGACCGCTGAAAGAATTCCGCGACCGCCCACCGTCGCGCGACGGCGACCGGCTCAGTCGTCGGCGAGCGTCGCGCCCTCGGACTCGGAATCGGGTCCGACGGCGGCGCTGCCGAGGAGTCGATCGAGCGCCTCGACCATCGCGTCGACGCTGCAGCGCGTGATGTCGGAATCGGAAGTGGCCACGGTGACCGTCCGGTCGCCCTTCGACATCTCCACCTCGACGGTGACGACGGCGTCGGTGCCGCCGGTGATCGCGTCGACGTGGTACGATTCCAGTGTGGCGTCGGCCTCGGAGCCGAGCGCGGCGCGGACGGCCTTGACCGCGGCGTCGACCGGGCCGCTGCCGGTGCCGGAGGCCACGCGCTCCTGTTCGCCGACGCGGAGCCGGACCGAAGCCGTCGGCGTGCCGCCGCCCGACGCGGCGGTGAGATCGAGCAGTTCGACGTACCGCTCGCGCTCGCGTCCCTGGACGTCCTCGGCGATGGCCAGCAGGTCGGCGTCGGTGACGCGCTTGTCGCGGTCGCCGAGACGCTTCACGCGCTCGACGATCGCGGCGAGTTCCTCCTCGCTCACGTCGACGTCGTGCTCTTCGAGCGCGGCGCGGACGCCGGCGCGGCCGGCGTGCTTCCCGAGGACGAGCCGCCGCTCGCGACCCACCAGCTCGGGCGGGTAGGGCTCGTACATCGTGTCGTCTTTGAGCGTCCCGTCGGTGTGGATGCCGCTCTCGTGCGTGAAGGCGTTCTCGCCGACGACCGCCTTGTTCGGCGGCAGCGGGACGCCCGTCGCGTGGGAGACCTGCTGTGCGAGGTCGTAGAGGTCCTCCAGTTTGGCCGTCTCCACGTCGTAGCCGTGCGCCAGCGCGATGGCGACCTCCTCGAGCGCGACGTTGCCGGCGCGCTCGCCGATCCCGTTGATCGTGCCGTGAACGAGGTCCGCGCCGGCCGCGAGGCTGGCCCAGACGTTCGTCATTCCCAGTCCGAGGTCGTCGTGGGTGTGCGTCGACACCGGCCCGAGTTCCGCCAATCTGGAGACGTACTCGTAGGCCGTCTCCGGGGTGGCGTGCCCGACGGTATCGGCGAAGCAGGACCGGTCCGCGCCGGCGTCGAGCGCCTCGCGCATCAGGCGTTCGAGGAAGTCGAGGTCGGCGCGGGAGCCGTCCTCGCCGATGACTTCCACCCAGAGGCCGTGGTCCTTCGCGTACGCGACCAGGTCGGCGGTGTTCTCGACTACCTCGTCGTGGGTCGTTCCCACTTTCCGCTCGATGTGCTTGTCGCTGGCGGGGACGACGATCGTCACGCCGTCGACGTCGCAGTCGAGCGCGAGGTCGATGTCGTTCTGGACGCCGCGGGCGAAGCTCGTCACCGTCGCGTCGAGATCGAGCGCGGTCACCTGTCGGATGGTCGCGCGCTCTCCCTCGCCGGTGCAGGCGCTGCCGGCCTCGATGAACTCGATGTTCGCTCGATCCAGCGAGCGCGCGATGTCGGCTTTCTCGTCGGGCGTCAGCGACACACCCGGGGCTTGCTCGCCGTCGCGCAGTGTCGTATCTAGAAGCTGTACGGAGTCGTCAGAATCCACGGTGGATGCTAAGGGGTTGTTGGGGTTACCCCCGAATAAATCGACCACGAGTCATGTGCTCACACGGGTTGTGGTCGTGCAGGTATTTAAATTACACTTTTCCGGCGGTCGGTCGGGCGGCGGTCGCCCGGCAGCGGTCACTCGATACCCACCTAGCGGTCGGTCACTCGACGATCCGGACGCTGTCGCCGACTTCGACGTCGTCCGCGGCCCCGGCCGGCAGTTCGACGACCGTGTCGGCGACCGCGGCACCGAGTCCGCGCCACGCTCGGAGACGCGTTTTCTCCCGCACCTCGCCGTCGACGAGCCACAGCGCGTCGAGGTCGAACGGGACGCAGACCATATGCAGGTCGCGCTCGTCGGCGTCGTCGAAGGTGAACACCATCGCGTAGTCGTCCGGAATCGACCGCCTGAACATCAGCCCCCGCGCACGGGAGAGGAACGTGTCGGCGACGTCGACGTCGCTCGCGAGCGTTTCTGTCCCCTCCCTGTCGTCGTGTTCGACTCGCACAGGTGCCGGTCTCCGGCCGATCGGATAAAACGACCGACGGCTGGCTCCGGCGGCCTCGACCTCTGCAGACTCACCGTCGCACGTCGGTCCTACTCAGTCCGACCTCACCGCCGGATTCAACTCCGCGCCCGCCGAGTTCCGCCTATGGAGGAGACGCCAACGGGCACGCCGGTCGGCGTCGACGACCCGTACGATCACGCCGGCGTCTGCGACCACCTCACCGACGACGGCCGCTGTCGGTTCGCGCTCACCCGCGCGGGCGACGATCCCGAGTTTTCGGCCGCCCGGCGCGCGGCGGACTACGACTGCGTCGCGGCCGACGAGGACCGGGAGTTCCGCGACTGCCCGCACTACCGCTCGACCACCGACGGCCGCGAGTGCGTCCGCTGCGGCCTCGAAGCGGTGCGGATCGCCCACGACGACTCGCGGCCCCTGCTCGAAGAGCACCACCTGTCGTACGGGGGGAGCGGTGACGACGGCGGCGGTTCCGGAGACGCTCTCGCTCGGGGCGGTGCGTCCGACGCTGCCGGTACCTACGACCCGGCGTCGGGCGCCGACGAACCCAGCCACGAGATCACCGTCGCCCTCTGTCGGTGGTGTCACGCGAAGATCCACCGCTCGTTCGCCCGCGTCGACGACGACGTCGAACCCGACCCCGAGGCGTTCGCCGCCCGCGAGGAACGTCGCTCGAAGGAGCAATCGGAGTTCGGGTTCTCGACGGCGAGCGAGCGCCGCGAGTCCGACGGCTCGTGACGGTGCGCTCGACCCCCAGCACGGCGACGTCCCCGCATCGAGGCCTCGAAGCATCAGCGAGCCGACGCGCGCCCAGACCGGGCGCTTTTTGCCTCTCTTCGCTGTAAGACTCCCCAACTGATGACCCGCATCGTCGTTATCGACAACCATGGCCAGTTCACGCACCTCGAACGGCGCGCGCTCCGCGACCTCGACGTCGACGTCGAGATCCTCGACAACGACACCCCGCCCGGGGACGTCGACGCCGACGGGATCGTCCTCTCCGGCGGCCCGGATATGGACCGCATCGGCAACTCCCCGGACTACCTCGACCTCGACGTCCCCGTCTTCGGCATCTGCCTGGGGATGCAGATCCTCGCCGCGGAACTCGGCGGCGCGGTCGGCTCCGGCGACTACGGCGGCTACGCCGACGTCGACGTCGAGATCCTCGACGACGAGGACCCCCTCGTCGGCTCGCTCGCCCCCGAAACGCGCGTGTGGGCCAGCCACGCCGACGAGGTGAAGGAGGTCCCCGAGGGCTTCACGCGAACGGCGACCTCGGACGTCTGTGACGTCGAGGCGATGAGCGACACCGACCGGGACCTCTACGGCGTGCAGTGGCACCCGGAGGTCGCCCACACCGAGCGCGGCGAGGAAGTGTTCCGCAATTTCGTCTCGATCTGCGAGTAGCGCGTTCGCCCCTCGGCACCGCCCAATCTCAGCACCCGCTCCGCTATGACCTCGACACAAAGCGACCTGGCGAGTCTCTCCCGGTTCATCTTCCGGGCTCCCAGTTGGTACACCAGCCTCGCCTTCGCGCTCCTGCTCGCGGCGCTCGCGGGGATCGCCGCGTTCGACTCCGGCTCGTACGACCGCTCCTGGCAGGGGCTCTTCATCCTGGGCCGCGACGCCTGGGAGGGGATCTTCTTCATCGGAATCCCGACCGTCGTCGCCGCGTTCGGGACGGCCGGCGTCGACCGGTTCGTCGGCGGCAAACTCACCAACAACCGGTCGTCGCTGCTCGCGCTGGTCTCGGAGATCATCGTCGTCGCCATCGTCACCGGAGCCGCCATCGTCTCGGTGTTCACGGGACTCGGCCAGCGGTTCGTCTTCGACGCCCTCGTCGTCGCCCTCGCGTCGGTGTTCGCCTTCCGGCTCCTCGTCGTGATGGCGGTCTCGGAGTCGTCGGTGCTCGTCGCGTCGATCCCGGCGAGTCTCCAGACGCTCGCCGCCGCGATCCTGCTGTTCGTCTACAGCGGCACACTCCGCTTCCTGGAGGTCGGCGGCCCCCTCATCGACGCGTACCTGACGCCGTATCTCGCCCGATCAGCCGACGCGCCCGCGGAGCTCTCCGCGATCACCGCCGAGCACTTCGCGCTGCTCGCGGTCACCTGTGGCGTCTACGCGCTGGGGGTGTACGCCTTCATCGTCGCCGTCGATCGGCCGTGGAAGCGCAGCCTCGGCGTCTCGCTCCTGGATTTCCTGCGCGGGTTCGTCGGCCACGTGGCCGAGGGTTCGCGGGAGCTCGAGGAGTTCTTCCAGCAACTCGGCGAGGAGGCGCTCGTGCCGGTCTCGGTGCTCTCGTTCCGCCGGGTCGACGGTGACAGCGACGGCGCGGACGTCGCGGCCGACGGCGGTGCCGGGACGGAGTCGGCGGCCGATCTCGGGCGGGAGAAGGCACGCTTCGTCCTCCCGATGATCCACCCCGGTCCGATGGGCGAGATCGGGGGCGGAAACTTCCCCGAACGGGTCGCCACCGACTGCCCCGGGCTCGCGTTCCCGCCGCACGCGACCGCCGGTCACGACTTCAACCTCGTCACCGAGAGCGAGGTGGACACGATCCTCGACGCGGCCCGAACGGCGGCGGATCGCATCGTATACGACGACCTCGCGACTCGGAGCGTCCGCGTGCAGTCCGGCGAGGCGTCGATGCTCGGGCAGGCGTTCGGCGACGACGCCCTGCTGGTCTCGACGTACGCGCCCGGCTTCGCCGACGACGTCGAGTACGGCGTCGGCCTCTCGGCGACGGCGGAGGCCCGAACGAGCGACCTCGACGACGTCGTCCTCGTCGACGCGCACAACTCCAACGACGGGCTGAACGGCCCGGACCTGGGCCACGTCACGCCCGGATCCAAGCGCGCGTTCGATATGATCGGCGCGGCCGGCGTCTCGGGACAGCGGCTCTCGACTGCCGACCGCCACGGTCTCGAACTCGGAGTCGCGTGGGACGAGACGCCGTGGACGCCCGCCGAGGGGATCGGTCCCCTCGGGGTCCGCGTCGCCGTCACCGCCGTCGACGACCAGGAGACGGCGTACGTGCTGATCGACGGCAACAATATGGAACCCGGGCTCCGGGGCGAACTCGTCGAGGCGCTCGTGGAGGGCGGGACTCCGGAGGAGTCCCGAGTAGCCGGCGGAGCCGGCGACGGGGCGGGACGAGGTCCCGCGAGCAGCCGGACGGAGTCCGGCGACAGCGAGGCGCCGAGCGCCTCGGGCAATCGGACTACGTCCGATGACGACGGCCCAGTCGACGAGGCGGAGGTGATGACGACCGACACGCACATCGTCAACAGCGTCGAGGCCGACAACCAGGTCGGCGCGGCCATCGACTGGGACGAACTCCGGGCACTCGTCTGCGACCTGCTCGACGAGGCTCGCGCGGACCTCGAACCCGTCGAGGCCGGGGTCGCCGTCGAGCGCGCGGAGGTCACAGTCTTCGGCAACGACCGCACGGAGACGCTGGCCAGCCACGCGAACGCGGTCGTCGCGATGGGCGGCGCGTTCGCCGTCTCGATCATTCTCGCGGCCGTCGCCGTCAGCGTCCTTATCTTCCTCTTCGCGTAGGGAGAGTTCCTCGCGAGAGGTGCCGCCTCGCGCAGGTAGACCACTTTGCGAGAGAGGGACCGCTACGCGTCGAACGAGGCGTTCCGAGTCACGTGAGCGTCCCCGCCGAGCGCGGCTGTTCGCGTCGAGTGAAAGAAGAAGCGCCCTGCGGACGGCGCGACGGCCGCCCCGCCGTCGGCGCGGATTCGACCGCTTACTCGTCTTCGGCCGCGAACAGTTCGTCGACGGCCTCGCCGGCCGCCCGCGCGGCCTCGTCGGCGACTTCGTCGGCGTCAGTCTCGGCGTCGTCGGGCGCGTTGACGTAGACGTCGACGTCGAGGACGCCTTCTTCGAACGTCACGGTCACGTCGAAGTCGGTCAGTTCCGACTGCTTGTAGTGGGCGAAGATCACGCCCTCGGCGGCCTCAGCGGCCGTCTGGACGACCTCCTCGTCGGTCGGCATCGGCGATTACGCGCCGCCGGCGCCGCCGGGACCCATCGGCGGTCCGCCCGCGCCGCCGCCCTGGAGCATCTGCTGGAGCTCTTCCTGGAGGCTCTCGAACTGCTCCTGGACGCGCTCTTCCTGCTTCCCGAGCTGTTCGACGCGGACCTCGAGGCTGTCGACCTTCTCGGAGAGTTCCTCGTGTGCCTCGTCGTAGTCGGCCTCGACGAGCAGTTCGCCGATCTCGCGGTACATCGTCGTGTCCTCGTCGATGTCGTCGAGGGCGTCGAGCGCCGTCTTCGACTCGGTCAGCGTCGACTCGGCCTGCTCCTTCTGGGCGGCCACCTTCTGTGCCGTCTCCTGAAGATCCTGCAGTTCCTCGAGTTTCTCTTGTGCTTCCGGCGGCAGATTGCCCTGCATATCCGAGGCGACGGGATGCTGACTGAAAAAGGCCCGTATTCTCCGATCAGCGGCTGTTACCCGCCCACGGGGCGTTCGCCCCGCGCTGTGACGCTCTCTGCGACGTCGAGCAGGCGGATCCAGGTGTTCGTCCCCGCGCGAAGCGCGATCAGGTCGGCCGCCTCGACGGTCACGCGCACGAGGCGTCCCTCGCGAGCAACCGTCGCTCCGGAGCGGTCGTCCGCGATCTCGTCGACCTCGACGCGGACGCTCTCGGCGACGATCCGAGCGCGCCGCTCGTCGCGATACTCGAATTCGATTTCGGCCGCGTGTGCGGCCCCGACGGCGGACGCTTCTCGGCTCGCCATCGGCGGGAGAATGCTATTCGACCGGGACTTCTTTGATGTCCGGCGCGCGCTCCTTCAGCAGGATGCGGTGGCCGCAGTACGGACAGCGGACGCCGCCGTACTCGTCCAGTTCGACGTCTCGCTTGCACCGGGAACACTTGTAGCTCATTGATAAATACGTGGGGAGTGGGGGTGTTGGCTCTTTCGTGTGCGGGCGTCTGGGTAACTACCGGGTCACGCGACCGCTCGCTTACTCGTCGCTCTCGCCGGAGAGCGCGGCGCGGATCGAGCGACGGACCTGCTTGCCACCGGGGGTCTGCGGGCGGTAGGTGCCGCCGGTGAAGACCTCGCCGGTCTCGTCGTTCTGCCAGATGCCGGGTTCGAGACGGGTGACGCTGTCCTCATCGACCGTCGCGTTCCGCGTTGCCTCTTCGATCTCCTTTACGCGTCGACGGGCGACCCGCCCGTATCGCGCACCAAAGCGACCGGCGCTGCCGGTCTGTCGCGCCTTCTGTTCGGCCATAGTATCGCGTGATACCCCCGGCGGCGGCATAAACCCTGCGAGATTGGTCCGTGACGCCTCGGCCGGCGTTCTCCGGCGCGACCGCCCGGATCAGACCGATTCGAGCAGGTAGTCGAACGCGCCCGATCCCACGTGAAAGTGCGCGTAGGTCCCGAGCGTCCGGTACTCCACGAGACCCTCGTTGGCCCCGTCGATGCCGGCTCCCCGAACCATCTCGAAGGCGTACCGCGCGTCGGGGGCGGCCGTGCCCGAGGAGTAGTGGAACTCGTGACCGCGGCGCGTCTCGCCGGCGGGCGCGATGAGGCAGTCCGTCCGGGCGCGGACGCCGACGTGGTCCAGCGCGACCGGCCCGTCCCGCATTCGCGTCTCCACCGGGAGGACGCCCGCCATCGCGTGTTCGGCGCCCTCGCTCGTCGTCAGCGACTCGCCGAGGGCCATCAGCCCGCCGCACTCGCCGAAAATCGGGCGACCGTCGGCCGCGAGCGCCGCGAGTTCCTCCAGCGTCGCCGACTCCGAGAGCGCCGCCGCGTGTCGCTCCGGGTACCCGCCCGGGAGGTAGACCGCGTCGCAATCGGGCACCGAGTCGCCGGCGACGGGCGAGAAAGTCTCGACCGAGCCGCGGGCGGCGAGTCGGTCGCGCGTGCTCGGGTAGACAAACCGGAACGCGTCGTCGGCGGCGACCGCGACCCGGACGCCCGTCTCGTCGGCCGCGCGGAGCGAGGGCGGGGTGTCGAGCCGGGGTCGGCGGGTGAGATCCAGGAGGGCACCGGTCCGGATCTGCCGCGCCGCCGAGTCCAGCGCCTCCGCGGAGACGGGCGACTCGTCGCCGAAGTGCAGCCCGAGATGCCGGTCCGGTATCTCCAGCCCGTCGAGTTTCGGGGTTCGGCCGACGTACCGGAGTCCCTCGACGGCGTCGCGGATGCCGCGCTCGTGCCGCCCGCCGTGGGCGCGGGCGGCGAGCAGGCCGACCACGTCGACGTCGTAACCCGCCCGGTCGGCGTACTGCTGGAAGCCCAGCGCCGTCGCCGCGACGCTCTCCATCCCCGCGGAGGCGTCGACGACGAGGACGACGGGCAGATCCAGCGCCGCGGCGACGGCGGCGGTGCTGACGTCGCCGTCGTACAGCCCCATCATCCCCTCGACGACGCAGACGTCGCCGTCGTCGGCTCCCCGCGCGTAGGCGCGCCGGATCCCCGTCTCTCCCGCCAGCCAGGGGTCGAGCGTTCGGGAGGGTCGGTCGAGGACCGCGGCGTGGTGGCTCGGATCGATGAAGTCCGGGCCGGCCTTGGCCGCGACGGGCGTCCGGCCGGCGCGTTCCAAGGCGCGACAGACCGCGAGCGTCGCGACGGTCTTGCCAACGCTCGACGCCGTCCCGGCGAGGACGACGCCCGGGAGGTCCGAGGGGACCGCGTCGGTAGTCATCGGGGTAGTCTCGTCGACCCTCCCGGTTAACGGTTCCGCGCGACCGCGCGGTGGCCGCGTTCCGACATCGGCTCTCTCGTCACGGCGGTTCGCTTCCGATCGACGTCGGGACGTCCGTTCGCTGGCTGTCGAACTCGCCGCCCTGTCAGCGCCGAGCCATATCAATTTTTATTTATATCTGGTGCTGAAAGCAACGCGCAGATGGCGACTGGAAGGGTGGGACGGACGGTGGTCGGGTTGTTCGACGCCGTGTTTCGACCGTCGCGGTTCGTGATGGCGTCGAACGCGGCGAGTCGAACGTCGCTCCGGAGGGGCCTCTCGCGACTCCAATCGTTGCTCGTCGTGTTTCTCACGAACGTGGTGCTCTACGCGACGCCCCTGACGCTCTCGGGGTACGGCGTGGCCGTCGAGACGCAGGCCCCGTCGTGGTTCGTTCCGATCGCGCAGCGGACGCTCGGCAACCCCGACACGGCGTGGTGGCTGTTCGCGGGCATCGCCCAGAACTCGGTGTTCCTGATCGCCCTCTCGGCGGTCACGCTCTTGACGTACCACGCGGCACTCGTCGTGACCCGGAGTTCCAAGGGGTTCCTCCTGACGGTCCACACCGTCGTCTACAGCGTCAGCGCGTACCTGGCCGGCATCTTCACCGTCCTGGTGTTCCTCTCGCAGGCGGCCGCCTACGAGACGGCCCGCGCCCTCGTCATCGACCTTCAGGTGCGGTTCATCTCGGTGTTCTACGACCTGTTCGGCATCCCCGAATCGCGGCGGGTGTTCTCGGTCGGCGAGACGGTCCCGATGGTGCAGTTGAGTTCCGGGGAGACGGCCGTGCTGGCGCTGTTGGTCGCACTCGTTCTGTACTTCGTCTACTCGATGTACCTCGGCGCACGGCTGAATCACGGGGCCGGCGTCACGAGCGCGGTACTCTCCCTGCTCGCGGTCGGACTCTCGCCCGCGATCTACGTCGCGATCCTCCTCGTCTACTCCACCGGAGGCATCACGCTATGACTCAGGAATCCAATCCAAGCACACAGAGCGAACCGGACGCGAACACGGCCGCATCCGACTCGACCGCGACCGACCCCGGTCCGGGGACGGCGGCGTCGACGGACGGTACGACCGGTTCAGCGAACCGACGGACCGACTCGGCGAAAAGGACGGCCGAACCGGCGGCTGACTCGACCGCTACGACGGTCGGATCCGACGGCCCGGCGGACGACCCCGAAATCGTCCTGGAGACGCAACCGACGCTGAAGCCGACGATCCTCAGTCTCGCGACCGTCCTCGTCGTCGGCATCGCTATCGTCGCGTACCTGTTCGCGGACCCGACCCTCCTCGGGACGACCGAGCGGACGGAGATCGCCGCGAACCTGGTCGTCCTCCTGACGGTCGTCGGTGCCGGACGGTTCCTGCTCCGACTGTACGTCCTGACCCGGACGCGGTACGTCGTCACCCCCGACGCGGTCCGACGCGAGTACTCGCTGCTGTACAAGACGTTCTCGCGCGAACTCCCGCTGTCGAAGGTGCGGAGTCACGAACTCCGACGGAGCCGGATCGAGACGATTCTCGGCATCGGGAGCGTCGGGTTCCTCACGGGAAGCGTCTCTCAGAGCCCGACCCACCTCGAATTCGAGAACGTGCCGCACCCGGACCGGATCCGACGGCAGGTCCGGGATCAACTCCCCGACAAAGAGTCGTAGCCGCCGCTTCGTTCGGGATCGGTTCGCTCCCGACGGTTCTTTTTCGACTCGACTACCTCTCGCTTCCGACGGCGTCGACTCGCGCCCGTCGGTCGGTCACGACGCCGTGCTCGGCATCGTCGACCGACGCCGGCGGCACCGCGTCGCGATAACGTGATTCCAGCGCCGCGAGCAGGGCGTCGCGGACGCAGGCGCGCGCCGCCGACCCGACCTCGGTGGCGCTCCCCGAGAAGGTCGCGGCCTCGCCCTCGGGGTCGCAGCCGACGAGGACCGCGTCGGAGGTCGTCCCCGCGAACCCGCACTGCGCGAGCAGCGTCGCCGCCTTCGCCTCCGCGGCGACGGCGACGAGGTTCGCGAGCGCGCCGGGCGCGAGCGACCGCCTCGTGCCCACGACGACGTTGACGGTTCCGTCGTGCCGACGATCGCCGTCGGTGCCGCGGTCGACGCGCCGTCTCCCCGCGCCGGCGCTTTCGTCCGGCATCGGCAGCGCCGCCGGGTTACTCACGCCAGCGGTGACGACGGCCTCGACGGGGCCGAGTCGCGCGCGGCGGGCGTGCCGCATCGAGACGCCGGTGAGAAGCGCCGGTGCGGAACGGGAGGCACCCGTCTCCGGCGGCGCTTCGTCGAAGCCGACCTCCCGGCGTCGACGACGGACGTAGCCGGCGACGTCGACGTCGTTCCAGCCCTCCGGGACCGAGAGGAGATAGGCGGCGTCGGCGTCGGCTCTCCCGCCTTCATAGCCCGTCGAGAGCCATCGCGTTCCCGGTCTGGAAAGCTGGCAGACCTCCTCGCGGACCGTCGACTCGAACACCGAACCGACGTCTGCGTGGTCGGGCTCGGTTCCGCCGGTCATCGGTCCAGGAGCGCGTCGAGCAACAGATCGTTCTCTCGCGGGCGGCGCACGGCCACGCGCACGTGCGAATCCAATCGCGGGAACGTCCGGGCGTCGCGGACCACCACGCCGCCGTCGCGAGCGCGGGCGAGCACCCGTTCGACCGCCGCGTCGGGGTCCGCCCGCTCGCCGCCGACGTCGACGAGCAGGAAGGGGGCGTCGGCGGGCGCGACCGCGTACCGCTCGGAGAGCGCCTCGCGCAGCCGGGCGCGTTCGCTCGCGACCCGCTCGCGCGTTCGCTCGACAAACTCGGTCTCCCGAAGGCAGTGCGTCCCCACGGCCGCTGCGGGGGTCGACAGCCCCCACGTCGGCCGGGCGGTCCGCAATCGCTCGCCGAGGTCGCCGACCGCGACCGCGAAGCCCGCGCGGATCCCAGGCAGGCCGAACATCTTGGTGAGCGAACGGGCGACGATCGCGCCCGGTTCGCCGGCGAGGCTCGGCGCGTCGGTGAAGTCGAGGAACGCCTCGTCGACGACGAGCCGCGTTCCGGACGACCGACAGGCGTCCAGAAACGCTCGGAGGGCGCTCGGATCGGCGAGTTCGCCGGTCGGGTTGTTCGGCGTACACACGACGGCCGCGGCGTAGTCCGCCGGGTCGCGATCGAGGAGTTCGTCGTGTGCGACGCCGACGGGAGCGCCGCCCTGTAGACGGATCTCTCGCGCGTACTCGCCGAAACTCGGTTCGGGAACGAGCACGCGGTCGCCCGGGGAGACGGTGACCCCGAAGGCCAGGCGGAGCGCCGCGAGGCCGCCGGCCGTCGGGACCACGTCGTCCGCGGCGCAGTCCGCGGCGTCGGAGTCGCGTCCCACGTACGCGGCCGCCGCCGCGCGGAAGTCGGCGAAGTCGTCGGCGTAGCGCGTCGCGTCCGCGAGTGCCGCCTCGTAGACGTCTCCGACGCCCGCGGGCCGAACTGGGTTCGTGTTCGCGCTGAAGTCGACGAGTTCCCGGTCGTCGCTGCCGCCGTGGGGAACGCGCTCGACGTCCGAGAGGCTGTCAGCGTCCATCGCCGGTGTCTCCCCGGGATTTGTCGCGGGCGGCATCGTCCGCGTCGTCGCCGGTCACCCGATCCAGCACCGCGCGCGTCGCCTCGGTCACCGCGCCGAGCCGTCCGGCCTCGTCGGCGAGTCGGAGCGCGCCGCCCATCCCGGCACCCTCCTTGGCGACGCCGTCGGCGTACGCCGTCAGCGGCCCCGCGCCGTCGGCGTCGAAGTCGGGGTCGGTGACGGCGAGGTCCAACTCCAGCGCCGCGGCCGCCTCCTCGAGTTCGGACACGTCGGCGGCCAGGTACGAGGTCGTCGCGAGCGTCGCGCGGTCGGGGACGCCGGCGTGGCGGACGAGCGCGGCGGCGGCGAGCAGCTGCGTCCCGCCGCCGAGAACCACCTCGGTCCCAGATTCGAGCGCGCCCGCGGCGAGCCCCGCGGCGACGGCCAGCACTGGATCGCCGACGGCTCGCAGGGCGGTCTCCGGGGCGTGCGCGGCCCGCCCGGGAGCGACGTCCGAGGACTCGAACGCCGCCTCGACGACCCGCTCTTTCAGGTCGAGCGGGTTCTCCGGCAGCGACGACGACGTCGAGCCGAGGGCGTCCTCGCCGAGCGCGCGGAGCACCGCCATCGCGGTGGTGGTTCCGCCGGGAACTGTCTCGCCGACGACGACCCGGTCGTCCGGCAGCGCGCGGCCGAACCGCCGCGCGGCCACGAAGGCTCCGGGCGCGGTCTGGACGGGGTCCGGCTCACGGATGTCGCCGCCGGGGCGCGCGCCCACCGAGACGGTCGGCGCGCCGGTCGGCCGCGCGAGGCCGCCGTCGACGACGGTGAGGTCGAAACCGAGCAACTCCCGGACGGCGCGCGTTACGACCGCGGGCGTCGGACAGCCCGTCGGACTCACCGGGGTCACGGGCGCGCGGACCGTATCGCCGTAGGCGAGGATCTCCGCGTCGGCGCTCGGCGTGTGCACGAGGAGGTCGCGGCTCGCGCCCGCGGCGCTGATGCCGTCGATCTCGGCCGTGCGGGTCGTCCCCGCGACGAGGATCACCCGCACAGCGCCTCCGCCAGTTCTCTGTCGGCCGGTCGGTTCACGTTGACCGCGAGGCGGGCGTCGTACGTCAACGCCACGGTGTCGTCGTCGCCGGCGACGACGTTCAGCCCCGTCGGTGCGACCGCCCGTCCGTCGCGCTCGAACGACGTATCGACGGACGCGCCGAGGCGGCGTTTCAGCGCGGCGGGGACGCAGACGGTGAGCGACGTCGCCCCCAACTCGCTCGATCGGCCTCCCGAACGCGCCCGTTCGATCGCGTCGTCGACGTGCTCGGAGGCCAGCAGCGGCAGGTCCGCCGGGACCGTGAGCGCCGGTCGGCCGACCTCGTCGAGGGCGGTGGCCAGATCCGAGACGTAGCCCTGACCGGGCGTCTCGACGACCGAGAGCGACAGCGCTCGCGCCCGCTCGGCGGTCTCCGGTGCGTGCGGCGAGACGACCGCGTGGATCGTTCCCGCGTCGGACGCTTCGGGCCCTCCGATCCGACTCGCGCGGAGCGCGTCGACGATCCGGTCGAGCATCGGCTGGTCGCCGACTTCGACGAGCGGCTTCTCGACGTCGCAGACCTGTTCGGTCTCTGCGCCGTCCCGAAGCCGCGTGCCACGCCCGCCGCACATCACCAGAGCGTCCACGCGATCACCCCCGCGTGCACGCCCGCGACGCGCCCGAGTTCGTTCGCTGCGCCGAGCACGTCGCCGTTGACGCCGCCGAGCGCCCCGCGCGCCCAGACCCCGACGAGCCAGGCGACGCCGAGCGGCGCGAGCAGCGCGGCGAGCGCGCCCGCGTATCCGACTCCCAAGCTCGAGGCGAGGGCGAGCATCGGCAGGAGGGCCAGTGTGACGGGGAGGAGCGCCGTCGGCGTCACCGGGTCCGTCAGCGCGGCCCCGAGGCCGTCGTGTATCGCCTCCCGCGTACAGACGAGCAGCGCCATTCCCGCCTTCGCCCCGACTTCCGCGGCGAGGGCGAGCGCGAACGCGACGCGGGGAAGCGTCCCGGCCAGACCCAGCGCGCCGAGTCCGAGCGTCACGAACGCGAGCGCGACGGCCAGCGCGCCGCCGACGCCTGTCTGGGAGTCCTTGAGCACTTCCCGCCGGCGCGCGGCGTCGGTTCCGCCGTGGACCGCCGCCGCGTCGCCCACGTCTGCCAGCCCGTCGGCGTGGGTGACGCCGCCGAGGAGGACGAGCGTCACGAGGTACAGCGCGGCGGCGCTCGGGACCGGGAGCGGGAGAAGCAGGGGGAAAGCGGCGAGCGCGCCGACTACGTAGCCGGCGAGGGGAATCGAGACCGGGGTCCGCCTGAACGCCTCCCAGGCGTCCGCGTCGCCGCCGAGCGGGAGACGCGTGAGAAAGCCGAGCGCCCCGCGGAGCGCGGTCAGAACCACGCGATCACCCCCGCGACGACGAACGCGAGCGCGCCGGCGCGCCGCGTGATGCCGACCGCGCGCCCCGCGGTCGCCGCGTCCGGAAGCGGCGTCGTCGCCACCTTCGATCCCGACGTGCGGACCCGTCCGGGCGCGTCCGACGCCGGTGCCGCCGGGGCGGCCCGCGACCGACCCGCGGCGGCCGGATCGAGGTCGTAGGTGCCCGGCTTGTGCAACCGCGCGGGCAGCAGCGTCGCCATCGTCGCCATCGGCCATCCCGAGTTCGGCGAGGACGGCCGCCCGGCGAGCGCTCGAACGGACGGCCGGAACGGGGTCGCGGGCGACCCCGCAGCGACGGCGAGAAGCAGCGCCGACAGCCGGGCCGGGAGCCACATCACGGCGTCGTCGAGGCGGGCCGGGGCCCACCCGATCGGATTCGAGCGGTAGCCCAGCATCGAGTCCAGCGTGTTGACGCCTTTCACCCAGGCGGCCGCCCCCGCGCCCGCGACGAGTGGGAGCGAGACTGCCGGCTGCGCTGGCGGCGAAGCCGGCGTCGCGAACGCGCCGGTCGCCGCGACGGCGACGGCGAACGCGAGCAGCGGCGCGACGAGGCCGTCTGCGAGGTTCTCCGCGAGGCTCTCGACGGCCGCGGAACGGACGTGGCCCGGACCGAGACCGTCGGCGTCGCGGCCCGCCAGCGCGCGGAGGTCGCCCCGGGCAGCGTCGATGTCGGCGTCGCTCTCGTCGATGACGGCGCGCGCGCTGTCCAGCAACAGCCGCAGACTAGTCGTCGAGAAGAGGACGCCCGCGGCCACCGCGGCCCCGAGCCAGGGTGTCCCGACCCCCACGGAGACGACCGATGCGGCAGCGACGGCTGCCGCGGCCACCGCGGCGAATCCCAGCGGAACGACCCCCGCCGTGAGAACGCCGACGAGCCGCGGGTGCGACCACTGGCCGACGGGGCCGCGAGAATCCGCGCCGCCCCGGTCGCGCCGGTCGATCCGCGCCACGAGGCGACCGAGCAGCGCGACCGGGTGCACGCGCGCCGGGGGTTCGCCGACGACGGCGTCCAAGCCCGCCGCGAGGACGACGGCGGCGGTCGCCGTCACCGGCACGGGGCGGCACCTCCGAGCGACTCGCCCCGGCGCAGTCGACCCGCGACGGCGTCCAGGTCGGACTCGGTGACGTCGACGAACGTCCCGCCGAGCGATGTGATCCCGCCGTCCGTGGCGTCGTCGTCGCCGACGTGGACGAGCGACGCCGGGGCGACGCCGAGTTCGCCCGCGGCCGTCTCGAACGACTTCGGATGCGGCTTGCGCCACCCGCAGCCGACGCTCGTCACCGTGGCGTCGAACGCGGCGCGATCGAGCGTCGACCGGATCAGCGTCCGCGAGACGAGTTCGGGGACCGAACAGTTCGAGAGGAGACCGACCGGGCCGCGCTCCGCGGCGGCCGCGACGGCGTCGGACGCGCCCGGACGGGTCCGCACGTCGGGATCGAAGGCGGCGACGACGGCGCGCCGGGCGGCGTTGTTGGGGACGTCGACGCCGCGGGCGCGGAGCGCGGCGGCGACGTGTGCCGGAAGCGGCACTTCCGCGCCTTCCGGGGCGTCGACGTGTCGCTCGGCGTAGGCGGCCGACCAGTCGGTCGGCACTGGGACGTCGCGATCGCGGAGTTCCGCCGCGACCGCGGCGGCGGGGTCGTCCGGCCGGTCGACCGCGACGAGCGTCCCGAAGAGATCGAACGTTACTGCCACTACGGTTGAAACGGTGAAAGTCGACTTGAATTTGCCGGAGCGAGACGGCGGTCGGAAGCGACCGAACGCCCCTGATCGGGAGACCCCTCGACTGACATCCGTCAGACACGAAGGAAGATTCAAATAGTCGGTTGCATATATACGACCGATGAGCAAGATCACGTTCCGCGCCGACGACGACCTCGTCGAGCGGTTGGAGGCGCTCGACACCTCCAAGTCCGAGGCGATGCGCGAGGCGCTGCGCACGTACCTCGACGGCGCGGATCGTGACGACGGCCCGTCCGACGCGGGCGGATCCGAGCAGCCGATCGATCTCGACGGGGAGTCGTCACCGTCGGAGCGATCCAGCGACTCCATCGACGACCTCGTTCGGGAACGCGTCGACGAACTCGTCGCGGATCGGCTCGACGACCGGTTCGGCAGGACCGCCCCCGCCGGCCGAGCGCAGGACCTCAACGTCAACATCACCCTCGACGGCGTCAGTGCCGAGGAGACGGTCGCTACCGACGAGTCGTCGGCAGCGACGACGTCCGAAACGGAACGTAAGACACGGGGCGATGGCGTCGACGCGGACGCCGGTGCGAAGACGTGCGACAAGTGCGGTGCACGCGTCGACGGCGATCACGTGTACTGCCCGAACTGTGGAGAGAAGGCCTCCCATCGGGTGTTCTGCGAGTGCGGCGACGAGCTCAGATCGGACTGGGCCTTCTGTCCCAGCTGCGGCCGTCGGACGTCGGCAGCAGACGTGCTGGAACGCACGTAAACGGGGCCAAGGCTACCGTATACGCGATAATACGGAGTTTGTCTTACAACGGCGTTACATTTATAAGGTATCGCTCTGTGGTAACTCTCGCGTAAGACGGTCGTCTTACAGAACCCGGCGGGGCAGGGGAGAGATCCGCTACACTCCGTTTTCGGGGGTGTAAGACATTCGCACGGATGTGCGCGCCGTCTTACCGGGGGAATGCAACTATGGAGCGTGTGACACTACGAATTCCGAAGCAGCAGATTGAGGAGGTCGAACAGATGGTCGAGACCGGGGAGTTCCCGAACCGGTCAGAGGCGATCCGCTCGGCTGTTCGAGAGATGCTCAACGAACAGCAGGCCGACGGACGCGACTCGCCGACCAAACACTGGGCCAAGGTGTAACCAATGCAAGATATAGTCAGAGAGGCGATGCAGCGCGACGAGGAGGAGCGGGACGCGAACACCGAAGCCCCGGAGGGAGACGAGTTCGGGAGTCCCCGGATCGTCATCGTCGGTGCAGGGGGTGCCGGCAACAACACCGTCAACCGGCTCTACAACATCGGCGTCGACGGCGCTGACACGGTGGCGATCAACACCGACAAGCAGCACCTCAAGATGATCGAGGCCGACACGAAGATCCTCGTCGGCAAGTCGCTGACGCAGGGTCTCGGTGCCGGCGGCGACCCCTCGATGGGCGAGCGGGCGACGGAGATGGCCCAGGGGACGATCAAGGAAGTCCTCGGCGAGGCCGACCTCGTCTTCGTCACGGCCGGGATGGGCGGCGGCACCGGGACCGGCGCGGCCCCGGTCGTCTCGAAGATCGCCAAAGAGCAGGGCGCGATCGTCGTCGGGATGGTCTCGACCCCGTTCAACGTCGAGCGAGCGCGGACGGTAAAGGCCGAAGAGGGGCTCGAAAAGCTCCGCAACGAGGCCGACTCGATCATCGTCCTCGACAACAACCGCCTGCTTGATTACGTCCCCAACCTCCCGATCGGCAAGGCGTTCTCGGTGATGGACCAGATCATCGCCGAGACCGTGAAAGGAATCTCGGAGACCATCACGCAACCGTCGCTGATCAACCTGGACTACGCCGACATGTCCACGATTATGGATCAGGGCGGCGTCGCGGTGATGCTCGTCGGCCAGACCCAGGACAAGAACAAGACCCAGGAAGTCGTCAACGACGCGATGAACCACCCGCTCTTGGACGTGGACTACCGGGGGGCTTCTGGCGGATTGGTCCACATCACGGGCGGCCCCGACCTCACGCTGAAGGAGGCAGAGGGCATCGCGAACAACATCACCGAACGGCTGGAGGCGCGCGCGAACGTCATCTGGGGCGCGCGCATCCGCGACGAGTACAAGGGGAAAGTCCGCGTGATGGCGATTATGACCGGCGTCCAGTCCGCACAGGTGCTCGGCCCGTCGACCCAGAAGCAGGCCGACCGATCCAGAGAGAGCATCGAGACGACGGAGTTCGATGCCAGCGAGAACGCTCAGTTGTCGCAGGGCTCTTCGGGGTCGACCGCGACGGGCGGCTCCTGGCAGTCCGACGGCGGCCGCGAACAGCGCGAGAAGCAGAACGGCCTCGACGTCATCCGATAGCGTCGACCGAGAGGATCGACCGACCGATCGACCCGCGCCGACCTGACCGCCGGCGCAGTCGGCGTCTCCAGTCCATCCGTTTCGTCCGTTTCGCTCTTCTTTCGATCCCAGTTTCCGGGAGTCGCTTCCGCCGCGACCCGACAGCGAGGCCGCGCAGCTGACAGTCAGACCGCTTCCAACGACTCCAGCAGCCGGCACTTCCGACAGACCTCGCGGGTCGTCTTCGAGCCGCAGCGCTCGCACTCGCGCATCTCGGCGGTCGACTCTCCGCGGTACCGGTCGGCCGCCATCGACGCGATCTCCTCGTACCCCGAGATGATCGAGTGTCGCGTTCCGGGGTGGTCCTCTTCGAGTTTCAACAGCAACTCCTGGATCTCCCCGCGGAACGCCTCCGAAGCGTGGGGGCACTCGGTGATGTGCGCCGGGAGGTCGCGCAGGTGCGCGTACAGCGCCACTTCCTTCTCGGGGATGTCTCGGAGGGGCTTCGCCCGCGGCACGAAGTGCGGCGACTCGGTACGCTCGTCGAAGGGGCCGAGGCTCGCGTCGAAGTGCTTGGCCATCTGCTCGACGTCGCCCTCGAAGACGTTCATCAGGGCGGTCTGGGCCTCGTCGTCGAGGTTGTGCCCGGTCAGGAGGATATCGGCGTCGAACTCCTCGGCGTACGTTTCGAGTAGGTCACGCCGGAAGACGCCGCAGTACGCACAGGGAGCCATTCCCTCGGGGTCGTCCTCGACGACGTCGTCCATCCGGACGTCGAACTCGTCCTCGTAGGACACGAGCTCGTGGCGCAGGTCGAGAGTCTCCGCGAGTTCGACGCAGGCCTCGACGCTCTCGTCGCGGTAGCCCTCGATGCCCTCGTGAATCGTGAGCGCGAGGATCTCGATCCGCGGGTCTCGGCCGAACGTCTCGTCGAGGATCTGTGCGAGCACGACGCTGTCCTTGCCGCCGGAGAGGCCGAGCACCCACCGCTCCGGATCGTCCGGCGACGCGTCCCTCGGGACGAGGCTGTCGCGGCGAATCCGCCGTCGGACCCGCTTCTCGACCGAGGCGCGGAAGTGCTCCTCGCACAGGTGGGCGCCGGAGTAGCCGGCGTGCATCACGGCGTCGCTGCCGCACTTGTCGCACTCCATCGATCCGGCGTTGGCGACGCTCGTGGATACGGGTTTCGTCTCGGGCGAGCGATCGAGACGCGGGGCTCGTCCCGTGCCAGCGGTGAAAAACCGGGGAACGCGTGATCGAGGGAGAGGGGGATGGGGGGGAAGGCACCCGGAGGTTGCGTTGCCCCGAGTGGTCGCCGCAGGGCGACCGGTCGATCGACACCCCCGAGGTGCCGACCGTGAGTATGCACACCGCACTCAAAATACCTCCGAAACCGCAGTGCCGGGACGCGTCGGCCTCGCAGCGGCCGCTGGCACCGCTTGCCGGCGAATCGGGACCGCACGGCCGCCGTCTGCGGTGGTGGTGGCGACTCTGTCGAAACACATTCCACCGTCCCGAACCCACTCGAGGTATGGAACGTTCGAGCGCACTCGACCGGGTCGAATCCGTCCTCGCCGCCGTCGAGGACGAGCGGTTGCCCGTTCCGGTTCGGGAAGTCTGGGTGTACGGCGACGTCGCCCTCGGTCTGGACCCGGTCGACCGACTCGACGTCTACGTCACCAAGGACCTGCTGCTCCGGAGCGAGTCCGAGACGGACACCGACTTCGAGTCGACCCACGGCGTCAAAGGCGTCGGCGGGACCGTCTCCGCGGCGTGGGCCGAGGCGAACCCCGAGTTAGTCCGGACGAACGCCAGCGGGTACGCCGCCCCCGAGAAGTGCCTCGCCGCGCACCTGCTGCCGGACGACGAGCCGGTCCACCTGGAGGTGTGTAACGCCTCTTTCGAGGACAACGTCCGACAGCGGCTGAAGGGCGCGCTCGCCCGCGACACTTACGAGGAGATCCTCGATCCGCGGGGGGTCTGTCTATACGCCGAGGGCCAGCGCTCGGCGTCCGCGCTCGAAAAGCTCCGCGGCGGCGAACTCGCCTTCCCGACGCTCCCGGACGCACTGTCGATGCTCGGCCTGGACGAGGACACCGCGGCGGCCGCCGCCGCGGCCGTCGAAGAGTACCGAGCGTCACAGTCGGGACGCAGCGTCCGCGGGGACGTCGTCTGACGTCGTCGGACGGCCGCTTTCGTCCGTCGATCCCGCGCTAGCCGCCACCGCGGCCGACGACGACGTCGAACGGGACGACCTCCGCGCGGCGGTAGGTCCCCGCTCGCATCGCGTCGATCACGTCTCGTCCCATCTCGCGCCACTCGCCCCGGAGCGCGTCGAACTCCTCGGCCGAGAGCGTCCGGCGGAGCTCCGCCTCGTGCTCCGAGAGGGCACCGCCGCTGGCCTTCCGCGCCGCCGCCGACAGCGCCGCGTCGTCGTACGGCGGTTCGGTCACCTTCCGGTGGTAGTATCGCCGGGTCCGCACCTCTGTCAGCCCTGCCTCTCGGAACAGCGACACCAGGCGGTCACCCATCGCGACGTCCGTCTCGACGCCCTCGATGTACGCCGCGCGGACGCGGCGCTCCAGTTCCACCTCCTCCTCGACGGTCGAATCGACGCCGACGTCGGCGTTGTCTGGTTCGATCGCCGCGACGAGGTCGGTCGAGAGGTCCGCGAACGCCCGGAGCGCGGCGGCGGGATCCGGGAGGTTGACCAAGAGCGCCTGACAGACGACGAGGTCGAACGAGCCGTCCGCGAACGGCGGGCGGGTCGCGTCGCCGCCGACGGCGTCGAGTCCGGTCTCCGCGCGCGCGACGCCGAGGAGTTCCGGGTCGGCGTCGAGACAGACGACCGCGGCCGGCGACTCCGCGTCGAGGACGCGAGCGAGTTCGCCGGTGCCAGCGCCCGCGTCGAGGACCCGTTTGCGGTCCGACAGCGAGAGCGGTTCCAGGGCCTCCCGGGACCCCGCCCACATCCCCTCGCGCGTCCGACGCAGATACTCTGGCGAGAACTTCCGCACGTCGCCGCGTACCGCTGGCGCAGTGAAAAGCGGGTCGGTTACCTCTCGTGGCCAGCGCCACTAGCGCCGTCGCAGCCACCGTCGGAGCCTCGCCCCGCCCGCCACGCCGACGAGTGCCGCTGCAGCGGTCCCCACGCCGAACCCGGGCGTTCCGGTCGCCGTCGTGGGTCGTTCGGAGCCGGCGGCGTCGCTTCCGCCCGTCTGCTCGTCCGACCGGCCCGAGGCCGTCCGGTTCGAGTCCGACGTCGGTGACGCCTCCGTCGTCGACTCGTCGGACGTCGTCGACAACTCGACGAGTACCCCGGCGTGATCCGAGGGCCACAGTTGGGTGCCGTCGTCGGTCGCGAACGTCTCGACGCCCAGACGGCGCGAGTCCGCACCCGTCAGATACCGCGCGAGAACGTGGTCGATCCGGCGCGTTAGCCCGTCCTCGTCGGGCGGGCGGAACGAACTCGGGCGGCAGCACGTCCCGCCGATCTCACCGTCCGTGGCGTCCGAGAGCAGCTCCGTCAGCATCCCGTAGACGCCATCGGATCTCTCGGCGGTCCCGTCACCGGATCCCTCGACCGTCCCGCCATCGGGTTCCGTCCCGCTCGGTCCGTCGTTGAGATCGCCGAGCAGGACGACCGATCCGGAGACATCCGAGAGCGCGTCTGCGAGTTCTTTCGCCTGCGCCGCCCTGACCGATTCGAGTCCCGCTTCGAGGTGCGTGTTCGCGACGGTGATCGATACCCTTCCCGCCTGCAGCGTCGCGAGCGCGTATCCCCGTTCGATCTCGACAGTTCGCTCGGCCCCGATCGGAAGCGTCAGCGACGCGTCGTAGGTCGCGCTCCGCGTTTCGGCGACCGCCACCTCGCCGTCCTCGCGGACGAGGATCGCGTCCCGGTCCGTGAGACGGACGTCGAGCGCGTCGCCGTCGACGCGACCCGGGAACTCCAGATCGGCGTTCGTCGCGACGGCTGCGGGTGCGTACGGCGCGTCCCGGGCGTCGAGAGCGTCCAGAAGCGCCGCGAGGAAGTCGACGACGACCTCATCGGCGTCGGGGTCCGCGGGGTCGCCGCCCGATCGTGGGCCGCGGCGGACGAGCGCGGCCTCCTGCACGCCGACGACCGTCGGCCGCGCCGCCGCGAGCGCGTCGGCGACGGCCGCCATCCGCGCCCGCGGTCTCCCGTTTCGGACGTCGGCGTACAGCGAACCGACGCGCTCGGGAATCGGCGCGTCGGTGTCCGCCCGCGCGATAGAGAGGAAGTCCGCGCCCAGGCCGAGGTTCTGCGTCGCGACGGTCAGTCCGTCGGCGGCGATCTCGAACGATTCGGCGTCGGTGGCCTCCTCGCCGCCGCTTGCCGCACCGCCGGGTTCGCCGCTCGCCGCGGCGCTCACAGCGCCGGCACTGAGAAGCGACGCGCCGGCGAGGGCGCGGCCGCCCGTTCGGAGCAGTTGCCGTCGGGAGCGCGGGATCTCGTCCACAGTTAGCAGTCAGTTGTGGGGCGCACCTGATGAACGTTCGGCGATTGTCGCCGAGCACTTCTCGCGACCTCGACGAGACCCCGATGGGCTCACTCCTCGCGGAGTTCGCGGACGCGCTCGATGTTCCAGGCGAAGCCCTTTCCGTCCTCGTTCGGCGTCTCCAGGACGAGCGGCACGTCGCGCAGTCCCGGATGGTTGACGAACGCGTGCATCCCGTCCTCGCCGATCAGCCCCTCGCCGATGTGGGCGTGCTCGTCTTTGTTGGTCCCGCACTCGTGTTTCGAGTCGTTCAGGTGAACGCACGCCAGGTTGTCGAGACCGACCTCGGCGTCCAGTTCCTCGACCGTCTCCTCGACGCCCTCGGACGTCGAGAGGTCGTACCCGGCGGCGAAGGCGTGGGCGGTGTCGAGACAGACTTCGAGGTCTTGGGCGCTCTCGTCGAGCACGTACCCCAGGTGTGCGAAGTCGTCGCCCATCTTCGTGCCCGACCCGGCGTCGGACTCGACGAGGACGGTGACGCCGTCTGGGACGTCGAGTTCGTCGAGCGCCGAGACTGCGTTGTCGAGGCCCTGGGACTCGCCCGCCCCCGTGTGGGCGCCCAGGTGGACGTTCACGTACGGGACGTCGAGCAGGGCAGCGGCGTCGACTTCGCGCTGCATCGAGTCGATCGACTTCTCGCGCAGGCCGTCTTTCGGCGTGCAGAGGTTCACGAGATACGAAGAGTGAATCACCCAGGGACCGACGTCGTGTTCGCGGGAGCGCTCGCGGAACGCCGCGGCGTCCTCCTCGTCGATGTCGGGGTTCTGCCACACCTGCGGGGAGTGGGTGAAGATCTGTCCGCAGTTGCCGCCGTCGTCGAGCTGCCGATCGACGGCGTTCGCGACGCCGCCGGCGATCGACTCGTGTGCTCCTACGCGCATACCCGACCCTCTCGCTGCGAAAGTAAAGCGACTTCGGAGTCCACTGCGTCGACGCTATCAGACACGCCTCAGGACCGGTCGTCAGGTCGGCGTCGGACCCACCCGTCGCTCTCGTACTTCTCCTCGGCGCGCTCTCGCGCACGGTCGAGTTCGTCGTCGGTCCACGACCCTTCTTCCGCGTCGGCCCACTCACCGAGCGCTTCCTCGACGGTAGCGACCATCTCCGCCCGCGACACGTCGGCGAGTTCTTCGACCCCGACGACGCGCTCCCGGAACCGCGCCGGATCGACGTCGTGCCCGGCGAAGACGTCGAGGTGTTCGGCGGCGCGAACGGCGTAGGTGAGCGAGCCGTGCTGCACGACGGATTCGCGGCGGCGATACTGCGCGTTCCCGCTGATCTTCCGCCCCGACGCGACGATGTCGTGGGCCGGGTGCAACTCCCGGAGGTAGCACGCGGGCTTCCAGATCTCGGGGACGGATTCGGGGACGTAGTCGGCGTCGATTCCGAGCCGCCCGAACGCGTCCAGGATCGGTTCACACAGCAAGTGGTACGCGTCCATCAGGTCTCCCGGGAGTTCTGACTTCGGGGCCACGATGGAGTAGGAGACGTCGCCGTCGACGTCGTGGTAGATGCCGCCGCCGCCGGTCTGTCTCCGGGTCACCGAGACCCCCGCCGCCGCACAGTACTCCCAGTCGACGGTGTCAGGGTCCTGTCCGTAGCCGAGCGAGAGCGTGCTTGGCCGCCAGCGGTAGGCGCGAACCGTCCGAGGACCCCCGTCCGCAGCCGTTTCCGCGGCGATTTCGTCCAGCGCCATCTGCATCGGTCCGTCGCGGGCCTCCTCGCGGATGAGCCGCCACTCCCGGTCTGCGAGTGGACCCGCCGGATCGTCGGTCATATTCGGAGACTACGGTCGACCGGGGAAAGCGGTTTCGTCGCCGGACAGCGACGGTTTAATATACCGATATTTGATTTATGTGTGGAGACGGCTGACTCGCGGGCCTTTTAGGCGTCGCCCGCAGAGTACCGGTATGGTGCGGAACGTCGCCGGCGTGATGGCCGAGCTCGAACCCGAGGATTTCTATCTCCTCTCCGGCGTCGAGCAGGGAATGCGCTTTTCGGAGTGGGTCAACCGCGGGAAACTCCCGGAGCTGTCGAACCTCTCGCCCGAGGAGGTCGAGTACCGGCTGGACCGGTGTGCGACCCGCGAACTGATCGAGCGGAAGACGATCCAGTACGAGGGCTACACCCTCACTGCCGAGGGCTACGACGCGCTCGCTCTCCGGACCTTCTCCGAACGCGACACCATCGAAGGCGTGGGCGCACCGCTCGGCGTCGGCAAAGAGAGCGACGTCCTCGAAGTCCAATCGTACCGACCACTGGCGCTAAAATTCCATCGCGAGGGGTACACGAACTTCCGCGAGGTGATGCGGGAACGCGATTACACCGCCGACAACCGGCACGTCTCCTGGCTCTACACGGCTCGAAAGGCCGCCGAGCGCGAGTATGACGCGCTGGAATCACTGTATCCCGACGTCTCGGTGCCTCGTCCGATTGATCACAACCGCCACGCCATCGTGATGGCGAAACTCGACGGCGTCGAGCTCCACCGGGCGAAACTCCCTGAAGACCAGGTCGTCGGCGTGCTCGATCTGATCCTCAGAGAGATCACCGCCGCCTACGACGCGGGCTACGTCCACGCGGATATGAGCGAGTACAACGTCGCGGTCAGCGAGTCGGGCGTGACGGTCTTCGACTGGCCCCAGGCCGTCTCGACGGATCACGAGAACGCCCGGGAGTTGGTCGACCGCGACGTCGCGAACCTACTCTCGTACTTCGAGCGGAAGTACCCCGGTTCGGTCCCCGACCTCGATCCCGACTCGATCGGCGACAGCATCGCGTCGAACGACTTCGAGACGGTTCGAGCGCACATCGCGTAACGTTTTTTTGATTACTCTCGATTGCGGAGCGGATGCCGTCTCGGCTAATAAATCGTATAGTACGATATCGAATCGGTGTCTTCAGCTGTCGGTCGCTTCGTGCTCTCAGGTCTCCGTGAACGCCTCTCGGAGACGGTCCCGCATTCCCGGATCGGGAACAGCCGAAACGCGATTTCGGGATGCTGTATGAACGTTGCTTCGACGCGCCCCGGCGAGCGCGTGACCGCGTCGGTCACGTAGTCGAACGCCCGACACAGTTCCGGAACGGATCCGGTCCGACTGCGTCGTCGTCTCGAACATCGACTCGCGGGCTGACTTCTCAGGCCAGCGGCGCTTTAGACGTCGCGGTCGGTTACGTACCCGGGGCGCACGCGAGGGTCGCGGAGCCGGTCGGTTCCGCCCGGGGCGTGGGTCCGGTCGGAAAATATCCGCAACTCGAACCCCTCGACGTCGTTCAGGAACCCGTTCGCCCGCGTCTTTTCGAGCGGGATCAGCGTCGCGTCGTTTATTCCCTCGCCGCAGTTGACGCGTTTCTCCTCGTAGGACTGCCGTTCGAGGAGCGCCACCTCGGCGCGCTCCGCGCGCCGGTCGGCCGCGGCGAGCCCCGCCACGCTGCCGCCGATGACTGCGATCGATCGCCCGACCAGACAGTACGATGGTAGCTTGCACGCAATTTCCTTTATCGTATGGCCGTCCGACGGCCGCACGGGGCTCTGCGGCGGCGTGGGACGGCCGTGGCCCTCGCTTCGAGGCGTGGTTCGGCGAGCCCGTAGCGGACGAGTACCGACCTGATTTCGACGCGGCCGTGTCTGACGCGGGCGTTACGTTCATACGCAATGACGTTCTACCTCGTTGTACGGAATGAGGCGGGATTACTTCGAGTTAGACGTCGAGAACGTCTCGTGGGTCGACGAGGAAAACGACCCCAAGAAGCCACGGGTACGGATTGACTTCCATGGTCCGAAGGAGGTGCTGGAGCATCGACTCTCGGACCCGACAGGCGGCTATCTGGACGCAAGCGAGACCGACGTCGCCTTCCGACTGCAGGACTCCCTGGACGAACCGGACGCCGCGGGCGTCGTGAGCGTCACGAACCGGATCACCGGCGATTTCGTCCTCGAACTCAACGAGTCCGCAGACGACGTGCTCACGTTCATCCGCGCCGCGCGCGAGTACGGCCACGACGCGGCGGACGCGGACGGCGGCCGCTATCGCGTCGAGGTGAGCATCGACGGCGAAGACCTCGTCACCTACGAGAAGCAGACGTTCCTCGTGTACGACGCCGACGGCAACCTCCTCCGGTCACACAGCCTGATCCCGTCGGGCGTCGAGCTCTGAGCGCCGAACCGATCTCGTTTTACTCGCGCCCCAATTACGTCGTCCCCGTGGAGAACGTCACAGACCGGGTTCGAAACCCGTTCGATATGCGCCCGTCGTGTGAGCGCTTCGTCCCGGGATACGGCGACGCCAACGCGGACTTCCACGTCGTCGGCGACCACCCCGGCGTCCACGGCGGCCTCGACACTGGGGTTCCGTTCACCAACGAATCGGGCCGTCGGTTGCAAGCGGCGCTCGCGGACGCCGGACTCCTGCGGACGACGGGCGACAGTCCGGTGCCGGCCGAGACCTTCCTCTCGTATCTGCATATGTGTGCTCCCGAGGACCGCGAGCCCTCCCAGTCGTCCTACGACGACTTGGAGCGGTTTTTCGACGCCGAACTCCGAGCGATCGCCGCCCACGTGCTCTTGCCGGTCGGTGCCCGAGCGACCGCACACGTGCTCGAAACGTACACCGCCCAGGCGTGGAAGACGGAGATCGATATGGAGGCGCTGCACGCGACGGAACTGCGCGGCAGCGGGTTCCTGGTCGTGCCGATCCGAGAGCCGGGCGAGTGGAACGAGACACACCACGACCGTCTCGTCGACGGGATCGAGACGCTCCGCTCGACGGACTACCGGCGTGAGGCCGATCTCGGCCGGTTCGGTGCCGGGAACGACCCCTATATGGTCCGCTGAGGACTGCCTGTCAGAGCGACGCGACACTCCCGGCACCGGAATGTTCCTCGCTCGGAAATGACGACGTTCGATCACCGTAGTTCGGAGATATGAGCCGACACGGACAATTACTCACTATATCTTGTCTTTCTCTGATTCAAACCCGATTAGAAAGCACGTATTATAATATTTTACGCTGATACCTGGGCGGATATTGGCTCTATCACAGCACTTTTGACGAAAAATCATAAATAGAAATCCGACGCGCGTGGTCGAATCAACCGGGCGCGTCAGGTAAGGAACTGCGAGACTGGTGCTCTTCGCAGTGGCTTGGTCAGTCAGGGGTCCGCCCGATGCGGCCCCGTTTCCTTTCGGCGGCCAAGTAGTGGGCAGCCGCTTTTCCCGACAGTGTCACAAAACGACGCGGCCGACGTCGACGAGAAAGCCCGCCGTCGCGAGGAGCGGACACACCAAGAGGAGTAGCAGGACGACGCCGTCCGGAAGCGTCACGACTGGTCCGGCCGCGAGTGCGAACAGCGGTACGAGGCCGCCGAGCGCGTACAGATACGCCACGCCGCGGCCGAACGACTGCACCACTGCCACGAGCGCCACCGCGAGCGCGACCGTCCCGACCGGAAACAGGAGCGTCAGCGGCGCGTCGACCGTCACCGATTCGAGGACGAACCGCCCCGGGGCGAGAAGTTCGTGGGTCGCTGTCAACGCCGTCATCGGGTCCGTGATCGCCGTTCGACGAACGGTCGACACCGCCCCCGCGTTCGTTCGGAGGTACTGCCAGAGACCGGCGACGTAGACGAGGCCCGCGAGCAGCACCCCGAGCCACCCGTACAGAAGAGGGGTGGACCGGATTCCCGAACGCGTCGTCGACGACGTCGTCCCCGCCGTCCCCGCGTTCGATCCGCTCGCCGCCCCGTTCCCCGCCGTTCCCCGTCCGCTGGTACCGGTCGACGCCCGCGTTCCTCGATCGGTCTGCGACGCGCCGGTACGGGCGCTCCCGGACGATCCGCGCCCGCTCCGTCTCGTCTCTTCGGAGTTGCGTTCGGTCCCTCCGGCGGTCCGTCTCGCCCCTTCCGAAGTCCGCCTCCCCTCTCCGGCGGTCTGCGTCCGCGTCCGTCCGGCGGACGTTCGTTCCCCCGCTGTCCGACGGTTTTCGGAGCGCGTCCCGGTTCCCGCGCTCGCCCCCGCCTCACTCGCGTCGCGGTCGCTCGCGGTCGCGTCCTCGCCCGCCTTCGTCGTATCTGAGCGCTCGCTCCCCGCGTCCGCACCCGTCGTCGCGTCCGTCCGCGGCCATCCTCTCGTCGGAAGTCCGTCGAGTCGCTGATTCACGTACGATTCGTGGCCCAGTCGGTCGTAGGCCGCACGTTCGGTCTCGTCGGCGAGGACCTCGTGGGCTTTCTTCAGCGTTTTGAACTGCGCGTTCGCCCGGGCGTCGTCGTTGATGTCCGGGTGGTACGTACGGACCTTCCGTCGCCACGCGCGGTCGATCTCCTCGGTCGAGGCGTCCTCGGGCACCTCCAGCAGGTCGTAGAAGTCCTCCATCCCCTGAATTCGCCGTTCGACATCGAGCGAATTGAATGTACCGACGAGGGTACCGCCCGTTTCCCCGCCCGCGTCTCATCGCCCCGTCGGCGGACCGCCGCTATGGTAACTCTCATAGTCGTTCGTCCGGTTCTCGCCGTATGGACGTCACCCGCATTCCGCTCGGAAACACGGTCTTCGAGGGGGAGAACAACGCGTACCTGGTCGACGGGGCCGTGACGACGCTCGTCGACGTCGGCATCGCGATGCCCGACGTTCGCGATGACCTCCTCGACGGGCTCGCCGCGGCCGACATCGCTCCCCCTGATCTCGATCAGATCCTCCTGACGCACTGGCACCCCGACCACAGCGGCCTGGCAGGTGAACTGCAGGAGCGCTCGGGGGCCGCGGTGCGCGCCCACGAGGCCGACGTCCCGCTGATCGCCGGCGACGAGGACGCGACTGCCGACCTGCGAGCGCTGCGGACGCGGCGCTTCGAGGAGTGGGGCGTCCCGGACGAGAAACGCGCGGAACTGCAGGCGGTTCAGTCGGGGTTCGACTCGGTGGCCGGCAGCCCCTCCGACGTCGAGTCGCTCGCCGACGGCGACCGGATACCCGCCGGTGACGGCGAGTTCGAGGTGTATCACCTCCCGGGACACGCGGCCGGGCACGTCGCGTTCGCGTTCGAGACGACGTCGGTCCGCGACGACGCCTCGGCACACGGTGACGCCTCGAAGCCCCGCGGCGACGAATCGGCCGACGAACCGCGGCTCGAGGCCTTCGTCGGCGACGTCATCCTCCCCGAGTACACGCCCAACGTCGGCGGGGCGGACCTCCGGCTCGACCGACCGCTCGCACAGTATCTGGACAGCCTCGATCGACTCATCGGCCTCGACCTCGACTACGCGTGGCCGGGGCACCGCGATCCGATCGCAGCGCCGTCCGAGCGGGCGCGAGTGATCCGCGCGCACCACGTCGAGCGCACTCGAAGAGTCGTCGACGCCCTCCGCGAACACGGTCCGGCAGACGCGTGGACGGTCAGCGCGCACCTCTTCGGCGAACTCGAAGACATTCACATCCTTCACGGCCCGGGCGAGGCGTTCGCGCACTTGGACCACCTGGAACACGCCGGCGTGGTCGACCGCGAGGGCTCCGTCTATCGGTTGGTCGACCGCGACCCCGACGTTTCGGCGCTGTTCTCGAATACGAAATACTGAAACGCCGTCGTCGGTAAGGTGACGAGTATGGAACTGCGGGTCATCGACAAGACCGAGGAGGAACTCCGCATCGAGGTCGCGGGCGAGGACCACACGTTTATGAACGTGATGAAGGGCGCGCTTCTGGAGACCGAAGGCGTCGCCGCGGCGACCTACGACGTGAACCCCGAACAGTCGGGCGGACAGACCGAACCGATCCTCTCGATCAAGACGGAGGCCGGCGTCGACCCCCTCGACGCGCTCGAAGACGCCTCCCGCAACGTCCAGACGATGGTCGAAGACTTCTCCGCGGCGTTCGAAGCCGCAGCGTAGCCGCGTCTTGGTAGCCGCGGAAGCGACGTAGTAGCAGTAGTAGCCGTTCCGTGGCTCTCTGCGGTCAGGCGATCCGGTATGACGCCGACCGCGAGCCTTACAGCCGGACGGGGACGCCGCGCTCGTCGAGGTACTCCTTCGTCTCCTGGATGCTGTAGTCGCCGAAGTGGAAGATCGACGCCGCGAGGCCGGCGTCCGCGCCCGCCTCGGTGAACACCTCGTACATATCCTCCGGACCGCCACAGCCCGAGGAGGCGATCACGGGCGTCGAGACCGTATCGCAGACGGCCTTCGTCAGCGGGATGTCGTAGCCGTCTTTGGTCCCGTCGGCGTCGATAGAGTTGACGAACAGTTCGCCCGCGCCGCGGGACTCCGCCTCGCGCGCCCACTCGACGACGTCGACGCCGGTGCCCTCGCGGCCGCCCTTGACCGTGCACTCGAACCAGCAGGACTCGCCGTCGACCTCGGCGTAGTACTCGCCCGCCTCGTCGAAACGCCGACGCGCGTCGACGGAGATGACGATGCACTGGGACCCGAATGCGCGGGCGCCCTCGTCGATCAGGTCCGGATTCTCCAGCGCCGCGGTGTTGATCGAGACCTTGTCCGCACCGGCCCGGAGCGTCTCCTTGATGTCTTCTTTCGTCCTGATCCCGCCGCCGACCGTCAGCGGAATGAACACCTCGTCGGCGACGCGCGAGACCGTATCGAGCATCGTCTCCCGGCCCGCTGCAGAGGCGGTGATGTCGAGGAAGACGAACTCGTCCGCGCCGGCCTCGTTGTACCGCTTCGCCATCTCGACGGGGTCGCCGGTGTACTCCAGGTCCTCGAAGTTGACGCCGGTGTAGACGGCGGGGTTCCCGTCGTCGTCGAGGTCGACGTCGATGCAGGGGATGATCCGCTTCGTGAGCATTTGTTGCCTGATCCTTCGCGGATGGACCGCTTGATGGTTTCGACTACGACACCGCTTCGGAAACGTCCGATCCCGTCCCCCCGCGTGCGAAAGTTTATATATCCGAGCGGAGCCAGAGCCCCCGTGAGTTGACCTCGGCCGCGGCGCGAGTAGCGGGTGCGCGACACACCGCGCCGCGACGGTCCCGTGTCGCCTGTTCGCCCAAACGGAGCGGACGCTCTGTCGGTCCGATAGTCGGCGTTAGAGGTCGTAGACGCGCGCCTCCCACGGTCGAAGATCGAAGGATCCGGTCGCCGCGCTCCGAACGCGGTCCGTCCCGTCCAAGTCGTAGTTCGCGATCACGACGCTCGGGTCCGCGTCGGCGACGATGTCTGCCGGGAGTTCGAACTCGGTCGCCGTCCCGGAGAAGTTGAGGGTCACCAGCCAGCGCTCCTCGCCGAGCGTTCGGGTGTACGCCCAGACCGATTCGTGCTCCCGCAGGTAGGGGTCGTAGTCGCCGTAGACCATCACGTCGTGTTCCGCCCGCAACTCGATCAGCCGCCGGTAGTAGTGCCACACCGAGTCCGGATCGTCGCGCTCGTCGGCGACGTTGATCTCCGCGTGGTTCGGGTTCACCTTGATCCACGGCTCCCCGTCGGTGAAGCCGGCGTCAGCCCCGTCAGACCACTGCATCGGGGTTCGAGCGTTGTCGCGGCTGTTCGCGCGGACGCCTTCGGCCACGCTCTCGAAGGAGTCGATCTCGCCGCGCTCGATCGCCCGTCGGACCGGATTCAGCGTGTCGACGTCGCGGAACTCCGAGAGCGACTCGAAGGGGACGTTCGTCATCCCGAGTTCCTCGCCCTGGTAGACGTAGGGCGTTCCCCGGAGCGTGTGGAGCAGCGTCGCCAGGAGCTTCGCCGACTCCCGACGGTACTCCCCGTCGTCGCCGAAGCGCGACACCGCGCGCGGCTGGTCGTGGTTGGCGAAGTACAGCGAATTCCATCCCTCGTCGGCGAGCCCGTCCTGCCATCGGTCGAAGACGGCCTTCAGATCGGTGAGATCCCACTCGCTCGTCTCCCACAGCTCTTCGCCCCGGTCGAGGAGCATATGCTCGAAGTGAAACAGCATCGAGAGGCCGTCGCGGTCCGGTCCCTGTCCCACGTATTGCCGGGCGTCTTTCATCGGGAGTTCCTCGCCGACCATCTCGCCGACGGTGAGGAGGTCCGGAGAGAGCACGGCCTCGCGCATCTCCCGGAGGTACTCGTGGACGCGGGGACCGTTCGTAACCCGATCGATCGTTTCGATCCCCCGGTCGGGGTCGGTCGACGGGAGCCCCGGCGGCTTCGAGATGAGATTGATGACGTCCATTCGGAACCCGTCGATGCCCTTCTCGAGCCACCACGCCATCGTGTCGAACACCTCCTCGCGGACTCGTTCGTTCGTCCAGTCGAGGTCCGGTTGCTTCTCGTCGAACAGGTGGAGGTACCACTCTCCCGTCGCCTCGTCGTAGGTCCAGGCGGGGCCGCCGAAGAACGACTCCCAGTCGTTCGGCGGTGCCTCCCCGTCGGGACCCGCTTCTGCCGACCACGGAACGGCCTCGGCATCCCTTCCCTCGCGCCAGAAGTACCAGTCCCGGTACTCGCTCTCCCGCGACTCTCTCGACTGTCGAAACCACGCGTGCTCGTCGGACGTGTGATTCACGACGAGGTCCATCACGAGCCGGATGTCCCGATCGTGGAGTTCAGCGAGGAGGGCCTCCCAGTCGGCCATCTCCCCGAACTCAGACGCGATCGAACGGTAGTCCGCGATGTCGTAGCCGTTGTCGGCGTTCGGCGATTCGTAGACGGGGTTGAGCCAGACGACGTCGACGCCGAGGTCGTCGAGGTAGTCCACCCTTCGAAGGATGCCCGGGATGTCGCCGACGCCGTCGCCGTCGCTGTCGTTGAAGGATCTGGGATAGATCTGATAGACGACCGCCTCCTTCCACCACCGCCGGGTTTCGCCGTTCGGAAGTGTCTCGGCCTCGTCTGCGTTCCCGCCGGATTCCCCGACTCCGTCGTCGCGGTCTCTGTCGGTCATACGCCCGCAACACGCCGGCGATAATTAGGTGTGGCTGGTTCGACGCCGCACGCTCGACGCCGATTCGGGAGCACTTTAGTAGGCGGTGGTCTACACGTCGGGTATGGCCGATCACGACGATCACGGACACGACGATACCCACGGGAGCGAACTGGTGGACGTACGCGTCACCTCGCCGATGCAGCAGTTCGGGATGAGCCAGGTCACGACGGGGCTTCTCGTCCTCGTCGTGGGTCTGGCAGTCGTCTTCGGCGTTCCGTTCCTCCTCGGCTGAACCGGCGCGAACGAGCGATCCCCGTTTTCGTCCGAGTCAGTCCAGTTCCGTCGCGAGCACGTCGCGCAGTGACGCGATCGTCTCGGCGTCGACCGCGAGCTTCGTCCCGTCAACCGAGAGCGACAGCGTTCCGTCCTCCGTCGCTTCGCCCAGCGTCGTTACCGGCGCGACGCCGTCGAAAGCCTCTTCGACCGCGTCGGGGTCTGTGGTCTCGACGATCGCCCGTCCGGGTGTCTCCTCGAAGAGCGCCACAGGGTCCTCGACGGCGACGTCCGCCCCGCTCTCGGCCGTGACCATCTCCGCGAGCGCGACCGCGAGGCCGCCGTTGCTCACGTCGTGAACGGCGAGCGTCGGGTCGGCGTCGGCGACCGACGCGAGCGTCGTGACGACGTCGCTGGCGTTCTCCGGCAGCGTCGGGAACCGATCCGATCCACCCACCTGTGCGAGCAGTTCCGAGCCGCCGAGCGCGTCGCTCTCGTCGCCGACCAGGAGGACCGTCCCCTCACCGTCGAAGGCGGCCGGCGGGGCGTCGTAGCCCTCCTTCGCGCCGACCATCGCGAGCGTCGGGGTCGGCGGGATCGGGCCGGCGACGGAATCGTTGTACAGCGAGACGTTCCCACCGACCACCGGGACCGAGAGGTCGCGGCACATATCCGCGAGCCCGTCGACGATTCCCTTGAAACCGCCGTAGACGTCCGGTTTCTCGGGGTTGCCGCCGTTCAGACAGTCGACCGCCGCCAACGGCGTCGCGCCCTTGGCGGCGAGGTTCGTCGCGTTCTCCAAGGCGACGGCGCGGGCACCGTCGTAGGGCGCGCAGTCGGTCCACGCGGGAACCGCTCCCGCTGAAATTGTGAGGCCCGTCCCCGCCTCCCGGATCGCGAGCACCGCGGCGTCGTCGCCGGGGAGCAGCGCCGTCCGCGCGCCGACCTCGTGGTCGTACTGGCGGTAGACCCAGCGCTTCGAGGCCGTGTTGGGCGCGCTCACGACCGCCTCGAACGCGGATTCGACGTCGACATCGGGGCGGTCGGGTTCGGGCTGGGTCGGTTCGACGGAGTCGAGGTCGTTCATCGGCGCGCCGTCCGCGAGGAACTCCGGCGGCACGTCGACGACCGTCTCACTGTTGAAGCGACATACGTAGTTCCCCTCGGAGACCTCGCCGATGACCGAGCAGCCGAGGTCGTAGCGCTCGGCGATGTCCGCGACGGCGTCGACGTCTTCCGGTCGGACCTCGTAACACATCCGCTCTTGGGACTCCGCGAGGACGATTTCCAGCGGATTCATATTCGGCTCGCGCTGGTGGACCCGGTCGAGGTCGATCCGCGCGCCGAAGCCGCCCTTCGCGACGAGTTCGGAGGACGCGCCGCCGAGACCGGCCGCGCCCAGGTCGCGTGCCGACTGGATCAGGCCGGCGTCGATCAGGTCCTCGTTGGCTTCGATCAGCAGTTTCTCCGAGTAGGGGTCGCCGACCTGGACGGCCGGCCGATCCTCCGTCTCGGCGTCCTCTGCAAGGTCCTCGCTGGCGAACGAGGCTCCGCCGAGGCCGTCGCGGCCGGTCGCGTTCCCGACGAGCACGAGTTTGTTGCCCGCCGCCTGCGCCTCGGCGGTCACGAGTCGCTCCTCGTCGACCAGACCGACGCAGGCGACGTTGACCAGCGGGTTGCCCTCGTAATCGTCGTGGAACTCGACGCTGCCGCCCACGGTGGGAACGCCGATGGCGTTGCCGTAGTCGGCGATCCCCTCGACGACGCCGTCGAGGAGGTAGCGGGTGTGTTCGCGGTCGAAGCCGCCGAAGTAGAGACTGTCCGTCAGGGCGATCGGATACGCGCCCATCGAGAGCGTGTCGCGGACGATGCCGCCGACGCCCGTCGCCGCGCCGTCGTAGGGGTCGACGTACGAGGGGTGGTTGTGGCTCTCGATCCCCATCGTGACGTACGTCTCCGAATCGGATTCGCCGTCGTTGTCCGGGAGGCGGACGACGGCGGCGTCGTCGCCCGGGCCGACGACGACCTGGTCGCCCTCCGAGGAGAACGCGGAGAGGAGGGGTCGCGACGAGCGGTACGCGCAGTGTTCGCTCCAGAGGTTCTCGAACAGCGCGGCTTCCGTCGAGGTGGGGTCACGCCCGAGTTCGGCCGTGACGAGTTCGCGATCAGAGTCCGGCAGGCTCATTCACTTCCCTGTTCAAGAAGGGCAGATTAATGCTTTTCTGTGTGCACGGACGTGTATTCTACTCGCGATTGACGGCTCGCCAGCGACGCCGCTGTCCGGCGGGGACCCGGGCGCGCGACGCCGACGAGCGGATCGGGTCGCTTTTTTAATCTCGACGACTATCCTCGGCTGTGCTATCGGTCGAGCTGCACGCGCACTCGTCGCTGTCGTACGACGGCCGCGACCCCGTCGAACTGCTCTTAGCGCAGGCGCAGGCGGTCGGGCTCGACGCGCTGGCGGTCACGGACCACGACGAGATCGACGCGAGCCTCGAAGCCGCGGAACTGGCCCCGGAGTACGGGCTCGTCGGGATTCCGGCGATGGAAGTGACGTCCGCCGCGGGACACGTTCTCGCGTTCGGTATCGAGGAACTCGTCCCCGCCGGTCTCTCGTACGACGAGACGCTCGACCGCATCCACGGACAGGGCGGCATCGCCGTCGTCCCGCATCCGTTTCAGTCCTCTCGACACGGCGTCGCCGCCCACATCAGCCGCGACCAACTCGCCGCCGCCGACGCCATCGAAGTGTACAACTCCCGGCTGTTCACGGGCTGGGCCAACCGGAAGGCCAAGCGCTTCGCGACCGCCCGCGAACTGCCGATGACCGCCGGCAGCGACGCCCACATCGGCGAGATGGTCGGACAGGCCGTCACCGAGGTCGCGACCGACGACCGCTCCGCCGAGGGGATCCTCGACGCTATCGTCGCGGGGAAGACGAGCGTCGTCGGAAGCCGGACGCCCTGGCGGATCTCCTTCCGCCAGTTCGGCGGCGGGGTCAAGCGCCGGATCAAGCGCACCGTCTCGGACCTCGTGTAGATGTCGGGCGACCGCGGACCGCCGGCCCACCGCCCGGCGCTCGACGGGGCCGATCCGGACACGGTTCGAACCGCCATCGAAACGGGTGAGCCGCTGCCCGGCACTGGGGGGTTCGCGGGCGTCGTCGACGGCCGACTCGTCCGCGACGCGCTCGGCCGGCGGCCGCTGTACGTCGAGCGCGACGACCGCTCGTCGTGGGCGTTCGACCCGGGGACGCGCTCGGATCCTGTCCCCGTCCCGGCGGGGACAGTCACTCCGCTCGGGGCTTTCCCGGCCGACACGCCGGACGGCGACGCTCGCTTCTGGACGCTTCCCGACCCCGAACCGAACGGCGACGACGGCGGCGCGCTCCGCGCGGTCCGGGAGGCGGTGCTGGATCGGACGCGGGCCGTCGGTGTCCGATCGGACACTGCGGGGGATCCGGCCGACGTGGCCGTGGCCTTCTCCGGGGGCGTCGACTCCGCGGTCGTCGCCGCCGGCGTCCCGGACGCGCCGTGTTACGTCGCCGGCTTCGAGGGCTGTCACGACGTCGCGGCCGCGCGTGAGGCGGCCGCGGCGATGGACCGGGACCTCCGCGTCGTCGAACTCACGCACGACGACCTCCGTGAGACGATCCCGGACCTCGTCGCGGCGATCGGCCGAACGAACCCGATGGACCTCTCGATCGCCCTGCCGCTCTACCTCGTCGGCGAGCGCGCCGCGGCCGACGGCTTCGACCGCCTCGCGCTCGGGCAGGGCGCGGACGAACTGTTCGGCGGATACGCCAAGGTCGAGAAGGCCCCGGCGGACCCGCGCGTCGACGCCGACACGGTCCGCGGTGCGCGCCGGGAGGTCCTGACGACGATCCCCAACCAGATCGACCGCGACGTGGTCGCGCTCCGCGCCGCCGGCGTCGACCCGGTCACGCCGCTGCTCCACGACGACGTCGTGTCGGCGGCGCTGGAGCTCCCGGGCCACCTGCTGGTCGACGACGGGCAGCGGAAAGTCGCGCTGCGGGCGGCCGCTCGCGACGTGGTTCCGGAGTCGGTTCGGACGGCCGACAAGAAAGCGGTCCAGTACGGGACCTATGTCTCCCGGGAGCTGGATCGGTTGGCCCGTCGCGCGGGGTTCAAACGCCGGATGGAAAATCACGTCGAGCGCTACGTCCGCGAACTCGTCGGCGACGGCCCCGTCCGGCCGCCCGGCGACGAGGCGGGCGGATCTGGCTCCGGCGACTAACCGTCCCCGGCGGCGTGCTCGGGGAGCGCTTCGCCCGCCGCGGCCTCGATCGCCTCCAGCGAGAACTGCACCGTGTCGGGGTCGACGTCGCTCGCCCGCAGGTCCGACTCGTCGTACCACGCCCAGACGTCGGCGTCGGCCTCGTCGTCGCCGTCGGGGTCGATCTCGCGGGAGCCGACGCGGGCGTAGTAGACGTGGTCGATGTGCTGGTGGCCCACGGCCCCGTCGCCGTCGACGTTGATGTCGTAGAGCATCTGGTGTCGCGGTCGCGGGAGGGCGCGTCCGGCGGGCGCGTCGATTTCCCCGGTCCCGTCCACCAGTTCGGCGTCGAGACCGGTCTCCTCGCGGACCTCGCGCAGTCCGGCCTCGTGCGGGAGTTCGTCGCGGTCGACGTGGCCGCCGGGCGGGATGCGGATTCCGAGTCGCTCGTGGCGGTGCAGGGCGACCGCCCCGCTCTCGACGATGTAGACCGTCGCCGTGAAGTGACGCGTCGTCTCCATACCCGCCGATGCGGCGGCGTACAGGTGGCTCTTACTGTTCGAACTCGACAGCGGCAGAAGCGTCGCGAGCACGGGCCACGGTGGACTGATCGAACAGGTGACCTATAGTAGCGTTTGCAAGTCCCTACTCACTCGATCGCACGACTGCGTGCGATCGGATGAGCAATCAGTTGCAAACGCTACTATACCTACCGCGAGCGAACGCAGTGAGCGAGCGGGCCAAGGAACCCTCTCAGCGCGGCGCCGCCGCGCTGAGAGGGTGACGCAGTGCTTTTGGTCCAGCTTTTGCCAGGGCGGCGAAGCCGCCCGCAGCAAAAGGTGGGTGTGCACCGAAACCCTTACTCCCGGGCCACGGTTCCACTCGGATATGAGCGAGACGGCTGTCGACGCCGAGGAGGTCGAACGCGTCGCGGAGCTGGCGCGCGTCGATCTCGCTGACGACGAGGTCGACGCGTTTTCGGCGCAGTTCGCCGAGATCCTCGAGTATTTCGAGGCCCTCGACGAGGTGCCCGAAATCGAAAGCGACGCCGACCTGGTGAACGTGATGCGCCCCGACGAGGTCGAGGCGAGCCTCGACCAGGACGAAGCGCTCGCGAACGCCGCAGAGACCGAGGACGGCTTCTTCAAAGGCCCGCGGGTGTCGTGATGAGCCTGAACGCGTTCATCACCGAGGAGACGATCGAGAGCGACGCCGAGGGGCCGCTCTCGGGGAAGAGCGTCGCCGTCAAGGACAACATCAGCACCGAGGGCGTCCGGACGACCTGCGGCTCAGCGATGCTCGAAACCTACGTGCCGCCCTACGACGCGACCGTGGTCGACCGCCTGAAGGACGCCGGGGCGACCATCGTCGGCAAGGCGAATATGGACGAGTTCGGGATGGGAGGCACCACCGAGACGTCCGCCTACGGCGCGGTGAAGAACCCCGTCGACGAGGCGCGCGTCCCGGGCGGCTCCTCCGGCGGCTCCGCGGCCGCCGTCGCGGCGGGCGAGGCGGACCTCGCGCTCGGTTCCGACACGGGCGGCTCCGTCCGCAACCCGGCGGCGTTCTGCGGCGTCGTCGGAATCAAGCCGACCTACGGGCTCGTCTCCCGATACGGCCTCGTCGCCTACGCGAACTCCCTCGAACAGATCGGGCCGATCGCGAACACCGTCGAGGACGCCGCGGCGCTCCTGGACGTCATCTCGGGGCCGGATCCGAAGGATTCGACAACGCGGTTCGACGTCGGCGGTGAAGGGGACGCGGAAGGCCAACCGACCCACCCCGCGACGGACTCGAACTACGCCGCCGCGGCCGACGGCGACGTCGACGGCACGACGATCGGCGTCGTCACGGACCTGCTCGACGGCGCGGACGACCGCGTCGTCGAGACGTTCGAGGCCGCCCTCGACGACCTCCGCGCGCGGGGCGCGGAGACCGTCGAAGTGTCGCTCGACTCCGTCGAACACGCCGTGCAGGCGTACTACGTCATCGCGATGTCGGAGGCCTCATCGAACCTCGCGCGGTTCGACGGCGTTCGATATGGAACGTCCGGCGGCTACGAGGGCAACTGGAACGACGCCTTCGCCCGCGCCCGCGAGGAGGGCTTCGGCGAGGAGGTCAAGCGCCGGATCCTGCTCGGGACCTACGCGCTCTCGGCCGGCTATCACGACAAGTATTACAAAAAGGCCCAGGACGCCCGTGCGTGGGTGAAGCGCGACTTCGACGACGCCCTCGAGGCGGCGGACGTGCTCGCGACGCCGACGATGCCCGTCCTGCCGCCCCGACTGGGCGAGAGCCTCGACGACCCGCTGCAGCTGTACCTGATGGACGCCAACACGGTGCCGGTGAACCTCGCGAACCTGCCCGCCATCTCGGTGCCCGCCGGCGAGGTCGACGGCCTGCCGGTCGGCCTGCAACTGATCGGCCCGAAGTTCGGCGAGGAAGCGATCGTGCGGGCGGCCTCCGCTGTCGAAGCGTAATCGTCGTCGCCGTCAGGTAGTCGTCCCGTCGCGTAACCATCGTCGCCGCGCCCCTCGTTTCAGCTTTCACTTCTCGCTTTCCCTGCTCCGAAACTGCCGCCTAGCGCCGCCAGTACTCCGGCGTCAACAGCACGAGCACGGGGAAGATCTCCAGGCGGCCGATCCACATCAGGAAGACGACGTAGAGCTTGCTCGGCTCCGAGAGCGAGAGGTACCCGCCCATCGGTCCGAACTGCCCGAACGCGGGGCCGACGTTACCGATCGCCGTCGCGGCCGTCGAGAGCATCTCCAGGACGCTGACGTCGAGCCCGACTCGCTGTGCGTCCAGAAAGAGCAGAATCGCGGAGGCGACGAAGATGGCGAGATAGAGGAACGTGAAGCCGTAGATCCCGCGGAGCGCCCGCTCGTCGATCGGGTTCCCGCCGAGTCTGACCGGGCGCACCGCCTCGGGGTGCGCCGTCGTGAACAGCTCCCGCCGGACGGACTTGAGGATCACGTACCAGCGGACGATCTTCACCGCACCGCCGGTCGACCCCGCGGACCCGCCGATGAACATCGCGAAGAACAGGACGCCCTTGGCGGCGGGCCCCCACGCGTTGAAGTCCATACTCGCGTATCCCGTCGTCGTCACGAGCGCGGCCGCCTGGAACAGCGCGTGGCGGAGCGCGGGTTCGACGTGGCCGACGATGTCGCCGCGAACGGTTTCGAGGTACGCCGCGTCGTACGTGCCGCCGGCGGGCGCGCCCGTGGCGAAGCCGCCGGTGAACAGAATCGACGCGAGAACGGCCGTAATAACGGCTAGCACCCCGAGGTAGAACTTGAACTCGGAGTCGCGGAACAGCCGCGTCCGGTCTCCCGTGAGGACGTGCCAGAACAGCGCGAAGTTCGTCCCCGCCGCGATCATGAACGGGATGATGATCCACTGCGCGGCGGCGCTGAACGCCTCGATGCTCCGGGCCTCCGGCGAGAATCCGCCGGTCGGCATCGTCGTGAGCGCGTGCGCCACGGCGTTGTACAGCGTCATCCCGGGATCGACGCCCGTAATCGAAAGCGAGTACAGCAGCACCGCCTCCAGGACGGTCAGGCCGAGGTACGCGCCCCACAGCGCCCGGGCGGTCTCGGCGATTCTGGGAGTGAGCTTCTCGATTCCGGGCCCCGGCGCTTCGGCGTCCATCAGCTGTGCGCCCCCGACCGACAGCTCCGGCAGGATCGCGACCGCGAGGACGACGATTCCCATCCCGCCGAGCCACTGGGTGAGCTGTCGCCACAGCATAATCGACCGCGTGTGCGTCTCCAGATCGATCGAACCGAGGACGGTCGCGCCGGTCGTCGTGAAGCCGCTCGTGGACTCGAAGAGCGCGTTCACCGGGTTGCCGAGCGTCGATTCGGGATGTGGCGGGGCGACGACCATCGGCAGCCCGTGGGCCTCGATCAGGTACGGAACCGCGCCGACGACGGCGACGACGGCCCAGGTGAGAGACACCATCAGGAGCCCTTCCCGCGTCCGCAGGTCGGGGTCGGGGTCGAGGCGCTGGAGCCCCACGCCGACGGTGACCGTGAGGGCGATCGTCGCCAGGAACGGCGCGACGGATTCGCCGTAGTAGAGCGCGACGAGCAGCGGGAAACAGAGCGGCACGGCGAGGTACTTCAGCACCGATCCGACGAGGCTGAGGCTGGCCCTCGTGTCGACACGGACCGCCATCGTCACAGCCGGGGGGCGACGTCGTCGACGATTTCGATGTCGCCGAAGACGACCACGTGGTCTCCGATCTCAACGACCGTGTCGCCGCGGGGGGTGATGAACTCCCGGTCGCGGGTGATCGCGCCGATCACGACGCCGTCCGGGAGGTCCTGCATCGATTCGCGGATCGGCCGCCCGGCGAGGATGCTGTCGGAGTCGACCTCGATCTCCAGCACCTCGGCCTTGTCGGACTCGATCAGCGCGATGTTCTCGGCCTCGCCGTCGCGGGTGAACCGCGAGATCTCCTCGGCGACGACGCTGCGGGGGCTCACCCCCACGTCGACGCCGACGGTCTCGAAGAGGTCGACGTAGTCGGCCGTGTCGATGATCGCGATGGTCCGCTCGACGCCCATCCGGGAGGCGAGAAGCGAGACGAGGAGGTTCTTCTCGTCGGAGTCCAGCGTCGAGACCGCCACGTCCGCGTCGCCGATGTGCTCGCGTTCGAGGAACTCGATGTCGGTCGCGTCCGATTCCATCACGACCGTCTTCGGCAGGCGCTCCGCGAGGTCGCGGGCGCGCTCCCTGTCGCGCTCCACGAGTCGCGGCCGGAAGCCGCGCTCTTCGAGCAGGCGCGCGACGTGATAGCCGATCTCCGACCCGCCGACGACGACGACCTCTTCTGCGGTCCCCGGCGACTCCTCGGGCGCGACCGAGCGCGCGAACTCCTGGACGCTCGTGGGCGAGCCGATGACCACGGCCCTGTCGCCCGGTTTGATGACCGTCTCCCCGCGGGCGATCTCCACGCAGCCGTTCCGCAGGATCGCGACGAACGTCAGCGAGTCGAACCGGTCGGCCTCCGCGACGGTCTGGTTCGCGACCGGGCTGTCGGCGTCGACCTCGAACTCGGCCATCTGGACTTTCCCGCCGGCGAAGGGGTCGACGTCGCGCGCGGCGGGGAGGCCGATCATCCGGACGATCGACTTCGCGGCCAGCAGGTTCGTACAGACCATGAAGTCGACGCCGAAGGCGCGCTCGGAGCGCTCCCACGTCCTGAGATACTCGGTGTTTTTCACCCGGGCGATGGTGAACGCGTCGGAGATCGCCTTGACCGTCGAGCAGACGACGATGTTCGTCTCGTCGTTGTCGGTCGAGGCGATCACCATATCCGTCTCCTCGATCCCGGCCTCTTCGAGAGTCGAGACTGACGTGCCGTCACCGGTCACGCCGAGGACGTCGTAGGAGTAGTTCAGTTCCTCGACCCGTTCGCCGTCGCAGTCGACGACGATCACCTCGTGCGTGTCCGCGAGGTCGGCCGCGATGCTCGATCCGACCTGCCCTGCACCGACGATGACTACGCGCACGAGGGACCACCCGGATTCATCCTTTCAGAGTGTGCCTGGCGCGGAGGTATTTCTCTTTCGGCATCGGTCTCGACTCCTATCCCTGCCGCAGCCAGGCAGGATACCGCTCAGGACCGCCGTTCGACCGTGAGATCGACCGAACGGGGTTCGCCCTCCAGATCGGCGACGACGCGCTCGACGATGCGCTCGGCCTCGCTCGTGATCGCGGGCTTGATCTTCTCGATGACCCAGCCCAGGGAGACGAACCGCGGGAGGTCGATCCCGCGCTCGTTCGCCGACCGCGGATCGTACGACACCTCGAAGGAGACCCGCGAGGCGGCCTCGACGCCGTCCGGGGCGTCCTCGGGGAGTTCGTCCAGTTCCTCGATCAGCCAGCGCCCGCTCGCGTCGAGGTTCTTCACGACCTCCCACTCGACCCGCTCGGGCGGATCGACCGCAGTCACCTCCGACTCGACCGTGTAGGTGAGTTTCCACCAGGCGAACCGCATCGCGTAGCGCGTTCCCGCTCCGCCGTCGCCGCTGCGTCTGACTACGTTCTTGAGGTGCTTCGAGTACGCAGCGTACCGGGGGAAATCGACGAGGAATTCGTAGGCCTCGTCGGCCGGGAGGTAGACCACCGTGCTGACGACGAGTTCGTCCACGGCGACCGGTAGGACGCCGGTGAGGAAAGCGTTGCGGGCGGTGGCGTTCCGTTCCCGTGCGTTCGGGGTTCACGGTCACTGAGACCGGACCACACGGGAGGTGTGCGACCGGAACGTACTTGTTGAAGAGCGATCATATTCGGGACGATGGTCGGGGCTACCCTCCGTGATATCAGCAGGCACGTCGACTGCCTCGCGGCACCGGGCGGTCCCTACGCTGTCGTCTGCGGTCGGACCGGCTGTGAACCCCACCCCGTCTCCGGACGCCGGTTCGACGACCGCGACACCGCGGCGGAGGCGGCGGAGGCCACCGCGGAGTACCGCGCGACGCTCAGGCAGTACGATCCGCAGGTGCCGTTCTACGAACCGCTGGTCCACGACATCGAGGACGGTCCCGGGGGCGTCGCCTCCGCGGCCGAGGCCGACGCCCGCCTGCGCTATCTCTCCTTCTGTCACGACGTCGCGGGCGCGACGTTCGAGGCCCTCTCCGACCGGGGGCTTCGCGAGGTCGAAACCGCGGCGATGGAGACGCACCTGACGCTCGCGGAGGTCGTCGACGACCGCGACGACTTCTGTCTCACGCTGCTGTGGAGCATAATGAGCGAACTCGCCTACCGCGCCTCGCGGCGACAGCAGGCGACGGTCGTCGACGACGCCGCCCGGTCGCTCCGCTGTCCGAACGCCGGGACGGCGGTGCGGCCCGACGAGGGGATCCGCGCGACGATGGCGGAACTCGAACGCGTCGGCTTCGTCGACCGGGCGACCGTCGCCGCGGGAATCGACGACGGCACCTGGATCCTGACGTTCGGCGACTACGCGCTCGCGGAGCGGACGGGCCGGCTCCCGACGCTCCCGATCTCGGTCGCCCTGGCGAGACGGCTTCCGGACACGGCGTTCCGGTTCGCGGCGGCGACGCCGCTCGGGGACCGCCGCTGGCGACTCCGCGTCGACGTCGGCGGCGAGCCGGACGGTCTCGTCTCGGTCGACGCCACCGACGACGAGCGGCTGTACGACACCGACTCCGAGTACTGACGGGAGGGTCTCGACGGCGCGGTTCTCCGGTACGGTGCGAACCGTGAGGCTCAGGAGGACTGCTCACCTTCTCACGAGTATGTCTGCACCAGCGACCGGCTCCGAACCCGCGGACGTCCTGATCGTCGGCGGCGGCGTCGCCGGGCTGACGGCCGCGACGTTCACCGCCCGCGCCGGACTCGACACCCTCGTCGTCGACGCCGACGAGAGCATCCTCGCGAGGAACGCTCACCTGGAGAACGTTCCCGGGTTCCCCGGTGGGATCAACGCCCGCCGGTTTCTGGACCTCCTCGCGGAACAGGCCGAGGAGAACGACGTTCGGCGGGAGACTGGTCGCGTCACCGGCGTCGAGCGATCCGGCAGCGACACCGAGGCCTTCGATATCAGCGCCGTCGGGAACGACGACGAGACGCGGACGTACCGAGCCGACGCCGTCGTCGCGGCGTCGTGGTCGGACGCCTCCTACCTGGACGGACTCGGCGTGGAGACCCGCGACGCCGGGTCGAAGACGTACGTCGTCGTCGACGACCTCGGACGAACGGACGTCGACGGCGTCTACGCGGCGGGTCGCCTCACCGAGAAGTACCACCAGGCCGTCGTCGCCGCGGGCCACGGCGCGGAGGTCGGGCTGACGGTCGTCCACGACTCGGAGATCCCGTACTACCACGACTGGGTGACCCCGGAGGGGTACTTCACCGACCGCGGGCGCGAGGTCCCGCCCGGGTGCGAGGAGATCGACGCCGCCGAGCGCGAACGCCGCGACGCCGACGCCCGCGAGCGGATACGCGAGGCGTTCGCGGGGCCGCATCCGGAACCGCAGCGGACCCACCCGAGCCTCGTCGACGACGAACTGGGCCGACTCGACGAGTGAACCACCGGGCGTTCGGGTCCAGGCTGGTCGTGAAAAACAGTCCCGAGACTGCGCTACCGGCACTCAGCCCGCGGACCGCTCCGGTGCCGTATTCATCGTTCCGATCCGGAGGATCAGCGTGTTCTCGTCTGCGTCTACCGCGTCGACGGTGCCCGACAGACGGAGCCCGGTGGAGGGCGTCGGGCCGACCGTCACGCGGTCGCTCTCCGAGAAGTGCCGCACCGACCCGCGAAGCGTGACTTCCGCCCGGCAGCGGTCCGGGTTGTGAACGGTGGCGAGATCGATCTCCTCTACGTTGACCCCGTCGACGCGTCCGCCGTTGTTTTCGACTGGGACCTGCGCGGGTTCGTCCATCTCCTCTATATCGAGCGTCTTGTAGGCCGTCGCGGTGGGTTTGTACCCTCCCTTCGGACCGGGGATGCCCTCGACTAACTGCAGTGCGCGTAGGCTCTGCATCTGGTTGCGAATCGTCCCGGGGTTCCGGTCGATCTCCTCGGCGATCTCTTTCCCCCGTACCGCACGGGCTTCTCCGTCGGCCAGATTGACGAGCGAGGTGAGGATGCGCTTTTGACTCGAACTCAGCTGTGGCGTCGACATACCCACAGGTAGAACACTATTTTTGATAAATGTTTGGTTATAAAGCCATTATATTCTTTGTACAATACTTACTATCCAAATTTCTTTAGTAAAATGGAATAAAAGCGGGATAATGAATTCGTTCTTTTCTTTCTGTTCGATCGGAGCGGCGGTTATGTACCTAACTAATAAAATCAGCGTTCCCTCCGCCGGCGGCGCGGGGGCTCGGGATCGGCTCTCGTTCCGTCCGAGCGGGTCCCGACTCGCTCCCCCGACGGAACGGGGAGTTTTACACGCGTGCCGCCGAAGGGTTGACCGATGTTAGACGGGGTCAACGTCGCGCTCGGGGTCTCGGGCAGCATTGCGGCCGTGAAAGTGGTCGAACTCGCCCACGAGTTGCGACGGCAGGGCGCGGCGGTTCGCGGCGTGATGACCGAGAGCGCGCGGGGAATCGTTCATCCCTGGGCCGTCGAGTTCGCCACCGGGAACGACGTGGTCACCGAACTGACCGGGAGCGTCGAGCACGTCGAACTCTGCGGTCGCGAGGGATGGGCCGACGTCCTGCTGCTCGCGCCCGCGACGGCCAACACCGTCGGCAAGATCGCGAGCGCCGTCGACGACACACCCGTGACGACCTGCGCTACGACCGCGCTCGGCGCGGACCTGCCCGTCGTCGTCGCGCCCGCGATGCACGAACCGATGTACGACCACCCCGGCGTGCTGGACGCCATCGAGCGCGTCGAGTCCTGGGGCGTCGACTTCGTCGACCCGCGGATCGAGGAGGGGAAGGCGAAGGTCGCGACCGAGGCGGCGATCGTGACCGCCGTCGCCCGCGCGACCACCGAGCAGTCCCTCGCGGGGCGACACGTCGTCGTCACGTCGGGGGCGACGGCCGAGTCGATCGACCCCGTGCGGATCATCACCAACCGCGCCTCGGGAAAGACCGGCCGCGCGGTCGCCCGCGCGTGCCACGTCCGCGGGGCCGACGTCACGCTCGTCCACGACGGCGGCGACGTCCACTACGCCGATACCGTGACCGTCGAGTCCGCGGCCGAGATGCGCGAGGCCGTCCTCGACGCTGTCGGTGACGACGTCGGGGACCGCGGTGGAGACGCCGCAGGCGCCCCGTCCGCCGACGCGCTCGTCTCGGCGGCGGCGATCTCCGATTACACCGTCGAGCGCGCCGACGAGAAACTCCGCTCGGGGGAGTCGCGGACGCTCGATCTCGAACCGACGCCGAAGCTCATCGACGGCGTGCGGGAGGCGTACCCCGACCTCCCGATCGTCGGCTTCAAGGCCGAGACGTCGGGCGACGACGAGGAGATGATCGAGGCCGCGCGCGGAATCCTGACGCGGTCAGATCTCGCCTTCGTGGTCGCCAACGACGCCGCCGTGATGGGCGAGGACGGGACGCGGACGCTGTTCGTCGACGCGGAGGAGGCCGTCGAGTTCGCGGGGACGAAGGCGGAACTCGGCGTCGAGATCGCGGCGCGCCTCGCCGGCGAACTCCCGGCTTGAGGTCGTGCGGGACCTCCGCCCTCACTCGCCGGGGTCGTCGCCGTCGTCCTCGGAACCGCAGGAATCGAACGCGCTGTAGGGGTTCGTGTACTCGTTTCTGATGATCTCCTCTTCGACGATCTCGAACCCGAGCGAGTTGAGTTCACGGCCGATGCGGCTCAGGTCGTCGCTGTCGCGGCCGACGGCGGTGATGTGGACGTTCTCCTCGCCAGTCATAATCTCTCGGACGGAGATCACGCCCTCGACGTCGAGCGCGCGCTCTGCCAGCCGTTCGCGTTCGGGGATCGGGGCGGTGCAGAAGATGATCGTGTAGAGTTGATAGCCCATCCGCTCGTAGTCGACGTCGACGTGGGTCCCGCGGATGATCCCCTCCGATTCGAGCTTCGAGATGCGGTTCCTGACGGTGCTCGCCGAGACGCCCTTCGCCTCCGCGATGTCGCTGCTGGACGTGTGTCTGGCGTCTTTCTGAAGCGCGTAGACGATGTATCGATCGAGGTCGTCGAGGTCGACGGCGGCCATACACTGTGTGGAAATCGAACCCTAAATAGGTGTTGTGCTCCTCTCCGGCGAAGTTCGGGTCCTACACCCGGCTCAGAAGAGCCGTCGCTCGACCGTCCGAGCGATCCGACCGCGCAGTTCGGACTCCTGCTGGTGGACGAGGAGCACAGGGCGGTCCGTTCCGGTGAGATACGCGGCGATTGCGTCGTTGGCCCGCTCCGACGCGCTGACGACGGTGAGGTCCGCCTCGCCGAGGTCCGGCCCTGGATCCGAACCCGACGAGGCTCCGAACGGGACGCAACTCCGCACCGGCACCGAACAGAGCGCGGCGACCGCCGCGTGATAGTCCTCAAGCGTCTTTCCGGCGATCTCAGAAGCGTCCGCTCGCCCCGCGTACGCCAGCGTGACAGATCCGCCCGCGGAGGCGGCGAGCGCGTCCGCGGCGGCGATTTTCGTCGGGTCGTAGGGCCCCTCGTCCGAGAGGACGCCGACGACCTCGAACCCGTCCAGGCCGGCCGGTCCCGCGTTCAGAAGCGCCACGTCGCAGGGGGCGTGGCGGAGCACCCACTCCACGTCCGAACCGAACAGGAGGCCCCGGAGCCCCGACGCGGGCGAGGCATCCTCCATCAGGAGCATATCCGCTCCCTCGTGGTCGGCGTAATTCACGACCGCGTGTCGCACGTCGTGACAGACGATTGTCCCGCTGTTCACCGGAACGTCGAACTCGGACCCGAGTTCGCTCGTCTGCGCCTCGAACTGCACGTCCGCGGGCGACTCCGTCTCGGAGGCGTACGTCAGCGACACCTGATCTGGGACCTGTTCGAACCGGGCGACGACGACCTCGCCGTCGTTCGCGTCGGCGATCTCGGCCGCGACGCGGACGAACGAGCGCTCCTCGTCTTTCGTGACCTCGTGATCCAGCGCGACCAGCACGCGGTAGTCGCTGCTGGGTCCGTCGATCGTCTCTCGCGTCCGATCGACGGCGCTGCGGCCGACCTGACGGCGGACGGCGTCGACCGCCGCGCCCTCACGGTCGACGCGTCCCCGACCGTAGACGCCGAACCAGCCGATTCCGGCCGCGGTCATCACGATCGCGCCGACGAGCGGGACGGTCCCCATCTGCGTCAGCAACACGAGTCCACTGACGACGCCGAAGATCTGTATCCAGGGGTACAGCGGGGCGGTGAACGACGGTTCGTACGCCGCGCTCCCCTCGCGGAACGCCACGACGGCGAGGTTGATGAGGACGAAGACGAGGATCTGGAACGCGCTCGCGAGTTTCGCGATCTCCAGCAGGGGGACGAACGCGATGAGGAGCAGCAGCACGACGCCGGTGAGCGTGATCGAGTTCGACGGCGTCCCGAAGCGGTCGCTGATCGACGCCATCAGCTCCGGAACGAGGTCGTCGCGGGCCATCGCGAACGGGTAGCGGGACGAGGAGAGGATCCCGGCGTTCGCGGTGCTCACGAGCGCGAGGATCGCCGCCAGGACCACGGCAGCGACGCCGGCGGTTCCGAGCGTCGCCTCCGCGGCGACCGCGACCGGGGTGGCGCTGTCGGCGATCCCCGCCGGATCGGTGACGCCGAGCATCACCGTCACGATGAGCGCGTAGAGGACCGTCGTGAACGCCAGCGACCCAAGGATGCCGATCGGGATGTTCCGGTCGGGGTCTGCGACCTCCTCGGCGACGCTGGCGACCTTCGTGACGCCGGCGTAGGAGACGAACACGAGGCCGGTCGCCTCCAGCAGGCCGCCGACGCCGCCGCGGAGGAACGGCGTGTAGTTCGATCCCTGCAGGGAGGGAACGCCGCCGAGCACGAACCAGACGAGCGCGGCGAGCATCACGACGACGATGCCGACCTGTAGCCGACCAGTCTGTTTCGCGCCGAGGACGTTGACGACGACGAGGAGCGCCGCCAGCGCGAGCGCGACCGGCGTGGTGACGCTCGGCGGGACGTCGAAGAGGAGCAGCAGGTACGGGACGCCGCCGACGAGCGCAAGCGCGCCCTTGAACGACAGCGCGAACCACGTGCCGATGCCCGCGACGGTGCCGAGGAGCGGGCCCATCCCCCGCTCGATGAACAGGTAGGTCCCGCCGGCCTCCGGCATCGCGGTCGCCATCTCCGACTTCGAGAGCGCCGCCGGGAGCACGAGCACGCCGGCGACGACGTACGCGAGGACGACGGCCGGGCCGGCGATGTCGACCGCCAGAGCGGGAAGGATGAAGATGCCGCTGCCGACCATCGCGCCGATGCTGATCGCCAGAACCGCGTAGAGCCCGAGGTCGCGTTCGAGTTCCTTCGTCACGTCACCTCACCGCCGTCGGAGTGCGTCCGCCTGGCATCGCCGGTCGCCCGCGGCCAAGCGTTCCGCAGGGACGCCGTCGACCGGTCCACTGTACCACAGGTGTCGGTGCCGCGGCCGACTCGACGTCGGTGCGGCCGTCGTCGGCAGGTGTGTGTCCTCTCATCGTGTCGTGTCACACGGGACGGCACTCGTGGCAGTCACGTACTCGACGGTAGCGGACAGAACCGGTTAAATATTGCGTGTGATTGTCGATCTGTCCTCAGATTCTACATAATTTATCGATCCGATATAATTCTACAGCGGTCGCTATCCTCGACACCCAGCAGAGACGACCGGCACTAGCCACCCGGAGGTCGACGAGACGGAGAACCGTGAGTCAGGCGGGCCGGTTCAGAGCAGTCCGACGAGCGTCGCCGCGAGCACGACGAGCACGAGGAGGACGCTCGTGGCGATGCTCGCCCGGAGGCTCCCCGGACGGAGCGCGTCCCCGTCGCTGCCGACGAGCGCGACCAACGGCCCGCGGATCGAACCGTACGGGTCACCGGCCGCGGCCAGCGTCCGCTCGGCGGTCTCGACGGCCAGCCGATCGACGGCGGCGAAGAGGTCGGTGACGCCTCGCACGAGACCGCGCATCCCGTAGAACGTCGCCGGCTCGATCACGGCGTCGACGTCGATCCCGGGACCGACCTTCGACAGCGGCTTCTTGAGGACCGCGAAGCCGACGACGCCGAGGGCCGCCAACGCGAACCCTTCTCCGAGGTGTCCCAGCGTGAACGGGTGGGCGTCGGCGGTACTTCCCGGGAGGAGCGCGAACAGCGCGTCAGGGTAGAGCCCGAGCACCACGCAGAGGGCGGCGACGCCCAGCATCGCGACCCGCTGGCCGGTGATCGACTGCTTGAGGTTCCAGGTGCCCGTGCTCTCCTTGAGGAACGCGTAGTAGCCGAACTTGATGAACGACATAAACGTCCCCACGCCCGCCGCGAGCAGGATGTAGAAGATGCCGTCGAGGTGTTCCTTGTGCGCCGCCGCGGTGATCATCCCCTTGCTCACGAAGCCGTTGAAGCCGGGGAAGCCGCTGATCGACAGCGCCGCGACGGTGAAAGCCAGCGCGGTCACCGGCAGCGCCCGCCCGAGGCCGCCGAGGTACTTCAGGCTCTGCTCGTCCGTCCGCGCGATCACGACGCCCGCGGTCATAAAGAGCAGCGCCTTGTAGAGGATGTGGTTGAACACGTGCGCGAACGCGCCGGCGGTCGCGAGCGCCGTCCCGACGCCGACGCCCGCGACCATGTAACCGACCTGCGACTGGATGTGATACGAGAGCAGCCGTCGCATATCGTTCTGTAAGAGTGCGTAGACGACGCCGACGAGCGCCATCGCCGCGCCCATATACGCGATCGCGAGGTTGCCCTCGGGGAAGGCTCGCGCGAGCCCGTAGACGCCCGTTTTCGTGGTGTACACCGAGAGAAAGACGCTGGCGGCGACGTGCGGCCGCGGGTAGGTGTCGGGGAGCCAGGTGTGCAGGCCGACGAAGCCGACGTTGACGCCGATGCCGATCGCCGCCAGGACGGCCGGAATGCCGGCGACGATGCCGTCGCTGGCGCTGAAGAGGAAGGAGCCGACGCTGGTGTAGTGCCAGACGACCGCGGCCATCAGCAGGCTGCCGCCGAGGCCGTGGTAGATGGCGTAGCGGAAGCCCGCGCGGACGGCCTCGCCGCCGTAGTCCCACACCAGGAGCGTGCTGGTAACGGCCATCAGTTCCCAGAAGAACACCATCGTCAGCCAGTCGCCGGCGAAGACGGCCCCGACGCTGGTCCCGACGTAGCCGAGCGCGAAGGCGGTCTGTCGGTTCTCGGCGTCCGAGGAGTACGAGTACAGCACGGCGGCCGCGCCGATGAGTCCGAAGATGACGCCCATCAGCTTCGAGAAGGCGTCGACGTTGAACAGCACGGCGTCGAAGCCGAGGAAGGTGACGGGGAGGTAGGTCCCCGCGGGTGCTAGGAGCGCCCAGACGGCGACGCCGCCGGTCGCGAGGACGCCCAGCGCGTGCCCGAGCTTTCGCGAGAGCACCGGCATCACGAGCGCGACAGCGAGGATGACGAACGCAGGTGGGATCGCCGTGGGCACGTCGGCGGTCGGAATCGACACCGACGGCTCGCTGGCGAGGATCGTCGTCGTGGCCAGCGCCGACGACAGCGCGGCGGTCATCAGAAGACCACCCCCGTGACCTCGAAGACGACGCGCTCGACCAGCGCGAGGAACACCATCCCGCGGGGGGCGACGCCGAGCGCGACGGCCCCGGCGACGGCCGCGGTGATCGGGCCGAGCATGAACCAGGTGCTCTCCGCGCCGAGTACGCGGCGCTCCCAGCCCGAGGCCGGCGGACCGCCGTGGTGGTCGTGGTCGTCGTGATCGTCGTGATCGTCGACGTCGTGGTCCGCCTCAGCTTCCCGGGCCGCGTCGTCGTCGGAATCCGCGTCGAGGTGATCGCTCGGATTCCGGTCGACCGCGTAGTCGCCCTCGATTCGGGCCTCGATCTCGACCTGGCTCTCCTCCTCGGACGGTTCGACGTCCGGCTCGACCCGTCCGGCGGCGTCGACCGGGACCCCCGACCCGGACTCCTCTGGCGTGTCGACGAACGCCTCGGGGTCGATCTCCTGATCGTCGAGGGTGCCGTCGGCGGTCCGCCCGTCGACTTCGTCGGCGGCGGTCGGGCCACCGGTGGCGTCGCGGTCGGTCCGTTCGTCGGTGGTGCTGCTGTCGTTCCGTTCGTCGCTGGCGTCGTCGACGCCGTCCGAATCGTCGCTCGGCCGCTCCCCGCCGTCGGCGCGAAGCCGCGCCCCGCCGATCGGGAACTCGACGAGCGGCTTGGCGTCCGAGTCCTCGGGCGTCTGGAAGAACGCCTGGTAGACGATCGGCCAGAAGTAGCCGATGTTCAGGAGCCCCGAGGTGAGCAAGACCAGCGCGAAGATCGCGGTTCCGCTGTCGATGCTCCCGATCAGGAGATACCACTTGCTCACGAACCCGGCGAGCAGCGGGAGGCCGGCCATCCCGAGGCTGGCGACGCCGAAGGCGGCCATCGTCAGCGGCATTCGCTTTCCGATTCCGGCCATATCGCTGATGTCGTCGGTGTGGGTCTCGACGTGGATCGCGCCCGCACAGAAGAACAGGGTGAGCTTCATAAACGCGTGCGCCGGGATGTGCAGCAGGCCGCCGATCAGGGCGGCGGGCGAGAGCAGTCCCAACCCCAGGACGATGTAGGAGAGCTGACTGATCGTCGAGTACGCCAGCCGGCGCTTCAGGTTGTCCTGTCTGAGCGCGATGACGCTCGACACGACGATGGTCACCGCCGCGAGCGCCGCGAGCGGGAGGCCGACGCCGAGTTGGGCGACGGTTTCCGGACCGAACACGTCGAGGACCACGCGAGCGATTCCGAAGACGCCGCTCTTGACGACCGCGACCGCGTGCAGCAGCCCCGAGACGGGCGTCGGCGCGACCATCGCGTCCGGGAGCCACGAGTGGACGGGGATGAGCGCGGCCTTCACGCCGAACCCGCCCGCCAGCAGCGCGAACGCCGCGCGGGCGAGGAGGGGATCGGCGGCCGCCAGGTCGGCGATGCCGCCCGGCGTGAACGCGACCGTGCCGGTCGTCCAGAAGACCAGCACCGTCCCCGCCAGCACCGCGACGCCGCCGCCGAAGGTGTAGGTGAGGTACTTCCGCCCCGCGGCGCGCGCGGTGTCGCTCTCGTCGTGGGCGACGAGCGGGTACGTCGCGACGGTCAGCAGCTCGTAGAAGACGTACAGCGCGACGAGGTTCGACGCGAACGCGACGCCGAGCGCCGCCCCGACGCTGCCGGCGAACGCCGCGAAGTACCGCGTCTGGGAGTGCTCGTCGAGGCCGCGCATATAGCCGATGCTGTAGAAGCTCGTGATCAGCCAGAGCGCGCTCGCCAAGAGCGCGAAGATCATCCCGAGCGGGTCCGCGCTCAGCGTGAGGTCGACGCCGGGGACGAACGTCCCCAGCCGCGAGACGTGCACCGTCCCCGACAGCGCCGCGGGCACGAGGCTGGCGACGATGCCGAACGTCGCGAGCGCGGTGAGGATCGTGAAGCCCTCTCGGACGTTGGGTCTCCGGTGCGATGCGACGATCGTGAGAATGCCGAAAGCGGGGAGCAACACCGCCGCAAGCGGCCTGAGAGAGTCGATTTCGCTCATTCGAAGTACACCTCCAGAACCGGTTCGAAGACGGAAACGAGATCGGACGCGAACAGCCCGAGGACCACCGCGCCGACCGCGGCGGCGACGACGACGAGGCGGGCCTCGGTCGATATCCCCGAGCCCGCCGACGGGGTCGCCTCCGAACCGCCGTCGGAGGCCAGCACGCCGTCGCCCGCGGCGTCAGCGGACGCGTCGGCGTCGACAGCCTCGGGCGCGTCCCGGAAGTACATCCGCTCGACGACGCGGGCGAAGTACGCCAGCGTGAGCAGCGTGCTCACGACGGCGACGCTCGCGACGCCCCAGCGGCCGCCCTCGACCGCGCCGAGGACGATGTGCCACTTGCCGGCGAAGCCGACCGCGGGCGGGACGCCGACCAGGGCGAAGGCCAGGACCGCGAACGCGGCGCTCACGACCGGCGCGCGGTCGGCGAGGCCGGCGAAGTCGTCGACGGTGCGACCGCCCGCGACGCCCGCGAGCGCGCCGACGCCGACGAAGAGGCCGGCCTTCATAACCGCGTGGCCGACCAGGTGAATCAGCCCGCCGGTCACGGCCGTCGTGTTCGCGATGGCGAAGCCGGCGATCACCAGGCCGAACTGCGCGACGGAGGAGTACGCCAGCATCCGCTTGAGGTCCGACTGGAGCACGGCGAGCACCGAGCCGACGACGACGCTCACGGCGGCGAGGATCACGAGCGCGTCGAGCGCGAAGGGGACCGCGGCGTCGAAGGCGGGCGTGAACACCGCGTATATCACGCGGAACAGCGCGTACGCGGCCGCCGTCGAGACGAGCGCGGAGATGTAGGCGGTGACGCTGTCGGGCGACTCCGCGTAGGCACCGGGCTGCCACGTGTGCAGCGGGAAGAGCGCGGCCTTCACCGCGAGGCCGACGACGAGGAGGCCGAAGCCGGTCAGCACCAGCGGCGAGTCGTAGCCGACCGAAGGGATCGTCGCCGCGAGGTCGGCCATGTTCAGCGTCCCCGTCGAGATGTAGAGGTAGCCGACGCCGAGCAGGTACAGCGACGCGCCGATCGTCCCGACGAGCAGGTACTTCAGGCTCGCCATCGCCGCGGCGGGCGAGCGTCCGGTCGCGACCAGGGCGTACGTCGCGAGACCCGTGATCTCGATGAACACGTACAGATTGAACAGGTCGCCGGTGACGAAGACGCCCGAAACCCCCGCCGTGAGCAGCAGCAGGCCGCTGTAGAACCCGCTGGTGTGCGGCCCGGCCGTCCGCGCGTAGACGACGACCGCGAGCGTCACGGCGGAGACGAGGAGGACGAGCGTCGCCGAGACGCCGTCGGCGACGAGTTCGATGCCGAACGGCGGCGCGTAGCCGCCGACGGCGTAGGAGAACGAGCCGGTGGCGAACACCCGAGCCGCGACCGTCAGCGACAGGCCCAGGTGAACGAGCGCACCTAGCGCGGCCGCGACCCAGCCGCTCCGGTTCCACGCGGTCCCGACGGCGATCGGCCCCAGCGAGAGCACGATCGGGACGACCACGAGCAGCGCGATGGCGTCAGTCATTCAGCTGCACCTCCCGGATCGCCTCCTCGTCCAAGGTCCCGTAGGCGTCGTAGACGCGGACGACGAGCGCCAGCGCCACCGCCGTCAGGCTGACCCCGACGACGATGGCCGTCAGGATGAGCACGTGTGGCAGCGGGCTCGCGTAGGGTCCGGAGCCGTGGCCGACGAGCGGCGGGGCCGCGCCGTCGACGTAGCCGCTGGTGACGAAGAAGAGGAAGATTCCGACCTGGAAGACGTTCAGGCCGATGACCTTCTTCACGAGGTTCGAACTCGCCGTGACGGCGTACAGGCCGATCCCGACGAGCGCGACGAACACGAGGTAGTTGTAGTGCGTCGCGAGGAGGTCGATCACGCGCGCTCACCTCCCGTCGCCGCGTCGGCGTCGGCGGCACCGTTCGACGCCGCCTCGCCGCCGTTGTTCTCCGCGACGACCTGGAAGTCGCCGCGCGCGAGGCTGAAGAAGAGGCTGATCAGCACGCCCGAGACGACCGCGCCGATGCCGAGTTCGACGAGTTCGATGCTGTACTTCACGCCGTCGGTCCCGAACCCGTACGCGGGGTACTCGAGGAACGCCCCGCCCGCGGCCAGCGCACCGAGGCCGATGAACGCGAACGTCGCGCCGCCGACCGCGATCGTGATGCGCATAAGCGGGCCTTCGAGCCACGCTCGGGTCGGTTCGATGCCGAACGCGAAGGCCAGAAGCAACACCGCGGCGGCGACGATGACGCCGCCCTGGAAGCCGCCACCCGCCGAATCCGCCCCGTGAAACATCACGAACAGTCCGAAGGTGAAGACGAACGGGACGACGATACGGACGGTCGTCATAATGATCGTGCTCTCGACGTAGGTTCCGTTTTGTTCGGATCCACTCATACGTAGGCCTCCTGTCGAAGGACGAGAAGGACCGCGACCCCGGCGGCGATGACCACCGTCGCCTCGCCGAGCGTGTCGAACCCGCGGTAGGCGGCCAGCACGGCCGTCACGGCGTTCTCGACGCCGGTCTCGGGGTAGGCGTTCTGCAGGTAGTACTCCGTGATCCGCGACGTCGCGACGGCCGAGTCGGCCGAGCCGACGGCGGGGAGCGACCGGACCGTCGCGAGCAGCGTCCCCACGAGGACGGCGACGACCGCGACCGACCGCCACTCGACCCGTTCGATGAGTCGCTCCCCCCCGGGCCGGACGGTCTTCGCGATGGTCACGAGGAAGAAGACCGTCGTGATGCCGGCACCGACGGCCGCCTCGGTCAACGCGACGTCGGGCGCGGCCAGGAGAATCCACGCGACGGCGATGCCGAAACTGAACGCCGCGAACGCGATGATCGCGTTGAGGACGTCCCGGAGGAACGTCGCCGCCAGCGCGGCGAACACCGAGAACGTGAGCGCGGCGTAGAGCGCGATCGACTCCATCGTCACTCCTCACCCTCCGTTGCTTGCAGTGTGGCGTCGTCGGTCGTCCACGGCGTGATCTCCTGATCGTACGCCGCCCGCGTGATCGCGTGGGCCGCGGTCGGGTTCGTCACGAACAGGAACACCCCCAGGATCGCGGTCTTCGCGACCGCGAGATCCGCCCCGAACACCAGAGCGACGCCGCCGAGCGTCAGGATGATCCCGAGGGTGTCGCTCTTCGAGGTCGCGTGCGCTCGCGTGTAGAGGTCCGGGAGGCGGATGATGCCGACGACGGCAACGAACCCGAAGAACGTCCCCGCCGCGACGAGCAGGATGACGAGCAGTTCGGTGATCGTCATCTAGATCACGCCCCCGCGCTCGACCGTGAACTTCGAGATGGCGATGCTCATCAGGAAGTTCAACATCCCGTAGACGAGCGCCACGTCGAGAAAGCCCGGCTGATCGAGCGCCGCGGCCAGCAGCGCGAGCACGACCACGGCGTTCGTCCCGATGGCGTTCACCGCGATGACGCGGTCCTGCATCGTCGGCCCGGCGACGATCCGGTAGACCAACACGATCGCGAACAGGACGAACGCGCCCGCCGCGACGAGGAGCACCGTGTCGACGAGTCCGGACGCGGCCATCACTCCGCACCTCCGTCCGGTTCCGCCTCCGACGGCCCCGTCTCGGCCGGCGGTGCCTCCCGCTCGGACTCCGCCCGTTCCTCGGCGTCGGCCTCGCTCTCGACGGCCGAGATGCTGCCGCGCTCCGTCGGCGTCGGGATCCGTGCGCCGCCGCGGCCGTAGTACACGAACCGGACCGCGCGTTCGAGGCCGCCGGCGGCGAGGTCGTCGCGGGCGCTCCCGGTCAGGGTGTGGATCTTCAGGCCGTCGCGGTCGACGTCGACGGTCAGGGTCCCCGGCGTGAGCGTGATGCTGTTCGCGAGCGTCGTCACCGGCAGACCGCCCCAGATGGCGGCCCGGAACCGTCGCATCTCGGGCTCGATGGGGAGGTCAGGGTGCAGAATGATGTAGGCGATCGAGAGGTTCGCCTTCACGATCTCCCAGACGAGATACGGGACGAAAAGCCCCAGTCGAAGCACGCGCATCGTGCTTCGCCGGAGGGACGGAGAGGTGACGAACGTGACGTTCGAGAACACGGTCGCGGCTAGGAACGCCGTCAAGCCGCCCGTCGCGAGGTTGAACGGCGTCAGCGTCCCCGCCACGAACAGATAGAACGCGTAGGTGACGCCGAACGTCGCGATCCCCTTGGAAAGCGTCGTTCGGGAGACGAGGCGTGTCCGGGTGGTCTGGCGTTCGACCGGTGCCTCCTCGACGGTGAGGTCCGAACGCGTGAGTTCCACCTCGAACGGTCGGAGCATCGGGGCGTTGCCGCCCGGTTGATACTCCGGATCGACGACGACGCGGGCGAGATCGAACTCCCGGGCGTATTCGACGAGCACGCTCGCGAAGTCGCCGGGGCTGAACAGGTAGCGGTCGGCCCCGACGATCGCGGTCTCGATTTCGACCGGGAACTCCTCGTCCTCGTCGGAGTCGAGGTCTTCCTCGGCCCAGACTGTCACCCGTTCGAGCAGGTCTCTCGCGGCCACCGAATCGTCGCGAGCGTCGCCGTCGACGGTGCGCCAGCGGGCGGGGTACACGAAGTGGACGCTCGCGTCCTCGCCCGCCTCCGCGCCGGATCGGGCCTCTCGGAGCGCGTACGCGACGGTGTTTCGGACGGTCGAGGACTCGCCGACCGGAACGAGAATTCGAGAACTGCCGGTGCCCATCAGCCACCACCTACCTCGATCGATGCCGACCGTTGCCCGTCGGACTCTCGGCTCATACGTTACTGTCCCGTTACTAAGGGTGTCAAATACGTCTTCCGCTCTCCGTCCACTACGTTATCGAATCGACAAGGTATTTTTAAAATAATGTGCGAATCCGTCCGATTTTGTATGATATTCGCGAGCGGAGGCGTCGTTGAGCGCTCGTCTCCGGTCGCGAACCCCCAGTCGACGCGGATACCTGCACGCGGGAACTGTACCGAGTTAGGACTGCGTGAAATGGGCCGTGTTAGAAGCGCGGGAAATGTACCGTGTTAGCCTTGCTCGATACGGATTTATCTCCTCGACGAACGTATCGGATGATATGAACATCAGTGGATTTTTGCGAGAAGACAACGCGGTCTCCCCCGTCATCGGCGTCATCCTGATGGTCGCGATCACGGTCATCCTCGCGGCCGTCATCGGTGCCTTCGTGCTGAATCTCGGCCAGGGACTCGACCAGCGCGCCCCGCAGGCGAGTTTCAGTTTCGACTACGCCGACGATTCCGTCGACGTGACCCACGAGAGCGGTGACACGATCGACGCCGATCGACTGAACGTGACCTCGTCGGCCTCGATCGACTACGCGAACTCGGAGCCGTTCGCCGACTCCGTCGGCGCTGGCGACACCGCGACGTACGACCTCGACACGGGCCAGTGGTCCGGCGAGACCGTCCGCGTCGTCTGGGAATCTGCAGACGGATCCTCCTCGGCCACGCTGAGCCGATCCACCGCGCCGACGATCGACTGATACTGATTACTCTCACTTTGGACCGCCGAGCGCCACCCCCGCTGACGGCGCTCGGCGGGAAGAGACGAGAGTAATCAGTATGAGCGACCCGACGCCGGTTAGCTCCGTACGGCCGAGCGGTCCCCGTTCGACCGTTCGTCCGGCCTGACGCCTGCCGTTCGTGTCATCCGGCGACACGAACCGTGTCCCGCCGTGTACCGGCGGTACCGAACCGCCAGTTTTTATTTTGGACCCGGAGTACCGTCGACATGGACCAACTTCGGCAGTCGCTCCTCGAAGCCCCGATCATCGAGAAAGGCGAGTACGAGTACTTCGTCCACCCGATCAGCGACGGCGTCCCGATGCTTCGGCCGGAACTGCTCAGAGAGATCGTCATCAGGATCATCCGGAAGGCCGAGATCGACGACGTCGACAAGATCGTCACGCCGGCGGCGATGGGGATCCACATCTCGACTGCCGTCTCGCTGATGACCGACATCCCGCTGGTCGTGATCCGCAAGCGGCAGTACGGCCTCGACGGCGAACAGCCGCTGAGCCAGCAGACCGGCTACTCCGAGAACGAGATGTACATCAACGACGTCGAGGCCGGCGATCGCGTGCTCGTCCTCGACGACGTGCTCTCGACCGGGGGAACGATGCGCGCGGTGCTCGACGCGCTCGATCACATCGGCGCGGACATCGTCGACACCGTCGCCGTCATCAAGAAGGCCGGTCCCAACGAACTCGACGACAGCGGCCACCACGTCAAGACGCTGATCAACGTCCGCGTCGAGGACGGCGAGGTCATCATCGTCGACGAACACGGCGACGACTGAGCCGGACGATCCGGACGAGCCGCCGGTGCGCATCGGGCGCTGGCGGACCGAAGACGCTCCGACCGGGATACCGATTCGGGTAATACGAGCGACAAACCCCGCGATTTTGCCGGAGTGATCGAAGAGTATTTGAACGGATAGTCGCACGTAGACGCTATGCCATCCGGTAGCGATCCAGCGGCTGCGGGACCGAGCGGACTCGCGCGCCGGTCCCGCCGATCCTTTCTGACGCTTCTCGGTCTCGGCGGTTCGACGTCTCTCGCGGGGTGTAACGCCCCGGCGGGTGGCTCCAGCGCGACCGACGGCCCAGCCACGGGCGACGGCAGCGCACCCGAGCGTCCCGACTACGTGGAGGGCACGGCGACGGGAGCGCAGACCCTGAACTTCCTCTCCGTCGACGACACGCCCTCCGCGAACCGGATCGAACTGGCCCTCGACGGCGCGTACGCGATCACGCCGGAACAGGACGTCTTCCCGCTGTGGGCGGACATCTCGACCGACGAGGGGCGCGTCTACACGGTCGAACTCCGCGAGAACCTCGAGTGGGGTGCGGGCTACGGCCGGATGACCGCCGAGGACTGGGTGTATATGATCACCGAGGTGTTCCAGGCCGACCCCAACTGGGCGGGCTTTCCCAACCCCGGCGACTGGCGTCGGGGCGGCGACCCGATCCCGGTCGAGAAGACCGGCACGCGATCCTTCGAGATCCGGCTCCCGTCGGTCGATCCCGCGTTCCCGCTCCGGCCGGTTATGTGGGGCGCGTTCTGTATGCCGAAGGGGCTCATCGAGCGATACCGCCCGGACCGAGACCAGGAGGGGCTCCAACAGGACGAAGACGTGCAGACGCTGGCGTACGCCGGGAACCTCGGACCGTACAGCTTCGAGCGCTGGGACCGCGGGTCCGCGTTCGTCGCCGTCAGAAACGACGACTACTACCTCCGCGAGGTCGAGGACGTCCCCGAGGAGTGGCGGGAGGCCCCGTACTTCGACTCCTACACGTACGAGGTCGTGCCCGAGGAGAGCAGCCGGATCTCCGCGCTCCGCTCGGGGGAACTCACCGCCACCGACGTCCCGGAGACGAGGGTCGAGCAACTCGAAGGGCTCGACGACGTCGACGTCAGGGTGTTTCCCCAGGCGTATATGACCGCCCTCATCTACAATCAGCGCGCCAACGGGGCCTTCTACGAGGCGCTTCGGAAGCCGGCCGTCCGCCGAGCGCTGGCGTACGCCGTCGACAAGCGATCGATCGTCGACGACGTCCTCCGGGGGTACGCGACGGTCGCGCACACGTTCCAGCCGACGTTCTCGACGTGGTACGCCGACGACGAGGTGACGGAGTACGGCGTCGGCGACACCTACAGCCACGAGCGGGCGCGGGAGGGCCTCGCCGCGAACCTCGGGTCGACGCCGTACCGATACGACGGCGACCGCGTCGTCGACGAGGCGGGCGAACAGGTCACGCTGGACCTGGTCTTCGCCCAGGGTTCCCAGGCGGTCGAGACGACCGCGCAGGTGGTCGCCCAGGAGTACGACGCGATCGGTCTCGACGTCGAACTGTCCGGCAAGCAGTACGGGGCGATCGTCGAACAACACCTCTACAACAGCTGGCAGAGTGACGGGGACCCGCCCTGGGGCGCGGGGCCGTACAACGGCGGCCCCCGAGACGGGTCGGTGAGCCAGGAGCCGTGGGACCTCGTACTCGGCATCACGTTCAACACCTACCCGCGGACGCCCTCCGCGATCCGCGGCTTCACGGTCGAGCGCGGCGGCATCAACTTCTACGGGTACGTCCCCGAGACGGACTTCGGTCCCCTGTTCGAGGCGGCTACGAGCACCGTCGACGAGGACGCGCGCCGGGAGACGTTCGAGGAGATATTCGGCGCGCTCTCGGCGGAGCAGCCGTTCAACTTCCTCAATATGGGCGTCGAGATCGTCGGCTACGACAGCGCCGTGGCGGGGCCCGAAGAGGAGTTCGGCTACACGTGGGACCGGAACACCTGGCGACTCAACCGACAGTGAACTGAGCGCAGCAGACACCGGACCGAGAGCGAATCACAGATGGGACTGAAACGGTACACCGCGCGTCGGATCGCGTGGGCGGGCGTCGTCGCCCTCCTGATCCTGACGATCACGTTCGTCCTCCTCGAACTCGCCCCCGACTCGCAGTTGGCCCGAGTGCAGTTCCGGGCGGCCGCGAGCGGTGAGAGCGCCGAGGCCGCCGCGGACGCGTACGCCCGGCGGCGAGGCCTCGACGGACCGCTGTGGGAGCGCTACCTCGAATACCTCGCGAACCTCGCGAGCGGTGACTGGGGCTGGTCGGACACCCGATCACAGCCGGTCGCCGAGGCGATCCTGACGGCGCTCCCCTACTCGCTGATGTACACCGTTCCCGCGGTCCTCGTCTCGACGACGCTCGGCATCGCGATCGGCCTGTACTCGGCGTTCAATCAGTACACGAAAGCCGACTACGCGGCCACGTTCGTCGCGTTCTTCGGCGTCAGCATCCCCAACTTCTGGTTCGGGATCGTGTTGCTCCTGCTCTTCGCGGTCTACCTCGGCTGGGTTCCCGTCCTGTTCGACGCGGAACTGGCCCGCACGCGGACGTTCTCGCTGGCGAACGCCCGACAACTGGCGCTCCCGGTCTTCGTCCTCGCGACGAGCGCGATCGCGAGCACGATGCGCTACGCCCGCGCCGAGGCGCTGGAGTACGTCCGCGCGGCGTTCGTCAAGACCGCGCGAGCGAAGGGGGCACACGAGTGGCGGGTTCTCACGCGCCACGTCCTCAGGCCGACGCTCGTGCCGCTCTCGACGATCCTCGTCGGCGACCTCCTCGGCGTGGTGCTCTCGGCGTCGTACCTCGTGGAGGTCGTCTTCGGCATCCCCGGTCTCGGCCGACTCAGCCTCGAAGCCATCCGGCGGCAGGACACCGCCCTCGTGCTCGGCACGACCCTCGTTCCGGTGTTCGTCGCGGTGATCGGCAACCTCCTGCAGGACCTCGCGTACGCGGTCCTCGACCCGCGCATCGAGTACGGTGATCGCCGATGAGTGACGACGGCGTCGACCGCTTCGACGGAGACGACTCGCGGGGCACCGACGACTCAGGTCGCGAACGCTCCTCGGAGTCAGACGACTCGGGACGCGAACGCTCCGCGGACCCCGACGACCCACGTCGCGAACGCTTCGAAGACGTCGACTGGGACGCGATCGGCGAGGACACCGGCGGCGTCACGCGGACTCGACTCGCTGCGGGCGTCGCTGTCGGCCTCTACGCGCTCGCACTCGCCTACGACCTGGTCGTCGCCGGCGCGGACCCGACGGTCGCCTTCGACGCGGGCGTTCCGTGGCGCGCGGCCGGCGCGAGCCTCGTCTGGGACGTGACCGCCGTCGACTGGCTGTTCGTCGCGACGCTGCTGGTCGCCGGCTTCTCGCTCGCGCCGCTGGCGCGGAACCGGCGACTGACCGCGCACTACTGGCGGCGGTTCCGGCGGCACACGCCCGCGGTGCTCAGCCTCTGGTATCTCCTCGCGATCTTCGCGCTCGGAACCGTCGGGACGGTCGTCATCGACCAGCCGTCGCTCGACGTCGCGGCCGCGTACCAGCCGCCCGTCTTCCTGAGCGTCGACGCCTCGGTCCCCACCGAATGCGTCGGTCCCGTCGTCGAGGGTCGGTGTCGCGGCACCTGGACGTATCCGCTCGGAACGACGGGAAACGGGAGGGGACTCCTGACGCTCGCGATCTACGGAATGCGCGTCAGTATGCAGGTCGGACTGATCGCGACGCTGATCTCGATCACGATCGCGACGGCCGTGGGGACGACGGCCGCCTACACCGGCGGATGGGTCGACGAGGCCCTGATGCGCTACGTCGACGTTCAGCAGACCTTCCCGACGTTCTTCCTGTTCCTGTTTCTCGCGTACCTCTTCGGCGGGAGCCTGTTCGTGTTGATCCTGATCTTCGGCGTGACCGGCTGGGGAGGAATCGCCCGAATCGTCCGCAGCGAGGCGCTCCAGCGCCGGGAAGAGGGTTACGTCGACGCGGCGCGGATCTCGGGTGCCTCGTCGCTGTCGGTGATCCGTCGGCACGTCGTCCCGAACGTCTCGAACTCGATCGTCACCGCGGCGACGCTGAACATTCCGTTCCTCGTCCTCTCGGAGGCGGCGCTGTCGTTCATCGGTCTCGGCGACGTGACGCTCCCCTCGTGGGGGCAGACGATCGCCGCGGGCCGCGGCGACCTCGGGACCGCGTGGTGGATCTCGACGGTCCCCGGGCTGTTCCTGTTCGCGACGATCCTGGCGTTCAACTTCCTCGGCGACGCCCTCAGAGACGCGCTCGACCCGCGGCAGGAGGTGTGAGGGGAACCGCCGAGACACCGGGCTCTGCAAGCGCCGCGGACTCACTACGAGAGCGGCGCTCCGGTTCCGAGGCGGACGCGCCGAACGGCCGCCTCGACGGTGACCCGCAGGCGGCCGGCGCGGGTCCGCCCGCCGGTCACTCGATCAGGAACTGCGGTTCGGCGACCCGCTCCGAGCGGCACTCCGGACACCGCGAGGGGTCGTTCAGCGCGTCGTCGAAGCCGTCGAAGCCGCACGCGCGGCACTCTGGCGGCGCGACCAGGAACTGCTCGTCGGAGTCGGCGCTTCCGATCGTCTGCGCGACGTGTTCGACGTGCCGGTAGACGGCGGATTTCGGAATCCCCACCGCAGTCGAGAGTTCGGGCGCATCGTGCGGCCCCGTCCGAAGCGTGTCCGCGATCAGTTGCCGTGTCGTCGCCTCCTCGCCCGGTTCGACCATACTCGTCGAAGGGGTGCGACGGATATATACTGTGGGCCTCGACCGCGACTCTCGGTCGCGTTCGACGCGGCCAACCGAATACGGTCCCCGGCACTCGACCGCCGAAACGGAACCGCCTCGACGTCGCTGGACCCCGTCTCGGTGCCTTGGGAAACACACTTGACACTCCGGACAGAGAGTTCAGATATGAAGGCTGTCGTCCTCGCAGGCGGGTACGCGACGCGTATGTGGCCGATCACCAAAGACCGGCCGAAGATGTTTCTCCCGGTCGGCGACGGCACCGTCATCGACATCATCTTCGACGACCTCGAGACCGACGACCGAATCGACGAGGTGTTCGTGAGCACCAACGAGCGCTTCGCCGACGATTTCGAGGCGTTCCTCGCGGACGCCCCCTACGAGAAACCGACGGTGTCGGTCGAGGAGACCGTCGCGGAGGACGAGAAGTTCGGCGTCGTCGGCGCGCTCGCCCAGCTCATCGAGCGCGAGGGCGTCGAGGACGACCTCGTGGTCATCGCCGGCGACAATCTCCTCTCCTTCGACGTCTCGGAGTTCGTCGACTTCTTCGAGTCGAGCGGGACTCCGTGTCTCGCCGCCTACGACGTTGGCTCGAAGGAGCGGGCGAAGTCCTACGGGCTCGTCCAGTTGGATGGCGACCGCGTGATCGACTTCCAGGAGAAGCCCGACGACCCCCAGAGCACGCTCGTCTCCATCGCCTGCTACGCGTTCCCCGCCGAGACCCTCCCGGACTTCGAGACCTACCTCGCGGACGGCAACAACCCCGACGAGCCCGGGTGGTTCCTGAAGTGGCTCCAGGAGCACGGGACGGTCAAGGCGTTCACGTTCGACGGCGCGTGGTTCGACATCGGGACGCCGGAGAGCTACCTCGAGGCGGTGTCGTGGCACCTCGGCGGCGAGACGTACGTCCACGACGACGCCACCGTCGAGAACTCCGAACTCGGGGCCAACGTCCACGTGATGGCCGGCGCGTCGGTGACGGACTCCCGCCTCGAACGGTCGGTCGTCTTCTCGGACGCCGTCATCCGCGACGCCGACATCCGGAACACCATCGTCGATAAGGACACCCACATCGAGAACCTCGACCTCTCGAACGCGCTGATCGGCGCGCACTCGCATCTCGAATAGCGCGCCGCGCGTCGCCACTCGACCGAAGTTTCTCTTCCGGCGATCCGGACCCGTTACTCCCGTCCGTCGTCGGGCACCGTGTACTCGCCGAAATCGTCGACCGTGCCCAGCGGCGGCGCACCGAACATCACCCACGTCTGCGCGGCGTCGTCGCTCTCGTTGCGGACGCTCCGGGTCGGCTCCGGACCGATGCGGACGACGCCGCCCGGCGCGACGTCGTAGCTCTCCCCGTCGACTTCGACCGATCCGCCGTCGAGGGCCACGTACACCTCTTCCTGCCGTTCGTGGGCGTGCGGAGTCGTCTCCTCCCCCGGTTCGAGCGTGACCGTGTTCACGCGCATCTCGGTGCAGCCCAGCGCGTCGGTGAGCTTCCGGTGGAGATTCCCGGATTCGGGGAACCGTTCGGCCTCGATCGTTTCGGGGTCGACGACGCTGTAATCGGCGTCCATACCGCTACTTCGATACAGATCGGTATAGTCGGCCGGGTGGAGTTTGAAACGCCTTCATTCGGGGTTTCCGAACTCCCGAATTCCCGAGCTCCTGAGCTCGCTGCCGTCGCTCTCGCCGACGAGCGTCACTCCCCGAGCCGTGCGTCCGTCACGCGGATATGTCCGCGCGTCCCCTCCCACACCGTCTCGTACTCCAGTTCGATCGGGCGGTCCATGTGCGGCCCGTCGGTGACGAGCGTCTCGAACTCGCCGCCCTCGCCGAGGACGTGCACGCCGTACTCTTCGTTGAGCGCTGTCAGTTCCGCGAGCGCGTCGGCGTCGAGCGTCCGACCCAGCCACGACTCGTCGAGGCCGCGCGCGGCCACCTGGACGATCCGGATCTCGAAGCCGGCGTCGAGCATCTCGTCGGCCAATTCCCGTGGATCGCGCTGCCACAGCGGCGCGAAGAGATCGATGCCCAGGCGGTCGCACATCCCGCGAATCCGCGAGGTCTGGAACTCGCTCTCGACGGCGCCGGCCGTGACGCCTGCCAGGTCGCCGTCGAGGCCAGCGTCGAGTTCGACGAGCGCGGCTTCGAGCGGTTCCAACTCTCTATCGCCCTGCGCGCCCGCGTCGTCGACGTCGGCGGCGTCGAGATCGCCCGGATCGACCTCCACGAGGTCGATGCCGATGCTCTCGGCCGCGAGGCCGGCCAGCCGCGTCTCGGGGACGTGGTACATATACGAGTCCTCGCCGGGATGAACCGTCAGGAGGTGCGAGACGTTCAGTCCCTCCGCAAGCGCGCGATAGAGCGCCCACGAGGAGTCCTTGCCGCCGGAGAAGAGGCTCACCCAGGATCCGGAGTCGGTCATTGCTCCCGCTTCGTCGCCGGCGTACAAACGGACACCGGTTCAGCGCTCCTCGTCGGGGCCGTCCCGGTCAGGCTCTTCGTCGGGGCCGTCGTTTTCAGGCTCCTCTTCGGTTCCATCCCCGGCTCTGTCGCGGCCGATCCCTCCACTGGCCGCCCCGACGGACGCGTCCGGATCGGGTTCCGCACCCGCGACGTGCTCCCGGCTCGCGCGCTCGGCCTCGATGCCGGCCATCTCCCGTCGGTCGCGGACCTCGTCCTCCTTCGCGGCGGCGAGGCGCTCGACCGCCTCGACCAGGCGGAACACCGCGAGGACGAGCAGCCAGGCGATGTAGATACCGGCGGCGATCCCGACGAGGACGAACCACAGGAGGATCTGTGCCGCGATGACGAAACTGTACACGAACGTGACGAGGAGGACGACGGCGGCGGCGAGTTTGACGCGGTCGGACAGCGGTGGTGGAAACTCGGAGGGCATAGCGCGCGATTTCGGCCACAGCGATAAGTAGGTTTTCCGTGCCCGCGGCTGTGGCCGCCGTCACTCCGGCGTCGCCCGCGGCCCGGCGGATCCGGACCGACCGGCGCGTCCCCGTTCGTCGTCACCGTCGGGCGTCCGTTCCGTCAGGTTTGGGGGTCGTCGTCGACCCCGTGGTCCATCTCCGGCACTTCGGCTTCGAGCCACTCGCGGAACCACTTGACGCGCGTGAGCCGCTTGTGGGCGATGCTCTCTGCGGCGTCGGAGTTGACCCGCTCCGTGGCGTCGTGGCCGCGTTCGAGCACGCGCTCGACCATCTCGGCGGCGTCCATGTGCGTCCGGGCCTCGTAGCCCATCCGGAGCAGCATCAGCGCCGTGCCGTTCGCGCCGACCTTGTCGAGGATGTCGGCCTCGATGAGGCTCTGGGTCTCGAGAGAGACGTCCGCGAGCGGCCCCTGGTAGGAGTGGTCGGCGACGACCTGACACACCTGCTCGACGAACGACTGCGGGAAGTCGCCGTGGGCCTCCAGGTACTCGCGCGCGACGCGTGCGCCCTCCTCGGCGTGGACCTCCTGGTCGGCTTCGAGCTTCGAGATGTCGTGAAAGAGCGCGGCGACGCGGACGACGTCGACGTCCGCGCCCTCGCGCTCGGCGATCCGGGTCGCGATGTCGACGACGTTCAGGATGTGATTGAAGCGGTACTCGGCGCTGTGCCAGGGGTACCACCGCATCCGACCGCCGTGGTCTTCGCTCTCGACGCTCGCGGCGAGGTAGTCGCGGACGAACCGCTTCATCTCCTCGAATTCCTCGCCGTCGACCGTCGACTCCTTGATTTCAACGCCCACGGGACCACCTCCGTTCCCCGTTGGTGGGGGGTCCCACGACGTCCGCATTCGCGTTCGAGTTCATTACCCGATAGAATGGCTCTTCGGTTCTTAGGCGTTACGACGAGGGGAGCGCGCCGCCGTCCCCGAATCGGGCCTCACAGACCGATCTGCGGGGGGTGATCGTTTCGCGTGGCACCGCGTACGAATTGCTCCCCGAACGCCGACAGTTCCACCCCGCTCGACCTCGTCACTGTCGACGGGAGACGAACAGCGCCACCGTCGTCAACGCGCCCGCCGAGACGAGGACGTCGAAGCCAAACAGCCGACTTCGCAGCGTCTCCTCGCCCGCGTCGTCGACGAAGGTTCCAAGCACGCCACCGAGGAACCGCCGCGTCGAATCGAGTACGGACCCCCCGGAATCGGCCTCTCCGCTCGGCGTCGCGGGTTGCGCCGTCGGCGTCGCGCTCGCGCTGTCCGCTGCGGCCGCCGCACCGCCTCCGCTCCCGCCGTTGCCTCCGCCCTGGCCACCGCCGCCACCTACCATTCGGTTCGTCGAGGTGACCACGGACGCGTTCGGCACGACGGCCCCGACCACGCCGTCGACGAGGAGTTCGTCTCCGGGTGCGATCACGTCGACCGCGGAGGTCAAGGTGAACCGATCGCCCCGTCGCTGCGTGTCGAAGTCGACGCTCACGTTCCACGCTCCGCTCGGGCCCACGACGGCCCGCTTGGTCTTCAGCAACTGCCGGTCGGTCCCGTTCGCCGAGCGAATCCGGAGTTCGAACTCGGTCCCGGGGGCGACGTTCGTCGTTCCCCCGATGGACTGGTTCGTCGCGTTCTCGACGACGATCGGGTCGTCGACGGTCGACACCCCGGCGTCGAGGAGTTCGTACTCCCCGGTGAGCGTCCGGTTCTCGACACTCTGTCCGTTGTAGGGCCAGCCGGCGGCCACCGTGAACGCGGCGGCGCGCGACTCGCCGGCCCGGAGACCGACCGCCTCGGTGCTCTCGTAGGCGATGACGTAGGTGTCGTTTGCCGGATCGGCGACCACGCTCGCGTTGCCCTCGTCCGGCACGTACCGGCCCCCGTCGTCACTCGACGATGCCGTTCGCCCGGTGAGGTTGCCCTCGCTCGTCTCGACGCGAGCGACGTCGAACGCGTACAGCGAGTCGTCGCCCGCTCCCGAGAGCGCGAAGAACGCTTCGGTCGGCGTTCCGGGCCGGCGAGCGAACTCGCCGGCGAGGCCGGGGACGACCACCCGATGGACGACGACGTCGCCGACCGCGACCTCGGCGGTCCTCGTGAGTCGGTGCCGGTCGATCGCCTCCGCAACGACGTCGCGGGTCGAAAACGCCGACCCGGCCGGCGCGACCCAGGTAGTGAGGTTCGTCGGCGCGGCCGGGAGGACGACCAGCGTCCCGGTGTCGGTGACGGTCGCGTTCGAGTCCGTTCCCGGTCGGACCGCGAGGCTGTAGTTCCCCGGTTCGATCGACTCCGCCAGGTTGTGACCGTCTGCGAACTCGGCCCCGCGGATCGCGTCGGTGCCTTCGTCGCCGGACGCGTTCTCCCGGATCGCTCCGAAGACCGCACCGCCGTCGGTCGGGATCGTCTCCGCCCCCGCCGCCGCGGCGGTGTTGAACCGCACTCCGACGGTGCCGTCCCCGTTGCCGTCGACGACCGTCGCGTTCGCACGGAACCCGTTCGCGTCGCTGCCGACGGTCACGGCCGCGGTCTCGGTGTTGTCCAATTCGACGGCGAAGGCGGCGACGTCGCCGGCGTGCTCCTCCACGACGGGAGACCGGAACGACGCGTTCAGCTCCTCGGCGGGGTCCTCGACTACCGGCGGCGACGGAGACAACGACGTCTCCTCCGCATCGTCCACGCGGATACGAGCGGACTCGACCGTCGCGCCGGATCCGGCGTCGACCACCTCGACCGTGTAGCTTCCGGGTCCCGCATCCGCGACCGTCGTGGCCGCGAACTCGAACCGCGCGGTCCCGTCGTCGCCGAGCGTCACGTCCGTTCGCTCGACGACATCGGAGCCGTCGTCGTCCGAACGGAGGACGACTTCGAGGACGCGACCGGCGGCGTCCGCGTCGACCGTTCCCTCGATGGGGTCGGCAGTCGTGACGGTTCGGTCCGCGACGTCGGCAGTCAGGTCCAGTTCGGGGAGCGCCACGTCGAGTCTCCGGTCGACCGATCCGTCTTCCAGCGCGGTCTCGATCGTGTAGTTCCCGCTCCAGTCGCGCGCCGCCGTGTCGAACGCGAACACTTGGCTGCCTGCTCCGGTCTGCCCGGAGAAGACGACCGTCCCGCTCCCGTCTTCGACCGCGAACGTCTGATTCGTATCGACGGAGCCGTCGTCCGTGACCAACGCCAGTGTCGTTCCCGCGTAGGCGCTCGCCTCCCCGTCGTCCTCGCCGACGGCCGCGCCCGCGACGGTCACGTCCACCGATCCCGGTTCGATCGTCTCGGTGTCGATCGAGTCGTTCACGGCGTCGATCTCGACGGTCATCTTCGATCGCGGATCCACCGGTGTCCCCGAACTCAATAGGACCTGCCCGTCGGTCGACCCGTTCGCGTCGAGCGTGTATCGGTCGGTCACGTCGGCTCCGTCGACCGTCACGGTGAGGTTGTCCGCGAGCGTCAGCGCCCCCGATTCGCCGCTCGCCTTCGAGACGTCTTCACTGAAGGGAATTTCGACGACGCTCTCGGAGTGGGTCAGCGCCGTTCCCGCGAGGTTGGCGGTGGTGAACTGCGTTACCGAACCCAGCGTGAGCGGCCCTGGGTCTTCGTCGGTGGTCTCATCACCAATAGATGCAGTTGTTGTTCGATCTTCGTTCTCACTTTCATCAGAGTACGTTCCAGTAATTGTATCTCCATTCGTAATATGTAGAACTCCATTACTGTCTGATTCATTTATTTTAAAGCTACCTTCAAAACGACTGTCCACGCTATATGAAACATTAACAGTCTCTCCACGTGTATATCCGATCGAATCATCTTCATCAGAGTCAAAAGCTAGTTCTAAATTGACAGTTCCATCACTATTTCTTGATATACTTGAAATACCTCCGGAGCCATCCAAATTATTACTGTATACAAAATCTGAATTTGTTATCTTATTGTCTCCGTTGACATCGGCCACCGAATGATTTGTAGTAACCTGTCTAGTTCCATCTGCGATATCCTCACTAAGAATGCTTTCCTGCAATTCGGTATCTGATTCGATGTTGACGACATAATCCTCTGCCGTCGACAGATCCGCATCGTCGACGACGACAGTGACGGTGTCCCCGCCTGCGTACGTCGTCGCGCCGAAGCTAATGCTCCCCTGTTCGGCGGCGACGGACGCGGAAAACACGCCTGTCCCACCGAGAAGGCCGAGAGTCAGAATCGTCACGAGAACTGCTGCACGAACGCGGTTCGAATCTCCTGTCATACATTGATCGGCAAAAAATCCACAGTCGGCGAAACTGCTCTGCACATTCCATCGCCGGGTCGCTCGACTCCCGTCGGTCACCGGCGCTCGAATACAACGGCTGGCGTGACCATCGCTGATAGCACCTGAGCGCCGCCCAGTTGCCCAGCAGCACACGTGCGCGGCTGAGAGTCCGCTCTTGTCTGTCGATTTTCAACCTATCTAGACCGAATAAAATTCCGTATAAGTAGCCTCGTTTTTAATTCTCAGTAGTGATATTTTAATTGTCTGGCTGTAATAATTTTAAATCTGTTGCTATGAAAATAGAGCGTGTCGAGAACCCTTGAGCGTTCGATGCCGTCGAAGCACCGGTCGAGTACCGACTGGTGTCCGACCCACGTCGCGAGGTGTCCCAGGCGGCGTCCGACGTTCGGATCTTGGTAGCGACTACGGCGGCACCGACGCTTTCGTCAGACACGCGATAGCTGCCTTCTGAAACCGACCGATCGGCACTCAGTGAGGTTTACTCTGGCCTCTCCGGCGACCGAGAGCCAGTTCGCTCACCACCCTTCGAACTTATCGCGCCGGTACAGATCGATCTCGTGGACCGTCGATCGATCTTGGGACGCGGCGAAGACTATGGCGTTCGCGATCTCTTCGGGTTCGGTAACCTCTTCGGGTTCGAACCGTTCTTCGAGCGAATCGCCCTCTTCGCTGCCGAACTCGGTCCGGACCTCGGTGGGGTTGACGACGCTGACGCCGATGCCGTCCGGACCGATCTGCCCCTCGACGCTGTGTGCGAAGCCGCGGACCCACCACTTCGTCGCCGCGTACATCGGATTCGTGGGTCGGGGGTACTGCCCCGCGAAACTCCCGACGAACACGAGGTTCCCACTCGTCTTTCGTAAATGCGGTACCGCCGCCTGCGTCGCGAAGAAGACGCCGTCGACGTTCGTCTCCATCATCAGGCGGTACTCCTCGCTCGTCGTCTCTTCAACGTCGCCGCCGACGCCGAGCCCCGCGTTATTCACGAGGATGTCGAGTCGGCCGAACGTCTCGACCGTCGTCTCGACCATCGACTTAACCGCCGTCTCGTCGCGAACGTCTGTCGGGACGACGAGCGTCTCGGCGTCAAACGACGATTCGAGCTCGTCGGCGATCTCTTCGAGTCGTTCTCGCCGCCGCGCTGCGAGGGCGACATTCGCTCCCTCGCGTGCGAGAGCGCGCACCGTCGCTTCACCGATTCCAGCGCTAGCCCCCGTGACGAGGGCGACGTTGTCCTCTATGGTCACGTCTACGACCTCTTCGTCGAGTGACTTGAGTCCTCGCTTGATCGGCTAGTACAGTGCAGACGAGGCAGAAGCGGAGCGGCGGGCCTCAGCCCTACCGGATGTCAATTATCGGCCAACAACTGCTTATCTGAACACTACGCCAGGCTAGGGAGTCTGTATGAATTTTGAGTCTCACCGGCCGGCAGTACACTTTGGAAGTTCGAATCGTTGCTGAGCAGGCCATCGAAACGACTCTTCGATAGCCCAAAGCGCTATATCGACTTCGCGTGGAGTAGTCCCTCGTTGCTGGCAACCCGTCTCTCCTCTATATCGGATCCAGACGTGTTATTCCGAGTTCCGTAGCCTCGGAAGTGGTCTAAGCAGTCGGCCTAGTTCTCTGAATGAGTTAGAGGGGCCGAGCCGATCTGGGAGCACACCTCAAGAATCGCATATCCGAGGAAATAGTCCCGGGCGGATTCGAACCGCCGTCATGGGCTCCAAAGGCCCATATGATTGGCCACTACACCACGGGACTGCACGTGCTACTCGCAGCGGAGTCTTTGAAAACCCATCGGGTTACGATGGCCCGCACGTGATCGGTATCGGTCCGCTATTCGGCGGCCGACCCGTCGCTAACTGTCGGACGCCGATCCCCGTGCGGCCCCGTCGATCCCCTCGATTCGACCGAGAATCCGCCACAGTTTGGACAGACGTGATACTGTACGTCGTACGTCGACTCGCAGCCCAGACAGACGTACGGACGCCGTCGCTCCGTCGCCTTCGTCCGCTCTTGGGGTCCCAATCCCGCGAGCGCGAGAAGGCGGTCGATCGCCGCTGTCCCATCCATACGGTTCCGTACGATGGAAGCGACTTGAAGATGTGGGCTTTGGTTCTGCACGGAGCGAGACGGGATGTCGTCGCCCCTCGCGACGGTCGGTCAGCAAGCGATCTGTCGCCGATACTCGGCGCAGCGGTAGCCCGTCTTCGCGCACGCGATCGCACGCCGGCGTGCGATCGGCTGTGTACGCAGCTGCAACCGTGGCTCGAGGTACGGCAGTCAGTATCAGTCCGCGTGCTGCTCCTCGGTGTCGACGGTCTCGGTCGGGACGTCGAGGTGACAGCACGCGTCGGTCTCCGGATCGAAACAGTCCGGGCACTCCGAACTCCGGTCGATGATCGTGTCGAGTCGCTCGGCGACCAGGTCGTCGATGACCGGTTCGAGTTCGCGGGCTTCCGCGCGGAACTCCTCGACCGAGAGCACGTTCGAGAGGAAGCGTTCGATGATGCAGTACGTCTGGAGGGCGTCGCGGGCGCGGACGATCCCCTCGTCGGTGAGGGCGACGCCCTTGTACTTCTCGTGCTCTGCGAGCCCCCGCGATTCGAGTTTCCCGATCATCTCGTTCGCGCTCGCGGGACTCACGCCCAGACGGTCCGCGAGCGCCCCGGTCGAGGCGGGACCGTTCTCCATCTGCTGGAGGAGGTAGATCGCCTTCACGTACTGGTCGGCCGTGTTCATCTCCGTCCTCCGTGGTTCGTCGTGTGTCGTCTCATTGGCGGTCGTTCATAACTTTCGTCACTTCCTCGACGCCCTCGGCTTCTTCCTCGCGGATCTCGACGAGGGTGTCGATGAGTCGGTCGCGATCGATCCCGAACGTGGCCTCCGACGCCCGGAGCGCACCGATGAGATCGTCGTAGAACTTGTACGCCGTCTCCTCGTTACAGAGCTGATCGTAGAGGATGTCGTCGAAGTCCTCCGGTTCGGTTCCTCCGTACTGGGCCTGGACGAGCGCCTCGATCTCGTCGAACGGAATGCTCTCGGCGTCGAGTTCGTCGACGAGCGCTTCGAGCCGCTCGCGGTGTTCGGCCGACTCGGACGCGGCGTGCTCTAAGAGCGTCTCGATCTCCGAGTCGAGTTTCGGGGCGTCGTCGAGGGACTGGTAGTGGTGGTACGAACGGGCCTCCACCACTTCCTCCAGCACGATTCCGATCTGGAGGAGGCGCGCGAGCTGGTGATCGGAGGTCACCTGGTGACCCACGCTCACGGTCGTCCCTCCCGGTTCGCGGGCGACACGCGGTTCATACTGTAGCGGTGGGTAGTGACGGACTTAAGCGGTTCCCTCGCGCGCGAGCCGGTTCGGAAACCGTTTTGCCGCCTCGGCGGCGAATTGTGGTATGCTGTACGACGCGGCCGACGACCCCGCACGCCTGACGCCGACGGAACTCCGCGAGGCGTACGAAGCACAACTCAGAGCCGTCGTGGCCGACCGCGGCGTCGCAGCCGTCGCGGCCGACACTGACGTCGACGCCGACCTCCTCGAATCGCTCGCCGACGGATCCGTGCCGCAGTTTCGCGTCGAGGACGCCGCGGCGGTGCTCGCGCTCGACGAGAGTCGGCCCGACGCGGAGGCGATCGTCTTGGAACTCCGCGATCACCTCCTGATGGCGATGACGACCGGCGTCGTCGACGTCGATACGATCGCCTCGAACGTCGATCTGGACCTCTCCGGACAGGAGATCCAGCAGGCGCTGGAGGGCCGGACGGCGATGACGCTCGCCCAGCTCGCGGCGATCCAGCAGTACCTCGCCGAACGCAACGACCGCTGATGTCCCGAGTCGTCATCGTCGGCTGCGGCTACGTCGGCCTCGAACTCGGCCGACGGCTCCGCGAGGCCGACCACGACGTGACCGGCGTCCGCCGCTCTGACGAGGGACTCGACGCCGTCGCCGCCGCCGGCCTCGACGCACAGCGCGCCGACGCCGCCGACCCCGACACGCTGTCCGCGCTTCCGGACGCCGACTGGGTCGTCTTCGCCGCCAGTTCCGGCGGTCGCGGCGCCGACGCCGCCCGCCGGGTCTACGTCGAGGGGCTCCGGAACGTAATCGAGGCGTACGGCGGCCGCTCGTCGCCGCCGGACCGCCTCGTCTACACCTCCTCGACCGGCGTCTACGGCGACCACGACGGCGACTTCGTCGACGAGGAGACGCCGGTCGACCCCACGACGGAGAAGACTCGCGTGCTCGCCGAAGCCGAGCGTGTCGCCCGCGAAGAGGCGGCCGCCGCCGGCATCGACGGCACGGTGACACGCTTCGCGGGGCTGTACGGCCCGAACCGCTATCGGCTCGACCGCTATCTCGAGGGACCGGTCACCGAGGGCTATCTGAATATGGTCCACCGCGACGACGCCGCCGGCGCGGTCGCGTTCCTCCTCGAATCGGATCTCGCCCGCGACGACGTCGTCCTCGTCGTCGACGACGAGCCGGTCGACAAGTGGACGTTCGCCGACTGGCTGGCCGCGGAGTGCGACGTGCCGTCCCCGCCGAAGCGGACGATCGACGAGCGCCTGTCCGATCCGGACCTCTCGGCGGCGGCGCGCCGCCGCCTCCAGACCAGCAAGCGCTGTTCGAACGACCGTCTGCGGTCGCTCGGCTACGAGTTCGCCTATCCGACCTATCGCGACGGCTACCGGGCGGCGATCGAGGCCTATCGCTCGGGTGCGGACGCGGCGTCGATCTGAGTGGCACCCGCCGTCGCCGACGGCTCGCGGTCCGTCTGCTTCCGGAAAACTGACCGAGCGGCCGCTCCCAGCGGCGGGGTCTGATCCCCGCTCGCACCGACGCGGCTGAGCCGTCACAGTCGCTCGCACCGACGCGGCCGAGCCGTCACCGTCCGCGAAGTGAGTACGACTCATCGCTATCCGTCTCTCGTCCGCGGTTGCCTGCACTACACCCCGCCGATCGTGTCAACAGTCGGAATAGACGAGGGAATCTTCTTGGGTGTGCATCTTGAGGCGAAAGGTATGGGCAGCGCGCGCTCCGGAGCGGCACAGAGCCTCCCCCCGGAGCTACTCGACCGCGTCCGATCGCTCGTGATGGCCTATCCGGCCGTCGCGGCCACTATCGTCGTCGCGGTCCTCGCGACTGTCGTCGGCCTGTACGCCCTTCGCCGGTTCGAACGGCCGATGGGGACGCGTTTTCTGGAGAAACTGAAGGACATCGACGAAGTCGCGGTGCTGCTCCATCCGAACCCGGATCCGGACGCGATGGCGACGGGCATCGCCGTCGCAAGCCTCGCAGAGCAGGTCGGGACTGACCCGACGGTCCAGTTCGCCGGGCAAGTCCGTCACCAGGAGAACCGCGCCTTCGAGACGGTGCTGGAACTCGACATCGAACAGATCGATCACGTCAGCGACGTCGCCGCCGAACACGTCGTCCTCGTCGATCACAACCGTCCGCGGGGGTTCGCCGGGTCCGACAGTGTGCTCCCTTTCGCGGTCGTCGATCACCACCCCGGCGACGGCACCGGCGAGGTGTTCACCGACGTCCGAACCGATTACGGGGCGACCGCCAGCATCGTCGCCGAGTACTTCGAGAACGTGGGGGCAAAGCCCGTTCCCTCGGCGAAACACGCCAGCGAGGTGGACGCGCCCTACACCGTCCCATCGACCGTCGCGACCGGACTCCTGTACGGGATCTTGACCGACACGAAGCGGCTGACTTCGGGGTGCTCGGCCGCCGACTTCCAGGCCGCCGGGTTCCTGTACCCCGGCGTCGACGAGGAACGACTGGATCGGATCGCGAACCCGGCGGTGTCCAGAGAAGTGCTCGAATTGAAGGCGCGGGCGATCGCCGGCCGCGACGTCCGCGGCCCGTTCGCCGTCAGCGACGTCGGCCGCGTCTCGAACGTCGACGCCATCCCGCAGGCGGCGGACGAACTCGTCCAACTGGAGGGCGTCACCGCGGTCGTGGTCCTCGGCGAGTGCAACGGCGTCGTCCACCTCTCCGGTCGGTCTCGCGACGACCGGGTGCATATGGGGCGGACGCTCGATTCGGCGATGTCGGACGTCCAGGACGGATCTGCGGGCGGACACGCGCGGATGGGCGGCGGCCAACTCCCCCTGAACGACGGCGCGATCCGGACCGAGTTCGGCGGGACGCTCTCCCGGGAGGACCTCGCCGAACGACTCTTCGAGTCGATGTCCGGCGAGGTGTGACCCGGTGCCGGTCGAGTCCACGCTCTGTCCGCACCGATCCGACGCCCGTTTATCTCCGTAGGGCCTACTTCGGGTATGGCGACGAGTCAGGGGACCTGGGGCTACCGCGAACGCTTCGGCGACGCCTTCGCGCGCACCTACTTCCGTCGGTTCGGACCGGGCGTCGTGTCCAGCATCGGTCTCGGGACGTACCTCGGAACGCCGACCGACGCGGTCGACGAGGGCTACCGCGAATCGATCGTCGAAGCGCTCTCGGCGGGCGTCAACGTCGTCGACACGGCGATCAACTACCGGCACCAGCGGAGCGAGCGCCTCGTCGGCGAAGCGCTCGACGCCGCAGACGTCGATCGCGAGGAAGTCGTCGTCGCCACGAAAGGCGGGTTCGTCCCGTTCGACGGCGCTCGACCCGACGACCCGGCCGCGTACGTCCGGTCGGAGTTCGTCGATTCCGGCCTCGTCGCTCCGGACGACCTCGCGCGCGGGAGCCACGCGATCGCGCCCGACTTCATCGAGGCGATGCTCGATCGGTCCCTGTCGAACCTCGCAGTCGACGCGGTCGACTGCTACTACGTCCACAACCCCGAGACGCAACTGCAGGCCCGAAGCCGAGAGGCGGTCTACGACGCGCTGGAGGCGGCCTTCGAGCGCCTGGAACGCAGACGGGCCGCCGGCGACGTCGGCGGCTACGGCGTCGCGACCTGGGAGGCGTTTCGCGTGCCCCGGTCGCACGACGCCTACCTCTCGCTCCCCGAGGTCGTTTCCCGCGCCGAGTCTGCCGCCGAGACGGTCGGCGTCGACGACTGCGGCCTCATCGCCGTTCAGTTACCGTTCAACGTCGCGATGGCCGACGCGTTCACCGTGGCAGCGCACCGACACCCCGAGGAGGACAGAGACGTCAGCGCGCTCGAGTACGCCCAGTCTGCCGGCCTCGACGTCGTCGCGAGCGCGACGCTCGCCCAGGGCGACCTCGCAGCGTCGATTCCGGCGGCGGTCGACGCGGAGTTACGGGGGGAGACGCCGGCGCAGCGGGCGATCAACTTCGCGCGGAGCGCGCCGGGCGTCACGACCGCGCTCGTCGGAACGAGTTCCCCGGCACACGTCCCAGAGAACGTCGCCGCCGGGACGTTCGAGCCATTGGGTGCGCGGGCGTTCGACGCCGTCTTCGAATAACTGCGTCGCGTGCGGTGTCGCCTGATCGCTGTCGGCCGCCCCCGATCGTGGTTTCGCCTCGATTAACGGACTCTCCGGCCGAGCTGATTCTCCGGACTACCGGAGCTCTTTCCACTCGCGCTCGCAGTTTGCGCACCGCCGAACCGTGTACACTTCGTCGGGATCGTTCTCGGTGTTCAGCGTCTCCCCGCACTCGGCGCAGTTTAGCCGCCCGTACGTGTCTTTCTCTAATTCCCCGTCCCGTAGGCCCTTCCGGGTCGTCTTCATAACCACCTCGTCCCTTGGGCCCGCAGGGTAAAAAGACCGGTATGTAGACCCGTTTCAGACCGCAACAATTGAACGCTCCGACGGTCAAGTCCATCCGTGTCTCGGGGCCGACTCTTCGGTACGCTCTGTTCGATGATCTTCCTGGTCAACCTCGCGAGGGTCGTCTTCGCGCCGCTGCTCCAGGAGTTCATCGTGGTGTTTCAGATCGGCGAGGGGACTGCCGGCCTGATCGCGACGGCGGCGTGGCTGGGCAGCGCGCTGTTGCGCGTCCCGACCGGGTGGATCCTCACGCGGGTCCCCCGCCACCGAGTCATTCTGGTGACGGGTGGGCTCCTCGCCGGCGCGGCGACGTTCACCGCCGGCGCGACGTCGGTCGCGATGGTCGCCGTCGGCGCGCTGTTGATGGGTCTGGCCTCCGGCATCTACTTCGTCGCGGCGAACCCGCTCGTCAGCGAACTCTACCCGGAGCGCGTCGGCTGGGCGCTGGGCGTCCACGGGATGTCGAGCCAGGTGGCGGCCGTCGCGGCCGCGCCGCTGGTGACGCTCGTCCTCACCGTGTTCGTCGACTGGCGGCTCGTGTTCGTCGCCGTCGCCGTCGCCGCCGCCGCCGTCACGCTCGCGCTGTTCTCCGCGGCCCGGTCGACCGACCTCCCCGACGCCGGCGCCGACGACAGAGACCTGATCGGCGCGATCCGTGCCGAATGGCGGGTCGTGGGACTCAGCGTCGCCGTCGTGGGCACGACCGGATTCGTCTGGCAGGGGCTGTTCAACTTCTACGAGCTGTATATGAGCACGAAGGGGCTCTCCGACACGACCGCGAGGAACCTTCTCACGGTGATCTTCGCCGCCGGAGTGCCGGCGTTCTTCGTGTCGGGCCGGCTGGCAGACACGCTGCCCCGGGTTCCGTACATCCTCTCGATCGTCGGCTCCTTCACCGTCTGCGTCCTCGTCTTGACGGTCACGTCCGGTCTCGTGCCGCTGATCGTCCTGACGGCGCTGATCGGGTACGTGCTCCACAGCCTGTTCCCGGCGATCGACACGTACCTGCTCGATACGCTCCCCGACGGGACGCGAGCGAGCGCGTACGCGTGGTACTCCGGCGGGATGATGGTCGTCCAGGCCACCGGCTCCTCGGCCGTCGGCGCGCTCCGCGAAACGGGGCTGGCGTACGACCGCATCTTCTCGCGGCTGGCGCTTGGACTCGCCGTCGTCGTCGTCGGCCTCCTCGTCCTCCAGCGCAGCGGTCGGTTGCCACAGTCGGCGACCCGCGAGTGACGGAGCCAGTCGCGTCGGCGATCACGCGTGGCGAACAGTCGGCACGCCGCTCGCGACGGGGGTCCCCCAGCGACGCCGTCGGCTTCCGCACCGCCGACCGCGTCGCCGCCGTCGCTCCCCGCGTCGACGTGCCGAGCAACCGCGGCCCGACGCGGGGTGGCTCTCAGATCACAGGGTCGCTGGCCGCGGGTTCGTATATAAACTCACGTACCGGCGGCGATGACCTCCGCTCGGTATCGGCGCCGAGCGGCGCGTGGTCTCGACCGCCGGAACCCCCGCGCTTTTGCTCGTCCCGCCCTGAGGGGACTTCGATGGAGTACGTGCAAACGCGTGTAGCGACGCTCCACGACCTCTCGGACCCGCTGCCGGCCGCGCCGACGGACCGCACGGCGGTCGTCGTCCCGATGACGGAGCGCGAGTACGAGACCGACGCCGCGAACCGCGTGCTACGCGTCCTCGAGGGCCTCGAGCCGGCGCGCGTCGTCGTGCCGCTCCGCGCCGCGCCGGATCGAGTCGGTCCCGTTCGTGAGTGGCTCTCGGGGTACGACCTCGCCCTGGACCTGCTGTGGTGTGACGGGCCGCGAGTCGCGTCGCTCCTCTCGGAGGCCGGTCTCGACGGCGGCCGCGGCAAGGGACGCGACGTGTGGCTGGGACTCGGGCGGGCCACCGAGGAGGAGTTCGTCGTCGTCCACGACGCCGACACGACGACGTACGACGAGTCGTTCGTCCGCCGGCTGCTGTTCCCGCTCACGCGAGGCTACGACTTCTCGAAGGGGTACTACGCTCGCGTCGAGGACGACTCCCTCTACGGGCGGCTCTTCCGTCTCTTCTACGTTCCGCTCGTCAGGGCTCTGGTCGACGAACACCCGGAACCGTACCTCGCGTACCTCGACGCGTTCCGGTACGCGCTCGCCGGCGAGTTCGCCGCGACCGCCGAGATGGCGCGCCGGATCCAGACGCCCCGAAAGTGGGGGCTCGAGGTCGGGACGCTCGGCGACGCGTTCGACGTCGCCGGGTTCGAGGGGACGGCCCAGGTCGACCTCGGCCGCTACGAACACGACCACCGAACCGTCGAGGGCTCGGCCGGGCTCTCGGATATGAGCCGATCGGTCGGCGAGACGCTCCTGCGGACCGTCGGCGAGCACGGGATCGAGCCGGATTTCGCGACGCTCCCGAGGCGCTACCGGGAGACGGCGAACACGCTGGTGGATCAGTACGCACTCGACGCCGCGTTCAACGACTTCCGGTTCGATCGCGATCACGAACTGTCTCAAGTGTCGCAGTACGCCGCCGCTGTCGCGGAACCGTCCGGGGCCGACGACCGACTCCCCGCCTGGGAGGACGCGCCGCTCTCCGCGGACGCGGTGGTCGCGGCGGCCGAAGCGGACGCCGACGAGGCGGCCGACGCGGGCCGCACCGGCGTCGCAGCCGCCGATGCGACGGGGTTCGGAGAGTGACGACCGCACTCCAGTCGGACCAACTGGCCGGCGTCGTCGATCTCTTCGGCGCGCTCACCCCGGCGGAACTCGAACGCGCGCTGGAAGAGTTGGCGTTCAAGCAGGGCTCGGAAGTCGACGAATCGGGGCTCGCGACCGCTATCGAGGACGCGGTGGCGTCCTACGCGCTGGTTCGGTACGACCGGGAGGGAACCACGCTCTTGGTGCCCGGCCCAGCGGCGTTCCCGACTCTCCCGGAGAACGCCGAAGACCTGCCGCACATCCTCGAAATCCGGGAGCGGGACGTCGACCGCGAGGCCGCCGCACGAGCGGTCGCCGAGCGGCTCAGAACCGAGGCCGCACGCGCGGTCGCCGAGGGGGACGAGTCCGCGATGCGACGGCTCCTGGACGTGACGTACGACATCGCCGTCTGGTCGGACGCGGTCGACGTCGACGACCTCCGGGCGCGACTCGACGACGAACTGGACGCGTAACTGCGGTCGACCCGGAGGGCCCGAATCCTTCACGAATCCTCAGCAGACAGTATAAGCCTCCCGGGGTCCTACGTCTCTCCGAGTATGGATCTCTCGGGGGTGTCGGGACACGCGGCGGACGCGGTCGACGACGCGGGTCAGCAGGCGGCGGTCCTCGCGCCGATCCTCTATCGGGACGGCGAGGAGTACGTCCTGTTCACGCGGCGCGCGGACCACCTGGGCGAACACCCCGGCCAGATGAGCTTCCCCGGCGGGTCGCGGGAGCCGGCGGACGCGGATCTGCGCGCCACGGCGCTCAGGGAAGCCGACGAAGAGATCGGACTCCGCGCCACCGAGACGAGCGTCGTCGGTCGACTCGACGACATCCGGACGGTCACCGACTACTCGGTGCGGCCGTTCGTCGCCGAGGTACCGGACCGCTCGTACGACCCCGACGAGCGCGAGGTCGCCGAGGTCGTCGCGCTCTCGGTCGCGGAGCTGACAGACCTCGACAACTACGAGTCCGAGCGCCGCGAACATCCCACGTACGGCCCGCGCCGCATCCACTTCTTCCACGTCGACGGCTACACCGTCTGGGGCGCGACCGGCGTGATGCTGCTGCAGTTGCTCGAACTGACGACCGGGTGGACGGCGCCCGAGGAGCCGGACCGCGTCGTCGACCCTGACGCGGAGCTGCCGGTCTGAGTGGGTTGCGGGGCTGAGAGCGTATACGGACGAGAGTGATTACGCGTCCAAGACGTCGACAGAACCAAGCCTGACAGCGGCCGGGTCCCTCACGCCTCGACGTCGCCGCCGCGTTTGGGGATCTCCACCTGTAGCGTCCCGGCCTCGGTGACCGTCGCGGTGGCACTTTCGGGGTCGACGGCGACGCCCTCGGGAAGCGGCGCTGCGCCGTCCAGAGACAGTCCGCGGCCGGGGAAGCGCATCTCGAAGCCCTCGTGGAAGGTTCGGAACCGGTCGATCGTGACGCGGACCTCGCGGTCGACGAAGCGGACCTGCACGTCCTTGCGACGGATGCCGGGCGCGTCGAAGACGACGAGGTACGCGTCGTCGCTCTCCAGGAGGTCGTACGGCAGCGGCGTCCGTTCCTGCACCCGGGCGACGCCGCGTCCGACGCGTTCGAGCGCGTTCTCGGCGATCGACTCGCCGAGTTCTTTCAGCCGTTCGGGGGCGTCGCCGCCGTCGAGTCGTTCGAAGCCGCTCATAGTTCGATCGCCTCCAGAGAGTCGCCCTCACGGCAGTACGGGCAGACGAAGTCTGCGACGCCGACGCTGTCGGGCATATCGTACGTGTAGTGAAGCTCGAACATATCGAGTTCGCACTCGTCGTTTGCGCATCGAACTTCGAGCGTCGTTGGCATATCTCCGGGTTGGCCCGCCACGGTGATAAGCGCGCGGGCTCGGAAGCGCCCGGTGGCTGTCACCCGCCGTAAGCTACGTTTCGAGCCGTCGCCGCGTGATCTACGCTTCGAGTCCCAGGCCCGCGGTCTCGATGGCGTCGTCGACGTCGGCGTCGTCGTGGATGATCGCGCTGACGGCGCGCGTGATCGCCTCCGGGTCGTCGTGCTGGAAGATCGACCGCCCCATCGACACGCCGGCCGCACCGGCGTCCATCGCGCCGCGGACCATCTTCGCGGTCTCCAGGTCGGTTCCGCGGCTGCCGCCCGCGATGACGACCGGCAGGCGGGTCGCCTCGCAGACGCGCTCGAAGGAGCCGGCGTCGCCGGAGTAGGCGGTCTTCACGACGTCCGCGCCCAACTCCTCGGCGATTCGGACGGCGTGCGAGAGGCTCCCGGCGTCGTGTTCGTCGACGCCCGGCCCGCGCGCGTAGCTCATCGCGAGCACCGGGACGCCGAGTCGGTGCGCCGTCTCGGTCAACTCGCCGAGTTCGGTCAGCTGATCCGGTTCGTGGTCGCTACCGACGTTGATGTGGAACGACACCGCGTCCGCGCCGGCGCGGAGCGCCGCCTCGACCGAGCCGGTCCGCCGCTTGTCCTCCTCGTCGGGGCCGATGACGGTCGAGCCGTTGAGGTGGACGATGTAGCCCTTCCCGTTCTTGTTCGGGTGGACGCGCGGGGCGACGCCCTTCTGCGTGAGGACGGCGTCCGCGCCGCCGCGCGTGATCGAGTCGACCGTCGATTCGAGGTCGACGAGGCCCTTTACGGCCCCCAGTGTGATGCCGTGGTCCATCGGGACGACGAGGTATCGCCCCCCTGTCGAGACGCGGTCGAGCCGCGCCGAGAGTCCTGCGTTCATCGTGTGAGAGACTGTGGCAACCGTCGGTTATTTGCCTTCCGCTTGGGGCACACGTTGTTCGTACCCGCGGAGGGCACCCTGCTTCAGCTCACGGGCCTTCGATTCGAGGCGCGCAGCGACCTCCTCGACCGGGTCGCCCGCCTCCGCGCCCTCGGCGACGATGTCCACGAGCGCGCTCCCGACGATGATGCCGTCCGCGCCCGCCCCGACGATCCGCTCGGCGTGCTCGCCGGTCTTGATCCCGAAGCCGACGGCCTTCGGCACGTCGTAGCCGGCGAGGCGTTCGAGGCTCTCCTCGGTCTGCCCGGAGACGTCCTCCTGCGCGCCGGTGACGCCCAGGCGGGCCTGCACGTAGACGTAGCCGGACACCTGCGACATGATCCGCTCCAGTCGGTCGCCGCGAGTCGTCGGCGCGACGATGAACACGAGGTCGAGGCCGAACTCGTCGCAGGCCTCCCGGAGCGGGTCGGCCTCCTCGGCGGGGAGGTCGGGGACGACGAAGCCCGACAGGCCGACCTCGGCCGCGCGCTCGACGAACGGTCGGGGCCCGTGTTCGGCTCCGTATTGATAGATCAGATTGTAGTACGTCATACACACTAACGGCACGTCGACCGAGAGGTCCTCAACGAACTCGAAGAACCGGTCAGGCGTCATCCCGCCCTCCAGCGAGCGCACGACGGCGCTCTGGATCGTCGGGCCCTCAGCGATCGGTTCCGAGAAGGGCAGGCCGAGTTCGATGACGTCCGCGCCGCCGCGTTCGAGCGCCTCGACGTACTCGAGGGAGGACTCGTAGTCGGGGTCGCCGGCGGCGAGGTAGGGGACGAACGCTGGGCCGTCGGCGAAGGCGGCGTCGAGGTCGGAGTCGCGAACGGGATCAGACGCCATCTCAGATCCCCCCCGAGAACTCTGCGAGCGACGGCGCGGCTTCGATGTCGCGCTTCTCGGTCTCCTCGATGACGGTTTCGAGGTCCTTGTCGCCGCGACCGGAGACGTTCACCACCACGACGTCGCCGAGTTCCTCGTAGTGCTCTTCGAGGTAGCCGAACGCGTGCGCCGTTTCGAGCGCGGGGATGATCCCCTCCAACTGCGAGAGCCGGTGGAACGCTTCCAGCGCCGCGTCGTCGTCGACGTTGACCGCATCCACCCTTCGGTCGTCGACGAGGCGGGCGAGTTCGGGACCGACGCCCGCGTAGTCGAGGCCGGCGGAGACGCTGTGGCTCTCCATAATCTGCCCGTCAGAGTCCTGGAGGATCTTCGTCCGTGCGCCGTGGAGGACGCCCTCCTCGCCCGTCGACAGCGACGCCGAGTTGGGCGCGACGCCCGCTTCCTCGTCGACTTCGAGGGTCGAGCCCCCGGCCTCGACGGCGTACAGCCCCACCGACTCGTCGTCGACGAAGTTCGCGAACGTGCCCATCGTGTTCGACCCGCCACCGGCGCAGGCGAGCACCGAGTCGGGCAGCCCGCCGGTCTTCTCCCGTAGCTGTCGTCGGGCCTCCTCGGAGATCACGGCCTGGAAGTCCCTGACCATCGCGGGGAAGGGGTGGGGGCCGACGACCGAGCCGATGACGTAGTGGGTGTCCTCGACGTTCGTTGCCCAGTCGCGCATCGTCTCCGAGATGGCCTCCTTCAGCGTGCCGCGGCCGGTGGTGACGGGGTTCACCGCCGAGCCGTTGAGCCGCATCCGGAAGACGTTGGGTCGCTGGCGGTTGATGTCGCGTTCGCCCATGTAGATCTCACACGGCATATCCAGGTGCGCGGCCGCCATCGCCGTCGCGGTGCCGTGCTGGCCCGCGCCGGTCTCGGCGACGATGCGCTCCTTGCCCATGTACTTCGCCAGGAGGACCTGTCCGAGCGCGTTGTTGAGTTTGTGCGCGCCGCCGTGCAGGAGGTCCTCGCGCTTGAGGTAGATGTCGCGGTCGTACCGCTCGGAGAGCCGCTCGGCGTGCTGGGTCGGCGTCGGTCGCCCGCCGAAATCCCGAAGTCGGCTCCGGAACTCGTCCATAAAGCCGTCCTCGTTCTCTAAGACGTACCGCTCGTAGGCGTCCGTCAGCTCCTCGATCGCCGGCATCAACGCCTCCGGCACGTACTGTCCGCCGTACTCGCCGAACTTCCCGTCCGCGTACTGTTGTGTCATTGGGTAGACTCCGTGTTCCTCGGTGTCGTATCTGTCGGCTCGGTGCTCGTCCGCGTCGCCTCGCTCGCGTCTCCGCCCGCCCTGCTCGCCCGTGCTGCGTCGACCGTCGTCAGCCGCTCGGTGTTGGCCTCGACGTCGCCGTCCATAATGGCCGTCCCGATCAGGAGCGCGTCCGCGCCCGCCGCGCGCATCCGGCGGACGTCTCCGACGCTCGTGATCCCGCTCTCGGCGAGGAGCGTCACCTCCTCGGGAACGTGCGGTGCGAGCCGCTCGAAGGTACCGAGGTCGACCTCCAACTTCCCCAGATCGCGGTTGTTCACGCCGATAATCTCCGCGCCGACGTCGAGGGCGCGCTCCAGCTCCGCGCGTGTGTGTACTTCGACGAGCGGCTGAAAGCCGCGCTCGCGGGCCGCCTCGTACAGCGTCGCGAGCGAGTCCGTCCCCTCCTCGTCGAGGAAGCGCGCGATCAGCAGGAGAAGGTCCGACTCGATGGCGTCGAGTTGCGCCTCGCGCACGACGAAGTCCTTCCGGAGTACCGGGACGTCGACGGCGTCGCGGACGCGACGCAGGTTCTCCGCCGAGCCCCCGAAGTGCTCGGGTTCGGTCAGCACAGACAGCGCCGTCGCGCCGCCGTCGACCATCTCCGTGGCGAGTTCTACGGGGTCGTCGGTCCGTTCGCCCTCGGTCGTCGGGCTCGTCGGCTTGACCTCGGCCACGACGGGGACGCGTCCAGCTGCCGCCGTCGCTGCGACCGCATCGGGGAAGGACCGGGCGTCGACGTCGAGTCGTCGCTCACCGCCGGAACGCTCCCGCGCCGTCGCGAGTATCGACCGCACCGCCGGAGCAAGTTTGTCCTCACTAGCGTTCATCTATGTTCATTAACGGACTCTTTTGCACATAAGGTTTGCGAGTCAGTCGTCCCGCGGATCCCCTGAATGAGCCGCGCGCGGCCACCCGACTCGTAAGCCACCGGAGCGACGAACCGTCAAACGACATATATTTGGATATGTGAACCCTGATGTTTATATTTGAACGGGCGACGTTCTCTTTATATGCATACTCAGGAAGCGACTGTCGCACAGTCGCACGTATGAGACGGACCGTTGGGGAAATTGACACGTTCCAGCGGTCTGATGCGACGCTGGTCCTGCACGTCGACGACGAGCCCTCCCTGACTTCGGTCGTCGCGGACTACCTCGAGGCCCTCGACGACGAAATGAGGGTCATCTCCGCCCAGAGCGCCGACGTGGGTTTGGAACGCCTCTCGGCGGAACCGATCGACTGCGTGGTCAGCGACTACGATATGCCCGGGAAGGACGGCCTCGAATTCCTGGAGGCGGTCCGCGAACGCTACCCGAACCTGCCGTTCCTCCTCTTCACCGGGCACGGGAGCGAGGAGGTCGCCTCGCGGGCGATCAAGGCCGACGTCACCGACTACCTCCGGAAGGACGGATCCGAGAGCTACGAACTGCTGCACGCCCGCGTCCGCAACGCGGTGTCGCACACCCGTGCGGAGCACCGGGCGCGGCTCGCGCGCGACCAGCTCCACGACATTTTCGAACACATCAACGGCTTCCTGGCGGTCGACGACGACTGGACCGTGACGTACTGGAACGAGTGGTTGGCTCGGCGCACCGGCTACGACCCCGTCGACACCGTCGGCGAACCGCTCTGGGAGGCCTATCCCGAGATCGCCGATACCGACGTCCAGGCGGTGCTCGAACACGTCCGCTCGTCCGGCGAGACCGTCGAGCGGGAGCTGTTCCTGGATGCCGAGGACGCCTGGATCGAACTCCACGCCTACCCGGTCTCCGTCGGGTTGTTCATTCAGCTCCGGGACATCACGCAGAAGCGCGAGCGGATCCGCGAGTTGGAACGCCGGAACCAACGCCTCGAATCGGTCGCTCGGACCCTCTCACACGACCTCCAGAACCCGATGAACGTCGCCGAGGGACGGCTGGAACTGGTCGAAGAGACCGGCGAGCTATCCCATCTGGAAGACGTGGCCCGCGCGCACAACCAGATGCAGAACCTCATCAACGAGCTGCTCCGACTGGCGCGCGCGGAGGACATCGACGCGACCGAGGTGGACTTCCGAGAGGTCGTCGACGAAGCGTGGTCGTACTCGGACACCGGGGAGATGGAACTGGAGGCCGATATCGAGGCGGGCACGCTCGTGTTGGCCGACGCCGGCCAGTTCCAGCGGCTCTTCGAGAACCTCTTCGAGAACGCGCACGGACACGGCGACGCCGCCACCGTCTGGGTCGGCCGCCTCGACGGGGGGTTCTACGTGGCTGACGACGGCAGCGGGATCCCAGCCACCGACGAGGACCTCTTCGAGTCCGGGGTCACGACGGCCGCGGAGGGAACGGGGTACGGACTGGCGATCGTCCAGCAGATCGCCCACGAGCACGACTGGGAGGTCGAGATGTCGGACTCGGTCGCCGGCGGCGTGCGCTTCGAGGTCACGGGCGTTACGTTCCGCTGACGCTCACGGGCGTCACGCTGACGCCGCCGGAGGCACGTCGGTGACCCCGCCGCACCCCGGGACGCTGAGTATCGCCAGCCGGTTCCGTCCGGCCGTCTGCGTACCCGTTCTCGATACGCCGACCGTCATCGACAACTGTATGGCAACTGTTAACTCGGAGTACTTCGGTCGTGTCCATATGTTTGGTCGGACCCCACTTCTATGACCTCATTCGAGTTTCCGTCCGCCGTCGACGACGCCCGTGAATTCTTGGATTTCGCACAGGTACTGGTGGTGGCTCTCGACGCCGACGGCCGCATCGAATTCGTGAACCGCGAGACGTGCTCGGTGCTCGGCTACGAGGAGGACGAACTGGTCGGGCGGGACTGGTTCGAGGCCTGCATTCCCGCGTCCGTCAGCGACGAGGTCCGTGCGACGTTCGATCGAGTGATGTCGGGCGCGGTCGAGCCCGACCCGGCCGAGACGTACGAGAATCCGGTGCTGACGAAAGACGGCGACGAACGCGTCGTCGAGTGGCGAAACACGCCCCTCCGGGACGACGACGGCGAGATCGCCGGCACGCTGAGTTCGGGTCGGGACGTCACGCGCCGGAAGACGCAGACGCGCGCGCTGTCGCGGAACCGGCGTCGCTATCGGACGCTCGTCGAACAGTTCCCGAACGGGCTGGTCACGCTCTTCGACGAGGACCTCCGCTACCGAATCGTCGGCGGCGACGGCTTCGACCGGGTCGAACGCTCGCCGTCGGACCTCGAGGGCGAACGCCTCCAAAACGCGTTCGGTCCCGAGCACGTCAGCGACCTGGAACCGCGCTACCGCCGGGCGCTGGCGGGCGAACCGAGCGTGACCGAGCAGACGCTCGACGGGCGGGTCTTCCGAATCCGCGTCGTCCCGGTTTACGACGGCGGCGAGGTCGTCGCCGGAATGACGATGTCGCAGGACGTCACCGAGCAGCGTGAGACCGAACGCGAACTCGAGGCCACGAAGCGGCGCTACCGGACGTTACTGGCGGCGGCACCGAATCCGATCTTCGTCGCCGACGCGGAGACGGGCGAGATCGTCGAGGCGAACGAGGCCGCCGCGGACCTCTACGGCCGGCCCCGAGCGGAGATCGTCGGTCTCCACCAGTCCGACCTCCACCCCGACGACGACGCCGCCGCGTACCGCGACGTGTTCGAGCGCCACGTCGAGCACGGCGGCACGATGCGACAGCTCCCCGACGGGTCGCAGCTCTATCTGGACCCTGCGGACGGTGAGCGTGTCCCGGTCGAAATCGACGTCTCCACCGTCGAACTCGACGATACCACGGTCATCTACGGGATATTCCGCGATATCACGGCGCAACTCGCGTACGAACGGTCCCTGGCCGGCCTCAACCGCGCGGCCCAGGAGCTGTTCGAGGCGCGGACGACCCAGGCGATCGACGAACGGATCGTCGAGACCGTCACCGAAGTCCTCGACATCCCGCTCGTCGTCGCGTACCGCTTCGACGACGTCGACGGCGTCCTCCGCCCGACCGAGTGTCACGCTCCCGGTGGGATCGACGGACTCCCGAGTGACCTCGGCGACGTCGGTCCCGACGGCGGACCGCTCTGGGACGCGTTCGTCACCGGCGAAACGGGCGTCGAAAACGACGTCGGCGCGGACGGAAGCCTCCTCGACGGCGAGACGCCGATCCGGAGTCAGTTGGTCGTCCCGATCGAGAACCACGGCGTCGTGGCCGTCGGCGACGTTCGATCCGACCGGTTCGACGGGCGAACCGTCGATCTGGTGGAGATTCTGATGGCGACCGCCGAGTCGGCGCTCGAACGGACCGAGCGGGAGCAGGAACTCCAGCGACGCGAGCACAAACTTGAGTTGCGGACCCGCCAACTGGAGCGCGCCGAAGCCATCAACACGCAGATCCGGAGCGTCGCCCGCGCGATCGTCGATTCGGAGACGCGCAGCGAGATCGACGAGGCGGTCTGTTCGCACCTGGTCGAGGCCGACCCGATCGCGTTCGCGTGGATCGGCGGCGTCGACCCCGTCGACGAGGCGGTCGAACCGCGGGCCTGGGCGGGGTCGAACGAGCGGTACCTCGAACAGTTCGACGGGTCGCTCACGGACGCTGAGACGGCCGAACCGGCCGTTCGAGCGGTCCAGAACCACGAGCGGGTGATCGTCTCGAACACGGCCCGGGAGGTGACGAACGCGCCGTGGCGGCGGTCAGCCCTCGAGAGCGGATTCCAGTCGGCGATGAGCGTTCCGCTCCTCTACCGAGGCTCGCTTCAGGGCGTATTCACCGTCTACGCCACGGCGTCCGCCGCGTTCGACGAGACGCTTCGGGAGGTCCTGTCCGAACTCGGAGACCTCGTCGCGCACGCGCTCGTGTCGATCGACCGCAAGCAGGCGTTGCTCTCGACTCAGCTGATCGAACTGGAGTTCGATATCACCGACCGCTCGTGTTTCTTCCTGCGGTTCCCGCGGGACGTCGGCTGCCGGATCGAACTCGAGGGAACGATCACCCAGTCCGACGATTCGACGCTGGTCTTCGCCCGGGTCCACGACGCCGACCCGGAGACGCTCCTGGACCGTGCCGAGCAGGCCCCGGAGGTTCGGAACGCTCGGTTGATCGAGAGCAACGAGGGCTCGGTCATCCAGATCCGGTTCACCAGCCAGTTCATCGGCTCGTACCTCGCGGAGCACGGCATCACGCTCCGGGACATCACCGCCGACGGCGGGGGGTGTCGCGTCACGGCTACCATTCCGACCTCCTACGACGTCCGGCGTGCGGTCGACGCCGTCACCACTCGCTACGCCGACTCCACGCTGCGCGCCAAGCGCGATCGGACCTCGGACGGGACCTCACGGACGTTCAGCCGCGACGTCCTCGACCGGCTCACGCCGCGACAGCAGGAGGTGCTCGAACTCGCGTACCACAGCGGGTACTTCGACTCGCCGAAGGGATCGACGGGGAGCGACCTGTCGGACGTTCTCGACATCTCGAGTTCGGCGTTCCACGCGCACGTCCGGAGGGCCGAGCGGAAACTGCTGGACGCCACGTTCGAGCACGCCGACGAGACGTAGCCGCGTCCGACCCGGGCCGTCGGTCGCCCATCGGCCACCGTCGTGTGAGCCGGATACCGTGGCCACCGTCGCGTGGGCCGGACACCGTGGCCCGCGCGCGTCACCTGTCAAGGTTCAAGACCGGGGATCCACAACGGGCGGGTATGGACGTCGGGATCTTCGCCCGCGAGTCGGAGCGACTGGGTCGAGCGGTCGAGATCGGCATCGCGAGCGGCCGCGTCGTCGGCGTGTCGTTCCCCGAGACCGTCCCGGCCGATGCAGGTGCGGAGCATCCGGTTCTCGACCGCGTCTTCGCCTACCTCGACGGCGAGGCCGACCACCTCGCCGACGTCGAGATCGGACTCACGGTGCCCACGGAGCACCGCCGTGTGCTGGAGGCCGCGCGGAACGTTCCCCACGGCGAGACGGTGTCGCTCGACCGCGTGATCCGAATGGCCGGTCTCGACCCCGACGAGTCCGCGGACGTCGAAACCGCCCGCACCGCGCTCGCGGAGAACCCGGTGCCGCTCGTGGTTCCGGACCACCGCGTCCGCGACGCGCCGGGCGGTGCACCGGCGTCGGTGGCGGAGCGCCTGCGGGAGATCGAATCCGAGTGATGGCGGGCGTGCGACGGGGGTCCGCGGACGAGACGACCTCGGAACTCACCGCCACCGCAGCAGAAAGTACCCCACGAACCCCACGACGAAGAAGACGGTCGAGGCCAGCGCGGCGATGCCGAATCCGGGCAGCAGCGCGAGCAGCTGCGCGAGGCCGGCAAGCACGAGCGCCGCGGCCGTGACGTAGACGACGCGCACGTCGTCCGACGGCGAGCGGTTCGCGTAGACTACATACCCGAAGTAGCCGGCGACGACGGCGAACCCGAGGTCGGCGGCCGTCGTCACGACCGGGTTGTCGACGACGAGCGACGCCAGCAGCAACACGAGATAGCCGATGAGCACCGACTGGAGTATCGTCTGCGTGCGACGTTCCATACCGGGAGAGCGCGCCCAAGGAACAAAAACGGTCGGGGCGGATGGCCGGCTCACGCCGTCTCGCGCGGCCACTCGACGTCCAGGCCCTCGTGGACGACGAACTCCAGCGCGTTCACGAGGTAGTGGGCGACGAAGACGACGAGCAGGCTCCCAGTCGCGACGAACGCCGCCGCGAGAACGAACCCGAGCGCGCCGGTGACGAGGATTCCGATCCGCCCCTGCGCGCCGTGGCCGACGCCGAACGCGACCGAAGACAGGAGCGCCAAGACCCACGGCGAGACGTCGTAGCCGGCCGCGAGAACGCCGACGAGCGCGCCGCGGAACAGCAACTCCTCGAACCCGGCGATCACGGGTAGGACGACGAACAGCAGCGCGGCCCACCCGACCGCGGAGTCGGGGGCGAGCGCGCTCCGCAGTCGGTCGCCCTCGCCGAGGCCGAACCGCGCTCCCGCGGCCGCACCGGCCTCGTTGGCGGCGTAGAGCGCGAGCCCGAGGCCCGCGCCGAGCGCGACGCCCCCGAGCGTGACCGTCTCGGCGGCGACGCCGAACGCCCACGCCGGAATTTCGGCGTACCACGCCCCGGCGAGCAACAGCACGCCGAACAGGCCCTGCGAGAGGGCGACGTTCGCCAGCAGCGACGCCGTCGAGAGCTCGGTCGGTCGCGGCTCACTCGGACCGCTGTCGGGGTGGCCCGGAGCGGGCCGGAACTCGACTCCGGACTTCGGGAGCGTGACGGTCCCGTCGTCGGCGTCGTCGCCCTCGTCGCGACCGAACGCGCCGCTGGTCGGTTCCCCGAGGTCGTCGGCGCTCGGTGACGCGTCCGCGGCGTCGTCTCGCGCGTCCCTGAGGACGCCGCTAGAGGCGTGAGAAAGCAGGAGTAAGCCCGCGGTGACGACGATCGCGAAGCCGGCGAACGCCGCCCACTGGGGTATCGTGCGTTACTGCGGGCTCGGACTGGACGGTCCGGAGACGCCCTCGCCCTGTGACAGCGCCGACCCGGTGATGCTCTTGAGGCGGTCGACGAGCGAGTCCTTCTCGGGTTCGCCCTCGAGGGCGATGTCGAGGACCTCGCTGATGTGTGAGACTGGAATGATCTCGACCATCTCCTCGTACTCCTCTTCGATCATCACGTCCTGGAGGTTCGCCGCGGGGATGATGACCCGGTCGCAGCCGGACTTGGCGGCGGCCTCGATCTTGTGGGTGACCCCGCCGACCGGGAGCACGTCGCCGCGGACCGACAGCGAGCCGGTCATCGCCAGCGACTGGTCCACGCCCATGTTCTCGAGCGCGGAGATCACCGCGGTCGCGACCGTGATCGAGGCGGAGTCGCCGTCGACGCCCTGTTGGCCCGCCTGGACGAACTGGATGTGGATGTCCATCTCCGAGATGTTCTCGTCGGAGAACTTCTTGATGATCGCCGAGACGTTCGAGACCGACTCCTGGGCCATCTCCTTCAACTGTCCGGTGGCGATGACCTCACCGGGCCCCTGCGAGGGGGTGACCTCGGCCATCACGGGGAGCATGATCCCCGAGTCCTCGCCCATCACGGCGAGGCCGTTGACGCGGCCGACCTCGTAGCCCTCCGAGACCTGGAGCTCGTAGTCCTTCCGGCGCTCGATGTAGTCGTCGGCGAGCTGCTGCTCGATCGAGCGGCTGCGGCCCTTCGCCTGCAGCACGTGATCGCGCGTGACGAAGTCGGCGTCGTCCGAGCGGGCGATGTCGCCCGCGACGCGGACCAGACCGCCCAGGTTCCGGAGCTTGAGCGTCAGGTGGCCCTTGCGACCGGCGCGACGCCGCGCCTCGAGGATGACCTCCTCGATGGCCTCCGCGGAGTACTCCGGCAGCCGACCGTCCTTCGCGACCTCCTGGGCCACGAAGCGGGCGTACTTCCGGCGCATCTCGGGGGTGTCCTCGATGGTGTCGTCCATGTACACCTCGTACCCGTAGCCCTTGATCCGCGAGCGCAGGGCGGGGTGCATGTTCTCCATCGCGTCGAGGTTCCCCGCGGCGATCATGATGAAGTCAGTCGGGACGGGCTCGGTCTGGACCATCGCGCCCGAGGAGCGCTCGGACTGGCCCGTGATGTGGAACTCGCCCTCCTGGATCGCCGTCATCAGGTGCTGCTGGCTGCGGATGTCGAGCGTGTTGATCTCGTCGATGAACAGCACGCCCTTGTTCGCCTTGTGGATCGCGCCGGGCTCGACGCGGTCGTGGCTCGGCGTCTCCATCCCGCCGGACTGGAACGGGTCGTGACGGACGTCGCCGAGCAGCGCGCCGGCGTGTGCGCCGGTCGCGTCCTCGAACGGGGCCGTCGTCGTCTCGGCGTTGTTGACGATGAGGTTCGGCACCATCGCGTCGCCGCCGCGAGAGCCGTAGCGGAAGGCGAGGTAGATGACACCGGCTGCGAGGATGCCGAGCAGGATCTGCCCGGCGATGATGAACGAGTAGCCGATGACGATGGCGATGATGATCCACATGAGGAACGAGCGCATCTGGTTGCGCTTTCTCGCCTCCTCCTTGTGGGCCTCGACGATCTGTTCGCCCTTCCCGGCGGGAACGGTCCGCACCTTGGGGTTGTTCCCGTCGTCGGGGTTGTGATAGACGAGGACGTCCTGGAGTTCCTCCGGGGGCAGGAGTTCGGACATCGCCTTCGCCAGCATCGACTTGCCCGTCCCGGGCGAGCCGATCATCATCACGTGCCGCCGCTGCTTGGCGGCCTTCATCACTACGTCGCGGGCGTGCTCCTGGCCGATGACCTGATCGACGAGTCGATCCGGGACGTCGATCTCGCTGGTGGAGTCGATCTTGAGTCCGCCGAGGAGGTCGTCCTCGTCGACGTCCTCTGCGACCTCGGCGTCGACTTCCACGTCGCTCCCGAGGTCGTCGATGGTTCCCTCGACGGCCCCATCCGAGTGGCCGTTCTGGCTCCCGGGTACGTCGCCGCGCTCGTCGGGCCCGACGGGACCGTCGGACGGTTCGTCGGCGACGCCGTCGGTGACCCCGTCACCGCCGTCTGACGGCGGCGACTCTGGCACCTCGTCGGTGACGCCGCCCCCCTCTTCGGGGGCGTTCTCGTCGGCTTCCGTGTCGTTACTCATAGAATTCTTCGCTACTTCTACGGTAGGTCGGGCGACTGATATACTTTCTCCTCGCGTGTGTGCACCCTACATCCGCGAATCGGTCGTCTCAGTCCGTATCGCGCGTATATGTGGGTGCTAACGGATCTCGCGGTATTTATAAACGACGCGACCGACGGAGACGGTATGCGGGGGTTCTACATCGGCCGGTTTCAGCCCTACCACGACGGGCACCACCGGATGGTCGAGGAGATCGCGACCGAGGTCGACGAACTCGTTCTCGGCATCGGATCCGCGGGCGACTCCCACAGCCCGCGGAACCCGTTCACGGCGGGCGAGCGCGTGATGATGGTCACCAAGTCGGTCGCCGACCTCGACGTCACCACGTACGTCGTTCCCATCGAGGACCTCGACCGGAACTCGGTGTGGGTGAGCCACGTCCAGAGCATGTCCCCGGCGTTCGACGTCGCCTACTCGAACAACCCGCTCGTCATCCAACTGTTCTCGGAGGCGGGCGTCGAAGTCCGACAGTCGCCGATGTTCAACCGCGACGTCCTCGAGGGCGCGGAACTCCGCGCGCGGATGATCCGCGACGCGCAGTGGCGGCACCTGGTCCCCGACCCCGTCGTGGACGTCGTCGAGGAGATCGGCGGCATCGAGCGCATCCAGCGCGTCAGCGACACCGATACAAACGGCGACGATACCGACGACCCCGAGTGAGGACGCGGAATGATAACCCTCGCCTCCGACTTCGGCTCGCCGTATCCGGCCGCGATGAAGGGCGTCGTCCTCCGGCGGTCCGACGCACGCCTCGTCGACGTCGCCCACGACCTCCCCCGACAGGACGTCCGCGCGGCGGCCTTCTGGTGCCGCGAGACGCTCCCGTACTTTCCCCCCGCCGTGCACCTCGTCGTCGTCGACCCGGGCGTCGGGACCGAGCGCGACGCGCTCGTCGTCCGCGTCGGCGACCACGCGCTCGTCGCCCCCGACAACGGCGTTGCGCTGCCGGCCGCCCGCAGGATCGCCGCCGAAGTGTGCGAGGCCGTCCCCGACGTCGAGTGCTTCAGATACGACTACGACGACCCGGCCTCGTCGACGTTCCACGGCCGTGACGTCTTCGCCCCCGCCGCCGCCGACGTGCACGAGGTCGGCGTCGGCGCGCTCGAATCGCTCGACGCCGTCTCGCCGATCGAGTCCGTCCCGCCCGACGGGTCACCCGACTCGGTCGTCGACTGCCGCTTCCCCGAGCCGACGGTTGATCCCGACGCCGCGACGGCCCGCGGCGAGGTGCTCGTCGTCGACGACTTCGGGAACGCCATCACGAACGTTCCGGGATCGTTTCTGGACGGACGGGACGGCGACACCGTCGACGTGAACGGGGTCTCCGCGGCGGTCGCGACCGCCTTCGCGGCCGTCGACACGGGCGAACGCCTCGTGACCGTCGGCAGCCACGGCTTCGTCGAGTGCGACGTCAACCGCGGGCGCGGCGACGAGGCGTTCGACCTCGCCCCCGGCGACGAGGTCGTCCTCGTCGGGTGAGGATCGGAACATCCGGATGCCGCGGTCGCTCGGCGTCGCCCTCAGTTCGCCGCGATGACGTCGTCGATGCGGACGATCATCGTCGCCGCCTCCGTCGCGGCGGTGATCGCCTCGCGCTTCACGGCCGCGGGGTCGAGCACGCCCGCCTCGACCGGGTCACCGATCGCGCCGGTGCGACCCTCCGAGATGATGCCGGCGACGCCCTCGCGGTCGAACGTCGAGCGGAGTTCGACGACGGCGTCGATGGGGTCCATCCCGGTGTTCGTCGCGAGCGTGCGCGGGAGCGCCTCGACGGCGTCGGCGAACGCTTCGACGGCGAGTTGCTTTCGGCCCCGGACCCCGCCCGCGTGCGAGCGGACGTACTCGGCGATAGCGACCTCGGTCGCGCCCGCGCCGGGGACGACGCCGCCGGAATCGATCGCGGCGACGGTCACGTCCACGGCGTCGGTGATCGCGCGTTCGAGTTCGTCGACGACGTGTTCGGTGCCGCCGCGGAGCAGGAGCGTGACGGTCTTCGCCGCGTCGCCGCCCTCGACGAAGGTGAGTTCGTCCTCGCCGAAGCGCCGGATCGAGATCCGTTCGGCGCGACCGAAGTCCGCGGCGTCGAGGTCCTTCACGTCGCCGAGTTGCTTCGCGCCCGTCGCGCGGGCGACAGCCTTCGCGTCGGAGGATTTCACGCTGTCGAACGCGAGGATCCCGTGTCGCGCGAGGCGGTCCGCGACGCGGTCGGCGATCGACTTCGTACAGAACAGGACGTCGACCCCCGCGTCGGCGAGCGCGTCAGCGTACCCAGCGAGTTCGGCCTCCTCGGCCTCGATGGCCGCTTCGAGCTGGTCCACCGAGGAGATGGTGTACTCGGCGTCGGACTCCCCCTCGCGGATGTCGAGTTTCGTCGTGAAGACCGCGACCGTCGCGTCCTCGACTGTCCGGGGCATCCCCTCGCGGACGCGCTCCTCGTCGACGACGACGCCCTCGACCAGCTCTGTCGCCGAGGACGACGCGCCGGTCCGCGTGAGTACGCGGACGTCGTCGTGATCGAACCGCCCGCTTCCGTCGTGGACCGCGCGAACGGCGTCGACGACGTGTCCCGCGAGGACGTCGGCGGTGACGTCGCCGGTCCCCTTCCCCGTCATCGACGACTCCGCGACCGACCGCAGGAGGTCGTCGTCGAGTGCGGCGTCGAGCACCTGCTCGTCGATCGCCTCTTGAGCCAGCCGCGCGGCCTCGTGGTAGCCCTCGACGATCACCGTCGGGTGCAGGTCGTCGTCGAGCAGGTCCTCCGCGTAGGTGAGCAGTTCGCCGGTCAGTACAGACGCCGTCGTGGTGCCGTCGCCGACGCTCTCCTCCTGGGTCTGGGCGACCTCGACGATCATCTGCGCGGCGGGGTGCTCGATGTCCATCTCCGCCAAGATGGTCGCGCCGTCGTTGGTGACCACGACGTTGCCCTGCGAGTCCACCAGCATCTTGTCCATCCCGCGCGGGCCGAGCGTCGTTCGGACCGCGCTCGCGACGGCTTTGCCCGCTCGGATGTTCGAACTCTGGGCGTCGCCGCCGCTGGTCCGCTGGCTGTCACTCGAAAGAACGTACAGTGGTTGCATACGTGTCGACATATCTATGAATCCTCGGCGGGTGAGTACGATTGCAGTTCTATATATAGATAGCGTTTGTAGCGGTTCAAACGGCCTCTACTTTTCTCTAAGTCTCTTTCGAGTCTTCGACGGAATGGCAAGATACAGTCTCGCGTTCGATTCGTTCGGAATTCGTATGGTTTCTGCTCCGTTGAGAACCGGCGCGTTCCAGCGAGCCGTCTCGCTCCGGGTCGCCGCCGTCGACATCGCCAAGGTATATTTGCGTCGCCGCGACACTGTTCGACGATGCTCGAGTTGAACCACGGGTTCAGGGTCGTCGACCTCCACGCGCGCTTGGATCCGAGCGACGAGGCGGAGGTCGCCAGTCGGGGTCGCGAGACGACCCCCGAAGCCCTCGAACGCGAACTCCACCAGGCGGGGGTCGTCAGGGCGGTCGTCTCTCCGGGCGGGCGGCCCGAGGGTCAGGGCTACCTCCGCGCCAACAACGCCGTCGCCCGATTGAGCGTCGACCGGCCGTTCCTCGCGTTCGCGCGCATCGACGGCCCGCGCGATCCGAGTTCCCGGGCGTCCGCGCGGCTTCGAAACCTCACCGCGTCCCGGAAGGACCACCACGTCAGCCCCGAAGACGTCGAGCAGTACGCCTACGACGACCGGTTCCACGGGTTCACGCTCGCGCCCGACCGGGACGGCCTCCCTGACGAGGAGACGCTGGACGAACTGGGCGACGTCGAACTGCCGCTCGTCGTGCGTGCCGGCAGAGCGTTTCCCCCCTCGGCGGTCGAAGAGACACTCCTCGATCGCGGCTTTCCCGTGGTGCTCGCCGGGTTCGGCGGCTACCCGCTCGACCGGGAGCTGATGTCGACCGCCATCGATCTCCTCGACGACTACGACCTCCTGTATCTCGACACCCGCTACGTCCGTTTTCGGAGCGTCCTCGAACGGGCGCTCTTGGAGCACCCGGACCGGGTCCTGTTCGGGAGCGGCGCGCCGGAGACCCACCCCAACGTCGGCGTGATGGAGATCCTGACCCTCGACGTCTCCGAGGACGCGATGCGCCGGGCGTTCTCGTCGAACGCCTCCCGGATCGTCCCCGGTCTCTCGCCCGGCGAGACGTAGCGACGATCCGCCGTTCCGTTCCTGACCCCGCTGAGTTCCCTTATTTTCGTTCGCGACCGCCCGATCTGCCTGCCCCCTACCGCCGATCGTACTTCGCGACCGCCCGATCCGCCCGTTTCGAGCAGCCGTGCGGGTTGCGAGCGGCCGTTCGATCCCGCGCCCGCGCGACGAGGCCGTCCGACCATCCCGTCGCGATGCCGACGACGACGTCCCGCCCGTTCCCGACCCAGCCCGTCGGCGTCGCGCTGCCGGTGACGACGTCCCGGGCGGCGGCGACGGCGTCGGACCCGGCGTGGGAGGCGACGCGGCGGACCACCGTCGGACGGACGCCGTAGTTCTTCACGAGCCGATACGACAGCGCGCGGTATTTCCACTCGTGGTCCCGCTCGTCGACCCCGCCGTCGGCCTCGTACTCGGTGCGGACGCAGAGTTCAGACTCCCAGGCGACCTCGCGGTCGAGGCCCGCGAGCCGGTGGGCGGCGTCGCGCGCGCCGCCGGTTTCGAGGTACTCGTCGAAGCCGTCGAGTTCGTCGAGAATCTCTGAGCGGAAGGCGACGTTGCCGCCGTTGAAGTACGTCACCTCTCGGTTTCTGATCCGCCGTCGCTCCGGTTCCGTGGTCGTCATTCCCGCCGGCAACGTCTCGTGGACGGGCCCGGTCACGACCGGTGCGCGCTCGACGCCCGCCTCGATGGCGTCCGTCCAGGTCTCCTCGACCGCGAGGTCGTGCCGCAAAAACGCGACGACGTCGCCCGAGGCGGCCCGGATCCCCGCGTTTCGGGAGACGTTCAACGTCCGGTCCGACACCTCTACGAGCACGTCGACGTCGTCTCGGTCCCGGACCATTCCGGTGGTCCCGTCCGCCGAGGGGCCGTTGACGACGACGACCTCGGCGTCCGGCGCGTTCGCGGCGAGCACGTCGAGCGTGGCCGCGAGGTGATCCCGACCGTTCAGTGTCGGGATCACTACCGAGAGCTCCATACCCATAGGTTGCTACACGAGAACTTAAATGCCGCACCTCGGACGGGCGGCCTCGCCGCGTCGAGACCCCGTCACGTCTTGCCGTCGCCGACGGTCGCCGTCCAGTAGGAGACCGACGCGAGGGCGTCCCCGATCGCGGTCTCCCCGAGCGAGGTGTCGATGTCGCGGAACTCCCGGGCGATCCCGTTGGGAATCTTCCGGTAGAAGCCGTACGGGAGCAGGAAGTCGTGCTCGCCGTTCACCAGTCGGAGGCCCGCGTCGTCGAGGAGTCGCTCGACCTGCGATGCGGAGTACAGGTGCGAGCCCATCGGGAGCAGCCAGTTGTAGACGACGCGGGTGCTGCGTCGGTTGAACGTATCGAAGAAGACGAGGTGCTTCGAGACCCGTGCCATCTCCGCCATGAACTTCGCCGGCGTCTCGGCGAGGTGGAAAAACCGCATCGCGAAGACCGCGTCGAAGTGGTCGTCGGGGAAGGGAAGCCGCGCGGCGTCGCCGCGGAGGAACTCGATGTGATCTGCGACGCCCGCTCGCCGTGCCTTCGCCCGACCCTGGGCCAACATCGCGTTGGAGATGTCGAGACCGACGATGTTCGCGCCGCGTTCGGCCAACATCGCCGTGAACCGGCCCGTTCCGCAGGCGATTTCGAGGACGTCCTTCCCCTCGACCGGCCCGATGGCCTCGACGACGGCCCGCTTTTCGCGGTCGTCGATGAGTCTCCCGCCCCGCGAGAACCGCTTCGAGTCGTACTCCTCGGCGACGTCGTCGGCCTGGTACCACTCCTTTCCTTTCACGCTACCTCCCAGTCCTCGCTCGTGGACTAAAACCGTACTGGAACCGCGCCGAACCGATGGACCGGTTCGGCGCTCGACCGTGGCTCCCGAACGGGGGCGTCAGACGACGCACGTCCTCCCTTGTATGTGTATAAGGTCTACGGATTGTATTGTCACACTTGTAGGCAACCTTTACCAAGAGTGCGAAATTTGCGTACCGTATGAGCACCAGTACCGCAGAACTCGACGGTGACGACCTCCTCTCGCAGTCGGAGTACCGGGACCGCCTCCGCGAACTCCCCCCGAGCGCGAAACTCGTCGCGAAAGTACTCGAAGGCGACGCCCCGCTCTCGCAGGGCCAACTCGCCGAGGAATCGCTGCTGCCGGACCGGACCGTCCGCTACGCGCTCAATCGGCTCGAAGACGCCGAACTCGTCGGGTCGCGCTACAGTTTCAAGGACGCCCGCAAGCAGGTCTACTACCTGAATACGTAGATACCGGAGCGCGACCTTCGGCTGCCTATTTCGCTACGTAGCGGACCGCTCTCGACGCCGGCGACACTCTCAGACGCCCGATACCGCCCCGTGGCCACCAACGCAACCGACACCACCGACGCCAGCGGTTTGCTCTTTCGCGACAGGACCCACCCGTGACTGAAATTCCACCGAACGCGACGCCGATCCGTCGCGTTCCGGTCCCGGTCGACGGCCCCGTTCCGACGGGGTCGACCAACGCCTATCTCGTCGGCGACGACCCCGCACTGCTCGTCGATCCACCGGCCAGAACCGACGACCTGGACGATGCCGTCGCCGCCGCTTCGGTCGAACACGTCGCCGTGACCCACGCCCACCCGGACCACGTGGGTGCCGTCGAGACGTACGCGGCAGAGACGGGCGCGACCGTCTGGTGTCGCCGCGGCCGAGAGACCCGCTTCGCCGAGGCGACCGGGATCGACCCCGATCGGACGTTCGTCGAGGGCTCCGAACTCCCCGTGGGCGACGGCGTCGGCGTCGTCGACACGCCCGGGCACGCGCCGGACCACGTCGCCTTCGAGACCGACGCCGGGACGCTCTGCGGCGACGTCGCGGTCGCAGAGGGGAGCGTCGCCGTCGCCGCGCCGGAGGGCGACGTCCGCGCGTACCTCGTGGCGCTCCGCCGACTCTACGCCCGGAACCCGCCGCGCCTCCTTCCGGGGCACGGCCCGGTCATCGAGGAGTCGCGGGCGACCTGCGAACGGCTGCTCCGGCGGCGACTCGACCGCGAGCGCGACGTGCTGGCAGCCGTCGAGGCCGGCGCTCGCGACGTGGACGCCGTCCTCGACGCCGTCTACGACAGGGACCTCACCGGCATCCGCGGGTTCGCGCGGGCGACGGTCGTCGCGCACCTGGAGAAACTCGACGCCGAGCGTCGCGTGCGACTCGACCGCGAGGCGGAGACGGTCGACCCGTACTGAGCGCGCTCGTCTCCGTCGGCGGGGGCGACCGAGAGGCCTTTGTCCGCGCCCGCCCGACGCCGACACGTGAGCGACGCTCCCTCCCTCGAAGCCGAACTCGAACGCGCCCGCGACCTCGCGGTGTCGGAGTTGGCCGACGCCATCGAGTCCATCGGCTTCGAGTGCACGCGCTGCGGCGCGTGCTGCAAGGGCCACGAGCGCGCGGACGGGACAGGTACGGAACCCCACACGGCGACGGTCTTCCCGGACGAGGTGCGGCGGTTGCAGTCGGCGGCGAGCGGGGAGAGAGGACAGGACGGCGACGGTGAGGGAGGAGCCGATCCTGCGGGCGACGGTGAGAGAAGTGCCGACCCTGCGGGCGACGGGGAGGGCGAAACGGACGAGTCCTACGACTGGCGCGACGTCGCCCGGCCGATGCCGTACGGAGTCGTCGACGGCGAGGACGGCCCCGAGGGCGAGACGTTCGAGTGGGCGCTCCAGACGGACGCCTGCGGCGACTGCGCATTCTACGAGGAGGTCGGCGAGCGGGCGGACGGGACGCCGAAGGGGGGCTGCAGCGTCCACGCGGACCGGCCGCTGATCTGCGAAACGTACCCGTTCAGCGTCGCGCTCGGGGGGACCAGTCAGCCGATGGGCGAGGCCGTCGACGAGGCGGGAATGGTCCGCGCCCACGAGTGCGAGGGGCTCGGTCGCGACATCTCCCGCGAGCAGGCCGAGGAGCTGGCGGCCGCGCTCAAGCGGCGGGCTGTCCGCGAGTTAGAGGAGGCGATCGGCGTCCGCGACAGCTACGAACCGGTCGAGGCCGACGGTGTGGTCGTCTACGACTCCGAGGGACCGAAACGGCCCGACGGGACGGCGGTCAGCCCCGAGAGAAGAGACGGGGAGTGAGGCAGTCCCCCGAACCGGATCGCGATCCCGTCGGGTGCGAGCCTTCTTGACGGTCCCCTCCTAACCGAGCGCCAATGACGGCTGATCGCTTCGAGCGGATCGCGAGCGCGACCGAGGGCGACGAGATCGAGATCGCGCTCGATGTTGATTCCATCTCGGTCGGCGGCGTCGAACTCGAATCGCCGATTGTGACGCGCGTGGCCGCAGTCAGCGAGGAGACGGTCGACGCGAGACAGAAGGACGTCGACATCGACGGGATCGTCGACCGCCGGATCCTCCATCTCGCGCCCGTCTCGGGCGACGACCGCCACGAGGCGTACGTGCTCGAAACCCGCAGCCCGGTCGTCGGCGAGGAGACGGTCTGTCCGCTCCGGGGGCGCCCCCGCTCTGGATGCGGTCCGGCCGACGACATCGGGACGCTTCCGGTCCTCGGAGAGATCGAAGCGATCGAGGTCCGGAGCTAGCACCGGATCGCCTCGCGGTTCCCCCTAGCGAGTCGAAACCACTACTGCCTCCGCCGTCGAGCGTCCGCTATGCGAGTCAGCGTGATCGGCGGCAGCGTGATCGACGACGACGAGGCGGAGACGGCGACGGCCCTGGGACGGCTGCTGGGCCAGCGCGGACACACGGTCGTCTGCGGCGGTCTCGGCGGGGTGATGACGGCCGTCTGTCGCGGCGCGTCGGAGGCGGGCGGACACGCGATCGGGATTCTCCCGAGCGACCGCCCCGCGGACGCCAACGAGTACGTCGACGAGGCGATCGCCACCGGACTGGGCCACGCTCGCAACGCGCTGGTCGTGATGAACGGGGACGCCGTGATCGCGGTCGACGGCGGCGGCGGGACGCTCTCGGAACTGGGGTACGCGTCGGTCTACGACCGGCCGACAGCGGGGCTCGGAACCCACGACGCCGCGCACGTCGAGGCCGTCGAAACGGTGGCTGACGCGGTCGAGTACGTCGAATCGGCGGTCGCGGGAGAACGGTAGCGGACCGTCGCGCCCGGCGGCCCGGGCTACCAGGTGCCGTGGAACGTGTCGAACGAGAGGGAGTCGAGCGGCTTGTCGCCGACCGCGATCCGGTACTCGCCCGGCGTGAGCATCGGCTTGTGGAACTGCGGGCCGTCGTCGGTCGTGATCCGGGGGCAGCCGGTGTTGACGAAGGCGTCCATTGCGAAGTTTCGGAGCCGATCGGGCGTCACCTCGTCCATCGTGATGAGGTAGGCGTCGTCGTTGTCCGCGATGATCTCTTCGGCGATCTCCATCCGGCCCTGACCGATCTTCGTGCAGAAGATGACGCCCCACTTCTCGGCGTCCATCGCGCGGTGGACCGCGCCGTAGCGCTGCTTCATGAACTTCTCCGTGTCGGCGACGGTCACGACGTTGTTGACGGGGTCGGCGATGAGCACCGTCTTCTCGGGGTGTTCCATCGCGAGGCCGAGCGGGTGGAACTTCCCGCCGCCGACGTACAGCACCTGGTCGGCGTCGATGTCGGCGGAGGCGTAGTTGCAGCCGAGCACCTGTCCCTCGTAGGTGAGGCGGTCGTCGCCGCGACGGGTGTGGACGTCGTAGCCGCGCTCTTCGAGCCACTCGACCATCTCGCCGAAGCGGTTCATGTGCTGGGCGGTCGTGACGAGGCCGACCTCCTCCTCGGGCAGTTCGTCGACGGCCTCCTCGAGGATCGGGAACGGATCGACGTTCGAGAAGAGCGGCACGTAGATGATCTTCTCGGACTCCTTCATCGGCGAGTGGCCGAAGTGGACGAACACGTCGGTCCGGCGCATCAGGTAGGTATCGAGGTCGCAGGCGCCGTAGCAGGGCTGGCCCGAGAGCATAAACGTCACGTCGTCGTCGCACAGTTCGCGGAGGTCGTCGGCGACGGCCGGGCCGCGGCGCTTCAGCCCCTCGGGGAACTGCAGGCCGACCCGCGTCGCGTCGCGGTCTTCGATCTCCTCGACGATCCGGTCCAGTTCGTAGTCCCACTCGCGGTCGTGCTTCAGCGACATCCCGGTGTTTCGGAGGTCCCCCTCCGTGGCGGCGTCGTGGCTCATTGCAACGGCATAGCCGGCCGACGCCCATAACGCCGGCGGTTCCGAGACGGCCGAAAACAACCGTGAGAGAGTGTTTCGTGGCGGACAGACGGTCGGCAATCCAGCCATCACCCGCTCCGGCACCTTGAAACGCCTCGCGTCCGAAGACGGATCGATGAGCGTCCAGCAAGACCGGCTCGAAGAACTCGGTCGCGAACTCGGCGACGCGATCGCCGAGACCTCGGAGTACCAGGCGTTCGAGGAGACGAAGGCGGCCGTCGAGGCCGACGACGACGTCCAGGAGCAGATCTCTGAATTCCAGGAGCGCCGGGATCACTACATGCACGCCCGCCAGATGGGCAACGCGACCGAAGAGAACCTTCGGAAGGTCCAGGAGGCCCAGGAGGAACTGCACTCGATGCCGAAGATGGCCTCGTATCTCGACGCCCAGGAGCGGCTTCAGGACCGCCTCGAAGCGGTCAACGAGTCGATCTCGGAACCCCTGGCGGTCGACTTCGGCGGCGAGGCCGGCGGCTGCTGTCACGACTAGTCGCTCGCGGGCGGCACTGGTTTCTCGCGTCCCGCGCCCGCGACTGCCGAGAGCGCTCCGAGCGTTCAAATACGAGGCCGGGACCACGGGCGGTATGCTCGCGATCGCCGGCGGCAAGGGAGGCAGCGGCAAGACGACGACGACGCTCGGGTTGGCCCGCGCGATCGACGGCCCGACGCTCGCCGTCGACGCCGACTGCGACCTCCCGAACCTCCACGCGATGGCCGGCGTCCCGCGGGCGGCCGCCCCGGGCGGTCGCGGACACGCGGATCCGGCGTCGACCGACGACACGCGGATCGTTCCCGCGTCGGGGGACGCGCCAGACGGAATCGGCGGTCGGTTGCGTCGGCTTCGGGAGCGCGAGGCGGGGGCGTCTCCCGTGGTTGTCGGCGACGACGCGGTCGACGGTCGGGGTCGCGACGGCGTCGGGAGCGACTGCGACGACCGGAGCGGGGGCGTCGTTAGCGGGCCCGGCGGCCGAAGCGGCGGCGTCGCCGGCGAGCGGGACGCCGGAGGCCGTGGCTTCGTCAGCGAGCGCGACAGTCGAAGCGGCGGCGGATTCGACGCTCGATCCACCGACAGGGACGTCCCCGTGACCGTCCTCGTCGACTGCCCCGCCGGTGCCGGACCGGACGCGACGGTCCCGCTGCGGGTCGCCGACGGCGTCCTCATCGTCGCGACGCCCTGCGTCGCCGCGCTCCGCGACGCGGCGAAGACGGCCGCGATGGCGCGCGCGGTCGGGACGCCGGTCGTCGGCGGCGCGCTCACCCGAGCGCGACTCGCACCGCCGGGCGTCGAGGACCTCCTCGGGTGTCGGATCCTCGGGGCGGTGCCGCCGGCCGCCCCCTCGACGGCCGCCGACCCGCTCTGCGACCCGGCCGTCCGACGCGCGTACGACGAACTCGCCGACTCCCTCTCCGAGCGACCGAACACCTAAGCCGCTAGCCTCCGTAGCGCACGCCGTGGCAGGTAGGCTCTCGACCGGCGTCAGCGTCCTCGACCGCCAACTCGACGGCGGGATTCCGCCAGGGAGCATCGTGCTCCTCGCGGCCGACCCCGCCAGCCAGTCGGAGCTATTTCTCTACGAACTGACCGCGGTCCGCGCGTCGCTGTACCTCACCACGATCCGCTCGGACCAGGCCGTCAAGGACGCCGTCGACCGGGCACCGGGGCACGTCGGCGACCCGACGGTCAGAGACGTCGGCGGCAACGCCCCGCTCGACACCGCCCATCGGTTCATCCGCGACCTCCCGGAGGGCGCGAATATGATCGTCGACGTCGTCGACGTCTTAGAGGAGACCGACCCCGCCCGCTATCGCCAGTTCCTCAACGAACTCCAGACGCATATGGTCAACACCGGCGGGCTGGCCGTCCTCCACGGAATGAAAAGCGACGGGGAGCCGCGAAACCGAAGGTACACGAAACATATGGCCGACGTCGTCTTCGATCTCCACACGAAGATCAAGGGATCGGAGATCGAAAACCGGCTGGCGGTGCCGAAGTTCCGCGGCGTCCAGCCGCCCGAGGAGACGATCAAGCTCCGGCTGGGCGAGCGGGTGACCGTCGACACGAGCCGCGACATCGCCTAGCACTTCCTACCCGCTCTCGGCAGTCACCGTCTCGAACGACGCAAGCGAGAAGAGCCGCGTCCGATCTCCGCGGGAGCGTTACTCTTCGAGGTCGGCGTCGAGTTCCTCGGCGAGTTCGTCGGCGTCGACGTCGACGTCCTCGATGGCCTCTTCGATATCCTCGGCGCCCATTCCGCCGGCGCCGCCCATCATTCCGCCCATACCGCCCATCATCCCGCCCATCCCGTCGATGGTCTCCTGGACGATGACCCGATCGAGGTCGAGTCGGTCCATCACGTCCTGGGCGATCTGCTGCTTCGAGAACATCCACTGCTGGTTCATCGTCATCTGCGGAGTGGCCTCGATGTACAGCGTCTCCTTCTCGACTTCGACGGTCTCGAACTCGGGTTCGTCCTCTTCGTCCTCGCCCTCGTCGTCGGCGTCACTCTCCTCCTCGACAAGCTGCTCTTCCTCGACCGTGTCCGTCTGGATCCAGACCTCGGGAGCCTGCTGGAGGTACATCTCCAGCATACTCGCGGCCTGTTTCTCGCGGTCGTCGACGAGTTCGAGGACCTCGTACTCGTATTCGAGGTCCTCGCCGGCGAGCGGGTGGTTGAAGTCGACGCGTGCGCGTCCCGCGACGATCGTCACGATCCGACCCTGATCGCCGTCGATCTGGACCTGCGCTCCGGGGTAGCGCTCGTCCTCGTCGATCTTGTTGGCGCTGACCGTCCGGACCTGTTCGTCGTCGTACTCGCCGAAGGCCTCCTCGGCGGCGATCTCGACCGTCCCGGAGTCCCCGACCTCGGAGCCGACGAGCGCCTCGTCGACGCTCTCGAAGACGTGACCGGCACCGACGACGATGACCCGCGGCTCGAAGTCGTACTCGTCGGTGTCGATGTCGGCCGCTTCGGCCGTCTCCTCGTCGGTGGTGTCGACGACGGTGTCGTCGTCTGCGGTCCGGAGCGTGTAGGCCAGACGGACGAAGTCGCCGTCCTGGATGCCGGAGACGTCTTCTTCGACGTCTTCAGCGTCGGCGTCTGCCTGCGATTCGGCGGCGTCCGCCTGCTGTTCGTCACTCATACGCGGACAATCTCCCGTGCGACCCTTAAGAATCACGTTTCGACTCGCAGACGGATCTGCGGGGTTCGACCGGAGCACAGCCGAGCAGGCCGCGGAATTGCCGCGGTTTCGACGCCACGCCGCGGCGAGGATTTATCACGGACGAAAGTGATATACAACTGTTCCAATGGCACAGACGACGCTCGTCGCGAGCTTCCTGCTCGGGGTGCTCATCGTGGGCGGTGCGGTCCTGCTGCTCTCACGCAGTCGCTTCCGCTACACGCCGACGTACGGCGACGACGGCGAGGACCTCTCGTCTCGCCTTGCCGCGGTGGCGCGGACCCCCGTGGCGTGGACGGTCGGCTTCCTCGTGCTAACGCTCCTGGCGGGGGGAGCGACGGTCCTCGCGGTCGGCGGGTTCGACGTCGCGTCCGGCGTCTCCGGCGGAGCCACCGCGCTGCTGGCGGCGGTCGGAATCGCCGTCCTCGTAGGGTACGTCTTCTACGGGACGTTCGTGGCCGCGCGGTCCCGCGGGCTCCACACCGCGCAGGCTGCCGCCTTCGGATCGTGGGCCGTCGGACTGGTACTGCTCGTCGCGGTCGCAGTGAGCCTCCTCGGACTCGTCTGAACGATGACCGAGGCACCGACCGTCGTCGACCGGTCGAGACGAGCCTCGGCCCGTGGCGTCCGCCTGATCGCCGTCGTCCTGCTCGTGGAAGCCGCCGCGGTCGGGACGTATCTCGCGGTCGCGGACCCGGAAATCCGATCCGTTCGATACCTGCTGTACCCGTTTGTCTGGATGAACGTCGGCCTCGCGGCGACGGCCCGGGTCCGCTTTCCGCCCGCGGGTCGACGGGTCAGGATCGCTGCGGCGGTCCTCGCGGCGGCGTATTTCCTCGCGCTCGCGTCCCTCTCGGGGCTCGTCGGGCTCGAATTCGGTCACTCTCACGCCCACGTCACCGGACTGCAGGTCACGCTGGCCGCGCCCGGCTGGGGGCCGCGCGTCGCCTACGGCGGCTCGTTCCTCACGCTGAACGTCGTTCCCTACAGGGTGGTCGGCTACCTCTCGCTCGCCGTGCTCGTGTACGCCGCCCTGCTCGACGCCGGCCGTCGGGCGCTCTCCGGACTGGTCGGCATCGCCTCCTGCGTCGGTTGCAGCCTGCCGCTCGTCGAGTCCGTCGCCGTGGGCGTCGTCGGCGGCACAACCGCGCTCGCGACGGTCGAACCGTTCAGCGTCGATCTCTCGACGCTCGGCTTCGTGCTCGCCGTGGGACTGCTTTCCGTGGCCGGCCGTCGGGAGTGAGTCCCGATGCCCCGACCTCGCCCGTTCCCGGCGCTCGCGACGCTCCTGGCGACGCTTCTCGTGACGCTCTTGGCGACGACGGTGTTCGTCGAGCCCGCAGTGGCACACGCCGGGTCGCTCGGCGCGGTCACCCGCAGCGCGCCGGTCCCCTCGTGGCTGGTGATCGCCTCGGGCGCGGGCGCCGTCGGCGCGTCCTTCCTCTTCACGAGCCTCCTGACGGATCGGCGGGTCGTCGAGGGGGTCCCGCACCGCGGTCGCTCGCTGCCACCCGTCGGCCCCTTTCTCGTCGGAGTCGCCCGCTGGGCGGCGGTCGCAGCGGTGCCGCTCGTCGTTGCCGTGGGGCTCATCGGCCCCGACGCGCCGGCGGCGAACCTCCTCACGCTCGGCGTCTGGGTCGTGTGGTGGGCCGGGTACACGACGACGACGTACGCCGTCGGCGACACCTGGCCCGCGCTGAACCCCTGGCGCACCGTCGCGTCCCTCCTCCCCGTCGAACCGCGCTCGCTCCCCGCCCGGGTAGGTACCTGGCCGAGCGTCGCCGGCCTCCTCGCGCTCGTCGGCCTCGAAGTCCTCAGCCCGGTGGCCGCCGACCCGCGACTGCTCGCAGCCGCGGTGGTCGGCTACTCCGGCGTCACCGTCGCCGGCGCGGCCGCCTTCGGCGACGCCTGGTTCGACCGCGTCGATCCGGTCGCGCGGACGTTCGCGCTCTACGGCCGCTTCGCCCCGATCCGCCGGACGGAATCGGGACTGGACGTCGGCCTTCCGGGTGCGGGTCTCGCGCGCGAGCCGACCGTCTCCGACCTCGACGACGTGGCCTTCGTCGTCGCGCTCGTCTGGGTGACGACCTTCGACGGCCTCGTCTCGACGGCCGCGTGGGGGAGCGCCACGGCCGCGGTGACGACGCTGGGCGTCCCCGCCTGGCCGGTCACGCTCGCGGGGCTTCTCGGCGGGCTCGGCTGCTTCCTCGGCTGCTACTGGCTCGCGGCCCGCGGCGTCAGGCGGACCGCCCCGACGTACGTCTCGGCGCGGTACCTCGCGGGCTGGTTCGCACCGGCGCTGATTCCGATCGCCGCCGGCTACCACTTCGCGCACTTCGTCGGGTACCTCGTGGGATTCGCGCCCACGGTCGCCGCCGTCGCCGCCGCGCCGCTCGCCCCGCCGGGGTCGCTGGTCGTCCTGTCGCCGCCGGGGTGGTTCGGCGCGGTGCAGCTGTTCGCGATCGTCGCCGGGCACGTCCTCGCCGTCTGGGTCGCCCACGCCCGGGCGTTCGAGCTGTTCGCGGGCCGGGTACAGCCGATCAGGAGCCAGTACCCCTTCGCGGCCGTCGCCGTCCTGTACACGACCGTCAGCCTCTGGATCGTGGCCCAACCGATCGCCGCGGGGATCGCTTGAGATGTCCGGCCTTCCGCCCGCTCCCGACACGACGGTACCCGACGCAGACCGCGAGACACCGGTCTGTCCGCACTGCGGTCGCCCGTTCGTCACCGAGCGGCAGCGCGCGCTCCACGTCGGGGAACGACACGACGCGACGCCGGCGGAGGAGCGCGCCTACGAGGAGGCCCGCGAGGCCGAGAGCGACGAGCTGTTCCGCCTGCACCTGAAGGTCGTCTTCGCCGTCGGCCTGCTCTACGCGGCCTCCGTCGTCGCCGGCGTCGTCGCGTTCAGTCTGCCCGGGTGAACGGTGCACTGTCGCCGGCCCGGTCACACCCCGTGATCGTCGCTTCCCGCCGGCTCCGGGAGCCGAGCGACGGCGGCGGTGAGCACGCCGACGCCGGACAGCGCGACGAGTCCGCAGGCGGCGACGATCGCCGTCGACAGTCCCGCCGCCTCCGCCGAGAGGAGCGCGACGAGGCCGACGACGACCAGTGCGAGCGCGGTCGCCAGGCCGAGTTGGGTTTCGTCCATCACCGTCCGTTTCGGTCGCAACCGTGGTAAACGTTGACTCGAAATCGGGAGTCGGTCACGGGTTCGTCGACCCGCCCGCGCTGACACCGACCACGAGGAGGAACACTGCGGTGGCGAGCGCGAGACTCGGACCGACGACGATCGCGTCGGTCGGACGCCCTCCCGTCACCCGGAGCAGCATCACCGCGACGCCGACGCCGACGGGGAGTGAGAACAGCAGCGCGTAGCCGAGGGCGACGCGACGGGCCTCACTCGCCTCGCCGGTTTCGGCCGGTCGCTCGCCGCCCTGGTCGGTCTCGCGCCGGTCGCCGTCTCCCGGCCGTCTCGGATCTTCGCTAGCGGCGGTGTGCGCATCGGGTTCGTCGCTAGCGGCGGTGTGCGTGTCGAGGTCGTCGCTGGCAGCAGGGTACGTGTCGAGGTCGTCGCTGGCGGCATTATGCGCGTCGGGTTCGTCGCCGGTACTGGTGTACGCGTCGCTACCGGCCGCGTCGGGAGAGCTCTCGAAGTCGGTTATCGAGTGGATCACGGGTGCGAGGTTGATTCCGGACGTTTGGTGCGGGTGCCGGATCGATCTCGTGCGCTCGCGCGATTCATAGGATCGAGTACGACGCCGCGAGCGTCAGCGCCAGCGCCGCCGCGAGGCCGATGACGACGACGTACGTCAGCGAGCGCGGTTCGAACCGGAGGTGCTGGAAGTACGCCGCGACGAGCACGGCCTTGAACGCCGAGAGCGCGACGATGATGCCGAACGCCGTCCAGTACGCCAGTCCCGCGAACTCGACGAGCACCTGCACTGTCGCCGAGACGAACAGGACCGCGAATATCGCCGTGTACAGTTTCGTGTGTGTCATATGTTCACCTCACAGGATGTAGAACAGCGGGAAGAGGAACAGCCAGACGATGTCCACGAAGTGCCAGTAGAGCCCGAAGTACTCGACCGGGCGCTGGTCAGTCAGGTACGCCCCCCCGAGCGAGCGTCCGAGGAGGTACAGCGCGCCGATCAGCCCGGCGACGACGTGTGCGGCGTGGAGTCCGGTCGTCAGGAAGAACGTCGAGGTCCCGATGTTCGCGGTCGGCTCGACGCCCGTGTGGAACAGGTGCTGCCACTCCAGGGCCTTGTTGCCGAGGAAGCCGATCCCGAGCGCGATCGTCGCCGTCAGGCTGGCGACGACGCCCCACCGGTGCTCCTTCTGCGCCGCGACCAGCGCGAGGACGACGGTGAAACTGCTCGCGAGCAGGATGTAGGTGTTCACGAGCCCCGGAATCGGATCTTCGGGGACGGGCTGCCAGCCGACCCACCCCGCCGCGACGCGCGTGAAGACGTACGCGCCGATGAAGCCGCCGAACAGCACCACGTCCGAGGCGAGGAAGATCCACATCCCGACCTTCCCGTTCTCGACGCCGCCGAAGGGCCACGCCTCGCCGAACCCGCCCTCCGGGGCCTCGAACGGTTCGATCGCCCACGCGACGAGCGAGCCGAGGACGACGACGCCGCCGGCGACCGCGGCGAAGAGGTAGGCCGAACCGGCCAGCCCCTCCACGAGCGATCCCTCGCGAACCCCCGAGAGTCCGAGGAACAGCAGGAATGCCCCGACACCGACCGCGAGCGGCCAGACGCTGGCGTGGTCAGCGTGGTCGTGGGCCCCCGCGTGGGCGTCGGCGGCGACGCCCCCGTCGGTCTCCGTCGACCCCGTCGCTGCCGCATCGCCGCCGTCGGTGGCCCCCCGCGACCGGAACGAGAGTCGGCCGTCGCTGTAGGAGGGAATGCCGGGGAAGTTCTCCGTCGGCGGCGGCGACGGGACGGCCCACTCGGCGGTCCGGGAGAACTCCCAGGGCGTGTTGCCGACGCGCTCGCCGTCGAACGCGCTCTTCGTCAGGTTGTAGAACATAATGACGAACGAGAGCCCCAGGACGAACGCGCCGACGGTGGCGAGTTGGTGCCAGGGCGCCATCCAGTCGCTGTACTGGAAGACGCGCCGGGGGGTCTCCCAGGCGACGAACATCGGGAAGTACAGCAGGTTGAACCCGATAAAGTACGCAGCGAAGTGCGCCTTCCCCAGAAACTCGTCGTACATCCGCCCGGTGATCTTCGGGAACCAGTAGTAGAGGCCGCCGACGAGCGCGGTCACCCCGCCGACCATCACGTAGTGGAAGTGCGCGACGACCCAGTAGGTGCCGCGGAACTCGTAATCGAGGACGATGGCCCCGAGAAAGACCCCGGTGATGCCGCCGAGGATGAACAGTATCAGCCCGCCGAAGGCGAAGAGGAACGGCGTCGTGAACCGGACGCGCCCCTTCACGAGCGTGTAGATCAGCGCGAACACCATCAGATCGAACGGCAGGGAGATGCCGATGGTCGTCACCATGAACAGCGTCTTGATTTCGAGGTTGATGCCCGTCAGGAACATATGGTGCATCCAGACGACGAAGCTCTGGAGCGCGACGAGCACCATCGCGGCGATGAACCACTTCCGGCCGACGATGCGTCGCCCGGTGAACGTCTGGAACACCTCGGCCATCACCCCGAGCGCGGGGAAGAAGACGATGTACACCTCCGGGTGGCCGAAGAACCAGAACAGGTGGGTCCACAGCAGCGACCCGCCCGCGGTCTCCTGGACGAAGTAGGCCGTCCCGAGGATGCGATCCGACGAGAGGATGAGGAGCGCCGCCAGCAGCGCGGCGAACGCGAAGAGCATCATCCAGACGGTGAGCAGGATCGACCACGAGAAGATGGGGAGTCGCCGCAGCGTGAGCCCCTCCGCGCGCATCCGGTGCATCGTCGTCAGGAAGTTTACCGAGGAGACTGTGACAGAGACGACGAAGAGGACGAGCGCGAGAATCGCGGTGTTCGCCCCGACGTCCGGCGTGAACGTGGGCAGGTTCAGCGGCGCGTACATCGTCCACCCGCCCGCGAAGGTGCCGCCCTGGAAGAACGAGACGACGAACAGCAGTCCCGAAGAGAGGTACAGCCAGAAACTGAGGGCGTTGAGCCTGGGGAATGCGAGGTCGTCGGCGCCCATCTGCAGCGGGACGACGTAGTTCGCGAAGCCGAACGCGAACGGCGAGAGGAACCAGAACACCATCACCAGCCCGTGCGCGGAGACGGCCTGGTTGTAGGCCATCGGCCCCAGAATCCCCTCGCCGACGGCGCGGGGTTCCCACAGCTGGATCCGCATCAGCCACGCGAGCAGGCCGCCGAGGAGCAGGAAGAACAGCGACGTGACGATGTAGAGGATCCCGACGTCCTTGTGGTTCGTCGTCGTCAGCCAGTGGCGGACGGTTGACCGGGAGGGATGCGTCGCCGCCGTCAGCGCGTCGGACACGGCGCCCTCGACCGGAATCTCCTCGCCGGTGACGGTCCCGCCGTCGGTGGCTTCCCCGCCGCTCGTGTCGCTGTCGATCCCTTTCCCACCGCCTCTGTCGCCGTCAGTTGCCTCCCCGCCGCCGACGTCGCCGTCGGTCTCCTCCCCGTCGGCGACGCCGCTCCCGGTCGTCTCGCCGACGGACTCGTTCGGCTCGGTAGATCCTTCGTCGGTCATGAGCTGTTTACCGTCGTGTTTGCGTACCACTCGCGGTACTCGTCGGGTTCCATCACCACGACGGTCGCCGTCATGTACGAGTGGCCGCGCCCGCAGAGTTCGTAGCACTGTGCGGTGTAGTTCCCCGCCTCCTCGGCCTCGAACCACGTCGTCGTGGTCTGGCCGGGGACCGCGTCCGTCTTGACGCGTAATTCGGGCACGCCGAAGTTGTGGAACACGTCGCTGGAGGTGACCCGGAGTCGAATCACCTCGTCGGCGGGGACGCGGAGGGTGCCGTCCTCGGAGTACCCGTTCGGATACGTGAACTCCCAGCCGAACCGGTAGCCCTCGACGCCGACTTCCATCTCGGGTTCCGGTGGGTCCTCCACGTACAGGAGCGTCCCGTAAGTCCACGCGATGAGCGAGATGACGATGACCGTGCTGAGCGCGAACGAGGTGAACAGCTTCCGGCCCCCGCCCCCGCCCGTGGGCAGTTCGCCGAGCGCCGGCGGCTCGAAGTCGCCGTCGCGATGCGACCCGTCGCGGTACGTGTACGCGTTGTAAAGCATATACGCGACGACGACGACGCCGACGAGCGTTCCGAGCCCCAGAAACACCTCGAAGATGCGCTCGAAGACGACCGTCCGAGTCCCTCGCGGGATCAACCCTGCCTGTGGTGGGAGCGGGATGACCGGTCCCACGGCGTGTACGTTCATCACTACCACGCCCACATCAAATATGAAGAACGATAGTTATAAATTATACGCAAGTTGGTAACAGTTCACACCTCGTGCTGGGGCAACCCGGCGGTCTTCGTCAGGACGTAGCCCAGCGTCAGCCCGTAGACCCAGTGGCTCGCGAGAGAGAACAGGACGTACGCCGCGGTCGTGAGGAGCCCGGCGGTCGGCCAAAACCCAGGGAGGAACCCGAACCAGAACGCCGTCGCGAACGTCGCGCCGCGGAGGTACCGCGGCTTCTCCGGCGGGAGGAACGCGCCCACGACGAGGAAGGTCAGCGGCAACGCGACCGTGCCGCCGAACCCGAACAGCGCGATGCCGAGCGTCACCGTCGGTTCCAGGCCGAAGAACTCCGCGAATCCGGCGAATCGCGTCACCGGTTCGGTTCGGAACAGCCCCAGGAGGCCGGGGAAACCGACCAGGACGGGTAACATCGCCACCGTCCCGAGCATCCCTCCACCCATCGCAGCGAGGACCACGCGACCGGTAATCGGTACCTGGACGGATTCGATCAGTTCCTCGTCTACCGCCGTTCCCGGTGCTTCGGATGTTTCGCTGCTCATTGTCTTCGTAAAAATACACTATTATTAATAATAAATTGCTAGCCTCGCCGCGATCGATCGCATCGACTTTTGCCGGCCCGACCGACCAGTCGCGTATGTACGAAGTCGAGGTCAAGGTGCGCGCGTCGCGCGACGCGGTCAGGAAGCGGCTCCGGGACGCCGACGCCGGTCGCGTCGAAGGGGTCACGCAGATCGATACGTACTACGACGCGCCCCATCGCGACTTCGCCGAGACCGACGAGGCACTCCGTCTCCGACGGGAGACGCGCGACCCCGGCGCCGACGACCGTGACTCGACCGACGGCGGTGCGGACCCCGATGCGACCGCCGGCGAAACGACCAAACTGACCTACAAGGGGCCGTTAATCGACGCGGCGTCGAAGACGCGCGAGGAACACGAGACAGCCGTAGCCGACGGCGACGCCGCGGCGGCCATCGTCGAGGGCCTCGGGTTCGAGTCGGCCGCCGTCGTCGAGAAGGAGCGTGAGTTCTTCTCGCTCGACGGCTACACCGTCACCCTGGATCGTGTCGACGGTCTCGGCGAGTTCGTCGAAGTCGAGGCGGAAGTCGACGAGGACGCGGACGTGGATTCGGTCCGCGACGGGGCGTTCGCCGTCCTCCGACGGTTGGGGCTCGATCCCGACGAGCAGATCCGCACCTCCTATCTCGGATTGCTTCTCGACGAAACGGGGTGAGCGTGGCGTGCAGGGCGGATACTCGACGGTAATAATCCCGGAGAAGAACTTTTCCGCAAGTTATAGAACGAACCGGGCAGTAGCGTCCGGCAATGACCGAACGGAACATCGCCATCGAGGCCGCAGACCGGACTGCCGTCGAGGATCAGGGGGTCGAGATCGTCGAGCGGAAGGGGATCGGCCACCCCGACTCGATCTGTGACGGCATCGCCGAGGCCGTCTCCCGGGCGCTCTCACAGCTCTATCTCGACCGCGTTGGACGCGTTCTCCACTACAACACCGACGAGACCCAACTGGTCGCTGGCGAGTCCGCGCCGACGTACGGCGGCGGTGAGATCGTCGAACCGATCTACGTCCTCATCGTCGGTCGCGCGACGCGGGAGTACGACGGCGAGCGACTGCCCGTCGACGCGACCGCCCTCTCGGCCGCCCGCGACTACCTCAACGAACACATCCCGGAACTCGACGTCGGCACCGACATCGTGGTCGACACGCGGATCGGCGAGGGCTCTGGCGACCTCCAGGACGTCTTCGGCGAGGACGGTGCCGAGGTCCCGATGTCGAACGACACCTCCTACGGCGTCGGGCACGCGCCGCTCACCGAGACCGAGGAGATCGTCCTGACCGTCGAGGAGGAACTCAACGGCCCCTACGCCGCTGATCACCCCGAACTGGGCCCGGACATCAAAGTGATGGGCAAGCGCGAGGGCGACCTGATAGACATCACCGTCGCCGCCGCGATGGTCGATGCCTACATCGAGGACCTCGACGACTACGACGAGGCGGTCGAGCGCGTCCGCGCCTACGTGGGCGACGTCGCCCGCGGGCTCACCGACCGCGAGGTCCGCGTCGAGGTCAACACGGCCGACGACTACGAGGCCGGATCGATCTACCTGACGGTCACGGGCACCAGCGCGGAGATGGGCGACGACGGCTCGGTCGGCCGCGGCAACCGCGCCAACGGGCTCATCACGCCGAACCGCCCGATGAGTATGGAGGCGACCTCCGGGAAGAACCCCGTCAACCACATCGGGAAGATCTACAACCTCCTCTCGACCGACATCGCGGAGACGGTCGTCGCCGACGTCGACGGCATCCGCGACCTCCAGATCCGACTCCTCTCGCAGATCGGTCGCCCGATCGACCAACCGCACGTCGCCGACGCGAAGATCGTCACCGAGGCGGGCGTCGATCTCGCGGACATCGAACCGGAGGTGCGCGCGCGGATCGACGACCGACTGGCGAACGTCACGGACGTCACCCGGCGCGTCATCGACGGGGAGCTTTCGACGTTCTGAAGCCCCTCGCCGCGAAACGACGGGTGTGAGCGGAACGAACGGTTCGGACGACGAGGATACGAACGCCGCCCGCCTGCCCGGCGAGAGCGCGGCCGCCGACGAGGCCGGCGGGCCGGCCGATCCGGCAGGTCCGACGAACGCGGTGCTGATCGGCCACGGCGACTTCGGCACCAAGAGCAGCGGCGTCCGCGCGAAGATGGCCGAGCGCGTCGCCCGCGACGTCGAGGCCGCCCTGGAGGCCGCCGGGATCGAGGCCTCCGTCGAGCGACCGTGGTCGCGCGTCGTCGTCCGGACGGACCGTCCGCGCGACGCCGCCCGCGTCGCCGCGACGCTCCCCGGGGTCGCCTTCGCTCGGCCCGCCGTCGCGGTCGACCCGGAACTAGACGCGATCCGGACGGCCGTCCGTCGGCTCGCCGAGGCCGGCCCGCACGACGCCTCGGAGACGTACGCGGTCGACAGCGACCGGATCGGTTCCGCGGACGCACACGACTTCTCCAGCCGGGACCTGGACGTCGAGGCGGGGCGGATCGTCGGCGAGGTCACCGGCGCGTCGGTCGATCTCGACGACCCGGATCGGACCTACCGGATCGAGGCCAGAGAGCGCGAGGCGTTCGTCTCTTCGATTCGGTTCGCGGGTCCCCGCGGGCTCCCCGTCGGGACGCAGGGACGGGTCGCCGTCCTCGTCAGCGGCGGCCTCGACTCTCCGGTGGCGATGTGGCGGCTCCTCCGACGCGGGTGTGTGACGGTCCCCGTCTACGTCGACCTCGGCGAGTACGGCGGCGCGGACCACCGCGCCCGAGCGCTCGAAGTGGTCCGCACGGTCGCCGAACGCGCGCCCCGGGCGGACCTCCGCCCGCGCGTCGTCGACGGCGGCGAACTCGTCGAGCGGATCGTCGAGGGCACGGAACACACGCGGATGCTGTCGCTCCGGCGCGCGATGCTCGCCGCGGCCGAGGGCGTCGCCGAGGCGGTCGACGCACACAGCGTCGCGACGGGCGAGGCGCTGGGGCAGAAGTCGAGCCAGACCGGATGGAACCTGGCGACCACGGACGCTGCGGTCTCGTTGCCGGTCCACCGCCCGCTGCTCACCGCGGACAAACTCGACATCGTGGCGGCGGCGCGGGACCTCGGAACCTACACCGACGCGACGCTCCCCGTCGGCTGTGACCGGATCGCGCCGTCGCACCCCGAGACGAACGCGACGGTCGAGGAGGTGCTGGCCGCGGAACCCGACGGACTCCTCGCGGCGGCGCGGGAGGCGGGGCGAAGCGCCGAGATTCACTCCCCGTAGGATGGGAGTCCCGCGGTACGATGCGTCGCGATGGCCGCTTAGTGGCGTCGGTGCGCCCCGTGGTGGAGCCGGTGCGCCCCGTGGCAACTCGACTCACATATCCTGTGTATATATTCACCAAAAACCGTAAAGACGTTAATCATTGTTACTTATCACGTGATAGATTGGGCAAAAATGGATTTACATAGCTAGAGGCCGTACGTTCTGTCAATGTCAAAGACGTGCCGCCCCGCCCCGTCGATCTCAGACGGGGAGTGGACCGTGAGGCAAGTGGTCCCGCGCAGCGACTGGGACGCCGCCAGCGAGAGGTGTCCGGCGTGCGGCGAGCGCGTCGATCTCGCGGGCCCGCACTACCAGGTCGAACTCGACCGCGAGCGGACGTCCGGGCCGGGAGCGAAGCTCACCCGCGAGCGTCGGCTCCTGTCCTTCTGCGACGAATCGTGTGCGGTCTCGTGGCTCGACGAGAACGGGTACCGCTGACCGCGACGCGCCCCGTTCGGCCCCTCCACTTCGTCGCCGACGTCCCGGTCGTCCGCTGCTCCACTCTCGTCGGTTCTCCGCTCTCCGGCCTCCAGTGTATCGGTCCGAAACCGCCCCGACCGCAATCGATTTATGATCCCCTTCACAACCGTTTCAACGCCTTTCGACGCTCTCGACGCCGTATCTATGATTCACGCCTCGCCGCACCCAGTCTACGCACCGCCTCGGAAGCGAGTCGCTCGACCCCAGTCGGACCCCCACCCGTGACGCGCGTCTGCTTCGTCGGTTCGAGAGACGTCGACGTGCAGTACGAACTGCTCTCGCGCGAGACCGCGCGCGAGGCGCTCTCGACGTACGACCGATACGCGCCCTTCGAGAACTCGCTGGCGGTCGACACCGTGAGCCTCGGGGCGGCCGTCTCGCTGTGCAACGATCTCAACTGGTATCTCGTTCGGTTCGTCGACGTCGCGCTCGTCCGTGAGCCGAGCATCTCGGCCGACGAGTGGCTGAGCCGCTCGCTGGCGACGGCCGTTCGCGACGGCGACGTGCGACCCGAAGAAACCGGCGAGCGCCTCGCGATCTACGGCGTCGAGGAGGGAGAGTTGGTCGAGCCGATGTACGTCACTCGGCGGCCGGACGGGACGGCCCCGTCCTACGACCTCCGACCGGTCGAGGAGACGGTGACCGTCCGCGTGACGGGCGAGGAGTTCGACGCCGGGTGACGCCCAGCGCGTCCTCGTTCGGTCGATCGCGATACACGGGTCGGAAACCGTCGGCACCGCGGCACGACGAGATTCTGGGAGTCCGACTCTCAGAGGCCTTCGCCGGAAGCGCGCCCGCTCCTACCAACAATTAAGACGGACCCTCCCGATCATCGGGGTATGGACGAGACCCCCCAGAAGATCACGACGCTCGTCGGCCGCGAGGTGTACTCGAACGAAGGCGTCTTCGTCGGCGAAGTCGCCGACGTCCGACTCGATCTCACCGAGCGGCAGGCCGTGACCGGACTCGCGCTCACGCAACTCAACGACGAACTCTTTTCGGACATCGTCGGCAGGAAGAAGGGCGTCATCCTCCCGTACCGCTGGGTTCGCGCCGTCGGCGACGTCATCCTCGTCAACGACGTCACCCTCCACGACGTCATCGAGCAGATGACACAGCCCAACGGCGAGGACAAAGAGGATTCTGCGGTCGCGTAGCGTCGAGACCGGGGACGACGGCGGTCGTCTCACCGTGATTGGGTTCCGCCGGGCAGGCACCGCATTCGGCGCCGACCGTCAGTCATTTGCGGGGTGAGACTGTATCCGGAGGTATGTCGGACGAACCAGACGATCCTGCCGCCGAGAACGACACCGAAAAATCGCTCCCGCCCGAGGACGACGCCGAGGAGTCGGCCGACGACGCCGAAGAGAAGTCCTTCCGCGAGCGCGTCGAGGAGATTCGCGAACGACGTGCCGAGGAGCGAGAGGAGGGCGACCGCCCCGACCCCGAGGAGATGATGGGCGGCGGCCCCGGCGGTGCCGGCGGCAACCCCTTCGCGCAGATGATGAGCGGGATGATGGGCGGCGGCGGTCCCGGCGGGATGGGCGGCGGTCCGCCCGGAATGGGCGGCGGCCCCGGCGGCCCCGGCGGCCGAGGCGGGCCGGAAGAGAGCGAGTCCGCGGGCAACGAGGAACTCGTTCGCGAGGTCCGACAGCTCCGCGACGAGGTCCGCGACGCGACGCGCCAGCTCCAGCGGATCGCGCAGGCCGTCGAAGACCTCGACGACTGAGACGCGTCCCCGTCAGCCGTCCGAACTCGAACGATCTCGGACCCGAACGTCCCGAACCGCGACTACCGATTTTCCTCGATAACCCCTTCGTAGAGGTCCGCGAGCTGATCGACCACGCGGTCGACGCTCAACGCCTCGCGGCGCGATAGACAGGAGGCCGAGAGCGACTCGCGCTCGTCGAGGACGCGACCGATCGCGTCGCGGCAGTCCGCGATGTCCCCGTGTTCGTAGTGATAGCCCGTGACGCCGTCCTGGACCGTGTTCGAGAGCGCGCCGGCGTCGACGGCGACGACGGGCGTGCCGCAGGCGTTGGCTTCGAGCGCGACGAGGCCCTGGGTCTCGACCGGGCTGGGGAAGACGAACGCGTCCAGCGCGGAGTAGAACGCCGGCAGCTCCTCGCGGGGGAGAAAGCCCAGGAACCGCGCGTCGACGTCGAGGCCGGCCGCCAGCGACTCCAGATCCTCGCGCGCGGGGCCGTCGCCGCCGAGTACGACCGTCGCATCGATGCTGCCGGCCGCGCGGAGGAACTCCGAGAGGTTCTTCTCGTAGCCGTGTCGGCCGGTGTATCCGACGAGCGGGCCGTCCGGGAGTCCGTGGCGCTCCCGGAACTCCTCGGCGTCGGTCGGCGCAAAGAAGTCGACGTCGACGCCGTTCGAGAGCACGACGGTCCGGGTATCGGGCGCAGCGGTGTCTCGCGCCCGCTTCCTGGCGTCCTCACTGGGGCAGATGATCGCGTCCGAGCGGGAGAGGAACCACCGCTCGTACCGCTCGGCCAGCCGTTCGATGCCGTGCTCGACGCGCGGTCGCGACGTGAGATAGTCGGCGTACTCCGCGGTCGGCGTGTGGTAGGAGGTCACGAGCGGCAGGTCCTCGCGGCGGGCGAGTCGCGCTCCCCCGATGCCGACCGCGAACGGGGTGTGCGCGTGGACGACGTCGGCGTCCTCGACGGCCTCGGGGACGCGCGGGGTCCCGATCCGGAATCCCTCGTACATCGGAAAGGGGAGGCTCCGAACCGGGTATTCCTCGGGGTCGGGGTCGTAGTCGGTGCTCCCGGGGTAGACGATCCGCATCGTCCCGCCGCGCTCCTGCCAGCGGTCGCGCCACGTCTGGATCGTGTAGGAGACGCCGTTGACTGTCGGCAGGTAAGTGTCGGTGAAGGCGGCGACGGTGGCGGGAGCCATCGGCGGCGATTCACGGACGTGGGGTTAATCAGTTGCGAATCGTCGGGGCTCACTCCCCGATGTCGAGTGGTCGGCCCGTTCGCTTGGCCTCTCGGACCTCGCGGTACGTCTCGGCGAGTCGCTCGCCGACGCGGTCCAGACTGTGTTCCATCGCGGTCTCGCGGGCGTTCTCGCCGAGCCGATTTCGGAGGTCGTCGTCAGCGGCGAGGCATTCGACCGCGTCGACGAACTCCGCCTCGGTCTCGCACTTGAGGCAGTCGTGGCCGTCGGTGTAGAACTCCTCGAACACCGGGATGTCCCGGAGGACGACCGCCTTTCCGCAGGCCATCGCCTCGAGGACGGCGATGCCCTGGTTCTCGTTCTTCGTCGGGAAGAGGTAGACGTCGCCCGCGCCGTACGCCCCCCGGATGTCGTCGATCCACCCGGTGAAGGTGACGTTCTCGGGCGGGTTCGACGTCCATCGTCGGACCGCCTTCGAAGCGTGCGGGCCGGTGTCGTAGGGACCGAACCACGCGAAGTCGTAGGGCGTCGCCTCCGCGACCCGACAGAACGTCGAGAGGCCCTTCCGCTCGAAGACGTTGCCGACGAGGAAGACGACCGTCCCATCGAGGTCGTAGCGCTCGCGGTACTCTCCTCGGAGGTCATCGAACCCCGCTAAGGCCTCGACGTCGACGCCGTTCGTCATCGGTCGGATCGGCGCGTCGACGGGGTACGATTCGAGGACGCGCTTCGTGTACTCGGAGGGACAGAGCACCAGGTCCGCCTGCGAGTAGAACCACTTCAGGTACCGCCCCAGCGCCGGGGCGACCGTCGTCGACCCCCGGAACGACTCCGCGAAGTCCTCACGCGTGACGTGCGTGTGGAGAATCAGCGGGACGTCGTGGCGCTTCGCGTGGCGCGCGACCGCCAGTGACCCAGGACCGACGATGTTGCAGTGGGCGACGTCGTACTCGGCGAAGAGGCCGTGCCCGGACAGGGCCGAGCGCAGGCCCGTCGATAGGTCTCCGCCGCGCCACGGCGAGGTCGCCACCTCGACGTCCGTCCGTTCGAGGGCGGCCCGCTGCTGGTCGGCTGCGGTCCCGATGCCGCTCCGGTCCAGCCGCGATTCGAGTTCGAGGTAATTGAGCGCGCGGAGAGCCACGGTGTCGGGGCGTTGCCCGCGGCCCTATTTATACGTACGACTCTCGGTGCCGGCGTCGGAGCCGTCGCCGGGAGTCGCTCGATCACGTCGGCCCCCGGGAGCGCCCTTCCCGCGAATACGGGCGACCGCCCCTCTCAGCGTCGGTCTCCTGCCGGGGGAACGAGCAGGACGTTGTTGTTGCCCCGGGCGACGATCGATTCCGAGACGCTTCCGAGGAGCAGTCGGCGGAGCCGGCTCCGCCCGCGCGTGCCGAGCAGCGTCGTCGTCGCGCCGACTCGGGTCTCCTCCTCGAGGATTTCGTCGACGGGACTCCCTTCGCGGACGTTGATTCCGGCCTCGATTCCCATCTCGCGTTCGACCTCGGCCGCGAGCTCCTGCAGTCGTAATCGCGGGTCCTCGACCGCCGGCTCCGCGTTCTCCTTCTGCACGTGCAGGAGGTCGACCGCCTGGGTGGCTCCCTCGAGCATCGGGAGGAACTCGAACGCCTGCCGGGCGTTCTCCGAGAAGTCGGTCGCGAACAGGACGTGCTGGAAGAGGTGCGCTTTCACGACGGCCTTTTCTGAGTCCGGGGGCGCGATCCGCTCGACGAGCAGCGGACGCGTGGCCGTCCGCGCGACGTTCCGGGTGGTGCTCCCGACGAGCCGGTTCGCGAGCGGACTCTGTCCGCGCGACCCGACCACGATCATATCCGCGTCGAGTCGGTCGGCGAAGCCGTTGATCCGTCGGTGTGGCGTCCCGCGGGCAACGTGGGTCTCGACGGTGAACCCCGCAGATTCGAAGACCTCGCGCTGGGGCTGCAACGACTTTCGGGTGTCCGTCGCGGCGTCCATCCCGGGGAGGCCGCTGGAGACGTTGTCCGGCACGACCGTCACGAGGTGCACCTCCGTGACGCCGATGTTGTCGAGACAGTCCAGGCACGTGCGGGACCGGATCGCTGCCTCGTTCGCGTCCGAGAGGTCCGTGGCGAATACGATGCGCATACTCCCGCTTCGCACTCCACGGATTAATATTGTACGATGCGTACAATAAAATGGGATTCGGAGCCCGCGGCGGGTCCGAGACCGACTCGGAACGCCTTTGGTCGCCCGAGTTCGTGCGCCAGTATGGGCATCCCGGCCGAGCGAATCGAGCGACTGCACGACCTCGCCCGGGAAGCGACGGCCGGCGGCGACGTCGACCTCGGCCGGGAGTACGTCCGCCTCGCTCGCCGGATCGCCGAACGGAACCGGGTTCGGCTCCCGCGTCGGTTCAGACGCTTCGCCTGTGACGACTGCGACGCGTACCTCCGCCCCGGCGCGACGGCTCGGGTTCGACTCCAGTCGGGCCACGTCGTCCTCAGGTGTCTCTCCTGCGGCGCGACGAAGCGCTACCCCTACGACGATCAGTAACGCCCCCGAACGCGGGACCGCTCAAATCCGTCGGGAGTCTTAAGTTTCAAACCGCACGCCGACGTATCGGAGTCGTATGGACGAACAGGAGCTGCGCAAGGCGGCCCACGATCTGGACGTTACCGTCTGGGTGGGAAAAGGGGGGATCGATCCGGTCGTCGAGGAGGCGGCCGATCAGTTGCACGACCGCGAACTCGTGAAGGTGAAGTTCCTCCGCGCGGCCCGCGGCGGCACGACCGTCGAGGAGCTCGCGGCCGAACTCGCCGAGCGAACCGACTCGGAGGTCATCGAGACACGGGGTAACACGGGGGTCCTGCATCGATGAGCGTCGGGGCGCCGCTGCAGGCCGGGATCGGCCTGAGCGACTCGATCGCGCGGTTCCTGGCGGGCGTCGGCCTCCCCGACGCGGCCGCCGGGCTCCTCGGACAGGCGCTGGCGTTCCTCGTCGTGTTCGCGGTCGTGTTCGTGGTCGGTCGCAGTGTGCTCCTGCCGGTCGCGACCCGGATGATGGACTCCCGCGGGCTCGAAACGCACGCCCAGAAGCCGCTCCGCCGACTCCTCGTCGTCGTCGTCGGCTTTGCCGCCGTCACGGCCGCGTTCGGCGCGGCGGGCTACCCGAACTTCCTGCAGTCGCTGGCGACGATCGCCGCTGCGGCCACGCTGGCGATCGGCTTCGCGATGCAGGACGTCCTGAAGAACTTCGTCGCGGGTATCTTCATTTACACGGACAAACCGTTCAAGATCGGCGATTGGATCCAGTGGGACGGGAACTCGGGCGTCGTCGAGGACATCAGCTTCCGCGTCTCCCGCGTTCGCACGTTCGACAACGAACTGCTGACGGTCCCGAACTCGGCGCTGACAGACGGCGTCATCAAGAACCCCGTCGCGAAGGACAAACTCCGCCTCCAGGTCCCCTTCGGCATCGGCTACGACGACGACACGGAGCGGGCGACCGAGATCATCGTCGAGGAGGCCGAAGCGCACGCGGACATCCTCGAAGACCCCGCGCCGTCGGTGCGATTGACCGAACTCGGCGACTCCTCGGTGACGCTCACCTCGCGCATCTGGATCGAGGACCCGAGCCGCGCTGACTTCGTAAAGACCCGGGCGGAGTACGTCCAAGCGGTCAAACAGCGCTTCGACGAGGAGGGAATCAACATCCCGTACCCGAACCGCACGCTCGGCGGCGAACTCACCGTCGCCGGCCTTCAGGAAGTCTCGCCCGCCGACGACTGACGCCCCGGACGTTCGACGAGCGGGTCGCTACAGTTCGATTCGTTCGACGAGTTGGTCGCCCGACTTCGTGTTGACCGCGACGATCCGGACGTGATCGTCCAGCCCCGATCCGTCGAGTTTCGCCTTGAGCAGGTTGTCGACCTGGTAGACCCCGGCCGCGTTGATCATCTCGATCTCGACGAGGACGGCCTTCCCGTCACCCGGCCGCAGCGAGACGTTCTCGATGGCCTGACTGGACAGGGTGTTGATACCGCGTCCGCCCTTCTCGTAGGGAATGCGTGAGCGACCGCGTTCCATATCCAACGCGTCGGCGACGCGGATGATCCCCGCCTCGGTCGTCAGCGGGTCCTCCGCGGTGTGGTGACAGAGGATCGCGTGGAGCACCTCGGCCTTCAACCGAACCGACTCCTCCGTGTCGTAGAACCCCAACTGCGGGAGCAGGCGGTCGAGGAGGTCCGCCGCCAGCGGGATCGAGTAGTAGACGTGGTCGTCGCGGTGGACGACGTGACCGATGTCGTGGAGCGTGGCCGCCAGCGCGAGGATCACCGGCTCGTCGGCCTCGTCGAGTCCCTGGTCTGCGGCCCCGTTGCAGGCGACGTCGCCGCCCTTCAGCAGGTCGTAGAGACAGAGCGCGCGGTTCCGAACGATCTCGATGTGCTTCGTCCCGTGATCGTTGTACCCCTTCCGCTGGACGGCGTTGACGTTCTGCGCTTCAAGATAGGTCGTGATCTCCGGGTCCGTGCGGATCTCTTCGAGCACCGCGTTGACCCGCTCGTCGGGGAAGTTGTGCTCGGCCTCGGGATCGTACTCGCGCCCGCCGTTTCCGCTGGATTCCGCCATAGAATCGGCTACTCCGGCGGCGGCAAAGTATCTGCGGGAGTTATGTAGAACCCTGACCGTGGCGGGTTCGCAACTGTCGCTTACGGTGACAGCGACGCGACCCCCCGGCCGTTCACCGCGCGTCTTCGGCCGCGGCGGCGACTTCTTCGTAATCGGGCTCGACGCCGGGGTCGTCGCTCACCCACGCGTAGGTGATCTCCCCGTCGTCGTCGACGACGAAGACCGCGCGCTTGGCGAGGTTGCGGACGCCGAGACCCGCGAAGTCCATCGAGACGTCGTAGGCGTCGATGATCTCGCGGTTGGTGTCGCTGACGAGACCGAAGTTGAGGTCGTTCTGCGCGCGGAACTCGTTCAGCGTGAACGGCGTGTCGATGCTGACGCCGTAGACCGTCGCGCCGACGTCTTCGAAGTTGGCCATCTGATCGCGGAAGGTGCACATCTCCGTCGTGCAGGTCCCCGTGAAGGCTGCGGGGAAGAACGCGAGCACGACGGGGGCCGCATCGAGGTTCTCCGAGAGCGTGAACGACTCGATGTCGCCGTCTGCGAGCGGTGCGGTGAAATCCGGGGCGTCGTCGCCGACTGAGACCATAGGCGGTTTCGCGGACCGTCCCGGTTGAATGTTGCTTTCTCCGGCGGGCCGTCACCGTCTGCAGCCGCGTCCGGACGTCCGTTTGCCGGCACAGTCGCTCGGGGGAGCCGAGCAAAAAGCCTATAATTACCACTGGGTTAGGTTCTGGTAGCGATGTACGGAACTATCACCCCACTGTTCCCGGGGCTGCCGGGTGGGCCGGAAGTGCTCGTCGTCCTGCTCATACTGGTGCTTCTGTTCGGCGCCAACAAGATCCCGAAACTCGCCCGATCGACGGGGCAGGCGATGGGCGAGTTCAGACGCGGCCGCGAGGAAATCGAGGAAGAGCTCAGTCAGATGGAAGGCGACGACGAAGAGGAAGAAGAGACGACGACGTCGACGGAGACGTCGAAAGAGACGTCGACCGAGACGAACTGACGCGCTGTCCCCCACCCGGTCTTTTTGACGGAATCCAATTCGTTTAAGCGGTGGCTGTGTGACTCGTCGGTGGGACGTGTGGCCTAGTGGACCAGGGCGAGGGGTTCCTAACCCCTAGATCGCGGGTTCGAATCCCGCCGCGTCCGTTCGCTTCGCTCACTCCCGCGGCGACCTCCCGCTCACTTTGTTCGCGGGAGTCCTGCCACGTTCGTTTTCGGTCGAGCGACAGCGAGGCGTGAAATCGACCTGTGGGATTCGAATCAGGGAGGTCGAGCGCAGCGGAGCGAGCACGTCCGACCGTGGTTCGAATCCCGCCGCGTCCGTTCGCTTCGCTCACTCCCGCGGCGACCTCCCGCTCGCTGCGCTCGCGGGAGTCCCGCCGCGTCCGTTCGGCCGCGGCTTCTGGTAGTGTACCTCTGTTCACTCTGTCCGGCGTTCAGCGGGACTTCGGGTCCCGTCCGGTCCACCGAGGTCCCGCCGCGCCCGGCCGATTTGCTCGTCGCCGTCACTCACTCTCCACGGAACCGACGCGGCGATACACCGGCCGCAACCCGCCCCAGAACAGTACGACGGCCACCACTACCGCCGCGGCGGCGAGCGGCGCGCCGCTCATTCCGAGCAGTTCGCGCAGGCCGACGACGACTCCGATGACGACGAGCCCGTAGACCGCGAAAAAGAGCCTCGCTCTGCCGGACATCCCCGGTTCCAGCACCATACGAGCACGGATGCCTCGGGACAGTAAGTCTCTTTGGACGATCGCGTCGCGAGGTTTCGACCGGGCGCGCCGGCCTGCCGACACTCCCCCCGTTCAGAGGTCCACGCGATCGCCGATCTCGACGACCTCCAGCGATCGCGGGTACTCGTAACTCCGCGCGTGGTGGTGCAGCACCTTCGGATCGGCGGTCATTCCCTTCCACATATCCCAGTGGCTCGGGAGGAACCGATCGAACCGGAGGTCCGAGGCGGCCTCGACGGCCTCGTTCTCGGTGGAGTACCACCGCGTGCGGACCGGTTCTCCCGTCTGTTTGTCGTCGATGTTGCCGATCGCGCCGAACGCCAACACGCCGAGGTCGATGTCGTAGCGGTCGCCGAGGTCGTCGAAGTCGTCGTGGGGCTTCGTGTCGCCGCCGTGGAAGAACGTCCCCGACTCGTGCTCGAAGACGTACGAGACCGGGTGCGTCGAGTCCGGATCGTGCGAGAACTCGACGTGGACGGTGAACTCGCCGACCTCGAGGGTGTCGCCCTCGACGACCTCGGTGAACTGAGCCTCGTCGAGGTCGTAGTCGTCGAGCCACGCCTCGTCGTCGAAGGCCACCGACAGCGAGTCGTCCGGGGCGTAGAAGGACGCGCCGGTGTGCTCGAGGATCGGGGCCTGACTCGGGCCGTGGGTGTGGTCGGTGTGTTCGTGGGTGGCGAAGACGGCGTCCATCTCCGCGACGTCCTCGGGATCGAACGGCACCGGGATCATCCGGACCGTTCGCGGCGGGTCGCCGGTGCCGAGGTAGGGGTCGATCGCGATCGTCGTCCCCTCGCTGCCCTTCAGGATGAAGCCGTTACAACCGAGATACCAGACGGCGACGGTGTCGGGGGCCGCGTTCTCGACGGCGCGCGGAAGCCAGTCTCCCCAGTCGCTTCGAGTCATAGATGTCGGTGTGGCCGGCGGTAGGCTAAGTGTTCCGGAGACGGCCGAGACGGGCGGCGGTGACGGCCTCGGTCCGGTTGACGAACCCACCAGCAGCTTTCAAACGTCGAATCTTTCGGGTCACATTAACAGATGATTCCGGTATAAGAGAGAAAACACCGTTATACGAATATAATGAGTCGGAACAATATGAAGAACTGCAAACGGTACCGTCAGAAGATATTTATAATTCACTGCCGAATTTCGTGGTATGGAATCACATAGCAGAGAGACGGCGAACTTCTCGCAGATGGACGCGACGATGCGGGAACTCGGTTCGCGGAGCCCGCGCTCGGGTGGCGACAACTCCTGACTGGAGTGCGGTGAATCTCCGTCACAACCGCCGAACGGACTGCTATTCGTCCTCAAATCACGGCCGAACGATGCGCGACGCCGACTACTCGGCGTTGAGGTTCCCGAAAGCCTCGTCGACGAGTTCGCCCGTGTCCGCGATGATGTCCGCCATCTCGTCGTCGTCCGGAGCCATCCCGACGAGGCGCGCGATCCGCATAATGCTCACGTGATAGACCGTCTGGACGCCGGGTTCCTCCTGCCAGATCACGACGTTGCACGGGAACAGCCCGCCCATCCGCTTCTCGCTCGCGTCGAGCGCCCGGTTCGCCATCGTGGGATTACACGCGCCGAGGACGTAGTACGGGTCGCGTCCGGCGTCGATCTTCTCGTTCAGCATGTCCGAGGCCGAGAACTCGGTCGCGACACCGAATCCGGCGTCGGTGAACGCCTCGCGCACGTGTTCGATCGCTTCCTCGTGTTCCATCCGAAGAGTGGCTCGCTCCTCGCCGATGTCGCCTGCGGTAATCGCTTCCGGATCGATGGGTAACGTCATCGCCCGAACGTACGACGGCCACCGATGAAAACGTATGGGATTGTGTCTACTGCGCACTACTGGACTCCCGAGCGTGCCGTCCCTCGCGTCGGGGGTGTCACAACGGAACCGGCAGCCAGCGGAGGGCCGCGAGGACGTCCGCCGGCGGGAACAGGGGGTCGTGTAATGCGAGCCAATCCAGGAGCGTCAGTCCGAGTCCGTGCGCGACGATGGAGGGCAGCAGCGACTGGCTGTGGTAATCGACCGCCCCGAAGAGCACGTCTGTCGGCCCGGACAACAGCAGTTCGATCGGCGGCTTGCCGACGTGATGCAGCGCGTACACGACGGGGCTGATGAAGACGCTCTTGAAGCCGAACTCCTCGCTGACGCCGACGCAGAGGAGCCCCCGGTAGTACGTCTCCGCGGCGACGATGACGAGCAACTGCTGGACGGTGTGCGGCAGGAACTCGCCGAGGGCGGTCGAGGTCTCCCACATCGGATAGTACGCGCGGATGCTCGGCAGCGACGACCCCACGAGGTAGAAGGGGAGCACGAACGCCGCGAGGATCAGGGTGTCCCGGAGGGCCACCCGATCGACGTGATAGCCGAGGTCACGCCCGTGTGCGGCGGCGAGACTGGCCGGGATGGCGAGAAACAAGAGCACGTCGCGGACGACGCGCGCACCGAGATCGGTCGGCGGGACCGCCCACGAACTCCACAGGACCGAGAGGGCGAGGCCGACGACTAGCGCTCGCTGGAGCCAACTCGATCCGCCGGCAACGGCGCGAATGCGGGCGTGGACGGACACCGTCGCGGGTCGGTGTTACTCGGTCTCGACGGGACCGTCGCCGACGACGTCCCGGACCAGCGATACGAAGGTCTGCCGGGAGTCGAAGTAGGTCTCGTCGACGTCTTCGAGCACGTCTTCGAGCGTCTGCGGCCCCGACGGCGTCCGAATGACGCTGTCGCCTTCCTGTTCGACGATCCGGCTCGTCTCGTGGGGCCAGGTGAGCCGCGCGGCGACGCGCGCCAGCGGCTGTCCCTCGACGGGCGTCTCCTCGCCCAGTTCGACGACGGGGCCCTCGGATTCCTCCTCGTCTGCCATACGCCTGGATTTGCCACCGCCGACATTAATCCCTTCGACACGCCCTGACACCCGCTTGCGTACCCGCCGCGACCTGCGAGTTCGTCCCTTTCGGTGGAGGGAGATCCGGCCGCCCGTCACAGGTGCTTCGGCGACCTGTCGTAGATACGTTCGTCCGCCCGTCGTAGATACGTTCGTCCGCCCGTCGTAGGTGCGTTCGCCCGCCCGCCGGGGTGCGTTCGTCCGTGGTCGATGCGATCGACGACCTCACGTAACTGCGATTGCCGACCTGTCGTGCGTCCGTCTGACGCATCGTTTTGTGTGGTGCTCCCGAAGTACCGGTATGCCCAGTCTCTCGGAGGTCTACAGGGGAAAGCAAACAGGGGCGAGCCTCCGCCGACTGCTCTTCGGGTTGGGGCTGTTTCTCGCCGGGGCCCTCCTGGTCGTCTCGGGGATCGTCGTCGCCACGACCGATCTCCTCTACGGCACGGACCTGGCGGCGCTGACGGCCAAGCGACAACTCGGGGGCGTCCTCGCCGGTATCGGCGTTCCCGCGGTGTTCCTCGGCATCTTCGCCGTGTTGCCGTCGGGACGGCTCACGAAGGCCGCGGCCGTGGTCGGCGCCGGCATCGCCGTGGTCGGCGTGGCGCTCTTCACCCACGCGTACCCCTGCCAGTGGTCGGGGTCGCTCTGCGGCGCGGGGAAACCGGATCTGACGCTCCTGACCGTCGGCGTCTACTTCCTCGGCGCGATCCTCACCTTCTGGTGTCTGTTCGCCGGCGTGGCGAACTTCAAGACGCGGAACGATCCCGGCGGTACCGCGATGGTGAACGTGACGCGAAAGCAGGAGACGAAGTACGTGCCCGTCGAACGCTCCCGCGGCGGCCTCGGCGGCATCGGCTTCTTCGGCGGTACCCCCGACGGCGACGTCGAAACGCAGACCGGCGGCGGAGGCGGAACCGGCGGCACCGCCTCCGACGGCGGGACGGAGTCGGAGTCGATCACCTCGCCGCTGGACGACTCGGCCGACGCGACCCCCCGCTCGGGACCTGCGGGCCCGAGCGCCCCAGAACCGACGAACGGGCAGTCCGGCGCTCGGTCGCGCTCGTCGCCGTCGAGTCCAGCGGACGGGCGGGCGGCGAACTACGACGCCGCCGACACCTACTGCGGCAACTGCGCGCACTTCGAGTACGTCCGCACCGACTCGGGAATCCAACCCTACTGCGGCGCCCACGAGGAACTGATGGACGATATGGACCCCTGTGAAGAGTGGTCGCCGAAGCGCCGACGCTGATCCGGTCCCCTCGTCGGCCGTCCCTACTTCCTGACGTCCGCCAGCGTCGCGGCGACGTCGTCCCAGTGGCTTCCCTTCCAGAACGCCTGCCCGCACTCCCGGCAGCGCCAGCAGTACGTTTCGGCGGGATCCGGCGCGTACGCCGGCAGCGACTCGTCGGCGTCGACGGCGCGGAGGACGCCGTTGCACGCGCTGCAGCGGCGGGGCGGATCCTCGAGCGAGAGTTCGTACCCCGCGTCGTAGAGGCTCCGTAGCTGTTCGCGGACGTCACGCGAGGACAGGAGCACAGCGTCGTCGACGCGCGCCGCGAGGTCGACGTCGCGCGTGAGCAGCGTTCGCGTCGAGCGTTCCGCCCAGGCCGCGATGTCGTCGTCGGAGGGGTCCCCGTCCGTTCCCGACTGCTCGTCGGCGACGTCCCGGTCGAGCACGTACGCGGCGTCGTAACCGCACATCCGAAGGTACGTCGCCAGTTTGCCGAGCATCGCGTCCAGGAGGAGTCGTTCGGACATCGTCTCAGGTGCGGAATCGATCCGGCATCATTCAGTGAAGGAACGCGCGCAGTTCGTCGACGTCGCGGGCGTTCAGCACGTCCGCGCGCTCACACCACCCCCGGCGGGCCGTGTGCACGCCGTACCTGATGGCGTCGAGCGCTCCGGGCGCGTGCGCGTCGGTACCGACGGCGATGGTCGCGCCGGCGTCGACGGCGACGCGGGCGAGCTCGCCGCGGAGATCCAGCCTCGCGGGGTCGGCGTTGATCTCCAGCGCCGTCCCGGCCGCGGCGGCCGCCTCGGCGATCCGGCCGACGTCGAGGTCGAGTCCCTCCCGCTCGTTGATGAGCCGTCCCGTCGGATGGCCCAAGATGTCGACGCTCGGATGTTCGACGGCGCGAACGAGCCGATCCGTCGCCGTCTCGCGGTCCTGCCCGAGCGCGGCGTGCGGCGAGGCGACCACGAGATCGAGGTCGGCGAGCAGGCCGTCGTCGGTCGAGAGGCCGCCGTCGGCGTCGACGTTCGTCTCGACGCCGTGCAGCAGCGTCAGGTCGTCGCCGAACTCCTCCCGAGCCTCGTCGACAGCCTCGGCCTGTTCCCGGAGTTCCGCCGCCGAGAGGCCGATGCCGCCGACCATCCCCGGCCCGGTCGCGTGGTCCGTCACCGCGTAGTAGTCGTAGCCGCGCTCGGCGGCGGCCGCGACCATCTCGGCGAGCGTCGCGCGGCCGTCGGACCAGTCGGTGTGCGTGTGGAGGTCGCCGCGGACGTCGTCCGCCTCGAGGAGGTCGGGTAGCGTCCCCTCGCGCGCGGCGTCGACCTCGCCGGTTCCCTCCCTGATCTCCGGGGCGACGAGCGGGAGCTCCAGCGCCGCGTACATCGACGCCTCGGTCTCGCCGGCGACGCGTTCGCCGACGCGCTGGTCGGCGTCGGGGTCGTCGACCCCGCTGACGTCGAAGACGCCGTACTCGTTCATCTTCAGGCCGCGGTCGATCGCGATGTTTCTGAGTTCGACGTTGTGGTCCTTGCTGCCGGTGAAGTACTGCAGCGCCGCGCCGAACTCCCCCGGGACGACCACGCGGAGGTCGACGCGGATTCCGTCGACGCGGACGCTCGCCTTGTGCTCGCCCGCCTCGATGACGTCGGCCGCCGCCGGCCACTCGACGAACGCGTCGACGACGCGCTCGCCCGACTCCGCGGCCACGAGGACGTCGACGTCGCCGATGGTGTCTCGCCACCGCCGGATCGACCCCGCCACCTCGGCCTGCGCGACGGCCTCCTGCTCTCGGAGGTGGTCGAGGACGTCGTCGGCGAGCGGGCGCGCGTCGCCGAGGCGCTCGCGCTCCGTCGCGTGCCTGGCGAACGCGATGTTCTCGCGGATGTTCTCCTCCGTCTTCGCGCCGAACCCCTTCACCTCCCGGATCTCGCCCGCTTCGGCCGCTTCGGCGAGCTCGTCGAGCGTCGTGATCCCGAGCGCCTCGTAGAGCGCGCCGACGGTCTTCGGGCCGACGCCCTCCACGCGCGTGAGCGCCTCGATGTCGACTGGCAGTTTCTCGCGTAGCTCCGCTAACTCCCCGATCTCGCCCGTCTCTATGTACTCGACGACCTTCGAGGAGATGGCGTCGCCGACGCCGTCGATCTCCTCGACCGCCGATTCGCCCTCGGCAGCCAGTTCCTCGACCGGTTCGGTGTGCTCGCGGACGTTCTCGGCGGCGCGCCGGTAGACGTTCGGCTTGTACTCGACCCCGTCGGCTTCGAGCAGGTCCGCGAACTCCTCGAGGCGGCGCGCGACCTCGGCGTTTCGCGTCACGGTCGCCCCCCGCTCCGGCCGCCCGTGCCGCCGGAGTCCCCGCGGCCCAGGGCCTGCTTCAGGAAGCGCATCCAGCGCTTTCGGTCGGCGGTCTGCTGCACCTCGGCCTCCTGTTCGAGGTCGACCGGGCGCAACTGTTCGAGCGCGTTCAGCGCGCGGTCGATCCCGACGATGCTCTCGGCGAGTCGCTCGCCCTCCTCGTAGGAGATGTCGCCGTCCTCGATCCGCTGGAGGCGTTGTAAGCGCTCCCGTCGGAGGTTCTTCTTCGCCTCCTCGACCCGGTCGCGGTCGCCTTTCGGGACCGTGTCGCGGCGTTTGATCTCGAAGACGAACTCCCGGAGTGCGATCTCCTCGCCCTGTACGTCGATCTCGTCGGGGATCTCCGCGCCCACCGTCGCGCCCTCTCGGTTGACGCGCTCCAGCAGTTGCTTTCGCTCGAACTCCTTCACGGCTCTTGCCGTGTCTTACGGCGGCGTCTACTTCGCTCCTTCGCCGCCGCCCAGTGTCGCACGACTGTCACGGTCCTCGTCCGAGACGGCGGCAGTTCGCGCGGAGACGAAACTTCTTATGACTCACGGCGGCATACGACCCGTATGGGATTGTTCGACCGGCTTCGCGGAGACGACCATCCGCGCGTCGCCTTCATCGGTATCGACGGCGTACCCTTCAGTCTCCTCGCCGATAACCCCGACAGGTTTCCGCACTTCGCCGCGCTCGCCGAGGAGGGCAGCGCCGGCCCCATCGAGAGCATCGTGCCGCCGGAGTCCTCGGCGTGCTGGCCGTCGCTGACGACCGGCGTGAATCCCGGCGAAACCGGCGTCTACGGCTTCCAAGACCGCGAGAACGGATCGTACGACACCTACGTCCCGATGGGCCGGGACGTGCAGGCGACGCGCCTGTGGGACCGCGTGACCGACGACGGCCGACAGGCCAGCGTGATGAACGTCCCCGTGACGTTCCCGCCCCAGCGGAACGTCCAGCGGATGGTCTCGGGCTTCCTCTCGCCGGGCGTCAAGAAGGCCGCCCACCCCGAGGAGTTCCGCGACGAACTCGACGCGATGGACTACCGAATCGACGTCAACGCCAAACTCGGCCACGACGACGACAAATCCGACTTCGTCGAGAACGCTCACGAGACGCTCGACCGACGGTACGAGGCGTTCTCTTCGGTCATCGATCGAGACGACTGGGACCTCTTCTTCGGCGTGTTTATGACGACCGACCGGGTGAATCACTTCCTCTTCGAGGACTACGAGCGCGACGGCGAGAACAAAGACGCCTTCCTCGAGTTCTACGAGGCGGTCGACGAGTACGTCGGGAAGATTCGGGAGTCCCTGCCCGACGACGTCACGCTCGTCGTCGCCTCCGATCACGGCTTCACGTCGCTGGACCACGAGGTCCACTGCAACGCCTGGCTCGAAGAGCAGGGCTGGCTCTCCTACGAGGACGACGACCACGAGGAACTCGGCGACATCGCCGACGACACGCGCGCGTACTCGCTCATCCCGGGGCGGTTCTACATCAACCTCGAAGGCCGCGAACCGCGGGGCAGCGTCCCCGAGGACGAGTACGAGGCGGTCCGAGCGGAACTCAAAGCCGAACTGGAAGCGCTCGAAGGCCCCGACGGCCGGAAGGTGGCGGACCGCGTCGTCGAGAAGGAGGACGCCTTCCGCGGCGACCACGACGACATCGCGCCGGACCTCGTCGTCGTCCCCGCCCACGGGTTCGACCTCAAGTCCGGTTTCAAGGGCCACGAGGAGGTCTTCGGGAAGGGCCCCCGAAACGGAATGCACAGCTTCGACAACGCGTCGCTGTTCGTCGACGACCCCGACGTGGAAATCACCGAGGCGGACCTCTACGACATCGCGCCGACGATCCTCGATCTGATGGACGTCGACTACGCCCGCGCCGAGTTCGACGGCGCGAGCCTCCGGCTGTAGCCGGCATCCCGCCGGGGTTCTTCGTTCTTCGGTCACGTACGGATTCGAACGGACCGCCCGCGCCCTACAGCAGGTCGTCGAGTTCGTCGCTCCCCCACTGCACCCCGGGATCCGCCCGCTCTTCGCGGTTCGCGGCCTCCGCCGCTTCGGCGTCTTTCGCGCGCTCCATAAACGCCTCCAGTCGGTCGGAGCGCTCGACGCCGCCGAGCAGGATCAGCGTCGCGAGGCGCCCGCTCGACAGCGGGAAGTCGCCGCCGCGGACCTGCAGACTTCCGGTCTCCTCTTCGACCCAGCGGCGGGCGCGCTCGACGCCTTTCCGCGGGATGGCGTCCTGCTCACCGGCGACGACGAGGAGGGCGGCGTCGGCGTCGGTGGCGTCGGGGAGGCTCGACCCCGTCAGCAGCGCGCGACGCGTCGTGCTCATCACGGCGTTGATGTTGCCCTCGGCGTCGGGAGCGGCCTCCGCGGACGCGTAGCCGAGCGCGGCGATCCCGCCGTTTCGGAGGGTGTTGATGATCTCCGAGGAGTCGACGACGCTCTCGGCGACCCCCTCGACGGACTCGCCGGAGGCGAGCAGGAGGCCGACGCGCTTGGCGATCTCCCGGTTGATCGAATCGAAGCCCTCGGTCACGCTCTCGCCGGCCGAGCGGAAGGCGTCGTTGTCGACGAGCAGCAGCGAGTCGGCCTCCCGAGCGAAGGTCTTCAGCGACCGGCCGGCGTTGACTTGGTACATCGCGCCCTCGTCGCGTCCGGGGAGGATCCCGAGGCCGTAGACCGGAACGTCGTAGATGCGTTTCAGCTCCTTCGCGACGACCGGCGCGCCGCCGCTGCCGGTGCCGCCGCCGAGGCCGGCGACGACGAATATCGACTCCGTTCCGGCCGTCACGCGGCCGTCGAGCGAAGCGAGGACCTCCTGGATGTCGGCCTGCATCACTTCCGCACCCAGTTCGTTGTCGCCGCCGACCCCTTGGCCCTTCACGCGGTCCTGGCCGACCAGGACGGTCTCGAAGGGGAGGTCGCGGAGGTCTGCCTTCGCGGTGTTGATACCCACCGCGCCGCGGACGGCGCCGAATCCCATCCGCTCGTCGTATTCGACCAGTTCGCGGGCGAGTTTCCCGCCGGCCTGGCCGACGCCAATCAGGACGGACTTCATACCTCGTGTCTCACAGCAACGGCCCTTGAACGTTGGTGCCGAGCGTTTATATGTGATCCCGGGACCACGGGGGGTATGGCGAACGATCACGATTCCGCAGGGGTCCCGACGGACGCGGCACCTCGGACCGATGAACGTCCGACCGCCCGAGAGGACCGACTCGACGCGGTCGACCGCCGGCTGACGGCCGTCGAAGCCGAACTCGACGCGGTCCGCGGCCTCCTCGACGGGGTCGACGCCGTCGACGAAGCCGTCGAGCGGCGCGCGTCCGTGGCGCTCGCCAAGGTCGAGACGCTCGAACGGACGCTTCAGGACGGCGAGCGCGGGCTGATCCGAGACCGAATTCCCGAGACGGAGCGGGCAAACTCGCCGGAGCGAACTGACGATTCCGGAGCTTCCGCACCCGCCGACGGTGATCCCGTCAGCGATCCGAGCGTCGGCGACGGCACTGACCGCGTTGCCGTTTCGGGCTGCCTCACGGGCGACCCCGACGAGAGCCGGAAGAAAACCACGAGCGACGGCTCGCTCGCCGCGCGGCTCCGCGACGCGTTCCGGTGATCCGGCTCGTCGTCGCCGCGGTCCTGACGCTGGCGACGCTTTCGGCCGCGCTCCCGGCGGTCGACGACGCGCGGGCCGGGCGGACCGACGCCGAACTCGAGGGGGCGATCGATCGGATCGAACGGGCCGGCCAGCACCTCGCCGCCAGCGAGGACGCCGTGCCGAGGCGGGCGCGCGCGGCCGGCCGCCGCGTGGCGATCCGGCTTCCGGAGGCGTCGCTGACGGCCGCGCGTCCGGCGTTCGTCGCGGTCGGCGGTCGACCGGACGGGCCGGGGAACCGATCCGTGGTCGCCTACGCGTCCGGCGGTTCTCCGACGCGGCTCCGCGGACTGTCGCTTCCGGTGCCGCTCGCCACTCCCGACGGCCCCGTCGTCTTCACGGCGTCGGGACGGCACGCCGTCGACGTCGCCCTCGTCGACGACGCCGGGCGTCCGACGCTCGTCGTCACGCGCGGGTGAATCGAGTACTACCCGCAGGACGCGAAGCGGCCCCCGCCTGCGCTCTGCGGACCGCCCGACGGTTTATATACGGAGACGGGACCACCGGCGCTATGACCCGAGACGCCGACCGCGCTCCCGACGAGAGCACCGAGGAACCGCTCACGACTCTCGTTCCCCGGCTCGTCGACCTCTCCACCTCGGCGGCCGGAATCGCCGCCGCCCTGGGCCTCACGGCAACCGCGGACACCCGCGACCGGGGCTCGCGAGAGTCGGTCGACAGCGGCGGAGCCGAGGCGTGTCGCTGTCGACCGACTGTCGAGGAACCGACCGGCACGGGCCTCTCGGAGCGGCGCGAACTCGTCGTCGACGCCTCGGAGTGTCCCGGGGACGGCGATCTGGCGTCGGATCCGGCCTGTCGAGCGACCGTGATCTCGTCGCTCGAAGCGCGCGACGTTGACGCGGTCCGAACGCGGTCCGACGGCTACGAACGGGCCTACACCGACGCGGCGGTCGGGCTGCTGCTGGCGGCCGGGCGATTCGCCGAACGAGCGCGCTTCCACGACGAAGCGCTCGCAGAGCGCGCCCGCTCGGACCCGCTCGCTGCTGCGCGTCAGGCGACCGGGCGCGCGGGGGCACTCGCGCGGATCGCGGCCGAGTCCGGTCTCGCGGCCGGGGCGGATCGCGTCTGGGACAGCGCTTCAACCGAGGACGCGCCTCCCGACGACTGCGACTCGGATCCCTACCAGACGGCGCTTCGGGCCGTCGTCGGCCCCGCGGTCGCTCGGGCCCGGGTCTCCCGTCTCCCGCCTCCGGGTTCCACCCGCCGCGAGACGACCTCGCTCCCGACCGGCGCGACGGCGGAGATATACGACGCGGCCGAGCGGTCGATCTACCATCTCTCACCGGTCGCACACGGATTGGAGCCCGACGCGACGGCAACGCTCTCGGCCGCCTACGAGGTACTCGCGACCGGCTCGGTCGCCGGCGGCGAGCGGGCCGCCGGACGGGCGGTGCGACGCGTCGCCGATCCCGACGACCCCACGGAGACGCTCGCCGCGGTCCTGGATCGATACACGCACGGCCTCGGGGTCTTCGAGCACCTCTTCGCCGACGAGCGGATCTCCGACGTCGTCGTCTCGGCCCCGGTGACGGAGACGCCGGTGCGGGTCGTCGTCGGCGGCGAGCGACTGCCGACGAACGTGCAGTTGACGCCCGACGGGGCGGCGTCGCTCGCCTCGCGGTTCCGGCGCGAGAGCGGTCGCGCCTTCTCCCGGAGTTCGCCCACGCTCGACGCGTCGGTCGTCGCCGAGACGGGCCGGCGGATCCGCGTCGCCGGCGTGACCGCGCCCGCGAGTGAGGGCGTCGGGTTCGCGTTCCGCGCTCGCGACGGCGACGCCTGGACGCTGCCTCGGCTGATCTCCGTCGGATCGCTTCCAGCCACGGCCGCGGCGTTTCTCTCGATCGCGGCCGAGCGCGGCGCGGCGACAATCGTGGCCGGTACGCGAGGGGCCGGCAAGACCACGCTCCTCGGGGCGCTGCTCTGGGAGCTCCCGAGTACGACGCGACTCGTCAGTATCGAGGACACCCCTGAACTCCCGGTCGACGCGCTTCGGGACCACGGCCGCGACGTGCAGGCGTTGCACACCGACGGCGGAGTCGGGTCGGAGAGCGGAGGCGGTGGATCGGGCGGCCGAGGAAGCGGATCGGGCGGCGGCCGCGGTGGGTTCACTCCGACCGACGCGCTCCGCGCTGCACTCCGACTGGGCGACGGCGCGCTGGTCGTCGGCGAGGTCCGCGGCGAGGAGGCCGGATCGCTGTACGAGGCGATGCGGGTCGGCGCGCACGGTCACGCCGTCCTGGGGACGATCCACGGCGACTCCGCGGCCGCCGTCCGCGAGCGGGTCGTCTCCGACCTCGGCGTCCCCGCCTCCTCGTTCGGCGCCACCGACCTCGTCGTGACCTGCGCGCGGGAGGGCGATTCCCGACACGTGGCCGCGATCGAAGAGGTGCGAACGGCGGGCGAAGACGCCACGTTCGTCCCGCTGTTCGAACGCCGGGACGGCGCGCTCCGATCGACGGGGGCGATCGATCGCGGCGACAGCGCGGTGTTCGAACGGTGCTGTCGAGCGCGCGAGCCCTACGGAGCCCTCCTCTCGCGACTGGAACGGCGCGCCGCTCGCTTCGACCGCCTGGCGGCGGCCGCACTGACGACGCCCGAAGACTGTGCCCGGAGTCGCCGCGGTGAGCTGTGATGACGGCGACCGTCTCCCGGCTTCACCGGATCGTGCGCGCGCTCGCCCGTCGGTATCCGAACGAGGTGGATCCGACGGACGAACTACACCGTTCGCTGGCGTTTCTCGACAGCGACCTCCGGGCCGACACCGTCGTCCGGGCGGGGTACGTCGCCGCCGTTCCCACGGCCCTCCTCGCGCTCTGTGCGTTCCTCGTCGGGCTTCCAGCGCTTCCCGCGGCGGCGTCGGTCCCGGCGGCCGCGGGGGTCGGCCTCGGGGCGACGCACGTGATCCACCGGTTCCCGGTCGCCGCCGCGACGCTCCGCCGGACGCGTGCCTTGGGAGACGCGCCGGGGCTCGTCGCCCGCGCGGCGCTTCGCCTCCGTCTGGAAGCGACGCCCGAACGCGCCGCAGTCTTCGCCGCGCGGACGGGGAGGGGGCCGCTCGCTCGGAGCCTCGGCGCGCACGCCGACCGGACCCGCTCGGGACCCACCGCAGGGTTCGACGCCTTCACCGCCGAGTGGCGACCCTGGTTCCCCGCGCTCGAACGCTCGGTCGCGCTCCTGTCGGCCGCCGTCGAGGCGCCCGCGGAGGAGCGCGACGCCGCGCTCGACCGCGCGCTCGAGACGGTTCTCGACGGGGCGCGGACCGAGATGGCCGAGTTCGCGGGCGCGGTCCGCGGTCCGGCGAGCGGGATCTACGCGTTCGGGGTTCTCCTCCCGCTGGCGCTCGTCGGCGTGCTGCCGGCTGCACGCGCGGGCGGGGTCACCGTCCCCGCGTCCGTCTTCGTCGTCCTCTACGACGTGGCGCTCCCTGCCGGGCTGATCGGCGCCGGCGCGTGGCTGCTCCTTCGGCGACCCATCGCGCTCGCGCCGCCCCGCGTGACGGCCGCTCACCCGGACGTCCCGTCGGGGCCGACGCGAGCGCTGGCGGCCGCCGCGGCGGGGGCCGCTTCCGGCTTTCTCCTCGGAACCGCCGTCGCCTCGTGGGCGGCCCCCATCGGTGCTCTCGGCGCGGGCGTCGGCGCGGCGCTCGCGGTGCACTACCGACCGATGGCCGCCGTCCAGGGGTCGGTCACCGAGACGGAAGCCGGTCTCGCGGATGCGACGGCGGTCGTGGGGCGGCGCGTCGGTGCCGGCGAGTCGGTCGAATCGGCGATCGGTTCGGCCGCGGCGGCGACGACCGGGCGGACCAGCGAGCTCTTCGAGTCGGCGTCGGGGATCCAGCGTCGCCTCCGGGTCGACGTTTATCGCGCGTTCCTCGGCGAGCACGGCGCGCTCAGACACCTGCCGAGTCGACGCGCACGCGCCACGGCCTCGCTCCTCGCTGTCGCCGCCGAGGAGGGCAGCCCCGCCGGCGACACTCTCACCCGACTGGCGGACCACCTGACCGAACTCCGACGCGTGGAGAGCGAGGCGCGACGCGAACTCGCGGCGATCACGGGGACGCTGAGTCACACGGCCGCGCTGTTCGGCCCGCTCGTCGGCGGCGCGACTGTCGCGATGGCCACTCAGATGGCCGCGTCGGGCGCGACGAACGCCGAAAGCGCCTCGCTGGCAGGGTCGGCCGCGCCGGGCGCGGCGACCCTCTCCCCGCCGACGCTCGGAACGGCCGTCGGCCTCTACGTCCTCGCGCTCGCGGCCATCCTCACGACCGTGGCGACGGGGCTGGATCGCGGCCTCGATCGGACGCTGGTCGGCTATCGGGTCGGTCTCGCGCTGCTCGCCGCGACGGCGACGTATCTCGTGGCGTTTCTGGGCGCTTCGATGCTGTTCTGACCGACTGTCGGGAGCACGAACGCGGACCGCCCCGCGAACGTTTATATACGGACACGGGACCAGGGGGGCTATGTTCGAACTCACGGTGGACGCGTGGTACGGCTGGATCGGGCTGTCGCTCGCGGGCGTCGCGCTCGTCGGCGCGGCGGCCGGCCTTCCGACGGCACCGCCGCCGGACGCCGGGGCCGCCGGCGCGACGATCGACCGTGTCGCCGCCGCGGAGTACGCCGCCACCGCCGAACATCCGCTCGACGCCGACGAAGTCAGACTCGGGACGCGTCGGATCGGACTCCGCTCGGCGTCGGGAACGGCACACACCACGCTGTCGTTCGGAGCGGTCACGCCGGTTCCGGTCGACGATTCACCGCTGCGTGACGTCCTCTACGGGACGCCGCCCGAGCGCGTGTTCGACTCGCCGAATGCGTTCAGACAGGCTGTCGTCGATGCTCGGGCGAACGCGACCGACGCTCCGTGGCGCACCGTGGACCGAACCCTGATCGTCCGCCGCCTCTCCTGGGAGGGAGTAAATGTCGTCCTCGTCGACGCGTGAGCCGCTGTCGCGTGCTGCGTTTGCCGCGCTCGTCGCCGCCACACGCGACGCAATCGATACCGAAGCGGCCCGCGGCACTGGGCGCGGCACGTCGCGGGCGCAGACCACGCCCGTCGTGGCCCTGATCGCGCTCTTCGCGGTCTGCACCGGTCTCTCGCTGTACGCGACAACGCTGGGGGCGGTGACGCCGGGCGAAACGGAGAACGCGCTCGCCGAACCGACGCTCGAACGAGTGTACGACGACGCGAGCGAGGGCGGCGTCCTCTCGCCGGTGGGACTGCCGAGCGCGGGACCGGCCACGCCGGACGGCTACCGCGTCGCCGTCGCGGTAACGACGCCGAAGGGACGGTGGACCAACGGCCGCCGGCCCCCCGAGTCCGCGGGCGTCGCGATCGATCACGCCGACCGCCCGGTGAGCGTCTCGATGGGCGACGGCGACGTCGTCTGGGGAACGCTCGACGTCTGGGTGTGGCGATGAACGCCGCCATCGACGCGGTCGTGTTCCTCCTTCTCGTCTCGGCGGCCGTCGTCGGCCTGATCACCGTCGAGCAGTCGCCGCCGGCGACGTCCGGTAACGCCGACGCCGTCGCGGACGCGCTCGCGACGACGACGGCGCAGGTCGACTACTCGCTCGCGCCCGGCGTGCGCGGGATGGCCGCGAGCGGGGCGGCCTCCGATCGCCCCGCCATCGCGCTCGACTCGCCCGAACTCGACCGGACGGCACACGGCAGCCTCGCCGGCCTGCTCGCCCGCGCGACCACGGCGACGAGCGGCGTCGACCTGGCGTCGAGCGTCGGTCCGAACACGGGAGCGTCCTCCGCCGACATCCCACCGCTCACGCGGACTCGCGCATCGTTCCGCAGTGGCGTCCGCGACGCGGTTCGAGCTCGGACCGGCGCGACCGTGCGCGTCGACGCGACCTGGCGGCCGTACCCCGGCGCACCCGTCGGCGGGTCCGTCGGCGTCGGACCGGCACCGCCGGCGGACGGCGTGCACGCCGCGACGCTCGTGGTCCCGACCGGCGTCGACTCGGTCCCGGGGTCGGCGAGAACCACCTTCGAGTCGCTCGGTGCCGCCGTCGCCGAGCGGACCGTCGCGGTGCTCCTCCCGCCCGGTCCGGCGCGAATCACCCTCCGCGGCGACGATCCGGCCGCCGCTTTGGTTCGGCACCGTTACGCCCGGCTCGAAGCCGAGACGAACGCGTCGCTCGCGGAGCCGCTCGCGACCGAGGACACGGAGGCGGCGAACGAACGGCTCGCGGCGGTGCTCGCCCCGCGCGTCACCGACGATCTCCGCGCTCGATACGACACTCCCGGGGCCGCCGCAGACGCCGTCTCGGTCGCGTCCGTTCGGGTCGTCGTCAGAACTTGGTCGCCGTCTTCGGGGGTGCGCTGATGCGACTCGCCGACGACGACCGCGGCCGGATCCCGTTCGCGCTCGTCGGCGTCCTGCTGCTCGTGGGCAGTTCGACCTTTGCGGTGTCGCTCGCGACGCCCGGGCCCTCGCCAGTGGACCGAAGCGCAGACGTCGCTGCCGACCGTGTCGACGCCGAGGCGACCGCCGCGTTCAGAGTCGCCGTCCGGGACGCCGCAACGGCTGCCGCGCGGGATCCGGTCACGCTCGCGGCCGACACCGACGCCGGATCGGCACTCGACGGCCCCGACACCTTCCGCCGCTACCTCCGGTTGCGGATCTTCCTCGCCGCCCGCGAGGCGATCGGGCCCGTCGAACATCGCCGCGGAGCGAGTGTCGCCCGTGCGTCGTTCGGACAGTCGGTCGAGAGCGTCCCGGCGGCGATCGATCGCGTCTCGATCGCCGGCGTCGACGACGGCACCGAGCTCCGGGCGACGATCCGCGGTCTCCAACTGGAGGTCGACCGAGATGGACGCACGCTCGACTCCCGCCGGGTCGATCGGAGCGTTACCGTGAGCGTTCCCGTCCTGGCGCTCCACGATCGGACGGAGGCGTTCCAGGGGCGACTCGACGCCGGTCCGATCGAGGCCCCGGGACTGGCTCGCCGGACGACAGTCGGCGTCACGGCGATGGCGCAGGCCCGCGGGCTCGGTCAGTACGGGGGACTCCCCATCTCGAACGTCGTCGCCAACCGCCACGTCGCGCTGTCGACGAACGCCGGACTGCTCGACGCGCAGCGGGCCGCCTTCGGTCGGAGCGACCCCGACGCGGCCGCGGGTGTCCGCGCGGCGACTCTCCAGACGGGCGTCACCGACGTCCTCGATCCGCGTACGGACCCGCGAGTCGTCTCCGCGGTCACGGGGCAACTCCCGGATCCGAATTCGGCAGAGCGGGCTGATTCCGACTCCACGACCGGCTCGCTTCCGGCAACGAAAACCGTCTCCGTGGGCGTCAATGGGACCGCGGACGAGGCGTTTCTGGAACTGCTTCGAGGAACGAACGGCGCCGAGAGTCTCGAATCCGTCCGGCGCGAGGGCTACGAGGCCACGGTCTCGGTTCGAGCCAGCACCCGGACGATCAGGAACCAGCGCCGGCCGTCGCCGCGTTCGCCCGGGTCGGGCTGGACGCTCGCGTCTTCGGACACCTCGAAGGAGGTCTCGGTGAGCGGCGGCTGGAGTACGCGACGGATCTCGCGGACCGGGACGGAATCGCGGAGGCTCTACGCGGCTACCCGGCGGGTCACCGAGCGGTGGCACGTCGAGCGGACGTGGGAGAAGGTCAACGAGACGCCGCGGACGACGAGCGCATCGTGGCGAGACGTCCACCGCGTTCGGATCACCGGAACCGGCCGACTCGACGGGAGCCGGGCACCGACGCGTTCCGTCCGACCGCTGTTCGACTCCGGCGGCGCGATCGACGGGCCGAATCTGCGAGAGGCCGGGGCGACGAGTCGGGCCCTCGTCTCGGATCTCGGCGGTCCCGACGCCGTCGCTCGAAGGGCCGTGACCGGCGGTCGAACGAGCGCCTCGCAGCGCATAACTGGGGACCGCCCCGCCGACCTCGACGCGTGGATCTACGCCGACGTCGCCGACCTCCGGGACCGCGTGCGTGACCTCTCAGTCGAGGTGGCGGCCAGCGACGCCGCGACCGGCCACGCGAACGGCGCGGCGCGCCTCGCCGCGCTGGTTCGCGACCGACGTCGGGGACTCCTCGACGCCCCGCGCCGGTACGACGGGGTCGCCGACCGGACCCGCGTGGCCGCTCGCGCCGCGTACCTCGACCGGGTACTCGCCGGCCTCGACGCCCGCGCCGGACAGACACGCGCCCAGAACGCCGGCATCGACCGCGCGCTGGCTGCGAAGGGACTCGTCGCCTCGCGGGTGAACGACCTCGCGAAACTCACCCCCGAAGCGCCGTCGCCGCGGACTGACCTCGGCGGACCCGAGGGCGCTCGCGGCGAGACGACGCTGATTCCCGACGGCGACCCCGCGTACCTCGCGCCGGCCCCCGTCGAGGGGACGCTCGTCGACGGCGTCGCGGACGACGAGCGATACGTCGGCCTCGCGGTCAGGAACGTGAACGTCTTCAGCGTCCCGTACGGCGACGCCGCCGACCTCGTCACGCGGACGCTCTTCGGCGACCCCGGTCGCGTCTCGCTACACACGGCCGGACAGTCGCTCGTCGCCGCCGACCGGATGCTCGAAACGCACCCGGACCCGACGCTCCGCGACCGTCGAAACGTCCTGGAAACGAAGGTCGAGGCCTCGATGTCCGACGTCCGCGCCGTGGCGATACGGACGCTCGCCCGTGAGACCTCGCTCGCACGAGACGAACGCAGGCGCGTCGTGCGCCGCGCGTTCGCCCGGTTCGACGGTCCCGGCGAGCGCGCGGTCGCGGCCACGGACGGGTCGCTGGCCCGCGAGACGGCGTCCGTCGCGGTCGAGGCGCGTCCGAGAGCGCGGAGCGGGTCCGCGGCCGTCGCCGAGGACCGAATCCGGGTGGCGCTGCGGGTCGACCTCCGCCGCGTCGCGACGTCCGATCGCGTTCGCGTCCCCGAGTCGGCCGTCGACGACGCCGTCTCATCGACGCGGGAGTTCGTGGAGCGGGAAGCGACGAGCGCCGCCGAGCGCGCCACCGAAAGGGGAATCTCCCGCGCGACGAACGGCACCGTCGGCGGGATCCCGGCCGGCCTCCCGATCTCGCCGACGCTCAGCCCGTGGGTCGCCACGGCGAACCTCTGGATCGTCGAATCCCGCGGCGCGTACGGCCGGTTCGCCGTCGGCATCCAGGGAGGCGAGTCGACGTACGTCCGCGACGGCTCTGCAGTCGCACTCGATGTCGACGCCGACGGCGTCGCGGAGTCGCTGGGGCGGAGCGAACGCGTCGACTTCCGCGTGCGGACGGTCGCCGTCGCCGTCGTGCCGCCGGGCAAACTCGGCGTCGGCGACACCGACGGCAACACCGACGAGCGCTCCGTGGCGTGGAGCGACCCGTCGCCGGGGCCGCGCTGTGTCACGCCGACCGGCCAGTGTCCGCGGGAATAGCTGTTGCGGGAACGGAAACAGCGTGAACGAAACCGAAATCAGCGGGGGATCGCCGTTACCGGAGTCGTGCGGCGATCAGCTCTTCGAGGTCGTCGCGGAACTCCTCGACTTCGATCTCTTCGAGCACGGGCACGAAGAAGCCCTCGACGAGCATATTCCGTGCCTGGTGGTCCGGGATCGATCGCGAGATCATATAGAACAGATCCTCCTGGTCGACCTGTCCGACCGTCGCCGAGTGCGACGCCTCGGTGTCGTGGTTGTGGATGATCAGCTTCGGCGACGCGTCGGCCTCGCTCTCGTCGGAGAGCATCAGCGTGTTCTCCCGCTGGTACGAGGAGGTGTTCCACGCGTCGCGACCGACGTCCTGGACGCCCTCGTACACCGAGCGCGCCTCGTCGTCGAGGACGCCGCGGGTGACCAGATCCGCCGTCGTGTTCTCGGCGTTGTGCCAGACGCGGGCGTTGACGTCGAAGTGCTGGCCGCCGTGGCCGAAGAACGCGCCGACGATCTTCGTCTCCGCGGAGTCGCCGTTGAGTTCGGACTCGACGTCCGAGCGGGTCAGCCGGGACCCGAGGTTGCCCTCGATCCAGTTGACCGTCGCGTAGGTGCCGACGTCGGCGCGCTTGAGGGAGTAGCTGTAGGTGTCCTCGTCGAGGTCCTGCAGCGAGCCGTACTGCACGTAGGAGTTCTCGCCCGCGTCGATCTCGACGAGGTTCGAGAAGTACCGGGCGTCGGCGTCGCTCTCGGCACCGGACTCGATGCTCTCTAAGATTGTTACCGACGAGGACTGCTCGGTGAGCACGAGCGTGTGACTGAACAGCGAGCGGGAGTTCATCTCCGCGCGGATCGTCACGTCCTCGGCGTCGACGCCCTCGGGGACGTAGACGACGGTGCCGGTCGTGAACAGCGCCGCCGACAGCGCCGTGAGGTAGTTCTCCTGGGGATCGATCGTCGATCCGAACGCGGACTCGACGAGTTCGGGGTGCTCCTCGAGCGCCTCGGTGAACGTGAGCACCTCGACGCCCTCGTCGGACGTGCGCTCCGTCTCGTCGGCCTGATCGAGCGGATCGACCAGCGACTCGAAGTCGAGCGCCTCGAGGTTCGTCCAGCGCCGGCCCGGCGTCTGGATGACGTCGGGAAGGTCCAGCGATTCGAGCGCGTCCAGCGCGTCGAGTCGCGCGTCGAGCAGCCACTCGGGTTCGTCGCGCTTCTCGGCGATCTCTCGAACCGTCTGCGCCGAGAGGTTTGCGGGGAGTTGTGCGCCGCTCATATTACCCGAGGCTCCCCTCCATTTCGAGCTCGACGAGGCGGTTGAGTTCGACCGCGTACTCGATCGGGAGCTCTTCGGTGATCGGTTCGATGAAGCCCGAGACGATCATCTGCTTGGCGTCGTCGTCGTCGAGACCGCGCGACTGGAGGTAGAAGACGTCCTCGTCGCCGATCTTTCCGACCGTCGCCTCGTGGGCGACGTCGACCTTCGACTCGTTGATCTCCATGTACGGCATCGTGTCCGACGTCGACTCGTTGTCGAACATCAGCGCGTCGCACTCGACCGACGTCGAGGAGTCCTCGGCGCCGTCGGCGATGTGGACCAGTCCTCGATAATTGGTACGACCGCCGTCCTTCGAGATCGACTTCGACTCAATTGTCGACTTCGTGTTCGGCGCGTTGTGGTAGACCTTCGCGCCGGTGTCGATGTTCTGGCCCTCGCCCGCGAAGGCGATGGTGATGTGGTTGTCGGAGGCGCCCGGACCCTTCAGCACGGTCGAGGGGTACAGCATCGTCGCCTTCGAGCCCATCGAGCCGGAGATCCACTCCATCCGACCGCCGGCCTCGACCAGGGCGCGCTTGGTGTTGAGGTTGTAGGTGTTCTTCGACCAGTTCTGGACGGTCGAGTACTGGACGTGCGCGTCCTCGCCGACGAAGACCTCGACGCCGCCGGAGTGCAGATTGAACGCGGAGTACTTGGGCGCACTGCAGCCCTCGATGTAGTGGACCTCCGCGCCGTCCTCGGCGACGATGAGCGTGTGCTCGAACTGGCCCATCCCTTCCGAATTCATCCGGAAGTACGCCTGGACCGGCATCTCGACGGTGACGTCCTCGGGGACGTAGACGAACGAGCCGCCGGACCAGACCGCGCCGTGCAGCGCGGCGAACTTGTTGTCGCTCGGGGGGACGCACTTCGTCATGAAGTGCTCGCGGACGATGTCGGGGTGCTTCTGCACCGCCTCGTCCATATTCATGAAGATGACGCCCTTCTCCTCCCAGCGCTCCTGCATGTTCTGGTAGACGACCTCAGACTCGTACTGCGCGCCGACGCCGGAGAGGGCGTTCTTCTCGGCTTCGGGGATACCCAGTTTGTCGAAGGTGTCTTTGATCTCGTCGGGGAGTTCGGTCCAGTCGTCCACGCCCGCGCGGACGTCGACGTCCGGGCGGATGTACGGGACGATCTCGGCGATGTCGACCTCCGAGAGGTCCGGCTGGCCGGGCCAGTCGGTCGGCATCGGCATCTCTTGGAACTGTTTCAACGCGCGGAGCCGGCGGTTCAGCATCCACTCGGGTTCGTCTTTGTCCTCGGAGATGACGCGGACCGTCTCTTCGGTCAGGCCCTTCTCGGTCTGGAACGCCGAGGACTCCTCTTTCTTGAAGTCGAAGCGGGCCTCGGTGTCAGTCTCTTTGAGGTGGTCTTGTTCAGAGCTCATTGTGTGTGGTGTGTAGTTACGGTTCGTTGCTTATCAGAGTATGCGTAACTGAACATAGTTACGCCGTCTCGTAGACTTCTTCGCGGACCCAGTCGTACCCCTCGTCTTCGAGGGCCTCGGCAAGCGACGCGTCGCCGCTCTTGGCGATCTTGCCGTCGAGCATCACGTGGACGTGATCGGGTTCGACGTACTCGAGAATCCGCTGGTAGTGGGTGATCTGGAGGATGCCCGTGCCCTGCTCGTCGCGGAGGGCGTTGATCCCCTCGGAGACGTCCTGCAGGCGATCGATGTCCAGCCCGGAGTCGATCTCGTCGAGGACGGCGATCGACGGTTCGAGGATGGCCGCCTGCAGCACCTCGTTCTGTTTCTTCTCGCCGCCGGAGAACCCGGCGTTGAGGTAGCGCTGCATAAACTTCTCGTCCATATCCAGGAGCTCCATCTTCTCCTTGAGGAGCTTTTGGAACTCGGCGACGCCGATCTCGCCCTCGTCGGCGGGGCCCTCCATCGGCGAGGTCTCATAGCCCTCTTCGTCCTCGTCGGCCTCGGCTTCCTCCTCGTCTTCGTCCTCGAAGAGTTCTTCGCGCTCTTCGAGTTTGGCGTTGAGCGCCGTTCGCAGGAAGTTGGTCATCGTGACGCCTTCGATCTCCGCGGGATACTGAAAGCCGAGGAAGATGCCGAGCGCCGCGCGCTCGTTCGGCTCCAGTTCCAGAAGGTTCCATGTGCGTTTGTCCGCGGGGATATCGACGTCACCGAACTCGTCGTCTTCGAGGTGGAGAAGTACTTCCCCGTCGGTTACCTCGTAGGCGGGGTGACCGGCGATGATCTTCGCCGTCGTCGACTTCCCGGATCCGTTCGGTCCCATCAGGGCGTGGATCTCCCCGGAGTTGACCTCCAGGTCGACACCACGAAGAATCTGTTCGCCGTCTTCCTCCGCCACGCTCGCGTGGAGGTTCTTGATTTCCAGTGTAGCCATCGTTGTTTCGTTGCCTCGTATCGCTAAAGTGGGCTCTTGCGCCCATAATGGTTACGCATTCCCCACTCGTCGCTTTACTGTCGACAAAAATTATTTGCGTTTCACGAAACCAGTTTCGGCTACGTCGCTCGATCGGCGGACGGTGGGACTCTGGGGGGTTACACGAAACTGCCGAGTCCGGTCTGTTCCTGCCCCGATTTCACTTCGTCCCACGACATTCCGAGCGCCTCGATAATGCGTGCGATCGGTCCCTTGAGCGTCTTTTCCAGCATCTTGTCCCAGTCGACCTCGAACTCCTCGGGGAGCTGATCGTCGTACTCGATGCAGATGACGTCGGGATCGCGCTTGAACTCGCCGTACAGGGCGTCTCGCTGCGGGTCGAAGCCCTTCTCGTCCTCCATCTTCCGGAACCACGAAGGGTGGACCTTCCGGAGGTAGAGCCGTTTCGGCTTCGACCCGCGGCCGAAGTTCGTTCCCAGGAACTCGTTGGCGTACTTCGCGCCGCGGACCTGCGCCGTCGCGGTGTCGTAGGCGTCCAGTCGCTTGCCGATCCCGCCCGGGATGCCGATGTCTTCGACGGGGACCTCGCCGGTCTCGAAGTCCTCGATGATCCCGTTCAGATAGTCGGCGATGGTGTCGTTGTCCTCCCCGTAGACGATCATCTCGATGACGCGCTTCTGCACTTCCTTCGTGATCGGCGCGATGTCCGAGCGCTTGTACTCGAAGCCCGTGATGTCGATGTCGTCGACGTCTTTCCCCTCTTTCCAGACGATGTGACCGGCGTAGCGCTTCTTCTTGCCCGCTTGGAAGAACCTGCGATAGAGCTTCTCGAACTCGATCTGGAAGCGGTGGTGGGCGGCGTCGAGCTCCCGAAGGGCGAATTCGTCGTAGGAGTCGTTGATGTGCTCCTCCAACTCGAAGGACTGCTCGATGGCCTCCTCCTTGGAGACGTCGCCGCCGAGTTCCAACATAACGCTGTCAGTGTCCCCGTATATCACTTCCTTGCCAAGTTCGCCCGCGGACTCGGCGGTGTGCTCGATCACGTCACGACCCGTTGCAGTGACGGCAGCACCCATCTCCTTGTCGTACAGCCGGAATCGATCCCACCCAAGAACGCCATATAACGACTGGCCGACAAATTGGAACTTCCCACTTCGTCCCGCCAGCAGCGTGTGGTTGTCCGCTACTGTCACGCAGTAGACGCCGTCGTCCGCAGTGCTTCGTCCGCCGCTGCGGTGCATCCGGAACGAGTTCTTCGCGTCCTCGGTGCAGTAGATCCGCCACGACCCGCTGTCGCGGTTGTAACTCGCCGTCTCCCCGAGGTGGGCGCAGAGTCGGAGCACGTCGTCGCGGAGTCGTTCGCTCGACGTCGTGTATCGCCACGAGCTCACCTGCCGGTCGCCGTCGCCCGCGACGAGCGTGTCGAGGAAGCGGCGCTTCTGCTCCTCGGCGGTGTCGAAGACGAGATCGGGAATCCGTTTCTCGAAACTGTCCGCACCGCAGAGACGTTCGAACAGATCCCCGAGAAGCTTCGAGGTGAACTGATACGCTCGGTCGTCGACGTAGCAGTCGAAGCCCATCCGGTCGAGCAGTTCACCGATCCGCGCGTGATCGTCTCGCGCCGTCTCTCCGCCGTCCGCAACTGCGTTCTGTGCGATCTTGACGGTCGTCGACGACCCTCGGCGATTCTCGCCGAATTGCTTTTCCTCGGACGTGTACACGTTACCCTCGGTGACGTACCACGCCAGCAGTTCGAGGAAGTCGTCGCCGTCGTACGTCCGCGGGATCCACTTCCTTCCCGATTCACGGTGGATGAAACTGTTCTCGCAGACGGACTCGATGTACTCTCGGTGTTCCTCGAACTCCTCGGCGGTGAGCACGTAGCCGGTCTGTCCGACGTCCGCCTTCGGAACGCGTCGAGGTGTCCATCCCAACTCCGCGGTGAACGTGTGGCCGTGGACGGACGGGCGGACCCACACTTCGTACTCTTCGTCCTCGCCGAGTAGTTCGGTGAGGTCGACCTCGTCGATTCGGTCCCCGTGTTCGACTGTCCACTCGTGCGGGAGTTCGTAGTGCGAAGACGAATCGAGGTCGCCCGCCTCGACGAATCGGAAATCGTCCCACGTCGCGCCGTTCTTCGAGTTCTTTCTGACCAGCATCCGGTGGTTCGGTGTCACGCGGAAGTCGGTCTTACTGGTCTGGATGTCGACGAGTTCTCCTCGGTACTCTGGATACTCGTGGGTCTCCTCGACCGGCTTCACTTCCATCCGCATCGTCTCCGGATCGAGCGAGTAGACCTCGTCGCCGACGTCGAGATCGCGGATGTTGCGGACGCCGTCGGGCGTGAGTACGTCCGTATCCGGCGTGAAGCAGTTCATTATGACCTTGACAGCTGCCTGCTGTCGATCGTACTGCTCGTAGGTCGCTGTGTTGGGATCGTTCTCGTTCCGCAGCGACTTCTTCTCCTCGCGCTCTGCGAGGAGGTCGTCGATCATCTCGCGGATGACGCCGTCGGGTTCGCGCCGGAAGTGCGTCCCGTTCGGGGCCTGAAAGGTTTCGCCGTTGTACTCGTCGGGATCGACCTTCGTCTCCGGCGACGCGTTGATCGTCACCATACACATCGGATAGAGAGACTGTCCGACCCACTGGTAGTGTCCGTTTCGCCCGGCTAGAACGACGTGGTTGTCCTCGGCCGTCACGCAGTAGACCTCGCCGTCGTGGGGTTCGACGGACCCGTTCATCGACTTTTGGAAGGATCCACGCTTGCCGATCGAGACGTACCACGTACCGTCCGACTGCTTCGACACGGTCGGCTTTTCCCCGCAACGTACCGCAATATCGGTGATCGCGTCCCTGAGGCGTTCACTCTTCGTCCAGAACTGTTGCAGTCCGGATTCGGTGACGCTTCCGTCGCCCGCAACGAGCGTATCGAGGAGTGTACGCAGGAGTTCGCCGTCCAACTCGAACACCCACTCGGGAAGTTGCTTGGTAGCGTATCCTTCCCCACAGTGTTCGCTCAGCCATTCGAGGAGGAACCGATTCGAGACGTTATAGCCCCGATCGTCGGCGTTGTAATTGATTCCCATCCGCGTCAGCAGCGACCGAATCGCGTCACGTCCCTCATTGTCGCTCTGATGAAGGGTAACCCGACCCGCACTTCGGTCGATACTTCCCTCGGTGACGAACCAGCCGAGGAATTCCAACCAGTCTGCCATCTCGAAGGTGACCGGCGTCTCGCGGTGACCCCGGTCGAATTTCAGAAACACGTCATCGGCGTGTTCGTCGATTAGATTCCTGTGTTCGCGGTAGCACTCGATCGGAAGGAGGTACTTTCCGATCTTCTTCTGGACGCCCATCGCCCCGGACGACCCGTGTGCCAAATCCAATTTCTCCTGTACTGCTGTGGGCATTGCGGCTCGGAACGAGCGCAGGTCGTCGTCCGAGTAGACGACGACGTGTCCGTCGTCGACTGCTCCAGCGAGGTCGAAGGTTTCGGGTGTCCTCCCGTCCATCGGTTCGTGTGAGGGGAACGCATACCGTTCGGTATCCGTGAGATCGCGATACTCTGAAAAGTCGAAATCCTCCGGCCCGAGGTCATCCCAACCGCGCGTCTTCGATGCCAGGAACCGATGGTTCTCCGTAACCTTGAGATCGTGCGTGTTCCCCGAGAGATGATGCAGTTCCCCGAAGGAGTTCTCGTAGGCGTGCGTCTCGACCACAGGCTTCACCTCGCACTCGTGTGTTTCTGGGTTCAGCGTATAGACAGGATCGCCAATCGCCAGCTCCTTGATATTTTTCGCACCGTCCGGGGTTAGCACGTCGGTATCGCCGCTGAAACACTTCAGGTCGAGCACCGTCACGTTCTCTTTGACCCCGGTGATCGGATCGAAGACGGCACCGCCCTCGTAGTCCTCGGCGTCGGCCTGTCCCTTCGACGGGAGGGCGAAGCGGCCGTGCGCCTCGTGGAGGATGTACACGTCGACGGTGTCGCCGGGCGTCGTCGCGTCCTCCAGTTTGCAGCCGACGAACGTGCGGACCTCGTCCCAGAAGGCGATCACGTCCTGTTTGCGATCGATCTCGACGCAGAGTTCAACGTCGCGGACGTTGTACTCGAGCAGCCGCTCTGGCTCCTGCTCCCAGAGGTCGCCGATGTCGCCGGCGTATCGCTCCTTGCCGACGTCGAGTTCGAGTTCGCCGACGGCGTCGAGGCGGTACGACTCCAGTTCGGAGAACTGCGTACGCTTGTATGCGTACAACAGGTCGAAGACGACGCGGCCCTTCACGTTCGGACCGCCCCACCCGCTGCGCCAGACCTCGTCGATCCGGGAGAAGCGGTCGGGGTTGAGGTCGTACTCGGAGGTCGGATCGATGACCTCCATCCGGTCCAGCAGGTACGGCATATCGAAGTCCTCGAAGTTCCACCCCGTCAGCACGTCTGCATCTGTGTCCTCGATATAGGAGACGAACGCGTCGAGCATCTCGTCCTCGCGCTCGAACGTTCGGACGTCGATCTCGGTGTCCTCTCGGAGCGGCTCGTAGTCGGCGAGGTTTTCCGGGGAAGCGACGCCCTCGCCGGCTTCGGGGGCGTCGTAGAGCCACGCCACGTACTCGTCGCGGTAGGAGTCGTGACTCGTGAGACAGACGATCGGCTCCTCGCCCTCCTCCGGGAAGCCCGAGCGGTCGTCGACCTCGATGTCGAAGGTGTTCACGCGGAGGTCGGCGTCGACTGCGACGGGTTCGATCTCGTCGTGGGGGATCTGGATCGTTCCGTTTTCGCTTTTTTTACCGCTCTCGTCGTCGCCTCCGAGCCGACGCTCGGGGACGCGGATCCCGCTCTTGATGTCCTTGTCGATCAGCAGCCGGTTCGGAAAGAGGATGTCCGCCTCGTAGTGCTCGAACTCGTCGCGGATCTGCCCGACGTCCCGCGGCGTCCGGGTGCAGATCTTCGTGAGGTCGTCGCCGCGGATGCTCTCGAACCCGTCCTCGGTGCGCGTGATGACGTCTTTGTCGAGTTTGTCGTCGTCGAGCGCCTCCGTCGGCGCGTAAAAGTAGGGCTCGAACCCGAGTACACGGACGTGTTCGACCTCGTTGTCGCGGGTCCGGCCGAAGACGTGGAGCACGGGGTACTCGCTGTTGCCGCTCCCTTCGATGGAGTAGTTCACCTGCGTCACCATCAGTTCGACCGTGCCGTCGGCGTCGGGAAAGCGGATGTCCTCGGCGTCGACGACCTCGGAGACGTGCTGGCTGCCGTTGCCGGCGACGGCGACTGCCTCCTCGTCGGGCCGGGAACCCTCGGCGGCGTCGTCCCCGCCGCCGCTCCAGTTGTCCGTGAGCCCTGCCTGTTTCATAGCGTCGCTTTCGGCATAGCCGAGTAAAAGGTTCGGCATTGCACCCGACCGCTCCGTTCGGCATACCTGCCCGGGGGTGACCGGCGTTCGGGGCGTATTGACCCGAGCACAAGACCTATACTATGGTACTTCCTACCACGATTCACGATGGTCGACCCTGCAGACTCCGAGCGGACGGATCGGTCGCCACCCGCACCGGCGCGGATGGGCGAAGCGAGCGGACTCGCCGAGGTCGAGTCTTACGACGTCGACGGCGGGGTCGTGTTCTACGACCCGGAGAACCCGCTCGCGTGGGTCGAAGCCGCGCGGACGGTGACCCTCACGGAGCACTGCTGATACTCGCGGCGCACAGCTACTACCGTCGGACGGAGGTTCGACGGGCCGCGGTCGTGTTTTCGACGTTCGCAGACGGACAGCACCCGCGCCGGGCGGAACGAACCGTTTTTGCGGTCTCCTCTCCTCCCTCCGAGCGTGCCGAGCGACTTCGACGAGTGGCCCGACGAACCCGACGAACCGGACCCCGAGGCGCGCTGGGGCGCGCCCGAGGAGGACCTCGTCTCGGTGCCCGCCGTCGACATTCCCGGCGAAGACGCCGACGAGGAGGGCGCAGGCCTCGAAATCGACGGCGACCTCGCGAAGTTGTTCTGGGTCACCGTCGTCTATGCGAACGTCGCGCTCGCCGGGATCAGTATCGGACTCCTTCTCGTGGCGTTCCGGGGGCAGTGGGGGTGGGGCGGCGGCGCGGTCGGCGTGGGTCTGTTCGCCTTGTACCGGACGTACGACCTCTATCGGACGTACCAGACGGAGTTCGCCGACGCGGGCGAGGACGCTCCCGATGGGGAGTCGTAGACCCCCGGTTGAATCGCGGTTCGCCTGCCCCGTCGACGTGAACGCGGATCAGCGCAACGCCTAAACGCTCGTCAGTCCACCTCCCGGCTATGCAGACCGTCCGCGACGCCGACGGCGACAGATTCCTCCTCGTGAAGCGCTCGACGGACTCCAGCCTCGTTCGCGACCCCGAGACCGGTGCGGAGGGGTACCGCCCGAACGAGGAGTTGCGGTTCGAGGCGGCGGAACCGCCGCTCTCGACTGCGGCCGCCGGCATTCCCGGGCCGGTCCGTCGGGTCGTCTCCGCGGCGCACGACGACCGCTCGCTGGGGCTGCTCGTCGAGCTCGCGGACCGGGGGCCGCTCTCGGTCGTGGAACTACTCGACGCCTACGACCTCTGTGAATCGGACTTACACGGCCTCCTCGCGGAGTTCCGCGCGGCCGGGCTGATCGACGAGGCGACCGTTCACGGCGAGCGCGGGTACGACGCGACGCCAGTGACCGAGCGCGCGGTCGCGGCGCTGCGCGTCGGCGACGAAAGCGAGTCCGCGTAGCGAAAAGGAAAAAATCGGAGAGGCAGCGGAAGCGGCAGCGAACCGATCAGGCGAACGCGCGGCTCGCGGTTCCCTCGTCGACGGCTTCGGCTTGGATCTTCTCCCAGGCCTCGACGAAGTCGGCCATCGAAATCTCGGTGCGGTCGTCGCGGATGGCGAACATCCCCGCCTCGGTGCAGATCGCCTTGATGTCGGCGCCCGAGGCGTCGTCGGTCAGTTCCGCCAGCCGTTCGAAGTCGACGTCGTCGGCGACGTTCATATCGCGGGTGTGGATCCGGAAGATGATCGCGCGACCCTCGTGGCCGGGCTTGGGAACCTCGATGAGGCGGTCGAAGCGGCCGGGGCGGAGGATCGCCTCGTCGAGCATGTCGAAGCGGTTCGTCGCGGCGATGATGCGGACGTCACCTCGCTCGTCGAAGCCGTCCATCTCCGAGAGGAGTTGCATCATCGTCCGCTGGACCTCGGCGTCCCCGGAGGTCTTCGAGTCCGTCCGCTTGGAGGCGATGGCGTCGATCTCGTCGATGAACAGGACCGCGGGCTCGTTCTCGCGGGCCACCTCGAAGAGGTCGCGAACGAGTTTCGCGCCCTCGCCGATGAACTTGTGAACCAGTTCGGAGCCGGCCATCTTGATGAAGGTGGCGTCGGTCTCGTTGGCGACGGCCTTCGCGAGCATCGTCTTGCCCGTCCCCGGCGGCCCGTAGAGCAGCACGCCCGACGGGGGCTGAATGCCGACTTTCTCGAACATCTCGGGAGATTCGAGCGGCATCTCGACGGTCTCGCGCACTTCCTGCATCTGCTCTTCGAGACCGCCGATGTCCCCGTAGGTGACGTCGGGGCTGTGGTCGACCTGCATCACCCGGGCGCGGACGTCGGTCTCGTTGTCGAGGCGTTTGACCACCGACAGCGAGTTGTTGACGGCGACGCGCGCGTCGGGCTCGAGGTCCTCGCGCATCTCGTCTGTCACTTCGGTGAGCGCCTCCTGGTTGTTCCCGTGCTGTTTGATCACGACGCCGTCGTCGGTGAGTTCCTGTACGGTCGCGACGAACAGCGGGGACTGCTTGAGCTTCTTGTTCTCGTGGGTCAGCCGTTCCAGCTTCTGCTGGTACTTGTTGTTCTCGGCGTTCGCGTCCAGAAGTTTGTCCCGCATCTCCTCGTTTTGGGACTCGAGAATATCCAGACGCTCTCTGAGTGCCTGGATCTTCTCCTGCTGCGACGCCGCCTCCTCGTCGTAGGGGAGCTCGACGTCGTCCACAGTGTCAGTCATCACCCTCCGTAGGTCACGGCTTCATAAGAGACTTCGGGTGGGAGAAACGCTAGCGGTGACCGAGCTCGCGGCCCGGTTCGAGGCGCTCGACACCGGACGGCTGATGCGATTTTGATGCCCAAAAGTAATAAATTGATACAGAAAATATTATCAAGCTACATCCCAGAGTGAGAATCACAAATGAGCACTACCGAGGCACTCGCGCCCGAAGAGGAGTCGACCGACCGCTGGGACCCGGTCCGCGAGATGCCGCCGAGTGCGAAACTCGTCGCGAAGGTACTCGATTACAACCAGACGCTGACGCAGACGCAACTCGCCGAGGAGACGCTCCTGCCGCCGCGAACCGTCCGGTACGCGCTCTCCCGGCTCGAAGACGCCGGCGTCGTCGACTCCCGATTCTCGTTCACCGACGCCCGAAAGCGGCTGTACACGCTCGATCTGTGAGCGACTCACCCGGGTCGCGTTCGGCGGCCTGAGGTTCAAGTACGGAGGCGACGCCACTCCCGCCGTGACCGAGTCTCAGCCCGCCGCCCCCGAACCGTCCCCGGAGTCAGTCCGCCGGTCGCTCCGTGCGCTCGCGAACGGGTCGACGTCCGCAGCGGAGACCACGCCCGCAGACGGATCTCCACCCGCAGACGAGTCTACATCGGCGGACGGAGCTGCGTCGCCTCACACTTCCAGCGGCACCGGGAACGCCGGCCGCGACGCCGACCGCCTGGAATCGGACCTCGGAGACGGCGAGGGCCTCGTCGCGGACGCCGAGCGAACCGTCGACGACGCCGAACGCGCCGTCTCCTGTGCACGGACCGCCGGAGATTTTCTGCTCGGCGGTGGACGCGCCGCGCTCGACGACGCGGTCGCAACGGCCGCGCGCCGCGGCTCCCCGCGACTCGCGCAGCGGGGGCGTCGAGCGCGGGCGGTCCTCCGCGACCTCGATGCCGCCTTGACCGGGGCGAACGACCTTCGAGAGCCCCGCGGCGACGACTCGACGCCGTCTCCCACCGGCGACGCGACCACTTCCGCCCCGCTCGCGGAACGGTTTTAGGACGCTGCGCTCAAGGTCCTGGCAGATGACACGGGTGATCCACACCGGCGACACCCACCTCGGGTACCAGCAGTATCACTCGCCGGCGCGCCGCGAGGACTTCCTCGACGCCTTCGCGCAGGTGATCGACGACGCGGTCGACGCCGACGTCGACGCCGTCGTTCACGCGGGCGATCTGTTCCACGACCGGCGGCCGGAACTCCGGGACCTCCTCGGGACGATCCGCGTGCTCCGCCGACTCAGCGAGGCCGACATCCCGTTTCTGGCGGTCGTCGGCAACCACGAGTCGACGCGCGGCGGCCAGTGGCTCGACCTCTTCGAGGACCTGGGGCTGGGCGAGCGACTCGGCGCGGAACCCCGAATCGTCGGCGACACGGCGTTCTACGGCCTGGACCACGTCCCAAAGTCGCGCCGGGACGACCTCGACTACGACTTCGAACCGCACGACGTCGATCGCGCCGCGCTCGTGAGCCACGGGCTCTTCACCCCGTTCGCCCACGCCGACTGGGAGACCGAGACCGTCTTGGAGCGCGCGAACGTCGACTTCGACGCGATGCTCCTCGGCGACAACCACGCCCCGGGCGTCGAGACCGTCGACGGGGCGTGGGTGACCTACTGCGGGTCGACCGAGCGCGCCAGCGCCGCCGAGGAGGAGGCGCGCGGGTACAACCTCGTGACGTTCGGCGACGACGACGAGGACGGCGACGCGGAGCGACCCGACGGCGACGCCGCCGCCGTCGACATCCGACGGCGGACGCTCGACACGCGCCCGTTCGTCTTCGTCTCGGTGGAGTTAGCCGAGGGCGAGGGCGCGGAACGGGTCCACGAGCAACTCCGCCAGCACGAGGTCCAGGACGCGGTCGTCGTCGTCGAAGTCACCGGCGAGGGCGATCCCGTGACCCCGGCGTCGATCGAGGAGTCGCTCACCGAGCGCGGCGCGCTCGTCGCCCGCGTCACCGACCGTCGCGAGCAGGAGGCGGACGCGTCGTTCGAGGTCTCCTTCGCCGACCCCGACGACGCCGTCGAGGAGCGCGTCCGCGAACTGGGCCTCTCGTCGGCCGCGCTGGACGTCGACGAGACGATCCGTGCGAGCAAGACCGCCGACTCGAACGTCCGCGACGTCGTCGAAGAGCGGGTGTCTGACCTCCTGGAAGCCGATCGCGACGCGTTCTCACCGGCACCCGACGCTTCGGACGTCGGCGACGCCGAGGACGAAACCAGCGACCTAGCCGGCGGCGGTGATGGCGATGATACTGATGGCGAGAACGACGACGACACCGAAAGCGCAGACGACGAGGACAGCGATGACGCGAAAAACGTCGACGACACCGAAAGCGCCGCCGACGACACCGAGACAGAGAGCGCTGATCCCGACGACGATTCAACGGGAGACCCAGGGACTACTGACGGGCAAGTCACGATGGGGGACTTCTAGATGCGCTTCGAGCGAATCCGGCTGCGGAACTTCAAGCCGTACGCGGACGCGGAACTCGACCTCCGCGACGGCGTCACCGTCATCCACGGGCTGAACGGCAGCGGCAAGTCCTCACTGCTCGAAGCCTGTTTCTTCGCGCTGTACGGCGCTCGCGCGCTCGACGAGACGCTCGACGACGTCGTGACGACCGGCGAGGACGAGGCCGAGGTGTCGCTGCAGTTCGCCCACGCGGGCGAGACGTACCGCATCCAGCGAGAACTGCGGCGCTCGGGAGAGCGGATGAGCACGACGACCTGCACGCTCGAAGGTCCCGACGTGGCGGTCGACGGCGCGACGGACGTCCGCTCGTTCGTCACCGATCTCCTCCGAATGGACGCGGAGGCGTTCGTCAACTGCGCGTACGTCCGCCAGGGCGAGGTGAACAAACTCATCAACGCGACGCCGGCCCAGCGGCAGGACACCATCGACGACCTCCTCCAGTTGGGGAAGCTCGAAGAGTACCGCGAGCGGGCCAGTGAGGCCCGCCTCGGCGTCGAGGACGTCCGCTCGGAGAAGCGGGGCGCGCTCTCGAAACTGGAGTCGCAGATCGAAGCCAAGGAGGACGCGAACCTCCACGCGCGGCTGAACGACCTGGAGACGGAACTCGCCGACGTCGACGCCGAGATCGAGCGTTTCGAGGAGAACGAGGCGAACGCCGAGGAGACGCTCGCCGACGCCGAGGAGGTGATCTCGGCGTACGAGGAGACGCGGGAGAAACTCGACGACCTCGAGGACGACATCGCCGACCTGCGCGAGACGATCCGGGCGGACGAGTCGAAGCGGGAGGACATCCGGGACGAAGTCGTCGAGACACGCGACCGGATCGACGGGCTCGAAGCCGACCTCGACGCGGCGGTCGCGGAGACCGACCTCGGCGAGGTCGCGGGCGACGCCCCCGAGTCTGGCGCGACGATCGACGCCGGCGTAATCGATGCAGAGGTCATCGAGAGCCGTCGCGAGGCGCTCGACGAGGAGGAGGAGGCGATCCGCGAGCAGTTGCAGGAGGCCCGTCAGCGCGAGACGATGCTGTCGAACCAGGCCGAGAAGTTGGCGGAGCGGGCCGAGGAGTTCGAGTCGCGCGCGTCGGAGGCGCGGGAGCGAGCCGAGGAGGCCGAGTCGACCGCCGCGGACGCTGAGGCCCGAGTCGAGGAGCGAAGCGAGGAGTTAGACGCCGTCGAAGACGAGATCGGATCGATCGGCGAGCGGTTCGACGACGCGCCCGTCGCGGCCGGGGAGGCGACCGGGCACCGCGATTCGGTGCAGGAGTCGCTGCGGGAGACTCGCGAGCGGATCGCGACCGCGCAGGCGGAGTTGGCGTCGGTTCGCGACCGACTCGAGGAGGCGCGGGAACTCCGCGAGGCGGGCAAGTGTCCGGAGTGCGGCCAGCCCGTCGAAGAGTCGCCGCACGTCGACGCTATCGGCGAGTACGAGGCGGAGATCGAGACGCTCGAAGCCGACCTCGAAGAGTTGCGGGAGCGTGAGCGCGACCTCGAAGCGGATCTCGAAACGGCCGAGTCGCTGGTCGAGGCGGAGACGCGCCTGGGGAACCTCCGGGAGAAGCGCTCGCTGATCGAGAGCAGTATCGAGGACGCACGCGAGACCGCCAGCGAACGCCGCGCGGAGGCCGAATCGCTCCGGGAAGACGCCGCCGACTTCGACGAACAGGCCGAAGCGAAGCGCGAGGCCGCGGAGTCGCAGTCGGAGGCGGCCGCCGAGGCCGCGACGCGGGTCGACTCGCTCGAAGACGACCTCGGCGCCCTCGAATCGGCGCGCGAGCGCCTCGGTCGGGTCGAGACGCTCAGGACGCAGATCGACGAGGCCGAGGCGGAGATCGACCGGCTCCGAGAGCGCAGACGGTCGATCGAGGAGCGAAACGACGAGCGACGGGAGTTCCTCCAGGAGAAGCGCGAGCGCCGCGAAGAGCTCGCCGACGCGGTCGACGAGGAGCGGATCGAGACGGCGAAGGCGAACAGCGCCGAAGCCGAGGAGTACCTGGAGAAGGTCGCGGAGAAGCTCGCAGAACTCCGCGAGAAACGCGACGCGCTCCAGAACGACATCGGCGGCGTCAAGGGCGAACTCGCCGAACTCGAATCGCTTCGAGACGACAGGGCGCGTCTCGCCGAGCGGGTCGACGCCCTCGACTCGCTGCACGAGGAGATTTCGACCCTCGAATCGACGTACGGTTCCCTGCGCGCTGATCTCCGCCGCCGGAACGTCGAGACGCTCGAACGGATGCTCAACGAGACGTTCGACCTCGTCTACGGCAACGACGCCTACTCGCGCATCCGTCTCGACGACGAGTACGAATTGACGGTCTTCCAGAAGGACGGTACCGCGCTCGACCCCGAACAGCTCTCCGGCGGCGAGCGCGCGCTGTTCAACCTCTCGCTGCGGTGTGCGATCTACCGCCTGCTCGCGGAGGGCATCGAGGGGGCCGCGCCGATGCCGCCGCTCATCCTCGACGAGCCGACGGTGTTCCTCGACTCGGGGCACGTCTCCCGGCTGGTCGACCTCGTCGAGGAGATGCGCCGCCTCGGCGTCGCGCAGATCCTCACCGTGAGCCACGACGACGACCTCGTCGCCGCCGCGGACGACCTCGTGACCGTCGAGAAGGACCCGACGAGCAACCGCTCGTCGGTCGACCGCGTCGCCGACGCGTCGCTCTCGGCTATCGAGTCGAGCGCCGACGACTGACATCGCCGGATCCGAGTCCGCCGCCGCGTGTGCTCGGAGTCGGCAGTTCGACACCGTCGCCGCGGTCGACAGTATCAACACCGACGCCGCCGACCTCCGCGTATGGGCACGCCGCGTTCCGACCGCGAAGCACAGGTTGCGGAGGTTCTCGATCGCCTCTACGAGGAGTATCCCGACTCGACCATCTCGCTGAACTTCTCGAACCGGCTGGAACTGCTCGTCGCGGTCGTCCTCTCCGCGCAGTGCACCGACGAGCGGGTCAACGAGGTGACCGAGGACCTGTTCGCGAAGTACCGCAGCGCCGAGGACTACGCCGAGGCCGACGAGGAGCAACTCGCCGAGGACATCTACGGGATCACGTTCCACAACAACAAGGCCGGCTACCTGAAGTCGATCGGGGAGACGCTCCGCGACGAACACGACGGCGAGGTGCCGGACACGATGGCCGAACTCACGGCCCTCTCGGGCGTCGGGCGGAAGACCGCGAACGTCGTCCTCCAGCACGGCCACGACGTCGTCGAGGGAATCGTCGTCGACACCCACGTCCAGCGGATCTCGCGACGGCTGGGTATCGCCGAGGCGGAGTCGCCGCCGAAGATCGAACGCGAACTGATGGACCTCGTCCCCGAACCGGACTGGCAGCAGTGCACGCACCTGTTCATCAGTCACGGCCGAGCGGTGTGCACCGCGCGCAACCCCGACTGCGAGTCCTGCGTGCTCGAAGACCTCTGTCCGTCGTCGAAACTCGACGGCGACGTCGACCTCGCGTCGGGTGAGGCCTGGACCTGAGGCCCCGTCTCGAAGGTCTCGGGCTTCGGAACGGTCGTGCCGCAGCGCCGGCTCCCTCACTCGGGTTCTGGCGGGTCGGGGTCGCTGTCGATGGTTTCGGCGGCCGCGACTTGCACCCGAACGCGCTCGTCGTCGATGCGGACTTCGCATCCCTCGTACCGGAACGTCAAACGGACGTCGGCGGCGGAATCACGCACGAGTGTATCCAACGCGTCCGGATCTATCACCTCGTACAGCGGGCGCAACTCGTCCTGATCGCGCCCCGTCGCGTCGACGACGGAAAACACGGTCCGAAGACTCGGGGATTCGGACGGGCGGATCCTGTACTCGTCGTGGTGTTCACCGTCTCTGCCTCCACCGTCGTGCGTCGATCGGTCTCGTTTCATCCGTTTTTGATCCCTCGGATCTCGAATCTGGCACCGCTGCCGTCGGTCGCCCCGTCGGTCGCCAAAATCTCCCAGCCGTGTGCTTCGACGATCTGCCTGGCGATCGCCAGGCCGAATCCGGTCCCGTCGTCGCTCGTGGTGAACCCGCTCTCGAACACGCGGTCGTTGTTTTTCGGGGGCAGTCCGGGTCCGTCGTCTTCGACGAAGAACCCGTCTCGCTCCGCGAGCGAGCCGACTGTCACCGTGACCGCCGGTCCGGCGTACTCGACCGCGTTCTGGAAGAGGTTCTCGAAGAGCTGACACAGCCGCGATTCGTCCGCGGGGACGAACTCCTCGGAGAACCCCTCGTCCATCGAGAGCGTCGCAGCGGGGCTCTCGGTGAGGTCCCAGGCTTTCTCGACGACCTGGGAGAGTTCGACGGGCTCCGGTTCCCGTATCGTCGCGCCCCGTTCCGAGAGCGTCAGCACTTCGTCGATCACGCTTTCCATTCGTTCTAACGCCGCTATCGCCGTTTCGAGACTCTCTGCTAGCTCCTCCTTCGGATACCGGTCCCGCGCGAGTTCGACGTTCCCGTGCGCGATCATCAGCGGATTTCTGAGGTCGTGTGCGACCGTTCCGGCGAACTCCCCGAGCCGATCGCGCTCTCGTTCGAGTTGGGCTTCGTAGCGTTTCCGATCCGTGATGTCGGTGTTGACGGCGACGAACCGCTCTATCGTCCCCTCGTCGTCCGTTATCGGGGCGATGGTCTGGTCGATGTAATAGCGCGTTCCGTCTTTCCGCTCGTTGACGATTTCGCCCTCCCAGACCGAACCGGAGTCGATCGTCTCCCAGAGGTTCCGGTAGAACTCCTCGTCGTGTTCGCCCGATTTGAGCAGACTGGGCCGCTCACCGAGGGCTTCCGTCTTCGAGTAGCCGGTCACGTCCTCGAACGTCGGATTGACGTATTCGATCCGCCCGTCGACGTCCGTGATCATAATCGCGTGACCGGCCTGCTCGACGGCCTCGCGGTAACTCCGGAGGTCGCGTTCCCGGCGTTTTCGCTCCGTTACGTCCCGAAAGTGACCCTGGACCAGTTTCCGCCCGTCGAGTTCGACCACCGTGGCGCTTATCTCGACCGGCGTCCGCTCGCCTTCGCCCGTCACGATCTGAATCGGCTCGCCGCTCTCGAACCGGTCGAACGTCCCCTCGCCGGTCTCGGAGTGGTGCTCGAAGAGCCCGCGGTAGCGCCCGCGGTGGTCCGTCGGATGAAGCTCCGTCTGTGAGATTCCGATGATCTCCTGGCGCGGTCGATCCAGCAGGTCCGCCGCGGCCTCGTTCGCCTCGATTATCTCGCGGGAGTCGGCGTCGGCGACGAAAATCGCGTCCGGCGCGGCGTCGATCAACGCCTCGTATTTCCGCTGGGCGGTTTCGAGGCGTCGCTGGTAGCGGTCGCGGTCCGATGCCTTCGCGCGGGCGACGACGACGCGTCGAATCTCGCCACGCTCGTCCCGTAGCGGCGCGGCCCTTACTCCGATCGAGTCCGCCCCCGCGTCGCCGCCGTCGACTGGCAGTTCCCCAGTCCAGGTGTCGCCGGCTGTAACGGTCTGCCAGAGGTCCCGATAGACGGAGTCGTCGCGAACGACCGCTCGCAACTCGGGAGACGCTTCGCCGGACCCCTCGCGGAACGCGAGCGACTCGAAGCTCCGGTCGGCGCACTCGATCCGACCGTCGGCGTCGACGATCATGACGCCGCCCCCCGCCCTCGCCCCGTCGATGTCCGCTTCCGGACCGGCTGAAGCCGTCCGCGCTCGCTCTCGGGTAACGCACGTTTCGATCCGGTGTGCCAGAAGCGGGGTTCGGTCCGTCCCCGGGGCTCGCGTCACGACATCGTCGGCGCCCGCCTGAATGTACTCCGCACAGAGGTCCGCGCCGCAACCCGGGGCGGCGTAGACGACGACCGGAACGCCGGCTCTCCTGAGCCGACCCTCCCGTATCGCTTCGAGTTCGACCGCCCCGCTCTCCGTCCCCGCGACGACGACGCAGTCGACCGAATCTCCGTCTCGGTCCAGCCGCGAAACGGCCGATGACACCGACGACGCGGTGCGAATACGGATTCCGGACACCGCTTCGAGCCCCGGCGCGACGGGGTCGCTTCCGGACGCTCGGTGGTTCACGAAGAGCACTGAAATCGGGCGGTCACCGGGTGCACGGGTTTCCCGCCGCCGCTCACAACCCCCGTCGCCCGTTTCAGACATCCGTCCCTCTCCAACGCGGGCCGAGCGGTGACGGCTCCGAGCTGCGTTTCGTCGGCATCGCCGATCCGAAAACCTCTCTTGGTCTCTCACGTGCGCTGGAGTGCTGTCCCGTCGCCGAAGTAACGGTCTCGCGTACGCGACTCATATGCCTGCTCTACTCCGTTTCGACCGCGTCCGTGAGTTGCTGTACGGACTGGCTGATCTCGTTGACCTTCGCCGTCTGTTCCTCGTTCGCGGCGGCGATCTCTTCGACCTCGTCGCGGACTCGTTGTGCTTTCTCGGCCGCCTGATCCGTCATACTCGCCACCTCCTCGGTGCTCGCGGCCTGGTCGTCGGTCGCTTCGGCCACCTCCTCGATTCCCTCCGCGGCGGCCGTCACCGCCTCGACGATCTCGGTGAGGTTCTCCATCGCCCCTTCGACGCGCTCGATCCCTTCGTCGATCGCCGCGTTCGTCTGTTGGAGATTGGCGACGGTCTCTTCGGTGTCCGTCTGGATCCGCTCGATCATCGCTTCGATCCGGTCGGCCTGCTGCTGGGACTCCTGGGCGAGCCCCTTGATCTCGTCGGCGACGACGCCGAAGCCGTCGCCGGCCTCGCCCGCCCGTGCGGCCTCGATCGACGCGTTGAGCGCCAGGAGGTTCGTCTCCTTCGCGATGTTGTTGATGACGTCGACGACGTCGTCGATCTCCTCGACCCGATCCTGTAGCTGCCCGACGTCGCCGGTCACGTCCTCGGCCGCTGTCTCGACCGTCTCCATCGCGTCGATCGCCTCGGTCGCCGACTCCTGGCCGTTTTCGGCCAAGTCCCTGGCCGTCCGGCTCGTCGACCGCACCTGGTCGGTGGTCGACGCGATCTCCTCGACCGTCGCGCTCAGACTGGACACTTCGCCGGCCACCTCCTGCATACTGTCCGTCTGCTCCTCGGCGATGTCGCTGATCTGCTGGGAGCTTCGGGCGACGTCCTCCGACGTCTCTCGCAGTTCGACAGTCGCCGCCTCCACCTCGCGGGCGACTTCCTCGCGACGGTCCAGCTCGGCTTCGATCTGTTGGCTGTAGGAGTGAATGTAGGTGTCCATCGCGACCTGCTGATCGAGGAGCAAGAGCTTGAGCACCGAGAGCGACCGTTCGACCACCGCGTCGACGGCCTCGTTCGCCGTCGCCACGTCGACCGTCTCCCCTTTCGCGGTGGACGCGGCCCCGTCCGCTTCGGCGGCCGGTCGACTGCCGCCACTTTCGGGGCGGGACGCACCCTCCCCTTCGGAGATGAGTTCGTCTTTCACGTCGTCTGCGATCGCGTCCAGAATGCCCCGGTAGTAGACCGAGTACGCGCCGAGATAGATCTTCGGTCCCAGATCGAGCATATCGTGAATCTTCCCGATGCGTGCCCGTCGGTCGAAGTAGTCCGTCCCGTACGTGCCGCTCCCGAGGTCTTTGAGGTATTCCGTCTGGCTCTTTCTGAGCGCAGCGACGGGCTTCGTCGAGGAGTTGAGGATGCCGACGGTCGTCGAGTACGACTGGAGGTGGTCGTAGAACTCGTCGACGAGCCCCTCGGCGATCCTGTCGAACGTTCCGGACATCGCGTCGAGCCGCTCTCTGTCGGCTTCGTCGAACTGCGTGAAGTCCTTCCGCCAGTTTATCTCTCCCGAGTCGATGCCGATCGACCCGGTCAACTGGCGACCGTCGACCTGGCGACGGTCCTCGTCCGAGATTTTGATATTGACATTCTCTGACATACGAGATGGTCAGGTGATACCAACGACACCTATTCAACGCAGGGGCCAACATTTCCACGATCCCCTCCCCTGGGGTGTTGCTCTTTGAACGCGCCCTCCGCCCCTCGCCTACCCGAGCACGTATCGACCGAGGTACTGATAGAGGCCGAGGAGCCACGCGAGGAACCAGAAGATCACGTATCCGAAGACGCCGACGCGGAGTCGCCCCCGCCAGGCGCTCATATCCGGATGAAGTTCGTCGAGGTCGACGTCCTGGGTCGGATCCGCGTAGAGGTCGGCGTCGCGCTTCACCTGTAGGATCCGGACGATACCGGTCAGCGCGAGTATCAAGAGTGCGTACGCCTGCAACCCCAGGATCGCGTGGAGGACGGTCACCCCGCCGAGTTGATCGAGCAGTCGCGGGACCATCCACGCGACGACCGGGATCGTGTTGAGCACGAGACCGGGGACGATGAATTTGAGATGGTGCACGAGGACGTCCCAACTGACGGTCTCGGCGTCGATCATAATCCACGCGCCGTAGAGGTAGAACGGCAGACTCGCCGTGACCATCAGCGCGGCACCCGTCGCGATGGTCGTGTCGGATACCATCGGCCGAGGTTCGGACTCCCGGCGGGTAAAGGGCCCGACTTTCCGCGGTGACGACGCTCGAACCCGCCGGCGGCGTCGCGAAAACCGTTACCCTAAGGAGTGTGCCACTCCAAGGATCGGGGTATGACAGAGTCCTCCGAGGAGCCGGACGCGGCGGATCGCCGCGCGGACTCGGCCGTCGCCGACGACGGGGCTGACACGGCCGACGCCTCCGACGTGGGAGAGACGGCCGACGCGTCTCGCGGGGCCGACGCGGCCGATCCTGACGACGCCGAAGACGCGGCCGATCCCGACGAGTCTGGCGACGCGGCGGGCGCTGCCGACCCCGCGGAGCCGACGCCCTCGGGGGAGGCGTCGGGGGCCGGGTCGGACGACCTGGAGGCGCTCCGGGCGGAGGTCGAGGAGACCTACGACTTCGACGACTTCGGCCCCGAGGATATGGCCGAGATGAGCCTCGAAGAGTGGGAGGCGGCCTTCGATCCCGAGACGTGGATCGTCGGCGAGGAACTGCTCGATCGGGTCGAACACGAACTCAACGCACGCGTCGCGATCCGCGAGATCTTCGCCGTGGTAGAGCGCGTGCGGGACGACGAGGACTGCGTCGTCGCCTACTCCGACGAGGGGTACGCGGTCGTGTACGCGGACGGCAGCGTCGAGGGCGAGGGGACCGTCCTCCGCGACGTCAAACCGACCGTCGCGCTCTGTTCGATGGAGAGCTACGACCTGATGGACGCCCCCGAGGACGTGTCGCTGCCGGAACCCGACGACGTCGTCGAGGGCAGCGGCGAGTTCGGGAACCTGATGTTGCAGGTCGTCGCGGCGGCGCAGATCGTGGTCGGCCTCGGCCTGCTCGTCGCCTGGATCGCGCTCCCGTCGCTCTCGACGGTCGTCGCTCCGATCGCCGCGATCGGCTTTCTCGTCATCGGCTTCTTCCTCTTTCTGGTCGTGGCGAACGCCCGGCTCTCCGATCGGTTTCGGACCGAGGAGTTCCGCAACCGGCTCCGGGCACTCGACGCGGTCGACGCGCCCCGCCCGGACGGACTCCCGGACCGCGAATCGCCCGCGGTCGGTGTCGGCGAGGGGGACGACGGCGGCGCTTCGACGGCGAACGGCGACGACGTGCCCCCCGCGCCTAACGACGGCGACCGCCGGGTCGTCGCGAGCGATCACGCGAGCGAGGAGACCGACACGTAGCGTCCGCTGCAGGGGGGAGTCGGTGGGTTTAAGCGCGTTCCATCCTGACACCAGCGTGTATGAAGAGGCGGGACTTTCTGCGAGCAGCAAGCGTCCCTGCTGCTGCCACGACGGCCTCTGCCACCGCCGGACTCGGCGCCGCCCAAGAGACGGAGACGTCTGGCGGGACAGCCACCGGCACGGCAACCGGAACTGGAACTGGAACTGGGACTGGAACCGGTACCGGAACCGGGACGGCGGCCGACTCGGGCGGCGGGAGCGGCGAGACCGTCACGGTGACCGTCGGACCGGGCGGCTCGCTCGTGTACGAACCGGGGACTGAGGAACCGCTACAGATCGCTCCGGGGACGACCGTCGAATTCGTCTGGGACTCGGACAACCACAACATCGTCGTCGAGAGCCAGCCCGAAGGCGCGAACTGGGGCGGTCACGAGCCGATCGAGAACACGGGGTTCACCTACTCTCACACGTTCCAGACGCTGGGAACCTACGAGTACTACTGCGACCCCCACCGGAGCGCCGGGATGGAGGCGACGATCGAGGTCGTCGAGAACCCGGAACCCGCCGGCGGCGGCGGGGGCGGCGAGAAGGAACTGCACGACCTCGGCGTGCCGATCCACGCGCACTGGGTCGGCGCGGCGACGATCCTCGGGATCCTCGTGACGGTCATCTTCACGTTCTACGTCCTGAAATACGGTGAATCACCGCACACCGGCACCGGGAGGAACTGACAATGTCATCCAGTGGTAGCACTTACGGCGACATCCACCGCTACGAACCGGCCCGCGAGAGCACCGCCGCGGCGATCGCGATCGTCCTGCTCACGATCATCGAGGTCGTCTTCGTGTTCCTGTTCACGTACGGCCTCATCTCCGGGTGGGGGCTGAGCGACACGGGTAATATGTATCTCGGCGCCGTGCTGGCCGTGATCTTCATCGACCTGGCGTTCATCCTCGCGCTGTACCGCAAGGAGTTCCTGCCGGACGTCGTGATCGTCAAGAAACGGCGTCGCAAGTGGGAGGACCTCTACATCCGCGAGGAAGAGGTCGACGGCACGCCGTTCGCTGACGGCGCGTGGGACCACGTCAAGCGCGCGATCTACCCGTACTACAAGCGATAACAATGAGTCTCGAAAAGAAAGACGACTACGACCACAAGGGCTGGATGAAAGAGAAGGACCTGACCGCCGTAGAGTCGGCCTTCCTCACGACCCTCATCTGGCTCGACAAGCGACTCCGCATCGTCGACTACCTGGAGCTGATGGAGACCCTCTACTACCGGGTCAACCTCCAGATGCCGAAGAGTCACACCGAACAGTACAACCTCGACAACAAGTTCTGGTACTGGTACCCCCTGTACACCTTAGGGCTGTTCTCCACGTTAGCATATGTCGTCGCCGCGATAAGCGGGGCGTTGTTGGGCTTTTATTACAGCCCCTCGGCGGCCGCGGGCACGGAAGCGGCGGGAACCGTCGCCTACGAGAGCATCGCGTTCATCATGCGCGACCTCCAGTTCGGATTCATGCTCCGATCGATCCACCGCTGGGCGGCGCAGGTGATGGTCGCGGCGGTGTTCCTCCACATGCTCCGTGTGTACTTCACCGGCGCGTACAAGGAGCCCCGCGAGTTGAACTGGCTCATCGGCATCGTGCTGATCAGCCTGACGATGGTGTTCGGATACACCGGCTACCTGCTGCCGTGGGATCAGCTCGCCTTCTGGGCGGGGCAGATCGGCGTCGAGATGTCGCTGTCGATCCCGCTCATCGGCGAGTGGATCGCCCAGCTCCTGTTCGGCGGCTTCTCGCTGAGTCAGGCGACGCTGCAACGGATGTACATCCTCCACGTGTTCCTGCTCCCGTTCGTAGTGACGGCGCTGATCGCCATCCACATCGGCATCGTCTGGGTGCAGGGCATCGCGGAACCCCACTAAACCAATGACCGACGAAGACACTACCACCGACGACGTCCGCGCCGACGGCAGCGGCATCGTCGCGCCGGACGACGAAACGCCGACGTGGCGCGAGCGCAAAGAGCGTACGCAGGGGCTCTCACAGCTCACGTACGAGTACTTCGAGCGCGCCCGTCGCGAAGATCAGGATCTCAGACAGGAATCGGACTACGTCGAGCGCGACGTGCTCGCGTTCCCGACCTGGCCCCACGAGATCATCCGTAACCTCGCCATCGCGAGCTTCTTCGTGGGGATGCTGCTGTTCCTCTCGGCGACGCTCCCGCCGCACATCGGCGACCCGGCGAACCCTTCCAGCACGCCCGCGATCATCCTGCCGGACTGGTATCTCTACTGGTCGTTCGGCCTGCTCAAGCTCGGTCCCCTCAACCCCGAGCTGTCGATCCTGGGCGGACAGAAGCTGATGGCCGACCGGACCTACGGCGTGCTCGCGAACCTCGTCGTCGTCGGATTCGTGGCAATCGTGCCGTTCCTCAACAAGGGGAGCGCCCGCCGGCCGGTCGAACAGCCCTTCTGGGCGGCCGTCGGCGTCGGCGGCGTCATCTTCGCGTTCACCATCAGCATCTACTCTGCGAAGAACCTCCTGCCGATGAACGTCCACCTCGCGTTCGACCTGACGTTCCTGCTGCCGATCGTGGCCGGGTTCGTCACTTGGGCGGTGCTGAAGACGATGCGGGAGGGGTATATGTACGACCTCAACCGCAGATACTACCGGTTGCGCCCGCCGAAATAGTCGGCTTCTCGGTTCCGGCGTTCCGTTTTCGCGATCGTTCTTCCGCAACGAGTTTCGAGCAGTGACGACGCACGTCCGAGCCGGTGACGTACCGCCGCCACACGGAAAGGTCCATGTTGTGTCGGTCCCTACGACGGGCAATGACTGATAGTGAGGGCGGCGACCGACCCGGGCGACGCGGCCGCGACGTCGTCGTGCCGATGCGGCTCTACAAGACTGTGACGGTGTTCTCGACGCTCATCGCCGTGGTCAGCGTCGTCTTCGGGTTTATGCTCCTCGACGCCGCGACGCTGAACGTGAGTTTTCTCGGGAACATCGTCCGCGGCGCGTTCGCCGCCGTCGGGTTCGGCGTCGCCGACGGCGTCCTGAGCACCATCTTCGCCGCGGTGGGACTCTCGATCATCGCCTTCGGCGCCGGCGTGTACGTGATCGGGACGCGCTTTCGCGCCCGCGGAATGGGAAAGTCTCAAGAGGATTCCGGAGAAGATCCAAGTAACGATGGCTGACGAGTTCGTTAAAGGACTGGGCATCTTCACGGGTTCGGGCCTGGCGTGGATGGTCCTCGCAGGGTGGTACCGAACGCCGAGCTTCGAGAGCGAGCAACAACTCGTCTCCCCGGTGTCGCTGGGCGACTCCGCGACGATGTTCGACACCCTCGGCGTCCTGCTGATGGACGTGTTCTTCTGGTTCACGATCATCGGCGCGCTGACGTTCTGGGTCGGGATCCCCGTCATCCGGCAGGCCCGCGAGGCGCTCGAAGAACGCGCGCAGTAACGCTTTTTCCCCGAGTCCGCCGGTCGCGACGCGTCGGTCGAGCAGTTCGCGGTTCGGCACACGACGCTCCCGGCACCGCGGCGGATTGGAAAAACTCTAATGAGTCCTCTCCCCATCGTCGTGTATGCAACCGCTACAGTTCCTCGTCCCGCTCGACGCGGTGGAGGCGCTCGCACCCGTGCTTCCCCTCGTCGTCTTCGGCCTCGTGGTCCTCAACATTCTGACGCGGCTGTTGCAGCACCGTAAACACGCCGCACAGGCCGACGAAGACGACGACGGAGCGGTCCAGCGGTGGCTGCCGCACACGCTGACGACGCTCGGGATGGTGTTCGCGTCGTTCCTCTTCATGATCGTCGAGCCACACGGCGGAATGGTGATGTCGGTGCTCGCGCTCTCGGTGTTCGTCTCGGACTTCTTCGAGTTCGAGTCCCGCCGGGTCGAGGCGCGCTCGAAGAGCAAGAGCCTCGAACGGCCGACCGCGGCCATCGGCGCCTCCGTGTTCGCGCTCCTGTACGCCGGCTACCAGGGCTTCTTCTACCTCATCGAGCCGCTCTGGAACTCGATCATCTGATCCCAGCGGAGATTCGACGGACTCCTCGGCGACTCGAAACGTGCCCGTCCCGCCGTCACCGGTCACCGACCGTCTGCGGACGGACGAGCGAAAGGTCGCGAGCGATTCTCACTTCCACCGGCGCGTTCGACGGTACTGACTCGACAACAGCGTCGTCCAGTCGCAGCGTCACTTCCGCTTCGTCGCGCTCGACGGCGAGCGTGACCGGTGGGCGCACGACCCACGTGTCGGCGTGCATCGCGTATGGCGACACCGGGGCCGTCACGAGGCCCGTCCCGGGTGCGAGCAGCGGCCCTCCCACGGCGCGAGCGTAGCCCGCACTCCCCAGCGGCGACGCGACGACGACGCCGTCGGACCGAACGCGTTCGGCCCACCCGTCGGGCGATTCGATTCCGTACTCCGAGATGCGCGCCGGCGCCGACGTCATAAGCGTCACGTCGGTGACGGCGGTGCCGGCCCGCTCGCCGGCGACCGACACGCCGAGGATCGGGTGCCTGACTGTCTCGAACGCACCGGCTTCGACCGCGTCGACGACCGCCGTCACGTCGGCGGCCGAGAGGTCGTACCGCCCCGCACCGGTCTCGACGGGGACGACCGGCCGGTCAGTCGGAGACGACGCCAACCCAAGGAGCGCGGCCTCACCCGCGGCGAAGACGAGATCGGCGTCACCGACGTCGGCACCGCGGCCGCTTTCGCCCGCGTCGACTCGGGTGACCGAGACGTCGTCTCGGTCGGCCAGCGCGTCGACGACGGCGTCGCTCGTCGATCCACGGCCGCGAACGACGACGGAACGCCCGCTCACGGGCGCCCCACCGTCTGACCCCTTCTCCGCCGATTCGGCTCGACTTCGAGCATAGCGGTCAGTACATCGGAGAGGGAAAAAGACCCAGCGGTTCGTCGCACGACCGGGACGACGGGGCGCGCGTTACCGACAGTTCCGTTCGACGGTCGGTGGCATCCGGGCGACCGATTCAACGCCCGATGGCGTCGCGGACGACTTCGAGGGCTCGTTCGGGGAACTCCACGTGCGGCAGGAGCTTCGCGTCGTCGATCACGACGAGTCGGCAGTCGGCCGCCTCGGCCAGTTCGCGCCCGCGTTTCAGCGGCGTGATGTCGGCCTCTCGACCCCACAGCAGCGTCACCGGCGCGTCGACGTCGGCGAGGGTCGCTTCGAGATCGAAGTCCGCGTTGAGGAAGCCGCTGACGAACGATGCGGGCGCGTAGCGGGCGTTCGGCTGGTGGGCCGTCCGCCACTCGTACGCCATCCACGACTCGCTCACGCGATCCATATCGTAGTAGCCGTGGTCGGCGTTGAAGTAGCGGATCGACGGTTTCGACGCGAGCAGGTTGAACAGCGCCTCGCCGACGAGCGGCGATCGGAGCAACTCGCGAGCGACGAGGTTGCGGTCGGGGCCGCCGCGTTCGGTCGGACAGATGAGGACCACCGCCGAGAGAGCCACATCGTCCGCGACGGCCGTGAGGTACGCACCGGTCAGCGAGGAGGCGACGACGGCCGGCCGATCGAACGCGGCGACGAAGTCGCGGACGAACTCCTCGTACAGCGTCGCCGAGTACCGAAGCGGCGGCCGGTCGGAGGTCCCGAACCCCGGGAGGTCGGGGGCGATCACGTGGTACTCCTCGGCGAGGTCGTCGAAGATCGCGCGGAACTCGCCGCTGGAGCCGGCGGCGTTGATCCCGTGCAGGAGCACGAGGTCCGGGTCGTCGGGGTCGCCGGACTCGGTGTATCGAACGTCGATTCCGTTCCACTCGAACGTCCGGTGGGCTCCCGAAAGCGGCGGTTCCAACTCGGGCGTTCCTCGTCTGAGCGCGGCGTTCGCGAGGGCGACGGCACCGGTTCCGATCGCGAGTCCGGCGGCGAGAGCGCGGCGGCGCATACCCGAGGTAAGAACGGGGGGCGCTTCAGCCTGCTGGCATCGGTGGGTCACTCGCGGTCGGCGTCGCTGGCGGTCGTGCGGTCGGCGTCATCGACGGTCGTGCGGTCGGACCCGACTGCGTCCGCGTCGTCGGTATCGGCGGTCCCGTCAGCGTCGGTGTCGGTCTCGCTACTGCCGTCGGTCCCGTCGGCGGCGTCGTCGGTCTCGCTACCGCCGTCCGCCTCGCGGTCAGCGTTCGCCTCGACGCACGTCCGAAGCGGCCCGACGATCGACTCGGATATCGTGTACGGATCGGTCTCACCGTCGAGAACCCGCTGCGCCAGCGTCTCTATCCCGCCCTCCCGACGAATCTCGTCAGCCAGCAGTTCGTTCCCGTCGCTCCGAACCAGTCGCCTGATCTCCTCGCCGAGCCGGTCGAGCGCCCGCCGTTCGCCGTCCCCGGACTCCCGAAGGTACGCGGCGTGGGCGTCCAGCGCCTCGACGAGGTCGTCGACGCCCGACCCGGAGGTCGCGACGGTCTCGACGACCGGCGGTTGCCAGGACTCGCGGGGCGCCACGTCGGCCGCCGCGTCCGCCGACCCATCGGCGGCCGCACGGGACCCGGATGGCGTCTGGGCTTCTGGTGCGTCGCCCGAGTAGCCCTCGCCACCGTGGTGGCCGAGGACCGAACCTGCATTCGGTCGGCCCCCCGAGGCGTTTCGACCCGCGTCCCGACGGTGAATCATCTCCTCCAGTTCGGCGACCGTCCGTTCGACGCCGTCCATATCGGCCTTGTTGACGACGAAGACGTCGCCGATCTCGAGGATTCCGGCCTTCAGCATCTGGACGTCGTCGCCGCTGCCCGGCTGGACGAGCACCGCGACCGTGTCGGCGGCGCGGACGACGTCGACTTCGCTCTGGCCGGTACCGACGGTCTCGACGACGATCACGTCCTTCCCGAACGCGTCGAGCGCCGTGATCGCGTCCGTCGTCGCGGTCGACAGGCCGCCGAGCCGCCCTCGCGTGCTCATCGAACGGACGAACACGTCCATATCGCCGCCCGTCGAGCCCATCCGGATCCGGTCGCCGAGGACGGAGCCGCCCGAGTACGGCGAGGAGGGGTCGACGGCGACGATCCCGACGGTGTCGCCGCGCTCGCGGTACGCGTTCGCCAGTTTGTCCACGAGCGTCGACTTCCCCGCGCCGGGGCTGCCCGTGACGCCGATCACGGTCGCCGACCCGGTGTGCCCGTAGAGCCGAGAGACGAGGTCGCGGTGTCCCGGCTCGCGGTTCTCGATCCGCGTGATGACTCTGGCGAGCGCGCGGTGTTCGCCGGCCAAGAGCGACCCGACGAGTTCCTCGTTGCGGGCGGCCGTTTCGGGGTTTAGGGAAGTCTTCGTGCCGGCGGCGTCGTCTCCGTCCATCAGCCTCGTCGCGGGGCGTTTTCCCGGACGAACTCGATCGTCTCCGCCATCGGGGTGCCGGGCCCGAAGACGGCCGCGACACCCATCGAGTAGAGCTCTTCGCGGTCCTCCTCGGGGACGATCCCGCCGACGATCAACAGCGTGTCCTCGAAGGCACCGTACTCTTTCAGCCCCTCGACGACTTTCGGGACGAGCGTGTTGTGTGCGCCCGACAGGATCGACAGGCCGAGCACGTCGACGTCCTCCTGGACGGCCGCCTGTACGACTTCCCCGGGTGCACGGTGGAGCCCGGAGTAGACCACCTCGAAGCCGGCGTCACGGAAGGCGCGGGCGATGACGTGGGCCCCCCGGTCGTGGCCGTCGAGTCCCACCTTCGCGATGAGACACCGAATCGGTCGCTGTCTGTGTCCCTCCTCGGCGTCGGCACTCATACCCGGCTCTTGGACGGCCGACCGTTTGGTTCTACCGCCGGCGATCGATCAGAGCCGATCCGGTCGCCGAAGGTTCCGCGTCGCCGGCCGGCGGTTCCACCAGAGTGGCGACAAGCGGCGACGACTCCAGAACAGCGACGAGCCGACAGCACCAGGACGTCGACAAGCGGAGACTACTCCAGAGCGCCGAGGAGTTCCGTCGCCCGGTCGACGTAGATCCCGTACGCGCACGATTCGATCCCCGGCGTCGGTACCGGAACGACGCTGAGAGCGAACTCCCGGACCTCGCCGTCGTCGCTCGGTCGCTCGACGATGTCGGCCGAAACGCGTCCCGTTTCGAGCGCCGCCTCGAACTGTTCGCGCTCCACGTCGGTCGAAACGATCTCAGAGAGGTGATCTCCCGGTTCGACCTCGCCGAACTGGTCGGCGTAGGCGCGGTTGGTCTCTTTGACGCTCGCGACGCCGTCCAGTCGCTCGATGTGGACCGCTGGGACGGGCAGCTCTCCGAAGAACGCGTGCAAACGGTCGCGCTCCTTGCGGAGCGTCACCTCGCGCTCGATCCGTTCGAGCGCCTCCCGCGTGTAGCCGGCGAGGATCTCGACGAACTCCCTGTCCTGCTCGTCGAACGCGTCGCGGTCGGTCGAGGCGACCTGGATCACGCCGCGGTCGCCGATCGGCACGCTCAGGCCCGCGCGGAGGTCCTCGTGTTCGGGAATCGCGTCGGGGTCCGCCTGGATGTCCGCGACGATTTCCGACTCACTCCTGCGGAGCGTTCGGCCTGCGACCCCGTCGGTGCGATTGAAAACGCGCGCTTTCGGTTTCGGAAGCGTCGACGCACGCGGAACGAGCAGTTCTCCCTCGACGAGGCGGACGACGCAGTAATGGTACGCCAGGGCGTCAGTCATCGCCTCGACGGTTCGTTCGGCGACGGCGTCGACCGTCTCGCAGGCGGTGATGTCCTCGGCGTAGTGACTTAACGCGGTCAACCGGGCGTTCGATTCGCGGAGGTCGTTCCGCGTGTGATCGTGTTCCAGTTCGACTCGGATGCGTTCGACCAGCTCCTCGATGGAGTTCTCCCCGGCGACGGCCTTGTCGATGCGTCCGATTACCGGCGGTTCGCAGACGATGGTGGGAACCGCCCCGTCTTCGATGAGGTCGTGAATCAGGGGCCTGTTGTCGCCGAGGACGACGACGCAATCGAGAGTCGGCCCGAGTTCCGAGACGTACTCGGTCGCCGTCTCGCCACAGCGGACCACCACCTCGGCGTCGAGTTCCTCGTCCAGCAAAGCCAGGACCGTCTCAGGGTCGCAGTCTCGACCCGCCGGGTCGACGTCCGCCGCGGTCGGATCTGTGTCGATCGACGGATCTGGTTCCGCCGGATCGGCCTCGTCGCTTCGGGACGCGGAATCCGCCCCCGTCGGGTCGGCCTCGTCACCGTGTTCGGCCTCGGGGTTCGCCGCTGTCCCGCCGCCGTCATCCTCGGTCACCTCCTCGGTCCTGGAACTCGAACTGCCACCGCGAAGAAACGGCTCGTCGCGATCAACCGCGTCGCCGTCAGTGCCGTCATCGCCGTCCGGGAACTCCCGCGCGCCCGCATCGTCCGCGATGTCTGCTCCGCCACGAGAGCCTGCTGTCTCGGGACCGTCGACAGTCGTCGGCACGACGACCAGCACTCGTCCCCCAGCAGGCTCTCTCGTCATACGCATACATCTCGAACGTCAGGCCATTAATACGTTTGGTCCCCTGAGTATTTCTCCAACCTGATTACGGATACTGCGTGACCCTCCCGTGAAAGCACGTCTCACGGCAGTGGTACTCTGTCGTACTCGACTTGCCACGTGTCGATGGGCCCTATCAGATCCGGTATCACCACCCTAATTATATATTATGTGTCAGTTATCGCCGTCGACGTGCTCGGCGAGGAACTCGACGATCGCCTCGTAGGCGGTGATCCGGTTCTCCAGTTTCGTGAGTCCGTGTCCCTCGTCCTCGAAGACGAGTTCGCGGACCGGGACGTGGTCGCTCGCCGCCTCGACGAGTTGGTGGGCCTCCGAGACGGGAACGCGGGGGTCGTTCTCGCCGTGCAGGACGAACAGCGGCGCGCGGATCTCCTCGATGGTGTTGAGCGGCGAGATCGACTCCAGGAACTCCCGGTCCTCCGCCAGGGATCCGTACTCCGCCTCCCGGAGTTCCCGCCGCCACTCGCCGGTGTTCTCCAGAAACGTCACGAAGTTCGCGATGCCGACGATGTCGATGCCGGCGGCCCACAGCTCCGGGTACTCGGTCATCGCGGCGAGTACCATAAATCCGCCGTAGGAACCGCCCATCGCGACGATGCCGTCCGGATCGACTGCTGGGTGATCGTGGAGCCACTCGACGGCGGCCTGGACGTCCGCGACTGAGTCCATCCGGTTTTCGACGTCGTCGAGGTGCCCGTAGGCCTTGCCGTAGCCCGCCGACCCGCGGACGTTCGGCTCGAAGACGGCGTAGCCGTTCGCGAGGAAGTACTGCGTGACCGCGCTGAACGAGGGGCGGCGCTGGGACTCGGGACCGCCGTGGATGTCCACGATCACCGGCGTCTCGCCGTGGCCAGTGTCGGTCTCCGGCAGCGAGAAGAACGCCGGGATCTCGCGGCCGTCGAACGTCGGATAGTGGACGAGTTCGGGTTCGACGAAGGAGTCTCGGGGAATCCCGGCGGTCGCCGCCCGCGTCCATCGCTCGGCCGCGCCGGTCTCGGACTCACCGACGTAGACGTTCGCCGGATCGCCCCGCCGCGTCACCGTGACGGCGAACCGCTCGCCGGCGGTGTCGAAGGCGACGCCGCCCGCGACGCCGTCGGGGAGGTCCGGCGTCGGCCGCGCGTCGATCTCGCCGGCGGCGACGAGGTCGCCGACGGTCAGTTCGGTGTAGCCGTCGACGTTCGTCGAGTAGACGATCCGGCCGGTCTCGTCGTCGACCGCGACGCCGTCGATCTCCCAGTCGGAATCTTCGGCGACGAGCGAGAAATCGCCGGTCTCGACGTCGACGCACCACAGATCGAGCGTGTCGCTCTCGCGGTCGGAGACGAGGTAGACGTGATCGCCGTCCGGTCCCCACTCGGCGCTCTGGAAGCGGACGGTGCCCTCGTGGGGCGTCAGTTCGCTCATCTCGCCGGTTTCGACGTCGAGAACGGCGACGTCCTGGTCGAAGTTCGAGTACGCCTCCGTCACGAGCAATCGGGTGTCGTCGGGCGACCACCCGCCGAGCGTCAGCCAACCGTCGCCCTCGGCGACGAGTTCGGCGTCGTCGCCGGTCGCGTCGCGGGCCTGCACGTAGACGTCGAAGACCGACTCGTCGCGGCGGTTGGCGGCGAACGCGACACGCTCGCCGTCGTGACTCCACCCGCCCCAGCGGTGCTTCGCGTCGATCGACGCGGTGAGATTCGTGATCTCGCCGGTGGGCAGGTCGTACCGGAACAGCTGCTGGCGCTCGTTGCCGCCCTCGTCCATCCCGAAGGCGAACTCCTCGCGCTCGGGCGACCACGACGCGAACGTCACGCGCTCGTCGAAGAACGTGCGTTGCTCGGGCCAGCCGCCCGGCTCGGCGACCGTCCAGACCTGCGGGACGCCCGTGGTGTCCATCAGAAACGCGAGGCGGTCGTCGTCGGGAGAGAGCGAGGCACCGTAGGCGCTCCGAATGTTGAGATACCGCTCGATGTCGTGGACCATACCGTTCCCTTCGCCGGATGCGGACGAAAGCGTTCGGGTGCATCGCCTCGGACCGATGCCACTCAGTCGTACCGTTCTGCGACCGACAGAAAATTTCATTGCCCGAGCCGTCGACTAGCCCACTGTATGTCATCAATTTCCATTGAAGACACTGACGGGAGGAGAGAGATCCTCCGTCGGATGTTGACGATTCGGGAGTTCGACAGCACGGCCGGCGACCTCTTCGCCGACGGAGAGATCCCAGGGTTCGTCCACCTCTACATCGGCGAGGAGGCGGTCGCGGTCGGCGCCTGCGCCGCGCTGGAGGAGGAGGATTACATCACGAGCACCCACCGCGGCCACGGCCACTGCATCGCGAAGGGCCTCGATCCGAACCGGATGATGGCCGAGTTGTTCGGCCGGCGCGACGGCTACTGCAACGGCAAGGGCGGCTCGATGCACATCGCCGACGTCGAGGCGAATATGCTCGGCGCGAACGGCATCGTCGGGGCCGGCCCGCCGCTCGCGACCGGGGCCGCGCTGACAAGTCAGTTCAAAGGCGAAGACCGGGTTGCGCTCGCGTTCCTTGGGGACGGTGCCGTCGCGCAGGGACAGGTTCACGAGGCGATCAACCTCGCGGCGACCTGGGACCTCCCGGCCGTCTTCCTCGTCGAGAACAACCACTTCGGCGAGGGGACGCCCGCCGACGAACAGCACAACATCGAGAACCTGAGCGAGACCGCCGAGTCGTACAACATCCCGGGCTTCACTGTCGACGGGATGGACGTCACGGCCGTCAACGAAGCGGTCGCGGAGGCCCGCGAGCGCGCACGGAACGGCGACGGACCGACACTCATCGAGGCCGACACCTATCGCTACCGCGGCCACTTCGAGGGCGACCCCGAACCCTACCGCGACGAGGACGACGTCGAGCAGTGGCGCGAGCGCGACCCGATCGACACGTTCGCCGAGCGCCTCATCGACCGCGGCGACCTGACCGACGAGGAACTGGCGGAGATGCGCTCGGAGGTGCAGGCCGAAATCGAGGCCGCCGTCGAGTACGCCCGCGACGCAGACCTGCCCGATCCGTCGGAGGCGTACGAGGATATGTTCGGTGAACCGGTACCCGAGATCGAACAGTTCGCGAGCCGGCTCCGGGCCGACGGAGCAGGAGGTGAATGACGATGAGCACCAAACCCGAAACCGCATCCACCGATCGAACCGAGACGCTGACCGTCCGCGAGGCGATCCGCGCGGCGCTCCGCGAGGAGATGGAACAGGACGAGGACGTCTTCGTGATGGGCGAGGACGTCGGAACGTTCGGCGGCGTCCTCGACGTGACTGACGGTCTCATCGAGCAGTTCGGCGGCGATCGCGTCCGCGACACGCCCATCAGCGAGGCCGGGTTCGTCGGCGCGGGCGTCGGCGCGGCCGCCACCGGCTCACGCCCCGTCGTCGAGGTGATGTTCTCCGACTTCCTCGGCGTCTCCGGCGAACAGATTATGAATCAGATGGCGAAGATGCGCTACATGTTCGGCGGCAAGATCGAGATGCCTGTCACCGTCCGGACGACGGAGGGCGGCGGGATGGGCGCGGCGAGCCAGCACTCCGGCACGCCGCACACCTGGTTCGCGCACTTCCCCGGGCTGAAGGCCGTGACTCCGGGGACGCCGGCGGCCGCGAAGGGGCTGCTCAAGTCCGCGATCCGCTCGAACGACCCGGTGTTCTTCTTCGAGAACAAGATGATGTACGAGCAGTCCGGGGAGGTCCCGACGGATCCCGGCTACACGCTCCCGATCGGCGAGGCGAGCGTCGAGCGGGAAGGTGAAGACGTCACCGTCGTCGCGACCCAGCGGCTCGTCGGCGAGTCGCTCGACGTCGCCGACGACCTCGCGGGCGAGACGAGCGTCGAGGTCATCGACCTCCGCTCGCTCTACCCGCTCGACACCGACACGCTCGCCGAGAGCGTCCGGAAGACCGGCCGGATGGTCGTCGCCGACGAGAGCCCGCTCTCCTACGGCGTCCACGCGGAGGTCATCACCCGGATGGTCGAACACGAGTTCTTCAGCCTCGACGCGCCGCTGCAGCGCGTCGGCGTGCCGGACACACACATCCCGTTCAGCACGCCGCTGGAAGACGAGGTAGTCCCGGACGGCGACGACGTCCGCGAGGCGATCAGTCAGGTGGCCTGAGGAGTGGCCGCACCGACAATCGGGCTCCTCGTCAATCCCGCGGCCGGGCGGGACGTCCGCCGCCTGACGGGCGGCGCGACCGTCAGCGACACCTACGGCAAGCGTCGGGCCGCCGAATGCGTCCTCGCAGGCGTCGACCTCGCCGACGATCCCGTCGACATCGTCGTCGCTCCCGACGGCGGCGAGATCGGCCAACGGACCGTCGAGGAGGCCGACGGAGCGAACGTCAGGCTCCTCGAAATGCCCGTCGGGGGCACGAGTGCGGACACGCGGCGCGCGGCCGAGAGATTCCGGGAGGTCGTCGACGCGGTCGTCGTCTTCGGCGGCGACGGCACGACCCGCGACCTGGCGGTCGAAATCGGCGACGTGCCCGTGCTCGCGGTCTCCACCGGGACGAACAACGTCGTTCCCACCCCCGTCGACGGGACCGTCGCGGGCGCGGCGGCGGCCTTCCTCGCCACCGACGCCGTCGATTCCGAGGCCGTCACGTATCGCCACACGATGGTCGAGGCCAGCGTCGACGACGGGCGCTCGATCAGGGGGCTCGCGACCGTCGGCATCGTCGACCAGTCGTTCGTGGGCACGCGGGCGGTGCTCGATCCCGACGACTTCCTCGGCGGCGGCGTCTCCCGGGCCGGCCGCGGCGAGGTCGGCCTCTCCGGCGTCGCCGGCGCGCTCACCCGCGTCGACCCGGCCGACGGTCGCGGCGTCGCGCTGGAACTCGACGCCGACGCCGATCGATCCGTTCCCGCGATCACCGTCCCCGGCGTCGTCGAACGCGTCGGCGTCCGCGAGTGGTCACACCTCGATCCCGGAGAAGAACACGGATTCGAGGTCGAGGAGGCGGTCGTCAGCGTCGACGGCGAGCGCGAACTCGAAGTGCAGCACGCGGCGATCGACGTCCGGCCCGTCCGCGACGGACCGCGCCTGGTCGACTTCGAGGCGGTCTTCGAGGCCGCGCCGCTCGCGGCGGACGCACGCGCTGCCGAACGTCGGTAGTCGGCCCCTGACCGTTGGCGGCGGCCCCCGTTCGGTGGCGGTTCCCGATCGGAGATGGCCCTCGGCCTACCGTCGCTCCCACGTCAACTCGACGGGGAGATCCTCGCGGAGGAGTTCGGCGACGTGGCAGCTCCGCTCGCCGTACTCGACGACGCGGTCGAGGGTTTCGTCGTCGGCCTCGGGGGCGTCCAGTCGCACCGTGATGTCGACTGACTCCACCGACCCCGATTCCGGATCCGCGTCGGTTTCGACGTCGATGTCGCCGACGGAGACGTCGCGCATCTCCACCTGGTAGCGGATCGACAGCGACAGACACGCCGCGAGCGACCCGAGGAAGAGGTCGACGGGCGAGGGTTCGGGGCCGTCGCCGTAGCGCTGTTCGGTGCCCCGGGTCCGGACGCTCCCGGACATCCCCGCCGCAGAGTGGGCGGTGGCAGTACGCGGGGCCGACGCGCCCGCCGTCCCGGCAGCGCCCGCCTCTCGCTCGGCCGCGACCGCCTCGGGAAGGAGCGGCCAAGGGTCCTCGATATTGTCAGCGAGCGTCCCCAGGAAGCGCGCGGCGTCCGCGCCGTCGACGACACGGTGGTCGAAGGAGAGGTCAAGCGGGAGCACCCGGCGCGTCTCCGGCGTCCCGTCCTCGCCCATCACGACGCGGTCGAGCAGCGTGTTCACGCCCAGAATAGCGATCTGCGGCGGGTTGATGATCGGATCGAACGACTCCACGCCGAGGACGCCGAGGTTGGTGACGGTGAACGTCCCGCCCTGGAGGTCGCCCATCGTGTAGTCGCCGTCCAGCGTCCGCTCGACGACCTCGCGGCGCTCGGCGGCGAGCGCCGACAGCGACTTCCCGCCGACGTCGGGGATGACCGGCGTGACGAGGCCCTGTTCGACGTCGACGGCCAGACAGACGTTGTGCTCCGCGTAGAGTCGGTGGGTGTCGTCCTCGAACGTCGCGTTGAACGCGGGGTGCTCGTCGAGGGCGTCCGAGAGCGCGAAAAACAGCACGTCGGTCATCGAAACCTCGGCGTCGAGGGCCGCCTCGGCGGCGTCGGCGGCGGCGAGCAGTTCCCCGGCGTCGACTTCGCGGTGCTCGGTGACGTGGACCGCCTCGCGGTAACTCTCGCTGAGGCGCTTTGCGATCGTCCGGCGCATCCCGTCGAAGGCGCGCTCCTCGACGACCGTCCGCGTCGCTCCCGGCCCCTGCTCGGCCTGCGTCGCTTCGCCCGCGGATTCCGCGTGCGCCTCCACGTCGTCTTCGGTGATCGCCCCCTGCGGCCCCGACCCGGTCACGGCCGCGAGGTCGACGCCGAGGTCCTCGGCGCGCTTCGTCGCGCGCGGCGACGCCCGTACCTCGCCGCCGGCCGCGTCGGCCCCGCTCGCCGCGCCCGCGCTCGCCTCCACGTCGTCTTCGGTGACTGCCCCTTGCGGACCGGTGCCGTCGACCTCGGCGAGGTCGACGCCCAACTCGTCGGCTCGCTTCCGCGCACGCGGACTGGCCTTCGCGGGGGCCCCGGACGCCGCCGAGGGCTCCGTCGCGGTAGCGTCGGGGGATCCCCCCGTCTCCGCTGACGCCGTCGCCTCCGGTTCGTCCGGCGCGGTCGCCGCTGTCGATTCTGCGGCGTCCCCGAGATCCGCCTCGGCGTCTGCGATCAGGTCCGCGATATCCGCCTCGTCCTCAGCGAGAATCCCGATCGGGGTCCCAGGGGACACGGTCTCACCCGCATCGAGGAGGACGCGACGGAGCACGCCGCTCTCTCTGGCGTCGACCTCGGCGGTCGTCTTTTCGGATTCGATCTCTGCGAGCACTGCGCCGTCTTCGACCGACTCGCCTTCCTCGACGAACCACTCGAGGAGCGTCCCGCTCTCCATCTCCAGACCGAGTTTCGGCATCCGAACGACGTATCCCATACCCGAACACTCGGCAGCATTCCACATAATCGTTGAGGACAGTTACGACCCGTCCGTCGGTGGATACGACTCCCGACACTGATCCTCAGGGGGCAAGACCAAATCGATCGTGGCGGGCCGACACGCGACGCTCAGATCATTCCTTCGGCTTTGAGCCCCTCGATGACGTCGTCGACGAGCGATTCGACGTCGTCGTAGGGGAAGTCCTGGTGCGACCCGAGTTTCGCGGCCATCTCCATCGCGGTGAGCGTCACGTCGCCCGCCTCGAACTTCGTCCCCGGGCCGTCCGGGAGCGTCGGCACCAGGTCCATCTGGCTGTCGATCGGGAAGTCTGCACCACTGAACGCGTCTGTGAACTGCTGGCGGAGTTCCGCCTCTACGTCTGCCATAGCCGTCACGTGAAAGACGACGCGCAAAAGCGTTCCGGAACCACTACAAATCGGTTGGGAGTTGTCGCGCTCGGCGGCGAGACCGTACATTCTTGTCCGTCGCCCGGAGAATTCGGATAATGGCGAGTGGAACCTACGGTATCGAAATGAGTGACGCGGACGTCGCCGAGTTCCTCACCCGGCAGGGGCACGGCGTCCTCTCGTTCGGCGGCGAGGTGCCGTACGGGCTGCCGGTCTCGTTCGGTTACGACGTCCTGGAGAACCGGTGCATCTTCCAGTTGGTGTTCCACGAGGGGAGCGAAAAACAGGCGCGCCTCGACGACTCGCCGTACGTCTCGCTCGTCAGCTACGAATGGAACGGTCCGGGCGATTGGCGAAGCGTCGTCATCACTGGGACGCTCGCCCCCATCGAAGACACCGCGCCGGCGGCGCTCGACGCCTCGGAGGTGTTCGCCGAGTACGCGTCGGTCGCGGGCCTCAGCGTCTTCGACCGGCCGTCGAACGAACTCAACCCCGAGTGGTACGAACTGACCATCGACGAACTGAACGGTCGTCACTCGCCGACGAGCGACTCGGATCCCGCGGAGTGACTCGCTCGCGACGAACCGGCTCCGATCAGGGCCGATCGACGAGACAAACCAAAGTATTCACTACAGGCGACTCCCAACCCCCGAGTATGACTGACGGCAACGCGGAGATGTCCCGTCGCGCCTTCCTCACGACGGCCGCCGGGACCGCCGCGGTCGCCGGGGCCGCCGGGACCGCTGCGGGACAGGAGAGCGGTGGAACGGCGACGGTCACGGTCGGGCCGGGAGGCGACCTGGTCTTCGAACCCGGGACGAGCGAACCGCTACAGGTAACGCCGGGAACGACGGTCGAGTTCGTCTGGGACTCGGACAACCACAACATCGTCGTCGATAGCCAGCCCGAGGGCGCGGACTGGGGCGGTCACGAGCCGATCGAGAACACGGGGTTCACCTACTCCCACACCTTCGAGACGCTCGGCACCTACGAGTACTACTGCGAACCCCACCTCACGGCCGGGATGGAGGCCACGATCGAGGTCGTCGAGGAGATCGAGACGCCGGAGCCCTCCAACGTCCCGTCCGTCCCCGACTCCGCGAAGACGCTGGGCGTCGCGACGACGTTCGCGATGGTCGCCACGCTCGGGCTCGCCTTCTTCTTCCTGAAGTACGGCGGCGACTACGAACTCGAAGACGAGGAGTAGTCACCCGGTCGACCCGACGTCGCGACGATCGCTTTTCGTAACGGCGGTCAGAAGAAGCCGTACGCGTCGCGTTCGGCCTCGTAGACGTTTTCGTAGGTGGTGAGAACCGAGTCGTGATCGTACCCGACGAACGCCTCGTTGGTCGTCGCGGGGTCGTGGCCGGCGGCGGCGACGACCTCGTCGGCCAGTTCCTGCGGACTCGTGACGCGCGCGCCGCGGTCGAGGTTCTCGACGAGTTCGTGGGCGCTCGACCGCGCCTGGTACTCGACGATACCGATGCAGCCGCACGCGAGCCCCCAGAGCAGCCCGCGGGCGAACGGTTCGACGGTCGCGGTCTGGGCGAACACGTGCGCGCCCTTCAGGATCGGGACGAACGCCTCGGGGTCGAGGTCGCCGAGGAACTCGACGCGGTCGTCGATTCGGAGTTCGGCGGCGGTCTCTTCGGCGGCGTCGCGCTCGGGGCCGTCACCGATCACCGCCGCCCGCCAGTCCCGACCCCGGAGCTCCGCGAGCGCGAGCAGGAACGACTCAACGTTTGCGTGCTCGTCTAACTCCCGCGCGTACACCAGGTCCGCTCGGTTGTCGACGTCGGCCTCGCGCACGAGGTCGAAGTCGATCGATTCGGGGACGAGCGTGACGTCGGCGGCGGCCGCGCCGTACTCGCGGACGTCCGTCTTCACCAGCCGCGAGGGGGCCAGGACGCGGTCCGCCGATTTCGCGGCGCGGCGCAGCATCCGCTCGGAGTCGTCGTCCCGTCGGGTCCACCAATCGACGACGACCGGCGTCCGAAGCACGCGCGCGGCGGTCTTCGCGGCGACGACCTGCGCGGGCGGACTGTTCGCGACGTGGATCACGTCGGGCGACGCGCGCCGGAGCGCGAAGGGGAGCTTCGAGGCGAAGGATCGGACCGACGGTTCCTCCACGACGGCGACGTACTCGACGCCGTTGTGCTCGAACTCGTCGAGCGGTCCGCCCCACCACTGCGCACAGCAGAAGACGACCTCGTGACCGCGCGCGGCGAGACGCTCGGCGACCCGTCGGGTTCGCCTCGTGGCACCGTCCGAACGGAGCTGATCGGGGTACAGCGAGACGAACGCGACGCGCATACCCGTGGATTTCGTCGCGGCGGTAAAAATCCTCGACATTCCGCGTTCGGTCCGGGGGAGTCGCGGTCAGAGCAGAACCAACGCCGCGGTGGCGGATTCGACGTACTCCCAGCTGAACGCGTGGTTCAGGAGGAGGTACGTGACGACGCCGAGCGCGAGCGACAGCAGCCACGCCGAGGCGGCGATCCGGCCGACGCGACGGTGCGGCGTCTCGGTCCGCAACTCCGCCGGCGAGTGGGTGACCCCGAGCACGAGCGCGTACAGCACCACCGGCACCGACACGATAGAGAGGACGATGTGGACCGCGAGCATCGCCAGATAGGGGTAGTACACCAGCGCCGGGCCGACGAACTCCTTCGTGCCGCCGCCGCCGATCTTCGTGAGATAGAGGACCAGAAACACGAGGATGAGGAGAAAGGAGGTCACCATCGCAGCCGCGTGCTTCTCGACCTCGTCGCGGCGGATCCACCGCCAGCCGGCGGCGATCACGAGGACGTTGACGGCGTTGACGACGGCGATGGCGTCGGCGAGGCGGTTCACGGCCCACAGCGACAGATCCGGGAACACGCTTCTCGGAACCACGCCGAGGAACGTCCCGACGACGGCGGCGTACCCGACGACCGAGAGCAGGGCGGTGATCGCCAGCGGGTGGCGTTTGACCGCGTTGTCGGTGCTCGAAGTTGCCATACCGAGCGTTAGCAATCGGTCCTAATCCGTCTTCGGATCCCGTTTCGTCCTCGTCACCCGGATCGGCCGGCGATCGGTTCCGCCGCGACGCCCGCTCGCCCGCTTAGATCACGCCCGTGAACGTCGCCGCTTCGAGCGCCGCGGCCTCGCTCACGCCGTCGCCGAGGATCGTGTACCGGTCGCGGATCGAGTGCGCTGTCGTCAGCGCCTCCAGGAACGTGTCGTCGTCGATGCCGAGTTCGGCGGCGGTCGTCGGCGCGCCCATCTCCTCCAGGGCGTCGCGGATGTCGGCCCACTCGCCGCGCTCGCCTGAGTGGAGGTACTCCGTGACGATGGCCGCGACGCCGACCTGGTGGCCGTGGAGCGCGGCCCCGGGGACCAGGCGATCGAGCTGGTGTGAGATGAGGTGCTCCGCGCCCGAGGCCGGCCGCGACGACCCGGCGATCGACATCGCGACGCCGGAGGAGACGAGCGCCTTCGCGACCAGCCACGCCGACTCCTCGAAGCCGGGCTTGATCGCCTCGGATGACTCGACGAGCATCTCCGCGGTCATCTGCGAGAGCGCGCCAGCGTACTCGCTGTACTCGACGTTCTTCAGCCGGTGGGCGAGCTGCCAGTCCTTGACGGCGGTGTAGTTCGAGATGATGTCCGCACAGCCGGCGGTCGTGAGTTCCCAGGGCGCCTCCGCCAGGATCTCCGTGTCGGCGACGACCGCCAGCGGCGGGTCCGCGGCGACCGAGTGTCTGGTGTCGCCCTCGGGGATCGACGAGCGCCCCGAGACGATGCCGTCGTGACTCGCGGCGGTCGGCACGGAGACGAAGCCACAGCCCAGTCGGTCCGAGGCCATCTTCGCGGTGTCGATCGGCTTGCCGCCCCCGAGCCCGATCAGGTAGCCCGCGTCAGCCGCTTCGGCGTCGTCGACGACGCGTTCGACGGCGTCGAAGCTCGCCGTCTCGATCGCGGTCGTTCCGGCCACGTCGAACTGGGCCCGCACTCGGTCGCCTACGAGGCCGTCCGGCGTCGGGCTCGTCACCACGAGCGGGCGGCCGGAGAGATAGAGGTCCTCGACCGCCGCGGACAGGTCGTCGAGAACGCCGTGGCCGACGAGGACGTTCCGCGGGAGCTTGATCCACGTCGTCTTCTCGAACATACGCATCGTACCCGACGGGGCCGTTAGAATATACTGGTTCGGAGAGCGGGGGGCCGTCAGATCGCTCGGATCACGGCCGCGGCGCCGCGTCTGGCGGCTCCGATGACGCCACCGACTCGGACTTCGACCGTTTCGACGCCGAGACGGTCGGAGAGTATCCCGGGCCGCGCTCCGACGCCGGCGACTGCGACGGTCCGGTCGCGAACGCGGAACTCGACGGTGAGATCGGTCCGGGACAGCAGGTCGTCGAGACGTCTCTCGGACCCGTCGGGCAGTGCCCGGAACGCCCGAACGGCGCCGAGTAGTGAGGGGAACATCACGAACACCCGTTCGCCGATCGACCGCACGTCGGCCTGCGTCCCGGCGACCTCGACGGTCAGATCCGCGTCCACCGAAATCGGCGCGAACCGCTCGTCCTCGCGAGGGTCACTCACGCTCTCTGGTCGTGATTCGGACGGTGCCGTCGACGTGCCACGTGGCGTGCTCTGCGTCCGGTCCCGTTCCGCTCGGCACCTCGACGGACATCTCATCGAACTCGTATGTGATCTCGGCGCCCCGTCCGGTCAGGCGATCGTAGAGGCCGATCGCGAGTTCGGGCCACGTCGTCGTCTCGTCGATACGATCGTCTGGCGGCTGTGAGTCTGACATCATAGATACATTTGTTTCTGAGCTTACATACTTTACGGCCGATCCGGACGGATCGACGGCTGGCCGGCAGGTCCGCGTGCCCTGAGCGAGGGCGCGTTGAATGCTGCAAACTGGACTCCTGCTCACGCCACGGTTACGACAGAGCGGCGATGCTCTGCGTCACGAAGAGCACGCCGAACCCGGCGAGAACGACGGCGCTGACGCCGGCGACGACCGGGGCGAAGGCGTCGACGCGCCGCTCGGCGCCGACGAGCGCGGCGGGGAAGCCGGTGATCCAGAGGACGATCCCGCCGAAAAAGCCCCCGATGAGCGCGGGTGACCCGGTGTCGACGACCACGATCCCCGCCAGCGACTCGCCGACGTACGGGGTCTGCGCCAGGACGTCGAGCGTCCCGGGCTGGAGCAGTCCGACCCCGATCGTGAGCCAAAAGAGGATCTGATAGGGGTTCGTGAGCGCCAGCACGAACGCCTTTCTGAACCCGGTCCCGACGCGCGGATCCGCGGCGTCCGTGGCCCCCTCACCCGCGCGGAACGACGACCGAACGTCGGTCGCCGCCCCGTAGGCGAAGTACAGCATCAACACGCCGCCGATGCCGATCATCACCCCGCGAACGAGCGGGAATCGCTCGACGAATGCGACGACGCCGAGCAGCGCGAGCACGAGGAAGATTCCGTCGGCCGTCATCGCGCCGAGGCCGGCCTTGAACCCCGCGAGCCACCCTCTGAGAACGCTCTCCTCGGCGATGATCGCGTTCATCGGACCGGGCGGTGCCGCGAGCGCGACGCCGAAGACGACGCCGGCGGCCAGCGTCGCGACGAGACTCGTCATCGGACGAACGAAGGGCGAGAATCGAGAAAAAAGGTCCGAAACCGCGGCGACCCGCTTCAGAGGAGTCCGGCCGCGGCGGCGCTGACCGCGCCGATGAACGTCTCCCACACCGAGAACCCGGTCAGGATCGAGAGGACCGTGTCCGCTCCGAAGAACGCGAAGAGGGCCGCCGCCGCGAGGTGGGCCTTCCGCATATTTACCCGGTGGGCGAACGTGTGGAAGAAGTACGCGTTCGCGAGGCTGATCGGGATGATCGCGAGCATCTCGCCGACCCAGATCGCCGAGGTCGCGCCGTACTGGACGGCCAGTCCGATCGTGACCAGTTGCGTCTTGTCGCCGAACTCGCCGGTGACCATCATCACGAAGATGGGGAGGAAGCCGCCGAAAGAGCCCGAGTACCGCTCCAGCGGGCCCGGGAGGGCCGGCGCCGTCCCATCCGCGAAGCCCCCATCGGTCTCGGTCGCGGCGGACACCGCTGTCGCCGACTCCGACGACGGTGCCGACCGGTACAGCAGCACGGCGAAGGCGAGGAAGAGCGCCGCCGTCACCGCGTCGAGCACGACCGGCGGCAGCGCCGCCTGCAGCGCCCGTCCGAAGAGGATCTCGACCGCGGTCCACCCGGCGAACGCCGAGCCCGCGGCGGCGACGACGACCTTCGGGTCGTAGCGCGTCGAGAGGCCGGCGATGATGAACTGCACCTTCTCGCCGGGGAGGACGGCCAACTGTGCGACGAACGCGACGACGAGGATCTCGAGGTAGGAACTCACGCGTCCGTCACCTCGGTCCGATCCTCGGAGTCGGCCGCCTGGGTCGCCGGCCGGACGCGTATCGCGTCGGCGACCGAATCGGGGAGGCTCTGCTCGGCGCCGTCGTCGGTTCGGACGGTGACCATTCCGAAGGGAGCGACGTCGACGACTTCGAGCGTCGTCTCCGGCGTGATGCCCGCCGCGGCCAGGTATTCGAGTTCCTCGCGGTCCCGGTCACTGACTCGGGAGACGACGACGCGGTCCCCGACGTCGTGCGTCGAGAGCGGCGTGGTTTCGTCCTCTTCCAACGGCGTGAGATCCGCGGAGGGGATCGGATCGCCGTGCGGGTCGACCGCGGGATCGTCGAGTGTGGCCGCGACGCGGCGCTCAAACTCCTCGCTGATGTGGTGTTCGAGCGCGTCGGCCTCGTCGTGTACCTCGCTCCAGGCGTAATCGAGTTGCTCGGCGAGGTACGCCTCGAGCAGCCGGTGATGACGGAGCACTTCGAGCGCGACGGTCTCCCCCTCCTGGGTGAGTTCGGCCCCCTTGTACTTCTCTCGCGTCACGAGTCCGCGCTCTTCGAGGGTCCCGAGCATACTCGTCACCGTCGCCGGCGTCTTGTCGAGCGCCTCGGCGACCGCGGAGGTGGAGACCGGCGGCCCCGATCGGGCCTGGATCTCGTAGATCACCTTCAGATAGTCCTCCATCACGTCGCTCAACATACGACGGTTTAGACGAGTCAAAAACAATAATCTGGCGGTGTAAATACGGATTCGGCCCTATTCGAACTCTGCACGCCGTGCAGGACTCTTCGTCGCTCGCCGAACTATACTCCCTTCCCCATCAGATGGCTTCGGAGCACGTCGGCCGTCTTCGTCCCCGATTCCGTGTTGACGACGGCGACGTGGTCGTCGGAGCCGAGGCGACCGTCGTCTGCGAGCTGGTCGACGGCCGCCAGCGCGACACCGCCGGCCGTACCAACCTCGACCCCGACCTGCTGTGCGGCCAGCACGGCGCTCTCTAAACTCTCCTCGTCGTCGACGGCGACGGTGCCGCCGTCCGTCTCCTCGATCGCTTCGAGCGCGGCGGCCCCGCCCTTCGGCTCGGTGATCTCCAACTCGCCGACGATGGTGTCCGGCGACTCCCAGGGTTCGACCGACCCGTCTCCTCGTTCGTGGGCGGCGACGAGCGGCGCACACCCCGACGGCTGTGCGGCGTAGATCGCCGGGACCGACTCGATGGCACCGGTCTCCCGGAGTTCGCGGAACCCCTTCGCGACCCCGGCGACGACCTCGCCGGTGCCCGCCGGGACGATCACGGCGTCCGGCCGAGCCCACTCCAGCGACTCGGCGATCTCGAACGCGACCGTCTTGATCCCGTCGTGACGGTAGGGGTTGTCGAACTCCTGCAGGGTGTACCACGCCGACTGTAACTGCTCGTGGAGAGCCGCCTCGGCGTCCGGATAGCGTCCGCCGACGACGCGCATCTCGCCCCCGTGAACGTTGATCATCGCCTTGTTCGAGAACGGGGACCGTGAGGGGACGAACGCGTACGAGCGGAGGTCGGCCATCCCCGCGTAGGAGGCCGCGGACTGCCCGGCGTTGCCGGGTGTCGCGAGCGCGACGAGTTCTGCACCGGCCTCGCCGGCGGCAGTCACCGCTGCCGCGAGTCCCCGGTCCAGAATCGTTCCCGTGGGGTTTCTGCTCTCGTCTTTGATCGAGAGCGCTCGGAGTCCCGCCTCCTCGGCGAGCGACGGAGCGGACACGAGCGGCGTTCCCCCTTCCTCGGCCGTGATCGGGTCCTCGAACGGAAGCAGATCGCGGTAGCGCCACATCGACGCCGGTCTGTCGGTGATCGCTTCAGCCGTCCAGTCGACGGCGTCGTAGTCGTACGTCGCTTCGAGCCGCGCGTCGGCGTCGCTTCGACCCGTCGCCGTCGCGTCGTAGCGCTCGCCGGTCTCGGTGCAGACGAGTCCGCGGAACGCCTCGGTCGTTTGCATACCCGGAGTTTCGTTCCGACGACCAAATCCCTATCCACTCGGTCCGGCTCGTCGGCCGATCGCGTCGCCACTCGCAGTCCCTTTGTGCCCGCCGGGCGAACGTCGACTATGGACGGAGACTCCGTGGTAGTCGTCGGAGCCGGGCTGGCCGGACTCGTCGCCGCCCGACGACTCGCCGCGTCGGGCGCGGACGTGACCGTCGTAGAGCGACGTTCGACCGTGGGCGGACGGGTGCGAACCGAGACGCGAGACGGGTTCACCCTCGACCGCGGTTTTCAGGTGCTCTTCACCGCGTATCCGGCCGTCGGTCGGGAACTGGATCTGGAGGCGCTGGATCTCCGGCACTTCCGCCCCGGCGCGGTCATCGCCCGCCCCGGGTCGCGGTCGGTGCTCTCGGACCCGCTTCGGGACATCCGCGCGGCGTCGGCGTCGATCCGCAACCCAGAGGTGACGCTGAGCGACAAACTCCGGACGCTGCTGCTCCGCCAACACGTCGGCACGCGGACGGAGTCGGAGATCTTCCGCTCGACGGATCGGTCGATCCGCTCGTCCCTCCGCGAGTGGGGCTTTTCCGAAGACTACGTCGATCACTTCGTCGCGCCCTTTTACGGAGGCATCACGCTCGATCGATCGCTCTCGACCTCCAAACGCGTCTTCGAGTACACGTTCAAGGCGCTCTCGGCGGGCTCGATCGCGGTCCCTGCGGCGGGAATGGCTTCGATCCCCGAGCAACTCGCCGAACGCGCACGGACCGCTGGCGCACAGATCAGCCGCTCCGAACGAGTCCGCTCGATCGAAGACGCCGGCGGCGGCACCGTCACCGTCGAAACGGACGCGGAGGCGATGGACGCCGACGCCGTCGTCGTCGCCACCGACCCGAAGGAGGCGCATCGGCTCACGGAGGTCGAATCGATCCCGCGAGACGCCCGCGGCTGCGTGACGCAGTACTACCGTTTGCCGGCGGGATCGGCCCCCCGGACGGGGCGGAAGATCCTGCTCAACGCCGCCGACCCGTCGCCGAACACGGTCGTCCCGATGTCGGAAGTCGCGCCCGAATACGCGCCCGACGGGGCGGCGCTGTTCAACGCGACGTTCCTGGGCGACGCTGCGCTCGACCGCGACGCGTCGGCGCTCGCCGACGAGACGCGGCTGACGCTGGAGTCGTGGTATCCCGAACGCGACTTCGCGGCGCTCGAACCGATCCGAACGCACCGGATCGAGTTCGCGCAGTTCGATCAGCCGCCGGGGATCCACGAGTCGCTGCCGGACGCCCGCGCGCCGGGCGGGCGGACCTACCTCGCCGGCGACTACACCGCGTGGTCCTCGATCCAGGGAGCGATGCGGAGCGGCCGCGAGGCTGCTCGCGCGGTCGAACGCGACCGCTGAACGCGGGCTGCGTGCCCGCTCAGAGCAGCCGGCGAAACGACCCGAGGGGCGGGAACGTGAGCGCTTCCTCGCGCTCCTCGTCGTAGACGACCGGCCGGACGTCGTCGAGGTCGTCGAGAAGCGGTGACAGGAGGTCGCCCGCCCGCGCATCGTTGATCGCCACGCCGGCCGCGAGCCGCGAGAACGCCGGAACCATCAGGACGTCCGCGTCACGGTACGCAGCGGGTACGTGGAGGAAGCAGGGGCGTCGCTGTCCTTCAATCTCGATCGCGGGGTGGTCGTGGCCGATCACGTATGCGTCGGCGTCGACGGACGGCTCCTCGTGGCCGTGACAGACGACGATCCGGGGATCCTCGCCGGCGACGTAGGCGTCTCGGACGTCGCCTCGGACGGCGTCCAGTGCGGTGTCGTGATTCCCGCGGACGAAGACCGGGCGGCACCCGGCGTCGCGGCAGGCTTCGGCGAGTTGCTCGACCGTCTCGCGACTGCGCTCTGAGACCGTCCCGAACCGGTGGAGGACGTCGCCGGCGAAGACGACCGTTTCGGGGTCAGCAGCGGCGAGGAGTGCCCGAAGTCGTTCGAGGAGGTCGCGTCGCTCGCCGAGCGGAAACTCGACCTCCGACGCCTCGCTTCGCCCCACGTGGAGGTCCGCGACGACGAGCGCGTCCGCTGCCGAGAGGGAGGCCGCCCGCGGGAGGTAGTCGACGGCGTCCACGCCCGGAGTTGGGTCGGCGAGCCCAAATGGGTGACGGCGGCCGGCGATGGCGACATCGGGGCTCGCCAGACCTCGAATTGGCGGACAGGTGACACGGGTGCGCGGGCGGCCGAGCCCGCGGAGTCACGGCGCGGTGTGCCACACAGCCGCGAGACGCGCCGTGACGCGATTCAGATCACGGCCGGTCTGGTGCCGGAATCGGATAAAAAGGCTCGCGAGGTGGCGTCGACGCGAACGTCGGGGACTCTGTGGACCGAGCGACGGTACCGCGGCGCGGTCCGCGGCGACGCGAGACTCGCTCCGCCGGCCGGTCCGGTTCACTCCGCGGCGTGCTCTCGGGCGGTCGCGTACGCCTCCTGGAGGCGTTTGAACTCCGCCTGCGAGCCGCCGTGGTCGGGGTGGACCGACTTCACGCGGTCGCGGTAGGCGTCTCTGACGTCCTCCTGACTCGCGGTCCGGGCGAGACCGAGGTGGTCGAACGCCTCGCCGACGGGATCGTCACTCGGGGTTCGCCGCGACCCGAAGTCGAACTTCGGAACGTCGAAGGGAAGCCGCCGTCCGAGCGCGTGCACCGGCATCTCGTGCTCGCAGAGGACGGTGTACGTCCCGGCGCGTTCGAGCCGGAAATACGCCTGCGCGTCGAACGTGAGCGCGACCTCGCGCTCTGGGAGATAGAACTCGATAGTCTCCCCGTGGATCGTGTGATCCTCGGTGAAGGGCTCAGAGATGGCCCGGAGATACGATCTGATCTCCATTCGGCGGCGCGCCGACCCGTCGACGCGGTGGCCCGTCGGCGACGGCTCGTCGGGGAACAGCCGCCCCCCGACGAGGAACACCCCGGCGACGACGACGGAGGCGAGGCCACCGCCGAGAAGGCCGAAGACCAGCCACGGCGGCAGCGACGAGACCAACTCCGGAAGCACAGTCGACGAAAGGGCATCGGGACTAAAGAACTTCTCGCCGCGTCCGATCTCGATTGTATACTCGGTTTCGAGTACGTTTCATTCACCGTTGCACCCTTCGGAAAGTACTTTAGGGATATCTGTGGAATTGCACACGCTAATGGCTGTAGCTTGGCTGGACGACGTGCGGTCCGCCGACGTCGATCACGTCGGCGGGAAGGCGGCTTCGCTGGGCGAACTCACCGCGGCAGGGCTGCCGGTGCCGTCGGGATTCGTCGTGACCGCCGCGACGTACCGCGAGTTCATCGAGGACGCGGGTATCGACGAGGAACTGTTCGCGGCCGTCGACGTCGACCACGAGGACACCGAGGCGCTCCGCGAGGCTCACGAGCGCGCCCACGAGCTCATTATGGAGACGCCGGTCCCCGACGACGTCAGAGACGGGATCGTCTCGGCGTATCGGGACCTCGGCGACGGCGAGCGCTTCGTCGCCGTCCGCTCCTCGGCGACCGCGGAGGACCTGCCGGACGCCTCCTTCGCCGGTCAACAGGAGACGTTCCTGAACGTCCAGGAGGCGGACCTGGTCGAACGGGTCAAGGAGTGCTGGGCGTCGCTGTTCTCCCAGCGCGCGATCTACTACCGGAACCGCCAGGGGTTCCCCCACCGCGAGGTCGACATCGCGGTCGTCGTCCAGGAGATGGTCGACGCCGAGAAGTCGGGCGTGCTGTTCACCTCTCACCCCTCGACGGGCGAACCGCAGATCATCATCGAGGCCGCCTGGGGACTGGGCGAGGCGGTCGTCTCCGGGTCGGTCTCTCCCGACAACTACGTCATCGATCGGGAGACGGCAGACGTGGAGACGGTCACCGTCGCCGACAAGAAGATGATGATGGTCAAAGACGAGGAGACCGGCGAGACCGTCGAGCGGGAGGTACCGGACGAGAAGCGGAGCAAGCGGGTGCTCTCCGACGGTGAGATCGCGGAACTGGTCGAACTCGGCGAGCGCGTCGAGGATCACTACGGCACCCCGCAGGACGTCGAGTGGGCGATCCACGGCGGCGAGGTGTACATGCTCCAGTCGCGGCCGATCACGACTATCGACGACGAGGAGAGCGCGGCCGAGGCGTCCGTCGCCGGGAACGGCGGCGCGAACGGCGACTCGAACGGGAGCGAGGGCGACGACGACATCCTCTTCCGCGGCCTCGGATCCAGCCCCGGGATCGCCTCCGGGGAGGCCCGGATCGTCACGAAACTCGACCACCTCGATCAGGTCGGCGACGGCGACATCATCGTGACCGAGATGACGATGCCCGATATGGTCCCGGCGATGAAGCGCGCCTCGGGAATCGTCACCGACGAGGGCGGAATGACCTCCCACGCCGCGATCGTCTCCCGCGAACTCGGCGTCCCGGCGGTCGTCGGCACGGGGTCGGCGACGCGCCAGCTCGAAGACGGCCAGCCGATCACCATCGACGGCGACAAGGGCACCGTCCGCGCGGGTGCCAAAGAGAAGGAGGAGCAGCACGAACCGATCGAGGAGGCCCGTCCGAAGACGCCCGTCAAGCCGATGACGGCGACGGAGGTCAAGGTCAACGTCTCGATCCCCGAAGCCGCAGAGCGGGCGGCGGCGACCGGCGCGGACGGCGTCGGCCTCCTCCGGACCGAGCACATGGTCCTCTCGCTCGGGAAGACGCCCACGAAGTACATCGCGGACAACGGCGAGCGCGCGTACGTCGACGAACTCGTCGACGGGATCCGCACGGCCGCCGAGGAGTTCTACCCCCGACCGGTCCGCGTCCGGACGCTCGACGCCCCGACCGACGAGTTCCGGCAGCTGGAGGGCGGCGGCGACGAACCCCGCGAACACAACCCGATGCTGGGCTACCGCGGGATCCGCCGGTCGCTGGACAACCCGGGCCTGTTCGAGCACGAACTCGAGGCGTTCCGGCGCATCTTCGAGATGGGCTACGACAACGTCGAGATAATGTTCCCGCTCGTCAACGACGCCGAGGACGTCTTCCGCGCCCGCGAACTGATGGAGCGGGCCGGCGTCGACCCCGAGAAGCGCGAGTGGGGCGTGATGGTCGAGACGCCGGCGGCCGCGCTCGGCGTCGAGTCGATGGCCGAGGCCGGTATCGACTTCGTCTCCTTCGGGACGAACGACCTCACGCAGTACACCCTCGCGGTGGACCGGAACAACGAGCGCGTCGCCGACCGCTTCGACGAACTCCATCCGTCGGTGCTGAAACTGATGGGCGACACCATCGAGACGTGCCGCGAACTGGGCGTCAAGACGAGCATCTGCGGCCAGGCGGCCTCGAAGCCGCGGATGGTCCAGTTCCTCGTCGAGAAGGGCATCTCGTCGGTCTCGGCGAACATCGACGCCGTCCGCGACGTTCAGCACGAGGCCAAGCGGATCGAACAGCGGCTCATCCTCGATTCGGTGCGCTGATCGAGAGCGTCCGACGGTCCGCCCGCTCCAGCCACGGCCGGACCGTCGATTCCGCCGGCCTCACCGGCCGCGTACCGACACCGACAGAACAGAATGCCTAAACGCGACCGGGAAGTACCGAACGCTATGCAGCGGGCGGCCCCGCAGACGTTCGACCGGGTTCTCTCCTCGATGTGCACGGAGCCGCATCCCGCGGCGCGCGAGGCCGCAGAGCGGTTTCTGGCGACGAATCCGGGCGACCCCGCGACGTACGCCGAGATCGGCGATCTCGAAACGCGAGCGGTGGCGACGCTGGGGGAACTGGCCGGCCTCGGATCGGCGCCTCCGAATGAGACTGAGACATCCGTCGCCGCCCGCGACGCGCCGCCGTACGGCTACGTCACGAGCGGCGGAACCGAGGCGAACATCCAGGCGGTGCGCTCGGCGCGGAACCGCGCCGACGCCGACGACCCGAACGTCGTCGCCCCCGAGAGCGTCCACTTCTCGTTCACGAAGGCCGCCGAGGTCCTCGGCGTCGAGTTGCGGACGATCCCGACCGACGACGACCACCGCGCGGACGTCGACGCCGTCGGGGCCGCGATAGATTCGGAGACCGTCCTGGTCGTCGGCGTCGCCGGCAGCACGGAGTACGGCCGTGTGGACCCGATCCCCGAACTCGCCGACCTCGCCCACGACGCCGGCGCGTACTGCCACGTCGACGCCGCGTGGGGCGGCTTTTTACTTCCGTTCACCGACCACGAGTGGCACTTCGGACACGCGCCGATCGACTCGATGACGATCGACCCCCACAAGTGCGGGCGGGCGGTCATCCCCGCCGGCGGCCTGCTGTTCCGCGAGCGGGCCGGGATGGACGCGCTGGCGGTCGACACGCCGTATCTCGAATCCACGTCCCAGGCGTCGCTGACGGGGACTCGAAGCGGCGCTGGCGTCGCCGGCGCGGCGGCCGCGATGGACGCGCTCTGGCCCGACGGCTACCGCCGCGAGTACGAACGCGCCGACGACCTCGCGGGCTGGTTCGCCGACGAACTCCGGAAACGCGGCTACGACGTCGCAGACGTCGAACTCCCGATCGTCGTGGTCGATCTGGAATCCCCGACGTTCGACGCGCTGCGCGACCGGAACTGGCGACTCTCACGCACCGGCTCCGGCCTCGTTCGCGTGGTCGTGATGCCGCACGTGACCCGCGGGATGCTCCGGCGGTTCCTGGCCGCTCTCGACGAGATCAGATAGCGGCTTTCCGCGCGTCGGAATCGGAACCGGGGTCGGAACCGGACTCGGCTGCCGACCCCCCCGTCGGGACGGTCGCTCCGAACCAGCGGGGTTTTGGTGTCGACGCAGAAAGTGGCCCCTATGAGCCACGAGGACTTCCCCACCGAGAACCCGGCGGTGGTGACCTGCGGGCTGCCGTACGCCAACGGCGACCTGCACATCGGCCACCTCCGGACGTACGTCGGCGGCGACATCTACAGTCGCGCGCTGAAGCGACTCGGCCAGCAGACCGCGTTCGTCTCCGGGTCGGACATGCACGGGACGCCGGTCGCGGTCAACGCGGCCGAGGAGGGCGTCACCCCCGAGGAGTTCGCGCTCCGTCACCACGAGCAGTACGAGGCGACGTTCCCGAAGTTCGACGTCGAGTTCGACAACTACGGGCAGACGCACGACGAGACCAACGTCGAGACGACGCAGGAGATCGTCCGCACGCTGGAGGAGGAGGGGTACGTCTACGAGAAGGAGATCCCCGTCGCCTACGACCCCGACGCCGACCAGTGGCTCCCCGACCGGTTCGTCGAGGGGACCTGCCCCTACTGCGGCGAGCACGCCCGCGGCGACGAGTGCGACGAGGGCTGCGGCCGCCACCTGGAACCGGGCGAGATCGAAGAGCCCGTCTCGGCGATCACGGGCAACCCCGCCGAGTATCGGAACCGAGAGCACAAGTTCTTCGCCGTCTCCGACCTCCAGGAGTACCTCGGCGAGTTCATCGACCGCCTCGAAGGCACCGCGAACGCGCGGAACCAGCCCCGCGAGTGGATCGAGGGCGAACTCCAGGACTGGTGTATCACCCGCGATATGGACTGGGGCGTCGACTACCCGGGCGAGGAGGACCTCGTCCTCTACGTCTGGGTGGACGCGCCGATCGAGTACATCTCATCGACGAAGCAGTACACCGACCGCGTCGGTCCCGACGTCTTCGACTGGGAGGAAGCGTGGCGTGACGACGGCGAGATCGTCCACATCATCGGCCGCGACATCATCCAGCACCACACCGTCTTCTGGCCGGCGATGCTCCGCGGCGCGGGCTACGTCGAACCCCGCGCGGTGATGGCCTCGGGATTCATCACGCTCGAAGGCAAGGGCTTCTCGACGTCCCGAGACCGGGCCGTCTGGGCCGACGAGTACTTGGAAGAGGGCTTCCGTCCGGACCTGCTCCGCTACTACCTCGCGACCAACGGCGGCTTCCAGCAGGACGTCGACTTCTCTTGGGGACGCTTCCGCGAGCGCGTGAACAACGAGCTCGTCGGGACCGTCGGCAACTTCGTCTACCGCTCGCTGCTCTTCGCCGCCCGCGAGTTCGGGGGGTCGCCCGACGTCGACCTCTCCGACGACGTCCGCGAACGGATCGAGACGGCGATCGAGGAGTTCGAGGCCGGCGTCAACGACTACTCCGTCCGCGAGGTCGGCGAGAGCGCGGTCCGCCTCGCGCAGTTCGGCAACGAGTACATCCAGCGCAACGAGCCCTGGAAGCTCGACGACGACGACCCCGAGAAGGCGCAGGTCATCCGCGACTGCGTCCAGATCGCGAAGGCCGTCGCCGTCCTCTTCGAGCCGGTCACGCCCGAGGCCGCCGAGAACCTCTGGGACGACCTCGGCGAGGCGGGCGACGTCCACACCGTGGGCGTCGACGCCGCGCTCGACGCCCCCGCTGGGGAGTTCGGAGAGCCGACCGAACTGTTCGAGAAGATCCCCGAAGAGCGCGTCGAGGAGCTGAACGAGAAGCTCGAATCGCGGGTCGCGGCCGCGAGCGAGAGCCAGGAGAGCGACGCGGACGACGAAGCCGACGGCGGCGACGCCGACGAGGCGGGCGAGGAACCGGCCGCCGACCTCGAACCGATCGCCGACGAGCGCATCGGCTTCGAGGACTTCCAGGCACTCGACATCCGGGTGGGCGAGATCCTGGCCGCCGAGGGCGTCGAGGGCGCGGACAAACTGGCCAGGCTCACGGTCGACATCGGCGTCGAGGAGCGACAGATCGTCGCCGGCATCAAACAGCTTCACGACCTCGACGCCCTCGTGGGGGAGAAGATCGTCGTCGTCGCCAACCTGGAGAAGGCGGAACTGTTCGGCGTCGAATCGAACGGAATGCTGCTCGCGGCGGGCGAGCAGGCCGACCTGCTCACGACGCACGGCGACGCCGAACCGGGCACGAAGATCCGGTAGCTCGCGGGGCCCGTCTCTGAGCCTCTCCGCTGCCGACCCGGAGCGCCGCGCGTCGCTCCCGCGCCGCACCCATCGTCGGTCTTTTTAACTCGGTCCCGAGTAGGCCTTGCTATGAGAAGAGCGAAGATCGTCTGTACGCTCGGCCCGGCGTCCGACGACGAGTCTACGATTCGGGCCCTCGTCGACGCCGGGATGAGCGTCGCCCGACTCAACGCGAGCCACGGGACGCCGGACCACCGCCGGGAGGTGATCGATCGCATCCGCGCGGTCGACGAGGTGACCGAGGAACCGCTGGCCGCGATGGTCGACCTCCAGGGACCGGAAGTCAGGACCGCGCCGCTGGAGGAGCCGATCCGCTTGGAGACCGGCAGCGAGGTCCGATTCGTCGAGGGCAGCGAGGCGACCCCCGAGCGGATCGGGCTCTCGCACTCGATCACCGCCGCCGAGGCCGACGACACCGTCCTCCTCGACGACGGGCGGATCGAAGCCACGGTGCTCCGGATCGACGACGAAGCGGTCGTCGCCCGGATCGACTCCGGCGGGAAACTCGGCGGGCGAAAGGGGGTCAACCTCCCGGGCGTCGACCTCGACATCGATCTCATCACCGAAAGCGACCGGAAGGAACTGGACGTCGCCGCCGAGACCGAGGCCGACTTCGTCGCCGCCTCCTTCGTCCGCGACGCCGAGGACGTCTACACCATCAGCGACGCCCTCGACGAACTCGGTGTCGACATTCCGGTCGTCGCGAAGATCGAGCGCGCGGGCGCGGTGGAGAACCTCGACGAGATCATCGACGCCGCCTACGGCGTGATGGTCGCCCGCGGCGACCTGGGCGTGGAGATGCCGTTAGAAGACGTGCCGATCATTCAGAAGCGGATCATCCGCAAGTGCCACGCCACGGGCACGCCGGTCATAACCGCGACGGAGATGCTCGATTCGATGATCCACGCGCGGCGGCCGACCCGCGCGGAAGCCTCCGACGTCGCCAACGCGGTCTTAGACGGGACCGACGCGGTGATGCTCTCGGGGGAGACCGCGATCGGCGACGATCCGGTCCGCGTCGTCGACACGATGGCCCGCATCGTCCGGCAGGTCGAATCGAGCGATGAGTACGCCGAGGGGCGCGAACAGCGCATTCCGACGGCCGACGGCGACTCCCGAACGGAGGCGCTCGCGCGCTCGGCGCGGTACCTCGCACGCGACGTCGGCGCGAGCGCCATCGTCGCCGCCTCCGAGTCCGGCTACACCGCGCGGAAGACCGCGAAGTTCCGCCCCGGCGTTCCGGTCGTCGCGACGACCCCGAACGACCGCGTCCGCAGACAGCTCGCGCTCTCGTGGGGCGTCGTGCCGAAGTACTCGTCGTACCGCGACGGCATCGACGAGATGATGGAGGACGCCGTCGACGCCGCGCTCGACGCGGAGGTCGCAAGCTCCGGCGACACGGTCGTCGTCCTCTCGGGGATGATGACCGAACTGGAGGGCACGAACACGACGAATATGCTCAAACTCCACGTCGCCGCCGAGACCGTCGCCAACGGACGGAAGGTCGTCGGCGGGCGCGTCGCCGGCCCGCTGGCCGTCGTCGACGACGGAGACCTCTCGGCGGTTCCGGAGGGGGCGATCCTCGCCCTGCCGGCGCGCTTCGAGGGCGAGTTCCGGGGCGATACCTCGAAGATCGCCGGCATCGTCGACGCCCGCCCGGGAATGACCGGCTACCCGGCGCTCGTGGCGCGCGAACTCGGGATCCCGATGATCTCCGGTGCGCCCCTCCCGCGGTCGCTCTCCGACGGGACGACCCTGACGCTGCACGCCGAGCGGGGCGTCGTCTTCGAGGGCGACCTCATCAGACACGGCGACCGACTCGGCGCGAACCAGTAGCGCCGGTTCGAGGCGGCAGGCCTTTTTCTCCGCGAGACGTATCGTGACCAATGAGTGATTCGGACGAGAGCCGCGTCGGCGTGACGTCGGAGGGAGACGTCGGCACCGTCGGAGCCGACGGTGACACCGATCGCCCCCCTGGCGACGGTGTCGAGCCCGACGCTGTGGGTCCCGACGCCGCTACGGACGCGACTCCCACGGAGGACGCCGACGCCGCGTCGCCGGTCGAGGAGCTGAATCCGCTGGTCCGCGAACCGATCGAACCCGAGGCCCCGTCGGCGGAGAACGCGCTGTTCGTGTTTCTCGGCGTGGTCGGGACTGTCGGGCTGCTGGCGAGCGCCGTTCCCGGCGTGCTCTGATCCCGGCCCGCGCCCGCGTTCGCGGGATACCAGAGCCTCTCCGGTGACCGTTCGGTTATCAGTTTTGATGGTTTGACCGCAGTGCTTTATGTCGGTCGGCGGAAATCCGAGGACGACGACCGTCTCGCCGATGTCCCACGCCTCCACCGCCGTCACTCTCGCAGCAGCCTTCCCCCTCCGACTCGGGAGTGTAACGTCACCCTCCGGATCCTGTGTGGCGCTCGGTGAGGGCGAGCGACCAGCGGCGACGCCCCGGTCCGTCGGCGCGCGTGGGGCCGCGGCGCTCATCGGACGGCGGGAGGCGAGACCGTGATCCCGGAACTGGAACCCGACGAGTTCGTCTCGTTCCTCTCGGATCTCTGGGACGCTCGCGGGTGGGAGACGTCAGTGCGCGAGCGCGCCGACGAGACGCACTTCGTGATCGGCAAGCGCGGCGACGGCAAGCGCGGGGTCATCTACGTCTTCCCGACGACCACTGCGACGGTGACCGAGCGGCACTTGAAACAGTTCGTCGGTTTCTGCCGGAAACGCGGGATCGACGTCGCCGTCGTCGCGACGCAGGGCGCGTTCGCGGAAGGCGCCCGGCGGATCGCCGGCCAGCGAAGCGTCCACCTGCTCGACCGGTCTGCGCTCGCGAACACGGTCGAGGAGGGCGGCTTCGAGGACGTGTTGGGGGCGTACACCGAGACCAGCGGCCTCGAGGCCGCCGTCGAGAGGCTCGAAGCCCTCGGCGTCCCCGTGCCCGACGCGCTCGTGGAACGCCTCGCGGGCGTCGGAGCCGTCGCTGACTCGGTTCGGGGCCGGTTCGGAGGCGGGCAGGGAGACGACGGAACGGCTGACGCCGGTGGCGGCGGTTCGAACGACTCGTCCGGCGACGGAACCGGAGCGGCCGACGCGGGTCGCCTCGGCGCGCTGTCGTCCCATCTCGGCGGGCTCTCGGCCCGCTCGGTCCCAGCCGTCGTCCTGCCGCTCGTCCTCGTCGTCGCGTTCGTCCTCGGCGCGACGGTGGGACCGGCGGTCGGCCTCGGAGGGCTCTTGGCGTCGGGCGGCGACGGCGGAACGGACGTGTCCGCGGTGTCGACGGCCGGCGCGAACGCGTCAGTCGACGTCCGGTGGAACGCGAAGACGACCGAGTCGCTGACGGTCAACGGTACCACCTACGACGCGCCGGCGAATCAGACGTTCCTCCTCGTGCGGATGAACGTCACCAACAGGGACGCCGAACCGACGCAGTTCGGTCAGTCGGCGCTCGTGGTCGACGTCGCTGGCGACCGATACGGCCACCAGCCGCTCGACGGCGTGACCGGGTTCCCGTCGGCTGGACTGTACGAGCCGGGGGAGAGCCGGGAGGTCTGGACGGTGTTCGCCATCCCCAGTGACGGGACGAGCGCGACCCTGCTGGCGGACGGTCAGACGGGCGTGCGCTTCGTTCACGACCCCACGCTGACCCCGGAGGCGACCGTCGCGTCCGCGGGCGGGTGATCTCTCGTTCGTCCCCTGTTCGTCCGCTGCCCCGAGCCGCGGCCGGTGGCGTCGCTCCGATTCGCCCGGGTGGCAAGCGGCGCCGCTCCGAGTCGCTCCCGCGGCCGTCACGTGGGCACTTTTTTACGAGCGACGGCCTTCGGGAGTGATACCCGTGGTCTCTTCGGTCCCGTGGCTGGCGGTGGCGTCGCTGGCTTCGGGGATCATCTCGCTGGGGTTTATGCGGTATCTCTGGTCGTATCGGGGTCGGCTCGGCGGCCGGTTCTTCGTCGCCACGATCGGGTGTGAAGCCCTCTGGTCGCTGTCGTACGGCCTCGCGCTGTTCGTGTTCGACCCGGCGTTGCGGGAAGCGTTCGAGATTCCGATCTGGATCGGGATCAACTTCATCGGCGTGTTCTTCCTCGCCTTCGCGCTGGAGTACACGGGACGGGGGAACGTCCTCCGCTCGAAGGTGATGGGCGGGGTCGTCTCCCTGCAGGTACTGCACACCCTCGTCGTCGTCACCAATCCGCTCCACCAGATCGCCTGGAGCGGGTACCGCATCGAACCGACCTACGGTCTGGCGACCGTCGTCTACGCTCACCAACCGTGGCTGTTCGTCAACGCGGCCGGATTCATCCTGATGATCGCCGTCGCCTCGTTTCTCCTCGCGGACACGGTGTTCAGCTACGGCCCCCTGTACCGGACCCAGGCGGCGGCCATCGCCGTCTCGCCGATCTTTCCCGGGCTTCCGTTCCTCCTCTGGCTGGCGGAGGTCGGCGCGACGCCGCCGCTGAACCTCACGCCGCTGCTGTTCCCGATCCACCTGGCCTTCGATATGTACGCGTTCTTCTCCAGGGATATGTTCGAGATGGTCCCCGCGGCCCGCCGGATCGCCGACCGCGCCGCCATCGACAACCTGGGATCGGCGGTCGTCATCGTCGACAGCGGCCGGCGGATCATCGAATGCAACGAGGAGGCGGCACTGCTGCTCGACGCACCGCGGGACGAGGCGCTCGGCAGCCGTCTCGAAACGCACCTCGACGACGTCGATCCCGGCGGCGACAACGCCCCTATCACCCGGCGGAGAGACGGCCGGAAGCGGACGTACGCGGTCACGACCTCGCCGCTCACGGACGCCTCGGGAACGGCAGTCGGCGACACGATCGTCTTTCAAGACATCACCGAGCAGCGGCGTCGAGAGCAGCGCCTCGCGGTCCTCAACAGGGTCCTGCGGCACAACCTCCGGAACGACCTGAACGTCGTCACCGGGTATCTGGAGATGGCCCGAGAGCGCGTCGAAGACGAGGAGGTCCGGCGGATGCTCGGGACCGCGGCGGAGAACACCGCCGGCGTCGTCGAACTGGGCGAGAAGGCCCGGCACGTCGAGCGGGCGCTGGACGCGGACGGCGAGGAGCCCACCGCTGTCGCCCTTCGACCGCTTCTCGAAGGGATCGCCGACGACCTCGTCGAACCGGGATCGAACGGTGAGATCCGCGTCGACGTCCCCGGAGACGCGACGGTCCGGGCGACTCCAGCGCTGCTGGAAATCGTCTTCGAGAACCTGCTGGAGAACGCCCTCGTACACGACCCCTCGGACAGTTCGAGCGCAACCGTCCGACCGGCCGAGGGCGACGCCGACGAGGGGTTTCTCGCGATTGAAGTCGCGGACGAGGGGTCGGGAATCCCCGAGCACGAACTCGCCGTCCTCGACGAGACCGGGGAGACGGCCCTCGAACACGGGAGCGGACTGGGGCTGTGGATCGTCACGTGGGGGGTCGACTCCCTCGCTGGTACCGTCGATTTCGCGGTCTCGGAGCGCGGGACGAGCGTAACTCTCGAACTGCCGACCCCGGACGAAGCGGCCGCCTCGGAGGGGCAAGAGCGTCCCGACGCGTGACAACCCTTAATCGTTCGCCAGACCTACGGACGGTATGCTCGAAGGTGCGCTCTCGATCGCCCTGCAGCTCTCGATCCCCCCCGAGACGCTGCCCCTCCTGCTCGTCGTCGCCGGGATCGGACTCAGCGTCCTCGAAGCGTTCGCGCCGGGCGCGCACTTCGTCGTGCTCGGCGTGGCGCTACTGGCCGCGGGGCTCGTCGGCCTGATCCTCGGCCCGCTGGCGTCCCCGATCGTCCTCGGCGTCCTCGTGCTGGTCTTCGGTGCGCTGTCGCTCTACGGCTATCGCGAACTCGACATCTACGGTGGAAAGGGCACCGGGCAGACGAGCGACTCGACGAGCCTCCGCGGGCGGACCGGCCGCGTAACGGAGCGCGTCACGCCGACCGAGGGCGAGGTCAAACTCGACGACGGCGGGTTCAACCCCTTCTACTCCGCCCGCTCGGTCGACGGCGAGCTCGCGGAGGGAACAGAGGTTGTCGTGATCGACCCCGGCGGCGGCAACGTCGTGACCGTGGAGTCGCTATCGACGAACTACGACGAGATCGACCGGGAGCTCGCACGCGGGCGGGACGAGGAGACCGAAAGAGCGGACGACCGTGAGACCGAGGCTCGCGAGGAGGAGACCGGCGACCGCGAGGACGGAACCGGAGACGGAGAGCGAGACGCCGAATCCGAAACGGAGCGCGCCTGAAAACCGCCGGACGCCGGCGTCGAACGCGACCCTTCTTGCACAACATCTATTATGCCGCCATCGGCTTCTGCGCATATGCCCGAACACGTCAGCCGCCGAAGATTCCTCCAGGGTGCCTCGCTGGGCGCCATCGGCGGCGTCAGTGGCTGTTTACGGCTGACTGAGTCCACGGCTGATACTCCGACACCCCGATCGACGGACGACCCCGGCACCGGGACCGCTCCCGACGCGGGGACGGCCGCGCAGAGCGAGACGCCGTCCGCGTCGTCGTTCAGCGCTCGCGAGAGCTGGACGCTGGACAAATCCGGCAGCGACATCGTGACGTACGACGGGACGTTCTACCTCTCGACGTGGGTCTCGAAACAGCTCCTCGCCGTGAAACCTGACGGAACGATCGAGTGGGAGACCGACCAACTCGGGAAGTTCAAGCGCGACTCGCTGTCGGTGACCGAGTCGACGATTTTCGCACGCGGATACGGCGGCCAACTCACCGCGGTCGAGCGGTCGAGCGGGACGCCGCTGTGGAACTTCACCGGCGGACGGTACGATTCTTGGACTACGAAGCCGCTCGTCACGGACCAGTACGTCATCTGCGCCAATCGGGGTGATACGCCCGAGACCGACGACGAGTACGTCGTGTATATCCTCGACCGCGGGTCCGGCGAGGTGGTCGACACCATCGAGTACACGGGACTCAGATCCCCCATCGAATCGATCGGACGAGTCGGGAGTAACTTCTACGTCGGGACGTTCAACTTCCTCGACCTCTACGCGCTCGATTCGCGATCGGAAGTCGCGTCGTACGACAAACACCTGTACGGGACGGGTTACGTTCGCGACGGCGACCTCTTCGTCGCCACCTCCAGCAACGTCTACCGATACCGACTCACCGGTTCGGAACACGAACTGATCTGGGGGACCACGCTCCGCGGGTCGGTCAGCGATCTGCGCTTCACGTCCGATGGGATTCTCGCCAACGGCGAAGCGGGCATCTTCAACGTCGGGTACGACGGCGAACAGCGGTGGTGGGGCGAGATGGACGCCTACACCGACCGACCCGCGGTCGTCGACAACTACGTCTTCGCCCTCGACAAATACCACCAGCTGCGGATGTTCGACTTCGACTCCGGCGACCGGGTCGACGAAGCCACGCTTCCGCCGGAGGGGTTACCGCTCGCACCGCTCGCGAGTATCGATCGGACTCTCCTGGTCGGGCTCGAACCGCTGATCGCGTACGACGTCCCGTAGCTGTCGCCTCGTCGCCGCGGCGTTGGGTCCTCGGGCCAACGCTTATGAGAGCGACACACCAAGTCCCGAGTATGGTACTTGGTCCCGTTTCGCTGCAGACAGGCATCGGTATCCCGACCGTCGGGATACTCGTGCTCCTCCTCGCGATCGTCACCGTCTATCAGATGGTCGAGATCGTCGACGCCTACGAGAAGAAGGCGCTGACGGTCTTCGGCGAGTACCGGAAACTCCTGGAGCCGGGTATCAACTTCATTCCGCCGTTCGTCTCGCGGACGTACCCGTTCGATATGCGGACGCAGACGCTCGACGTGCCCCGACAGGAGGCGATCACCCGCGACAACTCGCCGGTCACTGCCGACGCCGTGGTCTACATCAAGGTGATGGACGCGAAGAAGGCGTTCCTGGAGGTCGACGACTACAAGCGCGCCGTCTCGAACCTCGCGCAGACGACGCTGCGGGCGGTCATCGGCGACATGGAACTCGACGACACGCTCAACAAGCGTCAGGAGATCAACGGTCGGATCCGCCGCGAACTCGACGAACCCACCGACGAGTGGGGCGTCCGCGTCGAGAGCGTCGAAGTCCGTGAGGTCAACCCCTCCCAGGACGTCCAGCAGGCGATGGAGCAGCAGACGTCCGCCGAGCGTCGCCGCCGCGCGATGATCCTCGAAGCGCAGGGTGAACGGCGTTCCGCGGTCGAGCAGGCCGAGGGTGAGAAGCAGTCGAACATCATCCGCGCGCAGGGCGAAAAGCAGAGCCAGATCCTCGAAGCGCAGGGTGACGCCATCTCGACGGTCCTCCGCGCGAAGTCCGCCGAGTCGATGGGCGAACGCGCGATCATCGAGAAGGGGATGGAGAGCTTAGAGACCATCGGCCAGGGCGAGTCGACGACGTTCGTGCTCCCGCAGGAACTCACGAGTCTCCTCGGCCGCTACGGCCGCCAGCTGACCGATTCGGACGTGCAGGAGCAGGCGGGGCTCGACAGCCTCGACTTCGATTCGGAGACCCGAGAGCTGCTCGGCCTCGACGACATCGAGGAGATCCTCGGACAGATCGATCAGGCGACCGAGATGGACGTCGAGGAACTCGAACAGGAGGCCGAAGCGATCAAGCAGGGCGGCGGCACGGACATCAAGAGCCCCGACGAAGTCATCAGCGAGGCCGACGGGGCCTCGTTCACGGAACCGGACGAGGTCGTCGGCGACGCGGAGACGGAGGCGGCGGCCGGTGGCGAACCCGACCCGGACGCCGGTAGCGAACCCGACTCGGACGCCGGTGACGACGAGACGACCGACGAAGCCGACCCTGCGGTCGAGACCGAACGAGAGTAAGTGTAGATCGTCTTACAACACCCGCCCCGACGGTTTTCGAGCGGTTCGGTCGTTCTATTCGATCGATTGACCCGAGCGAAGCGCTTTTGACCGCGTCGCACCGTACTACGGGTGAACCGAATGGCGGATCGCGACATCGACGAGGAGAAACGGACGACGCTGCGGCGCTTCGCCGCCCTGGGGGCGGCCTCGCCGCTCGCGGGACTCGGAGCCAGCGGGAGCGCCGAGGCCGCCGAGACGACGAGCGACGCCCGCGACGCCATCGTCGGCTACGTCGCCTCGACCCCGGGCGCGCACTTCTCGAAGATCCGTGACGATCTCAGTCTCGGGACGGGCGAGACACAACATCATCTCCGCCGCCTCGTCGACGACGGCACCCTCGTCTTCCAGCGCGACGGCGACTACAAGCGGTTCTTCCCGGCGGGACGGTTCTCGGCGTTCGAGCGGACGGCGCTGGGCTATCTCCGCCGGCGGACGCCGCGGGGGATGCTCGTCGAACTCCTCCGGAACCCGGGGACGACCGGCTCCGAACTCGCTGACCGACTCGACGTCTCGCGAGCGACCGTGAGCGGGTACGCGAGCGAACTCGACGAGGCCGGATTGCTCTCGCGCGAGGACCGCTATGCGGTCGAACGACCGGAGACGCTGCTCACGCTCGTGATCAGGTACGCGGACTCGTTCGGTCCCGAGGCGGCCGCGCTGGCCGCGGAAGCCGACTCGCTCCTCCGCTACGATCCGTAGCAAGGGGTAGCGAGAACGGCGGTCCCACGGACCGATGCGTCAGCCCTGAGCGTTTTCCGTTCCCTGCGCCGTCCGCGTCTGCACCTGTTCTTCGACGTCCGCACGCGGAACGAGCGCACTCACAGCGTCGGCGCTGAGCAGTCCCAGAACGCCCCCTGCGTCGCCGCTCACGATCACCGCGCCGAGCGACCGGTACTCCGTTTCGACGGTGACGCCCTCGGCCTCCGCGGCGGTGTCGCCGAGCGCGGTCATCGCCTCGTCCAGGTACTCCTGCCGAAGCGTCGCCAACTCCTCTTGGGCCTCTTCCTGGGTGATATTGCCGCTCTGGAGTTCAGACCGGAGTCGGGTCTGTTCCTCCCGGAGCGCCTCCTGGTCGATGGTCGCGATTGCGGCGACGCCATCGGTGCTCGCCTCCCCGTGCGATCCCGCGTGCTCGTCGGTGCCGGCGTCGCCACCGAGGTCGAACTGATCTGTGCATCCGGCGAGCAGCGCCGTGCCGCCGGCGCTTATGCCTTCCAGGAGCCGTCGCCGCTTCGTCGGAGTCTGATCGGCCATTACCGTTTCCGAGTCGAGACGCTGTCGGTAAAACGACTGCTGTTCACCGCCCGTTTCAGGTCGCCAGGGCCAGGCTAGTTCGTCACTTTCCAGGTCGTCCCGGACGAGTAGCCCCACTTCTCGACGGTGAGGTCGACGTCGCCGTCCAGCAGCGCGCGCATATTCGCGCCGACTTCCTTCGCCGAGAGATCGAGTTCCTCGGCGATGAGCCGCGATTTGAAGTACGTCCGCTCGTCGGCGTTCGCACGGAGGTACCGCAGGATCCGGCGCTGTTTCTCGCTGAGGTTCGGTGCAGTCGTCGTCGAAGCAGTCGCGCTCATACAGACACCCACGCGATACCGCCCTATGTTCGGTTTGGTACGGGAGGCTAACACCGCGCAGTGATTCGATTTTCTCCCTGCGAGGCCGGTATTCGACCCCCAGGGTTCGACTGAAGGTACGGTCACCTAACTCCGTCGCGACCGGGAACCGGACCCGAATCGAGACAGAAAGTTCATACGCGCCGGAGAGCCAGCATTGGGTAATGGCTGGTCCCCACCGCGGCGACGGGAGCGAACGTTCCGATCCGTCCCCCGAGACTGCCGAGAGCGGCGGGGACCGCGCGGACGGGGGCGCCCCGACGAACGCGGTCACCAGCGGGGCCACGGCCGAGGGAGTGACCGTGAGCGTCGTCCTCCCGGCCTACAACGAGGCCGACACGATCGAGGCGACGGTCGCGACGACGCTCGGGACGCTCGCGGCCTTCCTCGACCCGGGAACCTTCGAGGTGATCGTCGCCGAGGACGGCTGCGAGGATCGAACGCCGTCGATCGCGGACCGGTTGGCCGCGGAGGACGACCGCGTCCGACACGTCCACAGCGACGAGCGTCTCGGGCGCGGCGGGGCCTTAGAACGCGCGTTCGAGGCCGCCCACGGCGACACGCTCGTCTACTTCGACACGGATCTGGCGACCGATATGCGGCACCTCGAGGAACTCGTCGAGCGCGTCCGCTCGGGAGCGGCCGACGTCGCTACCGGATCGCGCTGGATGCCCGAGAACGTCGCCGACCGGCCCGCGAAACGCGGGGTTCCGAGCCGCGTCTACAACGGCCTCGTCCGCACGCTCCTCCGGTCGGACCTCCGCGATCACCAGTGCGGTTTCAAGGCGTTCAGCCGGGAAGCGTTCGAGGACCTCCGAACGGACGTCGAGGACGCTCACTGGTTCTGGGACACGGAGATGCTCGTCCGCGCACAGCGCGCCGGCTACGAGGTGGCCGAGTTCCCCGTCGACTGGGAACCGAAGGGCGACACGAAAGTCGACCTCGTCCGCGACGTCCTCGGAATGGGCAGTCAGATCCTCCGCACCTGGTGGCAGTTGTCCGTTCGACCGCGGCTCTCGAAGCGCGTCGGCCTCGTCGCCGGCGGGGGTCTGGCCCTCCTCGCGCTTGTGTTGATGACGCAGTACATCGACTTCGGGACCGTGCTCTCGGAGATGCGGGCGGCCGACCCGGTCCTCGTCGTCGCGGCGACGCTCGTCTACCTCCTGTCGTGGCCGCTCCGCGGCCTCCGCTACCGCGACATCCTCGCGGAACTCGGCTACCGAGAACGGGTCGACTTCCTGACGGGCGCGGTGTTCATCAGCCAGACCGGCAACCTGGTGTTCCCCGCCCGCGCGGGCGACCTCATCCGCGCGTACGTGGTCAAGGCCCGACGCGCCATTCCGTACCCCTCCGGGTTCGCGTCGTTGGCGGCCGAGCGGGTGTTCGACCTCCTCACCATCGCGTCGATGGCCGGCGTCGTCCTCATCGGCTACACGGTCACCGGACAGACGGCCGAACTCGCCCGCGCGTTCGTCGGTGCCGAGGGCGCGGGTCGCGTGGCCGTCGCCGTCGCGTTCGGCGTCAGTCTCGTCGCCATCGCCGCGGTCGGCGCCATCGCCGTCTCCGCGCGGAGCGATCGCGACTACGTAACCGAACTCGTCTACCGCGTGAGCACGGACTCGTACGCCGATTTCGTCGCCGGCGTGATCGGGCGGTTCGTCGGCGACCTCCAGACGGTGGCGGGAACGCGCACCGGCTTCGCCCGCGTCGGCGCGACGAGCGTCCTGATCTGGACGCTCGACGTCGTGACGGCGCTGCTCGTCCTCGCGGCGTTCGCGCCGGCGCTCCCGCTGGTGGAACTGATCGCGGTGAGCTTCTTCGCCGTCAGCGTCGGTAACCTCGCGAAGGTGCTGCCGCTGTCGCCCGGCGGGATCGGCCTCTACGAGGGCGCGTTCACGCTTCTCGTGGTCGCGCTGACGCCGCTGGGACCGGAACTCGCGCTGGGCGCGGCTGTCCTCGACCACGCCGTGAAGAACGTCGTCACCGTCGTCGGCGGCTACGCGTCGATGCTGGGGCTCAACGTCTCGCTGACGACCGCCGTCGAGGAGACCCGCGAAGTCCGCGGCGCGGAGGAGTCGCCGAAACTCGACTGAGTCGAGGCCCGGTTCCGGGTGCGTCCAGACCCCGCGATTTCTCAGTACAGATCGCTCAGAAAAGGCGAGGCAGCGGCCGCAACGGCGGCGTCGAGCGCATCCGTCCGGGTCAGCTTCCCGCCGGTGAACGCGCCCGCGGCCCCCTGGTTCTCGGCGACGTTCGACTCGCCGAGGACGTCGTCCATCACCGGCCCCAGTTCCTCCCCGTTGCCGACTCGGAGGGCGATGGAGGTGGGCAACGGGAGACTCGGTCCGGCACCGACGCCCCAGCGGTCGCCGTCGGTGACGGCGGCCCACATCACCAGATACAGCTCTGCGCCTTCGTCCCCGCTCGCCGCCGACGGTTCGACGTCGGCGACGCCGCCCTCGATCCCGACGCCGAGGTCGTAGGCGTCGGTCCCGAGCGCCGCTTCGGCTCTGTTGCGCGCGCCGCGCCGGGTCTCCTCGCGGCCCATCGGCTGTTCTCCGACGCCCGAGGCGACCGGTTCGGCGAAGACGTCGTCGTCGGGAAAGACGCGGACGGTCGCGTCGCGTTTCACCGGGTTCCCGCTGCCGACTGCGATTCGCATACCCACGGGTGGACGCACCCGGGGGTTACGTGTGTCGGTTTCGGCGAGAGCAGTGGCTCGGCGCTCGTCGTCTATCGTGGCGAACAGTCGGTACGCGCCGCCGGACCGACAGCCCGCCGGCGCAGCCGCTCGCTCCCGCGCCGACGTACCGAACGACCGCTGCCCGGCGCGGGGCTCTTCTCAGCTCACGCCCGCTCTGGTCTCCCCATCGCATATGAACGTACGCGAGGTCCGGTGGGGCGTCGCATTCGGGCCCGCGGCGGCTCACGCGCCGTCGTCGAACAACTCCGCCAACGTCTCGATACCGTCGATGAGCGCCGGACTCGGCTGATTCAGGAGGTCGTCGTCGAGGACGTGGACCGCCGCGTCCAGGTCCCAGCCGCGGTCGTCGAGAATGTCGGGATCGACGCTGTCGCCGTGCCCGCAGTGGTGGACGACGACGTGCTCGGGGTCCGCGGCCTCGACGCGCTCGCGTGAGACTTCGCGCGAACGCCCGCCAGGTTCGCAGAACGGGTACCGACCGCCGGCGACTTCGACCGCCTCGGGAACCCAGTTGCCGGCGGCCATCGGGGGATCGCCCCACTCCTCGCAGTAGACGACGGGGCGCGCGTCGCGGTCGTCACCCGCGGCCACGCGCGCCTCCCGCCTCGCCCGGACGGCGGCGACCCGCTCCCGGGCGTCGGCCGCGAGTCGGTCGCCTGCCTCGGGTCGCCCCACTGCGCGGCCGAGCGCCGCGAAGGAATCGATCACCTCGTCGAGGGTCTCGGGTTCGACGTGGCGGACGTCGTAGCCGCGCTCGCGGAGTTCCTCGCTGATATCCGCCTGGAGGGCGTCGGCGGTGCAGACCAGGTCCGGACCGATTTCGGCCAGTCGGTCGTAGTCGGGGTTCAGCCACCCGCCCACCACCGGGCGGTCGAGCGCGCAGTGAGCGGTGACGCCGCAGACGGCGTCCGCGGCATCCATCGCAGACAGCGTCGCGGTGGCGCTCGGGGCGAGCGAGACGACGCGCTCGACGGGGTCGGTGGTGTCCTCGGAGCCGGCCGCGCTCGCCCGGTCTGCGGCGTCGGTGGTCCTCCTCCTCGGCGGGTCCATACCGGCTATCGCGCCGTCGAGACCAAGTGTATTGTGGACCCGGCGACGGTCGGAGTCGTACGCCGCGATTCGCGGCGACCGACTTCGGCACCCGACGTACGCGACCGGTTCACCGGGTTCAACTCGTATATAAATCATCACGGTCGTTTTCGATGGATCGCTCGGTTCGGGGCTGTGCGTTCGATTCGAGCAACCGATTCCGAACCCTTTTTATCTTCTCCGTCGGTGGGGTTGGTACGGACCGCTCCGGGCCTCTCTCATCCGTATCTGTGGCACGGAGCATTCGTCGCTATACCGATGAGCGAGAAGAGTACCTACACTCGCGTGAACGCGAGAACGAGAGACGAGTCGCGAACGAACGAGGGCCGAGACGGCGACTCGGCCGGCCAGCGGTGGGTTCGACCCGGAGAGGAGGAAGAGGAGACCGAATCCGAGACCGCCGACGAAGAGCTGTCGTGCCCGGAGTGCGGCGGCAACGTCGTCGTCGACGACGAGCACGGCGAGACCGTCTGTGACGACTGTGGACTGGTCATCACCGAAGACTCCGTCGACCGCGGCCCCGAGTGGCGCGCGTTCGACGCCAAGGAGAAAGACCAGAAGTCCCGCGTCGGCGCGCCGACGACGAACACGATGCACGACAAGGGGCTGTCGACGAACATCGACTGGCGCGACCGCGACGCCTACGGCAACTCGCTGTCGTCGAACCAGCGCCAGAAGATGCAGCGGCTCCGCAAATGGAACGAGCGCTTCCGGACGCGCGACTCGAAGGAGCGCAACCTCAAACAGGCGCTCGGCGAGATCGATCGGATGGCCTCCGCGCTCGGCCTCCCCGAGAACGTGCGCGAAACCGCCTCGGTTATCTACCGCCGCGCGCTCGACGAGGACCTGCTCCCCGGCCGCTCCATCGAGGGCGTCGCCACCTCCTGCGTGTACGCCGCCGCCCGGATGGCCGGCGTCCCCCGATCGCTCGACGAGATCTCGGAGGTCTCACGCGTTCCCAAGAGCGAGGTCGCGCGCACCTACCGATACATCGCGCGCGAACTGTCCTTGGAGGTCAAGCCCGCGGACCCCGAACAGTACGTCCCCCGGTTCGCCTCCGAACTCGGCCTCTCCGACGAGGCGAAGCTCCGCGCGCGTCAGCTACTGAAGAACGCCAAGGAGAAGGGCGTCCACTCCGGGAAGTCCCCGGTCGGCCTCGCCGCCGCCGCCGTCTACGCCGCGGCGCTTCTCACCAACGAGAAGACGACGCAGGCGGCCGTCAGCGACGTCGCAGACATCTCTGAGGTCACGATCCGGAACCGCTACCACGAACTGCTCGAAGCCGAAGAGAGCATCGGCCTCGCGTAGTCGTATCGGTCGATCCCGCGGTCGGCCCCCCGGCCTCGGTGCTTCGGTCGATTCCCGGACGTTTATAACTCATCGCGGCGTCGGAGTCTGGTATGACCGGAACGCGTCGCCGTGCGTTGATCGCGACACTCGTCGCCGTCCTGGGCGCAAGCCTGGGCGTCGCCGGCGCGGGCCACCTCTACCTCCGTCGCTGGCGACGCGCCGCCGCCTGGTTCTCCTTCGTCGTCGGCGCGGCGCTCGTGCTCCTCTGGACGTTCGTCGATCCGTCGACGCTCGATCTCGCGGACCCGGCCGCCGTCGCGGCGGTCGACCCCGCGACCCTGCCGGCGGCCGTCACCGCGCCGCTCTTCGCCCTCCTGCTGATCAGCGCGGTCGACGCCTACCGTCTCGCCGCCGCGGGTCCGCAGACGACCGACGGACCGCAGTGTCCGAACTGCGGCGGGGAACTCGACCCCGAAATCGACTTCTGCCCGTGGTGTACGATCGAACTGGAGTGGGAACGGCCGGCCGACGAGCAGTAACGTCGGCCGTCCAGCGCTGCCGACGAACCGACGCGTCGAAATCCTCGCAGGCAGCCCCCGACCAGCCGGACCTCGACGGTCGGTACGCACCTGCGAGACATCGAAAAATACGATTGTGGAGCGTGCGGAGAAAGCTGATGTCGGGATCGGCGGGAACGAGGATTTCAGCGGCGTCGCCGGACTACTTCTCGATGATGCTCTCCTCGACGGCCTCGCCGAAGTGCCGGGCGGTCTCCTCGTAGTACAGGAGCACCTCGTCGCCGGCTTCGAGATCCGTGACCGACTTCCGACCCTCGCGCGTCGGGACCTTGATCGTCTCGGCGTTCTGCAGGAGCGTCTCGACGCGATCGCCGTCGATCTCGGCCTCGACGCGGAACATCGGGCGCTTCTCGATCTTCACGCGGCCGACGACGGCCTCGCGGGTCTTGCCGCCGGAATCGACCACCTGCACCTCGTCGCCGCTCTTGAGTTCCGAGAGGTACTTCGTGCCGCCGTCGGGCGTCCGGACGTAGGCGTGGACCGCGCCGGCGTTGACGCGGAACGGCCGCGAGGCGACGTACGGCGACTCGGCGGTCTCGGCGTGGACGAAGAAGAGGCCGCGGCCCATACTCCCCACGAGCATCCCCTCGTCGTGATCCATCAGGTTCCCGGTGTCGACGCAGACCCGGTCGGCCATCCCCGTGCGCTCGACCGCCGTCACGGTCGCCCACTGGAGGTCCAACGTCTCGCGCTCGGCCTCGTCGCGGATCTCGACGGTCTTCCTGATCTCGTCGGGATCGTCGGAGTCGATGAGGACCCCGTCGGACCCGAGTTCGAGCGTCTCGAACGCCGTCTTTGCTTCCTCGGCGGTCGTGACGCCCGCGATCAGGTCCGTCTCCTCGCCGATCCGCGCGATGAGGTTCTCCAGTGGGATGATCGTCCAGTCCTCGCCGACGACGATGGTGTAGTCGGCGTCCTCGGCCGCCGCCTCGGCGAACCCCTCGTAGTCCTTCGAGAGGATCCGGACGTACGCCCCCTGCGCTCGCTCGTCCTCGCGGCGGAGCGTGGTGAGGTCGGCCGACCCGGAGAGATCCTCGGGCAGGTCGACCGTTCCGTCGCCCTCGCCGTTCTTGCCGACGATGTAGGCGTCGGCGCGCCCGGCGTCTCCGTCGTCGTCCTCGCCGGCCTCGACGTCGTCGATGAGGCTGCTGTCGGCGTCGGTCTTGAACGCGGCCACGGAGACGTCGCCGAGCGATCGCACGCGGGCGACGTCGGCCTCGTCGACGAGCACCCAGTCGACGCCCGCTTCGAGGCCCGCCGTGATCCGTCGCTTCCGTGTCTCCCAGTCGCCGACGCTGTCGTCGGCCTTGAGCCAGACGCTTCGTGTCATCGTTGTCGGTGCAACTCGGCCGGAGCGCTTGAACGTGGCGACTCTGCGGAGGATTGCCGCGCCGGCCGGCGCGGCCTCCTACGGGCGAGCGCGACGCCGCGGCTCAACCGCCGTCGAACGCGGCGTCGACGTCGGACACCGGACGCGGTTCGTCGGGCTCGCCGTCGGGGTCGCGGAGTCGCCTGTGATACCAGACGACGTCGTGCCAGTCCCCGAGTTTGAAGCCCGCAGCCGGAAACTCCCCGATGCGCTCGAAGCCGTGTCGCTCGTGAAACGCCTCGCTCTCGGGGTTCGGCATTCCCAGGGCCGCGTAGGCGCCACAGTACCCCTGTCGGCGGAGCGTGTCCAGCAGGCGGTCGTAGAGCGCCGTCCCGATGCCGCCGCGCTGCGCGCCGGGGTCGACGTAGACCGAGGTCTCGACGACCCAGCGATACGCCCGGCGTCCGCGGAGTCGACTGCCGTACGCGTAGCCGACGACCTCGGCGTCGGCATCGTCGCTATCGACACCCGCGTCGCTGTCGCGTCCCTCGCCGACCGCGACGTACCACGGGTACTCGTCGTCAGCGCGTTTCTCGCGGATCTCCTCGGCGACGTGTTCGACCGAGGGGACCTCGGTGCGGAACGTCGCCGGCGTGTCGCGGACGAACGGCGCGTAGATGTCGCGGACGGCGGTCGCGTCCGCCGGCCGGGCCGGACGCAGTGTCACGTCTGAGTCGGCATCGTCGGTCATATTTCGACGGAGGCCCCGCCCGATAACGCCTCTTGCGGTCTCGGTCGGTTCGATGGGTGGCCTGCGGCAACCGCGCGCCGTCTCCGACCGGAACCGAGAGAGTGAGCGTTTTACCGCTCGGCCGTCTTCGTTCGGCTATGACCGATCCGGCCGACCTCTCCGTGACGCTCGTCGACGGCTACGTCGACGAGCCGGCGCACTTCGGCGTGCCGCCGTACATCTCGACGTACCCGCGGTTCACGGCCGGTGCGATCGTCGACGCCGGCGTCCCGGAGTCGAACGTGACGTATCACACGATCGACGAACTCCGCGAGGAGCGGAGCAAGTGGGCAGACGTCGCCGACGCCGATCTGTTCGTCTACCTCGGCGGGATGACCGTCCCCGGAAAGTACGTCGGCGGAACGCCCGCCGAGCCCGACGAGGTGCGGGAACTCGCGTGGGTCGCCGAGGGCGTGTCCGTCATCGGCGGGCCGATCCGCTTCGGCGTCGGCGAGGAGAACGCCGGCGCACAGGAGATGCAGCGGCAGGACCTCGACTACGATTTCCTCGCGATGGCCGACGTCGAGGCCGCGGCCCACGACCTCGTCGATAGCGGATTGGAGGGATTCGAGAACCGCTACCGCGACAACGAGGAACTGGACCGCTGGGCCGCGAAGGGGGCGTTCGTCGTCGAACAGCACCCGAACCACCCCGACTACCTCATCTGCGAACTGGAGACCTCACGGGGCTGCGCCTACCGCTGTTCGTTCTGCACGGAGCCGATGTACGGCGATCCGGCGTTCCGAACCCCCGAATCGGTCGTCGGCGAGGTCGAGGCGCTGTACGACCGCGGCGTCCGACACCTCCGGCTCGGTCGCCAGGCCGACATCCTCGCGTACGGCGGCGACGGGGAGGCACCGAACCCCGAGGCGCTGCGGCGACTGTACGGCGGGATCCGGGAGGTCGCGCCCGACCTCAGGACGCTGCACCTCGACAATATGAACCCGATCACGGTGGTGAACTGGCCCGAGAAGGCCAGAGAGGGAATCCGCATCATCGCCGAGCACAACACCCCGGGCGATACTGCCGCGTTCGGTCTCGAATCCGCTGACCCGCTGGTGCAGGAGGAGAACCACCTGAACGTCACCGCCGACGAGTGCTTCCGCGCGATCGAGATCGTCAACGAGGAGGCGGGCTGGCGTCCCGGCGACGATCCCGCCGACGCGCCGACGCACGGTCCCGACGCCGCGAATCGGCTCCCCAAACTCCTTCCGGGGATCAACCTCTTACACGGGCTGAAGGGCGAGCGCGCGGAGACGTTCGAGCACAACAAGCAGTTCCTCCAGCGCGTCTACGACGCCGGGCTGATGGTCCGACGGATCAACATCCGGCAGGTGATGGCCTTCGAGGGGACGGAGATGGCCGACGAGGGCGCGAACATCGCGAAGGCGCACAAGAAGCGCTTCAAGCAGTACAAACGCGAGGTCCGCGAGGAGATCGACCGGCCGATGCTCCGACGGCTGGCGCCGGTGGGGACGGTGCTGCCGGACGTCCACCTCGAATACCACCAGGACGGGCGGACGTTCGGTCGACAGCTCGGCACGTATCCGCTCCTCGTGGGCATCCCGGGCGAGCGCCCGTTGGGGACGACGGTCGACGTCGCGGTCGTCGACCACGGGTTCCGGTCGGTCACCGGGGTTCCGTACCCGCTCGATCCCAACGCGGCGTCGATGGACGAACTCACCGCGATTCCGGGAATCGGTGACCGGACCGCCGGTGACATCGTCGTCAATCGGCCGTACGACTCCGCGGCGGCCGTGCCGAGCCCAGAAATCGATTTCGCGACGTTTACCGGCGAGTATCCGACGGAGGAGCACCCGCGCGCAGACTAAGGATGGAACCGGACCTCAGACCTCTTCTTCGATCACTTCGCCGACCGCGAAGTTCGACTTGACCTCGCTGACCTCGATCTTCACCCGGTCGCCGACCTCTGTGCCGGGTACGATAATGACGTATCCCCGCTCGACGCGGGCGATGCCGTCGCCCTGCTTGCCGATGTCCTCGATCTCCACGTAGCGAAGTTCTCCGGGCTCGACCGGTGGCTGCGGCTCGGAGGACGGACGATCTGTCTCGGTCGATTCCGACTGGGACTCGACCGCACGAGAGATGAGCGCGACGCGGTAGGCCTCGCCGGGTTCGATCGATCCGGTCTCGACCTCTCGCTTCGGCACTTCGACGACGTAACGGTCTTCTTCCTCACGAACATCCGCGTTGAACAGACACAAGAGCTTATCTGAGATTTCCACCGTGTAGACCTCCGGTGGTAGGTCTCAGCGAACTGTTAAAGTAGTACCGCCCGATCCGGCGTCAGCGTGTATGTCCCCCACCACCGTCGTTCGGTTTGGGATTCGCCTATCCGGTTGGCCCGCTCACTGCCGCGTGAAGTCGCCGAACGTCGTCTGGAGGCCGGCGGCCATCGTCGACTTGCGGCGGAGCGTCGGAAGCGACACCGGGAGGTGCTCCGTGACGCCGCGGACCGCTCCCGCGAACGTCTCCGCGGTCCCGCGTTCGTCCTCGAAGGCGTCGCGGACGGTCTCGCGCACCTGCCAGACGCCGACGGGGCCCCAGTAGTCGTCGGAAACGTGACGCAGGACGAGCGCCTTCGCCTGCCGGCCGCGCTCCGCCAGGTGTTCGAGCACGCCCAGACGGGCGGCGTGGTACGCGCCCGCCGTCTCGTCGACGTAGCCCGTCCGGCCCTCTCGGCCCTCGCTGTCGGCGGCGAGGTACATCCCGGCCTCGGGATCCGGGTTCCAGACGCTCCCCGGGGCCTTCATCTCGACGAGTTCGTACTCCCACTTCCCCGGCGCCAGGATCACCCAGAAGGCGTTGCCCAAAAACTCGTTGCGGTGGATCTCGACGCCGTCGATCCCCGGGTTCGTCCGGATCTTCCCCCTGAGGAACTGCCCGACGGTGTCGTCGACGGCGGTGATCGACCACCGCGTGGGGACGAGTCGGCGCTGTTCGGTCTGCCCGAGCGCGCCCGCAGAGAGGATCGTGTTGATGTCGTAGACGTCGAAGCCGCGCCGGTAGAGGTAGTTGATCGCCCCCTCGGCGTTCCAGTCGTCGTCTTCGAGGGTCTTCTCGACGAGGCGCGGGACGTGGGGGTTCTCGGCGAGGTCCGCCGACTGGGCGCGGGCGCGAGGGCCGACCGGGGTCGCGACGTCCTCGACGCCGACGTCGAGGTCGACGTCGGGCCGCTCGTCGAGACCGATTTCGACCGTCACCGGCCGGTCGGCGATCGCGACCTCCCGCTGGGTTCCCAGAAACCCGTTCCAGGAGTCTGCGACGTTCGTCACCTTCTGCGAACGGTTGGAGTTGAGAAGGGACGTCCGCCGCGAGAAGACGTCGTCGATCGAGACGCCCTCGTCGTACCACGCGCCGGAGGTCGAAAAGCGCTCGGCGTCGTCGTCGTGGCCGACCGGAGAGAGCAGCCCCGTCGAGACCCGCGGGTAGTTCGAGGTGCCGACGAAGATCGACGGCGAGACGCCGCCGTACAGCGAGTCGCCCTGGAGCGTCTCCTCGAAGCGGTCCTGAAACGTCTCCAGGTGATCGAGGATGTCGTAGGACTTCTCCTCGGCGAGTCGCCGACGCTCCGCGCGCTCGTTGCGTTCGAGGTCGACGTACTCGTCCAGTTTCATCGCGTGGTAGTGGGTCGGCGACGGATATGAACCTTCGGCGTCGGCTTCGTCGTCGATACCCCGACCGCGGCCCCGGACCACCACCGGCCGCTTACTCTCAGTCGGCACCCTGCTTCCCGGTTCGTCCCGTCTCCCCAACGAGCGGATCCGTCGATGAGGTCGCGGCGATCAGCCGCAGGAACTGCCCGGCGTTGGTGAGCAGTTTGTTCTCCGCTTTCCGGAGGTGCTCCTCGTACGTCGAACGCGCCACCGATGTCTGGGCCGCGAGCGCTCGGAGCGACGTCCCCCGCGGCTGTTCGTAGTACCCGCTGTCGAGCGCGAGGCGGAGGGCCGCCAACTGCCGGTCCGTGAGATCCTCGAACAGTCGGTCGACGGGGGCCAGCATACTGTGCGGCAGCGGCTGTTCGTCGATCGCGGTCTTCGAGAGGACGTCGATGTCGCGGTCGGCCTCCAGGTTCCGCAGGAGCCCCCGCACGTCGTCGTCGTCGAACGCGAGGACCGTGTAGTGTTCCCAGCCGTGTCGGTGGACCGTGGGCGGCTGGTAGAGGCAGTTGAACGACTCGAAACGCTGGAGGATCGAGTCCTCCAGCGAGCAGAGACACGACTGGGTGACGACGTGGAGCCCGTCTTCGCCGATCGACTCGTGTAGGACGGTCCCGATCCGGTCGATTCGTTCGACGAGAGCGTCCGTTGGTGTTCCCTCCGCGGTGATCTCGAGTACCTGACAGTCGCTCAGGTACCACTCCCGGATCGTGAGATCGGGGTGGGCCTCCGAGAGTTCTCGGTACGGGCACTCGTGTTTCACCCGGAACGACGCCTGATAGAGGCTCATATCGTCACATCGGCTTCGAGAATCATATCACTGCCGGCTATGTCCGGCACTACTCATATGCCAGGCTGTGCACTATGCTTTCACAGATGAATAAAATCGCCTCGGAGGAACTCACTACTCGGTTACGGGCCGAGAACCGCACGGGACACGGCCTTGAGGTCCGACGCAAGTCGGCGCACGTCGATCGGGAGTGTCAGGGCGGGGCCGGCCGCGTCGACGTCGGGGTCGACGACTCCGTTGTCGAAACGGACGCCGGGACGCGCTACGGGAACCGTGAACGGCGTTCCTGGCGCACGGACGAACCGCTGATTCCGCCGTCGAACCAGTCCAAACCGGTCGAATCGCCCGGCCCGTCCGCGAGCAAGACCAACGGCGCGATCCGTGCAAGGTCCGCGCGCCGGCACCGCTCTCGGAGCCGACCACCGTGGTCGACCGCGTGCGAACGCCAGAGTGTGCTATGAGCGACACGGCGCGCATCAAACAGGGGATTCGCGAGCACCTCGGGCAGTTCTCGCTGCACGTTCTCCTTGTGTTCGCGACCGGACTGACCATCGGATCCGAACGCGCCGTCGTTCCCGTCCTCGGCCGCGACGTACTGGGCGTCGAATCGATGTTCGTCATCGGCTCGTTCGTCGTCTCCTTCGGGTTCGTGAAGGCGCTTCTCAACCTCTACGCCGGCAAGTGGGGCGAGGAGTACGGACGGAAACCCGTCCTGGTGCTCGGTTGGGTGACCGCGCTTCCGCTGCCGGTCATCCTGATCTTCGCGCCCAGTTGGGCGTGGATCACCGTTGGGAACGTCCTTTTAGGGGTCAATCAGGCGCTGACCTGGAGTATGGCGATCAACGCCAAAGTCGACCTCGCGGGACCGGACCAGCGCGGCTTAGCGGTCGGCATCGACGAGGCGTTCGGGTACGGCGGCGTTGCCGTCGGCGCGTGGATCACGGGCGTCGTCGCCGGGCAGACGGGGCTCCGCCCGGAGCCGTTTTACTTCCTCGGTGCGGTCGTCGTCCTCGCTCTCCTGATCGCCGTGTTCCTGATCAGGGAGACCGTGCAGTATGCGCAGGCAGAGGGCGACGAGGAGGACCGCGACGCCAACCTGCCCTTCGACGAGGTGCTCAAGCGGGCGACCTACGGCGACCGGACCCTGTTCGCGGCGGCGCAGGCCGGCCACATCGAGAACTTCGTGGATACGCTCTTCTGGATCGCCGTTCCGCTGTATCTCACCAGTCGGGGGCTCGGAATCGAAGCCGTCGGCGTCGTGGTCGGCGTCCACAGCGCGATGTACTTCTCCCAGATCGGAACCGGCGGCCTCGCAGACCGCATCGGCCGGCGTCCACCGGTCATCGCCGGGATGTTCCTCGCCGGTGCGGGCGTCCTCGCGATGGCGTTCGTCGACTCGTTCCTCTCTTGGGCCGTCCTCGCTGCGGTCGCGGGGCTGGGGATGGCCTTGCTGTATCCGAACCTGATGACCGTCCCCGGCGACGCGGCGCATCCGACGTGGCGGTCTGCGGGGATGGGCGTCTACCGGATGTGGCGTGACTCGGGGTACGGGGTCGGCGCGATTCTGATCGGTCTCACGATGGAGTTCGTGGGCCTGGAAGCCGCGTTCTACGTGACGGCGGCCTCGATGTTCCTCTCGGGTGCGCTCGTCGTGCTGTGGATGGAGGAGACGCATCCCGAGTTCGGAACGCACGAACCGCCCGCTCCGGCGGTCGATTCGGCGTCCGCCTCTGGAGACTGAATCACTGCCACGTCGACCGCGGATCGGGGATCCTAACTGTGGATGCCCATCGCTTCGATCTGTTCTTGGTATCGATTCCGGATGGTGACTTCGGTCACCTGGGCGACGTCGGCCACCTCGCGCTGGGTCTTCTTCTCGTTGCAGAGCAGTGATGCCGCGTAGATCGCCGCCGCCGCGAAGCCCGTCGGGGACTTCCCGGAGAGAAGCCCCTTCTCCGAGGTCGTCTCGATGATCTCGTTGGCCTTCGATTGGACCTCCTTCGAGAGTTCCAGTTCCGAGCAAAAGCGCGGCACGTACTTCTTCGGGTCGACCGGCTTCATCTCCAGGCCCAGTTCCTGCGAGATGTAGCGGTACGTCCGGCCGATCTCCTTTCGGTCGACCCGGGATACGTCCGAAATCTCCTCCAACGACCGGGGAATGCCCTCTTTCCGACAGGCGGCGTAGAGCGCGGAGGTCGCGACGCCCTCGATCGAGCGGCCGCGGATGAGGTCCTCGTTGAGCGCGCGCCGGTAGATGACGGAAGCGACCTCTCGGACGGACCGAGGAACGCCCAACGCCGACGCCATCCGATCGATTTCGGAGAGCGCGAACTGAAGGTTTCGCTCGCCGGCGTCCTTCGTTCGAATGCGCTCCTGCCACTTCCGGAGCCGGTGCATCTGCGAGCGCTTCCGTGAGGATATCGAGCGCCCGTAGGCGTCTTTGTCCTTCCAGTCGATCGTCGTCGTCAGCCCCTTGTCGTGCATCGTCTGCGTCGTGGGCGCGCCCACGCGGGACTTCTCCTGGCGCTCGGAGTGGTTGAACGCCCGCCACTCTGGCCCGGGGTCGATCTGCTCCTCCTCGACGACGATCCCCGTCGGTTCGTGAATCAGTTCGCCGTCTCCCGTGCGGACGAGGTCTTCCTCGTCCATATCCTCGAAATCGATGTCGTCTTCCGCTTCGTCCGCCTCGTCCTCGCGTTCTCCCTGCCATCGCGTCCTCTCGACGTCCTGTTCCCGCTGGCGGGTGGGCCGTGTCATCGCATTTTTATATTCGCTGTCTCGACGGATTTAAACCCTCCGCCGAATGGCGGGATACGGCCGAAGACGATTCCCGTTGCGGAACGAGCGTTTATATAAGAACGAGCGGCCACTCGTCGTGTGATCTGAAAACGACCCCGCGTCGAATCGCGGTTGCTCGGCACGTCGACGCGGGGACCGGCGAGAAAGTTGCCGCCGACGCGGGGAACGACGACGAACTGAGACCGTCGCTGGGGGACCGGCGGCACCGACGAGACCCTCGTCGCGAGCGGGTGCCGACTGTCCGCCATTTCACGTTCGAGGCCGGCTCGGCAGCGACATCAACTCGGCCACGAGGGCCGTCCGTCCACGCCGGTCAGGACCGTTCCGACATCGAACCCTTCTTTCGCGCTCCCGCAGTTGTTCGGGTATGCCGAGTGTCGACTGCGACCCCGACGTCGCGCGCGACCGACTCGAAGCCGCCGGCGTCGCGGTCGAGGCGGGGAACACCGACTACGAGCGATGGCGCGCCGAGCGGGGCGAGGCGACCGCCGTCGCCTACGACGACAAAGTGGTCGTGCAGGGGTCCCGCCCGACGGACCTCTTAGCGCTGCTCCGGGCGGAAGAGGGCGGACGCGCACACGTCTACTTCGACGGCGCGAGCCGGGGCAATCCCGGCCCCGCAGCGATCGGGTGGGTGCTCGTGACGAGCGACGGCGTCGTCGCCGAGGGGAGCGATCGAATCGACGAGACGACCAACAACCGCGCGGAGTACGAAGCCCTCGAACGGGCGCTCGAAGCCGCCCGCGACTACGGGTTCGACGAAGTGGACGTCCGCGGCGACTCGCAGCTGATCGTCCGGCAGGTGAAAGGCGAGTACGACACCAACAACCCGGAACTGCGCGAGCGTCGCGTCCGGGCCTTGGAACTGCTGGACTCCTTCGACCGGTGGTCGCTCGAACACGTACCGAGAGCGGTAAACGACCGCGCCGACTCACTAGCGAACGAGGCGCTCGACGATGCCTGACGAACGGATTCCACGTGACGACCGCGGAGAGAGCACTGCCGAGCAGACAGAGAGATCAGACGGCGATCCGCCGGCCGAGACGGGCGGAGACCGCGGGACAGGCGGCGAGCGGTCGACCGCGTCTCCACCCGAAGGGGTCGTCGGGGAGGCCGAGCGACTGACCCGACTGGCGAGAGAGGCGGCGGTCGAGGAGGCCGCCGCGGCGTACCGCGAGCGACGCGACGGTCTCGTCAGCGATCACGACTTCATTGCGCGCGTGCGCGACGAGGACGACACGCTGGTGCTCCACCCCGACGAGTGGGTCGAGGACGGCGTCGTCCAGTTCGAGCGGATCGAGGACACCGACCGCGCGGTGGAGGTGTCGCTGTCGGGACCGGACCACGGCGCGGAGTGGGAGACCGTCGAAGCAGCCAACCAAGCCATCGTCGACGCCGTCGAGAGCGCGCACGGTCCCGACCACGCGGCCAACGTCCGTGCCTTCGCGGACTTTATGAGTAACCACTACCTGAAGCGCGTCGACGACGCCACCGAGGCCGAGAGAGAGGAGTTCCTCACGGAGTACTACCGGCGAAACGCCTGGCCGTCGGAAGCGCAGGAATCCATCGTCGCCGAGAGCGTCGACCTCGTGGACGACGTCGGCGACGACGTGCCCGGATCCTGAATCGCCGACGGTGACTTATCGGTGCGCTTCGACGAGGTCGGAAAGCTCGGCGGCGCGTCCCTCGTCCGCGACGAACTTCGCGAACATCCAGTCGAACTGATCCAAGAGCGCGTCGTGGCCCTCCTCGGTGAGTTCGTACTGGTTCGTCCGCTTGTCGAGTTCGCTCTTTTCGATGAGCCCCATCTCGACGAGGTCGTCGAGGTTGGGGTACAGCCGACCGTGGTTCACTTCCGTCCCGTAGTAGGTCTCGAGCTGTCGCTTGATAGCGAGCCCGTACATCGGCTCCTCGGAGAGGATGACCAGGATGTTCTGCTGGAACGCCGTCAGGTCGCGCACCACACTGTTTGCCTCGGTAACTGTTTGTGCCTCTGACATACCGGAATGAAAGTCGCCGGGATATTTAACCCTTCTCAACGAGGAATTACGTTGACGAATATCGACCGTCTCCCGTCCGTCTGCGGCCTTAGCCGACTGATTGGCCCGACGAAACACGGACTGAATTAGGACATATCTGTATATCTACCGACAAAATAGATATTATTCGACGAATACCACCAGAGCATCAACTCAGTCGAAAATTCATTCAGATAGGTGTGGACACGTGACACAGGGCCTGTGTCGGGACGATGCGAAAGGACTTTTTGCTCGTTCGGAGACTGACCAGGTATGTCGAACCTCTGGGAAGACATCGAGACTGGGCCGGACGCCCCGGACGTCGTCTACGCTGTCGTCGAGTGTCTGAAAGGCGAACGGAACAAGTACGAGTACGACAAGGACGTGCCCGGAGTCGTTCTGGATCGGGTGCTCCACTCGAACGTTCACTACCCCTCGGACTACGGGTTCCTCCCGCAGACGTACTACGACGACGAGGACCCCTTCGACATCCTCGTCCTCGTCGAGGATCAGACGTTCCCGGGCTGCATCATCGAGGCGCGCCCGGTCGCGTTGATGGAGATGGACGACGACGGGGAGAAGGACGACAAGGTGATCGCCGTCCCCGCCGAGGACCCTCGATACGACAACGTTCAGGACGTCGACGACCTCACGGACCAGCAGAAGGCCGAAATCGCCGAGTTCTTCGAGACCTACAAGAACCTCGAGGAAGGCAAAGAGACCGAGACGCTCGGCTGGGACGACGCCGCGGCCGCGAAGGACGCCATCGAGCACGCGATGGACCTCTACGAAGAACACTTCGCGTAACGTCCGTTTCAGCGGTTTCGTTTCTGTAACGCGCTGCTGCGGGCACTACCGCTCGTTTCGGATGCGTTTCTCACCTGCCGCATCTCCGACGCCCTATTTCGTCCGCTGCGGGTGTCTCTCCAGACGGGTCGACGGCCCGCGCCATACCCCTCAGTAATCTCTCGCGCTCGCCGGGATAAGTTATGCGTATGGGTAATCTTTTGTCGGCGGGACTCCTACCGACGACTGTTATGGCCGCGAGCAAACCGCGCCTCGGCATCGCGCACCCGACGGTCGTTCCCGGCGAACGCCGTGCGGACGGCGACGGCGGGGCTCAGACCGAGCAGGCCGCGAGCGACGAGCAACCAGCGGATGCCGAAGGCGGGCAGGACGCGTAGGCCACCGCTCGCCCGCGAGATCGAAGCGCGAGCACTCCGGTAGACGAGGGGAACCGCTTTTACTCCCGCCGTGACTACGGGGAGTGATGGCTACCTGCGACGAGTGCGGGGCACACGAGAATATGCCGTACCAGTGCCGACGGTGCGGTCAGAGCTTCTGCGCCGAGCACCGACTCCCGGAGAACCACGACTGTCCGGGGCTCGGCGACTGGAACGACCCCTCGGGAGTGTTCGATAGCGGGTTCGACGAGACGGTTCGGAACCGCGGCGGTGGATCAGAGTCGGACGGCCTCGTCGCCCGGATTCTCGGCACGGGCGGCCCCCTGGGTTACTTCCGCGGGAATATGAGCTACGTCTTCCTCGGCGTGATGTGGGTGACGTTCCTGCTCCAGTACGTCGTCGGGTTTCTGCTCACGGGAACGTTCAATCCGTTCGTTCACGCGACCAATTCTTCGTGGCAGGCGATTTTCGTCCTCTCGCCGGGGCACATCGAGTACGTCTGGACGTGGGTCACGTCCATCTTCGCTCACGGAGGCTTCACCCACATCGCGTTCAACAGCATCGCGCTGTACTTCTTCGGCCCCGTCGTCGAGCGCTATCTCGACACGAGACGCTTCACGGCGCTGTTCTTCGGCGCGGGCATCGTCGCCGGCCTCGCCCAGGTCCTCTCGACGCTCCTGACGGTCGGTCCCTTCGGCGCGGGCGTCGTCGGGGCGTCGGGAGCGATTATGGGCGTTCTCGGCGTTCTCACCGTACTGAATCCGAACCTGAAGGTGTATCTGTACTTCATCATCCCGATGCCGCTGTGGGTGTTGACGTTCGGGTTCGCCGCGTTCAGCATCATCGCGGGCTTCGGGGTCTCCGCGGGCGGCGGCCTCGTCGGCGGCAACGTCGCCCACCTCGCGCACCTGGCGGGCCTCCTGGTCGGGCTCGCCTACGGCGTGCGCGTGAAAGGTCGCGTCGGCGTCCCGAAGTCGTTACAGCTCGGTGGCGGCGGCCGGGGCGGGCCCGGCGGTCCGGGTGGCCCCGGCGGACGGTACTGACGGGATGAAACCGGCCCGCCCCGAATTCGTTCCGGACGCCTCCGCGACCCGCGAGGAGATGGAGGCGCTCCAGCGGGACGTCGCCGCGGACGCGACTTGGAGCGACGATTTCGACTTCGACCCCGGAACGGTCGGAAGCGACCGAACGACTGGGTCGGGCGTCGCGACCGGCCAACGGACGCTCTCGACCGACCACGGGGCCGCCTCCGCACCGCTCGTCGCCGGCGTCGATCAGGCCTTCCTCGACGACCGAGCGGTGAGCGTCGTGGTCGTTCGCCGCGGCGACACGGTGGTCGAACGCGCCCACGCCGTGACCGACTTGGAGATTCCGTACATCCCGGGGCTGCTGGCTTTCCGCGAGGGCGGGCCGATCCTCGCCGCGTTCGCGGAACTGACCTGCGAACCGGACCTGGTCGTCTTCGACGGCAGCGGCCGCATCCACTACCGGCAGGCCGGACTGGCGACGCACATCGGGGTGACGCTCGACGTGCCGAGCGTCGGCGTCGCGAAGGGACTGCTCTGCGGGACGCCCGAGACCGGGGTCGACGGCCGGCCGGAGGGCTGGCGGACACCGATCCTCGCGGACGACGATGTCGAGAACGCCGCGCCGGGAACGAAGATCGGCCACGCGTTCCAGTCGCGGCAGTACGACTCGCGACCGATCGTCAACCCGATCTACGTCAGCCCCGGCCACCGGGTGCGCGTCGACACCGCGACCGACCTCGTCGAACGACTCTGCGCCGGCTACAAGCTCCCGGAGCCGACGCGTCTCGCGGACGCCCACGCCGACGAGGTGAAGCGCGGGCTCTCTGAGTGATTCTACTGCCTCAAATGCCCGCTTGAGTCACCACAAAGCCCTTTCTCGCCACTGCAGTTTGTCCTGGTAATGACGTTCACGAACCGCGCGCCGATCGCGCTGAGTCTCCTACTCCTGACGGCGGGGTGTCTGGGCGGCGTGCCAGCCGACAGTCCCGAATCGGAGGCGGCGACGCAGACGCCGCCGCCCACGGCAGAACCGCGGTCTCTGATCACCGACTCGGCGTCTCCGACCGAGCGGTCCCCGCCGGGGCCGACGCCGGGTGAGCGGACCCGGCCGGAGTCGACGTTCGAGGGGACCGCGGGCTGGTCGGAGCAGCCGGATCCCGACAAGGCGGTTCACGTGGAGAACCGGTGGAATCAGTCGGTCGAGATCCGGATCCGCGTCGTGCGCGAGGCGACGAACGAGACGGTCTACGACGAGACGGAGACCTTCGAGCCGGGTGCGGACCGCGATGTCTACAACCTCGCTGACGCCGACCCCGACGGGATCGAGTCCTTCCGGGTCACCGCCACCGCGCGGAACGCCACCGAGAGCGTCACGATCGAGACCCACGAGTGCCACGGGAACGCGTATGTGGAGATCACCGAGAACGGCGAGTTGTATCCGTACTACGCCATCTGTTGATCTGTCGGCCGATCGCCGCTCCGTGTCTCCACAAAGTCCTTTCCGGTCGGACTCGACCGCCGAACTGTGCCCTCTGCACGCGTCGCTCTGGTCTCGCTTACCGCCCTCCTGATCACCGCCGGCTGTCTCGGTGCAGTGCCGTCGAATACCCCGGATCCCGATAAGGCGGTGCAGTTGGAGAACGACTGGAATCGGAGCGTGGAAGTCGACCTGCGCGTCGTGCGCGAGGCGACCGACGAGACGGTCTACGAGGCGACCCACACGCTCGACCCGAGCGCCGAACGCGAGGTGTACGACGTCTCCGACGCGGACCCCGACGGCATCGAATCGTTCCGTATCGTCGCGTCGGCGCTGAACGCGACCGAGCGCACCACGATTTCGACGAACGCGTGCTACGGCGACGTCTACGTACGGGTCGATGCGGACGGCACTCTCGCCGTCTTCCACTCCATCTGCTGACCGCTCACACGGTCTCGGTGTCGCGACACTCCAGACCCGTCGTCCACCGACTCGAAAACACTTATTCGTGCGCTCGCACTCCGAACGCGTATGAGCGAAATCGTTGTCAGTCTCCCCGACGGCTCTGAACTGTCCGTCGCGGAGGACGCGACGGTCGAGGACGTCGCCTACGAGATCGGCCCCGGACTCGGCCGCGACACCGTCGCGGGCGTCGTCGACGGCGAACTCGTCGACAAGGCCGCACCGGTCCACGACGGCGCGGAGATCGTCATCGTCACCGACCAGAGCGGCGAGTACCTCCGCGTCCTGCGACACTCTGCGGCCCACGTCTTCGCCCAGGCGTTGCAGCGACTCCACCCCGAGGCGAAACTCGCCATCGGACCGCCGACGGACGAGGGGTTCTACTACGACGTCGCGAACGTCGATCTCGACGCCGAGGACCTCGACGAGATCGAAGCCGAGATGGAAGAGATTCTGGAGGAGGACCTCCCGATCGAGCGGGAGCTCCGTCCCCGCGAGGAGGCGATCGCGACGTACGAGGACAACCGCTACAAGCGCGAGATCCTCGACGACGAGGCCGCCGGCGAGGACCCCGTCTCGTTCTACGTCCAGGGCGACTTCGAGGACCTCTGTCAGGGCCCGCACGTCGAGTCGACCGGCGACATCGGCGCGGTGAAGCTCCTGAACATTTCGTCGGCGTACTGGCGCGGCGACGAGGACGAGGACACGCTGACGCGCGTCTACGGCACGGCCTTCGAGTCCGAGTCCGACCTCGAAGAGTATCTCACGCTCCGGGAGGAGGCCCAAGAGCGGGATCACCGAAAGCTCGGGCAGGAGCTCGACCTCTTCTCGATCCCCGACGTCACCGGCCCCGGACTGCCGCTGTATCACCCTAACGGCAAGAAGATCCTCGACGAACTCGGCGACTACGCTCGCTCGCTGAATCTGGACGCCGGCTACGACCCCGTCGAGACGCCGCACCTGTTCCGGACGGAACTGTGGAAGAAGTCGGGCCACTACGACAACTACGTCGACGATATGTTCCTGATGGACGTCAACGACGAGGAATATGGGTTGAAACCGATGAACTGCCCGGGGCACGCGACGATCTTCGATCAGAAGTCGTGGTCCTACCGCGACCTGCCCGTGCGGTACTTCGAGGACGGCAAAGTGTATCGCAAGGAACAGCGCGGCGAGCTTTCGGGGCTCTCGCGCGTCTGGTCCTTCACCATCGACGACGGCCACCTGTTCTGCCGCCCCGAGCAGATCGAGCAGGAAGTGAATCAGGTGATGGAGGCCATCTACGAGGTGCTCGACACCTTCGACCTCGACGCCCACGTCGCCCTCGCCACGCGCCCGGAGAAGTCGGTCGGCGGCGACGAGATCTGGGAGCAGGCCGAGTCACAGCTCCGATCCGTGCTCGAAAACCAGGGCATCGACTACGACCTCGAACCCGGCGACGGAGCCTTCTACGGCCCGAAGATCGACTTCGCCTTCGAGGACGCCCTCGGGAGAAAGTGGGACGGCCCGACCGTGCAACTGGACTTCAATATGCCCGAGCGCTTCGAGCTGTCGTACACGGGCGAGGACAACGAAGACCACCGCCCGGTGATGATCCACCGCGCGCTCTACGGCTCCTACGAGCGGTTCTTCATGGTGCTCATCGAGCACTTCGACGGGAAGTTCCCGCTCTGGCTCGCGCCCGAACAGGTCCGAATCCTGCCGATCAGCGACGACCAACTCGGCTACGCCCACCGCGTGAAGAACGAACTCGGCGACTTCCGCGTCTCGGTGGAGGACCGCTCGTGGACGCTCGGACGGAAAATCCGCGAGGCCCAGGAGGACCGCGTCCCGTATATGATCGTCGTCGGCGGCGACGAGCAAGAGGCGGGGACGATCTCGGTCCGCGACCGCAAGGAGCGGGAGGATCAGGACGTCGAGATCGAGACGTTCCGCGCGCACCTCGAAGCCGAGTACGAGGAGAAACGGATCGAACCGGACTTCCTGGACGAGTAGCATCCACCCACCTTTTTGCAAGGAGTGGTCGCGCTGCGCGCGACCACTCCTTGCAAAAATCTGGACCAAAAAGATCCGACTCCGCCGTCTCCGGAAGAGCAGAGCTCTTCCGTGCTCCCGTTCGCTCCTGTCAGTCGCTCACGGGAACTCCGACGGCTCCGTCGGTGAACCGCTCGCTCACTCCGTTCGCTCGCGGATGTTCAAGACAGGGATTCTATTTATCGGCCCAGATTGCTATCAAGGAACTGTTCGACCACCTTCGGGCCAGCTGGGGGCCCGTTGCTCGTGCGATCCTTTGGCGGTGAGCCACGTCCGTTGTTTGACTTGCAGCCCTTGGTCGTATAGACAGTCTGGTCAATGACTGGTTTCTGAGTGAGATCGTCGAATCCGAACCCGTGTCCAAGCGGATCGAGTTCGTGGAACGACGCCTCGACGCACGCATCCCGAAGTGCCTCGTAGAGAATCTCGCTCTGTTCGTACGGAACGAGCCGGTCCTGGCGACCGTGCATCAGCAGCATCGGGGCGGATCCATCCTCGACGTACGTGATGGGATTCGCGCGAGCCACTTTTTCGGGAGCCTCAGTAATTTTCTCCCCGATGAGCATCGATTCGGGTGAGTTACGAGCGTTGTGTGGAATGAACCCTTGAGCACCCGAATCGTTGCTGTCCTGTTCATCCATCAACAGCAGATCAGTGGGTGGATACCACGGTACTGCGGCCTGTACCGCACCGCTCTGTTCGGTGGCAACTGTCGGATTGATATCGTACACGTCTCCTTCGACTTCTTCGACGTCGTCTACCGCCGCCGCCAGGGCCGACAAGTGGGCGCCCGACGACGAGCCCCACGTCGCGACGTTGTCGACGTCGATGTTGTACTCTGAGGCGTGGGCTCGCAGCCACCGGATTGCGGCTTTCACGTCTACGATGTGGTCTGGGAACTTCCCTTTCGGGTTGATGTCGTTGGGCGGGAAGAACGGATCGATGTCGTCAGGAACGAACGAATAGCGATGATCGATCGTCGCCATCGCGTATCCGCGACTGGCGAAGTACTCCATCAGGTCTGGAGTCGATTTGCGTGAACCGGTAATCCACCCTCCACCGTGGATATACACAACGAGTGGTGTCGGCTCCTTACTATTCGGATGATAGTACAGATCCAGTTCTAAATCACCTGCAGTCCGATTCTCACCTGCTTCACGTGTTGCGTACGTGAGGCCCTCGTTGAAGGAAATGTCGTCTGATGGTGTGGGCGCTTTTCCGTTGCTTGCGGTTACCGATCCGGTAGCTCCCAAAAGCACTGTACCACCAACCGCCATCTTTCCCAAGAAACCTCGCCGGGATGTTGATGATCTTTTGTCACTCATACGGCGGCATATGATATATGTTATCACACAGTTAGTGTGTGCCAATAAGCAACCCTTGCTGGTAATCGAGTTACTCGCACGCACGAGCTGGTGGTTGATTCACCGAATTGGCGCTGAAAGAAACGGCTCGTGGAACCTTCTGGACGGCCCATCAGTCGGCGTCGTGGCCGAAGCCACTCGTCGTCGACCCGTAGAGGTCCTCGGAGGCGACGTCGCGTTCGAAGGTGAGCCCGCGACCGCGTTCGATGACTCGGCAGCTGAAGGTCAGCATCGGGTTCCGCGGGGCGAAGTGCACACCGCCCACGCCCAGTCGCTCGCGGACTATCTCGTGTTTCACGAGGAGGAAGCCGGCGAAGATCCCCAGGAAGCCGAGGACGGTGGTTTCAGTGACAGTCTGCCCGAGGAGGGCCCAGCCCGCGAGCGCGGCGACGATCGGCTGGAAGTAGCTCACCAGGTTGCTTTCGGCGGGGCCGACTCGCTCGTGCAGCGCGAAGTAGATCAGGAAGCCGAGCACGCCCGAGAAGAGCGTCAGGTACGCCAGGGCGGCGACGGCGGTCGTCGTCCACTCGACGGTGGCAACGGACTCGCCACGGGCTATCGAGCCCGCGAAGAGCGCCGCCGCGCCCACGAGCATCGCCCACGCCTGCATCGACACGTCGGCGAGCGTCGTCCGCAGCGGCGTCGAGAGCACCGATCCGAGCGCGAAGGCCGCGGCCGCGACGAAGAGGAGTCCGATCCCGAGGACGTCGGCGGTGAGGAGCCCCCCGAGGTCGAAGTCGGCGACGACGGCGACGCCGACGAGGCCGAGCAGGAAGCCGCCGACCGCGACCGCGTCGAGGGAGTCGTCGAGGAGCACGGCCGCGAACGCCGCGGTCAGCACCGGCGAGAGGCTCACGACGACCGCGGCGACGGGGCCGGGAACCGAGAGTTGGCCGAGGTAGAGGAGAGCGTGGTACGCGCCGACGAGGAACCCGCCGACGACGGCGACGTTCAACCACTCCGTGCGGCCGCGGGGGCGCAGCCGATCGGTCGTGACTGCGGCGTACGCGAGGACGAGCACTCCGGCGAGCGCGTAGCGAAGGGCCGCGAAGAAGAGCGGCGGCACGTGGGCGAGTCCGGCTTCGATGGCGACGAACGACAGTCCCCAGACCGTCGCGAGCGCGACGAAAAGCGTCGCGTCGGGCGGGAGAAACTGTGAACGAATACGACGTAACATAGAGTATATTTCCTTATATCCGGACAAAGTTAAACTAATCTATAAGATACGAGTGATAGATGATTTTAGATTCTATAGAATACGCTATTTCTGAGTGAGGCCGTACCACGGGGTGGCCGGAAGTCGGGGGTCTGTCCGAGTGGGCTGCGCCCGGCAGCGCGGGTAGCGTTCAAGTGGTTCGGCCGCGTACCTGCATTCAGACAGTGCAGGTGAACCACTTCGAGGCCGCCGCGTGCGCGGTGGACGTATGAGCGGAACGAGCCCCGTCGTCGTCGCCAAACGGGTGGACGGCGGCGACGACGCCGATCTGACCGAGATCGCGGACCTCGCGAGCGCGGCCGGCTACGACGTCGTCGGCCACCTCTCGCAGTCGCGCGAGGAGGACGCCGCCTACCACTTCGGCGAGGGAAAAGTCGAGGAACTCGCGGCGTTAGTGAGAGAAACCGACGCCCAGGCGGTCGTCGTCGACAACCGGCTGGGCCCGTACCAGACCTATAACATCGGCGGGAAACTGCCCGAGGGCGTCGAGGTGATCGACCGCTTCACGCTCATCCTGGAGATCTTCGGCCAGCGCGCGAACACCCGGAAGGCGCAGTTGCAGGTCGAACTCGCGGAACTGCGGTACGAACTCCCGCGCGCGGAGGCGAAGGCGTCGCTGGCGAAGCGCGACGAGCGCCCCGGATTCATGGGGCTCGGCGAGTACGACGAGAGCCGCGAGCGCGACATCAAAGCGCAGATCTCCCGCATCAAACAGGAACTCGACGCGATTGCGGATAAAGAGGAGACGCGCCGCGAACAGCGCCGGGAGTCGGGCTTCGACCTCGTCGCGCTCGCGGGCTACACGAACGCGGGCAAGTCGACGCTGATGCGACAGCTCGCCGACGACCTCGACGTCTCCGAGAACGAGGATCTTCACCCGGACCTCGATCCGACCGCCGAGTCCGAAGATCGCCTGTTCACGACGCTCGGGACGACCACACGCCGCGCGGACACCGGGACGAGAGACGTGCTCCTGACCGACACCGTCGGCTTCATCTCCGATCTGCCACACTGGCTCGTCGAGTCCTTCGAGTCGACGCTGGATTCCGTCTATCGTGCAGACCTCGTGTTGCTCGTCGTCGACGCCTCCGAGTCAGTCGCGGAGATGCGCGAGAAACTCGTCACCTGTCACGACACGCTCTACGAGCGCAACGAGGCGCCGATCGTCACCGTCCTCAACAAGATCGACCGGATCGACGACGAGGAGCTGGCGGAGAAGCGCGCGGCGCTGGAGGCGCTCGCGCCGAACCCGGTCGCCGTTTCGGGGCTGACTGGCGAGAACGTCTCGGAACTCACCGCCCGGATCGAGGCCGAACTCCCCGACTGGCGCGAGGAGCGCCTCCTCCTGCCGCTCTCGGACGACGCGATGAGCCTGGTCTCGTGGCTCTACGACCACGGTAACGTCGAGCAGGAGGAGTACACCGGTGAGGAGGTGCTGGTCGAGTTCGCCGCCCGCCCGGCCATCGTGGAGAAGGCGCGAGCGAAGGCGGCCGAGGTGCACGCGCCGACGCGGTCCGCGGACGCCGGCGACGTCTCGGAGGCGAGCGTCGACAGCCCGTAGGGCCCCGCTCGACTCGTCCTCCGATCAGTCTCGGCTCAGTCCGATCCCTCGACCGCTCGCTTCTCCTTCGTGACGACTTCGACGCCGTCGATCCGCGTTCCGGGATACTGTCCCGCGTCGTCTTTCTCGGCCGCTTTCACCATATCCCAGACGACGTTGAGCCCAGTCGTGACGCCTTCCAAGGCTTCCATCTCGCAGCCGGTCTTGCCCGTCGTCTCGACCGTGACGGTGAGAACGACGCGTTCCTCGCGGACGTCGAAGTCGGTGTCGACGTTCGTGATCGGAATCTGGTGGCACATCGGGATCGTCTCCCAGGTGTGCTTGACGGCCTGGACCGCGCCGATACGGGCGGTCGCGAGCACGTCGCCCTTCTCGACCTCGTCGTCGCGGATCGCCCCGATCGTCGACGACGAGAGGTGAATCTCTCCGCGGGCCACGGCGCGCCGCTTCGAGTCGGGCTTCGAGCCGACGTCGACCATCTGGACGTCGCCCGTCTCGTCGACGTGGGTCAGTTCCGCGTCGTGGTCTCCCTCGTCCCGTCCACCGCCGTCGGGGCGCGTCGCCGATTCGTCGTCTCCGGACTCTCCCGTCTCTTCGCCGCTCTGCTCTCTCGGTTCTCCGTCGATAGTTTCCTCAGTGGTCATTGCGTTTCACTCCGCAGGGCCGCGGGTAGTCGATCGATCAGGTCCGTCGCAAGGAGGCCGTACCCGTTCGCCTCCACCGCCTCGTCGCCGGCGCGGCCGTTCGCGTACGCGGCGACGGCGGCCGCCTGGAGCGGCGGGAGGACACAGGCCAGCGCGCCGGCCGCGCCCGCGAGCACGTCGCCGGTGCCACCGACGGTCATCCCCGGATTCCCCGTCCGATTCACTCTCGTCTCGTCGCCGTCGGAGATCACGTCGTAGGCACCCTTCACGAGCAGGACGTGTCCGAGGTCGTCCGCGAACGCCGCGACCAGGTCGGACCGGGCCCGCCAGTCGTCGTCGGTCTCGCCGCCCATTTTCCGCAACTCGCCCTGATGGGGCGTACAGAGCAGCGTCGCGTCGGTCTCGATTCCCGGAACGACCTGTAGCGCGTCGGCGTCGACGACGACGGTGCCGTCGTACTCCTCCAGGAACTCCTCGACGGCCGCGAGCGTCGCCTCGCGATTCCCCAGACCGGGCCCGAGCACGGCCACGTCGTGTTCGGCCGCGAGCGAGAGGACGTCCTCGACGTGCTCGCTCGCCAGGTGATCCCCGTCGTACGGCCGGAGGATGAGGTTCTCGCTGTAGCCCTGGATCTCCCGGGCGACCGACTCGGGGCAGGCGACGCGGACGAGATCCGCACCGGCGCGGAGCGCGGACTGCGCGGCGAGCGCCGGCGCGCCGGTGTAGGGGCCGCCTCCGACGACGAGCACCTCGCCGAAGTCGCCCTTGTGGCTCTGCGACGGTCGCCCCAGCGCGAGCAGGTCGCCCGGCCCGGTGAATCGCTCCGCGGCTTCCGGGATCCCGATGTCGGCGACGGTGACGTCGGCGTCGAGGGCCTGCAGGCCCGGCTTCTCGTCGTGAAACGTCACCACGCGGTCGGCGTCGACGGCGACGCCCGCGGACTCGCCGGTGTCGGCGTCGACGCCGGAGGGCACGTCGATCGAGAGCACCTGAGCGTCGAGGTCGTTGATCGCCTCGGCGGCGGTCGCCGCCGGCTCGCGGAGCGCTCCGGTCACGCCGGTGCCGAGCATCCCGTCGACGACGACGTCGGGGTCGGCCAGATCGAGATCCGCCGAGTCCGTCACCGTCTCCGCGTCGTACTCCGCCGTGCGGAGCGCCTCCCAGTTCTCGCGGGCGATGTCCGTGGCGATCGATTCCGGCCGGCCGAGCAGACGGACGGACACATCGTAGTCGTCGAGGAACCGCGCCGCGACGAAGGCGTCGCCGCCGTTGTTCCCGCGTCCCGCCACGACCGCGACCGCTGCGCCCGGATCGGCGAGCCGTCGGACCCCGCGGGCGACGGCGTTGCCGCTCGACTCCATCAACTGCTTCCGCGGGACGCCGAGCGCCTCGGCGTTTCGATCGACGGCAGCCATTCGGTCGCTCGTGATCATCGTCGGCCCTTCGGTCCGAACCGACCTAAAAGGCGACGGGTCGGTGGCCCCGCTCGCGGGTGGTACGACTTTCGTCCGATGACGCCTCGCAGGTGCGTGACCTGATAGATCACGCGTGACTGAATGTGTGTCGAAAATCCGAAAGGTTTAGGTCCGAGAATCCGGAATCAGATGGTATGTCGGGTGTGCTACCGTCTGAAACGGAACGAGGTGCGACCGAAGACGACGGTGGCGACTTCCGCGTCCTCCCGCTCGACGACGACGAAGCCGCCCGACTCATCAACTGCCTCGCCGCCGACACCGCCCGCTCGACGCTCGCGGCCCTCCAGAACGACTCCGCCACCGCCTCCGAACTCGCTGACGCCGTCGGGACGTCGCTGCAGAACGTCAGACACCACCTCGACAACCTCCGAGAAGCCGGCCTCGTGCGCGTCGTCGACACCCGCTACTCAGTGAAGGGTCGAGAGATGAAAGTGTACGCTCCGGCGCGCGACTCGCTCGTCGTCTGCGTCGGCGAGTCAGCGGACGTGGACCGCGCCATCGAGTAAGCCAGTTCGGTACCGGGCCAGAGGTCGACTCGTCACTCCCGACCAGGGACGGTCGGCCAGGGCGCGGGTCCGCCGGCGGTTTCTCTGTCTCGGCCGAGGCTTCAAATACGATGCCGGGGCCATCACCGACACCGATATGAACGCCGCGGCGCGACTGCGAGACGTGAGTTGGCAGGCGGTCTTCGGTCACGACGAGCCCTATCCGGAGCAAGCCGACGGCATCGAGGCCGCCGTCGACGCCGCCGAGGAGAACGGCTTCCTGGTCGTCGAAGGGGCGTGCGGAACCGGCAAGACGATGCTCGCGCTCACCGCGGGCATCGACCGGGTGCGCGACCCCGACTCCGACTACGAGCGCGTGCTCGTCCTGACGAGCGTCAAGCAGCAGCTCAGGCAGTTCGAGTCGGACCTGCAGACGATCAACAGGGCTCTTCCCGACGATTGGCAACCGGTCTCGGGGCTGACGCTCGTCGGGAAGGCCGACGTCTGTCCGTACAGCCGCGAGGGCGTCGCCGGTATCGACGACGAGACGGTGTACGACCGGTGTGAGGGCCTCCGCGAGCGGACGAGGAACCTCGTCGGAGACGGCGGCGAGACCTCGACCGGCACGCTGGTCTCGGAGGCCAGGCAGACCCAGACCGGACTCCTGGATTCGGGAGCGACTCGGGGCCCCGACTACCTCTCCACCGCGGGCGAGCCGACGCCGTACCTCCCCGAGACGGCCGAGTACGGCGACACCGAGTACTGTCCGTTCTACGCGACGTTCCTCGACGACGTCCCCGACGACGGCGACCCCATCGAAGCCATCCCGTTCGATCTGACCGAGAAGGGGCACGTCGACCCCGCGGAACTCGTCCGACTGAGCGCGGGCTACGGGACGTGTCCGCACTCGGTGATGGGTGCGGTCCTGCCGCACGTCGAGGTCGTTCTCGGGAACTACTACCACGCGTTCGACCCCACGACCGTGGGTTCGTTCACCGGCGCGCTCGTGGACGAGGAGACGTTCGTCGTCTGCGACGAGGCGCATATGCTCGAACCGCGGGTGCGCGACCTGGTGAGCGACGGCGTCGCCGACGCGACGCTACGAGACGCCGAGAACGAACTGACCCGCGTGATCCAGCCGGTCGAGTTCGCCGAGGCCGGAAAGTCGACCGCCGGCGGCGACGGGGGCGACGCCGCGTCGAGCGCCGACGCCGACCTGGTCCGCGGCGAACTCGACGACGCGGACGTGACGCTCCGCGAACTCCGCGAGACCCGCGCGTTCGTCTCCGACCTCCGCTCGGAACTCGACCGTCGCGTGCGGGCGCATCTCGATCGGACGCTCCCGGACTGGCGCGCGGATCTCTCACGACTCGACGACGACGAGATACCCCTCCGAGAGCCGGAGGAGCCCGCGGTCGACGAACTGACCGAGTGGGCCGAAGCCGCCGGCCACGACGAGGCGACCTGGCTCCGCGCGGAGTCCGTCGGCGCGGTGGTCGCCCGCATCCTGAACGAGGCCGAGGACGACGACGTCCGGCGGGCCGCCCCCGCCGTCGGGCGGACGCTCGCGAACTGGGCTCGAACCGATCACGTGGCGTACTTCAGAGAGATCGAACTAGAGCGGACGTGGGACGAGACGGAACGGGAACAATCCTGGCGGCGCGCGTACAACGCCCGACTCGCGCTGCACAACTGCGTTCCGGGCGAGGCCATCGCCGAGCGACTGGGCGAGTTCGGCGGCGGCGTGTTGATGTCGGCGACGCTGGAACCGATGGACGTCTTCCGCGAGGTGACTGGACTGGACGCGCTCGCGGACGCCGGTCGACCGGTCGAGGAGCGGACGTACGGCCTCTCGTTCCCGCGGGAGCACCGCGCGTCGTTCGCGGTCGACGTGCCGAAGTTCACCCACGAGAACCGCGGCCGACGTGGTGAGGACAACCCGACGCGGCGCGCGCACGTCGACGCCGTCTGCGAGATCGCGCAATCGCCGGGAAACGTCCTCGTCGGGATGCCGAACTACGCGGAGGCCGCGTGGATGGCGGAGGCGCTGTCGGAGCGCCTCGATCGGCCGGTCCTACTCGACGAGTCCTCCGGCGACGACGCGACGGAGTCGCTGAAAGACGAGTTCTTCGGCGGCGAATCGAAAGTGCTGGTCACGAGCCTCCGCGGCACGCTCACCGAGGGCGTCGACTACCGCGGCGACAGGCTCGCCGCCGCCGTCGTCTGCGGCGTCCCGATAATCGACACGTCGAGTCCGCGGACCCGCGCCCTGCGGACGGCGTACGACCGACGGTTCGGCTCCGACGGACAGGGCGGCCGCAGCGGCTTCGAGACGGCGCTGACCGTGCCGGCGGTTCGGAAGGCCAGGCAGGCGATTGGGCGCGTCATCCGCGGTCCCGACGAGGTTGGCGTCCGCGCGCTCGTCGACGCGCGGTACGCGAGGGCCTCTTGGGACAGCGTCCGGGAGTACCTGCCAGAGCCCGAGCGCGCGGAGTTCGACCCGGTGAGTCCGGACCTGCTCGGCTACGGCGTCGAGCGGTTCTGGTCGTCGACCGACGACGACTGACGAGCGACCGTCGCGCCGGCGACCTCGAAACGAGTCCAGCCCCGGCCGAACGCACGGTCCAGGCGAGGCGGTGGGACGCCGATTACGCCTCGTCGGCCGCGGCGACTTTGCACTCCTCGGAACAGAAATGCTGCGTCCGGACGCTCCCGTCTTCGACCCAGGTGACGACGCGGTGCGTCGGCGATTGAATTATCTTCGATCCGCAACTCGCACACGACGGCGCGTCGGCTTCGTCTATGTCCTCTCCGAGGTCGGAAGTCGGATCTACCATCTCTTGGAGACGGTGGCACGTACGCCCACTTGACTCCGTCCATTCACGCCGACCGTCGCGGGGGTGATGACTGACTCAGTACTGCGCCCGAACACTTTATTCCGTCCCCGCCGGCGGAACTTGCCCGCCAACGGTAGCGGTTTAGTACGTCCACGGCGAAGACCGATTGAGGACTGAGATGTCCGACTCGCCCCGCAACCCCGAGAACCGCGTTCCAGCGCCCAGTGTCGAGGACAGCGACGCAACCCAGCGTGGTCGGCGTTTCGAACTCCGGAGCGTCGTCGTGCGCTACGAGGAACGACCGGACCGGTGCACGATCTATCCCCGCCGCGAGAGCTGCTGCGAACAGATCGAGGCCTGGCTTTCGGCCGACGCCGACGCGTTCGTCGCGCTGGACGAGATGCGATGACTCCGAGGCCGACCGTTCGCCGTCAGTTCAAACGTTGATGTCCTCGAACTCCTCGTTGACGATGAACCGCCCCTGCGGTGTCAGGTCCACCGGCGGTTCCTCGTCGGTGATGAGGTCGTCCTCGTGGAGCGATTCCAGCCGCGCGTCCAGTTCGGCCTCGCCGATGTCGAGCAGCGAGGCCAGATCGATCTCCTCGGCCGTCGAGTAGAGGCCGACGAGCACTTCGAGTTCGTGTTCTTCGACGTCGACGTCGCGGACGTCGCTCTTGATCCAGTGGTAGATGAGGCGGAGATACCGCCCCAGGATGTTCATCTTCCGCCGCGACGTCATCGATATCTCGGAGGTGACCGTCTGGCCGTTCTCGACGTGCTGGACCGACAGGACCAGCCGCGTCTCCCCGTCGTTCGTGGAGCGCTCCATCACCTCGAAGAAGATGACCGACGCCAGATCGATCGAGAACGGGCCCTCCTCGGTCGTGGAGACGTCGCTCCCGGGGAACGCGACCGACTCGTAATCGAGGTGCAGCCCGGTCTTCTGCTTCGGCGTGTCCATCACGCGCCCCCCGACCTTCGCGGGATGCGTGACCAGCGCGGTCGATCCGTTGAGCGTCGCCCGGAAGAGCAGCAGCGAGAACTTCTCGATCGTCTCCCTGTCGCCGCCGATGACCGTCGACCGGCGGTAATCGCCGTCGACGTAGCCCACCATCACGGTGTAGTCGAAGAACTCCTCGACCTCCGGCGGCACCTGGCCGACGGCGATGTCGTAGATGGACGTGATCGGGATTGTCGTCTTCGTGTTCGACGTCGCGAGCACCAGGCGGCGTTCGCTCATCAGCACCCGTCCCTTCACCGGATCGAACGCGGCGTCGCCGCCGGCGACGAAGTTCGCGACGAAGTCGACGACGATCGACTCTCCGGTTTCGGTCTCCTGGGAGCGCTTCGATTTCCCCTTCGAGTTCGTCTTCGATTTCGCCCCCGAATCGTTCTCGTCCTTCGATCGCTCTCGATACGCTTCGAGCAGTTCCGACCGCTGCTCGGCGACGTCGCCGTGCTCGGAGCCGTCCGACCGACTGCCATCCTCCTGCGCCGTCTCCCGACTGTTCGAGTCCGCGGTCATACGCTGATCAGTCCCCCCGCCAGCGACGACGTCACCACGGCGCTTCCGGAACCGATCCACACGAGGACAACGAAGTGGAGGTAGGCGTTCACCTTGTGTCCGCCGTCGACCATCCGGATCATCAGCGCCGACAGGAGGGCGTTAAAGAGGATGATGAGCGAGAGGAGGTACTCGATGACCGGGATGTCGTAGACGCCGGCGTAGATCAGCTGGCCGAACTCGAACTGCGCGAGGTTCATACTCGAGGAGAACGTCGCGAGGATCTCGACGACCTCTAGGCCGATGAAGAACGCGAACGACGCCGAGGCGGTGATGCCGTAAAGGACGCCGATGAGCGTCACGGTCGCCTGCTGACGCTGCCGCCGAAGCTTGAGCACCTCGTTCATATTGTCGGAGATGAGTTCGCCGAGCTGTTTCGGCTCCCCGCCCATCTGCCGGCCGACGAGGTACATCTCGGAGAACTTCTGGATGAGGTAGGAACTCGTCTCGGCGGTGAAAAAGAACCACGACTTGTCGGGGCCGACGCGCATATTCAGCCGGACGTAGAGGCGGTCGATCTCTCTGGAGAGCACGCCGAAGTCCTTCTCCCGAAGCGTCTCCAGCACCGCTCGTGTCGTCGACTGCTTCGCGCTCTCGGAGGCGCCGAGCGCGCGAATGAAGCCCGGATATTCCTCGTCGCGCTCTTTGACGTGGTTTTCGTGGTGGCGAGCCACCAGCCCGGGAATCGCGAGCGGCGTCAGCGGCGTCGCGATCAGGAGCGGAACGGGCGTGTCGAGCATCACGCGCTGGACGGTCTGGCCGATCGAGGTCCATCCGGCGACCCCGAGTCCGAGCACGCCGACGAACACGGCGCTCAACCCGACTGACCCGTAGAGCGCGATGTCGATCTGTCGGTCGATCTTCGTCCGGTAATCGGCCTGGTGGTACCACAGCGGGTCGTACGGCGACATCGTCTTGATGACGTAGTAGAAGCCCAACTGGACGAAGACGAAGAGCACGATGACGGCCGCGATAGTCATCGTGGCGTCCGTTCCGGTGAGGATCGGGAGCACGATGGCGTTGATGATCGCGAACGTCATCGAGAGAATCATCGACAGGTAGAGGTCCTTCATTACCTCCAGGTTCCCGAGGGCACCCTCGTAGACGGTGATGTACTTCTCGATGATCGTCCGCTGTTCGCCGAGCAGGAAGTCGTCGAGGTGCTGGCCGGCGTTCAGCGAGTACGCGAGCCGATCGAGGAAGTCCCCGAGTTCCCGCGAGGGGACCGCCCGCGCCCGCCGCTGGAGCGCGTCGTCGAGCGACTGGTTCCACGTGTCGACGAGTTCGGTGATCCGACGCATCTCGACGGCGAGTTCGCCGTACTCCTCCTCGCGGCCGAGCTGTCTGAACACCGCGACCCGGTCGATGTTCGTTGTCGACAGCACCGTCAGGTGCGTGATGACGAGGTGGAGTTGGTTCTCGAGCCCCCGTCGCTGCTCCTCGACGAGCAGCCGTGGATAGAGCACCCCGCCGACGAGCATCAACAGCCCCAACAGGAAGATCGGAATCCGGACTAGCACCGGGAGCGGCAGCGTGATCGCGCCGACGACGCCGAGGACGAACATGAGAACCGTCGGCGCGAGGACCGTGATCGCGTACTTCCGATTCTCCATCGGCATCTGCTCGTACGCGTCCAGCAGAGACGAGACGAACTCGCGGAACTGCTGTCTCTGCGCACTCAGGCCCGCATCGACGTTCGTCTCACTCATTGCTGTCTCCCGGGATCGCTCATCGATTTCTGTCCTCGTCCGAACTGTGTCCCTTGCTGGCGCACATCAGTCGACCCTCGTGATGTCGAACGGGATACCCTCCGTCCCGTCGCGCTGGAAGTCCTCGATGAACTCGTTGACCTCGTGATAGCCCACGATGTTCTCCTGAATCGCGCGCTCGATGATCTCCGTGCGGAATTTGATGTCCTCGTAGATCTTCCGCGTGTCGTCGTACCCGAGCAGCGTCGCGATCTTCTCCTCCATAATGTAGGAGTTGTTCCGGCCCTGGAAGACGATCTCGTCCTCGACGGGGTCCCAGTAAAACGCCTCGCGGGTGACGACGCCGCCCATCTCCTTCGAGTACCCCTCGATCTCCTGCACCGAGGTGACCCGACGTAGGGTGTCGTTGCCGCGCTTGACGCGGTTCTGGAACAACGCGATGTCGGCGTTCGACATAAACGTCTCGGGGACGTTGATCGGGTCCCCGGTGAACCGCTGGATCATCGAAACGATGTCGGAGGCGTGGAACGTCAGCATCACCGGGTGACCGGTCTGTGCGGCCTGGAAGGCCATCCGACCTTCCTCGCCACGAACCTCCCCGACGATGATGTAGTCCGGTCGAGAACGGAGCGCGGCAGCGACGAGGTCGAACATATCCACTTCCGAGTCCGCGCCGCGACCCTCGCGCGTCAGGAGTTGCTGCCAGGTGTTGTGCGGCGGGAGCACCTCGGCGGTGTCCTCGGCCGTGTATATCTTCGAGTCTCGGGGGATGAACGACGTGATCGCGTTGAGCGTCGTCGTCTTCCCAGACGCCGTCTCCCCGACGACGAAGATCGTCCGCTCGTTCTCCAGCGCGATCCAGAGGTACGCACACAGTTCCGGGGACAGCGTTCCCCACTTCGCGATCTGGAAGATCGACAGCGGCACGTCGTCGCCCTGACGGATCGTGAGCGAAGACCCTTTCAGCGACACGTCGTCGGAGTAGATGATGTTGATACGCGATCCGTCCGGGAGCGTGGAGTCCACGATCGGGTGCGCGTCTGAGACGGGGTCACCGATCCGTTCGCCCATGTTCCGCAGCCAGTTGTCGTACTGTTCGGTCGAGTCGAATTCGACCGTCGTCTCGAGGAGCCCGAACTCCCCGTGGTCGACGTCGACCTGGTTCGGCCCGATGACGTGGATGTCCTCGTTCGCCGGGTCACGCATAATCGGCTCCAGCGGCCCGAGGCCGACGATGTCGCGGATCAGCCGGTACTGGACCTTCTCGTAGGTTTGCTCGGATACTTCGAGCGGTCCGAGCTCCAGCCGCTGGACGAGTTCTGCGAGGCGGCCGTCGCGCTCGTTTTCGAGGACGACGATCTCTTCGAGCAGTTCCTGGATCCGGTCCTCGTACTCGGTCTCTTCGGCCGGTGCCGGTTTGGTGACGGACCGTTCCAAGAGTTTGTCTTTCACCTGTCCGAAGATGTCTCGCTCTGGATCGTCGAGCTCCGGTTCGATGGTGTAGTACTTCGTCGTCTCGCCGAAGTTCCCGTACACCTGACAGTAGACCGGCCCGCCGAGGTGATAGAGGATGTTCGGCCGCCGCGACTCGTAGCCGTCGGGGTCGTCGACGTACTTCGGGAACTCGCCGGTGATCTGTCGGAACCGCTTGAGGTGTTCGCGGAGGTGTCGCCACCGACCCGCGTGCTGTTTCAGGTCGTTGCCGATCTTCGCGGAGCCGTGTTCGGTCGCCATTATGCGACACTCCTGGATTCGATGACGATCCCGATCCCCGAGCGGACCGAGAACCCCACGCGGTCACCGACCTGTTCGCCCATCCCCGCGAAACGCTTGACGAAGATGTTCCGCCGGACGTCGTTGCCGACCTCGACCATCTCCAGTTGGAGGTAGACGTCGGCGATCGAACGGAAGGGGCCGATCGCCTCGTCGTCGACGGTCGAGGGGTCGACGGTCAGCACGATCGTCTTCCCCTTCGTCGTCAGATCCCTGAAGAAGGAGATGATCTCCAGGGCGGCCTGTCGTTCCTCGTTCTGTCGGACGAGCGCCTCGAACTTGGGGTCGTTGCGGAGGATCGCATCGAAGGTGTCGATGATGATCGCGTCGGCGTCCCACATCGTCTCGGCCTCCATCATCCGACGCAGGAGGTCCTTCCGCTCGTCGTCCTCGCCGCTGCCGGTCAGGGTTCCGGAGGCGTCGATCTCCGCGGGGATGAAGAGGATCTCCTCGTCGAGCAGCGGTTTCACGACGTCGTAGGTCAACGAGTGCATCTGATCGAGGAACCCTCGAACCCCCAGTTCCGTCGAGACGAGCGTCGTGACGACGTTCTCCTTCGTGAACCCGTAGGTGAAGCGCTGGGAGAGCACGCTCTTTCCGGCCCCGTAGTCGCCCTCGATGAGGACGATCGAGCCCTTCGGAATCCCACCGCCGAGTTCCTTCTGGAGGCGGTCGTGGTCCTTCAGTCCGATCGGGTAGTGGTTCGTGCTCATTGGTGGAACCTGAATATCTCTTCGTCGCCGTCGACGGTCAGCGTCACCCGGTGGTCGCCGTCGTCGAGGGCCAGATCGCCGATCCGCACCCTGACGACGCCGTGCGGCCGCCACTCCTCGCCGCCGTCGGCGACGGAAACGGAGACGTTCGTCCGGTACTGCGCGTCCACGATCACGTCCAGAGTCTGGCCAGTGGCCGGCAACGTCCGGCGGCCGGTGTTCTTCACGTACAGCGTGACGGTGTCGGTGCCGCTATCGTAAACGCCGCTCTCGGCGCTGCTGATGATCTCGACGTCGGTGCGGATGTTCTCCGCGACGTCCGCGCCGCGGTCGTCGAGCGCTCCGCTGATTCCGGTCACCGTGTCGATGAGGACACCAGCCACGCCGGCCGCGATGACGATGCTCGCGATGAACAGGATCAGGCTCGGAACGGAGACGTCGGCCACTCAGACCACCTCGACCGTCGAGTTGCTGTCTGCGACGCCGTTCTCGGCGACCACCTTCACGCGATCCGGTTCGGCGGTGACATCGTTGACGGTGACGACGAGCGTCCGGTCGCCGCCCCAGACGTCGGTCGCGCTATCGCCGTCGACCCGCGTCGAAGACGCGTTCGCGAACTCGTTGTCGACGAGGACGCTCGTCCCGTTCACCGAGAGCGTCGTCGTTCCGGCGTTCGTCACGTTGATCTCGAGTTCGTCTGTCGAGTTGTCGTAGACGACGCTCGTGACGTCCAGGGCCGTGTTCCGCCGATCGAGGAGGTCCTCACTGTCCTCGTCCCGGGCGTCGGAGATCTGTTCCGCGCTGCCCGCCGCCGCCGTGTACAGCGTTCCCGAGGCGATCAGAATGCCGAGGAAGATGACTGCCGTCGACCCGCTAACGCCGAATCCCACGAGCACCACCTCCGAGCGCCGATAGCTCTTCGAGGAGCCGCGCTTCGTCGACGTCGCCGGCGAGCCGACTGATGTACGTCAGGCTCTCTTTGTGGTGTTCGACGCGGAGGTCCTGCGGCCGCTCCGTCTCGGTCGCGGTGGCGGCGTTCCGGACGTGTTCGCTCATCGTCCGCTCGACGTCTCGGGTGATCCAGCCCTGCGACCGGTACTGTCGGAGCGCACGAGCGGCACCGATCGCTCCGCCGGTCTCGACGAGGAACCGCGTCCACTCCAGGACGACCGATTCGGCGGTGTACCGTGACGGGAGCGTCGACAGGTACACGTCCTCGTCGTCGGTCGATCTCCGCGAGGCCGCAGTGGCTCGGTCCCGTGCCGGAGTCTCCGGTGACGCTGCGGTCTCGTCGGCCGCTTCGTCGACCGTCCCGTTCGTCTCGTCAGCCGTCTCAGAGTCGAACAACGCCTCGTCGGTGTCGACTTCCTCTGCCTCCTCGTCGAAAACGTCCTCCGATTCGCCGTTCAGCGCTTCGTCGGGTCCTTCCTCGCCGTCTTCGGGCACCGCTTCTCCGTCGAGATCCGCTCCTCCATCACTGTCCGCCGCGTCGTCGGCCTCATCTTCTACCTCGTCGCCCTCGACGTCGTCCCAGCCCTCGTTCTCCTCGTATTCGGCCTTCAGATCGTCGAAGCTAGCACCGCCGCCGGCGGTATCTTCCTCGTCGTCCTCCTCGTCGAGGTCCATCGCGGGATCCTCGTGCTCCTCCTCGGCGAGCTCGTCCTCTGCGGCGAGTTCGGCCTCGTCTTGGTCCTCGTCGAGGTCGCCGAAGTCCTCGTCGAAGAACGACTCCGCGTCGGCGCTCGCGACGTCCGAATCCAGGTCGTCTTCGGTTTCCTCCTCCATCTCGAAGAGGCCGAACGCCCCGTCGCCCTCCAGACCGCCCATCTCGCGAGCGTCGTCGACGAAGGGGTTGATCCCGCGGGTCACCATCTCGTAGATGTCGAGAAGCTTCCGGATCGTCTCGTCGAGTTCCTCGACGGTCTCGCCGATCTGTTTGTTCTCCTCGCGGACGGTGTTCATCTCCGAGGTGGTCGAACTGACCTGGTTCTCGAGTTCGGAGATCCGATCCTCCATATCGGCGATCGTGTCGGGGTCGATGTCGGCACCGCCGAAGTCGCCTCCGTCGTCGAACCCGCCCATATCGTCGCCGAAGTCGTCCATCTCGCCGTCGAGATCGCCCATCTCGTCGCCGAAGTCGTCCATCCCGCCGTCGAGGTCGCCCATCTCGCCGTCGAGGTCCTCGTCGAAACCCAGCCCGTCGGTCGCGACGGTATCGGACTCCTCGCCGTCGTCACCGTCCATCCAGTCCATCACGCCCATCCGTACCCCCTCCCGTCGCACCGGCACCGACCACTCGTCGCCTGGCACGGTCGCCACGGAGCGTCACGCCGCTCTGTGGGCCGCGCCGAACGCGTGGTCCGACCGGTCCGGTCGTCCGGTCTCGGTGGAGCAGGTATCATTAGCCTAACTGTCCAGTGTTCTGTACAAGAAGGTTCGCTCCAAATTATCGCTCGTGATAGAGCACCTGGGTGACAAGACCGCGGGATCTGCACTCACCCCGTTCCTGCCCGATGGCGGGACCTCCCGGTGTGGCGAAGAAACCGGATGACCGACCGGAGGACGACTCGGTCGGTGGACAGTCGTATCGGGTGCGAAGAATTATCCGCGTGCGGGACCGACCTCGTAGCCAACACTCGCCAGGAAGTGATCACAGGTATGCCAGAATTCGTCAAGACGGGTATCGAGGGGCTCGATTCGATCCTCAACGGGGGAATCGTCAAGAACGCTGCCGTGCTCGTCAGCGGCAACCCCGGCACCGGAAAGAGCATTCTCGGTCTCCAGTACCTCTACAACGGCGTCGAGCAGTTCGACGAGGGCGGGATCTACCTCACGTTCGAGGAGACCGCAGACGACATCAGCCAGGCCGCCGCCTCGATCGGGTTCGACCGCTGGGACGAGTTCGTCGAGGAGGGACGAATCAAGGTGTACGACAAGCGGACGCTGCTCCGCAGCGGCGACTTCTCGTCGACGCTCGATACGATCCTCGAGGACCTCCAGGACACGCAGTACGACCGACTCGTCCTCGACTCGCTGACGATGTTCCAGCTCTTCTTCGAGAACGAGCAGGAACAGCGCCAGTACCTCCTCAAGTTCATCGACATCCTGAAAGACAGCGGGCTCACCTCGATCCTGACGATGGAGCAGTCCGCGGTCTTCCCCGATACCGAGATCGGCCTGGAGAACTTCCTGACCGACGGCAACATCTACCTCATTCAGTCGCCCGCCGGATCGACGTCCAATCGATACATCTGGGTCGCGAAGATGCGGAAACAGCCGATCAAGAACTCGATGTTTCCGCTGGAGATCGGAGAGGGCGGCATCGAAGTCTACGAACAGGCGGCCGGCTTTTCGATGATGGGCGACACGCCCCCGATGTTCGGCGAGGAGGACGCCGGCGGGCTGGAGTAACTTTTCTCTTGAAGTACCGGTAGACCACGCGATTGGACCCTCGCCGGTTTCGCCGATAATTCTCGGCGATCGTTCTGCGACAGACCCCTACCCGCTCCTTAGAGCTGCCGCTCTATGGTCAGCGTCAAGAGAAGTGAAAATCTATTCGTCTACGATACGAGGGAGAGACCGGAGCTTAGAGCTTGACCGGTTCGCCGGTGTTCTTACCCGCGAGTTGCTGGGGCATCGTCAGGATTACTTGCGTCGTTCCGCCGGTCTGACTCGTGATGTCAAGTTGGATCTTATCACCCGTATCGAGGCCGTTGTACTTGTATCCGCCCTCTATAGCGGAGGCGTTGATTCTGACTTCGTAGCGATCCGCGCCGGAATTAAGCACGCCGAAGGAGTTGTCGTCGTCAGTTGCCTCCACAGACGTGAGGTTGAACTGCGTTGAATTCCCTGCAGCGAGAGTATTATCAGTCGTACTATTAGAGAGTGTCGCCACCTCATCATCGCTGAGATACTTAATCGTCGTCGTATCCATATCGACGGCGCTGGAACCGGCAGCGAGTCGAATCGTCATCGTGACATTGGAAATCGTGTCGTTCAGCCCGACAGTACCGTGCTGATTGACGACTTCAACGCGATTAGTAACCTTATCCACGCTCTCCTGTCCGGCGTCTTCTGCAGTCGCCTGCAGGAAGCCGGCCGTGTTCACGAGGACGCCAGCCGCGATTGCGGCGACTAGTACCATCGCGATGAACACGATGAGCGTACCGATACCGACCTGACCGCGATCGTCTTTGTTGAATATTTCTACCATTTAGATCACCTTAGAGCGGGACCGGATCGCCGTCCTCCTGGCCGGCGAGTTGCTGGGGCATCGTCAGGATGACCTGCGACGAACCGCCCGATCGGCTCGTGATGTCGAGGTCAACGCTGTCACCAGTCTCGAGACCACCGCCACTGGATTCTGTGTTAGCAGTATTGATGACAATCTCGAACCGATCTGATTGTTCGTTCAGGACGGGGAAACCGTTGCTGCTGTCATCGTCAAGCGCGTAGGCCGTGTAGTTTGACGCGCCCATCCCGCTCACGCTACCGAGAGTGGTCGGGTCGTTACCACTCATATTCTCATATACCAGGTTTTCTGCCTCCGTGTCGCTCAGATACCTGATTGTGGTATCATCAAGCGACACAGCGCCTGATCCAGCAGCAAGCCGGACTGTGAGATTCAGCCTGCTCACGTATTTCTCTCCTCCAGACTCACTCACGATACCGTGTGTGCTCACGATATCGAGCCTATTCGTCACCTTGTCGACGCTCTCCTGTCCCGCGTCCTCCGCAGTCGCTTGGAGGAAGCCGGCCGTGTTCACGAGGACGCCCGCTGCGATCGCGGCAACGAGAACCATCGCGATGAACACGATGAGCGTTCCAATGCCGACCTGACCACGGTCGGCGTCGTTTTCTTCGAACATATTGTTGTTGTCTCCAGTCTGGTCCCAGTGCCTCCCCGCCGGAGGTGAGGACCGTCAAGTCGATCAATCAACGGACTGTACATAATAGTACGGACCGAGATATCAGAGATGATATTGAAACATTCAGGCCGTATAGCGGGAGATGACGATACTTTAGGAAGTTCTCTCCCACGAGAAAGTGTTCGAATCCGAGTCAGCACGCCGCTACGATCGAGGAACGTGAACCAGCCGAAGAACGACGAGCGTGAACCAGCCGAAATACGAAACCCGACGCGCTGACTATTGCCGAGAATCCACACTCCGCAAACGTAGACGAGTCTGACCGGATCGCTCCCGACCGGAGACCTGTGCTATTCCTGTGATATCTTCCGCCAGACGTCGTCGAGTTTGTTCTTCACTTCCGGGCGCTCGGTCACCTGGATGTTGAGCTCGTTCTCGTCGAAACTGATGACGATCTCGTCGATGTCGCGGCGGTACACGTTCGTTCGGCGGTGTTCGTCCGAGAGGACGCGGTCGTGCAGTTCGAGCAGTCCGGCACCCGTGAGTTCCTCGATCCGACGGTAACACGTCGCGATCGGGATGTCGAGCATTTCGCTGAACTCCTGTGCAGAGTGGGCCTCGTCAGCGGCGCGCAGGATGTCGGGATTGTACTCGTTCCCGAGCGCGGCGAGCGTCCTGTCAGACTCCATAGACAGCGCTACGTTCTAACCGGAATTACGTGAATGTGACGGTCGTCCGCTTTCGCTATTGATACTGATATCACACATGTACTCGCGCTCGATACCCCCGTCTGCGATGGCCTTATTATCGCGCCGGAGGCACTCTGTGGTATGGCTCCCGCGGACCCTCCCGAGGACGCGCCGCCGACGCGCGAGGAGGAGGGTGTGGTCCGGCCCGACGAACTGGATTACACCAGTTCCGAGCGGGTCGCAGAGCTTTCAGACGGCCGGTACGTCGTCGCGACCGACAACGACGACGCGCCGTCGGCGGGTGGTTCCGACGGCGACGGCGACTCAGACGGCGAGGTCCCGTCCGACGACCGGGGGACGCTCGCCCGACAGCAGATGGCCCGATACGTCTCCGAGAGCGACGCCGACTACGGCGTGGGGCTCACAGCCGCCTTCGACGGTGACATCGCGCAACACGAGCAGTTCACCGACGACGTCGCAGCGGCGTTCGGGGAGCTAGTCACGTGGTACGTCGAACAGATCGATACGGAGGCGTCGCCGAGCGAGGCGATCGGCATCCTCCTGTTGGCGTCGAACACGACGGTCACGTACCCTGCAAATACCCTGGCGGCGGTCCTCCGCGACCACGACCTCACGCCGGACGATTCGATCGCGGACCTCATCGAAGCGCTCAGAGACGAACCGTTCCAGATCCCGCCGAACGAGTGAGGGTCCGTCACTGGGTGCGTCGCCGTCTCGACCGGCCTATCGCGTATCAGCGCTGATAATGGGGACGATGCGTTTATACAGCGTTTGTCGGAAGTGACAGTATGGCACGCTCCGTACTGGTCGTGGACGACTCGGCGTTTATGCGGAACCTCCTGAAGCAGTTGCTCGAGGACGATCACGAAGTCGTCGGCGAGGCGGAAAACGGCGTCGAGGCCGTCGAACTGTACCGGGAACTCGATCCCGACGTGGTCACGATGGACGTCGTGATGCCGATCCGCAACGGCATCGAGGCGACCTCGGAGATCAAATCGATCGATCCCGACTCCTCGGTGATTATGTGCACCTCCGTCGGCCAGGAGGAGAAGATGCGACAGGCGGTCGAAGCGGGGGCCGACGGCTACATCACGAAACCGTTCCAGAAGCCGAACGTCCTCGAAGCCATCGACGATGTGGTGGGCGTCGAAGCATGAACCTCGACGTCCAGTCGCTTCGGACCTTCAGTCGGCTCGCCCACTCGGGAGCCGAGGAGGCGGCGGGGTCGCTCACCACGCTGACCGGGTTCGACGCGCGGGTGGCCGTCACGAAAGTCGAGATGGCGACCCGTGCCGACGTCGAACGGGAGTTCCGCGAGCGCGATCTCGTCTCCGTTCACATCGGGTTCTCGGGAGCGATCGAGGGCCACACCGTCCTCGCGTTCGATCGGGAGCGTGCCGTCTCGCTCGTCGACGCGCTCGTTCCCGGCGCGTCCGACAACCCCGAGAGCGACCTCGCCACGAGCGGACTGAAGGAGCTCGGAAACATTATGCTCGGCGGGTTCATCGACGGCTGGGCCGACTTCCTCGGCGACTCGATCGACATCACCACGCCGACCTACGTGGAACTGGACGCGGGGCGGTCACTGCAGGACGTCGTCGGCCCCGAGGAGATCCCGGGCGAACCAGCCGGTGCCGACGGAGCCGACGCGTCCAGCGCCACGATCGACGCCGATCACGTCCTCGCGTTTCGAAACCACCTCGAGACGATCGACGAGGAGGCGGGGTTCTACATCTACATGCTCCCGACGCAGGAGTCGGTCGAAACCATCGTCGACGTCGCCGGCAACGCCGAGGACGCGATCCCGGTCGAGACGTTCACCTCGTTCTCGCAAATGATCTCGGAGGGGGCCGGACAGGCTTCAGAGGATCTCACCGCGATGACCGGCATCGACACCAACGTCGACGTGAGTCGGTTGAGCTTCGTTCCGGTCGAGGGCGTGCCGATGGAACTGACCGACGACGCCCGCCGCGGCGTCGTCCTGGAGTTCAGCGGAACGCCGTCGGGGTACATCGCGATCCTCTTCGACCCCGAGTCCGCCGAGAGCGTCGCCGACGCGCTGATGCCGGGGATGGAGTCGAACCCGGCGATGCGGAAGAGCGCGCTCCAGGAGATCGGCAACATCGTCACGTCCGGTTTCCTGGACGGGTGGGCGAACGCCCTGGAGACGACGATCGAGATCTCGCCGCCGCGGTACGTCGACGACATCGCCTCGGCGATCGTCGACCCGCTGGTGACGGAACTCGCGCGGACCCAGGATTACGCGTTCCTCATCGACTCGGCGATCGCGACCCCCGACGAGACGTTCACCTGCGACATCTACGCGCTACCCGACGAGCGTGAACTCCGTGCCGCGTTCGACCAACTCGCACCAGAGGCGAACTGACGCCGTGAAACAGCGTTGTTCGAGACGAGCGCCGTGAATTTCCGCCGTGTCTTCCCGCGGTCGATCGATCCTCCTCGAAGGTACTCATGAAGGTCTACACCACCGACCGATCGAACGACCGATCCGAACCCGAGCGAATCAAAGTCGGCGTCGCCGACCACGCCGTCGCGCACGCGGGATCGACGCTCGTGACCAGCGGTCTCGGCTCCTGCGTCGGGATCGCGCTCACCGACGTCGACGCGGGTGTCGCCGGCCTCGCCCACGCGATGCTGCCAGCCGCGAGTGCGGAGGCCGAGGCGGGAGCGCACGGAGACGGCACGCGGACGCGGGGGAACGACACGAACTCAGACGTGTGGAAGTACGTCGACACGGCGGTCCCGGCGCTCGCTCGGGAGGTGGTCGACGCCGGCGCGGACCGGGCGCGAATCGAGGCGCGAGTCGCCGGCGGGAGCGCGATGTTCGAGTTCGAGTCCAGTGCCGGCGCGGTCGGTGAACGGAACGTCGCGGCCACCCGCGAGGCACTCGAGGCTCATAGCATACCGCTCGTCGCCACCGACGTCGGCGGGGATTACGGCCGCTCGCTGAGGCTCGACGTGGAGACGGCGGAGCTCTCGATCCGTCGCGCCCACGGCGAGACCCACGTCATCTAGCATCCCCCACCCGGTGACGCCGTGGGCCGGCTCGACGCCGACGGTATCGAGGTACTCTTCCCAGTACTCGGTATCTGTTCTGATAATTCCGGGGCTACGTTTATACATCCACTTGTGAATGTTCGGAACGATGAGACAGCGGCGTCTCGGTCGCCGTGACACAGGAGCCAGGCAATGACAATCGACCCCGACGACTACGACCTCCGAGAACTCAGACGAATCGCAGACGAACGCCGGGGGGCGCGTCGCTCCGACGGCGACGAACGGTCCGCCGACGCGGACGACGCCCCGAGAACGCGGTCTGACGGCCGACGCCGCGACCGGCGCGACGGTCGCCGATCCGAGTCGCCGTCGAGCGGCGAGTCGGTCCGTCGGAACGGCCGCAGGCGGAGCGAGCGATCCACCGATCGAAAACGCGAGGACAGCGGCCGCCGAGCGAACGACGAAACCACCGATCGGGAGCGCGGCGGTGGCGGGGAGAGCCGACGGAACGGACGGAGCGACCGCCGCCGACGGAACAGCCCGTCCGCCGACCGCGACGCGGCGGACGAAGAAGTCTCAGTCCGTCCGCGGGAAGGCGTGAGCCCGCCGCGACGCGGTGGCTCGGATCACGCCCGCGGCCACGACGAAGTCGTTCTGGCCGATCAGATCGCCCGTGATCTCGGCTTCGACGGCGTCGGCCAGGACCGACGACGAGGCGGTCGTCGCGACGAGCCGTCCCGCGGTCGTGAGGCTCGATCCGACTCGCGTCGCCGACGCGAGTCCGGTCTCGGGTTCGACTCCCCCGACGACGTCGGTCGATTCGAGTTCGACACGGAGATCCGCGAACGGCCCCGCGGGCGCGCCGGCGAAGCGCTCCGACAGAATCAGCTCGAACAGCTCCTCGTTCACGAGACCGCCGCGGCCGACGGCGGGCTCTCGAAACCGTACCTGGGATCGCTGCCCGACGCCTACGCCGCCGAACGACTCGTCTTCGACTGGCTGGAGTTCCTCGTCCTGAAGGGCGGGTACAAACGGACGATGGACGCGCTGCGGTACTACCACACCGTCGAGTGGCTCACCGCGGACGTGGAAGCCGAACTCCAGGACTACCTGGTCGGCTTCTCCGGTGAGGTGTCGGAGACGACCGAGTACGACGTCGACGATCACCACCTGAGCCTGGTGTACATCGCCCGACTCGCGTCGATGACGTAGTCGGGGGATCAGCCGCGGTACCGAGACAGCGGCGGGACAGCGGCCGGCGCAGTCGCGCACCTCCTGTCAATCGAGACACCAACAGGATTTTTTGTGCGTTCTGCTTCGACTCTCCTATGACGGATGACGAAGACGCTTCTGCGGACGGCGAGGAAACCGAGCAGGCCGCGGGACCGACGCCCGTCGGGGTCAAACTCGGCAGCACGCGAACGGTCCTCCAGTACGTCCGCGACGGGGAGGTTCAGACGGTTCGGACGCTGACGTGCCTGGCGACGTTCGAGGACGCGCTGACCGGTGAGGAGCGCGTGCTCTTCGGGGAACAGGCCGCACAGGAGTATCCGGACAAAGTGCAGTACATGCTCCGTTCCGGCCTTCCCGAAGACGACGACCGAGCCGACCTCGCTGCGAAGTTCTTCGAGGAAGTCGTCTCCTCGGAGGGGTTGGACGCCGACAGCGCCGTCGTCTACGCGATTCCGACGATCGACAACGAACCCGGGCTTCGGAACCTCACGCGGGTCATCGAGGAGAGTTCCGTCGGCGACGCCCTGATCCGGAGCTTCCCGGAGTCGCTGTGCGGGTCGATCCCTGCCTTCGGCGACGGACTCGACGCGATCGACGAGGTGTTCGCCGCGGTCAATATGGGTTCGACGAACCTCGAGGCCTCCGCGTACCGCCACGGCGAACAGCTCTCGCCGTTCGTCTCCGGCGCGGTCACCGGCAACGAGGTCGATCGCCGGATCGCGAACGCCGTCGAGGAGGAGACGCAGGGCCGCGTCAACATCGACCTGACGACGGCCCGGGAGTACAAGGAGGACCACGCGGACTTCGACGATTTCGACCCCTTCACCGACGTGATCCAACAGCCCGGCGGCGGCGCCCACGAGTTCACCATCGAGCGCTCGGTGATGGAGCCGCTCGACGACTACGTCGACGACGCCGTCGACGAGGTCGCCAACAACTTCCTGGCACAACTGGCGAACGACCATATGAAACCGTACCAACTGGCCCTCTCGAAGCCGATCGTGCTCACGGGCGGGATGGCCTGTATCCCGGGCATCGTCGACGTCTTCGAGGAGCGCCTCTCGGCAGAACTCGATCGCGACGTCGAGTGTCTCTCCGCGGACCGTCCGGACCTGGCCCCGGCGGAGGGAGCCCGCCGGATCGCCGAGCGCCTGAGCGAGTGAGTCGGTGCCGGCTGCCGGCGGTCTCCTTACGGCTGTCCGGTTCGGTGTCGCTACGCCCGTCCGGTCGGTCGTCGTCGACTACCGGCACTCGCCGCCGTCTTTCGGTCGTTCCCGCCCGTTGATAGGCATCCAAAACGTCTAACCGCTGGTCTGTGAACCGTCTGGTATGTACGATCGTATTCTGATCCCGACGGACGGCAGCGAGTGTGCGGACAGCGCGGTCGAACACGCGCTCGACATCGCGGCCCAATACGACGCCGAACTGCACGTGCTCTCGGTCGTCGACTCGCGGGACGTGAGCCACAGCGCGCCCGCGATCAGCCCGGAGCAGGTCCAGCAGACGCTTCGCGACCGCGCCGAGTCGGTGGTCGAGTCCGTCGCCGAGCGCGCCGAGGCGGCTGGCGTGACCGTCGTCACCGCCGTCGAACCGGGCATTCCCGACGACGTCGTCGTTGAGTACGCCGCCGACGAGGACTGCGACCTGATCGTGATGGGGACGCACGGACGCACCGGTCTCGAACGGTACCTGCTGGGAAGCGTGACCGAACGGACCGTCCGGCGGTCGTCGGTCCCGGTCCTCACTGTCCGCGGGAGCGAAGAAAGCGACGACGCATAGCGCCTCCGGCGGCGACAACGGCTGCCACGAGGCGGAACCGGCACCACGGGCGACGGACGTTCTCGCACCTCACGGAAGCCGACGGTATATACGCTCGGAGACCGTTCGTCGGACTATGGAACTCCGGCGTCTCCTGCGCGGTCGCGTCGAGTGGTCGCGACTGGAGGCCGTCGCCCGCGAGATCCGCGACCGGTACGACCGCGAGGAGATCCGGGTGCGCTTTCTCGACGCCGACAACTGGCTCTCGACGCCGATGGTGGTCGACGACCGGTGGTTCGTGAAGGTCATCACTCGACAGAACTCGATCGTTCACACGCTGTTCACGACGGGACGGAACCTCGGAGCCTTCTCCTCGGGGACTGAGGGTTTCTTCGAACACTTCGAGACGCCGGTCGAGATGGCCCGACACGAGCTCGAAGCGACGAGTCGGATGCGGGAGGTCGGACTGAACGCGCCCGAACCGGTCGAGGCGTTCGAGTTCGACGGCCTCGGGATTCTCGTCTTGGAGTACCTCCCGGACTTTCGGACGCTCGACGAACTCGACGAGGCGGCCGAGGCGGACCTCGCGCCGACGCTCTTCGAGTCGCTGCGGCGAATGCACGAGCACGACCTCCTCCACGGCGACCTCCGGGCGGAGAACGTGCTCATTCTGGATGGGGAGATCTACTTCATCGACGCGACGAACGTCCGGGAGGGAAACGCCTCGGACGCGAAGTCATACGACGTCGCGTGCGCGCTGGGGGCGCTCGAACCCCTGATCGGCGGTAAGCGGACCGTCGAAGCGGCGTCGACGGCGTTCGATCCCGACGAACTGCTCGCGGCCGCTCGATTTCTCGACTTCGTCAACATCCGTCCGGACCACGACTTCGACGCGGCCGTCCTGAAAGGCGAGATCGAGAAGCGGGCGTCGTCGCCGTAGCGGTCATTTCAGTCGAGCGCAGTGGTGGGTCGGCCGAGTATACGTACGGCAGCACAGCGAGTACGGGGGGCGTCGACGCGTTCGGCTCGGGTACAGCGGTCGCGAAGGCGGAGGCGGGAGTGGTGCGCGCAGACACTCCCTCTCCGGGACGAGGGAGCGCTGGACGCGGTGAGCCGCAGCGGACCCCGAAACACTGCGGCGGTGTGCGGCGGGTCTGTGCCGACTTCGACGAGAAAAGCGTCGGTCGTCGGCAAACCTGGATAACGGCGGGGTATCAATAAACCCTCCGGGACGGCGCGGTCGCCCCCGGCCCCTACGTGTCGGATTCGACCGCCCGTCGGAGCGCGCGTTCGAGGTTCTCCAGCTCCGCGTCGAGGTTCCGTTCGAAGAACCGCTCGACGCCGGGGACTCGACCGTCGACGACGAACTCGTTGACGAGGCGCGCGCCGCCGTCGACCGCCTCGACCGTGTGCTCGCCGGTGACGCGCAGCACCGAGGACTTGCCGACGAACTTGACGTGTCGCGGCGGGTCGCGAGCGATGTCACTCGTCTCGACGCGTGCCGTCGAGTTCACGAACGGGATCGGCAGTCGGACGTGCCACGTCGCGTCGCCGGTCTCCTCGTCGACCTCGTACCGCTCGACGACGCTGATCGAATCCGCTCGCTTCGAGGGGTCGGAGATGAAGTCCCACACGTCCTCGGGCGGGGCGTCGAACTCGAATACCCGCCGCACGCGTACCGTCATACGCGATCCTGGAAGGCAGAGACAAAAAAGGTCCTGAATCGCGATCCGGTTCGGGGGTCGCTCGACCGGCGGGGCACCAGCCAGTGGCTCAGCCGCTGGGGGCTCTCAGCGGTTCAGCTGCGGGTGACCCGCCACGTCGTCGAGCGCGCGCGCCCCCACTTCTCGATCTCGACGTCCTCGGACTTCTCGGCGAGTCGCGGGAGTCGAACGCCGACCTGCTTCGCCGAGAGGCCGATGGCGTCGGCGATGTTCTTCGCTCGGAAATACCGCTCGCCGGCGGAGACGCTCTCGCGGAGGTACGCGACGATGCGCTGTTCCTCCTCGGTGAACTGGCTCATTTTACTCCGTGTACGGGCGGTTCGCTCTTAAGCTTCTCGTCCGTTCGAAGGGGTCATCCGAACAGGTGCGTCGCCGACACCGCCAGCGAGGCGGCGATGATCGCGGCGGCGAAGCCGACGGCGGCGACGAACTGATCCCCGCTCAGGCCCGCGGCGAACATCGCGGCCACGCCGAGCACGGCGACGATCGAAAAGAGGACGGTCAGACCGAATCCCTTGTCGGAACTGGCGGCTGCGGTTTCCATACCACTCAGGAGTGCCGGTTCCGACTTAGTTCATACGACTCACGTCCGCGTCTCGGCGATGACGGTCTTCGGACTGACGACGACCCGCCGGCATTCGAGCCGCTGTGCTGACACGATTCGCCCGGTGTCGTGAGGTCTATGTACCTGCCGCGGTCTTCCCCGGACGAGATGTGGTCGATTCTCCCGCTCGGCGGTCGCCTCCGGACGGTCCTCGTCGCGCTGGTCGCCGTGGGAGTGCTCGGCGGCGCGTTCGCGGCGGGCCTGATCGGCGCTCCCGCGGTCGCCGGCGTCGAGAACGCGTTCGGGCCGGTCGACGAGAACACGACCGTGGTCGAGACGGACATCACGGTGTCGAACCCGAACCCGATCGGCGTCTCCCTCGGCGGCGTCACCGTCGACTACGACGTGCTGCTGAACGACGTGTCGCTCGCGAACGGGAGCAAGGAGGGCGTCGCCGTCGAGACCGGCAACTCGACGCTGCACGTCACGACAGCGGCCGACAACGACCGGATCCCGCCGTGGTGGATCTCACACGTCCGCAACGACGAGCGGACGACTGTCACCGTCGACACCTCGGTTACTTCGGGGACGCTCGGACGGACCGTCGATCCGCCGAACGTCACCCGGCAGATCGAGACCGACCTGCTCTCGCAGTTCAACTCCACGGAGACGCGCCCGATCAACGCCGACCAACCGCTCGTCTCCGATCCGGTCCTCTACGTCAACGAGACGAGCGCGGAGTGGGGCGAGGTGACGGACTCTCGGACGGCGATGGATCTCACCTTCGTCGTGTACAACCCGAAACCGTATCCGATCGGGGTCAGCGAACTCGGGTACGACGTCACGATGAACGACGTCGCCGTCGGCGAGGGATCGACCGACTCGGAGTACGTCGTCCCGCCGAAGTCCACGGAGAGCGTAGAGGCGACCGTCTATATCCGCAACGACAGGATCGACGAGTGGTGGGTGACGCACCTCGAACGGAACCAGGTGACAGAGCTCCGCATCGACTTCGACGCCCGGTTAGACCTCGCGGAGACGACGGTGAGCGTCCCGCTCGATCCGCTCACGTACACGGAGACGATAGAGACGGACATCTTCGGGACGAAACCGACTGACCCGGGTGGTGACTCGACCGCGGAGAACGACGGCTCGACGACGCAGACCGAGACGCCGTCGGATACCGAAACCCGGACCGAGACGACGTCGACCGACGATGACGGAATTCTCGGGGACGGGGCCGAAACGACGAGCGCCCCGACGCCGACCGAGACGGCGACGCCGACGGAGACAACGACGGCGACGACAGAAACGGCGACACCGGCGGAGACACCGACGACACCGGCCGAGACGGCCACGACGACCGACGACGATGGCGGTCTGCTCGGGTGACGTCGGCTGTTCGCTCACCCGATCGTGACGTGTTCGGACTCCTCGTTCAGCGCGAGGTTGGCCGCGATCTCGGCGTTCCGCATCGCGTACTGGGCGGTCTGTTGCAGGCTGACGAGGACTTCACGGATCTGCAACAGCTTTTCGTTCTCCATCTCCGGAAGGTCGTTGAGGATCTCCTGTTCGCGGTCCCGTAGCTGTCGGAACAGCGTGCGGCACTCGACGGTCTTGTCGTAGTCGCGCTCGACGACGGACTGCACGGCCGTCTTCGTGAGTTCGTCGACCTGGTCGGTGAACTCCCGGATGCGACGCATCGTCCCCGAGTCGATGTCGAGGGTGTGGCCCTCGGCGTTCATCGCGATGTTGGCGATGTCCTCGGCGTTGTCGGCGGTCAGTTCGAGGTTCTTCGCCACTGATCGGTACCCGATCAGCGGGAACCCCGACTCCAGGCCGACGGCGCGAGCGAGGTTCGGGTTCTGGTAGGCGGTGAAGATCAGTCGAAGCAGGAGGACGAAGATCTTGTTCGCCTGTCGCTCGCGGTTCAGCGCGCGCTGTGCGAGGTCCGTGTTCCCGTGTGCGAGCGCCTTGATCGCCTCCCCGCGCATCGTGCTGCCGGTGTTTTCGAGCCGTTCGAGGAGGTTGTTCAGCGTGAAGTCCTCGGGGTCGACCGAACACCGGATGGCGATCCGGTCGGGCGTCTCCTCGATGACGCCCAGGCCCATCAGTTGCGTTTCGGCCTTGTAGACGGCGTTGATGTGCTCGGAGTCGAGCGCGCCGTCGCTCTTCTCGATGTGAATCACCCGCCGCCCGAGGACGTACTGGGCGACGATCGCCCGTTCGAGCGAGTCGGCGTCGAGGTTGTCCGCGCGGATCGTCGCCGACGAGTCCTCCTGACTCGCTGATTCCGGAAGCACCGTCAGCGTGCCCTTCCCGCCCATCCGGAGCGACACCTCGTCGCCTTTGTTGACGTTGTGTTCCTTGGCCCACTCCGCCGGCAGCGTCATCGCCAGCGTCGAGGGACCCAACCGCTGTACCTTACGCGTCTCCATATCACACCCTTGCTTTCAGTGACCTTAATCCTCACTATATGTGGCTTATATAACTTCTATCTGTCTGTATTTCGAGGTTAGAATAAGTCGATATTAAAATAATTGAGACGATGAGTTTCACAGTCCGATACCATCCGCGTCGATCTCGAAAAAGCGTCACACGATCCGCATCATCCGGCGCTCGAAGCGGCCGATGCGGACTTTCGTCCACCCGCGGAGGTCGGCGTCGAGGTCCGGGTCGTCGGTGTCGACGCGGAGTTCGCCGATCGTGTCGAGTTTCGAGCGCGAGGCGACGATTTCGAGGTCACAGCGGCGAATCACGGCGGGGGAGAGCTGGGGGTTGCCGCGGCCGAACACGAACCCCTGGCCGCCGATCGGCGAGACGATGACGACGTTCTCGCCGGCCGGACCGAGCGCGTCCAGAATCTCGGACTCGCTCGCGTCGAGGGCGAGCACCTCGCCGTCGCGCCAGACGTCGACGCCGAGCGGCGACCCCTCGAAGCCGAGTTCCTCCTTGACCGCGCCGACGGTGCTCCCCGGGCCGAGGACGAACGTCTTCTCGCTCTCCCGGACGTCGTCGGCGACGCCCGCCGCGAGCGCCTCGACGTTGCCGCCGCCGAGTTGCTTCGAGGACTGCAACTCCTCTGCGACTGGGACGCGGGCGATCGCCCGGAGTTCGGGGTGGACCTCGCCTTCCCGATACTCGTCCTCGTCGATGTCGAGCACCTCGCGGCGCTCGGTCCGCTCGAACGTCGCGATCACGTGCGCCGCGTCCTCGGGAGAGACGGCGAACACCGACGAGTAGACCTTCACGCCCGCGGGCACGCCGAGGATCGGCGTCTCGCTCCCCTCGACGACCTCTGCGACGTCCGCCGCGGTGCCGTCGCCGCCGACGAAGACGACGAGGTCGACCTCGGCATCGAGGAACGCCTCGACGGCTCGGACGGTGTCCTCGGCGGTCGTCTCCGACACGGGTTCGCTCGCCGTGCCGGTGCCGCTCGCCCCTGGTCCGCCGCCGTCGCCCCCGACGGTCGGATCCGAACCGGGGCCGCCGAGAACGTCGGGATCGAACCCCCTCTCCCGAGCCAAGTCTGCGCCCATCGATCCGCCCCAGGTCACCAGGCCGACGTCGTCGCCGACCTGCTCACGGAGCGCGTCGAGTGCCCGCCGTGCGCGGTCGGGCGCGCGGGGTTCCGCCCCGCGGCGGCGCGCCTCCTCGACTTTGCCGTCGGTTCCCTTCAGCCCGACGCGGCCTCCCATCCCCGCGATGGGGTTTACTACGAACCCGAGTCGCATACGCGAACCCAACGGCGGGGCGCGCAAAAGCCCGCCGGTGCGGTGATGTCGGGTGAGCGGTACTCACTGCCCACAGTATGAACGCTTAAGAACTGTCTCTCGGAACTGAGTGGTATGCTTCCACTCGCATCCGAGGGCGTTGCCCTCCCGATCGCAGAGACCGGCGCGGTGATCCTCCTCCTCAGTCTCGCGATGACCGCCGGCTGGCTCTACTACTTGTACCGCTGAGCGGTCCCGACGTTCGCCGTTCGCGGACGGCCCGGTGCTCCCCGCCTCGACGATTACTCCGCGTCTTCGACGAGGTCGACCCGCGAACTGAGCCACCGCGCCGCGTCGTCGACGGTGGCCTCGTCGGTCGCGGTGAGTTTCACGCGGACCGAGTCGCCGGGGTAGCTCCCGACGGTGACGTCGAACCGCTCCCGCAGCTCCGACAGCCGGTCGATCAGTTCGCTCTCGGGTTCGTCGACGTCGACAGTCCTCGAAACGGTCTCCTCGCCGCTGAACTCTCCGGCGACGCCCTCGAACATCGCCTTCATCTCGTCCGGGACGCCCGGCAGGACGTAGACGCCCTCCACGACGGCACCCGGCGCGACGCCCGCCGTGTTCGGGAGCATCCGGGCGTCCGCCGGCAGGTCGGTGGTCCCCTCGACGAGGCCCTCGGCGGTGTAACCCGCCTCGCCCGTCAGCCACTCGCGGGCCGCCTCGTGCGGTTCCAGGTCGCGACCGACCGCCGCGGCGACGCCGGCCATCGTCACGTCGTCGTGGGTAGGGCCGAGGCCGCCGGTGACGACGACGGCGTCGTGTTCGGCGCGGTACTCGTTGACGACGCGGGCGATGTCGGCGACGTCGTCCGGGACGGTGGTGACGCGCTCGACGTCGACGCCGCGCGCGGTCAACTGTGCGCACAGCCACGACGCGTTCGTGTTGACGGTGTCACCCGAGAGGAGTTCGTCTCCGACGGTGACGACTGCGACTCGCATACGTCTCGTAGCCGCGAAGCGAACAAAAGCGCAGCGCCTCCGCGTTCGCAACTCTCTCCGGTTCCACCGGTCAGCGCATCCCCGGCGGCGGCCCCTCGTCGTCGTCGTCGATTTCGACGTCGATGCCCATCTCCAGTCGTTGCTGCCGGAGTCGGTCGATCTGTCGGCGGTAATAGAACAGCCCGCCGCCGCCGACCGCGCCGACGAGGGCGACGATCCCGCCGAAGATGTAGAGGTCACGCTGGAGGTAGAACCGGATCGAGACGGTGTCGGCGGTCACCGGCTCCGCCCAGACGACGTGGACCCTCCCCTGCGCGTCGCGCTCCGTCTCGTAGTTGCCCGGCGACACCTGCCCGAAGATCGGGAAGTCGAGCCGGCGATCCGGCGGCAACACCACCTCGTAGGTGCCCTCGACGTACGTCGGGAGCGTGAAGCGCTTCGGCGTCCCGCCGCTGGTGAACGCGAGCGCACCGCCGCTCGGCGGCGCGCCGTCGGGCAGCGCCACGATGGTCTCGTCGCGGGTCTGTCTGACCTCGCCGCTGCGGTTCTGGATCTCGCTCCCCGTGATCACCGTCCCGTTGGGGTATCGATACCGGACCGACTGCACCGAAAGCGGGTTCGTGCCCCCGAAGCCGTCGCGGCGGTACAGTTCGATCGTCGAACTGTTCGTCTCCATCACCGTCCGGAACTGCGTGTTCTCCTGGATCGTGACGTGGGCCGTGCGGTTCGTCTCCCACTCGTAGGGCGCCGCGGGTTCGCTGTCGAGTCGGTCGGCGGAGACCGGCCCGGTTCCGATGCCGAGACAGCCGCTGGTGACCGCGAGGAGGGCGAGACAGCCGGCCGCGAGCAGGAGTCGTCGGTTCATACGTGGGTTCGAGGGTTCGAGATGTATTGGTCCTCCGCTCTCTCAGGACGTCAGGACGCACTTCAGTTCCGAGCGGAGGTAGGAGCCGATGCTGGCAAGCAGCCCCGGCGGGTCGGTCCCCTCCGGACAGACGATGCTCTGTTCGAGGAGCCCGAGCCGTTCGACCGTCACGATGTCCTTCGCGTGACCGGCCCGGTTGACCGTCGCCCGGACCTGCCCCCGGGTCGCGCTGTTGACGTTCACGCGGCCGGCTCCCTCCTCGCGCGTCCAGTCGTACAGTTGGTCCCGCGTCGCGTCCGCGAGACGGGGGGTGTCGCCGGCGACGAACCGAAGCGGCGTGTGCTGGACGACCCCGAACCGGTCCCGGATCTGCGCGGGCGAGCCGGTCCCGAGGCCGAGTTCGTCGGTCCCGATCCGGACGTGCCGCCCGTCGCCGGCGTCGAGGACCCAGCCGTCGTCGTCCCAGGAGTCGAGCGTGCCGACGTACGTTTCGCCGTCCTCGAATTCGTCGGTGATCTCTCCCCAGGTCTCCGCGAGGACGTTGGCCGCGACGGTCGCGTCCTCGCCCGACAGGTCGACGCTCACGAAGTCGTCATCGCGGACGTCGACCGTCCACCCGACTTCGAGTTCGCCGACGTCGTTGCGGACGAGGGAGTCGAAACTGTCGAGCGCGCGGTCGCGGGCGTCACCGCTGACGTAGCACTTCGTCGCGAGAACGACCATCAGTCGTCCCGACCCACGTCGACGTTGAGTTCGTCACGGACCTCCTCGATCCGGCGCTCCATCGCCTCGACCATTTCGTCGTTCTCCATCGGTTCGAGGGGAGCACCCGTCTCCGGACACTGGAAGCCCTGTTCCATCGCCTCGGAGAACTCGAAGCGGATGCCCGCGGGTTCCGAGAGGTAGAACTCGTGGGTTCGCTCGTACTCCAAACGCTCCTCTAACGCGTCGAGGAGGCGGTACATCTCCTCCTGGAGGTTCTCCGGGATGTTCTCGTAGTGGAAGGTCCAGAGATAGGTGAGCCATCCGGAGTCCTCGTCGCGGACCCGACGGTACTCCGCCAGGTCGTTCTCGTAGAGGATGAAAAGCGCCCGCCGGACGTCGTTGAGTTCCAGTCCCAACTCCTCGGCGAGTTCCTCGTCGGTCACCTCGCCGTCCGGCGGAGCCGCGGCCACCGGCATCCCCGTCGGTCCGACCAGCTCGTGGAGGTACTTCTGGATGACAGGGTCGTTCAGCAGCTCCTCAAAAGCCATTGTACTCAGTTGCGCCGCTCAGTCGTTTTAAAGTTGCGGATGCGGGGTCGCTCGTCCGCTCCGAACTATTTCGACGCGGTCGTCAGTTGTTCTCGTGGAAAACATTCACACAATATTCAAAATGATTTATTATTACCCCGCTCGTAGGTATAATTCCCGCGAGAAGGCGGGGACACACTGGACGACTCGTTTCAGATCACCCGGACGCGGGCGAGACGGAACGAGTTGGGAGCCACAACCGAAGTGTCCGTCAGAAGGCGACGAGGTTACGGTTCCGAAGGAGGACCGCACCGACCCGAACGCTCGACCGCCCGGGCGGTCGAGGGAGAAGGCCAACTAGCGGAGTACGCGCAAGCGGACTTCGTGAAATTCGGCGACGCTACGTCGACAACGCCGGTGGGAACCCGGCTAACGCTCCGGCAACTGCCGGTGAAATTCCGGCTAAAGTCGGCGTGGCAGACCCAGATGGCCGTGTAGGTCGGGGAAAACGTCTCCCGTCCAGGTCTACACCGCCGTTCTCGCGTTCTCTCTGACAACGTACACCGAGAGTGTCGCGTTCGTAGCTATTCACGCAACCGATCGTCCGTAACTGATCACGCGGCCGCTCGCGACTCGTCCTCGCTCTTCGATCGCCCTCGATCCTCGATCGCTCACGGCTCGTCGAGGTCCCCGTCGACGACGCGCTTCCCGCGTTCTTGGGGTATCACCCGGCGGTCGGCGGCTTCCCACTCGCGTTCGAGTTCGCGCCCGTCGAACAGTCGATCCAGGAAGACGGCCAATCCGGCGACCTCCGAGTGGGGCTGGTTCGTGACGCCGACGTTCCAGTCGGCCGCCTCGTACACCTCGAACGGGACCTTCTCGCCGCCGACGACGATCAGGAGGGGATCTTCGCGATGCGTCTCCCGAATCTCCCCGGTCACGTCCTGCACCCGCTCGCCGTACATCGTCAGGTGGACGACCGACCCGTCCCACTCGCGGATCGTCGCGTCCAGCTGCCCCGTGAGTTCCACGTCGAAGGGGCCGCCGAAGCGATCGGTGATGTCTTCGACCGTCTCCCGGGACTGGCCGGCGTTGTCGGGAAAGATCACCCGATCCGCGCCGAGCGCCCGCGCGGTGAGACCGACGTGCGTCGTCATCCGGTCGTCCCGGCCCGGGCGGTGGCCGTACCGGAGGACGGCCACCTCTGGTGCGTCGTGCATACGCGAGTCGAGACGGGCCGGGCGCTAAGGGGCTTCGCTTCGATGGCTGGAGGGGGCGACGGGTTCGCTCAAACGGTCCTTTGAGATACCACGAAGCACTTGATGGAATCTTGTCATCGAATAGTTATGTCTCGAAAGCCGCTCATCGCGATCGGCGTGGTGGCGCTCGTCCTGCTCGCGGGGTGTTCGGGTGCCCTCTCGGCCGCCGACTCGAACGCAGACTCGCCGTCGTCGTCAGGAAGTCAAATCGAGGTCGCGGGCGCGGGTAGCGCCGACGGCCAGCCGAACCGAGCGGTCGTCGACGTCGGTGTCACGGCGACGGCCGAGGACGCCGTCACGGCCCGGCAACGACTGGCCGAGAACGTCTCCCGGATGCGGCGCGCCCTGACCGAGGCGGGCGTGGCCGACGAGCAGATCACGACCAGTTACTACGACATCGGGCGTGATTACCGGCCGCCGCGTGAGGAGGGCGGCGAGCCGGAAGTCCGGTACCGCGCGACCCACGAGTTCGAGATCACGCTCCCCGACGTCGGGCGGGCCGGTCCGGTCATCGACACGGCCGTACAGAACGGCGCGACCGACATCAACAACGTCGAGTTCACCCTGTCTGCGGAGCGAAGACAGCAACTCGAACGGGACGCCCGCCAGGCGGCGATGGCGGACGCGCGACGGAAGGCCGAGACCGTCGGGGCGACGGAGAACCTCACCATCACCGGCGTCGACGTGATCCGCGTCGACAGCGGGTCCCCGCGTCCGAGCGACGTCGAATACGCGACGCAGACACCCGCACCCGACTCCGGTGACACCGACGTCGAGGCGGGATCCGTGACGGTGGTGGCGTCGGTGCAGGTCGTGTACAACGCGACTGCGACGTGAGCGCGACTGAACGGAGCGCGCCTCGGTCCGTCCGTCTCGCCGAACGGCACGGCTTTTATTCGACCCTCGCATAGCGAGTGACGTGCAGTTCGTCGGCTACGACACGGGCGAACCGGGGCTCTACCTGAGCGACGCGTCCGTCGATTCCGCCGCTGACGATCCCGGTTCCGTCGAGTTCGTCCCGCTCGAACCCGGTGTCGAAATCGCGTACACGCTCGGCGAGCGCCGCTGTGCCGGAACCGTCACCGACGAGGGGCACGTTCCGTGCGCGAACCCGACCGCCCCGCACTGCCCGCAGCACCGCTCGACGTGGGTCTGTGCGAAGTGCACCGGGACGTGCCTCAAGGACGAGATGGACTGCGTGGAGCCGCACGCGATCTACCTGGCGGCGTTCGCGCCGGACGCGTTCAAAGTGGGCGTCACCCGGGAGTGGCGCGTGGAGACTCGGCTTCGCGAGCAGGGTGCAGACCGCGGCGCGCTCCTCTCGGTCGTCCCCGACGGCCGGATCGCCCGGCGGCGCGAGGCCGAAATCGCCACGGAGATCCCGGACCGGATCCGCGTGCCGACGAAACGGGCGGGTCTCCACCGCGACGTCGACGCCGACGCGTGGCGGGAACTGCTGGCCGAGTTCGACGTCGACGAGGCCGATCGATACGAATTCTCGTACGGGCTCGGTCTGCACGACCGCCCGGTCGCCGAAACCATCGCCACCGGGACCGTCCGCGGCGTCCAAGGTCGGCTGCTGGTCCTCGACCGTGCGGGAACCACCTACGCCGTCGACCTCCGCGACCTCGTCGGGTACGAGGCGACCCCGGAGGCGACGACCCGCGACCTGCAGGCGAGCCTCGGCGCGTGGGAGTAAATCGGCCTGAATCCGATTGAATTCGGGAGTCACGGACTGCTATTTAAATACCGCTTCGGCTCCTCGGGGTGACCGCAATGACTCGAAAGACTGTCGCGACCGTTCTCGTCGCGGCGCTCGTGGTCCTCGCCGGCTGCGCCGGTGGCATCTCCGGTGCGCCGAACGGGGGCGCAGACGACGCATCGACAGCTACGGACGTGCAGTCGCCCACCGGCGGGACCGATAGCAGCACTGGGACGGTGAATCTGTACATCAGCGACGAACGGAACGCGATCGGTGACTTCGAGCATCTCAACGTCACCATCAACCGCGTCGGACTGAAGCCGGCCGCTGACGATGGCGGCGAAGACGCCGACGAGCGCGACGATGCGGACGACGGCGGAACGGATGCGGACGACGGCGGAACGGATGCGGACGACGGCGGAACGGATGCGGACGACGAGTCGGCTGACGGCGACGAGGTGGCCGACGAGACGGACGACACCGAAACGGCTACGTCGACGACCACGGCGAAAACCGAGTCCGCTGACGCGGACGACGCAGACGGCGGTGACGAAGCCGACGACGGCGACGAAGACAGCACCGACGACGAGTGGGTCGAGTACGAGGTCGACGACCGGACGGTCGACCTGACCCGTCTCCAGGGCGCGAACGCGACGCGACTCTCGTCGCTCGACGCCCCGAACGGGACCTACGAGAAAGTGTTCGTCTACGTCTCCGACGTGAACGGGACGTTGAAAGACGGCAGCGACCAGCGCGTGAAACTGCCGAGCGGGAAGCTCCAGTTGAACTCGGAGTTCACCGTCGGTGACGGCGAATCGGTCGACTTCGTCTTCGACATCACCGCGATCAAGGCGGGCCAGAGCGGGAAGTACGTCCTCAAACCCGTCATCTCCGAGTCGGGGACCGACGTCGAGATCGACCAAATCGACGACGATGACGACGAAGGCGACGATGAAAGCGATGACGACCGTGAGAACCGGGCCGAGTCGGCGCTGAACGCCACCTTCGCCGACGATGTCGCGCCCGGCGAGAACGCGACGCTACGCGTGACGCGAAACGGCTCCGCGGTCGAGAACGCGACCGTCGAGATTGAGGGCGGACCGACCGGGACCACCGACGCGAACGGCGAGTACGTCGTCTCGATACCCGACGACGCCGAAGAACTCGAAGTGACGGTCACCCGTGACGACGCGGAGACCGAGTTGGAGTTCGAGTTCGACGACGGCGGTCCGTCCGCCGGCTCCGGAGCGAACGAGGAAGCCAGCGGATCGGACGCGACCGCGGACTAGGGACGCTCACACTTCGGCTCAGTCCCCGACCGCGGGCGTCGCGGCCGGCGTCTCCCGCGTCCGCAGGTACGTCACGACGAAGATTCCGGTGGCGACGACGATGAAGGCCGCGGCGGTGAGAAAGGCCATCGTCGTCGAGACGGCGTCTTTGATCGCCCCGACGAGGACGGGGCCGGCGACCTGTCCGACCTTCCAGGCGATCGAGCGCAGCGACATACTCGACGCGACCGAGTCCAACCGCTCGCCCTCTTCGACGAATAGCGCCATACTCGCCGGTAGGCGGACGCTGTCGGCGATACCGAGGATCCCGTAGGCGGCGAAGAGCGCGAAGAACGCCCCGCCGAGGACCTGCGTTCGGCCGAACGCCTCGAAGCTGATCGGTCGGATCGTGCCCTCGAAAAAGAGCGCCAGGGGGATGAGCGCCGTTCCGAGCCCGTACAGCAGCGCGCCCACGACCACGAACCAGTACCGCTTGCCGATCTTGTCGGTCAGATCTCCCATATACCCCTGAAAGATCGACTTCGTCAGTTTCCCTCCGGCGAGTATCCACCCGATCGCGAAGGCGTTGATCCCGAACTCGGTGCGCGCGAAGATCGGGAGGAAGATGATCACGGCCATCTTCCCGACCGAGAATCCGAGCCTGAAGATCACGAGCGATCGGACCATCGGCCGCGCCAGGAGCGCGCGGATCGTCTCGGCGCCGGTCGCTTCGTCGGGGTCCTTCCGTCCGCCGGGATCGTCCCGGAGATGCCGCCACACGAGGCCGAACGCGAGGATCGTGACCGCGGTCAGCGCCGCGTATGCCCAGACGAAGTCGTAGGCGTACAGCAGGTAGCCCCCGACGAGGTCGCCGGCGAGACTCGAGAAGGCCCCGACCTGATTGTACGCGCCGAGCCAGCGGCCGCTGCCGTCCTCGGGGCTGATCTCGCCGACTACCGCCGACCCGGTGACCCACAGCAGACTGGCCCCGAGCCCTTGCAGCACCCGCACGAGAATCACGTGGATCGAGTTCTGGACGAGTGCGAACCCGACGAAGACGGCGACGTTGATCGCCAGGCCGGCGAGCAGATAGTGCTTCGCGTTGCCCGTGTCGACTTTGCGTCCGAGCGGGAGGACGATGAACAATTGCGCGACGGCGAAGGCCGTCCCGAACAGCCCTTCGACGACGCCGGTGGTCCCGAACTGGTCGGCGTAGAGCGCCAGCGCGATGAGCACCGTCGAGTACGCCTGACTCCGGGCGAACGCGACCCCCGACAGCGCGGCGAACTCGCGGTCCCGGAGCAGTCCGAGGGCACCGCTGGCGCGTCCCATCATTCCGTGTTCGAAGCGCCGCCGCCGACGGAATTAAACGACACTATTCTGCGGCTCACAGGGGTGTGTTCTCGGGTACCGTGCGCATTCGGAACCACGCGGATGCGTCCGGCCGGGCCCGCGCGGGCGAGGGCCGAAGACGGGCGAGCGCCGTCGCTCTCGATCGCGAATCCGATATGAATGGCGGACAGCGGGATTGCCCGACGTTCCGGCACGGGGAATCTCGGTCGCCTCCTCCACCCCGCGATCCTCCGAGCGACGAACGTTCGCTGGTCCGCTGCTCGCTTCCGCGCCTGACGGGGTGCCGGCGACGAATCACCTCGGACCGACCCTGCGGCCGGCGTCGGTGAACCGCCGTCCCCGAAGGACGAGGTTTCGACGTTGGCTTCCGAGGCCCGCGCCGGTCTGACCGGACGCCCCCGGGTTCGGTCCCCGCTGAAGGCCAAAGATGCGGGTGGAGAGCAGGGCCTAGCTGCCCGACCTAGTCCGTTCCAGAGTAGACCGGGACCACATAAGGGGCTTTCGACTCGGGGACCCCGCGATCGCAAGACGCCGTTCGGGTCTCCCGGTCGGGCCGCCGGCCGCGACCCCACGCTCGCGACGGTTTACGCCACGCGCGATCGCGCGAAGCTCCCGGCGGCGATGGCGACGAACGCCGACCCGGTGACGACGATCCAGCGGTGGTTCTCGATCCAGGCGTACTCCGACGGGAAGCTGAAGAGCAGCGTCGGGTCGATCGAGAGCGCCCACACGAGCGAGAACAGGACCATCGCGAGCGCCGACACCAGGGCGACGCCGGCGAGCGTCGCCGGATCCGACCGCTCCTGGGCGGCCGCGAGGAAGACGACGACGTTGAGGAGGGCGAGCACGCCCACGATCGAGACGCCGATCGGTCCGGAGGCGTAGTAGTCCGCGACGCCCGCGCCCGGGACCGAGATCAGGAGGGCCGGCGCGAACACGACCCCGGCGAGGAGCAGACAGACGATAGCACCCAGCCTCGGCGCGACAGCGTCCAGATCCACGTTCATACCGGATGTCGAACCGGGGAGCGTGTAAGCGCTTCGAGAGACGGCGGGCGGTCGAGACCTCTGAAAAGGGAAACCGGTAAGCCACCGCCCACTCGTTGACGACTATGGAGCGCGTAGCGATCATCGGCGCGTCGATGACCCAGTTCGGGCAGCGCGAGGCGTGGATCCGCGAGTTGCTCGCGGAGGCCGGCACCGCCTGCCTCGACGACGCGGGCGTCTCGCCCGACGCGGTCGAACACCTGTACGTCTCGAATATGGCCAGCGGCGAGTTCGAGGGCCAGACCGGCGTCCCGAACGCGCTGGCCCACGACCTCTCGGCGGTCCCCGCCTACACCGCCCGAATCGACCAGACGTCCTCGTCGGGCGGCGCGGGCGTGTACGCGGCCTGGCAGTCGATCGCCTCGGGAGCCTCGGAGATGACGCTCCTCGTCGGCGGCGAGAAGATGACCCACCGGACGACCGCGGAGGCGACCGACGTCATCGCCTCGCTGACGCACCCGGTCGAGTACAAACACGGGCTCACGCTCCCCTCGTTCGCGGGCCTCACCGCTCGCCACTACCTCGACAAATACGACGCCCCGCGCGAGTCGCTCGGGAAGGTCGCGGTCAAGAACCACAAAAACGGTGTCGACAACCCGCACGCACAGTTCCAGAAGGAAGTCGACCTCGACACCGTCCTGGAGTCGCCGATCGTCGCCGACCCCCTCAGGCTCTACGACTTCTGCCCGATCACGGACGGGTCGGCGGCGCTCATGTTCTGTCCGGAGTCCGTCGCCCGCGAGTACACCGACGAGTACGCGGTCGTCTCGGGCATCGGCGGTGCGACCGACACCCACGTCGTCCACGAGCGCGCGGACCCGACGACGATGGGCGGGGTCGTCCACTCCTCGGAGCAGGCCTACGAGATGGCGGAACTGGGCCCCGACGACGTCGACGTCGCGGAACTCCACGATATGTTCACGATCCTGGAGTTCCTCCAGTCGGAGGATCTCGGTTTCTTCGAGAAGGGCGAGGGCTGGAAAGCGGTCGAGGAGGGCGTCACCGATCGCGACGGCGAGTTGCCGATCAACACCTCCGGCGGGCTCAAGTCGAAGGGCCACCCGCTCGGAGCGTCCGGCGTGGCACAGGTCTACGAAATCTACACGCAGGTCGTCGGCGACGCAGGACCGCGGCAGGTCGAGGCCGAGACGGCACTCGCCTGCAACGTCGGCGGGTTCGGAAACTGCGTGACGACGACGATCCTGGAGGGTCGAACATGAGCGACGATCGAGACGAGCACGACACCGAGAACGAACCGGCGATGGAGGCGTCCCGCTACCCCGACGGCAGCATCACCTACCCCGGCCACCCGCTCGGGCCCGGTGGTCAGGAACCGACCGGCACGGTCGACCTGAGCGAGCACGTCGCGGAGGTCGTCACCTGGACGACGTCGACCGCGACGCCGCCGGGCGTCCGCCAGCCGAACACCGTCGCCATCGTCGAGTTCGACGTCGACGGCGAACCGGTGCGGGCCATCGGCCAGGTGACGACCGACGAGGTCGACGTCGGCGACGCGGTTCGGCCGGTCTACTGCGAGGAGCTCCGCGACCCCGACGCGGGCATCCGCGAACCGGAGAGCCAGGAGTGGGACGGCTTCCGATTCGAGCCGGTCGAGTAGCGTCTCCGGCGTTCGGCACGCGGACCGAATCTCGGTGCGGCGAGCAGGAACGACCTCGGACACGCACGTTTTTGAGCGCGGCCGGTCTCTCCCCGCACATGAGCCTCGACTACCGACGACTCGGATCGACCGGAACCAAGGTCTCGGAACTCTGCTTCGGGACGTGGCGCTTCGGCCGCGAGACCGACGGCGTCGTCGAGACGAAGAAGAGCGAAGCCCACGACCTGCTCGACGCGTTCGTCGAGCGCGGCGGGAACTTCATCGACACCGCGAACGTCTACGGCGACCCGAGCGGCCGCAGCGAGTCGTGGATCGGCGACTGGCTCGCCGACCGCGACCGCTCGGAGGTCGTCCTCGCCTCGAAGGTGTACTTCGGCTTCGATCCCGACAACCCGAACGGGTCGGGCCTCTCTCGCACGCACATCAGGAACCAGATCGAGGGCACGCTCGACCGCCTCGGCACCGACTACCTCGACCTCTACTACATCCACCGCTGGGACGAGGAGACGCCGATCGAGGAGACGCTCGCGACGCTCGACCGACTCGTCGAGGAGGGGAAAGTGAACTACCTCGGGGCGTCGACGATGGCGTCCTGGCAGCTCACGAAGGCGCTGTGGAAGTCCGACGTCCACGACTGGGAGCGCTTCGAGGTCACCCAGCCGCTGTTTCACGCGGGCTACTACGAGGACGTGAAGGAGTACCTGGACGTCTGCGGCGACCAGGACCTCGCGGTCTGTCCGTACTCGCCGCTGGCCGGCGGCTTCCTCACGGGCAAGTACGAGCGCGCCGACCCCGACGACCCGGCGCAGGTGATCGCCCCCGACGGCTCTCGCGGCTCGATGGACGACCAGTTCGACGAGTACTACCTCTCCGAGCGAGGGTGGCACGTCCTCGACGCGGTCAGGGAAGTCGCCGACGAGGAGGACGCCTCACCCGCACAGGTCGCGCTCCGCTGGCTGATGGACTACCCGGACGCGACCGTCGTCCCCATCGTCGGCGCGCGGACGGTCGAACAACTCGACGAGAACCTCGGCGCGGCCGACGTGGACCTCTCCACCGCCCAGTGGGACCGCATCTTCGAGGCCCGCTACGACGAGGAGGGCCGTCGCTGGGGCCATCGCGACTGACGCGCCCCCCGGGCCGCTGTGGTCGCGCCCCCGCGATCACCGGGACGCGACGACAGCCGCCTCAGATCTCCTCGCGAACCCGCCGCGTGATTCCATCGACGTCGTACTCGTCCTCGGCTTTGTCCCAGACGACGTCGCCGTCGACGGCGACCGTCAGGACGCCGTGGTCGCCGGTCACCAGCGCGACGCGGTCCAGTCGGTCGCCGAACTGTTCGAGCAGCGCGTGCTGGATCTCCTCGGCACGGTTCAGAAAGCCGCAGGGGACGCAGTACTCGATTTCGATGGCGGACATCGACTCCCAGGTTGGTTCCGGGCGCTGTTAAGCGCGTCGCGCCCGCCGATCCGGATCGCGGAGACAGACTTTTGTTCGTCTATTGCCAACTACTATCTTGGTATGTGTTACCACCCTCTGCGGCGGGAGGCGCTGGCGAGGTTGGAACACGAGACTGGCCCGACGGAAGCGACGAGCGAGAGAACCGACCCCGAGACCGACCCGATGGACGAACGCGACGACCCGGAGACGGTGCAGCGTCCCGAACCGGTCGGGTTCGCCTGAGTGGAGCCCCGTGGCCGCTCGATCCGGCCGCGCTCACTCTTTTTGACCGTCGAAGTGACCGCCGACGAAGGGCCGCCAGTACAGGAGCGCGACGGTGAGGAGAAACACGACCGTCGAGATGTCGTAGGAGAAGTCGAACGTCGCCGCGACGACGGCCGAGCCGCCGCCGACGACGCCCGACAGGAGCGACGCGAGGATCGGCCACGAGCAGGAGACGCAGGAGAGCAGTCCGACGAGTCCCGAGACGGCCGCGCCGGCGGCGTCGATCACGGTCGCGTACACGAGATACGCCAGCGCGGCGTAGCCGACGACGCGAGCGGGCATCAGCACCAGGGCGGCCCACGGCGACGAGAAGACTGGCGCCGGCCCCCATCCGGGCGCGAGCGTCGCCAGGCGGACGCCGAACTCGCCCGCCCCGGGTCGCATCGCGGTGACGACGACGCCGCCGGCGACCGCGAGCGCGACGAAGTAGACGAGGGCGACCGCGGCCGCCCGGCGGCGCGTCGAATCGTCCGCGGGGGCCGGTTCGGTCTTCCACAGCACGAGCACGCCGACGAAGACCCAGAGGAGGCCGTAGAGCGCGTACCGCGGCTGCGTAATCGAGATGCCCGCCAGCAGGGTGTACGCCACGGCGAGCGCGGCGAGCGTGTTGCCGACGAGCGCGCCGTAGAGGAGGTCCCGAATCTCGAATCGAGACGCGGCGCTCGCGGCGGCCATCGTCAGACCACCAGCGCGTCGACGACGACGGCCAGAAGCAGCGCGCCGAGGTACGCGTTCGAGGCGTGGAACGAGCGGAACGCCGCGGACTCGGTCTGTTCGTAGTGGAGGCGGACGGCGAAGTAGAGGAAGAGGCCGCCGAAGACGACGCTCGTGAGCGCGTAGAGCAGCCCCAGCGCGTTCATCGACGCCAGCGCGCCGGCGGCGACGAGCGTCGCGGCGAGATACCACAGCACGTGCTTTCGCGTCTCGGTCTCGCCGCGGACGACGGGCATCATCGGGAAGCCGCCGCGCTCGTAGTCGTCCTTGTACGCCAGCGCGAGGTTGTAGAAGTGCGCCGGGGTCCACAGGAAGATGATCGCCGCGAGCGCGAGCCCCCCGAGTCCGACCTCGCCGGCGACGGCGACCCAGCCGATGAGCGCCGGGAGCGCCCCCGCCGCCCCGCCGATGACGGTGTTCTGGACGGTGTTCGGCTTCAGGAGCAGCGTGTACACGACGCTGTAGAACACGATCGCTGCGACGCCCAAGACGGCCGCGAGCGCGTTCACCCACGCGAACAGCGCGATCGATCCGGCGGCCAAGAGGAGGCCGAACGCGAGCGCGTTGCGGACGGGGACGAGGTCGGTCGCCAGCGGCCGGTCGCTCGTCCGCTGCATCCGCCTATCGATGTCGCGCTCGAAGACGTGGTTGAACGTCCCCGACGCGCCGATCGAGAGCACGCCGCCGCCGAGCGTCGCGAGCACGACGCCGACGGTCAGGCCGCCGGTGGTCGTCGCCGCGAGCGCCATCCCGGCGGCCGCGACGAGACAGAGCAGCCACATCAGTCGCGGCTTTGTCAGCCTGACGTACGCCTTCGCGGTCGCGAGCAGTCGCTCCCGGCCGCCGCTCGGGAGGTCCGGTTCGTACGTCGCCTCCAGCGGCGGGTCGAGGTCGACGCTGTCGACGGGTTCCTCGTTCGGGTCGCCGGTTTCGGTCTCCAACGTCCAGGCGAGCGCGGCGACCAGCGAGCCGAAGATCGCCATCCCGACCGTCAGGTGGACCGCCGAGAGGGTCGCGCCCGCGCCGCCGATCGCGACGAAGGCCCCGAGGGCCGCCTGGATCGGGTACAGGACGCCCGCGATCGCCATCGCGCCGAGCACGCGCCGCTCGATCCCCGCGCGCAAGCCGGCGACGAGCGCCGCGACGCCGAGCGCGCCGATGGCGACCGCCGCGAGACGGTGTCCGACGGCGAGCCACCCGACGGTCGACGTCGGCGTCGTCCACCCGTCGCCGCAGGCCGGCCAGGCGGCACACGACGCCGCCGCGTCGGTCAGGGCCGTCGTCGCCCCCACGAGGAGCAGGAGATAGACGCCGATGGCCGTCGCGGCGAGCAGGCCGTGAAACCGGTTGTGTGTTGGTGTCGACGGCACGAGTTGCACCTATCACACGTTAGGAATCACCGTACTTAGGAGCCCCGCTTTCGGCCCCCGACGCCGTGCTCGTCGACGTGGTGCAAGTGGGGAAAGTCAGCAACTATTTACGTGGCACTTCCTAACCTCCGATCGATGCGAAAGACGCGTTTGGCACTCGTTTCACTGCTCACGGTCCTGGTGGCGGGCCTCGCTGCGGACCCGGTCGCCGCACAGACGTCCGCCAGCGCGGAGCTCATCAACGGGCTGAACGGGAAACTGCTGTACATCGCGATCCCGATCACGCTGCTCGTCGAGGGCATCCTCATCTACACGATCGTAAAGTTCCGAAACAACGACGACCCGTCGCCGACGAAGGAGAACCGCCGTCTGGAAATCACGTGGACGATCGCGACGGCGATCATCCTGCTGTTCGTCGGCGTCGCCTCCTACGGCGTCCTCGCCGACGAGAACGTCGCCGGTCCGCCGCAGGTCGAGGACGCCGCCGGCGACCCGGTCGTGGTCCACGCCGAGGCGTACCAGTGGGGCTGGGAGATGTCGTACCCGGAGAACGGTAACTTCACCACGGGCACCGAGATCGTCGTGCCGAAGGACCGCCCGGTCGTCATCGAAGTGACCTCGCGGGACGTGATACACGGGTTCCACGTGCCAGACCTGGCGCTCAAAGTCGACGCGATGCCCGGCCAGGTGAACACGATTAGGACCGTTCCGTACGAGGAAGGGACCTATCAGGGCTACTGCACCGAGTACTGCGGTGTCGCCCACTCCCAGATGTACTTCACCGTCGAGGTCGTCTCCCAGGACGAGTACCAGGACTGGCTGGACGAACAGCAGAGCGACGAGTAATTCGCTTTTTCGCGGTTTCCCGCCCGAGCGCGCGAACACTCACGATCGCTAACCACCGTTACGCCGCTAGCACCGCCAGCACTGCCGTTCGAGGTGTGGTGCTCGTGAATAACGCAGCAGAACGGCGGATCAGACGGCGTCGACGTCGTCGGTTTCGGACGCCCGAAGCGCGAGAATCCGATCGACGATCCGTCCCGTCGAGAGCAGTTCGTCTTCGTACCGGGGCTCCCGGCCGGACGCGCGCTCCACCGCACAGTCGATGCCGCGCCCCGCGAGCGCGTCGCGGATGGCGTCCGCGTCGTGGTGCTGGTCGTGGCCGAGGACGATCACGTCGGGGTCGATCCGTTCGATCGGGACGAAGATGTCCTCGGTGTGGCCGAGGTGCGCTTCGCTCACGACTTCGAGGGCGTCGATGACGTCCCGTCGCTGTCGGTCCGGCAGCACCGGCGGTTCCTTGTGCGTGACGTTCTCCCGACGGGCGACGATGACGTGCAGTTCCTCGCCCATCGCGGCCGCCTCCGAGAGGTAGTGGATGTGACCCGGGTGGATGATGTCGAACGTCCCCTGTGCGACGACCCGACGCGTCACCGTCGCCGCCCTCCGGGTTCGCGGTACTCCTCGGAGAAGTCGAGATCGAGATCCGCCTCGGTGAAGTCGAAGAACTCCTCGGGGTCGGGGAGGTCGACGTCGAGCACGTCGAGGTCGCGCACGTCGCCGTTCTGGTCGAACGCCTTCCAGTCGGTCGGGCCGTAGGGGTGACCGAGAATGATGTGGACCTCCCCCTGCCCGAACGTGTCGAGGTCGGCGTCGCTGGGGCGGAGGACGCCGTTCGGATGCGAGTGGATCGACCCGACCGCCCGGCGGTCGTTCGGGATCATGTTGTTGTCGACGGTGGCGCTCATCGGATTCGACCGCGTCCCGGGGATGATCATCACCTCAGTGATCACGGTCCCGGATCGATCCAGATCGAAACGGCGGGCGTCCTCGCCGCGGAGGAATCCCATATACTCGTCGGGGTGAGTCTCCCGGGAGGCCTCCCGTGCGAAGTCGAGCGCGTCGGCGGCGATGCCGAGCACCTCACTCGACCGGAAGAGTCGCATACTCGGAATCGGGTTCGTCGCCTTCTAAACCTTTCGAGGGCCGTGGCGGTCGTCGTCGCCACGCGGCGCACACGCCCGCTCGGGCCTGTCCATTCCGGGCCGAAGATGCTCGCTATTCCGGGCCGAAGATGCTCGCTATTCCGGCCCGGAGACGGTGTCTACCCTGGAAGTCGAATCGATAGCGATTGTAAAGTCTTAACCGCAGCGCACCACTTCCCGTCAGTATGACCGCCGACAACGCCGGGGATTCCGGCGGCGAGTCCGCTCCGAATTCGGAGGGCGACTCGCGACCTATCGTCTACGATCTCGCACCGAACTGCACGTCCGAAGACATCGAGGCCGGCGCCAACTACCACGCCGTCGTCAACGGCGTCGTCGAGTACGGCATCTTCGTCGACATCTCCGACGAGGTGTCGGGGCTGGTCCACGAATCGAACCTCGATCGATCCTACGAGGTGGGCGACCGACTGACCGTGACGCTCGAAGAGGTCAAGGAGAACGGCGACATCGCCTTCGACGTCTTCCGGGAGTCGACGTACCAGACGGTCGTCGTCGACCACGAACCGGACCTGACGCCCATCGCGGGACTGGAGGCCGGCGATTCGGTCCACGTCGAGGGACAGGTCGCCCAGATCAAACAGACCGGCGGCCCGACGCTGTTCCGGGTGGCCGACGAAACCGGGATCGTCTCCGCGGCGGCGTTCCGCGAGGCGGGCGTCCGCGCGTTCCCCGCGGTCGACCTCGACGACGTCGTCCGGATCGGCGGCAACGTCGAATCGCACGACGGATCGATCCAGATCGAGGTCGAGTCGCTGACCCGTCTCGACGGGGAGGCCGAGGCCGAGGCACGGGAGCGTCTCGACGCCGCCTTCGAGGACCGCGCGGCCCCGGCGAGCGTCGATCCGCTCGTCGACTGGCCGGCGTTCGAGAAGCTCCGCGATGACCTCCGCGACGTCGCCCGACTGCTGCGCCGGACGGTGCTCGAAGGACGGCCGATCCGGGTGCGACACCACGCCGACGGCGACGGGATGTGCGCGTCGGTGCCGGTCCAGTTGGCCCTCGAGCACTTCATCGAGTCCGTCCACGACGACGAGGACGCCCCTCGGCACCTCATCAAGCGCCTCCCGTCGAAGGCCCCGTTCTACGAGATGGAGGACGTCACGCGCGACCTCAACTTCGCCCTCGAAGGCCGCGCTCGACACGGACAGCGCCTCCCGCTGCTCCTGATGCTGGACAACGGCTCGACCGAGGAGGACGTCCCGGCCTACGAGAACCTCGCGCACTACGATATGCCCATCGCCGTCGTCGACCACCACCATCCAGACCCCGACGCCGTCGACGATCTGCTGGACGCGCACGTCAACCCGTACCTCTACGACGAGGACTACCGGATCACGACCGGGATGATGTGCGTCGAACTCGCGCGGATGATCGATCCAGACCTGACCGACGAACTGCGGCACGTCCCCGCGGTCGCCGGACTCGCGGACCGCTCGAAGGCCGACGCGATGACGGAGTTCATCTCGCTGGCCGAAGCGGAGGGCTACGACCGCGAGCGCCTGCTCGACGTCGGCGAGGCGCTCGACTACGCGGCCCACTGGCTGCGCTACAACGACGGCCAGTCGCTCGTCAACGACGTCCTGAACGTCGGCTGCGACGACGAAGCGCGCCACGACGAGCTGGTGGACTTCCTCGCGACGCGCGCCGAGCGCGACGTCGACCAGCAGATGGACGCCGCCGCCTCCCACCTCGAACACGAGCGATTGGAGTCGGGCGCGCACCTCTACACGGTCGACCTCGACGAGTGGGCCCACCGCTTCACCTACCCCGCGCCGGGGAAGACGACCGGGAAGCTCCACGACCGGAAGGTGAAAGCACACGGCGAGCCGGTGATCACGATCGGCTACGGCCCCGACTTCGCCGTGCTCCGCTCGGACGGCGTCCGGCTCGACATCCCGCGGATGGTCGCCGAACTGAACGAGGAGGTCGTCGGCGGCGGCGTCTCCGGCGGCGGCCACCTCGTCGTCGGCTCGATCAAGTTCGTCAAGGGGATGCGCGAGGCGGTCATCGACAGCCTCGTCGAGAAGATGGCCGACGCCGAACTCGACGAGGAACTCTCCTCGCAGGCGGTCGTCGACACCGAACTCTGAGGTCGGCGACGACGCGTCTCGCGCCGCCGTCGATCGTTTCTCACTCGACGCTCACAGCCGATCCTCGCTCGGACCACGAAGCCGACGGTCACTCGAATCATCGCGCCGTTACTCACTCGAATCGCACCGTCCGCCGGAGTGCCAACCCCGCGAGCGCGACGCCCGAGAGCGCCCCGAGCGCTAGCGTCGTTTTCGTCTTCCAGTCCGTTCCGCCGCCGGCGTCGCCGGCCGCCCGCTCCCAGTCGGCCGCGAACGTCTCACCGTAGTAGGCCGCTGGCTCCGACCCGTCGAGGGCGAGGACGACCTCCCTGTTCTCGGTCGTCGCGTGCGCGTTCCAGTTGAGGCTGCCGACGAGTACCGTCTCTCCGTCGACGACGGCCCCCTTCGCGTGGACCTTGCCGAAGCGACCGCCGGGTCGGGCGATCCGCGCCTCGATCGGTACGCCGCGCTCACCGAGCCGGGTCGCCCGCTCGACGACCGCCCGGTTCGACTCCTCGTCGTACCACGCGTTCGACAGCAGGATCCGAACGCGGACGCCGCGCTCGGCGGCGGCGACGAGCGCGGCGAAGTACGCCCCTTCCGCGTCGAGCCGCGGCGAGAGCACGTCGATCCGGTGGTCCGCGTCCTCGATCGATCCCCGAACCGCGCCGCCGGCGTTTCCCGGTGCAGTCAGCACCCGAACGTCGGTGACGGCAACGGACTCCGGCTGGAACCGCGAATCGAACGACCCCGTCGCCGGCGACGCCTCGACGAACGACGAGTTCGCCCGATGGCGGCGCCACGGGACCGCGTCGATGCCGTCGGCGTCGTGTGCGAACACGGCGGCGAGTTCGTCCGCAGTTCCCCCGGAGTGGACCCGAACGCCCCAGCCGCGGCTGTCGCGTCCGCCGGTTCCGGACGGCTTCCAGTTTTCGGTCAGCACGAGCGCGTCGTCGTCGGCGACGGCGTATTTCGGATGGTGAAAGGCGAACCGGGCGTGCGGGCCGTCGATCACGCGGACCTCGACGCCGCCGGCGACGAGGCGATCGAGCTGCTCGCGCTGTGCGGTCGTCATCCCGCCGACCGGCCCGCCCTCCAGCAGCACCCGGACGCGAACGCCGCGGTCGGCGGCGGCGAGCAGCGCGTCGGCGACGCGTGCGGAGGAGAACGTGTAGCCCGCGAGGAGGATCCGCTCGTCGGCGTCTTCGAGCGTCTCGATCGGCACGTCGGGGGCGTCCGGAAGCGTGAACGCCGTCGCGGTCGCGGGTCCGGTCGCGACGACCGGACGCGGGGAGAGGCCTCTGGGCGTCCACCGGCCGCTCGTCGCGTTCAGTCGCTCGCCCGCCGCCGCGCGGTCGTATTCCAGCCGGTCGAGGACGCGGTCCCCCCGGCGGAGTATCAGTTCCTCGCCACCGTTCGAGAGGTAGAGCCCGGCCTCGGCAACCGGGACGTCGACGAGTCGCCGCGTCGCGTTCGGCGTTTCCGAGAGTGCGACGACGCCGTCCGGGGGGACGGAGACGGTCGATTCGCCGTCCGAAAGCGTCAGGTTCGACGCGCCTGCGGCGTCGACGACGACGTACTCGCCGGCGTCGCCCTCGGCCACGGGATCCGGGAACACGGCGACGATCCGCGGGCCCGAGTCGGGACCGGACGAGCCCGCAGCCTCCGTCGCCGCACCGACTGCGGAACCGCTTCCCTCGACCGCCCCCGCGACCGACACGCCCCCGAGCGCGGTGACGCTCACGACCAGAACGAGACAGGCGAGGACGGCGACGCGGTGGCTCCGGGGCGGGGCGGCGCGGTCCGTTCGACGCGCTCGGCCGGCAGCGGCGCGCTCGGTCAGTCGGTCGGCTGGCACGGCCCGTCTGGCCGCCCGATCCTACTTGAACCTACGTCGGCCGGAACGAGAGCCGGTCTTACGCCGCCGGCGCTTCCGCGTCGGCGTCGGTGTCGTCGAGCGCCTCGGACGCCAGTTCGGCCTCGTGCTGGACGAGGTAGGAGCGCTCGTCGGCGTAGTCGGCGACGACTTCGAGCGCGTCCTCGGTGCCGATCTGTCGCAGCGCCCAGGCGGCGGCCGCGCGGACGGTGTCGCTGTCGTCCTCGGCGAGGGCGTCGGAGAGCGGGTCGACGGCGCGCGTGTCGCCGATGAGCCCCAGCGCGCGGGCGACGTAGGGCCGGACGTTGTCGTTGTCCATCTCCAGTTTGTCCGCGATGGCCTGCGTCGCCTCGGTCGATCCGATCTCGCCGAGCGCGCGGAGCGTCACTTTCTGGAGGCCCGGGTCGGAGTCGGCGTCGACGTACTCGACGAGCGTCTCGACCGCCTCCTCGGCACCGTCGCCCATCCGGCCCAGCGCCTTGATCGCGGTCTTGTCGCGGCGCTGAGCGAGCTGGTGCATCTCCTCGAACGCCTCGGGGTTAGCCATCCGCACGAGGGCGTCCATACAGTGCTCCTGCATAAACTCCGACTGGAGGCTGTCCTTCGCGAGCAGCACCATATCCACGCGGCCGCGCGCCTCCCACTGCTTGAGCGCCGACAGCTCCGGGGGGTAGTCCTTGTAGTGACCGAGCACGTCGTAGAAACCCTCGGCCATCAGCTGCTCGTTGGTCTCCAGGTCGTCCCACTCCTGGGCGTCCTCGAGGCCGGATTCGAGTTCGTCGGTCGCCTCCAGCAGCGTCGCGATGGTCTCTGCGTCTTCGTCGGCGTCGAGACCGGCGTCCTCGACGGCCGCGATCGCGTCGTCGAGCGCGGCGACCAGCGCTTCCTCCTGCTCCTCGCCGGTCGCGTCCTCGTCGACGGAGACGGCGGCGTCGAGCGCGTCGTTCACGGCATCGGCGAACGCGGCGACGACGTCGACGATCTCAGCGGCGCCCTGTTCGGTCCAGCGCGTGTCAGTGATTTTCGAGCTCGCCGCTTCGACGTCGTCGACCACGTCGCTGGCGTACGGTCCGCGCTGGGATTCGAGTTCGTCGCGGAGGTCCCCGAGGCGCGATTCGAGTTCCTCCCGCGGATCGTCGGCGTCATCGTCGTCCTCGTCGGGTTCCGGCAGGTCGGCGGCTTCGAGGTCCGACTCGATTTCGTCGAGATCGGCCTCGACGTCGTCGAGGTCGGCCTCGGTCGCCGCGTCCCCCAGACCGGACTCCACGTCGTCGAGGCGTTCGTTCAGGGTGTCGGGCGTCACGTCTGGTGTGTCTTCGGACGCCGCCGCGTCGGAATCAGCGGCCGTCTCGTCGTCCCCGTCGCTCATATGCCTGATATCCGTCCGTACCCGAAAAGAGCGTTTCCCTTCTCTCCTCGGCGCGGATCCGGCTCCGAGCGGCGACCGCAACGTTATATTTCTCCCCGGTCGCAGTTCCAGCCGATGACCGCTCCGGATCAGGGTTCAGCGGCCGACTCCGAGACCGGTTCCGACTGGGACTCGGACGCGTACGACGGCTCACACGCGTTCGTCTACGAGTACGGCGCAGACGTCCTCGACCTCCTCGATCCCCAATCGGGCGAGCGGATTCTCGACCTCGGCTGCGGCACCGGCCACCTGACCGACCGCATCGCCGACGCTGGCGCGGACGTCGTCGGGATCGACCAGTCCGCGGAGATGATCGAGACGGCCCGCGAGACGTACCCCGAACTGGCGTTCCGGCGGGGCGACGCCCGCGACTTCGAGGTCGCGGACCCGGTCGACGCCGTGTTCTCGAACGCGGTGCTGCACTGGATCGACGACCAGGACGCCGTCCTCGACTCGGTCGCGGCCGCGCTCCGACCCGGCGGGCGCTTCGTCGCCGAACTGGGCGGCAGCGGAAACGTTGGCGCGATCGCCGACGCAGTCCGAGCGGAACTGCGCGAACGGGGCTACGAATCCCCGACCGAGCCGTGGTACTTCCCGACGATCGGCGAGCACGCGACCGCGCTGGAGGCGCACGGCTTCGAGGTCCGGTACGCGAGGCTGTTCGATCGGCCGACCGAACTCGACGACGGCGAGGACGGGTTGGCCGGGTGGCTGGAGATGTTCGGCGATCGGCTGCTCGGACCGGTCCCGGACGGGGAGCGCGCTGGGGTCGTCGCCGCCGTCGAGGACCGACTCCGCGAGGAACTGTACGACGACGGCGTGTGGACCGCCGACTACCGCCGACTCCGGTTCGTCGCCGTGCTGGAGTAAGGAGGCTCCGGGCAGCTACACCGCGTCCAGATACGTCTCCGCGAGGCCGTCGAGTGCCTCGTGGTGTTCGGTCGTGTGCGGGGCCGTCAGCGGTGAGACGGACACGCGGCCTTCGACGACCGCGCGTCTGTCGGTTCCGGCGGGATCCGGAAGGTCGTCCGTGCGCATTCGCTCCCAGATCCCGTCGTGCAGCGTGACCGTCCCGTTACCGTCGTGTTCGGCCGTCATCTCGTACAGCGTCGACGGCGTCGTGATCTCGAGCGGCGCCGGACCGCCGGCCCCGTCGGCCAGCGGCGCGTTGACGTTCAGGTACTCGGCCTGCTCGAACACGCCGGCCCCGAGCGCGTGCCGGAGCAGATACGTCGTCGCCCGCGTCGCCTCGCGGAAGTCCTCGGTGTCGGTCGCCTGTTCGTGCCAGGGCGTGTCGCCGCCGCCGGGGACGTACAGCGAGGTGGCGATCGCCGGCACGTCGAAGAAGGCCGCCTCGACGGCGGCGCTGACCGTCCCCGACCGACCCAGCACGTACGCGCCGAGGTTCGCGCCCTTGTTGCACCCGGAGACGACGGCGTCGACGTCGGGACAGAGCGATTCGAGACCGGCGACGACGCAGTCGGCCGGGGTCCCCTCGACCGAGTAGCCGAGTTCGTGTTCGCGGACGCTGACGTCGGCCGAGAGCTGTCGGCCGACGGCGCTCTGGTCGTTCGCGGGCGCGACGGCGGTCACGTCGGCGAACGCCGAGAGCCCCTCGTACAGCGCGCGGAACCCGACGGCGTCGATCCCGTCGTCGTTCGTCAGGAGGACGGAGAGCGGTTCGCTCATACGGGGGTCTTCGTCGGACAGCGGAAATGTGTACCGCCCGTGGCGACTCCCGGACGCCCGGATTCGCTCAGGCGACCCGCTCGACGAACGTCTCGCCGTCGACGACGAGGTTGTACGCGCCCTCGTCGTCGTTCCACAGACAGAGCGCGTTCTCGAACGCCAGCACGTCCCCGTAATCCGCGTGGAGCAGCGCCTCGTTCAGCGCGTCGCGGGCGGTCGAGACGGCGTAGTGCTCCACCGACTCGCTCCCATCGCCGATCTTGAACAGCGGGTGCGCGTCGGCGTCGTCGGTCAGATCCCGACTCAGTTTGACGGCGAGGAGGTCGATCCGGTTCGTGACGTGACGCTCCATCTCGGCCATCTTCGCGTGGCGGTCCGGATCCGCGAGGACGTCCGTCCGACTCGCGCCGTCCGGTCTGAGGATCGCGTAGGAGAACTGCACCGTCTCGTTCCTGAACGTGCCGTCTCCGGGCGTTCGGACGGACGCCTCGCTCGCTGCTTCGGGGGCGTCGGACTCGCCCGCCTCGTCGAGGCGGCGCTGGAAGGCCGGGGCCTCGACGTCGGGGCGGCGGTCGAACGACCACCCCCGATCGGTGGGGGCCTCCCCGGGCCACAGCCGGAGCGTCGGCGCGTAGACCGACGTCTCGGAATCCGCCGGGACGAGCGCGCGCTCGATCTCACGGAGCCCGATGCTGGTGTTCCGATCGGCTGGCGCGATGGCGAGGAACGACCCGTCGTCGGCGACCGCGTCCAGGTACCGGGCGGCGACGGCCTCGGGGTCGTCGAGTTCGCTCAACACGTTGGCGAAGAGAACGAGGTCGATGCCCGCGCCGTCGGCGGTGACCGACTCGGGGTCGAACGCCTCGGCGGTCTCGCGGTGGATCATCGTCCGGAAGTTCCGACCGGTCTCCGCGAGCAACGGCTCGAGGACGTCCGCCGCGGCCGACGGTTCGACGGCGTGGTAGTCGACGACGGCGTCGTTCGGCAGGTAATCGTGAAGACCGAGCGCCGGCCCGCCCGCGCCCGCGCCGACGTCGAGAACGCGTAGGGTTCTGGAGAGACCCTCCCGCTCAGCGAGGTCGTCGAGGACGTATCCGATCGCGGCGTAGTAGTCCGGCAGGTGATAGATCGCGTAGCCCATCGCGGCCACGTCGTCGTAGTCGACGGGATTCCCCCGGTAGTAGTCCTCCTTGAGCCGCCGGATCGCTTCCCGGAGTCGATCGCCGCTCTCGCCGCGGTGCCAGTTCGCACCGTACCGTTCGACCAGGAGGTCCTCGACGGCGAACGCGTACCGTTCGGGAATCGCCTCGGGGTTCCACCCCGGCCGCGGGACGGGCTCGTCGCTCGCCGGAACGAAGGTACCGTCCTCGCGTTCCCGGAGGCCCAGGTCGAACGCCTCCTCCCTGAGCGTCTCGCGGACGACCGCCGGATGGGGCGTGCCCTCGACGTACTCGTGGATCTCCTCGGGATCGATCGGGCGGACCTCCCGCAGGTACTTCGCGTTCGCGCGGACGGCCTCGCGGTCGATCACTGTCGGTCGCCTCGCGTCGAATCGTCCCCGGTCGTCGATTCCTCGGCGGCGTCGCCTTCCGTTAGCTCGTCGTCCGCGGACGCCTCGCCCGGATCCGTCGGACCGCCCTGTCGACGCCGCTTGCCTCTTGCCTCTTCGTACAGGCGTTCGAACGCCTCCCCGTCGGCCTCGGCGATGCGCTTCGCGGCCGCGGCGACGGCGTCGGCACCCTCGAAGGACTCCTGGATCTCTCGGTAGACGCGCGGCGTTCCCTCGGTCACGGTCCCGACGAGATCCGAGAGCGCGCGCGAGACGGGCGTCGCGAACTCCTCGCGGACGTCCTCGGCCGCCAGGGCATATGCGAGGATCGCGGTGTGGGCCCCCGCTTGTACCGTCTCCATCGCGGAATCGTGCTCCTCGGGATCCGTCTCGAAGACGTGGTTTCCGGCGTCGTCGATGGCGTCGAGGGCCGCCTCGGTGACCGGTCCCCGGGCGTCGATCACGGCCGCGACGTTCCCGGGCGCGTTCTCCGGTGCGAACAGCGGATGCAGGCTCACGCGCTCGCGCTCGGGCAGGTGTTCCCGCATCGCTGTGACCGGATCGGCCATCACGCCGGTGACGTCGAACATCGCCCGCGAGGCCTGGTCGGCGTGAGACTCGATCGCGGTTCGGGCGGCGGTGATCGGCACAGCGATACAGACCGCATCGAACGTCGCCGTGGTGTCGAGTGCGACCACGCGTCCGCCCGTGTCGTCCGCAGCGGCGCTCGCGGCGTCCGGGTCTCGATCGGCGAACGCGACTTCGAACTCCGCGTCGAGCGTCTCGCCGGCCCAGCGACCCATCGCGCCGGCCCCGACGACGAGTACCTCCATTGCCGCCGACTACGCGCCGCCGCAATCAAAAGGGGTTCGATGCGAGGCTTTCGCGGGGTGACTGTCCGCGGGACTCACGAGTCCCGGCAGACCGAGTCCCACGGTCTCCGTCCGGAGTCATCCGTTGGCCTCCCACGTCGGCTAGCTGACCGATTCTCCGTTCCGAAATATCGAATTTGATATCTGGAAGCGTACGTTTATTGGGTCGCTTGCTATACTCACGCTGGGGGAAAGGAATCTGCGCCGCCGTGATACTGACCGGCCGATCGAGTCGAGAGGGACCGCCGCTGCCGCCGACCCGGGAACACCCGCGTCCGGTCGGACGGAGGGAGAATGCACGCTTAACGCGCGTATAACAATACGCTAGTAAGGACAGCAGTTACTGATGAAATTTCCCACGGTCTCCGGGAGAGACACGCAGGGCCGCAGGGTTACGCTGCCCGAGGACCTCGACGGCGAGCAGACGCTCCTCGTCGTGAGTTTCCACCACCGCCAGCGGTCGCTCGTGGGTTCGTGGCGACAGTTCGCGTCTGAACTGTGCGATCAGTTCGACCACTTCTCGTACTACGAACTCGTCGTCGGGAGCAAGGGGGGGATGCTCCCGCCGACCTCCACCGGCGGGATGTCGCCGACGAACGCCAGACAGCGCGTTCACGACAACACGATCCTCCTCTCGGTCAACAAACAGGCGTTCCAGCGGCAACTCGGCCTCCTCGGCGAACAGACGATCTACGCCTTCCTCGTCGAGGACGGCTACGTGGTCCGGCAGGCCGCGGGCGTTCTCACCCCGGAAACCGGCGAGTCGCTGCAGTCGCTCCTCGAAGCGTATCGGGACGAAAAGCACCGGCACGCGAACGGGTCCGAGAACGCGGGCGAATCGTCGGTCTGAGCGATTCGACCCGCGTCCGACCGCCGCCTCGTCGCAACTGTGGCTGATTCTCGACTCCGTCGCGCTATGGACGGCTTAACTCCCGTCAGATCCGCAGTTCGATGGGCTGCTCCGTCAGGTTCTCCGATCCGTCCTCGGTGACGACCACCAGGTCTTCGATGCGCACGCCGCCGACGTCCGGGTCGTACAGCCCCGGCTCGACCGTGACGACGTGACCCGGTCGCAGTTCGTCGCCGTCGGGAGAGAGCCGCGGCAGTTCGTGGACGTCGAGACCGACGCCGTGGCCGGTGGAGTGGATGAACCCGGTCTCGCTCTTCGGATCCGAGCGGAGGGTCGGGAGGCCGGCGTCCTCGTAGACATCACAGACGATATCGTGCACGGCCGCCCCCGTCACCCCGGGTTCGATCGCCTCGTGGGCGGCGTCGAGCGCCTCGTGTGTCAGTTCGAACCACTCACGGAGCGTGTCGGTCGGGTCGCCCTTGACGAAGGTCCGCGTCATATCCGCGTGGTACTTGGTCTCCTTCGAGCGCGGGAAGATGTCGACGATGATCGGTTCGTCGGGTCTGAGCGGCCCGCTCCCGCGGTCGTGCGGGTCGGCGGCGTCGGCTCCGCACGCGACGATGGTCTCGTCGAGCGCACACCCGTGTCGGAGCAGCGTGACCTCTATCTCCTCGCGAACGCGCTCGCTAGTCAGGACGTCGCCCCCGTACCGGAGGACGTCGGTCCCGTCGGCACCTGCACCGTCGGCGATTTCCGCCTCTCGGAGGAGCTCCGCAGCGGCGTCCATCGCCGCCTCGTTGGCCCGCTGGGCCGCGCGGACGTGTTCGATTTCCTCGCTCGTCTTTCGTGCGCGTACTTCCGTGACCACGTCTTCGGTCTCGGGTTCGACGGCGACGTCCCGCGCTCTGAGTCGATCCGCGGGTCCGAGCGGAAAGCGCTCCGGCGTCGCGACGCCCGCGACGCCCAGGTCGTCGAGCCAGTCGGCGACGACGCGCGCCTTCGCCGCCTTGGGACCGTGTTCGGCGGCCAGCGACCGGTAGTCGTACTCCGCCAGCCGGGACACCTGGTCCGCACGGCTCTGCCTGTTCGCGCGCCCGTACTCCAGCGCCGAGACGAGAAGCGCGGTCGTTTCAGGCGCGTAGAGGGTCACGAAGGGATCCGGCGCGTCGAATCCCGAGAGGTACCGCTGGGTCGAGTCCGAACTGTCGGCGTCGACGAGGTAGCCGTCCAGGTCCGCCTCGTCGAGGTACTCGTCGAGCGGCGAAAGGTCCGGGTCCATACACGCTCGTCGGGAACGGACGGGTAAAGAATGTCGCCTCGGGTCGCCGATCGGTCGGTCCGCGGTTCATCGCTCGCGCCCCTCACCGACCTGCGGTCGGTCGTCCGGCCCGGGACCACAACGGTATTACGGGCGCGTCGCGGTCGTTGGACTATGGCTGTCGAGAACGTCATCTGGCCGCGCTACCTCGACGCGTCCGTCTCGCGCGAGGACGGTCGACGGGTCCCGATCGGCGACGCCGTCGAAGAGCCGACGGTCGACGAGATCGCCCAAGCCGTCCAGCAGATCGGTTACGACGCCGTGATCGAACGCGACGTGACACACCCGCGCGAGTGGGACGCCCGCGGCCGCGTGCTCGTGAAGGGTGCCGAGGACTCCACCAAGAACGACCTCGTCCAGGCGGTCGCCGCCTACGTGGGGATCCTCCGGGACTGACGATGGAGCGCCTCGGTACCGTCTCGCGAACCGCACAGAACCTGCTCATCGTCCGCTGCGACGACGCCGAACACCCGGACATCGGCGCGCAGGCCGTCGACGAGTCGCTGTCGACGGTCGGCCGCGTCGTCGACGTGTTCGGCCCGGTTTCGCGCCCCTATGTGGCTGTCACGCCCGCGGGCGACATCCGGCCGGCGTCGCTGGTGGGGAAGCGGCTGTACGCGCGGTAGGCCGAATTCGTCCAGTCTCGCCGGACGCGTGGCTGATCTCCTCCGGACTGCAGCGAACACTAGCGAGCGGAGCCATCAGCAGACGTGATTAACCGGCTCCTCGCCGGCGCGAAGGCGCCGGACGCTCTCGGCGACGATCGAGGCGACGTGATCACCGTACTGCCGGGTGGCTGATCCGGCGTGCGGGGTGACGATGACCTGGTCCATCTCCCAGAGCGGCGAGGACTCGGGGAGGGGTTCGGTCTCGAACACGTCGAGCGCCGCCCCCGCGATCCCGCCGTCTTCGAGCGCCCGGACGAGCGCCCGCTGATCGACGACGGAGCCCCGCGCGACGTTGATCAGGTACGCGTCCTCGCGCATCGCCGCGAAGACGTCGGCGTCGATCATCTCCTCCGTCTCCGCCGTGAGCGGGACCGCGAGCACCACGAACCGCGCGTCGGAGACCGCCGTTTCGAGGGCGTCGGGCGTGTAGATCTGATCGACGCCGGGCTCGGGAATGGGTGTCCGCCTGACGCCGTCGACGTCCAGACCGAGGCCGGTGGCGCGGTCGACGACGCCGCGTCCGAGGCTCCCGAGGCCGACGACACACGCCCGCTCTCCGGCGATCGTCCAGGGTTCGTCCCACTCCGGTCGCGACCAGCGTCTCTCCCGTTGGTTCGCGACGTGCGTGTGCAGACGGCGGGCGAACGCGAGCATGTATCCGACAACCGTCTCACCGATCGCGTCGCCGTGGAGGCCGGTGCTGTTCGTGAGACGCACGTTCGCCTCGCGGAACCGCTCCAGCGGAAACCGATCGACGCCGGCCTGCACCGAATGCACCCACGACGCATTCAAGAGTGACGGTCGGTACTCGAACGTGACGACGCCGTCGCAGCGCTCCGTCGAGTCCGACGCCGACTCCGAGTCGCCGTCGATCAGGACCGTCTCGATCGGGAGCTCCTCCAGCCGTTCGAGGAGCACCGCAGGCGGGAACAGCACCGAGACAGAGCGGTCGATTCCGAGGGTGTCGAGACGCATACCAATGCCTAGGATGAGCCGCCTAACGGATGTTTCGGGCGCCTTCGTCGATCCGACGCGATGGCCACGTCCGAAACACAATCCACATAGTGGGTCGGTCGCAACGCCCGTCTATGCGAAGACGCGTCGCCGCCGGCGTCGGGTTCGCCGCCCTGTTGTTCCTCCTCGTCCAGTTGGGGGCGTTGGCGCTCGTGCCGACGTTCTACGAGTCGGGGTATCAGACCGTCGAGGATCCCTCCGACCCCACGAACAGCCTCGTCTACATCGTGGCGATCCTCGTCGCGACCGCGGCGATGCTCGCGGCATTCAAATTCGATCTCGACTGGGTCGTCCGGGCGTTCGTCGTCCTCGCGGCCGCGTCGATCTCGTGGTACGTGTTCTCCGTCCTCCTGCCGCCGCTGGCGGCGATCGGGGCGTCGATTCTCCTCGCGGCGCTGCTCGTGATCCACCCCGAGTGGTACGTCATCGACGCCGCGGGCGTGCTGATGGGCGCGGGCGCGGCCGGACTGTTCGGGATCAGCTTCGGACTCCTTCCTGCCATCCTGCTTCTCTCCGTGCTGGCCGTCTACGACGCGATCAGCGTCTACGGCACCGAACATATGCTCGATCTGGCCTCCGGCGTGATGGACCTGAAACTTCCCGTCGTACTCGTCGTGCCCACGACGCTGTCGTACTCGCTGCGGGACACCGACGCCGCCGAGACGGTGTCGGAGGCGGGCGGCGACGACGCGCACGGGAACGACGACGACGGCGGCGATGCGGACGCCGTCGACGGCGCTGCGGCGGTCGGTGAGGACGCCGACAGCGACGGCCGCGAGGACGAGCCAGCCGCTCAAGTCGACGCTGCGACCGCCGACGGCGACGAGCACGACGACGACGTCCGCGACGCCTTCTTCATCGGCCTCGGCGACGCCGTGATGCCGACCGTGATGATCGCGAGCGCGGCGTTCTTCCTCCCGGCGTCGCTGACGCCGTCGCTCGGCGTCCCGTGGCTCCCGGCGCTGACGCTCCCGGCGCTGACCGCGATGGTCGGGACGTTCGCCGGGCTGTTCGTCCTCCTGTGGATGGTCCTGAAAGGGCGCGCCCACGCCGGCCTACCGCTCCTGAACGGCGGCGCGATCGGCGGGTACCTCGCCGGCGCGCTCGCGAGCGGCGTCCCGATTCTCACGGCGCTGGGGCTCTGAGCCGGCTCAGTCGTCGGTCTTCTGGCTCAGTCGTCGGTCTTCTTTTCGTCGCCTGCGCCGTCGCGGACGTGGACCGCCATCCCCGTCTCGAAGTCCGCCATCGCGTCGGCGGATAGTTCCGCGCGGCCGACCGCGATGACGGTGTCGTCGCCGCGGACGACCGCGACCTCGTCGCCCGGTCTGACGTCGGGATCGACCGCGCGAACGAACTTCGCGAAGGCGTTCTTGCCGTCGCGGACGAACGGCTCGCTCTCCTCGCCCACGACGACGCGGGCCGTCGGCCGATCGAGGGCGTCGACGAGCCGTCGCCCGCCCGCGACGCCCAGAGTGAACCGGCCGTCGGTGCCGTAGGAGACGATTCGGCCGCCGGGCGCGACGATCTGTCGCGGTCGACCGCTCGTCGAGCGGTGCACCGTCAGCGACTCGCCGCTGTCGCTCGGGAACAGCGCCTCGCCCGCCCCCGCTCCGAACTGGTACTCGGCGATGGTCCGCAACTCCGCCATCGTCTCCCCGTCGCCGTCTGCCTCGCTCATAGCGACCCCTTCCGCGCGGAGCGGCAAGACGTTCGCGATCCGCGCGGAGGACGTTCCCGCGCCGGGAATGTCGTAATCGGCGAGTCGACGGTTCGTGCGTGCCGAGGCGCCGTACCGGCGGTCACACGTCGCGTGCCCCGCGTTCGCACACTCACGCGACTCGAAAACTCATATATACCGACGCGTTCTCCGAGTCGAGTATGACAGTCGACGTCCGGTTGGTCGGGTTCGGTGCGCTGCTGCTCTTCGCGAGCAGCGGCCTCTTCTTCGAGGCGGGCGTCAGCGGCTATCTCGCCGGGACTATCGCCGGCGTCGCCGTGGTCGGCACGGCGCTCGCGGCGCTCAGAGCCGGCGGGTCCGACGCCCGCGCCGCCTGAGTCTGGGCCCGGGTTCGCACCCTCGGGGAGCCGTCGTGGTCGGCGGGACGGTTTCTAGAGCAGGAACGTCTCCTGGCGCTCCGAGAGGTCGATGAAGGTGTCCGTCGCCTCGATCAGTTCCTCGGCGGTCGATTCCCTGAACGCCATCACCTCGACGCGGACGCCCTCGTGGCGGAGGTGCGAGCAGAGTCGGGAGAAGTCGCCGTCGCCCGTGCAGAGGATCACGGTATCGACGTGGTTCGCGAGCGTGACGGCGTCGAGGCTCATTCCCACGTCCCAGTCGGCCTTCTTCGACCCGTCGCCGAACGTCTTGATCTCCTTGATCTTCGGCTCGAAGCCGATGTCGACGAGCGCCTCGAAGAAACTCTCCTCGTCGGGCGAGTCCGCGCGGACGACGTACGCGATCGCACGGGTGAGTTCCCGCCCCGCCACGCCCTTCTCTAAGAGCGCAGAGTAGTCGATATTCCGCGAGTAGAGGCTCTGAGCCGTGTGATAGAGGTTCTGTGCGTCGGCGAGCATCGCCACCCGCTGACTCGGGTGAATCTCGGTCATACTGTCACTGGGGTCGGCATAGTACATGAATGTCCGGTCCTGTGGTCGGAGACGCGCTCGGTCGCCATCGGTCCGCGAGGCCACCATTGGGCCGCGAGGTCGCCATCGATCGGCTCCGTCATCATCGACGCGCGACGACGAAACGTATATTATCCGGGAGCGTCCAGTTGCGGGTGTGATACGCGTCGCGTCGACCCCGACGGACTCGACCCGTCCGACAGCGACGCGTGGCCGCCTTTTCATCGGTAAAAAACGCGCGCCCTGACGCTCTGGGCGGGAGTGGCATCCCCGTCCCTGGCGACTCACCGACCGGGCGCGCACCGACGTCCGAGCGTCGAACTGAGATCCGAAGTTCCGACGACGGACAACCGACACACCCTACACGGTAGCCGACAGTACACCACACAACGATGACAGACATCGACTTCACCGGCGTGTTCCCCGCGATGACCACGCCGTTCGACCAGGACGGAGAGATCGACCACGAAACGCTCGCAGACGACGCACAGCGGCTCGAAGCCGCCGGCGTCGCCGGCCTCGTGCCCGCCGGATCGACCGGCGAGAGCGCGACGCTGACCCACGACGAACACATCGAGGTCGTCGAGACGGTCGTCGAGGCCGTCGACGACGTCCCCGTCGTCGCGGGGTCGGGGTCGAACTCGACCCGCGAGGCGCTGAACCTCTCGCGACGCGCGGCCGACGCCGGCGCAGACGCGCTCCTTCTAATCTCCCCCTATTACAACAAGCCCGAACAGGCGGGCCTCTACGAGCACTTCCGGACGGTCGCCGACGAGGTCGATCTCCCGCAGATCGTCTACAACGTCCCGAGCCGAACGGGCCAGAACGTCGAACCCGAGACGGTCGCGGACCTGGCCGCTCACGAGAACGTCCGGGCGTACAAGGCGGCAAGCGGCGACGTCGCGCAGATCTCCGAAGTGATCGAGTACACGCGCGATCAGGACCTCGCCGTGCTCTCCGGCGACGACGCGCTCACGCTGCCGGTCTGCTCGCTCGGCGGCCGCGGCGTCATCTCCGTCGCCGGCAACGTCGAGCCCGAGCGGACCGTCGAACTGGTCGACGCCGCCATCGAAGGCGACCTCGAGCGCGCCAGAGAGCTCCACTACGAGCTCTCGCCGCTGTTCCGTCAGCTCTTCGTCGAGACCAACCCCATTCCGGTGAAGGCCGCGATGGCGATCCGCGGGCACAACTCCGGCGCGCTCCGGCCGCCGCTGACGGAGATCGAGCCGGAGAACCGCGCAGACCTCGAACGGGTCCTCGCGGAACTCGACGGGAGCGAGACGCAACGAGAGCAGACGGAGGCCGTCTAGATGGGCGGCACTCTGACCGTCGCGATCACCGGTGCGAGCGGCCGGATGGGCGGCGAACTGCTCGACGCCGCGGCCGTCCACGACGACGTGGGATTCGTGCTCGCGGCGAGCCGGACGCCCGAGAGCGTCCCGAGCGGCGACGCCCCCGGCGCGCCGGACGCGGTCGTCCGCGACGCCGACCTCGGCGCGGCGCTCGACGAGTACGACGCGGACGTCCTCGTCGACTTCACCGTTCCCGACGCAAGCCTGGACTACCTCCGCGCGGCCGCGGACAACGGCGTCGCCGTCGTCGTCGGCACGACCGGCTACGACGACGAGGGAGCGGAAACGCTCGACGCCGTCGCCGACGAGGTACCGTTCCTGCGGGCCTCGAACTTCTCGCGGGGCGTCGCCGCGCTCCGACGCGCGGTCCGCGAGGCGGTCGCGGCGCTCCCCGGCTACGACATCGAAGTGACTGAGACGCATCACAACGGCAAGCGCGACGCGCCTTCCGGAACCGCGCTCACCATCCTCGACGACATCGACGACGCGCGGCAGAATCAGGACGCCGACCGCGTCCACGGCCGCGTCGGCGAACAGCCGCGCGAGGGCGACGAAATCGGCGTCCACGCCCGTCGCGCGGGCGACGTGACCGGCGAGCACGAAGTCCTGCTCGCCGGTAACGAGGAGGTGCTCGAACTGACGCACCGCGCCGGGTCCCGCGGCATCTTCGCCGCGGGCGCGCTCGACGCGGCCGTCTGGCTGGCCGGCCGCGACGCCGGTCGCTACGATTTCGACGAAGTCTTGGACGCCGGCGCAGACGACACGGACACTGATTCACGATGAGCCTCGAATCCGATATCGAGAACCTGTGGCAGCGCTACCAGGACGACGAGGTTGACGCCGCGAGCGCGGGGTCGGCCGCGCGCTCGACGCTCGACGCGTTCCTCGAAGCCCTCGAAACGGGCGACGTGCGGGCGGCCGAGCAGGTCGGCGAGAGCGGTCCCGACGGCTGGGTCGTCAACGAGTGGGTCAAGCGCGGCATCCTGCTGAACTTCGGCCTGCGCGAGACGCTTCCACGCGAGTACGGCGACGTCACCTACTACGACGTGCTCCCGCTCCGGTCGACGACGGACCTGGGCGGCCGTGGCACGCGCAACACGCCCGACGGGACGGCGATCCGACGCGGCGCGTACCTCGGTTCAGACTGCATTATGATGTCGCCGTCGTTCGTCAATGTCGGCGCGCACGTCGGCGACGGCACGCTCGTCGACTCCTGCGACACCGTCGGTTCCTGCGCCCAACTGGGCGAGGGCGTCAAGCTCGGCGCGAACACGCTGATCGGCGGCGTTCTCGAACCCGTCGAGGACGCGCCCGTGATCGTCGAGGACGGCGTCTCGCTCGGTGCGGGCTGTCGGGTCACCTCCGGCTTCCACGTCGGTGAGAACACGGTCGTCGGCGAGAACACGCTGCTCAGCCCCCGGATCCCGGTCTACGACCTCGTCGAGGAGGAGGTCATCTACGGACACCTTCCATCTAATCGCCGCGCGTTCACGCGCTACGTCGAGTCCTCGCTCGGCGACCACGACCTCTTCGAGTCGGGCGCGTACAAGCCCGCGGTCGTCGCCCTCGACATCGAGGACGACACGCTCGACAAGACCCGCCGCGAGGAGGCGCTGCGGGAATGAGCGAGCCCGGCGACGGCGGGCCGGCGGTCCGCCGCCTCGCCGAGTGGACCGAGTCCGAACTCGTCGCGCTCGCCGAGGAGTACGGGACCCCGCTCTACGTCGTCGACCTCGACCGGATCGAGGAGAACTCTGCGCGACTCCTCGATGCGTTCCCCGACGCCGACGTCCGGTACGCGGTGAAGGCCCACACCGGCCAAGCGGTCCTGCGGACGGTCCGCGAGGCCGGGCTCGACGCCGAGTGCGCGTCGGCGGGCGAAGTCGAGCGCGCCTTCGACGCCGGGTTCACCGGTGACCGAGTCCAGTACACGGCGGTCAACCCGCCCGCTCGCGACCTCGATCTCGTGATGGAGCGCTGGCGCGAGCACCCGGACCTGACGGTCACCGTCGGCGCGGAAGACACCGTGGAACGGCTCCGCGAGCGCGGGTTCGACGGGCGGCTCTGCGTCCGCGCGAATCCGGGCGTCGGCGCGGGCCACCACGAGAAGGTGTCCACGGGCGCGAACGCCAAGTTCGGGATCCCGATCGAGCGCGTCGCGGATCTCGCGGAGGCCTGGGCGGCCGACTTCGACCTCGTCGGCGTCCACGCCCACGCCGGCAGCGGCATCTCCGGGGAGGACCTCTCGGCGCACCGGGAGTTAGTGAGTCGGATGGGCGACCTCGCGCGGGAGGTCGAATCCCGCGTGGGAGAACTCGAATTCGTCGACGTCGGCGGCGGCTTCGGCGTCCCGTACCGCGAGGACGAACCGCCGCTCGATCTGGACGCCGTCGCCGACGCGACCCGCGAGGCGCTCGGCGTCAGCGACTCGAACGATCGGACGGGGGACGATAGCCTGGACGCCACGCTGGCGGTCGAACCCGGTCGCTACGTCGTCGCCGACGCCGGCGTCCTCCTCACGACGGTCAACACCGTCAAGGAGGCCCGAGACGCCACGGTCGTCGGCATCGACGCCGGGATGACGACGCTGCTCCGCCCCGCGATGTACGACGCCTACCACGCGATCGAGAACCTCACCGCCCCCGCGGACGCCGCGGAGATCGACGCGACGGTAGCGGGACCTATATGTGAGTCGGCGGACGTACTGTGTGAGCACAGATCGCTTCCGCGGCCCGACCGAGGAGATATCCTCGCCATCGGGAACGCGGGCGCGTACGGATACGAGATGTCGAGCACCTACAACTCCCGGCCGCGACCGGCGGAGGTCGCGCTGTCCGGAACGACCGTTCGCCTCGCCCGACGGCGAGAGACCCTGACTGACCTGACCGGCCTGGAACAATGAGCGTACAGCACGACCGCGTCGCAGTCGAGAAGTACCACGGCACCGGCAACGACTTCATCGTCGTCGACGCCGTCGAATCGATCCCCGACCGACCCGCGTTCGCGACGACCCACTGCGACCGCGAGACCGGCGTCGACCACGAGGAATCCCCGCGGACGGGCGCCGACGGCGTCCTCTTTCTGGCGCTGGAGCCGATGTACTCGCCGCCGCGCGTCGTGATGACGCTCGTGCAACCCGACGGGTCGGTCGCCGCGATGTGCGGCAACGGCGCGCGCGTCGCCGCCGCCTGGGCGGCCGAGCGCACCGGCTCCGACGAATTGATGATCGACACGCCCGCGGGCACGCGTCGCGCCGTCGTCGACGGCGACGACGTCACCATCGAGATGGGCGTCCCGTCGTTCGCGCCGCGGGACGTTCCGTTAGCCCGCGAGGCCGAACGAAGTGAGGCCTCGGAGGAGCGAGCGGGAGCGAAGCGACACGCGAGCCGCGAGGCCGAACTGATCGAGGAGGACGTCGAGGGACTGACCGTCACCGCGGTGAACACGGGCGTCCCGCACGCCGTCGCGTTCGTCGACGACGTCGACGACGTGGATCTCGAAGCCGTCGCGCCCGCGGTTCGCCACGCCGACGTGTTCCCCGAAGGCGCGAACGTCACGCTCGCCTCGCGGGTCGACGCGGACGACGACTCCGACGTCGATTCCGACGCCGGGCCCCGCTTCCGCCAGCGGACCTACGAGCGCGGCGTGGAGGGCGAGACGCGCTCCTGCGGCACCGGCGCGGTCGCCGTCGCGGCCGTCGCCAAGCGCCTCGACCTCGTGACCGGCGAGGAGACGATCACCGTCAGTCCGCCCGGCGGCGACCTGCGCATCACGGTTCCCGACGGCGACTCCGCGACGCTCGCTGGCCCCGCAGAGCGGGAGTTCGCGGGCGAACTGGACACCGTCGTGCGGTCGACGTAAATGGCGGACGATCACGGCGAGTCCGCCACCGGGACGGTCACCGACTCCGAGTCCGGCGAGTTCGATCCGATCGCGTTCCTCGAGGCGGCCGTGCCGATCGCCTCGAACGAGGGCGTCGAAGAGATGCGCGAGTTCCTGGTCGAGACGATCGAATCGCGGGGTATCGACGCTCGCGTCGACGACGCGGGCAACACGCTGGCGTCGAAGGGCGCGGGGGCTGGCGCTGTAGGCGATTCGACCGCTGCAGACGACGCCGACCCGGAGACCCACCTCGTCTTCAATACCCACATCGACACCGTCTCGCCGCACGTGCCGTTCGCGCGCGACCAGATCGACGGGCATACCGTCCGGATTCACGGCCGCGGCGCCTGCGACGCGAAGGGACCGCTGGCGGCGATCCTCGCCGCGTTCTTCGCGGTCGAGCCCCGCGAGGACGCCCGCGTGACGCTCGCGGTGACCCCCGACGAGGAAGTCCTCTCCACGGGCGCGGCGGCGCTCGACCTCGACGCCGACTGCTACGTCGTCGGCGAGCCGACAGGACTCGACGTCTGCACCGCCGCGAAGGGTCGGTTTCAGGGCACGCTGACGCTCACCGGTACGGCGGCCCACGCCGCCGAACCGGGGTCGGGAACGAACGCCGTCGCGGGCCTGGAGGGCGCGCTCGCCGCGATCCGGACGTTCGACGACGGGCGGGAGTCGCACTCGCAACTGGGGGCGGCGACGCTGACGCCGACGGTCGTCTCCGGCGGCGACGCGACGAACCAGGTCCCGGCGCGCTGCGAACTCGTCCTCGACCGGCGGAGCGTCCCGCCCGAGACGGCAGACGGATTCAGGTCGGAACTGGAGACCGCGGTCCGGGCGGCCGTGCCCGACGACGTCGGCGTCGCGTTCGACCTCACCGACCGGCCGACGCCGTTCCTGGAGGCGTTCGCGACCGACGAGTCCCACGACCTCGTCCGGACCCTCGCGGCCGCGAGCGAGCGCGCCGGCGGGTCGGGCGCGGTCCGGCCGTTCACCGCCGCGACCGAGGCCTCGTACTTCTCGCCCGCACCGGTCGTCGTCTTCGGACCGGGCGTCCTCGCCGACGACGAGGGCGCGGTCGCCCACGCCAAGCGCGAGTACGTCGACGTCGCGGACGTGCGGCGCGCGGGTTCGGCGTTGAGGGACGCGACGCGACGGCTCGTGGGGCGTTGAGCGATGACCGCGGCGTGGCCTCAAAGAGCCGTTTAAGCTTTCCGCGCCTACTTGGTCGGCCCTGCCCTCCTTCCGAACGCAATGACGAGCCCTCCAGCGAAGTGGCCGCATAGCTCTCTCCAGTCAGCATCGAACGCCCGCCGACTGACCGCGCTCGCGCTCGCGGCCGTCCTCGTCGTCTCGGCCGCGGGCGCGGTCGCGTCTCCGGTGGCCGCACAGTCCGGCGACGATCCCTTCGCGTTGGAGACAGAATCGGTCGAATCAGTGCAGGACGCGACTGTCAGCGGAACGACGACGCTCGACGCCGGGACGGAGGTTCAGGTTCGGCTCCGTTCGACCGGTGAGACGAGCCCGCAGTTCCTGCGGACGAAGACGACGACCGTCGGCAGCGACGGTGCGTGGAACGCGACGTTCGACCTCTCGGCGATCGAGACTCACGACGCGATCGAGGTCTCCGTGGTGGCGACGAACGAGAGCGCCAGCGACGCCTTCGAGATTCCCATCGAGAACGATCGCGCGACGCCGACCTCGACGAGCGATTCGCTCGTCTCCGCGCCCGGGTTCGGAATCGCCGCCGCGCTCGCCGGTCTCGTCGGGGGCACAGCGCTCCTCCGACGGCGAGACTGAGCGCGTCGCGGTAGCGGATCCGTAACTGCCATACCCGCCGGCCGAGTGGTCTCCCCTATGTACGAGGCGGTCCACGCTCACCCGGACGGACGCAGCACGGCCGCGCGCTTCGCGACGACGGCCGAGCGCGACGGCTACGACGGCGTGGTCGTCCGCGCCGGCGACGCCGCCCCCGAGTACGACCGCCTCCGCGAGGCCTGTGGCGTCGACGTCGTCGACGCCGCCGAAATCGTCGCCGCGGACCCCCAGCACGCCAGCGGCGCGGTCGGCAACGCCCGGACGAAACACACCGTCGTGATCGTCTCCGGCGGGACGAACGCGCTGAACCGCTTCGCGGTCGAACAGGCCCGCGTGGACGTCCTCGTGCGTCCCTTCGAGGGGCCGATCGGCGAGGGGACCGACGGCGACGGTCGGAACGGTCGCCGCGGCGACGCGGACGGCGATTTCAACCACGTCCTCGCGAAGGCCGCCCGCGACAACGACGTCCGAATCGAGGTGAACCTCGGGCCGGTGCTGCGGGACCGCGGCGGCCATCGCGTCCGGCACCTCACCAAACTCCGGAAACTGCAGCGGCTGATCGATCACTACGACGCGCCGTACGTCGTGAGCGCGAACCCCACCTCGCACCTGCAACTCCGCGCGCCCCGTGACCTGGCCGCCGTCGGCGAGGAGATCGGCCTCGGCGACGAGTGGATCCGCGAGGGGCTCGACGAGTGGGGCCGGCTGGTCGCTCGCAACCGCGAGCGACGCTCCGAGTCGTTCATTGCCCCGGGCGTCGAACGTGGTCGGTATGAAAAAGACGATTGACGAACACGCCGAGCGGTTCTCCGAAGCGGCCTCCTCGTACGACGACGAGCAGGACTCCCGCGAGTATCTCGCGTGCGCCGATCTCGTCGTCGAGCACGCCGCGCCCGGCCCCGACGACGTCGTTCTCGACCTCGGAACCGGCACCGGGGCGATCGCGCTGGCGCTGGCTCCGAAGTCAAAGCGCGTGATCGGACGGGACATCAGCGAAGGGATGCTCGAAGAGGCCCGGTCGAAGGCCGACGAGGCGGGAATCGAGAACGTCGAGTTCGGAATCGGGCGATTTCGAGACCCCGACTACGAGGGCCCAGTCGACGTCGTCACGTCGAACTTCGCGATGCATCACCTCTCCGACGCGGAGAAGCGCGAGGCCATCGCCGCGATCGCGGACCTGGACCCCCGGCGGTTCGTTCTCGGGGACGTGATGTTCTTCGGGACGCCCGATCCCGACGAGCCGTTCTACAGCCCCGAGGTCGACGACCCCGCGACGGTCGGCACGCTCGTCGACGCGCTGACCGACGAGGGCTTCGTGCTCACCGCCGTCGAGCGCGTCCACGAGCAGGTCGGCGTCCTCGTGGCCGAGCGCTTCGGGGCCGCCAGCGAGCGGGTGGGCGTCGCGCCGAAGCAGAGCGAGGAGTGACTCGTGAAGCACCTCCCGAAACACCTCCAGCCGCGTTGGCGGTACCTGGCCGTCGAGATCGAGGCCTGGCCCGACGCCGAGTTCGATCGCGGCGCGTTCCAGCGCGACCTCTGGTACGCCGCCCAGAACCTCTACGGCGACGCCGGGAGCGCCGAGGCGGATCTGACGGTGCTCGCGTTTCACTTCGCGCGTGGCGACGGCGAGACCATCGTTCGCGCCCACCGCGGCACGGAGGATCGGGCGCGGGCCGCCGTCGCCGCTCTGGATCGGATCGACGGGGAGCCGGTGGGCCTCCGGATCCGCGGGATTTCGGGCACCGTTCGCGCCTGTGAGGAAAGGTATTTGAACGGCCGGACCGGACGTGGAGAACAGAGAGACGTCGTGTTCGAGAACGAATCCCGCCCCGCCGTCGTCCGCGACGATCGGATCGACGTCGAGGGCACAGACGGGTTCGCGGGCGCGACGCGGCTCGATTTCGAGTGATACTATGCAGGGACAAGCCCAACAGCAGGCATACGACCGTGGAATCACGATCTTCTCGCCGGACGGTCGCCTCTACCAGGTGGAGTACGCCCGGGAGGCAGTCAAGCGAGGGACCGCGAGCGTCGGCGTCCGAACGCCCGAGGGAGTCGTCCTCGCGGCGGACAAACGCTCCCGCTCTCCGCTTATGGAGCCGACGAGCGTCGAGAAGATACACAAAGCGGACGACCACGCCGGCATCGCGTCGGCGGGCCACGTGGCCGACGCGCGACAGCTCATCGACTTCGCGCGGCGACAGGCGCAGGTCAACCGCCTCCGCTACGGCGAGGCAATCGGCATCGAGACGCTGACGAAGAACGTCACCGACCACATCCAGCAGTACACGCAGGTCGGCGGCGCGCGCCCGTTCGGCGTCGCGCTGCTCATCGGCGGCGTCGAGAACGGCGAGCCCCGACTCTACGAGACCGACCCCTCGGGGACGCCCTACGAGTGGAAGGCCGTCTCGATCGGCGCCGACCGCAGCGACCTCCAGGAGCACCTCGAAGAGAACTACGACGACGACCTGACGCTCGACGAGGGCGTCGGCCTCGCACTGCGGGCCATCGCCTCCGCGAACGACGACGAACTCGCCGCAGACGGCGTCGACGTCGCGACGATCACGACCGACTCCGAGGCGTTCGTCGAACTCTCCAACGACGAGATCGCGACGTACATCGCCGAAAACGACCTCGAACCGTCCGACGAGGACGACGAGGACGCCGAAGAGTAACGCGCTCGTTCTCCCACGGTCCCGCGCCATCGACTCGGGATCTCTCGTTTCGATTCCGCCCGGCCGGCGTGGCCGGTCCCCCACCCCGTGTTGCCGCCCAGTAGATGGTCGTGACTCGATCGCCTGTCGATCGGGGTCAAAAACGTCGCTCTCGAACCGACCCTCTTTCCAGGTGCGCGTTCGAACGGCGCGGCGTCAGTACTCCTCGTACGCGAGGTTCATCAGCCACTGGGAGAACGCGTCGCTGTTGTGGTTGACCTCCTCCTCGCCGATGAACGGGGACAGCATATCGCCCGCCATCAGCAGCGAGAAGTCGAGGTCCCGTGCCGCCGGTTCGAGGTGGTAGGTGTTGTGCCCCTCGTACACCGTCTCCTCGCGCTCGATGAGGCCGAGGTCCGCGAGCTTCTCGGCGATCCGACTCCCCTTCCGCGAGGAGATGTCGAGTTCCTTCCAGAAGTCGCTCTGGTGGATCCCGCCCGTCTCCCGGATGAGTTCCAGTGCTTCGAGTTCGTCGGCCGAGAGGTCGGCCTCGGCAGCGCCTGCGCTCATACTCTCCCCGAGGCCCGCGAGTCGTTTAAATTTGGCCTTCGACCGGGCGGAACGCGGTCTCACACGGCGGTCCGTCGGCGAACTCCATATCGGCGTCGCCGTCGCTGTAGAGCGTCAGAAGCGAGGACGATCGGGTGCCGAACCCGCGGTCGGGCCGGTGAATGCACACGCCGTACTCGTGGTCACCGAGGACGTCGGCGGCGCGGTCGCGCCACCCGGACGCGGACTCGCCCGGACGCGGGGCAAGCGCCTCCCGAACCCGTTCGGCGTCGTTCGCCTGTTCGCTCGCCCGCTCGGGCCGCGTCGAGTCGAGAGACTCGCCGTTCACGCCGACGTTGACGACGACGTGGACGCCCGGATCGAGTTCGCGCACCCGGAGGTCGCCGTCCCACTCGAAGAGGTAGGCGGTCGGCGGTGCGGTCGTGCCGTCTCGGTCGGTCGGCATCCGCTCGGCGACGACCAGATTGAACCCGTCGTAGGTGTCCGCCGCGACGGCGTCCTCGACCAGTTCGCGCGCCGCCTCGGCGCTTCGGGATTCGAGCACGTCGCGGACCAACAGTCCGCGGGAACGCTCGCCGCCGCCCGGGACGTCGACCCACCGGTTCGTGACGCCCGCGAAGACGCCGGCCGCGTTGTAGCCGATCCAGGTGCCACCGGCCTCGGCGTCGCGCGGAGCGACGACCGGTGGGTCACCCGCTCGGACGGCCGGCGGTTCGGACGCCCGATCCAGCAGCTCGTCGCGGTTCGCGGCGACGACGACCGGCGCGTCCTCGAAGACGCGCCAGGCGAGTGTCAGTGTACACACGCCCGCCTATTGGACCGGCGGCGAAATATACCCTCGCACGCTGGCGCGCGGGACATCCCGGCACGCCCCCGGCACTGTCCGCCGGGAATCGGGGGACCGTTCAAGAGGGTGCCGGACGAAGTCCCGGGCGAGATGTACGAGCACGTACTCGTCCCAACCGACGGCAGCGACGGCACGATGCAGGCGCTCGAACACGCACTCGACATCGCCTCGACGCGCGACGCGACGATCCACGCGCTCTCGGTCGTCGACAGGCGGCTCTATCTCGCCGCGGGGGAGGACCAGAAAGACGAACTCAAGGAGACGATGGAGGTCGACGCGCGCGCGGCAGTCGAGCGCGTCGCCGACGCGGCGTCCGAGGCCGGCGTCGAGTGTACGACGACGGTTCGCGACGGGATTCCGTACCGTTCCATCCTGGAGTACGCCGACGAGAACGGGATGGACCTGATCGTGATGGGGACGCACGGTCGCTCGGGCCGCGACAAACTCGCGAACCTCGGCAGCGTCACCGAGCGCGTCGTCGAGAACACCGACACGCCGATTATGGTCGTGCGGATGACCGACGCGTAGGGTACTCCGCACTCGCCGTTTCCGCCGACGTGGATTTATATACAGTCACGGGACCACCACCGGCGTGATCTGAGACGCGCCCCGCGTCGGGCAGCGGGTGTTCGGCACGTCGACGCGGGAGCGACGGCAGCGACGCGATTGGCCTCGTGGGGGGTCGGCCGCGACGTCGTCGCCGTCGCGAGCGGGTGCCGACTGTTCGCCCTTTCGCCGGTCAGTAGCGTCGCGGCCGCGAGGAACCCGGTGTCGATTGCTGCCCCTCGCTCAGTCGTGACGGAAATCGCGTGAGACTCACGTCGTTCGTCTCACTGACTTTCGGCACTCCTTCGCTCCGCTCAGTCGTGCCGAAAACGCCGTGACTTCGCGTTGCTCGTCACGAGCTTCAGACAGATTTCGCTCCGCTCAATCGTGCCGAAAGCACCGAGTCATCGCTACGCGCTGCCGCGAGCTTCAGACAGATTTCGCTCCGCTCAATCGTGTCTGAAGCACCGCCGCCCGGTGAACACCATCGGCATCCCGCGCTCGTCGCAGGCGGCGACGACGTCCTCGTCGTTCACCGAGCCGCCGGGCTGGATGACCGCCTCGACGCCGGCGTCGGCGGCCTCCTCGACGCCGTCGGGGAAGGGGAAGAAGGCGTCAGACGCCATCACGGCCCCCTCCGCGCTCTTGCCCTCGGCGTCGGATTCGGCCTTCATCGCGGCCAGTTTGACGGCGTCGACGCGCGAGACCTGGCCCATCCCGACGCCGACGGTCTCGGTGCCGTCGGCGAACACGATGCCGTTCGACTTGACGTGCTTCAGCACCTTCCAGGCGAACAGCATCGTCTCCAGCTGTTCCTCGGTCGGCTCGGTCTCGGTGACGACCTCGATATCGTCGCGGGTGGGTGCCCAGAGGTCGCGTTCCTGGACGAGCCGCCCGCCGACGAGCGGCTTCTCCGTCAGCCGGTCCGTCCGGTCGTCCAGGTCTCCGACGTCGAGGACGCGGAGGTCGTCCTTCTCGCAGAGGACGTCGAGCGCGGCGTCCGTGTAGTCCGGCGCGACGACGACTTCCTTGAACGAGTCGACGATCTCCTCGGCCGTCGGGGCGTCGCAAGCGCGGTTCAGCGCGACGATACCGCCGAAGGCGCTCATCGGGTCGGTCGCGAGCGCGTCGGCGTAGGCGTCGGCGAGCGTGTCGGCCGTCGCACAGCCGGCCGGGTTCGTGTGTTTGATCACCGCCGCGGCCGGCTCGTCGAACTCCTTGATGAGGTTCAGCGCGGCGTCGGCGTCGTTGTAGTTGTTGTACGACAGCCCCTTCGCGCCCTCGTTCAGCTGCGGCGCGTCGACGACGCTCGCCTCCGCCGCGGCGGCGTCGGCGTAGACAGCGGCCTCCTGGTGTGGGTTTTCACCGTAGCGGAGTTCCGCGGACCGATCGTCGGAGATGACGCGCCGCTCTGGGAAGTCGCCGCCGTCGTCGCCGTCGACGGAGACCGTCAGCTCCGCGCTGCCATCGGTCGCCCGTTCGTCGACCTGCAGTCGGCCCTCGGCGTACCACCGGACGGCGCGCGGATACGCCGTGAATTCGGCGTCGTGGAGGACGCGGGCCTTCAGCGAGTCGGCGTCGTCGTCGGCGTAGACCGGGACCGATTCCTGGGTGACGATCGGTCCCGCGTCGACCTCTTCGGTGACGACGTGGACGGTGCACCCGGTCACGCTGACGCCGGCGTCGAGCACCTGCTCGTGGGCGTCCGTCCCGGGGAAGGCAGGAAGCAGCGAGGGATGGACGTTGAGCGTCGTCGGTGCCGCGTCGAGAAACGTCTCCGTGAGGACGCGCATATAGCCGTCCAGACAGACGAGGTCGAAGTCGTAACTCGACAGGGCGTCGAGGATCCGCCGCTCGTGGGACTCTCGTGATTCGTCGTCCTCCCGCTCGACGACCTCCGTCGGGATGCCGCGCTCCGTCGCCGCGTCGAGAACCGGCGCTCCCTCGTGGTTCGAGAGGACGACCGCGAGCTCCGTACCGCCGGGGCGTCTGTCGTCGATGTGTCGGAGATTGCGTCCGCGATTGCTCGCCAGGCCGGCAACCTTGGTCATACTCGTGGGCCCTCGCGCAGACAGTAAGTCAGTTGCGGTCTCGCCGACGGTGGTATGCACTATTGCGGATATATCTGGCGAGATCGACTGTTGCAGGCCCGCAAAATATGCACGGGAATGGGATACGTCCGCTTCGACCATCGACACGCTTTTTTAGCGCACACCGGAGAGTCCGCGTATGGACGATCTCTCCCGTTCCGATCCGCTCGCGGCGGTCTCGCCGCTCGACGGTCGGTACGCCGGTCGCACCGAACCGCTCGTCCCGTACGCGAGCGAGGCGGCGCTGATGCGGGCGCGGCTCCGCGTCGAGGTGGAGTACCTGCTCGCGCTGGCCGATCTCGACGCGGTCCCGCTGTCGCTCTCGGCGACCGAACGCGACGACCTCCGCGCGGTCGTCGACGGGTTCGACGGCGACGACGCCCGACTCATCAAGCGCCTGGAGACCGAGGGTGCCGAGGGATTCAGCGCGACCAACCACGACGTGAAGGCCGTCGAGTACTACCTGCGGACCGAGACCGACGAGCGCGTCCACCCGTGGATCCACTTCGGGCTCACCTCCGAGGACGTGAACAACCTCGCGCACCGTCTGCTCGCGAAGCCGGCCGTCGAGGCGGTCCTGCTGCCCGCGCTCGCTGCCGTCCGGGACGAACTCGTCGACCTCGCCCACGAGTACCGAAATACGCCGATGCTCGCGCGGACGCACGGCCAGCCAGCGACGCCGACGACGTTCGGCAAGGAGATGGCCGTCTACGCGGCGCGCCTCGGCACGACGATGGGCCGCGTCGTCGACGCCGCCGACGCCCTCTCGGGGAAGCTCGCCGGTGCGTCCGGGACGTACGCCGCCCACGTCGCGGCCTACCCCGACGTGGACTGGCGCGCGTTCGCCCGCTCGTTCGTCGCCGATCTGGGGCTCGAACACACCGCGCTCGCGACGCAGGTGAACCCCTGCGACGACCTCGCGGCGCTGTTCGACGCGCTCCGCGGCGTCAACAACGTCCTCATCGATCTCGATCGCGATGTCTGGCTGTACGTCTCTGACCGATACCTCGGCCAGGAGGCCGAGGCGGGCGAGACGGGTTCCTCGACGATGCCCCACAAGGTGAACCCGATCGACTTCGAGAACTCCGAGGGAAACCTCTTGAAGGCCAACTCGGACCTGACGTTCCTCGCCGACTACGTCACCACCTCGCGACTCCAGCGGGACCTCTCGGACTCGACGGTGAAGCGTAACGTCGGCGCGGCGTTCGCCCACTGTCTGATCGGTTACGGGAAGACCGAGGCCGGGCTGGGAAAAGTGGTCCCCAACGAGGTCGTGATGCGCGAGGAGCTCGAAGCGCGCCCGGAACTGATCGGCGAGGCGGTCCAGACGATCCTCCGACGCGAGGGCGACACCGAGGCCTACGAGCGGGTCAAGTCGCTCACGCGCGGCCGCGAGGTCACGCTCGAAGACTTCCGCGACCTCTTCGAGGACCTCGACGTCGACGAGTCCGTCAGAGCGGAACTCCGCTCGCTCTCGCCCGCGACGTACGTCGGCGTCGGCGACGAACTCGTCGACGAACTGGGCGAATGACGGCGAAACAATATTAACTCGAAATAAAATAAATCTTTTATCGACGCGACGGCTACGGGAGCGTATGCAAGCCATCGCAGTCGAACGCGGGTCCAACCGGCCGGTCGTCGTGGACGTCGAGCGGCCCGACCCCGCTCCCGGCGAAGCTCTCGTGCGGACGCTCCGCGTGGGCGTCGACGGGACCGACCACGAGGTCATCGCCGGGAGCCACGGCGGCCCGCCGGCGGGCGACGACCACCTCGTCCTCGGTCACGAGGCCGTCGGCGTCGTCGAGAACCCCGGCGACACGCGGTTCGCCGCGGGCGACGTCGTCGTCCCAACCGTTCGACGACCGCCGAACGGCCCCAACGAGTTCTTCCGGCGCGGCGAGCCCGATATGGCACCTGAGGGCGAGTACCACGAGCGCGGCATCGTGGGTAAACACGGATTCATGGCCGAGTACTTCACGAGTCCCGAAGAGCACCTGGTGTCAATTCCCGCCTCGATCGCGGAGCGGGGCTTTCTGGTCGAACCGCTCTCGGTCGCCGAGAAGGCGCTCGAACTCGCGACCGCCTCCCGCTCGTCGTTCGCGTGGGAGCCGGAATCCGCGATCGTCCTCGGAAACGGGAGCCTCGGGCTGCTGACGCTCGCGATGCTTCGCGAGCGCGCCGACTACGATCGCCTCTACTGCCTCGGCCGTCGCGACCGCCCGGATCCGACGATCGACATCATCGAGGACCTGGGCGCGACGTACGTCGACTCTCGCGAAACGCCGGTCTCCGAACTCGCGACCGCACACGAGCCGATGGACTTCGTCTTCGAGGCGACGGGCTATGCGAAACACGCCTTCCAGACGATCGAGGCGCTCGCGCCGAACGGCGTCGGGGCGCTCCTCGGCGTCCCCGAACCCTGGGAGTTCGAGATCGACGGCGGCGCGCTCCACAAGGAGTTCGTGTTGCACAACAAGGCGCTCGTCGGCAGCGTCAACTCGAACGTCCGGCACTTCGAGGCGGCCGCGGAGACGCTCTTAGACCTCCCCGAGTGGTTCTACGACGCGCTGATCACCGGCGTCCACGATCTGGACAGCTTCGAGACGGCGTTCGACGACGACGACACCACTATAAAAACCGCCGTCCAATTCAGCGCGTATGAAGAACGTCGATGACCTCATTTCGAGCGCATCCGAACTCGCCGAACGCGGCCTGTCGAAAGGCGAGATCGCGGACGAACTGAACGTCTCTCGGGAGACGGCGAGTTGGCTCGTCGAACGCAGCGGATCGAACAGCTACGAGAGCGACCCCGCACCGGTCGGACGCACCGGCGACGAGAGCAGCGGTCCACACGACATTCACGTGGACTGGAGCGCCATCGGCCGCGATTCGAGCCGGCTGACCTACGTCGGTCGAGCGATGGCCGACCTTCTGATGAAGGAGGGCGAGGAGGTCGATCTGACGATCGGCATCGAGAAGGCCGGCGCGCCGCTCGCGACGACCGTCTCGATGGAACTCGATACCGACCTCGGTTCCTACGCCCCCGCGAAGCACCAGTGGGAGGAGGGCGACATCGAGGACCTGGGCGGGTCGTTCTCGCGGAACTTCGCCCAGATCAGGGACCGGGAGTGCTACGTCGTCGACGACACCATCACGTCGGGAACGACGATGCGGGAGACGATCGACTCGATCCGCGAGGAGGGGGGTGACCCCGTCGCCTGCGTCGTCGTCGTCGACAAACAGGGCGTCGACGAGATCGAAGGCGTGCCGGTGTACTCGCTCATCGACGTCGTCCGGGTCGGCAGCGACTGATCGGTCCCGAGTGCGAGCGGCAGTAGGGCGCGTCGTGGCCCGGCCCGCGCCGACGCAACCCATTTCACCGACGACCGCCTATGGGCCGCTATGACGTTTCAGCCCGGGACGGACCTGAGCGAAGACGAGGTACGAGCGCGCGTCGACGACGCGATCGAATCGAACGACGTCGTGCTGTTTATGAAGGGAAACCGGTTGATGCCGCAGTGCGGGTACTCCCAGCGCGCGGTGAACCTCATCTCCCAGTACGTCGACGAGTTCGAGACGATCGACGTCCTGCCCGCGCTCGATCAGTACCGGAGCGCGCTCGAATCCCACAGCGGCTGGGAAACGATCCCACAGACGTTCGTCGACGGCGAGTTCGTCGGCGGTAGCGACATCCTGGCGGAACTCGACGAGCGGGGCGAACTGGACGAAACACTGCGGACGTAACCGCGCACAGACCCGATCGAACGGCGGAAACGAAGATCTGATAGGCGATTCCGGTACGGCCGCTGGTGCGGCGCTACGATTCCTACTCTGGCCGCAGTCGCGAATCAAAGAGTAGACCCTATAAGGCCCCGGTGCCTACCACTACACAGGTACCGACGTCGCGCCGCGTCCGTCTCGTACGGGTACCACTCAAAAACTAACTATGTCAGGCCGCGTATACCGACTTCACTCGACACTGGAACTGCCCCTCGAAGAGGTCGAAGAGTACCTGAACGGTGACCCGGACCTGCCGCCCGAGGTCACGGACGTCGAGGTGACTCGCCGGAACAACACGCTCATTCTGAAGGCCGTCGCGGCCGAGGACAACCTGAGCAAATACACCCCGACGGCGCAGTTGAAAGCGAGCATCACGGAGAACCGGGTGTACGAAGAGGAACCCCCCCGAGCGGGCGCACCCCGCTGGGAAGAGGAGGAGGAGGAGATCCCTTCCGAACTCGTCGAGTTCGCCTGCTTCAAGGGCGACCGCGAGACCGTCCTCCAGAACACCGCGCTGCAGTACCCGATGTTCCTGGTCCTGCGGGAGATCGCACTCCTCGCAGAGAAGGGGACGCTCACCGCGATCACCGAGGTCGACGGGGAACTCACGGCCCACCGGATCGTCGAGGGCGAGGAGCGCCCGGCGAGCATCGAGGTCGTCGAGAACCCCTCGAAGAACGACAACGGCTCGGGCGGCGTGAACTGGCGGGACAACAAGTTCATCAGCGACTGAGAACCGACGGGACGAGAATCGGCCGAACGGCCCGTTCTCGAAGGCGCTTCAGCGACGATCCTGCTTGTACGGCGCGGCCGCGACGGTCGCGCGGATTTCGGCCGCCTCGTGGCGCTCGACGCTCTTGTTTCCGCTGCCGTCGGCCTCGCCCCACGTGAGCGTGACCTCCGTGCCTGGGTCGGCGTACTCGGTGTCGACCAGGGCGAGCGACAGCATCTCGCGGTGGTTGTAGAGGTAGCTCATCCACTTGGAGACGCCGACGACCTCGCCGTCTTTCGTGACCTCGTCGTAGTGACACGCCGACGAACGCGGGACGGGCATATCCATAAACTTCTTCGTCTCGCCCTCGCGGAACAGCGAGGCGTAGACGTCGACGACGTCCTCGTCGTTCCAGACGAGCGTGACCTTCTTCCGCTCGGGGTCGTCGATCTCGGCTTCGAGCGCTTCCCGTCCGACGAAGTCGTGGTCGAAGTCGATGATGTGATCGTAGCCGACCTCGATCGGCGTGACGTAGTAGTCCTCGATGTCCTCGGAGTCGTAGCTCCCGCCGATCGAGATGAGGCCGCGCCGAAGCGAGAGCCACTCTCTGAAGTCCCGCATCTCCTCGCCGGTGTAGATCGCGGGGACCGGAAGCGGAAGCCACCCCAGGACGGTGTTCGCGCTCTGGTAGCTCTTCGAGCCGAGCCGACGGACGTCGTACGCCTCGCCGGCGTCGAGGATCGCCTCCCGGACCGCGTCGGCGTCGTCCCACTCGCCCCAGAACTCGAAGCCCGCTTCGCCGGCCATCCCGTGTCGCAGGAGGTAGGCGTCGCTGCCGCCGATGGACACCTCCTCGAAGCGGAAGAAGCCCAACTCCGGGATCGACCCGTCGATGGCTTCCTCCATCGTCGCGACCGCGTCGGGGCCCTGTACCTGATAGCGGAAGTTGTTGGGGTCGTCCCCCGTGCCGACCGGACGCGGCTGATACGCCGTTTCGACGTCGTAATCGCCCGTTTCGGCCTGATACAGCAGCCAGTTGTGAGCCGCCGCGGCACCGACGCTCAAGAAGGAGTCCTCGGCCTCCCGGAAGAGGATGGCGTCGCCGACGAGGTAGCCGTCGGGGTTGGCGACGACGAGCTGTTTGGCCTGCCCGACGTCGAACTGCTGGAAGTCGTTGACGGCGTACTTCGAGTAGAGGTCGATCGCCGCGGCGCCGTCGATCCGCAAGTCGGTCATGTGATACGACTGGTCCGCGAACGCGACGCCCTCCTGCCACGCCCGCTGCTCCTCGATCCAGTTGGTGAACTCGTCCGGCAGATCGGTGAATCGCGCGAGCCCGAGATCGCGGAGCAGTTCCACGGGGCTCTCCGCGGAATCGAGCGCGTCTTGTAGCGTGCTGTCTGGCATATGTACGTCCGGTAGTCGGCGGAGAACGACATAATCTTTTATTATGAGGACGGTCCCCCGTGCTCCCGCTCTCGGGGAAACATTCACTTCGCTTCCGGGGGTTGTACCGGATATGCACGGGACGAACCGGGGGCGATCGACCGATGAGTGAGGTAGAGACGGACGTCCGTGCGTACACGCTCCGACTGGAGTTAGTCGACGAACCGGGCGAACTCCTCCGTTCGCTCCGCCCGATCGCGGACAACGGCGGCAATCTGCTGTCGATCTTTCACGAGCGCGGTAACGTCACACCCCGCGGGCACATCCCCGTCGAAGTCGACGTGGAAGCGACGCCCGACCGCTTCGAGAGAATCATCGACGGCCTCCGCGACGCCGGGATCAACGTCATCCAGGCCGGGACAGAGCGCTACAGCGAAGGCCTCACCGTCATCCTCTCGGGCCACGTCATCGACACCGACCTGTCGGACACCCTCTCGCGGATTCAGGAGTCGGCGAACGCGACCGTGACCGACCTATCGGTCGCCGCACCGGACGGGCCGTCGAACGTGTCGAGCGCGCGTATCGACATCGCCGCCGAGCGCGGGGCCACCGAGGCAGTCCTCGGAAAAATACGGGACGTCGCCGCCGAGAAGAACCTCCGCGTCGTCGAACCGCTCACGGGCGGTTCGGGGGCCTGACTCGTCTCGCGATCCGTGCTTTCGATCGCCGGTCAGTTCGGCAGCGTCAGTTCTGAGGGGACGGTGACGTCGTCTTCGATGGCGTCGATCCGCTCCAGGCTCGTCCCGTCGACCCGCGTGGCCTCGATGAGGGCTCTGAGTTTCCCCAGCGGAATCTGTCCGGGCGCGTACTCGTCGTGGTCGTCCAAAAGCGGCGCGTATCCGAGCTTCGAGCCGTAGATGTGGCCGATCGCTCGGGTGTGGCTTCCGATCTCTCCCATTGCGATTCCGGCGGCGTCGATGCCCTTCTGCGTCGCTTCGTGCAGCGCGCCGAGCAACACGAGCGTGTCGGAGAGGTCAGTCGGGTACGTGGCCACCTTCGCGATGTCTCCGTAGTGCGCGCACTGGTCGATTATAGCCGCGAGAACCTCTCTATCCGGCGTCGCGTCGAAATCGTGGTGCGAGATGATCAGCCGAACGTCGTTGCCGCGAAACTCCTCGAGGATCCACTCTTTCGCCCGCGCCGTTTCGAGTTCGATGTCGACGTACGCGACGCTCTCGAAGCGGGACGCGGCGAAAAGCGTGTCCAGGCGCCCGGTGTCTCTCGCCTTTCCGCCGAACCACTGATTGCGGTTCGTCGCGACGATCGGCAGCTCGCCGTCGTAGGACTCCAGCTGCTCGATGGGGTTGTCGGCTTTGTCCATCCGAAACTCGACGAGGTCCGCCGCCTCCCGGGCGTCTTGCTCTCGTGTCAGATCGTTTGTCGTTGCCGCGAGAGCGAAGCCGTCGGTCTTCATTGGTAATCTGTAGCACTCAGGCAATGATAAATGTGGTTATCGATCGGTTGCTCCCCCGCTGCGTGCTCCGGTACGACCGCCGCCGAGGAGCGTCGGACGCCGACACCCAACCGACGCCGACAACGACGCTCAACCGACGCCGACATAGTACGTCGACCCGCCGCGAACACCTACCTTAGCGCGATTCGTCGCTAGCGGTGTCTTTTACCTCTCCCGCGCCGAGCGTTCGGTCATGATCGACCGAACGAGGGGGCGAACGGACGATGCTCTCCACGAACTGGCGCTGGATGCGGTCGAGGCGGGGATTCGCGCCGCGCACCCGACCGAGGTACTGCGGAGAGCGCTCTCGCTGGACGGCGAAACGCTGTGCGTCCACGAGTCGCGATACGACCTGAACGACTACGATTCGGTGGTCGTTCTCGGCGGCGGCAACGCCGCGGGCCAGGTCGCGGGCGTCCTCTCTGAGCTACTCGGCGACCGGCTCTCCGGCGGCGTCGTCGTGACGGACGATCCGGTCCCGGCGGGTCCGGTAGACTCGGTCACCGGGACGCATCCGGTCCCGAGCGAGGCCAACGTCGCGGGAGCGGAACGCGTCGTAGCGGCCGCACGAGAAGCCGACGAGCGGACGCTCGCACTGGTCGCGATCACCGGCGGCGGGAGTGCACTGCTGGCCGCCCCGGCGGAGGGAATCCCGCTCGCGGATCTCCGCGACCTGACCGAGGGGCTGCTCCGGTCGGGCGCCCCGATCGATCAGATCAACGCCGTTCGAAAGCACGTCTCGTCGATCAAGGGGGGACTGCTCGCTCGCGAACTCGCGCCCGCGACGACAGTCGGATTGATATTCAGCGACGTCAGCGGCGGCGACGTCTCGGTCGTCGCGAGCGGGCCGCTCTCACCGGATCCGACGACGTACGCCGACGCCCTCGACGTCCTCGCGGAGTACGAGATCGACGCCCCCGAGACGGTCGTTCGCCGCCTCGAACGCGGCGCGGCGGGCGACCTCGACGACACACCAGGCGAGGCCGATCCGGCCTTCGACACCGTCTCCACGCACGTCGTCGCCGACAACTTCACCGCGATCGCGGCCGCGCGGGAAGTCTGCGCCGACGCCGGATTCGAACCGCTCGTCCTCTCCTCCTCGGTTCGCGGGGAGGCCCGGGAGGCTGCACTCACGCACGTCGCGGTCGCCGAGGAGAGCCGCGCCACGGGAAATCCCGTCTCACCGCCCGCTGCGGTTCTTTCCGGCGGCGAGACGACGGTCACGATCCGCGGCGACGGTACCGGGGGTCCGAACCAGGAGTTTACCCTGAGCGCGGCGACCGAACTCCCCGAGGGAACCGTCCTCTGCGCCGTCGACACTGACGGGATCGACGGCCCCACCGACGCCGCCGGCGCGTTGGTCGACGCCGCGACCGTCGACGACCTCCGGGAGGCGCGCGCGAAATTAAAAGAAAACGATGTCTACGACTACCTCGACGAGCGCGACGCGCTCGTGTTCACCGGACAGACGGGTACGAACGTCAACGATCTCCGTCTCTTGCTCGTGCCCGAGTGAGCCGGTCCGGGACGCTCGGACCGGCGACCCCGCACTCACTCCACTCCGGCGTCGCGAAGCGCCGAGTGCGGCAGCGGCTCGCCCTCGATCCCGGCTTCGGTACAGGCGGCCACCATCTCGGCCATCCGGTTTCGGGTTCCGGTGCTGGCGCTCCCGATGTGCGGGGTGACGACCAGTCGCTCCGGCGCGTGTCGGAACAGAGGATGGTCCGCCGGCAGGGGCTCGGGGTCGGTGACGTCGAGTCCGGCGCGGGCGATCTCGCCCCGGTCGAGCGCCTCGTCGAGCGCGTCGGTGTCGACGACCTCGCCGCGACTCGTGTTGAGTAGGATCGCGTCTTCGGCCATCCGTCCGAGTTCCGCCTCGCCGATGAGTCCCTCGGTCGCCTCCGTCAACGGCACGTGTAGCGAGACGAAGTCGCTCTCGGCGAGCAGTTGCTGCCGCTCCACGTAGGTCGCTTCGACGCCGAACGATGCGAGTTCGTCCTCACGGGCCGGCTTCCGAGAGGGGCCGCTGTAGAGCACGTCCATCTCGAATCCCGCGGCCCGTTTGGCCGTCGCGGTCCCGATCTTGCCGAGGCCGACGATGCCGAGCGTCGCGTCGTGGACGTCCGGACCCGTGAGAAGCGTCGGCCCCCACGTCTCCCACTCGTCGGCGGCCACGTGGGCGTGGCCCTCCACAGTCCGGCGCGCGCAGGTCAGCAACAGCGCCCACGCGAGATCTGCAGTCGTTTCCGTGAGTACCCCCGGCGTGTGTCCGACGGCGATACCGCGCTCGGCCGCCGCAGTCAGGTCGATATGGTCGTAGCCGACGGAGAAGGTGCTGACCACCGAGAGGTCGGGTGAGGCGTCCAGTACCGTCGCGTCGACGTCCTCGGAGAGCAGGCAGACGAGTCCCTCCGCGTCCAGTTCTTCGAGCCGCGAGACGATGTGGTCTTTCGACGGCGGGAGCGTCTCGTCCCGGACGACGACGTCGTATCGGTCTCGGAGCTGATCGAGGCCGGCTGCGGGAATCGCCCGGGTCACGTAGACGGTCGGCTGTTCCGTCATTGGCGTTCACTCCGTTCCGTTCCCGCATAGTCTTTCGGAGCGGGTCGCGCCGGACTGACCGGGGCTATCGATCCCAAAAGGCATTTATCAGCCTGTAATTACATATAATTACACGATGTCAGACGAGTTCCCCGACTACCTCGACGTCGACTACACCGACGGCGAGGGCGAGACGCCCGCGGACTACCCGACGATCCAGGACAAGATCGAGAAGGCCATCGAGGTCACGAAGCGCGGCCTCGAACAGTACCGTAATCCGGCAGTGATGTGGACCGGCGGCAAGGACTCGACGCTCACGCTGTACTTCATCAAGGAGGTCGCCGAGAAGTACGACCTCGAGACCCCGCCCGCGGTCTTCATCGACCACTACCAGCACTTCGACGAGATCCACGACTTCGTCGACCACTGGGCCGAGAAGTGGGACCTCGAGGTCATCTACGCCCGCAACGAGGACGTCGGTGCGTACGTCGAGGAACACGACCTCGAACCCGGCGACGACATCTCCGTCTCGGAACTCTCCGAGCACAACCAGCACCACATCCGAGACCTGCTGGAGTACGAGGAGGACACCTTCCCGTTCCTGCTCGACACCTACGTCGGCAACCACCTCCTGAAGACGGTCGCGCTCAACGACGCCCTCGAAGAGTACGACGTCGACGGCGTCATCTCGGGCGTCCGCTGGGACGAACAGGAGGCCCGCGCCGACGAGACGTTCTTCTCGCCGCGGCACGACCCCGACATCTATCCGCCGCACGACCGCATTCAGCCCATCCTCCAGTTCGACGAGGCCTCCGTCTGGGAGGCGTTCTGGAACTTCGTGGTCCCGGACACCGTCGAGGGTTACCCCGAGGACGGCTACGTCCCGACGAGCGCCGACGACCTGCCGAACGGACTCACGATGGCGGACATCCCGGTGTCGCCGAAGTACTTCGCGGGCTTCCGCTCGCTCGGCAGCGAGGTCTCGACCGACAAGACCACCGAGGAACCCGCCTGGCTACAGGACATGGCGAACACGACCGAGCGCGCGGGCCGCGCCCAGGACAAAGAGGACCTGATGGAGCGCCTGCGCGACCTCGGCTATATGTAAACTCCGGCGAGCGCGACCGCCCTCTCGCGGGGGAGATCGGTCCGCTACTGCGCCGGCGCGTCGGCGTCGGATTCGACGTCGACCCGCTCGTGAATCGGACCCTCGCGGCGCTTGAGGTGCCGCGGCGTCCGCTCGTTCGAGACCGCGAGCACCTCGGCGACGATGCTGTGGGCGATCTGGAACGGCGACCCGCCCCCGAGGTCGAGACCGACCGGCGTGTACACCGACGACAGCGTCTCTTCTCCGAAGCGCCGGCCGTCGTCCTCGAAGGCATCGAGCATCCGATCGAACCGCTCGCGGGGTCCCATCACCCCGACGTAGGGAACGCCGGCGTCCAGCAGGGATTCGACGGTCAACTGATCGTCGACGAAGTTGTGCGTCATCACGACCGCGTACGTCCGCTCGTCGAGGTCGAGGTCGTCACCGACGGTGGCCGGCGACGTGGTCACGGTCCGGTCGGCGTCGGGGAACCGCTCGTCGAGGTCGACCGCGCCGCGGAACCCCACGACGGTCACGCGGAAGTCGTTCTTCGACGCCAACTCCGTGACCGGCCGCACGTCGTGGCCCGTGCCGAAGACGACCAACTCGTCCGGCGCGGCGAGTCCGTCGACGAACACCGTCAGCTCGTCCGCGCCGTCCGGGAGGGAAACGGTCCCCGCCTTCCCCCGGGCGGCGAGTTCGGCCGCCGGACCCGACAGCGCGTCGACCGGCCAGCCGGTCGCTTCCGATCCGTCGGGGGACTCAAGGGTACCCTCGTCCGGGTAGTAGTAGACGCGGTCGCCCCGCTCGAACCGTTCGCCGCCGTCGAGGACGGTGACGACGGCCACGTCGCGCCCGCCGAAGAACGCCTCGACCGCGGGGCGGTAGGTCTCAGTCAGGGGTTCGAGCAGGACCTCGATGACGCCGTTGCAGCCGACGCCGAGCCCCCACACGTCCTCGTCGTCGTCGTTCATCAGGTCGTACGTGACCAGTTCGGTCTCCCCGGTCTCCCGCACGCGATCCCCGACCGCGAGCAGTTCGTCTTCGAGGCAGCCGGCGGTGATGCTGCCGACGCCCGACCCGCCCTCGTCGAGGAGCATCTTCGCCCCCGGTCGACGGTAGGCGTTCCCTTCCACGTCGACGATCGTCGCCAGGACGTCGGTTCGATCACCGTCGAGTCGGTCACGGATCTGCTGTACGACTTCCGTCTCGGGAACGCTCCAGTTGCTCTGTGTCATATCGGTTATGTAGTAAGATCCTCGGCTGCGTCGGTCGCGTCGATTCGAATCCCCGACGGCGTCGCTCGGGCGGTATACACCTTTCGCAGCCCCGCGTCGTGCAGGTCGGTGCCGCAGGCCCCCTGCCGTAGTGCCGCACTGACTCCGTCGGCGTCGGTCACCGTGGCGCCAGCGACGACGTCGACGCCCGCCTCGAACAGCGGGTCGGGGAGGAACGATGCCGTCGCGCCGATCACCACGACCGTCGCCGAGGCCGGTGCCGCGTCGAGGTACGCCTCGACGCCGCCGTAGATGAACGCCGACCCGGTCACGAAGACGACGTCCGCGTCGTTCATCGCGGCGGCGGCCTCGTCGGGGGTGAACGCCCGGACGCGGACGCCGTCGGGGTCCGGGACCTCCTCGATCCGCTCGCGTTCGATCACGCGGACCTCGACGCCGTCGAACTTCCGAAACGCGGGGGTGAACAGCCCGACGGTCGCGATTCGTTCGACGTCGTCCGACAGCAACGCCATCGGGTCGCCCGGCCGCCAGTCGACGAGCGGTGCCGACAGCGCGTTCATCGTCGCGATCGCGAGCGCCCGTCGCCCGCGATCGGCGGTCGATTCACCGGCTTCCTGCGCCGTCGCCGCCGACAACAACGACTCGACGCTCCGATCGGCCGTCGGCATCGACTCGGCCGTCGAGAGCGATTCGCCCGACGGCCGATGCGCCAGGCCGGCCGTCGACGACTCCCCGTCGATCAGTTCGACGAGGACCGCCGCGTCGCCGACGGTGATCCGATCGACTCTCGTCGCGTCCGTGACGTGGGGTCGGAGACGATCGCGAGCCGTCGCGAGGAAGTCGCTCACGACGGGTCACCTCCGGTGTCGGCCCCGGACTTCTCGGCGCGACGGGAATCGTACTCGTACCCGACCGTTCCGCCGAGCCCACGCTGTTCGATCTGTCGCGCCGCCTCCGCGAGGTCCCCCGGATCGGCGAACCCGAACAGGGCGTCGACGTACGGTACGCTCGTCGACATCCCGCGGGATCGCGGTTCGAACGCCGGCGAGACGGCCAGCGGATTGAGCCAGACGAGCGCGCCCCCGCGATCCGCGAGCCAGGTGACGCCGTCGGCCAGCACGTCCGGGTCCCCGACGTCGAGGCCGTCGCTGACGACCACGACGACGGTCCGGCGGTCGACGGCGTAGGGGTGCTCGCGGCGGAGCGTCGCGAACGCCTCGCCGATCTTCGTCCCGCCGCCCCACTCGACCTCTGCCTCTTTCAGCGCCGCCGCCGGGTCGCCGTCGCCGCGTTCGAACTGCTCGGTGACGTCGACGAGGTCCGTGTCGAAGAGGAACACGCCGGCGTCGCGGGCGCTGTCGTGCAACCGGTCGGCGAACGCCAGGAGCACGCTCCGGTCGACGGTATCGAGGACGGAGCCGCTCACGTCGACCAGGAGACAGCACCGCAGCTCGCTCGGCCTGGGTCGGGAGGCGGGCAGTTCCATCGGCGCGCCGCCGGTCGCCAGACTCGCGCGCAGCGCCCGTCTGGCCTCCACCCGGTCGCCGGTCGAAGACGGCTGGCGGCGACGGCCCGGAACCGTCGATAGCGCGTCGACGAAGCGGTCGATGGCGACCGTCTCGGCCGGCGTCAACCGCGCCGCGTCGACGTCGACGCGCTCGCGCCCGCCGACGGCGCTGTATCGGCGCGCGTCGCTCTCGCCGGTCGACTCCGGCCTGTCGCCCGTCGCGTGCCGGCGCTCCGTCGGGATCCGGACCTCGACTGCCCCGCCGCCGCCGTCGGTGTCGTCGACGTCCGGCGGTTCCGCGTCCTCCAACACGCCGGGTTCCGCGCCGTCGGTCTCGGGGTCGGTGGCGTCCGCCGACTCACCGACCTCGTTGGCCTCGTCGTCGCCGGCCGTCGGCCCGTCGTGGTCGGTCGCGACGGCGCTCAACCCGGACCGAAGCCGGTGCCAGAAGGTCGGGAACGCGGACTCGAAGGCGTCGGCGTCGGCCGGATCGGAGAGGAAGGTCGCCCGGAGCGCGTCCTCGACGCGGTCGCGGTCGCCGAGGCCGACGACCGAGAGCGCCCGCGCGGCCGCCAGCGTGTCGCTGGGGGGCACGGAGACGTTCTCCCTCCGGAGCTTCGCGGCGAGTCTGACCAGTTCGATCAGGACGTGTCGCCGCGCCGCCCGGAAGTCCGGGACGCCCTCGGACGTCGCGTCGGCCGGGACGCCCCCGTCGGACGCCGTCGCGGCCGTCCCCTCGCTCGCGTCCGACTCCTCGGCCGCGGCCGGCTCCGCCGGGTCCCCTGCGTTCGCGTTCATCGTCGATCAGGCTTCGATGCGGTCCTCGGCGGCCGCTGCGGCCGCCTGTAGCTGTTCGAGCAACGCGGTGTCGATCCGGTCGAAGTCCTCGGCCTCCTTGAGCAGACAGCCGAGCGTTCGCTCGATTTCGCCCGTCGAGAGCGGTCGGTCCTCCTCGTCGCGTCGCAGTTGCGCCACGGCCCGGGCCCAATCGAGCGTCTCGGCGACGCCGGGGCGTTTGAGGAACGCCTCCTCCCTGAGACGGCTGACGACCGCACACACCTCCGCGGCGACGGCCGCGTCGAGTTCCGGGACCTTCCGCCGAACGATCTCGTACTCGTCCTCGAAGTCGGGGGGTTCGACGTGGAGGTACAGACACCGACGCTTCAGCGCGTCCGACAGCCCCCGCGTGCGGTTCGACGTGAGCACGACGATCGGTGGCTGGTCGGCCGAGACGGTCCCGAACTCCGGAATCGAGACCTGAAAGTCCGAGAGCAGTTCGAGCAGGAACGCCTCGAACTCCTCGTCCGCGCGGTCGATCTCGTCGACGAGCAGCACGGGAGGGGCGTCGCCGGCGGTGAGCGCACGGAGCAGGGGCCGTTCGAGCAGGTACTCCTCGTCGAAGACCGAGCGACGCTTCGCCACCTCCTCCGACGCGGAACCGCTGCTTGCTGAGTCGACCGTTCCGGCGGCCGCCGAATCGCCCGCGACCGTCCCCTCGTCGGCCTGCACCGCGAGCAACTGCTTCGTGTAGTTCCACTCGTAGAGCGCGTTCTCGGCGGTCAGCCCCTCGTAGCACTGCAGTCGGATGAGCTCCGTGTCGAACGCGCTCGCGAGGACTTTCCCGAGTTCGGTCTTGCCGCTCCCCGGCGGCCCCTCGACGAGCAGCGGTCTGCCGAGCGTCAGCGCGAGGTGAACGGTCGTGACCGTCCGGTCGTCCGCGACGTAGGCCTCGGCTCGGAAGCGGTCTTCGAGATCCGACGTCGACAGCGACGCGAACGCGGTGCGGGTCACGCTGCCTCCCCGCGCTCCAGGTACGATTCCGGCTCCTCGCGGAACGAGTCCGCACAGCCCGCACAGCAGAAGTAGTACGTCTCCCCGTCGTGGTCGACGGCCGGCGCCGTCTCCGGATCGGCCGTCATCCCGCAGACGGGGTCGGTGGCGAGGTCGGCCGCCCCAGTTCCGTCTTCGGTCGCGTCGCTTTCCGCTGGTTCTCCGGCGGCCGATTCGGCCCCGCTCGACTCCGACTCAGTCCCCTCTGCTGATTGCTGCGCTTCGGCCGCCGGTCGCCGTGCGCTCCCGGCGTTCGCTCGCGCGTCGACGACTTCCGCGAGGATGCTCACGGCGATTTCGGTCGGCGTGTACGCCTCGATGTCGACGCCGGCGGGGTTCGTCACGACCGCTCGGACCCGCTCGGGATCCGTCTCGAGCAGTTCCGCCGCCCGTTCGATCACCTCGCCGCTCCGCGCGTCACTGGCGACGAGGCCGACGTACGCGGCGTCGGCCGCGACGCCGGCGGCGACCCCGCGGGCGTCGTACTTGCCCATCGAGGCGACCACGACGAGCGGCGACCGGCCGACGGCCTCGACGACGGCATCGGGATCGGTTGTCGTGACGACTCGGTCCGCGTCGTGGTCGTCGCCGGCGTCCGGATCGACGAGGACGACGTCGACGGCCAGTTCGCCCGCGAGTCGCGAGAGCGACCGCGCGACCGGCGAGTCGCCGACGACGAGCAGTTCCGGCGTCGGGTTCACCGGTTCGACGAACAGTTCCAGGACGCCCTCGCTGTGACAGTGCATCGGGAACGCCTCCAGCCCCGGCCGGTCGATCTCGTCGGGATCGGGCGCGATGCCGACGAATCGGGGCTTCCCGTCGTCCATCGCGGCTTTCGCCTCGCTGATCGCGGTCGTCTGCGCGCACGCCGCGCCGCCGATCCAGCCGTGAAGTTCGCCGTCCCGCGTCACGACGGCGCGGTCGCCGACGTTCGCCGACACCGGCGGCTCCCGGCGGACGATCGTCACTCGGGCGTAGGGTTCGCCTCGATCCGTGAGCGCTGCCTCCAACTCGGCGACGTCGCCGTCGCTGACGGTCGCTCGATGCGGCGGATCGTCGATCGAAGCGCGTGAATCGTTCCCCGTCATTGTCGATGTGTCCACGTCGGCAGCGCCGATAGGGCTGTCGCCGAACGCCGACCCGCGCGGGGTCGATCTGGCCGGCGCGCCTCGGCACGGTCCGCTCCCTCACCGGCGATCGCCGCCGTCGAGGTGCGATCACCGGAGGGGGTCCAACGGCTCGTCTCAGTCGTCTGCTGGTTCTTCACTCTGTCCGCCCTCGAACTCGAAGTGCACGTTCTGGCTCGGATCGAGCGACAGGCCGGCCTCGTCGAGCGCCTCCCAGACCACGTCGGGCGTCATCGGCATCTCGACGTGCGTCGTGCCGGCGTGGGCCATCGCGTCGACCACCGCGTTGACGATTGCCGGCGGCGACCCCACGGTCGGCGACTCGCCGACGCCCTTCGCGCCGATCGGGTGGTGCGGCGACGGCGTCACCGTGTAGCCCGTCTCGAAGTTGGGGATCTCGTTGGCCGTCGGCAGCAGGTAGTTCATGAAGTCCCCGCCCGTGCAGTTGCCGTTCTCGTCGTAAGTGACGTGCTCCATCATCGCGGTCCCGATGCCCTGGGCCAGGCCGCCGTGGATCTGCCCCTCGATGACCATCGGGTTGATGCGGTTGCCGCAGTCGTCGACCGCGACGAACTTCTCGAAGTCGACCTCGCCGGTCTCCCTGTCGACCTCGACGACGACGATGTAGGAGCCGAACGGGTACGTCATCTCAGGCGGGTCGTAGTAGTTCACCGCCTCCAGCCCGGGCTCTTCCGAACTGGGATGGTTCATGTACGCGCCGGCGGCGATCTCGGTGATCGTGATCGAGCGGTCGGGCGCGCCCGCGACGTGGAATTCGCCGGATTCGCGGTCCCACTCGATGTCCTCCTCGGCGGCCTCCAACTCGTTCGCGGCGATGGATTTGGCCTTCTCGCGGACCTTCCGGGCGGCGACCGCGGTGGCCGCCCCCGCAACTGGCGTCGAACGGGAGCCGTAGGTGCCCAGTCCGTACGGGTCGGTGTCGGTGTCGCCGTGCTCGACGGAGATGTTGTCGACGTCCATCCCCAACTCCTCGGCGACGATCTGTGCGAACGTGGTCTCGTGACCTTGTCCCTGCGTCTGGACGCCGACCCTGAGGACGGCGTTTCCGGTCGGGTTCACCCGGATGTCCGCCGAGTCGAACATCTCGATGCCCGCGATGTCGCAGGACTTGCCCGGCCCCGCGCCGACGACCTCGGTGAACGAGGAGATGCCGATGCCGATGAGCTTGTCGGCGTCCTCCTCGATCCGGCGCTTCTGCTCCTCGCGGTAGTGGTCGTAGTCGGCCATCTCCAGGGCCTTGTCCAGGGCCTTCTCGTAGTCCCCGGAGTCGTAGTTCCACCCGGTCGCGCTCTCGTAGGGGAACGCGTCCGCGGGGATGAAGTTCCTCCGTCGGATCTCCGCGGGGTCCATATCCAGTTCCTGGGCGAGCACCTTCACCATCCGCTCGATGAGGTAGACGGCCTCCGTCACGCGGAACGAACAGCGATAGGCGACGCCGCCGGGGGCGGTGTTGGTGAACGCCGCCGTCAGCGACCCGTACGCCGCCTCGATGTCGTAGGAACCGGTGAAGATGTTGAAGAAGCCCGCCGGGAACTTCGACGGCTGGGCGACGGCGTTGTACGCGCCGTGGTTCGCCAGCACGTCCGTCCGGACGCCCTTGATGATCCCGTCCTCGGTGGCGGCGAGTTCGCCGGTCATGTCGTAGTCGCGGGCGAACCCGGTGGTCTGGATGTTCTCGGAGCGCTCCTCCATCCACTTCACGGGCTGTTCGAGCACGACCGATGCGGCGGCCGCGACGACGTACCCCGGGTAGATCGGCACCTTGTTGCCGAAGCCGCCGCCGATGTCGGGGCTGACGATGCGCACCTTGTGCTCGGGGATGCCCGACACCTGCGAGAACAGGGTCCGGTGCGCGTGCGGCGCCTGTGAGGTGAGATGGACCGTGATCTTGTCCTTGCCGGGGTCCCAGTCGGCGACGCACCCGCAGGTCTCGATCGGCGCGGGGTGCAGCCGCTGGTACTCCATCTGCTCTTCGACGGTGACGTCGGCCTCCTCGAACACCTCGTCGGTCGCTTCCTTGTCGCCGACGTCCCAGTCGAAGATGTGGTTGTCCTCCTGGTCTTCGAGCTCGTCGCGGATCAGCGGCGCGTCCGCCTCCAGCGCCTCTTCGGCGGTGACGACGGGATCGAGCACCTCGTAGTCGACCTCGACCTTCTCCGCGCCGTCCTTCGCGACGTACCGGTCGGTCGCGATCACCGCGGCGACCTCCTGTGACTGGAACTTGACCTTGTCGTTGACGAGGACGTCCTGGGTGTCGTCCATCAGCGTCGGCATCGTCGCCAGTTCGTGCGCCGCCAGGTCCTCGGCGGTCAGCACGGCGACGACGCCGTCGAGATTCAGCGCGCGCGACTTGTCGATCTCGTTGACGCGAGCGTGCGCGTGCGGGCTCCGGACGATCTCGCAGTGGAGCATCCCCGGCTTCTTGATGTCGTCGACGTAGTTGCCGCGGCCGGTGATGAAGCGCTTGTCCTCCTTGCGCTTGACCTCCTCACCCATCCCACCGCGGCCGTGGCCGTGGTGCTTCTCGGGGTCGGGGCCGCCGTCGTCGTCGTGTTGATACTCCGTGTCCGCGACCGGAATGTCGTCGGTTTCGCTGCTCATGCGTTGTCTCCGTGATGTTCGGCGTCGGTCGATGGGCCGCCGCAGCAGTTCTCGACGCCGCAGGAGAACCCGCCCTCGGTATCGTACCCGTCGAACTGGTCGGAACCGTCCGCGTCGTCGGCCGCCGTCGGACCGTCCGCGTCACCGGTCGTTCCCGGGGCGTTCGCGGCGACGTCCGCCGACGACCCGGGCTCGACCGCCGCGGTCCCGCCGTCTGTCGCCGGCTGTGCGGCGAGTTCGTCGGCGGCGTACTCGATCGATTTCACGATGTTCTGATAGCCGGTGCACCGACAGAGGTTGCCGCTGATCGCCTCCCGGATCTCCGCCTCGTCGGGGTCGGGATTCTCGTCGAGGAGCGCCTTCCCCGCCATCAACATTCCGGGCGTGCAGTAGCCGCACTGCAGGCCGTGTTCCTCGTGGAATCCCTCCTGGAGCGGGTGGAGCTCGCCGTCGGACTCGGGGAGGTCCTCCATCCCCTCGACGGTCATGATCTCGCTGCCGTCGGCCTGCGTGGCGAACATCAGACAGGACTTGATCGGTTCGCCGTCCCGAAGGACCGTGCAGGCCCCGCAGTTGCCGGTGTCGCAGCCGATGTGCGTGCCCGTCATGTCCAGGTCCTCCCGGATCGCGTGGACGAGCAGCCGTCGCGGTTCGACTTCGAGCGTGCGTTCGGTTCCGTTGATCGTCAGCGTGATTTCGCGTTCGTCAGTCACGGTGTTACCCTCCGTTTGGTGACCCCCGCACGCTCGGCGGCATCACCGAGCGCCCGCTGGGTTAGCACTTCGACCATCCGCTCCTTGTACGACGCGTCGCCGTGTTCGTCGGACTCGGGGTTCGACTGTTCGGCCGCCAGTTCGCCCGCGGCCTCGAACAGGTCGGCGCTGGGCCGCTCGCCTTCGAGATGGTCCTCCGCGTCGGCGGCGCGGGCGTTCGTGATGTCCACCGCGGTCATCCCGATGCCGGCCGTCTCGATTCGCCCGTCCTCGTCGAGGATCAGCCGGGCCGCGACGCCGGCCATCGCGTAGTCGCCGGTCTTGCGCTTCAGTTTGTGGTAGGCGCTGCCCTCCCGCTCGACCGGGGTCGGGACGCGCGCCTCGGTGATGAGTTCGTTCTCGCCGAGAGACGTGTCGTACGGGAGGAGGAACAGTTCGTCGATCGGGACGGTCCGCTCCCCGTCGGGGCCCGCGGCGACGACTTCGCCGTCGTGCGCGATGAGGATCGATCCCCAGTCGCCCTTCGGGTCGGCCTGCGCGATCGATCCGACGATCGTCCCGCGGTTTCGGATCTGCGGGTCCGCGACCAGCGGGGCCGCGTCCGCGAAGCTCCCGTACCTCTCGGTTATCAGCTCCGAGTCCTCGACGTCGGCGTGACGCGCGAGCGCGCCCATCTTGAGGTAGCCGTCCGCCTCGTGGAGGTAGTCGAGTTCGTCGATGCCGTTGATGTCGACGACGGTGTCGGGCCGGGCGAGTCGGAACCGGAGCATCGGAACCAGACTCTGCCCGCCGGCGAGGATCGTCGGCTCGTCGAGGCTCTCGATGAGGCTCACCGCCTGGCTGAGCGACGTCGGCTCGTGGTGTTCGAACGGTGCCGCTTTCATAACATGTTCCTGAGTCTGTCGGTGACGCCGGAGTTGGTGTCCTCGTCGACGTCCGTCATCTGCTGCTCGATGCTACTGAAGAAGTTGTTCACGATCTTGTTGGCGACCGGATTGATGACCCGCGAGCCGAGTTGGGCGATCCGACCCGAGATGTCGGCCTCGGTCCACCACTCGATCCGGGAGCCCTCGCCGTCTTCGAGCCCGTGGATCTCCATCCCCGACTCCATACTGAAACTGCTCCCGGAGGCGTCGCCGCCGCCGGTCGCGATCATCCTGAAGTTCTCGCCGTCGCGCTCGTCGATGGTGACCGTGGTCTCGAAGCGGGGTTTCACGCTCCCGACGCCGACCTGCATCAGCGCCGCGTACTTCTGCCCCTCGACGAAGGCCCGTTCGGCGACGACCTCCGGGTCCGCGTCCGGCAGCATCTCGACGTCCTCCTCGGCCTCGTACTCGTCGAAGTTGAAGTCGTCGTCCATCGGGGTGATGTAGCGACACCCCTTCAGCGAATCTCGGACCGCCATCGGGTCCGACAGCACGATCCACGCTTTCTCGGGCGGTACGCCGTCTAACTCGAACTCTCCATCAAATTCCATATGTGTCCATCGTCGAAGTCGCCGGTCGGTCAGGGGCTGCGCGTCGCCATCTTTTAAGTACCCTCACTATGTGCACACTATTATCACGATCTATGATACTATGCAGATACCCAATAAAAGTTTGTGTTGGTACGGAACGAAGCCGATACTCGGGCCGAGCCCCGCACGAGGGCCGATACTGAGCGAAATCGACCACAATGAGCGACACTGACCACAGCCACGACGACCTGATCGGATGGGAGGAGGGAGCCGAACGCGTCCGACGCCTGCGCGAGCGGTGGCTGCCGACCGCCGATACCGAAACGGTCGCGCTCGACCGTATCGCCGGCCGAACACTCGCCGAACCGATCGAGTCCCCGGTCGACGTCCCCGCGCGGAGCCACGCGACGATGGACGGGTTCGCGTTCGACGCGACCGACGAGTACCCACTCTCCGTCGTCGACGCGGACGTGTTCCCGGAGGACGACCCGCCGGCGCTGGAACCCGGGGAGGCGATCCGCATCGCCACGGGCGCGCCGGTCCCGACCGCGGCGAACGCGGTGCTCAAACGCGAGGAGGCGACCGTCGAGGAGGGGCGGTTGACGGGGACCGAGCTGGAACCCGGGACGTACGTCTACGAGCGCGGGAGCAACGTCGCCGAGGGAGAACGGCTGTTCGAGGCGGGCGAACGGCTCGCCCCGAAGGACGCCATCCTCTTGGGCGACCTCGGGATCGAGTCCGTCGCGGTTCGCGCCCGCCTCTCCGTCGGTCTGCTCGCGACCGGAACGGAGATCCACGAGGGCCGACACACCGACCTCGACTCCCCGATGCTCGCGGGGCTGGTGCGCTCGTGGGGCCACGAGGCCGCCTACGAGGGGACGGTGCCGGACGACTACGACCGCGTCGAGTCGCGGATCGCGGACCTGGCCCACGAGCACGACGTCGTCGTGACGACGGGTGGGACGAGCGTCGGCGACAAGGACTACGTGGTGCGCGCCCTCCAGTCGCTCGGCGAGGTGCTGTTCCACCGGGTGCGGCTCCGCCCGGGGAAACCGATCGCCGTCGCCGAACTGCCCGACCACGACGCCGTCGCGCTCGCCATCCCCGGGAAGCCGGTGGGCGCACACGCGGTGACAACGCTCGTCGCGCGGCCGTTCTTCACGGGCGAGACGTCGCTGCCGACGGTGCCCGCCCGGATGGCGCGGGACGTCGGCATCGCGACGCCCGGGTTCGCCTACGCGATTCCGGTCACGCTCGAAGCCGGTGACACCGACGGTGATGACGGTGGCGACGACGTCGCCGTCGCGATGCCACTCGGCCACGCCGACTCGTCGCTGTCGGTCTACGAGGAGTCGTTCGATCCCAGCGTCCTCTCGTCGAGCACGAGAGCCACCCGCGCCGACGGGTTCGTCCTCACGGGCGAGGGCGTCGCGCGCGACCAGTCGGTGGACGTCGTCCCCTACCCGGTCGTCGAGCGATGACGGGCGGCGCCGGCGACGTCCCGGTCGTCTCCCCGCCGTTCGAGGGAAAGAGAAGCGAGCGCGACCGAACGCGGGACAGTTCCCGAGTCGCGGGCGTGCTCCTCGCCGCTGGGGCGAGCACCCGCTTCGGCGACCGGAACAAACTGCTGGCGACCCAGGGGGGCGACCCGCTCGTCCGGCGCGCGGCCCGGACGCTCCTCGACGCCTCGCTCGATCCGGTCGTCGCGGTCGTCGGCCACGAGGCCGACCGCGTCGCCGACGCGCTGGACGGACTCGACGTTACCGTCGTCGTCAACGACGAGTACGAGACGGGGCAGGCGTCGTCACTCCGCGCCGGGATCGGGGCGCTCCTCGACGCGGAGCGCGAGGGCGACCCGGACCGCGGGGTCGACGCGTCGGTGATCGCGCTCGGCGACATGCCGTTCGTCGACCCGGAGACGGTCGAGACCCTCGTCGACGCCTACGAAGCGGGCGTCGGCGACGCGCTCGCCGCCGCCCACGACGGCGTCCGCGGCAACCCGGTGCTGTTCGATCGTCGCTTCTTCGACGACCTCGTCGACGTCTCGGGCGACATCGGCGGGCGCGAGATCCTCCTGGAAAGCGGCGAAAGCGCCTGCGTCGCGGTGTCCGATCCCGGCGTCCGTCGAGACGTCGACGAGCCGAGCGACCTGGAAGGGTGAAAAGAGAGAGGGACCGCGAGGCCGCGACGGAGCAGCGTCCGCGCCCGCTACTCGTCGTCCTCGAACTTCTCGACGATTATCTTCCCGTCCTCGACCTGCCACTCGACGCGGTCGCCGGCACCGACGTCGAGGAAGTTCCGAACCGGTTTGGGGACCGTCGTCAGGTTCTTTTCCGAAATCTTCGTGTTCGTCAGCGTGCCCATACAGTACGTATCTGCGTGGTATTTACATAGTTTACGCTATGTGAGTGGATCGACCGCAGGCCCCGCAGCGTCGGTCAGACCGACGACTTCCAGCGATGCGCGCCGCCGTCGGACGCGTTGTCGAAGTCGAGGTCGAACCGGTCCGAGTTCAGGAGGACCTTCCCCGGCAGATACGTGTCTTCCCCGACGGCGTTCAACACGCCGCGTTCGTCCATCGTGTCGAGAACGTCGCGGACGGTTCGCTCTCTTCCCGGAACGAGGTTCGCCTCCTCGATCACGGATTCGGTGTCCACTCGGCCTTCGAGCATCGCCAGCCTGATCGCCGCCACCCAGGTCGGCTCCCGCTTCAGTTCCCGACACATAGTCTCTGCAGACCGCTACCGCGCGGACCGAATTAGGGTTTGCGGAGCGGCGAACCGGCCTGGGAGAGACGCGAGACGACCTGTCCCGCGTGGCTCGAACGCCCCGGTTCGTGCGGCGACGCACTCAGTTCAAGTCGAACAGCTCCGCGGCCTGCTCCATATCCTTGTCGCCCCGGCCGCTCAGGTTCACGAGGATCGTGTCGTGCTCCTCGGCGAGGTCCTTCGCGAGCGCGATCGCGTGGCTGGACTCGAGCGCGGGGATGATGCCCTCCTCCTCGGCGAGTTCGCGGAAGGCGGCTTTCGCCGCGTCGTCGTCGACGGCGCGGTAATCACAGCGGCCGACCGCGCGGAACATCGCGTGCTCCGGGCCGACGCCGGGGTAGTCGAGGCCGGCGGAGACCGAGTGGACCTCCACGTCGTCGTCGATGACGCGGGTGCGCATCCCGTGGATGGTCCCGTCCTCGCCGTCGGCCAGCGGGGCGGCGTGGCGCTTCGAACCGGCCCCCTCGCCGCCGCCCTCCGCCCCGTAGAACGCGACGTCGTCATCGTCGCGGAAGGCGTGGAACAGCCCCATCGCGTTGCTGCCGCCGCCGACGCAGGCGACCGCCGCGTCGGGGAGGTCGCCGGTGCGATCGAGGAACTGCTCGCGGGCCTCCTCACCGATCACGGCCTGGAAGTCCCGGACCATCCGCGGGAAGGGGTCGGGGCCGACGACGGAGCCGACGAGGTAGTGCGTGTCGTCGATGTTCTTCGCGAAGTCCTCTAAGGCGGCGTCGACGGCGTCCGAGAGCCCCGACCCGCCGCGGGTGACCTCGTTGACTTCCGCGCCCATCAGCCGCATCCTGAAGACGTTCATCTTCTGGCGCTCGACGTCCTTCTTCCCCATATAGATCTCCGTGTCGAGGTCCAAGAGCGCGCCGACCATCGCCGTCGCGGTGCCGTGTTGGCCCGCGCCGGTCTCGGCGATGAGTCGGGACTTGCCCGCCTGCTTCGCGAGCAGCGCCTGCCCGAGCGCGTTGTTGATCTTGTGCGCGCCGCCGTGGAGGAGGTCCTCCCGCTTGAGGTAGATGTCCGCTCCGTAGCGCTCGCTCAGCCCCTCGGCGTGGTAGAGCGAGGTCGGTCGCCCGGCGTAGTCCTCGAGCAAGCCGTCGAGTTCGCGCCGGAACTCGTCGGTGTCTTTGATCTCGTCGTAGGCGGTTGCCAGCTGTTCGAGCGGGTCCTCGAGGGGTTCGGGGACGTGTCGTCCGCCGTATCCTTCGAACTCTCCGTTCGACATACGCCCCCAGTACTCCGTCCCCCGACATAAACGGTACTCCATCTCACGAGATCGGCGGCAGCTCTCCGTCGTCGGGTCGCCGCTCGGGGCAAACGTTACGCCGACTGCGACCGTCTGGATAGCCGATGGAGGTTCCCGGAGAGATGGACGACCGCCTGACCGCTGCGCTCGTCGGCCTCGCCGTCCTGGCGGTGAGCCTCTGGGCGCTGGTCGAACTCGCGGGGTGGGTCACGTTCGGCGACGTCGGACTGTTCGCGCTCCTCGGGATGCTCGTTCCCGCGACGCTCGCGATCGGGTTCGCGATGCTCGTGTGGCTCCGGTGGTGAATACATCGCTCGCGCGCGTCCGAATCCGAGTCCGACCCCGACATCCCTTTGTGGCCGTCGCGAGACAATCGAACCGATGTCACCGCCCACGATACGCACCACGCACGTCGGAAGCCTCCCCCGCTCGGACCGGCTCAGGTCGCTGCTGACAGACGCTGCGGACCGCGACGACGGGGCGTTCGAGGACGCCGTCGACGAATCGATCCGGGAGGTGATTCGCCGCCAGGCCGAGGTCGGCATCGACGTCGCCAACGACGGCGAGCAGAGTCGCATCGCCTACTCGGTCGACGTCACCAACCGCCTCTCGGGGTTCGGCGAGGGGACCGTCGAGCGGGCGTGGCCCTCGGACCTCGACGACTTCCCGGAGTACGCCCGGGAACTGCTCGGCGACACCGAGAACATCGGCGGCCCGGTGGCGACCGGACCGATCGAGTACGTCGGCGAGGACGACCTCCGACGGGACCTCGCCAGGTTCGACGAGGCGGTCGCCGCCGAGGGCGTCGAGTTCCACCGACGATTCCACACCGCGCCCTCGCCCGGCGCCGTCCTTCGGTTCACCGAGACCGACTCCCACGACAGCGACGAGGCGTACCTCTTCGACCTCGCCGACGCGCTCGCCACCGAGTACGAACTGATCGCCGAGACGGGGGCGATCCTCCAGATCGACGCCCCCGACCTGCTGGCGGGCTTCACGCTCACGTACAAGGACGACTCCGTCGACCGGTTCCGCGAGCGGGTGCGGACCCACGTCGACGCGCTCAACCAGGCAGTCGCGGGGGTCCCCGACGACCAGATCCGCCTGCACGGCTGCTGGGGCAACTACGAGGGCCCTCATCACCGCGACGTCGCGCTCGACGAGGTCATCGGCGCGTTCTACGAGGCCGACGTCGGCGGCCTGGTCGTCGAGGGGGCGAACCCGCGGCACCAACACGAGTACCGCACGTTCGAGGAACATCCGCTGCCGGACGGCTGGAACCTGATTCCGGGCGTGATCGACGTGAAGACGAACATCGTCGAGCACCCCGAGGTCGTCGCCGAGCGCATCGAGCGCTTCGCCGACGCGGTGGGGGATCCCGAGCGCGTCGTCGCCGGCGCGGACTGCGGGTTCGAGACGGTCGTCGCGGGCGCGAACGCCGTCCACCCCGCCATCGCCTGGAAGAAACTCGAAGCGCTGCGCGAAGGGGCCGACCTGGCGGCCGAGCGACTGGCCTGAGACCCGCCCCGCGGACCCCCCAATGAGCGTGGAACTGTCGCTCGAGGCGATCGATTCGTCGCTGTCCGAGCAGTCGCGCGCGTATCTCGAAGCCCTCGCCGCGACGCTCGAGGCGGACGAGGTCGCGAGCATTCTCCTGTTCGGGAGCGTCGTGTCGGGGGAGACGACGACGATCAGCGACGTCGACCTCGTCGTCGTCCTGGAATCCGACGCGTCGGCGGCGGCTCTCGATCGGGTCGCTGCCGACTGCGACCGACTGGCCGCGGCGTATCTCGACTCCGGTACCGACGATCGGTCGCCGCTCGAACGCGTTCTGGAGCGGGCGACCGGGATGTTCCGGTCGGGGTTCGTGACCACCGAAGCCGCGGTGACTGCGGGCGAGTTTCCCGCCGTCTTCAACACGAGTTCGATCGCTCCCTTCGTCGCGCCGTGGCGGACGGTCCTGTTCGGCGTGTTCGAGACGGGGATCACGATATACGGGTCGCCCGTCAGGCCCCAGTGGGAAGCGGTCGGGACTCCGACCGAGTATCGCTACCGCGAACTGTGCCGGAGCCTCCTGGTCACCGTCGCGCTCGCCGCGGCCCAGTCGGGGTACTGTCTCGTTTCCTCGCGGGCGATCGACTACTCGCTGGAGGCGGCGAAGTGGACCGCGTACAACTGCGCCTTTCACCTCGAGGAGGAACCGCCGGGGTCGCTCGACCGGGCGCTCGATCGCCTCCCGGTTCCCGACTGGTACCGCCGTCGGTTTGAGACGCTGCGCTCGGAGCCGCGCCTGGACCTCGGGTTCGTTCTCGTCACCCCGCTCGTCCTCGTCTACGCCCACCTGATGACGATCGGTCGAGTCGCCGGTTTGGAGGGCTAGACGAGCGTCGCGAGTGATTTGATCGAGTTGATCAGGTCGAGGTAGTACACGGCCAGCGAGAAACTCACGCTCGTGCCCAGTCGGACGAGCGAGTACAGGTTGATCGGCCACATGTCCATATCGCTCATCTGATAGAACATCGCGTACATCGAGAGGACGTTCAGCGCCTCGGGGAGGTTGTTCTCCTCGGCTCTGTACTTTCGCCAGTACTCCCGCTCGACGTCGGCGAACGTCTCGCGCATCAGACTGACCTTCTCGCTTCTGACCTGCAGCAACTTCCGTCGCACCAAAACGGTGACCGTCACCGTCCCGACGACGACGACGGCGAGGACGAGAAGAAACAGCGCGCTGACGACGACCTGGAACCGCTCGAACGCGGTGAACGTCACGCTGGACAGGATGACGAAATCCAACGTCAGGATGCCGATGGCGTACGTCGCCAGTTTCACGATACCGTTGCCGATCTGTCGGTAGCCGCCGACGCCGTTCGGGTCCAGGAGGTTGATGTCGGCGATGTACGTGGTGTACGCGCGGACGACGACGTACGCCCCGCCGACGACCGGCCCGAAGAACACCCCGTGGGCCGCGCCGAACCCGAAGTTCATCCCCAGGTACGGGTACGCCTCGAAGACGCCCATCCAGTGCATAATGGCGCTCACGAACGTCCCGCCGAGGACTGCACCGACGACCAGAACGACCGGGTGATACGCGAGGTACAGCACGTTCTGTAGGTCGCTGTGGATGTCCTCCGGCGTCAGTGACTGCACGAGCGAAACCGGATTCCCGCGGCTCAATCGGATCAGCGTGGCGAACTCGTCCCCGATGTTCCAGAGCACGCGGTGGGAGAGCCGGAGAAACAGGACGGCCAGCCAGACGAGCACGACGTCGCCGAAGAGCGGGTAGTTGTAGGGGACGCCCGTCTCCGGGAATCCGAACAGCATCACGTCGAGGGCGGCCACCACCACCGGGAGCGCAAGGGCGACGACGGTGGTCGATATCCGCCGTCCGCCCACGTGGAACAACCGGTCGGGCGGATAGACGTACGGATACCCGCTTGACATATTTGACCCGGTCATCGGAAGTCGTCTTAACCGTTGGGTTCCCGGTCACCGCGGCGACCTCTCGGTGCGACGGCTCCCCGGCCCGAGAACCGATGCGGCCTCACCACCCGGTCGGCCAGCCGCACGAGCGGCACTTCGCGCCGTCGTGGTCCGACAGGTCCGCCCCGCAGAACGAACAGGCGTCGTCGTCGCCGTCGCCGAGGCCGGTGGAGACGTCGCCACCCACCTCGATGCCGCCGGTCGTGCTGACGCTGACGTCGCCGCTCTCGACGCTGATGCCGTCGCCCGAGACGCTGATCTCGGTGCTCGCGCCGCCGCCGGTCGAGACGCTGATGTCCATTCCCGAGGCGTCGACCTCGATGTCGGAGCCGAAGGTGTCGACGCTGATCCCCGATTCGGTCCGCTCGACGTCGGCGTCGTCGACGTCGCCGCCGACGGTGACGTCGCTCCCCGAGGTTTCGATTCTCACCGTCGTCGTCCCGTCGTCGCCGCCGTCCCGATCGCCGCCGAAAATGTCGGACTCCTCGATGAGCGAGCCGCCGTCGCCGTCGTCGCCGAAGACCGTGCCCTCGTCGATCCGACCGTCGCCCTCGACGACCTCCTCGCCGTAGCGCTCGCCGAACGCATCGTCGAGCAACTCGGTCGCGTCCGTCGCCGCCGCCGGGTCCGCGACCGGTTCGCCCGACACGTCGCCGACGCCGGGCGGGGACGTCGCCTCGGGCACGCTCGAACTGGTGACCGCCGAGTCCAGCCCGCTCTCGATGGGTCGGAACGTCCTGCCGCCGGGCTCGCTCCCCACGGCGGCGGCGACGAGCCGCTTGAAATCCTCGAAGCCGACCGCTTCGTCGTCGTCGTCGAGGGCTCCCGACAGCATCGGTGGATCGGTGATCGAGCCGTCGGAGAGCCGGTTCATCGACGCCAGGACGTCGGCCAGCGTCGCGGTGCTGTACTCGCGGATCTGCCGGTCGAGCCAGCTCACGACCCGGCTTCCCTTGCGGTAGGGGACGTGCGCCGAACTCCACGACACCGGCGTTCCGAGCGCGTCGGTCGCGCACGTGGACGTGTTGAGCGCGGCGTGACACTGGCCGTCGGAGATCCCGCCCCGCTCGTACGTGAGTTGCGTCGCGTAGTAGACCGCCGTCGCCTCGACGATCCACTTCATCGAGGCGTCGGTGCCGAACTCCTGCCGCGTGTGGACGTACTCGTGGATCCAGGTGCTGTTCGGCTTGTCGAGCCGCGAACTGTCCCGGGCCCAGAAGGCGTTCCCGCCCGCGTGGAGCCCGCCGGGCCCCCAGTTCACGGGTCGCGTCGGTGCCGCGATGCCGACGACCTCCTCGTCTCGGCCGCTGACGCGGAGTTCCCGGGCCGCGTGTGCCAACGCGTCGAGGATGTCCCTCGGCGACTCCCGAAGCGACGCCGCGCGGGGTTCGACGAGCCGGATCCGCTGGCCGGCCGCGCGCCGGGTGTGCTCGCGGTGCGGCCCGAGGTACACCAGCCCGCCGTCGCTGCTCGCGATCCCCTCGTCGTCGACCACGAGGCGTCGCTCGAACGTCGGTTCCTCGCCGCGGTGTCGCCACTGCGTGAGCAGGTTCGGGGCCTCGATGATCGCCCACTCCCCGACGTCGACCATCGTGGTCCCGGCCGCGCCCAGCGTCGGCTTCTCCGCCGGGACGGTCAGTTCCAGTGTCGGTCTGCTGGCGCCGCCCGTCCAGACGAACTGCTGTGACCCCGACCGTCGATCGAAGCCCCGGACGCTGTCGACCGTGGTCCACGGCGGGACCTGGACGGAGACCCGGCCGACGTTCGAGGGGATCTCGAAGACGACCGAGGCGTCGACGTACCCGTGTTCATCACGTGCGCGCGATAAGGCGATATTCTGTGTGAGTGTCCCTGCCATCGTTGGATCATCCCGGCGGCGCGGGTTCGTCGCGCGGAACCGCCCGATGGCTCGCCCCCCGCGGTTCACCCGTCAGCGGCACGACGAAGCCACGGACTATATTCCTTGTCCAGCGCGACGGCGTCCGAAAGCACAGCGAATCAGCCCAACGGGCGGCTCTCGAACCGGCGCAGACCGACCGCCAGCGCCCCGAGAACGAACAGGACGACGACGACGGCACTGTAACCGACCAGTGGCAGCGACGGCGCGGTCTGCGTTCCGTGCCCCGCCGCGGCGTACAACCCGCCTTTGAGCGTTTCGAGCGAGACGAACGGATTCAGGTGATCGACGGCGTGAAACCACGCCGGCCAGTCCCGATTCGGCACCAGTCCCGACTCGAACCGGCCCGTGATCGGGTACGCCACCAACGGACGGACGACCGACCCCCAGAGTCCGACGCCGGTACTGAACAGGAGAAACGCGCCGAATATCGCGGCGAGGGACCGGTACCGCGTCGCCGCCACCGCCGAGGCGCTCACCGTCAGGCTCGTCCACAGGGTCGCGTAGGCCACGATCCAGAGCGTCCCGGCGGCGATCGCCCCCGGGTAGAGCGCCCCGAGCCGGACGGTCGCGAGAACCCAGGCGACGGCGAGCAACGCGAGCGCCGTCCCGAGTACGACCGTCAACCGCGCGATGACCGTGCCGGCGAACAGGTCCTGGCGGGTCCCGTTCGTGCTGAGGACGAACTGCGCGGTCCCGGCCAGGTGCTTACCGACCACGGCGCGGTGGCCCACCGCAACGCCGAGCGCCACCAGCGGCAACACCAATCGGCCGGGGACGCGAACGAGCTGTTCGCTCACCTCGAAGACGGTGCTGCTCGCGGTCTGCTGCCAGACCGACGGGCCACCGAGCAGGAGCGCCAGCCCGACGCCCGCGAGCACGATCCGGTTCTGGAGGGCGTGCCGGAGGTCGGCGCGGGCCACGAGTCGGCGATGCGAGCGGCTGGACGCGGTCTCGGTCGGCTCGCGGCCCGCTCTCGCGGCTGACGGCACGAACCGTCCTGCCGCCTCCCGGAACCGAGCCACGAGTGCGAGTCGGAATCCGCGAGCTTCACTCCCGAGGTCCGCTCGCTCGAACCGCCGGCTGCCGACCAGCAGTGGAACCGCACCGAACAGGACGAGGACGACCGCTCCCAGGGCGTGGGCGAACGGATTGCCGACGGCCGTCCCCGGTCCGGCGACGCCGACCGACCAGCGGAGTGCCAGCCAGAGGTCACGGATCGGGTTCAGGCGCTCGACGACGCGGAGCCACAGCGGCGCGTTCGCGAGGACCTCGTACGCCGGCACCGACGTCGACCCCGTCGCGAGGAGTGCGAACAGCGGTCGGATCACCGCGCCCCACACGCCGTAATTGGAGCTGAAGACGACGTACGTCCCCGCCAGCGCTGCGAGCGACTGGTACGGCGAGCGGAACGCCGCGGCGTACCCCACGGCGACGGCCGTCCAGACGACGCCGTACAGCACCAGCCACGCGCCCATCGTCCAGTACGCGACCGCGTACGGCGCGCCGTAGTTCTGTACGACCACGACCTGCGCGGCCGCGAGAGCCCCCACGAGGACGAGGGCGGTCGCCGTCGCTCTCGCGAGCGCTGTTCCGGCGACCAGTTCGCGGCGCGTGCCGCCGAGCCCCAGCCTGAACTGGACCGTCCCGCGCTGTCCGGCGACGGCACCGTAGCCGACCGCCGCCACGACGACGAGTGCGAACGTGAGCAGGTCGAACGGGATCACGAGCAGGAGTTCGCCGATCGGTCGCCGTTCCGGGTCGGCGACGGCCGGCATCGACGGCAGGAACATCAGCGCGAGCAACGCGGCCGCCGCCCACACGCGTCGGCTTCGAAGCAGCCGTCGCGCGTCGGCGCGGGCGTAGGTGACCGTGCGGCTCATCCGTCCACGTGGCCGTCGGCGTCGTCCGTCACGGAGCGGAACACCCGTTCGAGCGAGGATCCCGGCGTGTCGATGTCACGGATCGTCGCGTCCAGCGAGTCGACGCGCGCGACGACTGCCGACTTGACCGCCGGATCCCGACAGGTGACGCGGACGGTTTCACCGGCGACAGTCACGTCGGTGACGCCGTCGACCGCCCGGACGGCAGCGGGGACGTCCTCTGGCACGGACGCGAAGACGAGGTTGAACCGCGCCGGTTCCGCGACGCTCGTGCGGAGTCGATCGACGGTGTCGACGGCGACCAGTTCCCCGTCGTGCAGTATCCCGACCCGGTCGCAGATCGCCTCGACCTGATCCATAATGTGGCTCGAAAAGAACACCGCCGCACCCCGGTCGCGCTCCGCTCGGATGATCTCGCGGAGCCGTTGGGCGCCTTCGGGATCGAGTCCGCCAAGCGGTTCGTCGAGCACCAGTATCTCCGGATCGCCGACGAGTGCGATCGCGAGGCCGAGTCGCTTTCGCATCCCCTTCGAGAAGCCTCCGACGGCGCGATCAGCCGCGTCGGCGATTCCGACGCGTTCGAGGACGGCGTCGGGGTCGTCGCCGGCCCGCTCCATCTCGATCGCGAACGCGACGTGATCGCGGGCGGTGTCCCGGGGGTAAAACCCCGTGCCCTCGGACAGCACGCCGATGCGTTGCCGGACGGCCTGCGGGTTCCGCTCCGGATCGTACCCGAGGACGTTCACGTCGCCGCTGCTCCGGCGAACGAAGTCCAGCAGGATGTTGATCGTGGTCGACTTCCCGGCACCGTTCGGGCCGAGGAATCCGAACACCTCACCGGACTCGACCGTGAGGTCGAGATCGCGAACCGCGTGGAGGGAACCGAATCGCTTCGAGAGGGACCGTGTTTCGATGGCGGCCATATCGCCACCTTTTGACATTCGGCCTATGTATCTTTCTTTCTCGACGGGCTGGCCGCCTCGATCGACAGGTCACCCCGATCGATCGGAGCGCCACCGATCGCCGCTTCCGCGATCGATCGGAGCGCGTGAGCGGTACGGGGAGCTACTCGCCGGGCGCGGACGAGGCCGCTCGCTGGAACCCGCCGAGCGCGGCGCCGTCCGGATCGACGACGCGAACGGCCGCGTAGACGACCGCCACGATGGCGGCGCTCTCGACGACTCCGACGAACAGGTGCAGGTCTGGCGGGTAACTCACCGTCACGAGGAACGGCGGGTGGTTCATCGTCGCGTGGAACAGCGCGACCAGCCAGAGGTTCCCCGTCAGCGCGTACGCGATTCCGTACGTGAGGCCGACGAGGACCAGTCCGAGCAACCGGGCTGCCAGCGACGTCCCGATCCCGTGGCCCGACGCGAGGAACCATCTCGGCAGGTGAAACAGGGCGAACAGGAGCGTCGCGACGCCGATTCCAGTGACGACCGCGCGGCGGGAGCCGCCGCCAGCGAGCGAGACGAACTTCTCCTGGAGATACGCGCGGAAGAGGGACTCCTCCGGAATCGCGGTGAACAGGACCGAACCCAGGAGGACCGCGAGGTACCGGAGCGGATGGGCGGCGACGCTCGACGGCGACATCTCGAAACCGGGAACCCCCCCGACGGCGAACCCGACCACGACGAGGTTGTAGGCGGCCCAGAACGCGCCCAGCGTCACGACGACGGGGACGAGGGTTCGGACCGACGGGAAGATCGATCGGGGGGAGACGCCCTCGATCTTCGACGCCCCGAGCGCGAGCGCGACGAGGAAGACGCCCCAGGCGGTTCCCAGAAGCGGCGGCGGCGACGCGCTCGGGGAGACGAGGATCAGTCCGGAGAGGACCACGATTGTCAGGAGGTACGTTGCGACGGGGACCGTAGACCCACCTCCGAACGTCGGCGGGTCGCTGTTCGACCGAAACATCTTCTCGAACTCCGACAGCACCGTGCAAAGTTTCTGTTATCTCTGTCCGATCGATCGTTCTCTCGAACCGACGCTGTCCGAAAATATTCGATCTCGACGGACTCCTTCTGCGCTCTCGGTGTGCTTCACTCCACGATGACGGCTCCTCGCATCCCGAGGCTCTCGTGCGGCGTACAGTGGTATCGATAGGTTCCCGGTTCCTCGAACGTGTGCGTGAAGTGAACGCCGGACGTGGAAACGACCCCGTCGCTACCGATCTCGTGACCCTCGAACGAGACGCTGTGCGGGCCGCTGCCCACCCACTCCCACTCGACCGTCGTCTCGGTGGACACCTCCAGTACCGGCGGCGAGAACACGAACTGATTCTCGCTGTCGGGCGCGCCGACGGTCACCGTCGCGGTGTCGGACGCCGTCCGATCGACGACGTCGCCGGTGAAGTTCGGCGCGCTCGCCAGCCACTCGTCCACCGCCGGGTACCCGGTCGAGGGGACCGCCTCGACGAGTACCGCGCCCTTCATCCCGTCGTCGCGGTGCGGTGCCGAAAAGAAGGGGTACACGCCCGTCTCCTCGAAGATGTAGTGGTATCCGGTTCCGGATTGAGCGTTCGCCCGTCCGCTGTCGAACGTGCCGTCGACGGCGACGACGTTGTGCCTCCCGCCGTGACCCGTCCAATCCCAGCGGACGTTGCTCATCGGGCGAACGCGGATCACCGCCGGATCGAAGGCGATTCCGTCGTCGGTGGGTTCGCCGACGGAGATCGTCGGTTGCGCGCCGGTGCCGAACCGCCTCGGGGTTCCATCGTGGCCGTTGGCATCCGCGAGCCACGCGTCCAGCGACTCGACGGGGGTAGTCTCGGTTTCCGTCGGTGACGCCGTCTCTGTTGATGGCGTCTCCGTCGAAGGTTGCGTCTGCCCGGTTGTCGAGAGACACCCGGTAGTGCCGAGAAGGCCAGCGAGAGCAGTTCCTTTGATGTACGACCGTCGGGAGGGGGACCAATTCATCGCGACTGCGACTTCCCACGAGTGGGGTCAATAACGCCGGTACCAGAGCCATCTGTTGAGATACGGAACCAGAGTTATACTGTACTGCTGAGTATTACCACGGTTGTTCGGTTTACCCGCGAATATCGACCAGCGTTCCCGGCACTCACCGAACGAGAGCGGTGAACACTCGCTGTTCGATCTTCCGCAGGTGTTCGCCCACCGTCGTGGACGCGATTCCGACCGTCTCGGCGATGTCCTCGTGCGTCGCGCGACGCGGCTCGCGATAGTAGCCGCTCTCGACGGCCGCTTCGAGGACGTCTCGTTGTCGGGGTGTGAGAATCCGCGTCAACGAGTGTTGATCCGGCGCGTACGTTCCCGTTTCCAGCACGTCCAGTTGGAAGGGTACGTCGTCGGCAATCGCGCTGTAGAGGTCTTGTAACGCCGATTCGTCGCCGAGATACGTGATCCGAAGCGACCCGTCGGCGTTGATGTGGATGGGAGTCTCGACGACGACGCCCGGCACGTCCGCGCGCAGCATAATCTGTTTCGCTGGCCCGGACAACTCGAACTGGCTGACTGCCATCCACCGATCCGTCCCGGAAACCAGGAAGTCCTCGACGTACGGCGATTCCCGCATAATCTCGGCGTACCGCGCCCGATCGCCGCTTCCTTCCGCGAGCATCAGGACGCTCCGATCGTCGAGGAGTTCGACGTGATGGATCGCCTCGCGTGTGAACGAGGGGTCGTCCCGGAGTTCCGTCCCGAGCGGGTGCAGCGCGGCCGTTCCGTCCGGCGCGGCCTCGACGGTGAGATACCGCATCGGAGACGACTACGAGACTGTAATTTAAAGTACTGTGTATGACCGGCAACAACTGTTGGCGTTAGTTCGACGTACGCTGAGATATGCGTAGACGTGACGGCGAGGTGCAGGTCGCCATCGTCGGTGGTGGCATCTGCGGCCTCACGACCGCCCTCGCGCTCGAACAGCGAGGATTCACTGTCGCGGTGTACGAAGCCGCGTCCGAGTATCGACCGGTCGGCGCGGGGATTCTCCTCCAGACGAACGCGCTCGTGGCCCTCGAGACGCTCGGAGTCGCCGCCGAGATTCGCGATTCGGGAATGCCGCTCTCGGGGATCCGAATCCGCTCCCCGCGGGATCGGGTGTTGCAGACGTTCGACGTCGGAGGTGTCGAGCGAACGGAGTTCGGCTACGGCTTCGTCGCGATTCGCCGGGCGAAGCTCTTGGCGATCCTCCGGGAGCGGCTGAACGCCCCGATCCACACCGGAAAACGGTGCGTCGCAGTCAGCGATCCGGAGTCGCCGACCGTTCGCTTCGCCGACGGGACACGCATCCGCCCGGACGTTCTCGTCGGGGCGGACGGTATCGATTCTCGGGTGCGAGAGACGATCTCGCCGGTCTCGACGCGCTCGCTGAACACGACCGTCTTCCGAGCGCTCCCGTCGGTGTCGTTGGACCAACGCGGCGAACCGATCGGGTTCGAGGTGTGGGGCGACGGAACGTACACCGGCGGTGCGCCGATCGCCGAGGACCGGTTCTACTGGTTCGCCACGGCGCCGCCGGAGTTGTCGGAGACGGCGTCGGTCGACGACATCCGCTCGTACTTCGGCGGCTATCCCGACCCGATTCCGGCGATCGTCGAATCGCTGGCGGGCGACGAGATCATCACGACCGGGTTGCGGGACCTCCCCGCGTTGGATCGGTGGCATCGTGGGTCGACGGTGCTCGCCGGCGACGCCGCACACGGAATGCTACCGTTCGCCGGGCAGGGGGCGGCCCAGTCGATCGAAGACGCCGTCGCGCTCGCACACGCGTTCGAGTCGAACGCGACGGTCGGTGACGCTCTCACGGCGTACGAATCGGTCCGGGCGAGCCGAGCCAACCGGGTCAGATCCGAGTCCCACCGCCTCGGTCAACTCGCCACGATGGGGACACCTGTCGCCTGGCGGGTCCGAAACGCCGTCGTCTCCGCGCTCCCGGTGACGCTGTTCAGGCGCTTCCGTCGTCGGCGCGTCGCCGACGCGCCGGTTCCAACGCCCGCGGGTCCCGACGGAGCAGACGCAGACGTCGGGAGCGGGGGAGGTGAGTTTGTATGACGAACGTGATCCTCCCGACACGGACGTGGACGACGACCGCCGCCGACGCGGCCGCCACCGCCGTCGGCGCTTCAGACGACGATGTCGATCGGGAGCCAGGTTGGCTCGACCGACGCGTGACGCACACACCCAGACCACACCTGCGATGAGTAAAGCCCGTCCTGTACCCTTCAGAGAAATAATACCCCCCGAGAAGAAACCCCCAAATCGACGTATGCCCTCCAGTGACCGCCGATCCGTCCTCACAGCGATCAGCACCGGCCTCGGAATCGGTCTCGCCGGCTGTGTCGGCCAGTCGAACACCGGCACGAACGCGTCGCAGACCGAAACCGAAACGGAAACCGACGGCGCCGACACGGACTCCAGATTGGCGCTCCCGTCGGTCGTCACCCGCAACGGGTTCCCGGACGGCGACGTCGTCCTCAAACCCGAGGGGAAAGTCACCCTGTTGAACTTCTTCACGACCTGGTGCCGGCCCTGTCAGGAGGAGATGCCGGCGTTCCGGAAGCTACGGGCCGAATACGACGCCGAGACCCTCCATATGGTGTCGATCACGCCGGAAGTGGACGAATCGCTCATCGAGGAGTTCTGGAACGAGTACGACGGAACCTGGCCGGTCGTGAAGGATCCGGCTCTCGCCGCGACGTCGCGGTGGAACGCCAACAGCTATCCGACGAACCTCGTGTTCGACGCGGATGGAACCCCCGCGACCGGCGAGTCGCCGTCGGTCAGGGCGCGCACGTTCCAGGAATTCGAGTCGATCGTCGATCCGCTGGTGGCGGAGGCGTGATAATGACCGGACTCGCTACCCCCGCGCTCTTCGGACTCGCGTTCTCCGCCGGGGCCGCCACGTTCTTCGCCCCGTGTGCGTTTCCGCTGCTCCCGGGCTACCTCTCGTATTTCCTCAGCGATACCGTTTCTAACACCGGCGGCGGAACCGCGTCCCGGACGGCGGCCTCGGCTTCCGTCGTCTCGCGCGTTCGTCGCCCGATCGGGCGGGCAGTACTCCTGAGCGCGCTCGCCGGCGCCGGAATGACGGTCGTATACGTCGGCCTGGCGGGCACGACGGCGTTTCTGGGGGCGCAGGCGCTCGCCGACATCGCCGTTATGGAACTCGTCGTCGGGGGCGTGTTCGTGCTCGCCGGCAGTCTGATGATGATCGGGTGGGAGCCCTCCCTGTCGGTGGTTCAGTTGCCGGAGCGAGAGCGGTCTTTCAGCGGGTTCTTTCTCTTCGGCGCACTCTACGCCGGGGCGGCAGCCGGCTGTACCGCGCCGCTCTTCATCGCGGTCGTCCTCCGGGGCGTCGCTGCCGGGCCGGTGCTCGGCGTCGGCGTCGCGCTCACGTACGCGCTCGGGATGAGTGCTGTCCTGACCGCCTTCACGAGCGCGACCGCCCTCGGCGGGTCGTCGATCACCGCGGCGCTCAGATCCCACACCCGGACGATCTACCGCGTGGCCGGCGCGCTCCTCGTCTGTTCCGGCGTCGCGGAGATCTATTACTACTTCTACGGGTTCCCGGAGGTGCTCCCCCAGTGAATCCTCGCGAGTACCTCGTCCCGATCTGCGTCGCGTGCCTGCTGCTCACCGCCGGGTGCACCGCACCGATCGACTCGCCGTCGTCGCCGGAACTGACGTCGAGCGAGGTAACCGACTCTAACTCGTTGATTCGCGCGCACACGGAGACGCTCCGATCGCAGACGTTCACCGTCCGATCGACGACCACCGTTCGAGACGCCAACGACACGTTCCGGACGGTCACCAACCGAACGTGGCGAGTCGATCCGCGCTCCCCCGTGCGAGCGAGCGCCGTTCGGACGCGAACGGTCACCGGCGACGTCCCGGAGCGCTCCCAGCGGGCCCCGGACCGCATCACGTCGTGGCGGCACGGGAACGACACGGTCGTTCGCATTCGTTCCGGCAACGACACCCGAGTGCGGGACGTGCAGTTGCTCAACTCCTCCGTCCGCCTCAACAGCGCGCTCCACCGTCAGCTTCTGTACCGATATAGCACTCGTCGAAACACGACGGTCGAGACGGTTACGCGGAACGGTACCTCGTTCTACCGCGTCCGCGCGAACCTGAACGACACCCACGTCACGTCGAACGCCTCGATGACGCTACTCGTGCATCCATCGGGGTACGTTCGCCAGATCGAGACGAGACAGACGGTCGCGTACCGTTCCGGACCGCGAGTGATCACGCAGACGGTCCGGTTCGAGCGCGTCGGGACGACCACCGTCGAGACCCCCGAGTGGGCTTGAGGCCGCCGACTCGCCCGATCCATCGGACTTCCGCAGCCGCGGCAGATCGGCCGCCACTCCCTCGACTCACCGCCGGACGGCGGCGACCCGCGTTTGGATTCCAAACGCTCTCTCTTTCGTGAGGGAGCGGACTCAGAACTAGAACCGTCGTTATCGGACGTGTTAGAACGTGTACTTCGATTCTCCCGTCCCTCGCCACGGGAGTTATTAGAAGTGGACTCGGCGGGATTTGAACCCGCGGCCTTCCCCGTGCCAGGGGGATGATCTACCGCTGATCTACGAGCCCTCGTTCGCACTCGTCCGTATTCCGTTTTCGTTCTTAAGGGCTTCGACTTGCGGAACCGCGAGCACGGGTCGGAATCCTTTTCTTGCGGACGCTTGTGTGTTCCGGTGGGAACAGCACGGCCGCAAATCTGACTCGCCGCGCTCGCGCGGCTTGGGATTGCGGAAGTGCGATGCCGTCGACACCCGTCGGCGGCGTCACATCGCGTATTCTGCGGTCTGTGCCGTTCCAACCCGATAACAATGGCACGAATGCATACCCGCCGCCGTGGCTCGTCCGGTTCGGACAAGCCGGTGGCAGACGAACCCCCGGAGTGGAGCGACGTCGACCCCGACGACATCGAAGCGCGCGTCGTCGAACTCGCAGAACAGGGCTACGAGCCCAGCCAGATCGGCCTGAAGCTCCGCGACGAAGGCGTCAAGGGCGTTCCCGTCCCCGACGTCAAGGTCGCGACCGGCAAGAAGGTCACCACGATTCTCGACGAGAACGACGCCTCGCCGGAGCTCCCCGAAGACCTCCGGAACCTGATGCAGCGCGCCGTCGGCCTGCGTCGCCACGTCAACGAGAACCAGCAGGACATGCAGAACAAGCGCGCCCTGCAGAACACCGAATCGAAGATCCGTCGACTCGTCGACTACTACCGCGGTGACGAACTCGACGAGGACTTCACCTACACGTACGACGTCGCCGTCAAACTCCTCGAAGAGTAAGTCTCCCCATCGCTCCGATGTCATCCCAGCCCGACGCAACCGCTGACGCGAACGCCCCCGAAGAGAGTGTCGCAGCGGCGCTCTCCTCGGCCGCGTTCGCCCGCATCGTCGCCCACGCGGACGGCGACGCGCTGGCGGCCGCCGGGCTCCTCGCGCGCGCGCTCCGCGGCGTCGACGTTCCGTTCCAGGTTCGCGTCGCCTCGCTCGGCACCGACGTATCGACGGACAGCGACGATGGACTGCTGGTCGCAGTCGGTTCGGACCTGCCGGATGCGGACGTCACGATCGACGCGGAGGGTCGACCGGCGAGCCTCCGCGCACACGAGGTGGCGACGACGCTCGTCGGCGACCCCGGACGCGGCTCGGACGGGGTCATCGATCCGATCCTGGCGTTGGCCGGAACGGTCGCCGCCGGGGCGCACCCCGATTCGGTCGCTGCCCCGCTCGTCGAAACCGCGACCGACGCGGGTTCGATGGAGCGACGTGCGGGCGTTGCGATCCCCGTCGACGACGTCGTCGACGGACTCGCCCACTCGACGCTGGTACACGCGGCGTTTTCGGGCACCGAGGACGCTTCCAGGGCCGAACTCTCGTCGGTTTTGGAACCGGACTCGAACGCGCAGGACGAGGAGACGCGGCGCTCGATCGCCTCGCTCGTCGCGCTCGCCGTCGCCGGCGACGACGAGTCGACGCCGCGCGGTGCGACGGCGGTCGAACGGCTGCTTCGCCCGTACGCGACGCCCGACGGCCCGATGGCGACGCTCGGCGGTTTGGCCGACGTGCTGAACGCCGTCGCGGTCGAACGCCCGGGCGTCGGGGTCGCCCTCGCGCTCGGACACGGGGGACGGTCCGCCGCGCTCGACGCGTGGCGCGACCACGCGGCTGCGGTTCACCGCGCCGTCGATACGGCCCACACCGGCCGGTACGACGGCGTGTACGTCGTCCGCGCGGACGTCCGCGCCGAGGATATGGAGGGCGACAACGGCGGCGACGAGGGCGCCACGCTCGGCCGACTGCGGACGGTCGCTCGACTCGTCCGCGACTTCCGATCGCCGGAGCCGCTGGTCGCCGCACTCGACGATGGCCGCGCCGCGCTGTCCGCGCCCGAATCAGGTGCGGACGACGCCGCTGCGGCGCTCGCGTCGGAGTTCCCGACCGAGAGCGCGGCGTGGTCCGGCGGTCCGAGGCGGGCGATCGCCCGCTTCGATCCCGCGACGGAAGAAGCGGACGTGATCGCCGCGATCAGGGAGGCGTCGAAATGACTCGACGAGACGCGCACGGAGCGGCGGAGACCGACTCGGAGGCACGACGATGACGAACGACAGCACAGAGACGGAACCGAACGCGACGGACGCGGCTCGCGAGTGCGAGTCGCGGACGGCCCGCCTCAGGACGACCCACGCCGACGCCGAGACGGTGGCGGCGGCGGTTCGTCCGGACAACACCGACTCGATGGAGACGACCGTCGAGGGCGACACGCTCACGACGCGGATCTCCCGCGAGACGGTCGGCGGGTTGCAGTCCACGGTGGACGACACCGTGGTCAACCTGACGGTGGCAGACGCCATCGTCGACACGACACGGACACACATCTATGAGTGAACGATCAGTTTCGAAGCAGAAGAGCGGCAAGCGATGGTACACCCTCATCGCGCCGGAGCAGTTCGACCGGACCGAAATCGGTTCGACCTTCGCGGACGAACCCGAGAAGGTCGACGGTCGGACCGTCGAGGTGACCCTCGGCGACATCACCGGCGATCAGGGCGAGAACAACACGAAGCTCACCTTCAAGGTGAACGAGGTCACGAGCGACGCGGCCTACACCGAGTTTATCAAGCACGAACTCGCGCGCGACTACGTCCGCAGCCTCGTCCGCCGCGGGGCCTCGAAGGTCGACGTCGCGATCACGGTGCTGACGACGGACGACTACCGCGTCCAGCTCCAGCCCGTCGCTTTCACGACCAAGAAGGCCGACCGCAGCCAGGAGAAGGCGATCCGTCGGGTGATGATCGACCTCGTCGAGGAGGCCGCCGCCGAGCGGACCTTCGACGAACTCGTCGACAGCGTCATCGAGGGGCGGCTCTCCTCGGCCATCTACGGCGAAGCGAAGACGATCTACCCGCTCCGCCGGGTCGAGGTACAGAAGCTCACCCTCGAAGCGCGGCCCGAAGAGGTCGCCGCCGAGGAAGAGGCCGCCGTCGACGTCGACGAGGAAGACGTCGCGGTCGACGACGCCTGATTCGGTCCGCGGACGATTCGTTTTTTCGCCGATAGCCACCTCGGGAGCGACGCCGCTATCGAACCCGCGATCGCGGTAGCCGGGCTATTCCTCGACGACGATGGTCCCGACCATTCCCGCCTGCTCGTGCGGGATGCAGAAGTACTCGTACTCGCCGGGCACCTCGAAGGTGTGGGACCACGTCTCGCCGCTGTCGATGGCCCCGCCGAACTCCGAGGTGAAGGCGTCGCGGGCCTCCTGAGTCGTCTCGTAGCCGCCGCTGGCGAAGAACTCGGCGTCCTCGGGGATCCCCGAGCCGTAGGCGGTGACGGTGTGTCCGCGGGAACTCGTGTTCCGCCAGACGACCGTCTCCCCGACGGAGATGGTGAATTCGGGAGGGTCGAACGCGACGGCGGTCATCCCGACGTCGTAGTCGTCCTCCGCGCCCGATGCCGAACAGCCGGCCAGCCCCGTCGCTGCCGCCGCGCCGAGCCCGCCGAGGAGGCGCCGTCTGGAGAGTCGAGGGCCGTCCGACGCTCGCTGCCGTGTCATAGTTCACACTCGGGGTGCGAGCGCTAAATGTGGCGCGGTCCGGACGCGGCGGATACGCTGACCGGTGGCCGATCGGAGGCCGATTCCCGCCCCGGATGTAAAGAGGTAAACCCGTCCTCCGAGAGGGCGGAGGTATGAAACCGCGGTTCGTCGGTCGGGTGGGCCTCGCCGACGCGGTGACCGTCTCCAACGCCGCGCTCGGATTTCTCGCGGCAGTCGCCGCCACCGTCGACGTCGAACTCGCCGCGCGGCTCCTCCTCTTGGCCGCGATCGCGGACGCGCTCGACGGCGTGGTGGCGCGACGGCGCGGCGGGACGGACGTCGGGCCGTACCTCGACTCGTTGGCCGACGTGGCTTCCTTCGGCGTCGCGCCCGCGCTGTTGGTCTCGATGGCCGTGTCGACCTCGTGGGGGCTCACCGGGTGGCGCGGGCTACTCGCGCTGACCGGCGGCGCGCTCTTCGTCGCCGCCGCCGTCACCCGACTCGGACTCTACACCGCCTACGACAGCGACGCCGCCGAGACGGAGGGCGTCCAGACGACGCTCGCCGCGACGATCATCGGTGCGACCGTGCTCGCGGGGTTCACGAGTCCGATCGTCCTCGTCCCGCTGGTCTACCTGCTGACGGCGCTGATGCTCGCACCGATCACGTACCCGGACCTGCACGCGCAGGACGCGCTCGTGATGGGAATCGTCCAGGCGGCCGCGATCCTCCTCGGCGGCCGGATGGGCGAGCGGCTCGTCGGCGCCATCGGCGAGGGGTTCGCCTTCGGACTGCTGTTCCTCTCGCTCGCGTACCTCTTTCTCGGACCGCGGTTCTACTGGCGTCGGGACTGAGTAGTATCGGTCGTTCGCAGTCGGAAGACGGACGTCGGCGCGCTCACATCCCCATGTCCGCGGCGGCGTCGGGGACCGGCAGGTCGTGCGCCGAGACGCCGAGCAGTTCGGCGGCGTGGTCGAGCGCCATATCGAAGCCGTAGTACCGTTCGAGTTCGTCGCCGTCGGCGCGCGGCCGCACTTTCAGCATCGCGTACCCCTCGACGTTCTGTGCGATCGCCGCGGTTCCACCGTCGGCCCGGAACGTGAGCAGTCGCTCCGTCTCGGTCTCCTCGTACCGCGCGGTGATTCCGTTCGCGCTCGCCTCGCGTTCTCCCATACCCCTCGTTTGGGGTCGGGAAAGTCGAACCTACCGGTTCCGACTGGGGCTCGACGTGGTCCCGTCGTGGAGCGACCCGGACGGCGAACCGAAAGTGACGTGTCCGCTCGGCCCCTCCCGCCGACGATGGCGCGGTGGCTCCAGAGCGGGCGGCGACGGGATATGTGCGCACTGCTCTACGAGACGGGCGAACTCCGCGGACAGAAACTCAAGACGGCGCTCGAACGACACTACGAGACCCGGCTCGACCCGCAGTCGTTCTACGGCAGCCTCGACGCGCTCGTCGACCGCGGGTTCGTCGACTGCGAGACGGAGGGGATCCACGACGTGTACCGGCTCACGGAGGCCGGGATCGCGGGCGTCGAATCCCATCACGCGTGGCTCACCGCGCGGTTGGACGGGCGCGACGCCGACTGAAGGAAGCCCCGTCGACGGCGGGCTGTCGCCGCCGTCACGGGGGACGATTGCCGCCCGATCGCACATCCGTTCACGCCCGAACGGCGCTAACTCGTTCCGAACGAGCCGATTAGCAGCTCGTTCCGATCCAAACCGCGGTACCGACGCCGCACCGATCAACCCCACGAAGCTTTTTATCCCGCCCTCCGTAGGGGCTCACACTCCGAATGTCTCAGCAGGATGAACGCCCCCGAGTCGACCAAGCCGATCTCCAGTGGTGTCACGAATCGGTGCAGGGGGTGTCTCGTACCTTCGCGCTCACGGTGGACGTGCTCGACGAACCGATGTCGTCGTACATCTGTCTCGGGTATCTCGTCTGCCGGATCGCGGACACCGTCGAAGACGCCTCGCACATCCCGGCGACCGAACAGGCCGAACTGCTCCGGACCTACGACGCCGTTCTCGATCCCGAGGAGGAGACGCCCCCGGAGACGTTCGCGAACGACGTCGAACCGTACCTCCCCGACGACGCGGAGCTGACCGACGACTGGGCGGTCGTGCGCGACTCGCCGCGGGTCCTGCGGACGTTCCAGAGCCTCCCCGAGGACGTCCAGAACGCGGTCGTCCCGCCGGCGCGGGAGTTGGTTCAGGGAATGGCCGACTTCGTCGAGCGCTACGAGGACCACGGGGGGCTCCGGATCCAGACCCGCAGCGAACTCGAAGAGTACTGTTACTACGCCGCGGGGACGGTCGGGAACCTCATCACGAACCTCGTGACGCGGCACGACGTCGCGGCCGATCGCCGCCGCCGCCTATACGACACGGCCGAGGAGTTCGGCCTCCTCCTGCAGTTGGTCAACATCTCGAAGGACGTCTACGACGACTACACCACCGAGGACAACGTGTACCTCCCGGCGGAGTGGCTCCGCGAGGTCGGCGTCCCGCAGGAGGAAGTCATCGACGACAGCCACGAGGCGAGCGCCGCGTCGGTCGTCCGCCGGACGGCCGAGTTCGCCGGGTCCTTCATCGACGACGCCCAGACGTACCTGGAAACGGTGCCGCTCCGCGACGGCAACACCCTCGAAGCGTGGGCGATCCCGTTCCTCCTCGCCGTCGGAACGCTCCGCGAACTGCTCGCACGGCCCGAAGACGCGCTCTCCTCGAAAGGCGTGAAGATATCCAGACAGGAGGTGCTCGCCGTCGTCACCGAGATGAGCAACGGCGGCAGTCGGGACGCGCTCGACGAACTCCGGCGGGACATCGCGGCGGGTCCGTACCACGCGTCGCCGTCGAACGCCGACTGAGACGGGACGACGGTGGCCGGCGGGCCGGAGGACGGAATCGACGGCGTCGGGATCGGATCTGCGGCCGCGTGTTTTGGGAGGCTTTTTAGTCGTCGGATCGAAACGGACGCCTATGGGTACCGAAGAAGCACACGACGACCACGGACACCACCTTCCGGCCGTGGAGGACTGGCCCCGTGGGTTCGGTGAGGCGAGTTGGTGGCCGTTCGTCACCGCACTCGGTGCAGCGGGCGTCTACGTCGCGGCCGCGCTGTACATCCTCGGACGTGGCGACGGGGCGATCGTCAGCCCGATCGCCGGGCCGGCCGCGCTCGTGGCCACGATCGGAATCTTTCTGGTTGGACTGTACGGCTGGGTGTATCACGCCTTCGTAATCAAGTTCTGGGAGCGCGACGCCGACGCCAAGAGCGCGAACAAGCTCCGCTGGGGGATGCTCGCGTTCCTCGGATCCGAGCTCGCGACGTTCGGCGCACTGTTCGGTTATTACTTCTACATCCGCGCCGGCGACTGGGGCTCGATCTTCGTGGGAGTGCCGAACCTGACGACCTCGCTCGTCATCGGCAACACGCTCATCCTGATCCTCTCGTCGATCACGCTCCACTACGCACACGTGGCGATCCGGAACGACGACCGCACGAAGTTCATCGGCGGCCTCGCCGTGACGCTCCTCCTCGGCGTGATCTTCATCGGCGGACAGATCTACGAGTACTACGAGTTCATCATCCACGAGGGCTTCACGCTGACGTCGGGCTTCTTTGCCTCGGCGTTCTTCGGCCTCACCGGGCTCCACGGGCTCCACGTCAGCCTCGGTGCGGTGCTCATCGGGATCGTCTTCGTCCGGGCGCTGCTCGGGCAGTACTCCGCCGAACGGCACGTCTCCGTCAGCACAGCGTCGATGTACTGGCACTTCGTCGACGTCGTCTGGGTGTTCCTCGTCGTCGTGCTGTACGTCGGCGCGGAAGTCGGCGCGTAACTGCGGCGAACCGGTTCCGTTTCTCGCGGTGATTCGATGACAGCCGGAGACTCGCCCGCCGCGCGCCTCGCCGGACCGGCCGGAGCGGTCTTCACGAGTTCGACTATTCTGGCAGCGACGTTTCTCTCGCCGACCTTCTCGTGGACCGAGAGCGCTCTCTCTGACCTCGGGGTCGCCGCCGACCCGCTCGTCGCGCTGCTTTTCAACGGCGGCCTCGTCGGCGGCGCGGCGGTCGGGCTCGCGTACGCGCTCGCGCTTCACCCGCATTCGTCCCCTCTCGGCGTCGGCTACGCGCTCTCGCTGCTCGCGATGGCGCTCGTCGGCGTCTTTCCGGCCGGGACGGAGCCGCACTTCCCCGCCGCGATCGCCTTCTTCCTGCTCGCGACGGCGACGGTGACACTCGACGGCTGGCGGCGGCGCGCGTCTCCGACCGGTCGCGTGAGCCTTCTGCTCGCGGCTGGTCACGTCGCCGGATGGATACTGTGGTCGTACGGGATCCGCCCCGGCGACGGCTTCGCCCTGCCGGAACTCGGCGGCGTCGTGATGTTCGGCGCGTGGCTGCTGGTGCTCGCGCCGCCTTCACAGTCGTGGTGGCGTCGCGATCGTCGGTGAGCGCTCACACCGGCCCGCTCGTCGCGCTGCTGGTCGACCGCAGCCCGCGGAAACCGGACCAGTTTTCACAGCTGTCGTCCGACTGTCGGGTATGACCGACGAGGAGACCGACGACGAGCCGACAGTCCCGATCGTCTGTGAGGACTGCGGGACGACCTCGCGAGTGCCGCTGTCGGAACTCCGTGAGTCCATCGACACGCACAACGACCACCGTCACGACGGCGAGGAGATCGCCCAGGTCGACCCGGTGCTCGCCGACGCCCTGGCGGACGCCGTCGCCGACGACCTCGGACTGCTCGACGCCGAATAGCCCCCCGAGATCGCTACCCCGCGGCCGACCGTCTTTCAGGCCGCTTTTACCCACCGCCCGCCCAGAGACTCTATGCTCACGTTCATCGGTCTCGGGCTCTACGACGAGCGTTCGATCACCGTCGAGGGACGGGAGACGCTCGCCGACGTCGACCGCGCGTTCGCGGAGTTCTACACGAGTCACCTCGTCGGCGCGACCGTCGAGGACCTCTCGGCGGCGCACGGCGTCGACATCGAGGTCCGGGACCGCGCGGGCGTCGAACAGCACCCCGAGGCGATCCTCGACGCTGCCGAGGACGAGCACGTCGCCTTCCTCACCGCCGGCGACACGATGATCTCGACGACGCACGTCGACCTCCGACTCCGAGCGGTCGAGCGCGGCATCGAGACCCGCGTCGTGCACGGTGTCACGGCGCAGACCGCCGCCAGCGGCCTCACCGGGCTCCAGAACTACCGCTTCGGGAAGGCCGTCACGCTGCCGTTTCCCTACGCCCACGGGGCGGACGGCGTCCCCGAGAGCGTGGTCGACTCGATCGAGGCCAACCGCGAGCGCGGCCTCCACACCGTGGTCTACCTCGACATCAAGGCCGAGCGCGACGAGTATATGACCGCCGACGTCGCAGCCGAGATGCTCGCGGCGGACTGGGCGGACGCCCTCGGCGTCGCCGTCGCCCGCGCCGGAAGCCCGGACCCTACCGTCGCGGCCGACCGCCTCTCGGCGCTGGCCGACCGCGACTTCGGCGACCCGCTGCACCTGCTCGTGATCCCCGGCGACCTCCACCACCTCGAGTCCGACGCGCTCGCGACGCTGGGGGGCGCGCCGGACGACGTCCTGGCCGAAACCGAGCGGTGAGTCGTGGCGAGCGGCCGCGGGCCGATCTGCCGTTCCACCCATCCGGGGCCGCTACTTGCCCGCGGTGACCGGGTCGACGGCCGACTGCGGGGACAGGTGAGTGTCGCTGAACCCGGAGTCGAACTTGAGACCGTACCCGACGAGTCGATCCGCGCCGATGTGCCCCGCCCAGACGAGTGCGACCAGAACCGCGACATCGACCCCGAGCCAGAGACCGACCGCGCCGAGGCTGAGCGGGAGCGCGTAAGTGTGGGCAACGTTGTAGGAGAGGCTGCCGATTCGCGGGCCGGCCAGGTAGCCGAGCATCGCGACGTCGGGGGCGAGCGCGAGGAGCGCGAGGAGCCAGATCGGCCCGCCGAGCGCGACGTAGCCGACGAGGGCAGCACAGAGGACGGTCAACCCTTCGAGCCGAAGAAACGAATGAGGATGCATACGTCCCCTACGCTTCCCCGCGGGAAATATCAGCCGGTGACCTCGACGAGCGGTCCGGGCTCGGTTCCGTTCAGGCACCCGGCCGGTTCAGGCCGAGTTCGGCTTCGAGGTCGTACTCGTCCCCGGTCACCAGGAAGAGCACGTCCTCGATGATCGTCAGCAGCTCCGGCAGTTCGCGGACCACGAGGTAGGTGATCCCGATGAGGACCACGACCGCGAGCAGTTGGCTGATGATCCGATCCGAGATGAAAAACGAGACCATGTAGGGGTCCGAGGAGCCGAACAGCAGGAGAATCTCGTCGACGAACCACTGCATGTACTGCTTGCCGAACGTGATCGTGATGAACGTCGTCCGCAGGAGGTTCAGGGCGTAGATGATCGGCACCGCGACCGCCATCGCGCGGAGCTTCCGGCGGAGCGGCGCTTTCACGGCGCTGATCAGTCCGGCGAAGATGGCGATGCTCCCCAGCCCCGTGCACGCGAGGACGACCTCGACGGTCAGGCGGTGATCGCCGTCGAAGAAGAGGAAGGTGTTGTGGAACCCCTGGTCGCCGACGATCATCTCCGGGTGGTAGCCCAGGGCGTTCACCAGGAACGCCGTCTGGTCGGCGACGGTCTCCATCAGCACGCCGCGGGGCGCGGGAACGGCGAGGCCCAGGAGCGTGAACGCCGGAATCGTCTCGAAGGGGAGGTAGATCAGCCCCATCGCGGCGACCGCTCGCGAGAGGACGAACAGCGAGTCGCGGCCGCCCCACAGCAGATAGCCGGTGTACAGTGAGGCCGGGACGGCGGCGACAGAGAGGATCCCCTCGACGTAGCTCTTGTGGACGAACGCGAAGTGCGGGACCAGTTGCAACCAGAAGACGGCGAAGCCGATCCACGCGGCGACCGTGGCGTAGCGCGCGAACCGCTCGTTTCGGTCGATCGAGAGCGCTCCGACGGCGAACGTCAGGATGACGACCCACGCGAGTGCGTCGGAGAGCAAGCCGGGCATAGGCGACAGAACGAGGTTGACCAATAAATCCCTTGCCGTTCCGTGCGTCGCGGTCGACAGACCGCGCCGGTGGGACGCCGATCACGACGTCTCAGCACCCGGGGCCCGGGGAACGGCGTCCGACCGCTCAGGGTTCCAGGATCTCGATCTCGTGGCCGTCCTGGTCCGTCGTGAACGCGTACCGGTCGTCACAGGAGGCCGGGTCGCGGTAGTCCTCGGCGCCGCGTTCCAGCAGCGTCTCCCAGTAGTCGTGGAGGTCGTCGGCGCGCACGCAGAGGTGCCCCCAGGCGTCGCCCATCGTGTACGAGCGGCCGTCGTAGTTGTACGTGAGTTCGACGGTCATCGCGGCGTCCGAGGCGCCCTCGGGCTTCATAAAGTAGTTCGCGAACGTGTCGGACTCCCAGCGACGGGGCTGCTCGTACTCGAACTTCCGGGTCCAGAAGCCGATCGCCTCGTCGGCGTCCTCGACGCGGATCATCGTGTGATCGAGGCTCCACGTCGGCAGGTCGGGGTCGCGCTGGACGATCTCGACCTCGTGGCCGTCGGGGTCCGTCACGAACGCGTAGCGACCGCCGCAGGACTCTGGGTCGCGGTAGTCCTCGACGCCCTCGTCCATCAACTGCTCGTAGTGGGATTCGAGTTCGCCCTCGGGGACGCGGACGGCGATGTGGCCCCAGGCGTCGCCCATCTCGTAGGTCCGGTCGTCGTGGTTGTACGTGAGTTCGAGCATCGCGCCCTCCTCGTGCATCTCCTCGGGGCCGAGGTAGACGTTGGTGAAGGTGTCGGCCTCCCAGCGGCCCTTCTCCTCGTAGTTCAGATGCGTCGTGTACCACTCAAGCGATTCTTCGAGGTCTTCGACGCGCACCATTACGTGATCGAGTACTCCGGACATATCCGAGGGGTCGGTCGCCGCAATCAAAAAGGGTGCTGAAGCGAGGACGATCACGGTTCGGAATCGTGGTCGGTCGGGTCAGTCCTCCGGATCGAAGGACGCGCGAACCGCCGGCCAGTAGCACCACCACGCGACCGACAGCAGCGCGAGCGCGCCGACCGGCCACGCCGTGCGGGTGGGCTGGAGGGAGAATCCCCACGCCAGTTGCAGTTGGGCGACCGCCGCGACCGCCAACAGGCCGCCGGTGACCCGCGGATCTTCCCACCCGACCAGCCACCCGGAGACGGCGCTCACGAGCGCCCCTCCGTACAGGACGGTCGAGAGCGGCCACGCGAGGATGTACTCCGGCAACCCGCGCGTGTACACGAAGAGAAACTCGTAGAGCGTCGTCACCGACGGCGGGTTCGTGTTGAGCAGCCCCCACGCGAACACGAAGGTCGCGTCGCGGCCGGAGAACACCTGGACCGACCAGGGAACGAAAAGCAGCGCGAGCAGCAGGAGGACGGTTCCGACGGTCGAATGCGCCCCGGGAGCGACGCGGGCGAACCGGGCCTCGACGCGGGCGTCGGTGTCCGCGGCGCCGGGAGTGCCACTCTCGTCGGTCCCGGCGTCGTCGCCGCGAGCGTCCCTCCCGTCGGCCCCGACGTCGCCGCCGGCGTCACTTCCGGGCGACGACACGGAGGACGTCCTCGTCCTGAAGTTCGTGATCGCGGCCGACCTGCTGTTCGTCGTGTTTCGCGCTCGGACCGGTGACGCGGGCGAACCGGAACCGCTCGTCCAGCGTCCCGCCGAGTTTGTCGAGGGCGTCGTCGACGGTGTTCTCGCCCTCCATCAGCACCAGCGGTTCGTCGTAGTCGACGCCCCGGCCCGGCTTGTCCATATACACCCGGATGAGCCCCAGCGCGTCCCAGAGTTCCTCCTTCAGCGCGTCGAGGCCCTTCTCGGCCTCGGCGCTGATGAAGATGGCGTCGTCGGGGTCGACCCCGACCTCGCGGAGGTCCTCCTCGACCGTCGGGAGGTAGTCGCGGTCGATGAGGTCCGCCTTGTTGACGGCGACGATCGACGGCAGGTAGACGCGGTTGTCCATGATGCCGTCGATGAGTTCGTCGATCGTGATGTCGCCGCGGACGGTCACGTCGGCGTTGACGTAGCCGTGCTCGCGGAGGACGCCGGCGATCGTGTCCTCGTCGAGGTCGACGTCGTCGGCGGTCGTCACCTGGATGCCGCCCTTCCCGCGCTTGGAGATAGTGACGTTCGGCGGCGACGCGTCCAGGCGGATCTTGTTGTTGTACAACTCCTGGCTCAGCCGCTCGTAGCGGTCGATCTCGAACACCGAGAGGAGAAAGACGACTAGGTCCGCGGTCCGGACGACGGAGAGAACTTCCTTGCCGCCGCCGCGGCCGCCTGCCGCGCCCTCGATGAGGCCCGGCACGTCGAGGATCTGGATGTTCGCGCCGTTGTGTTTGAGCATCCCCGGATTGACGTCGAGCGTCGTGAACTCGTACTCGCCGACCTCGCTGTCGGCGTTGGTGAGCGCGTTGATCAGCGTCGACTTGCCGACGCTCGGAAAGCCGACGAGGGCGACGGTCACGTCGCCGGTTTTCTCGACCGCGTAACCGTGACCGCCGCCGCTTCCGGACTGGTTTTCGAGTTTCTCTTTCTTCTCCGCGAGCTTCGCCTTCAGCCGACCGATGTGCGCCTCGGTCGACTTGTTGTACGGCGTCTCGGCGATCTCCTCGCGGATCTCTTCGATCTCTTCCTCCAGTCCCATCGTGTTACCGTTCGGCCATCTGCGTCGAAAAACCTGTTCTTTCCGAGCGGGTCCGACGGGTCGCGCCCGCCCCGTTCTCTGGAACGGGGTGAAAATCGAAGCCCTTTGTACGTCTCGGGACGTAAGGCCGGTAATGGACGCAGAACCGGGGCTCTCGGAGCAGTATCGAATGGCGAGTCCGTGGCCGGTGTTCATCGCACTCGGCATCCCGATCGCCGAACTCGGCATCCTCTTCGGCCTGCTCCCGCTCGCGGTCGGGGGGCTCCTCCTCTTCGGCGGGAGCGTCGCCGGGATGGCCACGGAGTCGGGCTACGCCCGGACGCCGTGGCGCGGGCTGATCGGCGTTTCCGCGCCGCTCGCGGTGCTCGGGCTGGCGTTTATGTTCACCCGCATCGGGCTCCCGAACCGCGGGCTGGCGATCGTCGCGGCGGCCGCGATCCTCGTCGCTGCCGGCGTCGCCGGCACGCTGTTCAGCCCTACCCGAGAGCCGTCTTACTGACGCGGTGACGTCGGCCTCCCGGCCGCAAACCAACAACCTATTTGATTCTCCACCGGAAGAGGCAGGTATGGCGAACAAGATCTTCGATCGGGACACGCTGTTGGACCTCACGGTCAACGTCGTCCCCCTGTTCATCATCGCGTTCTTCGTCGTCGCGTTCGCGGTGATCGCCCCGTTCGGCATCGACCCGCTCGCGTCGGCGATCCAGTTCGGACTGCTGGCCGTGCCGTTCGTGCTGCTCGCGATCCTGACGTATTTCGCCGGCCGAGCGGTCGCCGGCAGCGAGCAGTCGGGCGAGGTCTATCTCCCGGGACAGGCTGGCGTCAGAGGTGCCAAGCCGCTCGAAGAGGACGAGGCGCCGGCGGCGGTCGACCCCGACGCCGACGAGGCTGATTCCGCGGCCATCGAGGGCGAGACGGGCGACGAAACCGACGACGGTGCGGACGACGCCGACGCCGCTTCGGACTCGGACGGCGAAGACGCCTGATCGGCGGCGGCAGCGCCATCGTTTCTGGCATTCTCTCTCGAACGATACGTCGTATGAGCGGTGCCGTATCTCACTTCCGGGACCCGCGACCGGCCGCGCCGTCCCGAACCTTTCATTACCGTTCGTTCCTCAGAGTTGCCTATGGAGGTCAACGGACAGTTAGCACTGACGGTGCTTATGGGGCTCTTCCTCATCGCCGTCGCCGCGTGGCTCGCGCGGGTCGAAAACTGGCGCTCGTACACCCCCGTCGCGGGTGGCGGTGCCTTCGGGCAGAAGGAAAGCTACGGTTCCGAAGAGAAGCCGTCCGGCGTCATTCGGTGGCTGACGACGGTCGACCACAAGGACATCGGCATCCTCTACGGCGCGTACGGACTCATCGCGTTCGCCGTCGGTGGACTGATGGTCGTCGTGATGCGGATCGAACTCATCGATCCCGGGATGTCGCTCATCTCGAACACGTTCTACAACTCGCTACTGACGAGTCACGGCATCACGATGCTGTTCCTCTTCGGGACGCCGATCATCGCGGCGTTCGCGAACTACCTCGTCCCCCTGCTGATCGGGGCCGACGATATGGCGTTCCCGCGGATCAACGCCATCGCGTTCTGGCTGCTCCCGCCCGCCGCGCTGCTCATCTGGGCGGGCTTCTTCCCGCTGCCGGACGTCATCCCGGCCCAGACGGCCTGGACGATGTACACGCCGCTGTCGACCGGCGCGGGTGCGGGTAACCAGGCCAACGCCGGTGTCGACCTGATGCTCCTCGGACTACACCTCTCGGGCGTCTCCGCGACGATGGGATCGATCAACTTCATCGCGACCATCTTCACCGAGCGCGGCGAGGACGTCTCCTGGGCGAACCTCGACATCTTCTCGTGGACGATCCTCACCCAGTCGGGGCTCATCCTGTTCGCGTTCCCGCTCCTGGGCAGCGCGATCGTGATGCTGCTGTTCGACCGCAACTTCGGAACGACGTTCTTCTCCGGCGAGGGCGGCGCGATCCTCTGGCAACACCTGTTCTGGTTCTTCGGTCACCCCGAAGTCTACATCCTCGTGCTGCCGCCGATGGGGATCGTCAGCTACGTGATCCCGCGGTTCTCGGGGCGTCGGCTGTTCGGGTTCAAGTTCGTCGTCTACTCCACGCTCGCGATCGGCGTGCTCTCCTTCGGCGTCTGGGCGCACCACATGTTCGCGACGGGGATGGACCCGCGGCTCCGCGCCTCGTTCATGGCCGTCTCGCTCGCGATCGCGATACCGAGCGCGGTGAAGACGTTCAACTGGATCACGACGATGTGGAACGGTCGGGTTCGGCTCACGACTCCGATGCTGTTCTCGGTCGGGTTCGTCTCGAACTTCATCATCGGGGGCGTCACCGGCGTCTTCCTCGCGTCGATCCCGATCGACCTCGTGCTGCACGACACCTACTACGTCGTCGGGCACTTCCACTACGTCGTGATGGGCGCGATCGCCTTCGCCGGGTTCTCGGGACTCTACTACTGGTTCCCGCTGTACACCGGTCGGATGTACCAGAAGACCCTCGGGAAGGCGCACTTCTGGCTGTCGATGATCGGGACGAACATCACGTTCTTCGCGATGATCCTGCTCGGGTACGGCGGGATGCCGCGCCGGTACGCGACGTTCCTCCCGCAGTTCGCGACGCTGCACCAGCTCGCGACCCTGGGCGCGCTGATACTGCTCGTCGGGCAGATCATCTTCGTCTGGAACTTCGTCCAGTCGTGGCTCGAGGGTCCGGAGATCGACGACGGCGACCCGTGGAACCTCCGGCAGTCCGGCCTCTACACCGCCGAGTGGGACTGGTTCGACCAGAAGCAGCAGACGGCGATCGCCGACGGCGGTGAGGCGGACGACGAGGCAGCGCTGACGGACGGCGGCCACGTCGACGACGCGGACGACGCCGCGTCCGACACGTAACTGGCGCAGGAACCGCCTCTTTTCGACGCTTTCGACGTTTTTGACGGCACTATCGCGGAGAGTCGATCCGGTCTGAGCCGACGGCCACGTTCAGCCCGAACCGCGGCGATCGATCGCCGCCGACTCCCGACGATCGTCGACGGGATCAGAACGCGAGAAAGAGTCCGGTGGCGAACATCAGGATCGCGATTGCTCCGAGAACGACTCCGAGCAGGTCTCCATCACTCATACACGTGATTCGTGGCGCGTGCTCAAAGGTGCGTCGGTCGGTCGAGAGCGGGTCGCTTAACCGCGTCCACACGTCAGCTTTCGACGTGAGCGAGCGAGACTCCCCGGACGTCGAGGAAGGCCAGCGGCGCGGCGACGTTCCGAGCGACGCCGGCTCCGAACGGCGACCGCGCGCCGGCTATGCCGGTCCCCGGCTCGTCGTCGGGCTGTACCTGATACTCGTCCTCGTCACCGCGACCGCCGGGTTCCTGATCGCCACGTTCGTCGAGGGGCTCGAACCCCCGCGCTTTCTCTTCCTCGTCCCGTTCCCCGCGACCCCGCTCGGATTCGCGGCCTACGGTGGGCTGACGCTCGCCATCGTGCTCGGGATTCCGCTCGCGCTCGTGGTCTACGTGTCGGGCCGGATCGACGACGACGCCTGACGGGCCACTCGGCTGCCCCTTGCGGCGACCCTTTTTATTCCAGGCGGCTGTAGGTTCGACGACGATGGACGTAGACGAACACGCCGAGGAGCTCGCCTCCGCCCTCGGGGTTGACAAAGCGGAGGTTCGATCCGACCTGGAGAACCTGCTGTCGTACAGTGTACCGATCGACGAAGCCAAACAGAGCATCCGCCGGAAGCACGGCGGCGACGGCGGCGACGCGACGCCGACGACGAAGGACGTCGCCGATGTCACGCCCGAGGACGGGAACGTCACCGTGACGGTTCGGGTGCTCTCGGTCGGCCAGCGATCGATTCAGTACCAGGGCGAAGAACAGGTCATCCGCGAGGGTGAGTTCGCCGACGAGACCGGGAAGATCTCCTACACGGCGTGGGAGGACTTCGGGTTCGAGCCCGGCGACTCGATCACCGTCGGTAACGCCGGCGTCCGCGAGTGGGACGGCCGGCCCGAACTGAACGTCGGTCAGTCCTCGACGGTCGCCGTCGAGACGACGCCCGTCGAGACCCCCTACGAGGTCGGCGGCGACTCGGACCTCGTTTCCCTCCGGTCTGGCGACCGCGGCCGGAACGTCGAGGTGCGCGTCCTCGAATCCGAGGAGCGCGTCATCGACGGCCGGGACGGCGAGACCACGATCCGCTCGGGCGTCGTCGCCGACGAGACCGGACGGCTGCCCTTCACCGACTGGAAGGCCCGCTCGGAACTCCGAGAGGGCCACGACTTCCGCTTCGAGGACGTCTACGTGCGGGAGTTCCGCGGCGTCCCGCAGGTGAACCTCTCGGAGTTCACGACGGTCACGCCGCTGGCCCGGGAAGTCGATGTCGACGACGAGGCCCCGCGGATGGGCATCGCCGAGGCGGTCGGTTCCGGGGGCCTCTTCGACGTCGAACTCGTCGGCAATGTCCTCGAAGTCCGCGACGGCTCCGGGCTCATCGAGCGCTGTCCGGAGTGCGGCCGCGTGCTCCAGAACGGCCAGTGTCGGAGCCACGGCGACGTCGACGGCGAGGACGATATGCGCGTGAAGGCGATCGTCGACGACGGCACCGGCACGGTGACGGCGGTGCTCGACCGCGACCTCACCGAGGAACTCTACGGCGGGACGATGGACGAGGCGATGGCGGCCGCCCGCGACGCGATGGACAAGGAGGTCGTCGCCGACGAGATCCGCGAGCGCATCGTCGGCCGTGAGTACCGCGTGCGCGGGAACCTCTCGGTCGACGACTACGGCGCGAGCGTCGAGGCGGGCGAGTTCGAGCGCTCGACTGAGGAACCGGCCGCGCGTGCGAGCGCGCTGCTCGCGGAGGTGCGGTCGTGAGCGACGCGCCCCAGGGGCGGGAGGTCGCGCGGCGCCTCTTCGCCGCCGAGTTCGACGACGCGACGCTGTCGTACTCCGAGGGTGACGACGAGCGCGCGCCGAACTACGTCGTGACGCCCACCGGCGCGCGCGTCAACCGGCTGTTCGCCGTCGGCGCGCTCACGGAGGTCGAACAGGTCAACGAGGAGATCCTCCGGGGGCGGATCGCCGACCCGACCGGCGTGTTCGTCTCCTACGCCGGGCAGTACCAACCGGACGCGATGAACTTCCTGGATCGGGCCACGCCGCCGTGTTTCGTCTCGCTGACGGGTAAGGCGCGGACGTACCAACCGGAGGACTCCGACCGCATCTTCACCTCCGTCAGGCCCGAGAGCCTCAACGAGGTCGACGCCGACACGCGCGACCGCTGGGTCGTCGCCGCCGCGGAGGCGACACTCGAACGCGTCGCGACGACCGCCGCGGCGCTGGAACTGGACGTCCGCGGCGAGGACCTGACCGCGGCGCTCGAGTCCCGCGGCGTCGAATCCGCGCTCGCGCAGGGCGTCGCGCTCGCGGTCGACCACTACGAACCGACCGAGCACTACCTCGAAGGCATCCGGGAGATGGCGGTCCAGGCGCTCGAACTCGTCGCGGGCGAGCGCGACGCCGTCGAGGCACCGACCGCCGCGCCCGACGACCCCGGCGAGCGAGAACTCGGCCCGCTGCCGGCGGTCGCCGCGGCGTCCGCGGCACCCGGGGACGCCGCCGCCGCGGTCTCGGTGGACGGCGAGGCGTCGCCTTCGGAGGCGGCCACGGGCGGGGTCACCGATAGCGACGCGGAAACGGCTTCCGCGGAGACGGCGGTCGATGCGGGTAGCGAGACGACGGCCCCAGCAGAGAGCGGGGCTGATTCCGCGGCGGACGGTTTGGACGACGTCCCGAGAGCGACATCGCCCGGCGACGCCGCGGGGGACGCTCCACCCACGGAATCCGCAGCGGAAACACCGCCTACGGACGTCGCCGCCGAGAGCGACGACGCCTCGGTGAGCGATGCGGACTCGCCGAGCGACGTCGCCTCGCAGAGCGATACCGACTCGCCGAGCGATACTGACTCGCCAAGCGTCGTCGACGAGGAGAGCGAGTCTGCCATCGAGGATTCGGCTAGCGCCGCCGAACCGACGACGTCGTCCGTCGAGGAGCCGGACTCCGGCCCCGAGGAGAGCGCCGCCGAATCGCCAAGTGAGGACCGAGACGATTCGGCGTCCGGCGGCCTCGGAGACTTCGGAACAGAGGCGGACGCCGCCTCGGCCGACGCCGGAGCGGGCATCGCCGACGACGAGATGTACGAACTCGACGAGGAGGAGCGCGCCGAGATCGAGGCCGAGTACGGCACGGAGTTCGAGACCGGCAACGAGGTCGACGAGCCCGGGGAGGCCGACATCGACGTGCCCGACGTCGACGAACTGGAGTCCGAGATCGAGACAGAGACGGATGACGGGCGCGCGCCCGGCGACGCCGGCGACGACACAGCCGTCGGCGTCGACGACGAGGCGGACGAAGCCCCGTCGGCATCGGAGGTCGAGGCGGGCGGTGACGCCTCGGCCGCGGACGTCGACCTCGAAGACGCCGCCGTCTCAGTGATGGCAGACTTGGACGACGGCGACGGGGCCGACCGCGAGGCCGTCGTCGCGAGCGTCGTCGAGGAGTACGGCGCGGACCCCGACGATGTCGAGGACGCCATCCAAGAGGCGCTGATGAGCGGGATGTGTTACGAGCCCAACGAGGGAACGCTGAAATCGATCTGAGCGTGTCGCCTCTCGACTCCGTCGGTCCTGCCCCGCTCGTCGAGCCAATCCCGGGCGAGCCCGCGGCGACCGCTCGGATCGGCGGTGAGCGGGCGCTCGTCGTCGCCGACTACCACGCCGGCATCGAGGCCGGCCTGCGCTACGAGCGCGGCGTCGAACTGGAGAGCAACGCGGCCGTCCGTCGAGTTCGGTTGCTCGGCCTCCTCGATCGGATCGCCCCGGATCGGCTCGTCGTGCTCGGGGACCTGGGCCACCGTATCGGCGGGTCGAACGACGCGGAGGCCGAGGAGCTCGACGAACTCCTCGAAGCCCTGCTCGACCGCGCCCCCGTGACGCTGGTCCGCGGCAACCACGACGTCGGCGTCCCGGCGCGGTTCGAATCGATCGACGACGACCGACTCCGGATCACCGACAGCGGCGGGAGCAGACTGGGTCGCGTCGGGTTCGTCCACGGCCACACCTGGCCCGCCCGCGAGGTCGTCGAGAGCGACGTCGTCTGCGTCGGCCACGAGCACCCCGCCGTCCGACTCGAAGACAGCGTCGGCGGCGGGCGCAAGGAACGCGCGTGGCTCCGCGGCCCGCTCCGTCCGGAGCCGTTCGCCGAGCACCTGGGAGTCGACGTCGCCGATCTCGACTGGCGCGATCCCGAAATCGTGGTCTTCCCGGCGTTCAACGATCGTTCCGGAGGGACCTGGGTCAACGTCGACGGCCAGGGCTTTCTGTCGCCGTTCCTCCCCGCCGCCCTCGTCGAGGAGGAGACGGAGGCGTTCCTCCTCGACGGGACCCGGCTGGGACCGTACCGCTCCGTCTGATCCGACGGAGCGTAGAGGCGCTGGCGCTCATCGCTCAAAGCGCGCCGACGAGGAGGCCGAGCGCGTAGAGGACCGCCCCGCCGACGGCCGCGGCGACGACGAGGTTCCACTCATCTGGGCCGCCGGCGCGGTCGGGACGCCAGAGCGCGTATCCGGCGCTGGCGACGAGGAGGACGCCGGCGGCGACGCTCGCGACCGATCCGGGACTCGCGATCCGGAGCGCTCCCGCGGCCGACGCCAGCGTGAGGACGCCGTAGGCGAGGAGGGCCGTCCAGAAGGCAGTTCGGGGAGTCACGTCTCGGCATCCGTCTCCGCGGTGAAAACGTCTCCGCCGCCATCGAGGTCGGCTGCGGCCGAAACGATCGGCCGCGGGAGTGACCGGCGTTCCCCTTTTCACTCTCTGGACGGAATCGTCCCTATGAGAACGTCGACGAAAGTGGTGCTGGCCGGTGGACTGCTCTTCGCACTCCCGCTCCCGGGTACCTTCATCACGGGCGCTCTCGTCGCGGCCGTCGGCGGCGTGCTCCGATTCCTCGGGGAGTGAGGCTTCGCTACGTGCCCGGGCCGCTGTGTTCCGGTCGTCCAGCCGCGGTCGAACGCTGCGCTTAATCCGCTCGCGCCGGTAGTCCCACCGATGTCAGAGGGCGCGTCGCGGGGGATGGACGCCTTCACCTCGCTCGGCGAGTCGGTCCGGGCGGCGCTGTCCGACCGCGGGTTCGAGACGCCGACGGAGCCGCAGCGCCGCGCTATTCCGCCGCTCGCGGCCGGAAAGAACGCCCTCGTGATCGCGCCCACCGGAACGGGCAAGACGGAGACGGCGATGCTCCCCGTGCTCGACGCCATCGTTCGCTCGGACCCCGAGGAACGCGAGGGGCTCTCGGCGCTCTACATCACCCCGTTGCGGGCGCTCAATCGGGATATGCGCCAGCGCTTGGAGTGGTGGGGCGAGGAGTTGGACGTCGAGATCGACGTCCGCCACGGCGACACGACGCAGTACCAGCGCGGCAAGCAGGCCGACGACCCGCCGGACGTCCTGGTGACGACGCCGGAGACGCTGCAGGCGATGCTGACGGGCAAGAAGTTGCGTCGCGCCCTCTCGGACGTCCGCCACGTCGTCGTCGACGAGGTCCACGAACTCGCCTCCGCGAAGCGCGGGGCACAACTGACCGTCGCTTTAGAACGACTGCGGGCGCTCTCTGGGCCGTTCCAGCGGATCGGCCTCTCGGCGACCGTCGGCTCTCCCGAAGAGGTCGGGAAGTTCCTGACGGGCGATCGGGGGTTCGAGATCGTCGAGGTCGACGTCGGCAGCGACGTCTCGTTCACGGTCACCCGTCCCGAGACCACGCCCGAGGACGAGCAGTTGGCCGGGAGACTCGCCACCGACGACGAGATCGCGAGCCACGTTCGAGTGATCCGAGACGTCGTCCGCGACCACGAATCGACGCTCGTGTTCGTCAACACGCGGCAGACCGCCGAGGCGCTGGGCTCGCGGTTCAAGACGCTCGGCGAGCCGATCGAGGTCCACCACGGCTCGCTCTCGAAGGACGTCCGAATCGACGTCGAGGACCGGTTCAAATCCGGCGATCTCGACGCGCTCGTCTGTACCTCATCGATGGAACTCGGCATCGACGTTGGCCGCGTCGACCACGTCGTCCAGTACGGCAGTCCCAGAGAGGTCTCGCGGCTCCTCCAGCGCGTCGGCAGGGCGGGGCACCGCCGCGACGAGGTCTCGCGGGGGACGCTGGTCACCTCTTCTCCCGACGACACCCTCGAAGCGCTCGCCATCGCCCGTCGCGCCGAAGCGGGAGACGTCGAACCCGCGCGGATCCACCACGCCAGCCTCGACACCGTGGCGAACCAGATCGTCGGCGTCGTGATGGACGAGGGCGAGGTGTCGGCGCGGCGGGCCTACGACCTCGTGACGGCGGCCTACCCGTTCTCGGATCTGGCGACGGAGACGTTCCGCGAGGTGGTCAGAGAACTCTCGAAGAACCGCCTCCTCTGGCTCGACGAGGAGGCCGACCGCCTGGAGAAATCGGGCGGCACCTGGCAGTACTTCTACGCCAACCTCTCGATGATCCCCGACGAGGAGACCTACGAGGTCCACGACATCTCCTCGCGGGGCCAGATCGGCACGCTCGACGAGCGCTTCGTCGTTAACTTCGCCGAACCCGGTGCAGCCTTCGTCCAGCGCGGCGAGATGTGGCGCATCAACGACATCGACGACGAGGAGGCGCGGGTGAACGTCACGCCGATCGAGGACCCCAGCGGTGAGGTCCCCTCCTGGACCGGCTCGGAGATCCCCGTCCCGGCCGCCGTCGCCAACGAGGTGGGCGAGATCCGCGACGTCGCCGCCGGGCAGTTCGAGAGCGGCGCGTCGCGGGCGGCGGTCGCCCGCGACCTCCGGGCCCGGTATCCGACCGATACGGAGACGCTCGCTTCCGCCCTGGACCCGATCGAGCGGCAGGTCGAGGCCGGCCATCCGATCCCGACGGCCGACAGGCTCGTCGTCGAGGGGCAGGCCCGGCAGGTCGTGCTCAACAGCTGTTACGGCCACCGCGTGAACGAGACGCTGGGCCGCCTGCTCGCCGCGCTCGTCGGGCAGCGCACCGGCACGTCGGTGGGAATGGAGATAAGCCCCTACCGAATCGAACTGGAGGTCTCCTCGCGGGCGTCCGCCCGCGACGTCGTCGAGGTGCTGGAGACGACCGATCCGGCCCACGTCGAGGCCGTCCTCGAACTGGCGCTCAAAAACTCCGACGCGCTGAAGTTCACGCTCGCGCAGGTCGCCGCGAAGTTCGGCGCGCTCAAGCGCTACCAGGGCCGGGAGCGCTTCGGCGCGGACCGCCTGCTCGCCGCGCTCGAAGACACGCCCGTCTACGACGAGGCCGTCCGGGAGGTCTTCCACGTCGACCTCGCGGTCGAGGCGACGGCGGACCTGCTCGACCGACTCCACGACGACGAGAGCCCCCTCTCGCTGGAGACCGCCCGGGAGCGGACCCCGATCGGCGTCGACGGCCGCTCCAGCGGCCGCGAACTGCTCGTCCCCGAGAACGCCGACGCGAGCGTGATCGAGGCGATCGAAGAGCGGATTCGGAACGACCGCGTCCGACTGCTCTGTCTGCACTGTTCGGACTGGGAGCACGAGACGAAGGTCCGCCGGGTGCGAGACCAGCCAGAGTGCCCGGAGTGCGGCGCGACCCGAATCGCCTGTCTGAACCCCTGGGACGAGGAGACGCCCGCGGCGGTCCGGGCCGACCCCGACGAGCGCGACAGCGAGGCGGAGCGCCTCGTCGAGCGCGCCTACCGCTCGGCGAGTCTCGTCCAGAGCCACGGCAAGCAGGCCGTGATCGCACTCGCCGGGCGCGGCGTCGGGCCGCAGACCGCGGCTCGGATCATCGGCAAACTCCGGGAGGACGAGGCCGACTTCTACCGCGACATCCTCGAACAGGAGCGGCAGTACGCGCGGACGCAGTCGTTCTGGGACTGAGGTTCGATCGCCCCGCCTAAGACTCACCTGACGGCCCGACCGCCTCCAGCGCAGCTTCGAAATCATCTCTGGAGACGACGACCTCGCCGGCGTGCTCGTTGGCCGTCTCTCCCTCGTAGGCCGCCGCGACGCGTTCGATCGCGCGCATCGACGCCTCGCGGACGACGGCGGCGACGTCCGCGCCCGAGTAGCCCTCGGTGGCCGCGGCGAGTTCGTCGCGGTCGACGTCGTCGGCCAGCGGCTTGCCGTCCAGGTGGACGTCGAGTATCTCGCGTCGGGCCGCCTCGTCCGGCGCGGGGACCTCGACGTGGGACTCCAAGCGCCCGGGTCGCAGGAGGGCTGGATCGAGCGCTGCCTTCCGATTCGTCGCCGCGAGGACGACGAGGTTCGGGTGGTCGGCCAGCCGATCGAGTTCGGTCAGGAGTTGTGAGACCACCCGCTCGCCGACGCCGGAGTCGCCGCTCGCCGCGTCGCGGTTCGTCGCGACCGCGTCGATCTCGTCGAAGAAGACGATCGCCGGGGCGGCCTGTCTCGCGCGCTCGAACACCTCTCGTACCGCCTTCTCCGACTCGCCCACGTAGCGGTCCAGCAGTTCGGGGCCGGCGACCTGCACGAAGTTGACGCCGCTCTCGCCGGCGATGGCGCGAGCCAGGAGCGTCTTGCCGGTCCCCGGCGGGCCGTGGAGGAGGACGCCCGTGGGCGGGTCCGCCTTCGCTGCGTCGAACAGCGGTCCGTACGTCAGCGGCCACGTCACCGCGCGTTCGAGCGTCCGCTTCGCGTCGTCGAGGCCGCCGACGTCGTCGAACGTCGTCGTCGGCGACTCCGCGACGTACTCCCGCATCGCCGAGGGTTCGACCGCGGCCATCGCGGCCTCGAAGTCCGCACGGGTCACCTCCAGCCCGGTGATCGGAGCCGCGGCGTCCGCTCGGCGGCCCCGGCGGAGCGCGATCATCGCCGCCTCGGTCGTCAGCGATTCGAGGTCCGCGCCGACGAAGCCGTGCGTCCGCGCGGCCAGTCGGTCCACGTCGACGTCGTCGGCGAGGGGCATCCGTCGCGTGTGGACGTCGAGGATCTCCCGCCGGCCCTGCTCGTTGGGGACGCCGATCTCGATCTCGCGGTCGAAGCGGCCGCCGCGGCGCAGCGCGGGATCGAGCGTGTCGACGCGGTTTGTCGCGCCGATGACGACGACGTCGCCGCGGGCGTCGAGGCCGTCCATCAGCGAGAGCAACTGCCCGACGACGCGGTTCTCGACGTCGCCGCCGTCGTCGCGCTTGCTCGCGATCGAGTCGATCTCGTCGAAGAAGACGATCGCCGGCGCGTTCTCGCGGGCGTCGGTGAACTTCTCCCTGAGTTTCTCCTCGGACTCGCCCTTGTACTTCGACATGATCTCCGGCCCGGAGACGTCGACGAACGTCGCGTCGACCTCGTTGGCGACGGCCTTCGCGATGAGCGTCTTCCCGGTCCCGGGCGGCCCGTGCAGGAGCACGCCCTTCGGCGGGTCGATCCCGAGGTGGGCGAACACCTCCGGCTCCGAGAGCGGCAGTTCGATCATCTCCCTGACGAGGTCGAGTTCCTCGTCGAGGCCGCCGATATCCTCGTAGGTGACCGACACGCCGCTGTCGGCGGTCGCGACGCCGCCCGCGCCACCGCTTCGACCGCCGCGACCGCCCGCTCCGCCACCGTCGCCGTCGCTGGGTCCCCGGCCGCCGCCGGAGCCGCGAACGCCCTCCGAGATGGAGGTGACGACGCGGCTCAACCGCCCCTCGCGGCTCAGTCGGAGTTCCGTCTCCTCGGTGACGCGGACCATCCCCTCCGGCGACGTCTCCGAGACGACGAACGGGTCGTCGCTCAGCGTCTCGAAGTGGATCTGGCCGCCGGGCTTGATCGGCCGGTCGCGGATCGCCCGCTTGATCAGTTCGACCGCCCGGTCGTCGTCCGCGAAGGCCACGTCGTCGGGCATCGACAGCGTCACCGAGTCGGCGTCGTCGACGTCGACCTTCCGGACGCTGACGGTCGCGCCGATCTTCGCCCCGGCGTTCGTCCGCGTGTCGGCGTCGACGAGGACGACGTCGGTCGGCACGTCGCCGCCGGCCGGCCACACCTTCGCGACGGTCTCTCTCTCGCCCGCCACGACGACGGTGTCGCCGCTGAGGACGCCCAGTCGCCGTCGCGCCGGTTCGGGGAGCCGCGCGATCCCTCGCCCGGCGTCCCGCTTTTCCGCCCCCCGAACGGTCAGTTCGAGGGTGTCGTCCGCGCTCATACCCCCGCTTCGGTTCGACCGCTCTTTTGTCTTGCCCGCCTGTCCCCGGACGACGCCGGTCGAATCGGGCCCGCACGCCTCTGGGGGGAAGCGTTTTGAGTCGTGACAACGTGTCTCACGATATGGTGTCGACCGTCGAGCGGGACGGAGGGACGTGGTACCAGTGTGACGAGTGCGGACTGTTGCTCGACGACGAGCGGGACGCGAAGGCCCACGAGGAGAACTGCGACGCCGAGGATCCGTCGTACCTCCAGTGAGGAGCGGGCGGTCGTCGACGGCGTCGAGCCTGTTCGCGTGGTCCAGATCTATGCGGGGGTCACTGTAGCAGGAGCCACCCGGCGACCGCGACGGCGCCCGCGACGACCGCCGCGACGACGAGTGCCAAGAGAAGTTCGTCGACGACGGCGATCACGCCGCCGCCGACGACCACTGCCACGAGGGCCAGCGCGAGGAACGTGACTGCTTCCGGCGATTTGCGCCAGCCGTCGGCGACGACGTCCCCGAGCGAGTCGAGTCCGAGGGCGTCTCTCTGCCCTTCCGACGCTGACTGGGGGCGTGATCCGCTCTGCGACGCACTGACCTCCGACTCCATCGAGGCGTCGGCGGGACCGGCGTCCCGGTCGACGCTGCTCCCGTGATCGGCACCGCCGTCGTCGTTCCGGACCGTCGGAGACGGCCGGTTCGCCGTCCCCGTCCCACCGGTCGTCGCCCTCCCGTCGTTCACCGCTGTTCTGCCGATCGTCCCCGCCCCGCCGGTCGCGGCCTCCTGATCCGCCTCGCCGGTCCGATCTGCCGTCGCCGTCTCACCGCTCCGCGAGTCGTTCGCACCCGGTGAGCGACGCGCCGCATCGCTCCCTGAACCACTCCCCGAATCCTTTCGCCGGTTCCCTCCGGAGGCGGCCCGCCGGTTCGACTTCGGAACGACCGTCAGACTCACGTACGCCTCCTCCGCGCCGTATCCGGAGACGATCTTGAGTCGACCCCTGCGGGAATCACGGTTCGGGAGGACGCCGACCGGAACCCGCTTCGTCGCGCCCTCCTCGACGTAGTGATTCACGTCGTCGAGCCGTGAGACGCGCGAGAGGTCGTCGTCGAGGTGGAGGTGGACGTGGACCGCACCGCCCGCGTTGTGGAGTTCGATGTGGAACGGCCCCTCAGCGGTGAACGCGTCGGGGGCGTCGATGGCGTGAACGGCCTCGCGGTTCAGTTCCACCCGGAGCGATTCTGACACGTCGATGACAACGACGCCGACGAGTAAAAACGTTCAGGCTGAATCGAAGCCGTTTGCGGCGCCAGCGAGGCGAAATCCGCGTGCCGGTCGTCGGTGGCGTCGTCCGGAGGGGCGTATTTTATACGTCGGTGACATATGCTCCGATACGATGGCGGCGATCGAGGTCCGAGGGCTGACGAAGGCGTACGGGGAGACGGTGGCCAACGACCGCCTCGAATTCTCGATCGATCACGGCGAAATATTCGGCTACCTGGGCCCGAACGGGTCCGGCAAGTCGACGACGATCCGGCAGCTGATGGGGTTCCAGACGCCGACCGAGGGGACGGCGACGGTCCTCGGTGCGGACGTTCGCGACACGCGTGCCCTCCGAAAGGTACGCGGCCGGATCGGCTTTCTCCCGGGCGAACCCGCGTTCAACGACGCGGTTACGGGCGGCGCGTTTCTGGACTACCAGGGTCGTCTCAAGGGCGACGCGCGGCGCGAGGAACTCCTCGAACTGTTCAGGCCGCCGCTGGAACGGAAGATCAGAGAGTACTCGACGGGCAACAAACAGATGCTGGGGATCGTGCAGGCGTTTATGCACGACCCCGACCTGATCGTGATGGACGAGCCCACGTCGGGGCTGGACCCGCTCAAACAGGAGGCGTTCAACCGGTTTCTCCGCGAGGAGCGCGCGGACGGGAAGACGGTCTTCTTCTCCTCGCACGTCCTCGGCGAGGTCCGGCGCGTCTGCGACCGCGTCGGGATCATCAGGGACGGTCGACTCGTCACGGTCGAGCACGTCGGCGACCTCCTCGAACGGGGCGGCAAGCGCGTTCGCGTTCACACCGAGACCCCGCTGACGGCCGACGAAATCGACCTCGACGGCGTCGTCGACTTCGAATCGGAGGGCCGCGAGGCGCAGTTCACGTTTACCGGCGACTACAACGATCTGTTCGCGGAACTGTCCGCCCATCGGGTGATTGACGTCGAGATCGACGAACCGCCGATCGAGGAGGTCTTTATGCACTTCTACGGGGGTACAAAGGAGGAGCGAGGAGCAGAGGAGGAGCGAGGAGCGGAGGAGGAACGCGATGCGGTTTGAGACGACGCGATACGAGGCTCGCCAGCGGGTGCGGGGGGCCGTCGCGCTGACAGTCCTCCTGTCGCTGTTTTCGCTGTTGATCGTCTACCTCTACCCGTCGATCGCAGAGGCGGGGGCCGACTTCGACGCGTTGCTGGAGGCCTACCCAGAGTCAGTCCGCGAGGGCTTCGGTGTGGAGTCCTTTTCGACAATCGAAGGGTTCGTCGCCGGTGAACTGTACCAGTTCATCTGGGTCCTGCTCCTCGGACTGTATATGGCGTACGCCGCCGGCGGGACGTTTGCCGGCGACATCGAGTCGAAGCGGCTGTATCTGGTTCTGGCGGCGCCGGTGTCGAGAACGCAGGTCGCCGTCGAGAAGACGCTCGCGCTACTCACGCCGCTCGTCCTGCTCAACCTCCTGATTCCGCTCGTCGTGTTCGGCGGGACGGTGGCGATCGGGTACCCGGTCGATCCGCGCTATCTGCTCGCCGTGCATCTGCTCTCGGTCCCGTATCACCTGGTCTGTCTCGGCATCGGCCAGGTGCTCTCGGTCACGGTCGACCGCGCGAGCACCGCCCAACTGGGCGGCATCGCGACCGTCTTCCTCCTGTTTCTGCTCGACTCCGTCACTGCCGGGACCGACACCGAGTGGCTGGGCGACGTGAGTCCGACGCGGTACATCGACCCCACGGAGATACTCCTCCGGGAGACGCTCGCCGTCGGCGACGCGCTGCTGCTGCTCTCGGCCGCGCTCTTCCTCCTCTTTCTCAGCGTGGTCCGGTTCCGCTCCCGCGACCTCTGAGCCTCGCCCGTCGTGACACACACAACACATTTTAACTGAGTTCGCGTGGTCTGTGCGTACTGATGGACAGAACGCCCGAAGGGCGGACGGCCGCACGGTTGCGGTCCGCGTGCGCCGAGGCCACGACTCGTCCGACCGGCCGGAGACCGGACTGATGGCTCTCCCCCGCCGTCTCACCGGCCTGGTCGTCTTCCTCGTCGTGCTCTCGAGCGTCCCGGTTTCCACCGCGATCGTCGAAGAGGTCGAGGGCTCGCCCGAGATCTCGATTCAGGCGCCCGACAACCGGGTCGCCCCCGGCCAGGAGGTGACGATTCCGATCTACGTCACGAACGACGGGATCATCCGGGAGGCCGGCCCGACGGAGTACGTCGAGCGCGTCATCACCGCCCGGGCGCTGACCGCGGAGGTTCGGAGCGGTTCCTCCCCGATCAGGGTCAACACCGGTCGGATCCCCGCCGGCAACGTTCCCGAAGGCACCGTGGGGCCGTTCGAGGTGTCGCTCACGATTCCGGCGGACGCGAGACCGGGGACCTACCGACTCCCGGTCGACGTCCGCTACAGCTACACGCGGACGGTTCGGTACGGATCGGGAACCGACGACCCGGAGTTCCGGAACTACCAACGCACCCGCACCCGCTTCATCGAGATCACGGTCCGTGACCGCCCCCGGTTCGAGGTCGTCGACGTGGCGTCGAACACGCGCGTCGGCGGTGTCGGACCGGTGGCCGTGACCGTCGAAAACGTCGGGACGGAACCGGCGTCCGAGGCGACGCTGCGTCTCCGGTCCGCCGACGAGGAGCTCACCTTCGGCCGGGGCTCGGCCGAGGCGCGAGCGTTCAGCGACGCTTGGCAACCGGGCGAGAACCGCACCTTCGAGTTCCGTGCGCGCGTCGCTTCCGACGCGGTGCGACGGGAGTACCCGGTCGCGGCCACGGTCTCGTACACGGACGTCGACGGCGTTCAGCGGGCCTCGCGTGAACTGACCGCCGGAATCGTGCCGCAGGCGGAGGTCGCGTTCGCCGTCAGGAATCTGTCGAGCGACCTGTACGTCGGCGAACCCGGAACGATCAGCGGGACAGTCGGGAACCGCGGTCCGGTCCCCGTCGAACGCGCCGTCCTCGTCTATCGCTCGTCGAGCCCCCACGTCGCCCCCGTCGACGGCGAAGTCGCGCTGGGACGTCTCGCACCCGGCGACCGGCGCAACTTCACCTTCGAGGTCGACGTCGGCGACGGCGCGTCGGCCGGGAGACGGCAACTGAACCTGACCGTCCGCTACCGCGACGCCCGGGGGAACCCCGGAACGAGCGACCCGCTCGAACCCGCCGTCCGGCTCCGGCCGGAACGCGACTGGCTGGCTGTGGCCCCCGAAAACGCGACCTTCGACGTGGATTCGGACAATCGACTGACCGTTCGACTTCGGAACGTCGAGGACGTGGCGCTCTCGGACGTTCGCGGTCGGATCGAGGTGACGGATCCGTTCTCCTCCGCGTCGCGGACCGCGTACGTCCCGGAACTCGGACCGGGCGAGACCGCGACGCTCGCGTTCGAGGTTACCGTGTCCGAGGACGCTGTCGCGACGCAGTCTTCGGTGTCGCTGAACGTCACGGCGGAGCGGCCGGACGGCGAAACGGTGCGACTGGATGCCTCCGTCGTTCCGGTGACCGTCACCGAGGAGGAGGGAACGGACGACTCGACGCTTCTCGGTGTCGGTGCCGTGGTCGCCGTCGTCGCCCTCGTCGCCGGATGGTGGTGGCTCAACAGGCGGTAACGTCGGGACGGCCGCGGGGACTACTCCTCGTCGCGCATATCCGGCGGCAGCAGGTTCGGAATGCCGTCCTCGATGGGGTACACTTCGCCCGTGACGGTTCCGATGAGTCGGCCCTCGATGATCTCCTCGCCGTCGCGCTCGTCGACTTCGAGTTCGAGGTCGCTCTTGTCGAGGGGATCACAGAGGATGTCCATCAGAGACTCTTTCATCACGCTACGGAAGGCAAGCGCCGGTGAAAAGGCTACGGGTTCGCGACCTTCGCTTACTCGTCGAAGGGGTTCGCTAATTCGATCGTCTCCGCACGGTCTGGGCCGACGCCGATGGCGTAGATCGGCGCATCGACCTCCGCGGAGACGTAGTCGAGATACGCTTGAGCGTTCTCCGGAATCGCGTCGTAGCCATCCTCGGCGACGGCCGTCCAGTCGACCTCCGGCCACGGTTCGAACTCGCGGAGGTTCGGTTCGCAGCGACCCCAGCGTTCGGTCGTCGCGGGCATCGTGAACAGTTCCTCGCCGTCGAGGTCGTAGGAGTGGCCCACCTTCACCTCGTCGAGACCGGCGAGCACGTCGATGTGGTTCACGGCGATGCCGGTGAACCCGTTCACGCGAGCGGCGTGTCTGAGCATCGGGATGTCGAGCCAGCCGATCCTGCGGGGTCGGCCGGTGACGGTGCCGAACTCGCCGCCCTTCTCGCGGATGTAGTCCGCGAGGTCCTCGTCGCCGCCGGTCAGTTCCGTCGGGAGCGGCCCGGTGCCGACGCGCGAGAGGTACGCCTTGACGATGCCGACGACCTCGCCGCGGCCGACGACGGTCGGCCCGACGCCCGTGCCGGTGGCCGCGCCGCCGGCGGTCGGGTTCGAGGAGGTGACGTACGGGTAGATGCCGTGGTCGATGTCGATCGAGGTGCCCTGGGCGCCCTCGAACAGGACGTCGTCGCCGTCGTCCAGATGCGAGCCGAGGAACTCCCCGGCGTTGACGGTCATCGACTCTTCCTTCAAACGCTCGCCGATCTCGCGGTACTCCTCGAAGACGGCGTCGACGTCGAAGGCCTCGTCGGGATCGACGCCGAAGACGTCCTCGGCCAGCGCGCGCTTCTGGGGAACGACGTATTCGAGGCGGTCGCGGAGCACGGCCGGGTCGAGCAGGTCGCCGACCCGGATGCCGCGGCGACCGGCCTTGTCCTCGTAGGTCGGCCCGATTCCCCGCCCGGTAGTTCCGGCGTCGAGGTCGGAGTCGGATTTGGCCTCCTCCTCGATGCCGTCGAGTCGGCGGTGATACGGCATAATCACGTGTGCGCGTCGGGCCACGCGGACGTCGGGGTCGAGGCCGCGGTCGCGGAGGTCGTCGATCTCCGAGAACAGCGTCTTCGGATTGACGACGCAGCCGTTTCCGAGCACGCCGACCTTGTCGCGGACGGCGCCGCTCGGCACCAGCGAAAGCTTGTACTCGTTGCCGCCCTCGACGACGGTGTGGCCTGCGTTGTCGCCGCCCTGATACCGGGCGACGACGTCGGCGTCGCCTCCCCACAGGTCGACGAGCGCACCCTTGCCCTCGTCGCCGAGCTGGGAGCCGACGATCGTGACGGTCATACACGGCGGTTCTCCGCCCCCCGTAAAACCCATTACGGTCCGCGAGCGATCGAGAGTCGAGCCGCGGACGTGGCTGTCGGCTGCGGACGGGTCGATGCCACCCCCCCGCATCCCCTCCCCGTCTCGCCGGCGGAACCACCGCGTGAGAATCGACCCGAATCGTTATTTACACCCCCGCTCGTACACGGTAACAACACCCGTACGCGGCGGGAATCCGGACCCTCGTCGGCTGGTTCTGCGGTCCGGAGGGCAACATTTAAATCCTGCCCAGACAAGTTAACAGATGACATGATAGACCGACTGGAGAAGGAAGTGGATATGCTAGAACGCCACTTGCAGGTCCTGAGAATGGTCATCGAAAGCGAACCGATCGGGATCGTGAAGATGTCGAACGAGACCGGCTACCCGCATCACAAGGTCCGCTATTCGCTGCGCGTCCTCGAAGAGGAGAACCTCATCGAACCGTCGAGCCAAGGTGCGATCACGACCGAGCGGACCGCCGACTTCGTCGACGAACTCGACGAGAAACTCGATCAGATCGTCGACAAACTCGACGAGATGAAGATCGAAGAGGCCGTCGAAGTTCAAGGCTGAGTTCGGACGTCCGAAGACCCGTTTTCGCCTCGTTTTTGCTTTCCGCCTACAGATCCGGCACGTTCAGGTGGAACTCCCCGTTCCGGGCCTCCGCCAGGCAGAGGTGGTAGCCGCGCTTCCGCGACAGTTTCACGTACGACAGTTTGCTCGACCGCGAGAGGAGCCCGCCCCCGGTCTCCTCGGCGACCGTCTCCAGCGCGCCGGGTTCGTAGAAGGACTCGGTGACGTAGAAACCCGCCGCCAGCGACTCGTCCTCGCTCGCGATGGTCCCGGTGTTCGACACGAGCGAGTCGACCATCGCCTCCGTCGTCGCGTTCCGGGAGGCGTTGATGTCCGCGACGAACAGCGGATCGCCCATCTTGTCGCGGAAGATGACGTCGAAGTCGCGCCGTTCGACGCCCTCGTCGGTCTCGACGCCCACCGTGCCGTACAGTTCGATGCGATCGATGTCGGGTATCGCGTCGAACACGCCCGACAGACCGGACCGGTTTCCGGTCTGACCGATCTCGTAGAGGAGATCAGTCACGAGCCAGTGGGCGAACGAGTACTCGGTGCTGTCGTGTAGGAATGCCACGTACGGGCGTCCGTCGACGACCAGCCCCTCCGTCTCGAAAGTGGTGTGGTGTTCGAGCCGGAGGTTACCGCTGACGTCCTCGCGCGTGGCCTCGCCGTCGTGTGCGTGCTCCAGCGTGGCCTCGCCCTTTCGATCGTACCGGACGAACAGGTTCGTCCCCGAGAGCGCCTGATCGGGCGACATCGAGGTCTCTTGGGTGACGTCCTCCCCGGGCGACGTCGCGTCGAGTTCGGCTTCGAGACGTTCGACCTCCGCTTCGAGTTCCTCGATACGCTCGCGCTGCTGTTCGCGTTCGGCTTCGAGTTCCTCGATGCGCTGGTCCCGCTCCGCGCGTTCGCGCTGGAGTTCGTCGCGCTCCTCCGCCAGGTCGTTCCGTTCATTTTCGAGCGATTCGACCCTGTCTCGCGCCCGCGAGAGCCGCTTTTTAAGCCGTTCGACCGCCTCGCCCGTCGCCGGTGAGGACGCTCGCTCTCTGGCTTTCGCCGGGGAGGGGTTCGACTTCGACGCCTTCCGCTCGCGCGCCGCCTTCCGCGCGCTCCGGTCCCGCTGCATCTGTGCGACCCGCTCGCGTGCGGACCGCCGGTCCGATTCGTCGCTGTCGGCCTCGCCGGTCGTTCCGTTCCCGCTGGACTCGCTCGGGTCGAGCGACGGAATCGTCTTCGCCTCGCGCCAGCGCTCCTCGTCGGAGAACACGGCGGGTCCGTCGCTCGATTGCACCGTCTCCGACCCGGTCGCTTCCGTCGGCCCCTCGGTGATCGCGGACTCCCCAGTCTCGGCCGCCGTCGTCGACTCTGGGTCCCGCGCATCGTGCTGGGGTCCCGCCGGCGTCGCCGCCGGATCCCGCTCGGTCAGCCGCTCCGCGTCGTCCGCGCGCGACGGCCGCCTATCGCGTTCCGAGTCCGGCTCAGTCGACGACGACCCAGCGTCGCTCTCGGCGGCCGCCCCGCCTGTGGATCCGGCCTCCGCCTCCGCACCGGCGTCTGCCGCCGCGGGTTCGGCACTCGCCTCCCCCGCGGAATCCGCGTCCGTCGCCGCCGATTCGTCATCCGCTTCCCCGGCGGTATCGGCGTTCGCCTCCGGTCCAGTCTCTGCGTCGTCGACGGTGGTGACGCCGTCGCTGCGATCGGCTTCGGCCGTCGCCTCCGCCTCGGTCTCGGGTTCTGCGGCCGTGTCCCCCTCGGGTTCTGCGGCGGCCTCCTCCGATCCGTCGGTCCCCGCCTCGCCCGCGTCTTCGGGGTCCGCCACGGCCGACGTTTCGTCCTCGGCCTCCTCGACCGCGGCCGCCGGCGGTTCCGGGATGTCGACGAGTTCGACGCCGACGTCGATGACCTCGTAGATCCCCACCTCGTCGGCGGCCGTCTCGAACGCCTCATCGCCCGTGAGCAGCCGTTCGGAGCTCCCGACGAAGGCGGCACTCATCGACTTCCCGCCGTGGTAGACGACGTAGTAATCCCCGGAGAGGACGTTCTCAGAAAGCTCGATATAGCCCGTGAAGCCGCCGTTCGAGAGCGTCTGGTCCGCCTCCGAGAGCGGCGTCTCGTTCGTGTAGTAACTCGCCTGTGTCTCCCCGCCGCGTTCCTGCATCGAAAACAAGAGCGGAAGGCTCGGATCTGCCGCGCGGTAGGCGGTCAGTTCGGCGTCCTCGAAGTCCTCGATGTCCCCCTCGAAGACGCCGACGACGCGGCCGTTGAGAAAGAACGCCCACGTCATCCCGGCGGAGACGGCCCCGCTGAACTCCCTGTCGGCGAGTCCGTGGAGCCCCTCGTATCCGTCCGGTGCGGAGACCGTCTCCCAGTCGGTCACCACGTCGATAGTTCGACTGTTCATCCCTGTGTGTATCACTGAATCCGGATCAAATACTTTCCGGAGAGTCTGACGGTGGTCGGACGTGTGACCCCTCGTCTGACTGGTCGCCCCGCCGTCCGGTCAGGGTCGCCGCGAGCCGAGTTCGACGACCGCTCGCGAGAGCACGTCGACGCCGTGAGCGATGCTCGCCTCGTCGACGTCGAACGTGCTCGTGTGGTGGCCGCCGGGGTGATCCGTGCCGACGCCCACGTACGCCGCGTACCCGCCGCGCTCCTGGACGCGCCGCATCAGGTACGTCGCGTCCTCGCTGCCGCCGAGGTGGTCCGATTCGAGGACGGACGTGATCCCGTCGACCTCGCGAGCCACCGACGCGACGACGCCCGCGAGTTCGTGGTCGCTGTGGGTCGACGGGGCACTCCCCGCCGTCGCGATCTCGACCTCGCAGCCGTGCATCTCGGCCGCGGAGCGGAGAACGCGGCGGGCCTTCTCGTCCATATACTCCATCAACTCGGTGGAATCGCCCCGGACCTCGCCCTCGATCGCGACGCGCTCGGCCACGATGTTCGTCGTGGTCCCGCCCTCGACGACGCCGACGTTGACCCGCGTCGCCCCGTCGCCGTGGCGCGGGATCCCGTAGAGGTTCTCGATGGCCGTCGCGACCGCCTGCATCGCGTTGTCCCCCGCCTCGGGTCGCGCCCCTGCGTGCGAGGGCGTCCCGACGAACTCGGCCTCGAACTGCGAGACCGCCAGGAAGCCGTCGATTCCGGCGACGACTTCGCCGGTCGGGTGATCGAGGCCGACGTGGACCGCCAGCAGGTAGTCGACGTCGTCGAGGTGCCCCGAGTTCGCCATCGGCTCCCCGCCGACGATGCGCTCCTCGCCCGGTTGGAAGAACACCTTCAGCGTCCCGGCGAAGTCGCTGTCGAGGACGGCGTCGAGGACGCCGATCCCGATCGCCGCGTGGGCGTCGTGGCCGCAGGCGTGCATGTACCCCTCGTGCTCCGAGCGGAACCCCTCGGCCGCGGGGTGGTGGTCGTCCACTCCAGACTCGTCGATCGGCAGCCCGTCGATGTCGACCCGCAGGGCGACCGTTGGGCCCTCGCCCCGTTCGGCGACCGCGACCGCGCCGGTGTATCCCCCCTCGAGCCGCTCCAGGACGTCCTCCCGGGCACCGGCAGCGCGGGCGCGCGCCATCCACTCGTCGAGTTCGTCGTCCTCGGGGACGCCCACGCGGTCCGTCTCGGCGAGCGCCTCCCGTCCAACATAGAGCGCGTCGAGGTCGCGTTCCTCCAGTTCCTCGACGATCCGCGCGGTGGTGTAGAACTCGCGCCAGGCCGGTTCGGGATGGCGATGCAGGTCGCGTCGGAGTTCGACGAGGTCGGTCACAGACATACCGTCCTCTGCGACGTCCGTCGGTAAAATCGCGTCGGGAGCGCGCTCTCTTCGGAATCCTCAGTCGGGCGGCCGCTCCCGGACCCGTCTCCCGGCGGATCGGTTCGTTTATCCGAGACGCTATCGACAACTCGCCCGATGAGTTCTACCACCGACGAATCGACGACGCTCCAGTTCTATGGGGGGCGTGCCGCCAGTGCGATCCCCATCGCCTTCTTCATCGTCTGGGCGATCGTCCAGAGCGGACTGCTCGGTATCGGCGATACCAGCGGCCTCATCGTGGGGATCCTGGTCGGATTGATCGGCGGAATGTTCTTCGTCCGTGGCTCCTGGAAGACCTACGCCGACATCCTCTTCGACGGGATGACACAGCGGGTCGCCGCGACCGCGATCGTCGCCTGGCTGTGGGCCGGGATGTTCGCCGAGACCATCCAGGTCGGCGGCTTCGTCGACGGCCTCGTCTGGGCCGCAGAGGCCGTCCGCGTGGGCGCGGCGCTGTTCCCCGCGATCACGTTCATCCTCGCGGCGCTCCTGGCGACGGGAATCGGAACCGGCTACGGGACGGCGATCGCGTTCACCGCCCTGGTGTTCCCCGCGGGCGTCGCCGTCGGCGCGAACCCGATCCTGCTGTTCGGCGCGATCCTCTCGGGGGCGGTCTTCGGTGACAACCTCGCGCCCGTGAGCGACACGACGATCGTCTCCGCGGTGACGCAGGACGCCGACATCGGCGGCGTCGTCGCCTCGCGGTTCAAGTACGCGATCGTCGCGGCCGTGTTCGCGTTCGCGTCGTACCTGGTCGCCGGCCAGGCGATGCAGGGCACGCCGGTCGACGCGGCCGCCACCGGCGGCGCTGGCACCGCGCTCGGCCTCGTCCACCTCGCCTCGATCGGCGTCGTGATCGTGACCGCGGTCCGGGGCCGGCACATCGTCGAGGCGATCTCCTGGGGGATCGTCCTCTCGGTCGTGCTCAACCTCGCGCTCGGCCTCTCGGAGGCCTCGGCGATCCTCGCGTTCGAGGGGTCCCGCGAGTCCGCCCTCGTCCAGTCGATGGACGCGATCCCGGTACTCGGCTCGCTGATCGTCCCCGTCGACCCCGGCAGCGCGACGGTCTCGGGGAGCCTCTACACCGGCGCAGTGGGCTTCTTCCCGCTGATCGTCCTCGTGCTCCTGATCGTCGCGGCCGCGCAGTTGATGCAGCGCGGCGGCGGCTTCGACGCCATCCAGGAGTTCCTGCTCGAACGCGTCGCGACCACGGTCCGGCGCGCCGAGACGACGATGGTCCTCGGGACGGCGATCGTCAACGCGATGATCACGATCAACACCGCCGCCGAGATCGCCATCGCGCCGTACATCAAGACGCTCGGCCGTCGCTTCAACATCAACGGCTACCGCCGGGCGAACATCCTCGACGCCAACACGGCGGCGCTCGGGTACATCTTCCCGTGGGGCGGCGGCCTGCTCGCCGGCTACTCGGCGATGCAGCGGCTCCCGGACCAGTACGAGTGGTTCACCCAGGCGATGGTGGTCAACCCCGCCTCGGTCTTCCCGTTCGTCTTCCACGGGTGGTTCCTCGTGGCCGTCTTCCTGCTGGCGGCGTGGACCGGGTACGGCCGCGAGTACGTCTCCGACCGCGCGAGCGAGGAGGTGAGCCGCGTATGAGCCGCCTGGACAAGTTCCTGGCGGGGCTCCGCTTCCGCTCGTCGACGCCGTCCTTCGAGGTCGGCGACGAAGTGCCGGCGTTCGTCACCGGACGCACCGACGACGGCCTGCTCGTCCGCGTCGGCGACACGGTCCTGGAACTGCCCGGCGCGGACCCGTCGCTCCTCGACGCGAAGGTCAGAATCGAGGTGGAATCGTTCGACGAGTCGACGTTCCGCGGCACCGCGCGCGTCGTCGACGTGCTGGAAAACGAGGGCTGACTACGGCTTCGGTCGTCGTCGCCGCCCCCTCGTCGGGACGCGCCGACGTCGACGCGGATCCCGCGGTTCGGTTGTCGTTGTCGACGCCGCGGTTCGACCGTTGGCTCCCGCGCTGCGCTACTTCCGCAGGTGACCGGCGGGCTTCTGCTGTTCGACCTCGATTTCGACGTGGAGGCTCTCCGGGAAGTCCATGTGGCCGACCTCGCGGGCGATGTGGTCGTTGCCGTGGATCTCCAGGTGTCGCGAGTAGACGGTGTAGTCCCACGCCGAGAACGCGTCGCCGGGCTGCAGCGACTTGTACTGCGGGACGGTGATTCGCTCGGGCGGGTCGGCGTGCGGCCCCTTGCACTCCGCGCCCTTGCGTTCGAGCATCGATTTGAGGTCTGAGACTTCCGATTCCAGTTCGTGTCGGTTCCCCGACTGGAAGCGGAGTTTCGTGACGAAGGTCATAGCTGGGATCTCGCTGGGTTAGGAGAGACGTCGGCACCGAGCGGTAAAAGTACATCCATCGGACCGTCGTTCCCGCGCCGGCGTGCCGAGCAACCGCGGCGGACGCGGGGTGACTCCTCCGGCACGACCCCCCTGACCGCACGATCGCATATCGATTCGATCCTCGTCTCGGAGTGGCGGGTACGCGGCCGCGTGCCGGGGTCGTCTTCCTCCAACGTCCGATAGCCTCTTAACGTCCTGTCTGGTTTGTGTAGCTAATGACAGTGGAAGCGGTAAGCGCTGGAGCGATCCTCTTCCGCGACACCCGCGGCGAACGGGAGTATTTGCTCCTGAAGAGCCGACCGGGGGACTGGGAGTTCCCCAAAGGCGGGGTCGAGGGCGAAGAGGAGCTCCAGCAGACGGCGATTCGTGAAGTGAAAGAGGAGGCGGGGATCGAGGATTTCCGCCTCATCGACGGGTTCCGCGAGGAGTACGACTACGTCTTCGAGGCCAACGGCAAGACGATCCACAAGACCGTTCACCTGTTCATCGCGCGCTCCTTCGAGGCGAGCGCCGAGCTCTCGAACGAACACCGCGACCTCCAGTGGCGCGACTACGAGCAGGCGCTCAACACGATCACGCAGGACGGTCCCCGCGAGATATTCGAGCGGGCCCACGAGTACCTGGATCAACTGGCCGCGGAGAACGGCGAGGCCGAGGACGGGAAGTACCTCGCGTAGACGCCGGAGTCGACACCCGTGTACCCCGGAGACGCCGAGTTCGGATTCGAGCTACTCGTCTGTCGCTGGGTGGAGACGTCGTGGCCGCCCGAGTCGACCCGCCGGAGCGCCGTCCTCGTCTCCCGACAGCTCGGCACCCGGGAGCGTCGCTGGGACACTGTCGTCGTCGAGTGCGACCCCGAGGGTCTCGCGGCCCGCCGGCGTTTCGGCGAGCGCGAACTGGATTCGGACCTCCTGCACGTCGTCCGCAACGCCCCCGCCGAGTGGTCGTGGTACCGGGACGCGCTACCGCATCCGGGGTACCCGTGGCGCTACGTCCGCGCCGCCGTCCACCGCGCGGCCGACCGCGAGGTCGTCGAGACGCGGCGGCGGGGCAACCGGATCGAGATCAGACGCGTCGCGCCGTATCCCGACTGGGTCCGGCGGATCGTCGCGGTCGAGAACAAGCCCGACCTCGACGCGTCGGCGGCGCGGGCGCTCTCCGGACAGTTGGAGCACGACGTCGAGACCGCCCTCGCCGACGAGGTGTGGGTGGCGACCGAGTCCACCGGGAGCCGCATCGAACCGGCGCTCCTCGAGGATCTGCCCGTCGACGTGGGCATCCTGACGCTCTCGTTCGACGACGACGTCGGTGCGGCCGGCGAGGCAGAGGGGGCCGAACCCGATCCCACCGGCACGGTCGAGTGGTATCCCAGCGAGGTGACGCCCGCCGACGCCGGACGCGACGCGGAGCGGCGGCGGCGACGCCTCGAACTCGCCGAGCGCGCCTACGGCCGGGGCTGGCGCTCCTACCACGAGACGATGCGGCCCGACTGCCGCCACTTCGAGCTCCGGCGATTCGGTCGCGCGCTCGTCCCGCACTGCGCCGCGAAGCGCCGGTCGCAGACCGCGGCCGAGTGCGCGGGGTCGTGTCCGGAGTTCGAACCCGAACCGCCCGCCTGGCGGAGCCGCGGGTGGCCCATCGAGGGCGGGCCCGGAAAGGGGATCAAGCGGTTGCTCCGCCGGCGACGCGCGGACGTTCGGGAGCGAGCGATCGACACCGACTGACGGGTCGCGGCTCGACGGACGACCGGCCACGCCGGGTGTCACTCACCCCGCTGTCGTCACGAGTCCGTCACTTCGACGTCGATTTCCGCCCGGGGGGCGGCGAGGCGGAAGGTCGGTACCGTCCGGTAGATCACTTCGACGGCCCCCTTCCGGCGGAGGCTCTGCAGCGCCCCGCGGACGTCGTCGACCGGCGGGTCCTCGTCGAACGCGTCGCGGACTTTGTTGAGGACGCTCACGACGCTCTCCGATCGTTCTTCGGGGCCGGCGAGGACCTCGAACACCCGCGCTTCGAGCTTCGGCACCCGGATCACCGAGGGGACGCCGCCGCCCGCTTCGTCGCCGCCCTCGACGCCGGGCTCGACGTCGACGAGGTCGGCCGCCTCGTCCGACGCGCGGATGAGGCTGTTGTCGTCGCGGTAGTAGTAGTCCTTGAGTTCGCTTTCGAGGTACTGGTGGACCTCGCTTCCGGAGTCCATCCCCCACCGCTCCTGCAGTTCCTTGTTCTTCGTCGGCTGTAGGCGGACGACGTCGGCGAGCCGTTCTTTGGCCTCCTCCGAGAGGGCTCGATTCTCTGTCACACCCCGTCGTTCGCACGCCGGTACTAAGACGTTTCAACATTCGTCGGAGAACGACTTGCCCCGTCGGCCTCGACGCAGCGAGACGGGTCCGGTGCGCGTTCGATCCGGTTGTTTAAGTCTGTGAAGCGTCTTCCGTCGGGGTATAATGGAGTTCTGCGACGAATGCGGCTCGATGATGAAGACCGACGGCGACGTCTGGGTCTGCGGGAGTTGCGGATACGAGAAACCCCGCGACGCGGCCAAGGAGGCCGAGATGACCTCGACGGCGGAGCGCGAGGACAGCGAGGTCGTGGATATGTCCGACGTCGACGACGCGGAGATCGGTCCCACGACGACGGTCATCTGCCCCGAGTGCGGACACGACCGCGCGCGCTACGAGATGAAACAGATCCGATCTGCCGACGAGTCCGAGACCCGATTCTTCACCTGCGTCGAGTGCGGCCACAAGTGGCGCGAGGACGACCACTGATACTGATTACTCTCACTTCTTCCCGCCGAGCGCCGTCAACGGGAGTGGCGCTCGGCGGGAAGAGACGAGAGTATTCAGTATGAGCCGTCGGCGGGGCTGGACCGGCCGAATCCCCTGCTCGCGCCGACGGTGACGAATCAGTCCTTCGGGACCGAGAGCGTCTCGTGGACGCCCACGACGAGCGCGGGCACGACGACCATAAACAGGTGCTCTTCGAGGGGGATCCCGGCGACGTCGACGCCGGTTCGGAGCGGAATGGCGAACACGCCGACCGTTAGCGTGTACCAGTCCCAGACGAAGGCGATGGGATACAGCGCGAGGACGGTGCGCGCCGCTCGCCACACGGCGTCGGCCCGTCGGAGCAGCGCCAGCGCCATGCCGCCGAACACCACCTCTGTCGCAAGATAGGTGTAGGGACCGAGCACGCCGATGTCGGGGAGCGGGAGGCCCGACAGCGGCCGGAACCAGACGGCGACGACGAGGCCCGCGAGAAACACGTACGCGCCCCGCACGAGCAGCATCGTCGCCACCGACGGGCCGGCACCCGCCGCGGCGACGGCGACGAGGCCGAACGCGACGGCCGCGAGCGGACTCGAAGGGGGAAACACGCCGTCGACGGCGAAGACGAGGACGAGCGTGAACCCGGCGTACAGCAGCGCGTAGGCCAGTCGCCGAGCGCGGCGAACGCCGAGTGCCACCGCGACCGTCCGCTTCGCGATGGACCGATCGTACGCGTAGTCGGTCGAGTCGTCGATGATCTTCACGCCGGCGAGCGCGACGAGAAAGACGAGGCCGAACGCGAGCGGTTCGACGGCGACCGCACCGAACTGGGCGTGGTGCCCGCCGACGATCGCCAGCGCGATGCCGCTCGGATACCCGAGGGTCGTGGTCACCGGGTTGGTGTCAGACTGCGGGGCGTGGAGGTAGCCGAGGACCCACATCGGGGCCGTGAGCAGGGCCGTCACGGGGCCGGCGACGACCCCGAGCGCCCCAGTCACGGCGACGAACCAGAGCGTCGCGCCGGCCAGCGCCCACCGGCAGCCCGCTTCCGTCAGCGGGTGGTCGTCGTCTTCTCCGCGCCGGTAGAAATCGACGTAGCCGTCCTTCAGGTGCGCCGTATAGACCGCGAAGAAGGTGGCGGCGGCGTGAAGTCCGAGCGCGGCGGGCGCGAACCGCCCCGCCAGGACCGCCCCGAAGACGCTCGCGGCGAGCGGCGGGAGCATAAAGACCGGATGGACCTGCGAGGCCAGCGCCGCGGCGGCCGCTCGGGAACCCGTTCCGTGGCGTGCGATTGCCATATCACTAACACGAACTCGGATCGCAAAAGGGTTGGTCAGCGAGCGGATCCGGGACTCGAAGCCGTTCGAGCGGCCTGTCGTCCGGGGGTGCAGACGACCGACCCCGCCGATACCGTCCGACAGTATAAGTTCCGCGCCGTCCACCTGTCACTGTGTCTCTCGACGTCCCGCCGCCGACGCTCGACGTCCCCGACGGCTGGCGACTCGTCTCGGAGGAGCTCACGACGCCGTTCGACGTTCGCGTCGTGACCGTCACCGCGAACACGCGGATCTACGAGGACGTGGCCCTTCGCGAGCGTCTCGCCGACGTGACCGACACGGCGGCGACGTGGCGGTTCGTCTTCGCGAGTCGGCTCCGAATCCGCCCGGCGAACCCGCCGTCGCGGGCGCTCTCTGCGTTGGTCACCGATCGCGCCAACTCGCGGTTCGTCGACGTGCTCGCAGAGCGGGGCTTCGAGTCGATCGACCGCGCCGACAGCCGACGGTTCGATCTCGGAGCGGGTCAGGACGCCCCCGCTCGCGCGAGCGGGGACTCCGGTCGCCCGACGACAGAGGCGACGCGCTACCGCGCCAGCGTTCGCTTCGACGACCGGTCGGTGCCGGTCGAGGCGTACTTCGCGGCGTGGGCGGGGGGAGACGGCGAGTTCCTCCTCGGCGGCGGCGCGTATCCGCTCTCGGTCCCCGACCCCGAGTCGTTCGATCCCGAAGCCGCTCGCGACGACCTGTTCTCGATGCTGCGGTCGATCCGGTAGGGCGGATTCGACGTGTCGTCGGAGCGGCCAAAATCCGGGATAGAAGAGGTGTCGGGGCGCGCGAAGCGTCCGAACGGGTAGTCACTCGTTCCGCGCGAAGGTCAGATAGCCAGTGTGACCGACGCCCGCCGTCGAGGGCCGGGAGCCGCGTTCGCCGAAGTCCATCTCCCGCTGGATCGTCTCGTAGGTCTCGACGTCGACGAGGCCGGCCTCGCGGGCGGCCCGCACCGACTCGCGGCTGTTCTCGACGAACGGCGAGTAGACCGCGACGTGGCCGCCGGCGGCGAGGAGGTCCGGCGCGCGAGCCACGACGTCGGGGGCGTCGCCGGTGTCGAGCGTTAGCGCGTCGAACGGCCCGTCGCCGACGGCGGCGTCGAGTTCCGCCGCGAGGTCGCCCGTCCTGACGTCGACCCGGTCTTCGACGCCCGCCAGTCGCATGTTCTCGCGGGCGACCTCGGCGAAGTCGGGATCGATCTCGTAGGAGACCACGTCGGCGTGCATCCGCCCGAGGTAGGCGGCGAGGACGCCCGTTCCGGTTCCGGCGTCGAGCACGCGGTCGCCCGCGGCGATGCCGGTGTGACCGACGATGAGCCCGACGTCACGGGGCATCATCGGCGCGCCCGTCCGCTCGAAGTGGTTGAACAGGTCCGGGCCGCGGAGCCGGCGGACGACGAACGGTTCGCCCAGATGCGTCTCCAAGACGTCGCCGGGTTCGGCGTCTTCGGGGACGTCTAAGACGCCGAGATCGGTCTGCAGTTCGTCGCCCGGCGCGCGGAGGTACTCCCGGTCGTCGTGGACGAGGAGAAAGCTCACTCCAGCCGAGCGATGGCTGCCGCCAGGTCGCCGTTGGTCGCTTCGAGCGCTTCGCGGGCCGTTTCGGAGCCGACTCCGGCCTTCTGGGCGACGAGTTCGACGTCCTCCTCCGGGATCCCCTCGTCCTCGCTCTCCCCGGCGTCGCCTTCGAGTTCGCTCGTCGAGTCAGCGGAGTCGCCGGCCGTCGACGCCCGGGACTCCGGTTCGCCGACGACCTGGTAGGTCTGCTGGCCCTGGGCGTCCATCCGGGTCACCTGCGCGTCGGAGAACACGAGGTCCTCGTCGGCCGTCTTGATGACGACCTCTTCGACGTCGAGTTCGGTGACGTCGATTCCCATCTGTTCCATCATCTGCTGCATCTTCCGCGGGTTCATACCGCCTCCGCCAAACATAGTTGCTCGATGCGAGGGCGGCCGATAGCAAAAGCGTGGCGAACGCGCGTCGGGCAGGTGAATCGCCTCGTCGACCCGGTTGGAGTCACCGCGTCAGCGACGGTCGCACTGCGGGTCCCGTCTCCGTACTCCGCGTCACTCCCCCGCCGCCTCGGGCCGGCGCTGCAGGCCGGTCACGTCCTCGATCTCCATCTCGTAGCCGACGATCGAGAGCTGTCGCCGGCCGACGCCAGTGAGGTCAGGCGACCACGCGTTCTCGTCGAGCAGTTCGCCCACGTCGCCCCACTCGCCGGTGGTGAGTTCCCGAAGCGGGCCGAACGCCAGCACGCTCTGCCAGTCGCGCTGGGATTCGATGTCGTACACCGCCAGACACGCACGCTCCGTCGCCTCGCTGTAGGCGACCTTCTGACTGTCGGGCCTGAACTGCCAGTAGGCGAACACGGCGCGGCCCCGCTCGTACCCGAACGAGATCGGGACGGCGTACGCCCGACCGCCGTCGGCCAGGGAGAGCACGCCGGCCCCCTGTTCCTGCAGGAAGGCGTCAATCTCCGCGTCGGTCATCTGACCGCCGCGGACTCGGTCGGGGTCGACTTCTTCGGACATGGATCGCCGTTCGTCGGCTTCCGTAATGGACCTGTTCCCTTCGCTCCGCGATCGAACGGCCGCACCGGGCGGGTGCGGACCCGTCGGACAGCTTCAATACCCGGCGGACGCTCATCATCGAGTATGTTCGACCCCGACGACCTCGCGCGGATCCGGGAGGCCAAACGCGAGTGGGAGGACGAGACGCTCGCACCGACGCTCGACCGGTTCGGGGAGCGCCAGGAGCGGTTCAGCACTGACACCGGCGGACAGCCGGTCGAGCGGCTCTACACGCCCGCCGACGTGTCCGATCTGGACTACGCCGAGGATCTCGGCTTCCCGGGAGAGAAACCGTACACGCGCGGGGTGTACCCGACGATGCACCGCGGGCGACTGTGGACGATGCGGCAGTACGCGGGGATGGGAACCGCCCGGGAGACGAACGAGCGCTTTCGGTATCTCATCGAGCAGGGCTCCTCCGGGCTGTCGATGGCGTTCGACCTCCCCACCCAGAAGGGCTACGACTCCGACGCCGCGATGGCGGCCGGCGAGGTCGGGAAGGCGGGCGTCGCCATCGACAGCCTCCGCGACATGGAGGTCGTCTTCGACGGGATCCCCCTCGACGAGGTGTCGACCTCGATGACGATCAACGCGCCCGCAGCGGTGCTGCTCGCGATGTACGTCGCGATCGGCGACCAGCAGGGCGTCCCGCGCGAGCAACTCCGGGGGACGATCCAGAACGACATCCTCAAGGAGTACATCGCCCGGAACCTCTACATCTACCCGCCGGCGCCGTCGATGCGGCTCATCACCGACGTCTTCGAGTTCTGCGCCAGCGAGGTCCCGAACTTCAACACGATCTCCATCTCGGGGTATCACATCCGCGAAGCCGGGTCGACGGCGGCCCAGGAGGTCGCGTTCACGCTCGGCGACGGCATCGAGTACGTCGAAGCCGCGCTCGACGCCGGCCTCGACGTCGACGACTTCGCGCCCCAACTGTCGTTCTTCTTCAACGCCCACAACAACGTCTTCGAGGAGGTCGCGAAGTTCCGCGCCGCCCGCCGGCTGTGGGCGACGATTATGGAGGAGCGCTTCGGCGCCGAATCGGAGACGTCCAAGCAGCTGAAGTTCCACGCTCAGACCGGCGGGTCGACGCTCACCGCCCAGCAGGTCGAGAACAACGTCGTCAGAGTCGCCTACCAGGCGCTCGCGGCCGTCCTCGGCGGCGCGCAGAGCCTCCACACGAACGGGAAGGACGAGGCGCTGTCGCTGCCGACCGAGCAGTCCGTGCGCACGGCGCTGCGGACTCAGCAGATCCTCGCCCACGAGTCCGGCGTCGCGGACACCATCGACCCGCTCGGCGGGAGCTACTACGTCGAATCGCTCACCGACGACGTGGCGGCGGAGGCGACCGAGATCCTCGACGAGGTCGACGAGCGCGGCGGGATGCTGGACGCGGTCGAGTCGGGGTGGGTGAAGCGGCAGATCCAGGACGTCGCCTTCGAGCGCCAGCGCGAGATCGAATCGGGCGAGCGCGTCGTCGTCGGCGTCAACGAGTACCAGGTCGACGAGGAGCCCCGCGTCGAGATCGAGGAGGTCGACGAGGCGGACGAAAAGCGGCAAAAAGAGCGGCTCCGGGAGGTGAAACACGAGCGCGACGACGAGGCGGTCGAGGCCACGCTGGCGGCGGTTCGGGAGGCCGCGGCGGGGGATGCGAACCTCGTGCCGCCCATCGTCGACGCGGTGAAGGCGTACGCGACGGTCGGGGAGATTTCGGACGTGCTGCGCGAGGTATTCGGCGAGTACCGGCCGCGGCAGTAGCGGCGGCGGTTCTCCGAGACCGCCGCCGACCGCGGGGACGGCGTTGACGACGGCCACGAGGTCCACTCGGGACCACGTTTATCTCCCGTTCCCGCGACGGTTCGCGTATGACGATGGCGTTCGATCACGTGGGGATCGCGACGACCGACGGGGCCGACCTCGCGGCGACGTTCGAGGCGCTCTTCGACGCCTCCGTGGTCCACGAGGAGACCTTCGACGGGATGGCCGTCCGGTTTCTCGAACTCGACGGGGGCTACTTCGAGCTTCTCGAACCCGCCGAGGACGGCACGATAGCCCGGTTTCTCGACCGTCGGGGTCCCGGGATCCACCACGTCGCGCTCCGGACCGACGACGTCGGCGCCGCTCTGGACAGAGCGCGGAACGTCGGCGTCGAACTCGTCGACGAGGAGCCCAGACCGGGTGCCTGGGGCCACGAAGTCGCCTTTCTACACCCCAAGTCGACCGGCGGTGTCCTCGTCGAGTACGTCCAGCGCGGCGAGCGGACGTGAGGATCGGCCCGGTCCCCGCCAGCCGCAGCGACACGGACCGGTCGTCCGATCCCGAAGATCGACAGGGGTACAGTTTAGGCCGCCGCCGCTCAGGTACGGACGATGCGCGATTGGCTCTCTCACCGCGCTCAGATCGAGCCGGACGGCGAGGCGCTCGTCGCCGCAGCGACGGGCGACGTCTACACCTTCGGGAACCTCGACACGCTGGTCGACGACCTCGCCGGCCGGCTCGCCGCCGCGGGCGTCGGTCCCGGTACGCACCTCGGCGCGGTACTGGATTCACGCCTCGAGTACGTCTGTCTCGTCCACGCGGCGATGCGTCTCGGCGTCACGCTCGTCCCGATGGGCGAGTCGCTCACCGCTCGGGAACTGGCCGGGCAGATCGACGCCGCGGACGTTTCGACGGTCGTCTGCGGCGGCGAGACCGAGGCGACGGTCGTCGATGCCGTCGTACGCGCCGCGTCCGACGGTTCGGGGAACGACGAAGGCAATAGCAAGGGTGCGGACGCCGGGCCCGACGGTGCGGAAGCGGACGCCGGGGCCGACAGCGAACCGTACGAGGGCGGTGTCGAAGCGGAACGGGACGAGGGCGCGGATGGGACGGACGACAGTGGGGCAGACAACGACGACGACGAGACAGACAACGATGACGAGACAGACAACGATGACGACACGGACGGCATTACGGCTGAGGAGAGCCAGGATCCCACGATTGAGGCTTCCGGCGGAGCGGCTCGGGCCACAGGTATCGCACACGTACTGACTGTCGACGAGCCGTTGACGGAGGTCGCAGAGCCCCTCTCCGGCGTCCGCGCCGAGGCCGTCTCGCCCGCGGAGTGGTCGCTCGACGACCGACAACTCGTGCTCTTCACGTCCGGAACGACGGGCGCACCGAAACCGGTCCAACTGACGACCGGGAACCTCCTTTCCAGCGCCGTCTCCTCGGTCTTCCGGCTCGGATTCGACCCCGACGACCGATGGTTGGTGACGCTCTCGCTGCACCATATGGGCGGCATCGCGCCCGTCCTGCGAATGCCCCTGTACGGGATGACGCTCGTCTTTCGCGAGGGATTCGACGCCGGAGGGACCGCGGACGACCTCGAACGGTACGAGGCCACCGCCGTCTCGCTCGTCCCGACGATGCTCCGCCGGATGCTCGACCGGCGGGGGACGCTCTCGGAGTCGCTTCGCGTCGTCCTGCTCGGCGGCGCGCCGGCCCCGACGGAACTCATCGAGCGGTGCCGGAACTACTCGGTCCCGGTGTATCCGACGTACGGAATGACCGAGACCGCCTCGCAGGTCGCCACCGCGCGTCCCAGAGAGGCCTTCGCGAACCCCGAGAGCGTCGGCCGGCCGCTCTTTCTCACCGGGGTGACCGTCGTCGACGACGAGGGGACGCCGCTCCCGTCGGGCGAACCCGGGGAACTCGTCGTCGACGGCCCGACCGTGACCCCCGGCTACTACGGAAACGAGGCGGCGAACGCGGAGGCCTTCGGCCCGTTCGGACTGCACACCGGCGACGTCGGCGTCCTCGACGACCGCGGGGCGATCACGGTGTTGAACCGCCTCGACGACCGCATCGTCACCGGCGGGGAGAACGTCGAACCCGGCGAGGTGGTCGACGTCCTCAGTTCGCATCCGGAGGTCCGCGAGGCGGCCGTCGTCGGCGTTCCGGACGCCCAGTGGGGCGAACGCGTGTCGGCGATGGTCGTCCCCGAGGCCGATTCGGTCGACCGCGCCGGACTGCTCGAATTCGCTCGCGAGCGACTCGCCGGCTTCAAACTGCCCAAGACGCTCGCCGTCTCGGAGTCGCTGCCGCGGACCGTCTCCGGGACGGTCGATCGGGAGGCGGTTCGGGAGGCGCTGTCGGACGCGGCCGATGGTGCACGCCGTGACGACGTGGAGGCGACCGAGTCCGCGGGAACCACGGCGGACGACCGTGTGGAGAGCACCGGAAACGGCGAACCCGTCGATTCCGATGCGGTGCCGCCTGGTGCTGACGGGGAGCACCCCGAGACGAACGGAGCGTCTTCGAGCGGCGGCGGAGACAGTGGGGAGCGAAGCGCTCGGCCCGAAGAGGACGGAACGGCCGGCGGCGACGGATCCGAAGGCGGAACGGACGACGCCGCTGAGGAGAGAGCGGCGAACGAAGTCGCTGAGGAGAGAGCGTCCACCGACAGCGACGACGTCGACGGCCATCGCGCCCCGGACACCGAGGAACACGGCGCGGCTGACGGCGGAGACGGAACTGACCCCCGCAAAGAAAAATAAAAACTCGTTTGAAGTTTTTCAAAGTTCCGAGAGTTATTTGCTCGTGGCACGTGAGCGTGCCGTATGGACCTTCTCGACGAATCGGTGGTTCCGGAGCACGCCCGGGAGGTAAAACGCGAGGCTCGCGAGTTCGCCGACGAGCACATCCGACCGAACGCCGAGGCCTACTTCGAGTCGGCGGAGTACCCCTGGGACGTCCTGGAGGCGGGGATGGACGCCGGATTGGTCGCCCAGGACATCGGAGAGGAGTACGGCGGGAAGGGGTACGACCTCGAACAGATCCTCGCGATCAACGAGGAGTTCTACGCCGCCGACGCCGGCATCGCACTGACGCTGATGCTCGCGTCCTTCGGTTGTGAGATCGTCGAGCAGTACGGCTCCGAGGAACAGAAGGAGAAGTACCTCCGACCGGTCGCGGCGAACGAGCAGATTTCGGGGCTCGCGGTGTCGGAACCGCAGACCGGGTCGGATATGGCCGGGATGACGACGACCGCCGAACGGACCGACGACGGCTGGGTGCTCAACGGCGAGAAGTACTGGGTCGGGAACGCCGTGGAGGCCGACTGGCTGACGGTGTACGCGAAGACGGGCGACGGCGACGACCGGTACTCGAACTACTCGATGTTCATCGTCGAGACCGACACGCCGGGGTACGAGGCCGAGCACATCCCGGAGAAGATCGGGATGCGCGCCTCCAAGCAGGGACACATCGTCTTCGACGACTGCGAGGTCCCCGAGGAGAACCTCGTCGGCACCGAGGGCGGCGGCTTCTACGTGCTCGCGGACTTCTTCAACCACGGCCGCGTCGTCGTGGGCGGCCACGGTATCGGTCTCGCCGCGCGGGCCATCGAAGAGACGTGGTCCTTCGTCCACGACCGGGAGGCCTTCGGACGAAACATCGCCGACTTCCAGTCCACCCAGCACATCCTCGCGGATATGCGGATGGAGTTCGAGGCCGCGCGAGCGCTCAACTGGCGGGCGGCGCACAAGGTCGAAACGGGCCAGGACGCCGGTTTCTGGGCCGCCGCGACCAAGACGAAGTCCACCGAGACGGCGATGGACTGCGCCGAACGCGGGATGCAACTCCACGGCGGGCGCTCGGTCCTCGAGGAGTACCCGATCTCGAGGGTCTACCGGGACGTCCGGATCCCCGTCATCTACGAGGGCGCCAACGAGATCCAACGCAACCTCATCTACCGGCAGGGCGGCGTCTGAGCCGGTCACGACCGACGCTCGGATCCACTCGCCTTCGGGAAGAGTCACGGTCGACACTGAACCCTAACGATGTAGGGTCTGGAGTCATTGGGATCTCGCCCGTTCTTCGAAGTACTGAACCACAATGTCAAAGAGCCAGTCGACGCTGACCGAACTTACCGAGTTCTGCGAGGAGTGCGGATCCCGAACGCCACACGAGGTTTCGATCGAACTCAAGACCGAGAGCAAGAAGGAGACGAACCGCGCGTTCTCCCGCGAGCCCTACCGGGTGACGAAGTGTCGCGCCTGCGGCGACGAACGCACCCAGCGGATGAACGACGCCTGAGCGGTCGCCGAGGGCGACGGGTTCTCAGCGCTCGTCGACCGCTGCGTCGGCGTCTCGGTCACCAAACTGCCGTCCCTCCGAGGACTCCGAAAAGAACGCCTCGATGAGTTTCCGTTCCCCCGACCGGAGGTGTTCGTGGAACGTCGGCGCGGCGATTCCCAGGGACGTGGCGACCTCTTCGGCCGTGCTTCCCCGCGGCCACTCGAAGTATCCCGAAGCGAGTGCAGTCTCCATCACGTCGCGCTGTCTGTCGGTCAACTTTTCCTCGAGCTGTCGCCGGAACGACGACGTCGACTGCATCTCGTCTTCGACCTCCCGTTTCGCCACGACCGAGACGTCCGGGTACGACGACTGAACCGCGTTCGTGAGCGCTCTGAGATCCGACCCAGTCGGTACCCTGACGACGAGTCGACCCTCGCCGCGAGTGGCGGTAAACGACTCGATGCTCGCTCCCAGTTCGACGAGCGTCACCGCCACCGACGCCTCGGTCAGTCGGAGTTCGACCACCGCCTCGTCGTCGTCCACGGAGACGATGCGGGCGTCCACCAGTGCCTCCAGCGGGGCAATCGCGGACAGTACCGCCGACGGGTCCGTCCCTTCGACGGCGACGTAGCAGGAGACGACGCCGCCGTCGGCCAGGGCCGTCCCCTCCAGTCGGACGGTCGTCTCGAACTCCAGTGAGAGGTCCACGATCAGGTCGCGGGTGTCCGCGTGGTCGAACTCCAGTTCGACCGCCGTATCGCTGTAGAGCAACTGCTTCGACTCCGCGGCGTTGATGCCGTGTCCGACCGTTTCGCCGACGTCCCCAAGCATCGACCGCTCTTCGTCGGTCACGGTCCCGCGGACGTAGACGACTAACGCACCGTAGACCGTCTCGCGGTACCTGATCGGCACCGCGACGACGGTTCGCTCGGCCTCCGGCGGGTCGGCGTCTGCCAACACCACCGCGGCGTGCTCGGGTGGGACGGTCGCGGTCACGACGGCGCTGGTATCGACGGCCTCCCGAACCACGTCACCGGGAGCGGTGCTCGTGCCTTCGACGGGCGGCCCGCCGGCGTCGTCGCCGAACGGCGAGGCGATCGATTCCGAGGCCGACTGGCACTCGACGGTGTCGATCGCCTGGTTGTACCGGGCGACCCACGCGCCCTCGTACGGGGACGCCTCGAAGGTCGCACAGACGCTGTCCGCGATGTCGCCCCGGGTCGTCGCGTCGACCAGCGCCCGGTCGACTTCTCTGAGGAACCCGTTGATCCGTCGGATCCGGTCCAGTTGCCGCTCGCGCTCGCGGATCTCCGACTCGCGCTCGTCTCTGAGCCGCCGGACGCGCTCGGTCAGATCGTCGAGGACGTCGGGGTTCCCCAGTTCGCTCACGTCGCGTTCGCCGAGGACCGTCTCGGTCGACACCAGCGCGAAGTACTCCCTGATCCGATCGTCGAACTCCGAGCGAACCAGTAGCTCCTCGACGGTCTCTCTGAGGTCGTCTTCGTCGACCGGCTTGACGAGGTACTCGTCGAACGGCATCTCGACGATGTCCGTGTCGGGTTCGACCGCGGTCATCATTGCGACGCGACAGTCGAACCCTCGCGCGTCGATTTCTTCGAGCACCTCGTCGCCGGAGCGGTCGGGCATCCTGCGGTCCAGGAGAACGACGTCGACGGCGTCGTCCATCAGATCGAGCGCAGACTCGCCGCCGTACGCCACGCGGACTTCGTAGTCGTCGCGGAGCCAGTACTCGCAGGTGTCCGCGAGGTCCCTGTCGTCGTCGACGACGAGGACGACCGGATCCGATTCCGTGTCTCCGGGGTCGGAGGTCACCTCCACGTCGCCCGACACTCCCTCAGATAGCATCACTGCGTATAGCGAGGAAAGCGATTCCATCGACAAATAGTTGCCCCTCACTCGGCGAATACGCCGGTCGGCCGAGGAGGCCTAATGACGTAGGGTCCCGTGTTAGGGGTATGGGACTCCTCGACACAGATGGATATGACCGACCGAACCGTCACCGAGGTGGAGTCCCGTGCCTGAGTGTGAGAACTGCGGCTCGTTCGTCTCACGCGACTACGTCAGAGTGTTCGCCCCCGACGGGTTCGAGAACGCGCGCGTCTGCCCACACTGCGAAGATGCGATCAGAGAGGGGGCGGCCGTTCGCGACGCCCGATCGCGACGCGTCTCGTCGCTATAGCCTTCGGCGCAGCGTCCCCGCTCGGGGTGTCCACACCGACGCTCCCCGTCTTGGGACCGCCAACCTACAAGGCGGTCCCGCTGGAGATGCCGGTATGCGACTGGAGGACTACTGGGGGGTCGGCCCAAAGACGAGCGAACGGCTCCGGGAGGCGCTCGGCGTCGAGCAGGCGATCGAAGCCATCGAGAGCGCGAACATCCGCGCGCTCGCCGACGCGGGCATCTCCCGGGGCCGGGCGGTGCGGATCCTCCGGCGAGCGAACGGTGCGGCCGGCATCGAGACGCTCGGGACGCGCGACGCTCGCGACGTCTACGACGACCTGTTGACGCTCGCGAGCGAGCACGCGCTCACAGAACACGCCGCCGATCGGATCCGGGTGTTGACGCCGCTCGCCGACGTCGATGCGCGCGAGGCCCGACTCGATCGCGTCCTGACTGCTCGTGACGCGTGGGACGATCTCACTGACGACGAGCGCGGGGCGATCCGCTCGGCGTTCGACGCCTACGACGACGCCGGCGGTACCGAACGCGTCGCGGTCGAGACGGCGCTGACGCTCCGGGAGGTCGGTCTCCGGGGCGATACGTTCGAGACGTTGGAGGACCTGGACGACGAGGCGCTGCGAACCGCCGTCGACGCGCTCGGCACCGTCGACGAGGACGGCTCCGTCGCACCCGGCACCGACGCGGAACTCGACCGGCTCCGCGAGCGCCGCGACGCCGTCGCCGACCTGGAGGCGAACGCGCTCGACGTCCTCGAAACCGTTCGGGAACGTGGGGTCCGGAGTTTCGAGGAGTTCCGATCCGGCTTCGTCGAATACGTCGCGGGCGAGACGGCCGTTCGACGGGGCCGGGTGCAGGCCGCGGTGGCCGACGACGCCCACGACGAGGCGGACTTCGCGTCGACGTCGCTCCGGTCTCTCCTAGCCGAACTGGACGCCGACGTGGCGGAACGGGAGTCGGCCGTCGCCGCCGAGTTACGCGAGGACGTGGCGGCCGCACGCGAGGACGTCGACGTCGCCGTCGACGCGGTCTCCGACATCGCGTTCGAACTCTCGCTGGGACGGTTCGCGGCCGCCTACGACCTGACGAGGCCGCGGCTCGTCGACGACGGACTCGCGGTGGCGGGCGCGCGGAACCTCACACTCTCGGGCGACGTGCAACCCGTGACGTACGGCGTCGGAACGCACGACGTCGGCGGCGATCCAAGCCCGCCCTCGGGTGACCGGGTCGCCGTGCTCACCGGGGCGAATTCGGGCGGGAAGACGACGCTCTTGGAGACGCTCGCGCAGGTCGCGCTTCTGGCCTCGATGGGGCTCCCTGTCCCCGCGGAACGCGCCGACATCGGACGGTTCGACACGGTAGTGTTCCACCGCCGGCACGCCAGCTTCAACGCGGGCGTGCTCGAGTCGACGCTGAAGTCGATCGTGCCGCCGCTGTCGACCGGCGAGCGGACGCTGATGCTCGTCGACGAGTTCGAGGCGATCACCGAACCCGGTCGGGCCGCGGATCTGCTGAACGGGCTCGTCGACCTGACCGTCGACCGCGACGCTCTCGGCGTGTACGTGACGCACCTGGCGGAGGACCTTAGTCCGCTCCCGCCGGCGGCGCGCATCGACGGCATCTTCGCGGAGGGGTTGACCGAGGACCTGGCGCTCCGCGTCGACTACCAGCCGCGGTTCGGGACGGTCGGGAAGTCGACGCCGGAGTTCATCGTCTCCCGACTCGTCGCCAACGCCCGGGACCGTGCGGAGCGGCGCGGCTTCGAGGCCCTGGCGTTCGCCGTCGGCGAGGAGGCCGTCCAGCGGACGCTGTCGGACGCCGAGTGGGCGGGTGAGTGAGAGCACACGCCGGCCGCCGATCCCGCATAGTGCAGTCGCGATTGGCGTGGTACAGTCGTAATTGCTAACAGTCGGCACATACGAGCGATCGGTGGCTGTTCGCTCTGAACCCGCGTCGACGTGCCGAACGACCGCTGCCCGACGCGGGACGTCTCCTACGTCACGGCCCGTCTGGCCGCCCGTTCGGATATAAACGTTCGTCGTCGCGGAGGACGCGTTCGATCGGTGCTCGGTATCGATCGTTCGGCGATCGACTCACGGCAGAAACCGGGCGAACGCTTTTGCGAACGACGGGAGTAGGAGCGGGTGATGGGCCTCTTCCCGTGGGGACGCGACGACGACAGCCGCGACGGCGACGACGCCGCTCCCGCCGAGCGCCACCCGGAAGCAACCCTCATTTGTGAGTTCCAGGACGGAACCCTGATCGTCTACGACGACCGCGTCTACATCGAACGCGTCGAGCGGTCCCGGTTCGACGATAAGACCATTCCGGCCGACGAAATCCTCGGGGTCGACCTCTCGAAGGGCCTCACGATCGGCTACCTTCAGATCGAGCAGACGGGCGTTCCGGTCGACAGCGGCGGGTTGCTCAGCGACCCGGTGAACGCGAACACGCTCCATTTCGGCCGCGGCGGTCGCGACTGCGCCAGCGACGCGCGGACGGAGATCCTGTCGATCGCGCGGGGGTGATCGGCCGCGCGGGGGTCGCGCTCCCGCTCACATCTCCGCGCCCTGTTCGTCGATGGCGTCGGCCGCGATCGAGCGACCGCGGGCGTTCAGTTCCACCTCGTGGCGGACCCGAACTTCGTCGAGGACGTCGTGGTCGATCAGGCGGACGAACAGCTCCTCGACCTGGTCGACGTCGATCCCGAGAAACTGCGGGATGTCGAACGGCGAGACCCCGGAGTACAACGCCATCAGGACCTGTTTGTCCTGCCGCGAGAGGTCCAGCGACGTCTCGGCCTGTTCCTCGCCGATGCGCAGGAGCGAGCTCAGGACCCCGACCGGCCGTTCGGGGCCGGAAACGTACGTCTGGACGCTCGTCGATTCGTCCGAGTGTTCGACTTCGACGACCTTGCGCTGCTCCTCCCTGACGGTCCGTCGCCCGATCGAGATGTCGCCGATGTCGTCGAGCGGGATCTCGACGAATGTTCCCGTGACCGTCGCGATGTTCACCGCCTGGGTTTCCGCGTCCCCCTCGACCTTGATCCGCGCACCGACCCACTCGGTGTTCTGCACGACGCCGCCCTCGACGGCGGGGTGACGGACGAGAAACTGCGTCGAGGAGAGGATCGCGTCGTAGAGATCCAGCTTGAACTCCTCGAACTCCGCCGGCGCGACGAGGATCACGTCCTCGCCGCCGTCGAACTGGAGTGCGAGGTAGTCGGCGACGGTCGCGACGCGCTGGTTCACGTCGAATCGCCCGCCGATGTGCTCGATGTCCGAGAGCGCGAACGTCCGCTTCCCGCCGGTGCCCGCCAGCACGATCCGGCGGTTCGACAGCAGGATGCGACCGTTGGTCCACGCGGCGTCGTTCCGCTCGCGGCCGTTTCGGAGAGCCTGGAGGAACCGCCCGCGCGAGTCCGCGATCTTCGTTTCGCCGGGTTTCACCGTCACCTCACCTCCGGGAACGCGACGCCTCTTTCTTCGCCGTGTCGCGGTAGATTCTGAGCCGTTTCTTCACCGGTTCGAACCGGTCCCGACACGAAGCCGGGACGGTCTCGGTCATCCCGATCGTCAGATACCCGCCCGGTTCGACGGCCGAGCCGAGCGTCTCGAAGATGGCCTCCTTGGCCCCCTTGTTGATGTAGATGAACAGGTTCCGGCAGATCACGAGGTCGAACGTCCGCGGCGGATCCTCCTGGACGAGGTCGTGTCGCCTGAACGAGACGAGGTCCCGGACTTCGTCGGTGACGCGGTAGGTGTCGCCCTCCTGTTCGACGTACCGGTCGCTGTCGGCCAGCGGTTCGAGCTGTTCGTCGAGATCGTTGGTCTCCGAGGCGTGATACTCGCCCCGACGCGCCGCGCGGAGGATCTCGGGCTTGATGTCGGTCCCGAGGATCTCGACCCGGGTGTCGTCGATCCGGTCGTCGTCGAGCGCCAGCATCGCCGCGGAGTACGCCTCCCGGCCGTCCGAACAGGCGGCGCTCCAGATCCGGGTCCGACCCGCCTCGCTCAGCTCCGCGATGATCTCTCTGAGGCCCTCCCAGACCTCCGGGTTCCGGAAGAAGCTCGTGACGTTGACGCTGAGGGCGTTCAACAGCGCTTCCTGTTCCTCCTCGTCGTCTTCGAGCAGCGCCTGGTAGGCGTCGTACTCCTCGACGTCGCGACGCCGCATCCGCGCCGAGATCCGTCGATCGAGGTACGAGCGGTTGTACGAACTCGTCGCGAAGGAGAGCGACGACTCGACGAACGCCAGGAGGTCGTCGAAGCCGTCTGCGCCGTCCGTGTCGGTTTCGAGGGCCATCAGTCCGCGGCCCCCTCGGTCTCGGCACCGTCGTCTTCCGGCGGTACCCACTGCCGACGCGCCTGCTTGCCCTCGTCGGGGATCGGCAGGGAGTTGACGTCCAGGATCGGGACGACGTTGCCGTCGCCGACGACGGCGGTCCCCGAGAGGCCGTCTGTCCCCCGGAGCGGTCCCTGTAGCGGGGTGACGACGACTTCCTCCTGTCGCGCGACGCCGTCACAGCGGAGCGCGACCTGTCGATCCGCGGGTCGGATCCGAACGATCATCCCCGAATCGGTGCGCGCGGACCCGAGTTCCAGCGCTTCGCGGAGCCGGATGAGCGGGAAGATCTGCTCCTCGTGGACGATCACCTCCGCGCCGTCGACCCGCTGGATCCGCGTCTGTCGGGAGATCTCGTCGATGTACTTGATCGGGACGCCGAACTCCCGGTCGCCGACCTGCACGAACAGCACCTTGATGATCGCGACCGACACGGGTAGCCGGATCGAGATTTCGGTCCCCTCCCCGAGGGTGCTGTCGACGTTCACCGACCCGTCGAGGGACTCGACGGTCGTCTTGACGACGTCCATCCCGACCCCGCGGCCGCTGACGTCCGTGATCTCCTCGTTGGTGGAGAAGCCGGGATGGAAGATGTACTCGTAGATCTCCTCGTCCGGGAGTTCCGCCAGTTCGTCTCGGGGTCGGATGCCCTTCTCGGCGGCCTTCTCTCTGATCACGTCGGCGTCGATACCGGCCCCGTCGTCCTCGACGGTGATGACGACCGTGTCGTGCTCGCGCTCGGCGCGCAACTCGACCGACCCGGTCTTTGACTTGCCGGCGGCCTCCCGCTCCTCGGGCGGTTCGATGCCGTGGTCCACGGCGTTCCGGAGCACGTGCATCAGCGGGTCGGAGATCTCGTCGAGGATCGTCCGGTCCAGTTCGATGTCCTGGCCCTCGACGGAGAAGCTGACCCGCTTTTCCTCCTCGCGAGCGAGGTCGCGGACCAGCCGCGGGAACTTGTCGAACACCTTCTTCAGCGGGATCAGCCGCATGTCCATCACGGTGTCCTGGAGGTTCGAGGAGATCTTGTCGAGCTCGTCGAGCGTGTCCCGCCCGGCGGTCTCGTCCTCCCCGACCGCCTGGCGCAGTTTGATACGACTGGTGACCAACTGCTCGACGAGGCTGTGGAGTTCGTCCAGTTGGTCGACGTCGACCCGGACGGACTTCACCTCCTGAATCGACGGCGTCTCTTCCTCGTCGTCGTCATCGTCGTCGGTGCCGTCGGAACGTTTCGATCCGCCGCCGTCGTCTTTCCCGTCGCCCCCGGATCCCGTCGGTTCGTCTCGACCGGCGGATTCCGGCTCGTCGTCGGTCCCACTGGGTTCGTCGTCGCCGGCATCAGTGCCCGTCTCACTACGGTCGGCTTCGTGGGAGTCCGTCCCGCTGTCACCGGAACTGCTCTCCGCAGGGGAGGTTTCCGAGTCGGTTCTCGCGGATTCAGCGTCTCGACCGCTCTCTCCTGTTCCGTCGGCCGACGAACCGCCCGAGGTGTAGGCGTCGACCACGGCGTCGACCGCGGCGGCGGCGGAATCGGCGTCGACGTCGCCGGCCGCCGCATCGGGATCCGCCGCGACCGAGTCTGCGCTCGAAGACGCGCGCTCCGTCGAGGCAGCCGTCTCCGTGCCAGGCTCCTCCGACGTCGGTTCGTTCTCACTCGTCTCGCTCGCGCCCGTCGACTCGCGCTCGTCTGCGCCCCCGTGCGTCGCATCGTCCTCGTCCGCGGTCGCACCCGCCCCGCCGACGAGCGAGGAGACGTCCGTCAGCGTCACCGAATCGACCTTCCAGAGGTCTTCGAGAAGCGGTTCGAGTTCCAACTCGGGGACGTCGGCGACGTAGACGACGAAGTCCTCGTCGAACTCGCCCTCCTCGATCCGCTCCAGGCTCGGGTCCGCTCCGACCACCGCGAGGTCGTCCGGGAGACCACCGACGAACAACCCCGCGTCGACGCCCTTCATATCGCCCGCGTCGAGCTCGATTCGCGCGTGATAGAGGTCGTCCGCGTCCGCGACTTCGGGGTCGTCGAGGTCGAGGACGTCCGCCGCGCGTTCGAGCGCCTCGTCGGCGGCGGCGTCCGGGTCCGCTTCGGCCGCTGTATCACTCCCCGCGGCGGTCTCGTGTCCCTCGTCGTCGGGGTCGGCGGCCGACTCCCCGTCCGGCGATGCGGCCGCTCGGATGTCTTCGACGAGGCCGCTGGGATCCCGCTGGGACTCGCCCTCGGATTCGATCTCGTGGAGGATGTCGAGGATCTCGTCCATCCCATCGAAGACGAGGTCCATCCGCTCGTGAGTGACCTCGATCTCGCCGTTGCGGACCGCGTCGAGCAGGTCCTCGACGGCGTGGGCGACCTTCGCGGCGTTGTCGAATCCCATCGCGCCGAAGTTCCCTTTCAGCGTGTGAGCCTGCCGGAAGATGTCGTCGATCGCCTCGGTGTCGTCTGGGTTCGATTCGAGATCCAGCAGCGAGTTGTTCAACTGCGTGATGCTCTCCTCGGACTCGGTGATGAATTCCTGGTATAGTTCGTCGTCCATCTGTCACTCCTCCGCGAAGTACTCCAGCGCGTTCTCGGCGATCTCCTCGGCGGGCGCGACGACCTCGACGCAGCCCGTGTCGATCGCTCGACGCGGCATCCCGAAGATCGCCGACGTCGCCTCGTCCTGCGCGATGGTGTGGCCGCCGTTGCGGCCGATCCGTTCCATCCCGTCGACGCCGTCGCGACCCATCCCGGTGAGCAGCGCCCCGCACAGGGGTCCGGTCACGGTCTCGACGGCCGACGCCATCGTCAGATCGATCGCCGGCCGAACGCCGTGAATCGGTTCCGTGTCGGTCAGTTCGAGTTTCAGCCGCCCGCCGCGGTCGCCCGTGACGAGGAGGTGCGTGCCGCCGGGAGCGACCCGGGCCTCTCCGGCTTCGATCCGCTCGCCCGATTCCGCCTCGCGAACGGTGTAGGCCGACCGTTCGTCGAGCCGCGTGGCGAACCGGGACGTGAACCCCTCGGGCATGTGCTGGACGACGAGCACTCGGAGGTTCGCCGCTCGGGGGAGTCCCGCGAGAACGCGCTCGACGACGTTCGGGCCGCCGGTCGACGCCCCGACGATCAGGGTCCCCGCGTCCGGGTAGGTCCGCCCGGCGTCGGCTTCCGGGGTCGCCGCTGACGCCCCGTCGGATCCGAGCGTCGAGCGGTCCGCCGCTGCGGACTCGTTCGCCGACGCGGGCCGTGTCGCGCCAGGGGCGTCCGTTCCCGAACGGTCGGGTGCAGCCCCCGAGTTCGTCGCCGGTCCCGAGTCCGGTGCAGCCCCCGACGCCGTCGCGGACGCTCCCGTACCGTCCGTGCCACCGCGCCGCTCCCGAGTCGCCCCGGCGCGACCGGACGTGGAGTCGACACCGCGGCCGCTGGTGTCGCGGTCGGTCCCCGCGGGGCTCGCCTCGCGGTCGGTCCCCGACGAAGCCGTCCCCCGATCACCGATCGAGGCCCGGGCGTTCGCCGAGAGGTCGACCCGCGCGGCGGATTCGACCTTCTCGACGAGTTCCTTCTTCACGCGCGGCATCGACGACGTGACCTCTCCGCCCGGCTTGGTCACGAAGTCGACCGCGCCACGATCCAGCGCCTCGAACGTCACGTCGGCGTTCTCCTCGGCGTGCGCCGACAGCATCAGTACGGGCGTCGGGTGATCGTCCATAATGGCCTCGACCGCTTCGAGGCCGTTCATCGTCGGCATCTCGATGTCCATCGTCACGACGTCGGGGTCGTGCTCGCGAACCGTCTCGAGCGCCGCCGACCCGTCTTTCGCCTCGCCGACGACCTCGATGCCGCCCTCCTCGAGCAGGTTCCGGATGAGCGTCCGCATGAACCGCGAGTCGTCGACGATGACCGCCCGCGTCGGACCGTCGCCGCCTCCCGGTTCAGAGGCCGCACTCATCGCCCGCTGCTCCCGTCTTCGTCGCCGTCGTCCGACCACTCGACGGCGTGTTCGTACCCGCGCATCTCTACCGGATTTTCCGGAGAGGGGGACTTAAGCGCTCGCCGGCGAGAATCAGCCGTGATAATAGCGTGCGTACATTTATTGTCGGTCTGCCCGCCAGCACGACGTAGCAACCGGTGACCCGTCGGGTCTCCGGCGACGCCACTATGTCCCAGGAACAACCCGTCGCGGCGGGCGCATCGAACCCCGCCGCGACAGACGACGGCGACGCCACCGCCCGCCAGATGCAGGTGCTCGAATTCGAGCTGGGGGGCGAGACGTACTGCGTGGACATCGACTACGTCTCCGAGATCGTCGACCGAGGATCGCTCACGTCCGTCCCGAACGCCCCCGAGTTCGTCGAGGGCGTGATGGACCTCCGGGGCCGAACCACGTCGATCGTCAATCCGAAGACGCTGTTGAACGTCGACGATACGGGCGAGGCGAACCGGATCGTGATCTTCGACGCGAAGCGCTTCGAGGACGAGGCCGCGATCGGCTGGCTCGTCGACGAGGTCGATCAGGTCCTCCGCGTCTCGATGGACGACGTCGAGGACCCGCCGATGGAGCGCAGCGACTTCATCGAGGGCATCGTCCGCCGGGAGGACGAACTCGTCGTCTGGATCTCGCCCACGAAGACCGATAGCGCGACCTGATCACGTCGGCGTCGACGCCGACCCGGCGCTCGCGGCCACGAGGAAGCCGACGACGACGAACCCGCCGGCGACGACGAACGCGGGGAGGTAGCCGATCCAGTCGGCGATCGCACCGCCGAACACGCTCCCAACGCCGCCGCCCAGACTCCCGACCGCCGTGTACACGCCGAGCGCCTCCGCGCGGACCGAATCGGGAGCGAGTCGCGAGACCAGCCCCGTCGCGGTCACCGCGATGACCGCCCAGGAGCCGCCGATCGCGAGGAAGAGTGTCCCCACGACGATCGGTCCCACGGGCGGGGCGACGGCGGCGCCGGTTACGGCGACGACGGGGAACGCCCCCGCTCGGAAGAGGAGCGCGCCGGCCTGCAGACGGAACGGTTCGTATTTCGCTGCGGCCGCCCCGGCGGCGGTGTACGCCACCGCCGACGCCGCCGAACTCAGGATGAACAGCGCGAACACCTCGTCGGTGGCGTAGCCCGCGTCGACGAGGTAGGCCGGAAGCGGCCCGAAGAACGCCGAGAAGCCGGCGAAGAAGACGACCGCCCCGAGGAGATACCGGAGCAGCGAGCCGGAGAACCGGCGTCGAAGCCGCGAGACGACGCCCCGCGTCGTCCGTCTCGCGCCGCCGGTCCGCCCGAATCCGAGGTCGCGAAACGCCCAGTAGATCCGGCCGGGACCGAAGGGGACCGCCCGCGTCGAGCGCGCAGCCGTCCCGTTCGCGGGTCGGAACCGACGCGAGAGCCGTCCGAACCGCTGGTCGGTGATCGTGGTGGCCTCCGGGTATCGGAGGAGCACGACGGCGACGCCGCCGAGCGCGACGACCGCGCTGAGCACGAAAAACAGTCGCTTCGCCGCGAGCGCCGTGAGTGCGAACCGCGCGCCGGCGACGGTCGACCACAGACCGCCGGCGACGAGTCCGACGAGCCAGCCGTAGCCCTGGTAGTGGTTCAGCAGCCCGAACCGCTGCGTCCATTGCGCGGGATCGTACCCCTCGACGACGATGACGTTCAACACCGGGGCGGCGGCGGCGACGACGAACCACAGCACCGCGTTGGCGGCGAGGACCGTCCACGGCGAGTTCAGAAACGGGAGTGAGAGGAAGACGCCCGCCGTGAGTCCGAGCGCGACCAGGATGAAGGGGCGTCGCCGCCGGGTCCGCGTCACCAGTCGCCCCCACAGAATCGCTCCGGGGACCCCGGCGAAGGCGGCCGTCGCGGCGATCAGGCTGACCACGAGCGCCCCGGCACCGAGGTCGATGGCGTACAGCGGCACGAGAAGCGACGCCGCCCCGATCGCCGCGTAGCCGAGCGCCCACCCGTAGAGCCACCCGTCGGTTCCCGGTCGGTCGTCGCCGTCGTCGGAGTCCTCGGTCACTCCCCTCGCAGTCGGTTCCGGCCCCCCGGTGTCGTCTGTTTCCCCGCCGAATTCGCTCACGGGCGTCGGAACGAAAGGGCGAGGTATAATTTTTGGCGGTCGACCCGACGTTCTCCCCCGACAGCGATCGGTTGCTACGGCTCGTCAGGACCGTGATCGAACAACAGGTCGAACGCCGGGTGCTTGTGGAGCACCGTTCCGCAGGCTCGACAGCGCGTGCGGATCGCCCGGTCGGCGTCCCAGACGTCCGACCGCAGTACGACGGTGCCGTCGCGGACGCCGTAGTATCCGCCCCTTGCGGAGACGTGCTCGAAGCCACGACTGCCGCACGTCGGGCACGGGTCGCGCATCCCCTCCCACTCGTCGCTGTCGACGCCGGTGATCGTGAACGATCGGTCGTCGCCGACGACCTGGAGCCTCCGTGTCATCGGCGGGTCTGGCCTCCTTCTGGTACGTATACCTGCGGACCCGCCACCGCGGTCCGACCGGACACTCGCTACCCCGGTCCGACCGGACACTCGCTACCCCGGTCCGACCGGACACACGCTACCGCGGTCCGACCGGGTGTTCGAGCGCCCACGCGTCCGCCAGCGCGGCGGCCTTGTCGTCGGTCCCGCGGTCGGTCACGAGGCCGACGTGGTAGAGCTGTGCTTTGTACTGGAAGTGGATCCCCGACTTGTACACGCTCGGATCGTCGAGCGCCGCCTCTCGGAGGGTCCCGTCGCGTCTGAGCACGGCGTCGCGGCCGCCCTCGGTGAAGAACACCTCGACGGCCAGCGGGCGGTTGATCTCGCAGGCCGTCGCCGCGACTTCGGGAAGGGTCGCCGGTCGGACGCCGTCGGCGTGGAGCCGCTCCAGCGCCTCGACCACGAGCCGCGTCGGCTCGTAGCCCATCGTCACGCTCCGGGCGAGTTGCGCCCAGCGGGGGGCGAGTTCGGTGAATCGCGTGGATCGTCCCGTCCACGAATCGAAGCGGGCCAGCGCCGACTCGACGCTCCCGCACTCGGTGCGTGCGAAGCGGACGACCTCGCGGCCGAGGTGCGTGAGTCGGTCGACGCCGCTGCCCTCCACGAGGCCGAGGAGGATCGCGCCCCGGCGGCCGTCCCCCGCGAGTCGGATGACGTGCTCCTCGTAGACCGCGTCGGTGTCGTCGTCGACCGCGAGCGCGAGCGGATAGCCGAGGTAGTTCTTCGGGTGATTCACCGGAAAGCTCCCGTCTGTCAGCCGATGGGTACGCGCCCGGAACCGGATCGCCTCGACGCCCGTGGCGAACTCGCCCGCCCCAGTCACGCGCGGGGGTTCGAGGACCGACGCGGTCTCGGCGCCCTCGACGCCGACGACGCCGACGTTCAGTTCCCGCGCCAGCGACCGTGCCGTCTCGGTCACGCTCGCGGCGGGCGAGGCGACGTAGCCGAGGTTCACCTCCGAGAGCCGGGCGTGGGCCTGCTCGATGCCGCGCGCGACGTCGACAGTCCCGTTCTCGCGACGGCCCTTCGCTTCGACCGCGACGACGGGCGCACTCGCGACGGACCCGTCGAGAACCTCGCCGGCGGGGGGACCGACGCCGAGCAGGTCCGGCTCGCCCGACTCGAGCCGGATCGAATTGAACGGGCGGAGCCGATCGCGGATGTCGTCGGGGACGCACCACCCACCCCACGAGTCGGCCGTGAACTGCGACTCCGTGACTGCGTACTGATCGTCTCGGTTTTCGAGGTCGGGGTACAGCGCGTCCTTCGCGGCGGCGAGCACCGCGGGCTCTGCGAGCGTCGCCATCGGGGAGCCGTTTGCGGCGCGGTCACTTAAGTGTCGGACGACGGTTCCCGACCACCCGAACGATTCAAGATTGCGGGGCGAGCAACGTACGCCAACCCGATCCTTATGCGTCAGTACCTCGATCTCGTCACCGACGTCCTCGAAACCGGGGGACACAAGCCGAACCGCACCGGCGTGGACACGATATCCGCGTTCAGCCGCCACTACGAAGTCGACCTCTCGGCGGGGTTCCCGCTGCTCACGACGAAGGACCTCTCGGGGGCGCGGTGGAACTCGCTGATCCACGAGTTCGTCTGGTACCTCTCCGGCGAGGAACACATCCGGAGCCTCCGCGAGGAGACCGGAATCTGGGACGCCTGGGCCGACGAGGCGGGGCATCTCGACACCGCCTACGGGCGCTTCTGGCGTCGGTTCCCCGTTCCCGAGGAGGGGCTCCCCGGCGAGTCGTGGCCCGACGACGACCACCGCTGGATGAACGACGAGGGGACGTTCGATCAGATCCAGTACGTCCTCGATCAGTTGCGCGAGAACCCCAACTCCCGGCGCATCGTCGTCAACGCGTGGCACCCGGCGAACGCCGCCGTCTCGACGCTGCCGCCGTGTCACTACACGTTCGTGCTCAACGTTCAGGGCGACGAACTGAACGTGCACCTGCACCAGCGGTCCGGCGACGTCGCGCTCGGGATCCCGTTCAACATCGCGGCGTACTCGCTGCTGGCGACCGCCATCGCGCAGCGGACCGGCTTCGAGCCGGGACGGTTCGCGCACTCGGTCGTCGATTCGCACATCTACTGCGGGGCCGGCGAACGCGGCGCGTGGTACGCCGACAACCTCGACGCGTTGCAGTCGCGGGTCGCGGCCGTTGAGGAGCGGTCCGAGTACCGCGAGGTCCGTGAGTGGCTCGAAGACGCGGCTCCACCGGAGGCCGACGGCGAGGAGCGGTACGATCACGTCCCCGGCCTGCTCGAACAGTGCGCACGCGAGCCGCGCGAGCGGCCCGCCATCGACGTGGCCGACGTTCCCCTCGACGAACTCGCCTTCGACGACGTCGAACTGTCGGGGTACGATCCCGCGCCCGGAATCCGCTTCGCGGTGGCCGAGTGATGACCTCGGAGACGGACGCCGCCTCTGAGACCGCCGATTCCGACGTCGACGCCGGCCCCCGGGCCGACGCTGGGGACGCCGCAGACGAGAGCCTCGACACCGACCTCGAAATCGTCCTGATCGCCGCAGTCGCCGAGAACGGCGTGATCGGCCGCGACGGCGGAATGCCCTGGCACTACGCCGAGGACCTGAAACACTTCAAACGGACGACGACCGGGCACCCGGTGATCGTCGGACGCAAGACCTACGAGACGGTCGTCGACGCCCTCGGGGAACCGTTCCCGGGCCGGACGAGCGTCGTGCTCTCCTCCCAGTCGCTGGAACTTCCCGAGGGGGCGGTGCTCGCGAACTCCGTCGCGGAGGCCGTCGAACGAGCCGAAGCCGACGCCGCCGAACGGGGCGTCGAGACGGCGTACGTCGCGGGCGGCGGTCGAATTTACGAGCAGTTCCTCCCGCACGCGACGCGCCTCGTGCTCACGGAGATTCACGGGACCTACGACGGCGACACGCGCTTTCCGGTCCCGGACGACGACGAGTGGATCGAGGCGGATCGCGACTCTCGCGACGAGTTCGACTTTGTCACGTACGAGCGCGTCGACGGCTGAGGGCCGCGGTCTCCGGGGGCAGGCGGTCCGCGTCGCCCGGAGACGAGCAGTCCGCATCGCCACCGGGAGTACGCTTTTGCGACACGCGGCACAACGGTCGGCCGTATGAGCGCCACGTTCGAGGTGTACGAGGACCGCTCCGGGAAGTACCGCTGGCGGCTCGTCCACGACAACGGCAACATCATCGCCGACAGCGGTGAGGGCTACGCGACCAAACAGAAGGCGACGCAGGGAATCGAGAGCGTCAAGCAAAACGCGCCCGAAGCCGACGTCGTGGAGACTGATTCCTGAACCGAAGATGGGCTCCGATTCCGGTAAAAACGTGTGCCGGTGGTGGCTTTATCCGTCCACGGATCGGAGTGGGGATAGATGAACCGAAACGACCAGCAGGCGTACGACCGGGGGACCTCGCTCTTCTCTCCCGACGGACGCATCTATCAGGTCGAGTACGCTCGCGAAGCGGTCAAGCGCGGTGCACCGAGCCTCGGGATTCGGACCGCCGACGGCGTCGTACTCGCCGCACAGCGCCGGACCAGTTCCTCGCTGATGGAGGGCGACAGCATCGAGAAACTCCACAAACTCGACGACTTCCTGGGAGCGGCCTCGGCCGGCCACGTCGCCGACGCCCGCCGACTGATCGACGGGGCGCGGACGGCCGCCCAGCGGAACCGCCTTCGCTACGGCGAACCGCTCGGCGTCGAAACGCTCACGAAGACGCTCTCCGACGAGATTCAGGAGACGACGCAGTACGGCGGGACGAGACCGTTCGGGGCCGCACTCCTGATCGCGGGGATGGACGACTCGGGCTCGGAACCGCGACTCTATCAGACCGATCCCTCGGGTGCACCCCAAGAGTGGCGGGCGGTCGCTATCGGATCCGGTCGCGACGACATCCAGGAGTTCCTCGAATCCAACTGGTCCGAAGCGCTCTCCGTCGACGACGGTGTCGAGATCGCGGTCCGAGCCCTCCTTGCGAACAACGACGACCTCGACGCCGCGAGCGTGACCGTCGCCACGATCACGGCCGACGGCTATCGGCCGGTTTCCGAAGACGAGATCGCCGAGGTGATCGACGAATACGGATCGGCCGACGAAGACGCCGAAGATAGCGAATAGCGCCGCCGTTTCCGCCGGACGCCGTTCGGGACACCACCGCACGGCGGGGCCAAAACGGAACCGTTTTACACATCCCGGCGATACCGAAGAATGCAAGATGGCTCCGTTGGTGTAGTCCGGCCAATCATCTTGCCCTCTCACGGCAAGGACCAGGGTTCGAATCCCTGACGGAGCACTTCTCCCGACGCCGTCTGGCGGTTTTGCCCATTGCGAATGGAGAGTCACAATGTCGCATCAGGGCAATTACACTCGACGGAAGTACAACCCCGACGCTGTCGTGTAGTTTTCGAATTGCTTTGCCAACCGGATTCGCCGGATCACTTCGGAGGAATACGATGGTTGATCTCGACGGGATTACCCACGTTCCGGAACCCTCCGCTGAATACCTCAATCGACGGTAACGCCTCGATTACGAGTCAGTCCGGGAAGATTGTCTCTCGTGGTTGCTCGTCTTTGGTATCATGCCGAAGAAGGGAGAGGGATACGCATTCGAGACCGTAAAACCACGCGCACATCGAATGGACGCGTTCTATCGGTTCGTCTGGGAGAGCAACGGAGGCTACACTACGCCCCATTCGTTAGACGGAGATCCTATCGCGCTCGGCTGGTATCGCCAGTTCCGTGAAATTATCCTGATGTTCGCCATCATCAACATAGAATCGCTGTGTGAGCCGCTGTAACCGTGTCTCAGAATCTATTCAACAGAGTAATAAATTCAGAAATGAGAAAATCAAAACTCTGACGGAACTCTTGAAACAGGCGTGCTTGGTACGAAAATGGAGTATGATAGGAAATCATCGCACGCCTACGGGCGTGAGGCCCGTAATGCTGTCTCCAAATATATTGAGACCGAGTAAAATAGCCGAGTAACACGAGCCAACAGCACTAGCAGATGGCTGATTCGTGTACGTATGCTCGGAATGGGATTGGTGAGTAACCAGAGAATGGTGGCAGATTAAGTGTACCTGAGAGGGTTATCACCTATGTCGACCTGTGCTCTTGTTACCGGTGCCGCCTCTGGAATTGGTCGTGCAGTCGTTGACCGATTCAGAGTCGACGAGTCTCTCGATCACGTTGCTGCATTTGACGTCGATTCGACTGTCCAGACCGTATTTGACGACGACGATGTTTCGACGTATGACGTCGATGTACGTGACCACGAGGCGGTACACGAGGCTGTTGATGACATCGAAAATAAGCATAATATCACTGCGCTGGTGAACAACGCCGCAGTCTCACGGTACGTCTGGCTCGGAGATCTCACGCCTGAGGAATGGCACGAAGTTATTGATATCAATCTCACAGGACAGTATAACATCGCCCACGCGGTTGGACCACGTATGTTTGAGCGTGAGGAGGGCGCGATCGTGAACATCTCCTCAACAGCGGGGCAGCGTGGTAGTGCAAGCGCGGGCGTTCACTATTCTGCCTCGAAGGCCGGGATCTTCGGCCTTACAAAGGGACTCGCAAAGCAACTAGCGCCTTCTGTCAAGGTGAATTGTGTCGTTCCGGGGCTTATCGACACTCCTCTGGTAACGGATTCCGATCTGTGGTCCGACGAGGAATTAGCTGCATTCATCGACCGACTCCCGACCAATCGCCTCGGCGAACCGGACGAAGTCGCGCGAGTCGTTCACTTTCTCTGTGGGGAAGGTAGTGCCTATATGACTGGAAGTGTTGTGAACGTCGACGGCGGGTCGGGACTCGTATAAGATTCGCCCGGATAGATCCAACAACAGAGAGTAGGAACGCTATCGGGGCTTGCCGCGGTTTTGTGGGTTACTCCTACAGTTCAGATGCAACGGCGTCTACAGTGGTAAATTCGACATCAGGATATGACTCCAGAGTCGCAATGAGTGATTCTAAGTGACTAATTCGGTGGGAATATCCCATAATTTGGGGATGCATCGTTAATACATATGTGCCGTTCTCTACGTTACGGTACATCCAATCAAACTGGGATTCCCACATCTCGAAGATTGCCCGTTCGTTCGCATAGCCGCGCTGACGACTAAATGCGAAGGCAGGGAAGTCATCACGCTGCCACGACACCGGCACTTCGGCTATCTCGGTCTTATCCCCACGCTCGTACGGAGCATCCACCGGTGCCTCCCACCCCTGCCGAAGGAAATAGGGGTGAAACTCGGTGGCCATTTGACTGGAGTCCCACTCAAACCCAAATTCTTCGAGCAGAGAGAGCGTATTAGACGAGAAATCCCAGGAAGGAGACCGGTATCCGACTGGCTGTCGTCCGGTGAGTCCTTGTATTGCCTCGATTCCACGCTCGATATCCGCCCGTTCGCTTGGTTTATCGGCGTACGTTGAGGGGCGAGTATGCGACCACCCGTGGTGCTGGATGTCGTGTCCTGTCCCGTCAGCCCAGACAGCTTCGACGGCGTCTGGGAAACTCTCGACGGTGTGCCCGGGCACGAACCAAGTTGTCGTAATGTCGTGGTCGTCGAAGATTTCGAGAAGACGTGGTGCACCCACATCCACCCCAAACAAACCGCGGGAGAGATTTCGCGCACTATCGGCCTCGTCGAACGAATGAATCCAAGAGGAAACTGCATCGAAATCCACTGTGAGACATACGTTGGCTCGAGCCATCAGACGGTCCCCACAACTACCCTCTCGGTAGCTCTCTGTTTGAAAACCATCGTCTGCCGACGACCGGTGGTCCTACTAAACATCTTGATTCCCGGTTTTGAGGTCGCTGAGAACTTTGTCCGTTGTCTCTTCGATAATGTCGGCTATGAACGCCGGGTCGGAGTCGGTCGGATCGCCGAGTCCACCTTCCACCGTGAGATCATCGAAATACCGAAACTGTTCGGACTCGGCAACATCGTGTAAGGTCTGTGGCTGCTTTTTCCCCTGCCGTACCAGTTCCGGTCGATAGTGTTCTATCACGCTCGTCTCGTGTTCGCCAGCGTGTCCCCACTTGTCACCGAAGCGGGCTTCGAGCTTGTCGCGAGCGAAGTCTGTCCAGTTGACGTAGCGTGTCGGGAGATCATACTCGCGCTGGAGGCGATCGATCGCAAGCTTGTGCGGTTCAATGTTGCCGGCGTGGAAATTCGTGATAAGGAATCGCTTCCCTCCGTGTTTCTTCACCGATCGACCGATATCCACGATGACTTCACAGTACGTCTCGGCGTCAAGCGTGATTGTCCCAGAGAACGGAAGGTGATGCTCCGAATACCCGTACGGCAGCGGCGGCAGCACTAACAGTTCGAGTCCGTGGTCCGGCGCACGTTCCGCAAGTTCATCCGTGAGATGGGATGAACGCAGCGTATCCACTGACGTCGGGAGATGCAGCGAGTGCTGTTCCGTGCTTCCACACGGAAGGACGACGTAGTCAGCGGTCTCGAATGCCTCCTCAGCCTCTTCCCAGGTCATCTGTTCGAGCCGGTACCGGGTGCGTTCACTCATCACAGTCTCCCTCCGCTGTATCGCTGACAATTGCCGTCTGTGTGGACATCTTGTTCTCGTCGCCGCCGTCTTTGTCGATCGTTGATTTGTAGGATTCAGTCATCGGAAGATCAGGATCTGGTAGAACGCACATTTCAGTTCACACCCATATCTGCAGGTGGTTCCGCAGTTTCTGGGAGCGGGCTCTCGTAATCGTGTGACCGCGTCGATCTGAGTTCTTCAGCCGCTGCCTCGACTATCGATGGAGTCGAGAGAAGGTCGTATGCCGTCCCGGCAAGTACTTTTGCGGCGTAGACCGCCGCCTTAGCAGCGAAATCTCCGTTAGCTGCGACTGCCTGCCAGGAATGCGACGGTGTCCCTACAGGCCAGGCGGCACCCCAGAACTGTGCCACGGGAGTGATCCAACTGACGTCGCCAACGTCCGTCGAACCGCTCAATACCGTCCCTTCATCAAACGATTCCATCGGATTCGAGTACAGTGCCTGTTCTCGAGCCTCCGCGCGTCGCTGTTCGGGCAACCCACTAAGGCGGTTCTCGATCGTGGATTCGTCGAGTGTCTCTTGAAGCTCGGTGGCGAACGCCCGGTCGGCGTCCGAGTACGGGATCGTTCCGAGATCACGCATATTTGATAGGAGAACATCTGACAGCGTATCGCTCGCAATGTAGTCATAACAACCTGTGAGGAAGCGACGGTCGACCGTCGTCTGCGCCATCAACGTTGCTCCCTCGGCAACTTCATCCAGCCAGTCCGTAATTCGGTCGACACCCTTCCGGGTTGGGGCACGGACGAAGTACCAGACAGACGCCTCAGCGGGGACGACGTTCGGTGCACCCCCTCCGTTCGTAATCGAATAGTGGATACGCGCGTCGTCGATGATATGCTCTCGCATAAATTCCACTCCCGTGTTCATTAACTCGACTGCATCCAGCGCACTCCGCCCGGATTCCGGGGAATCTGCCGCGTGGGCCGACTGCCCGGAGAATGAGTACTCGATGGAGTTCATTGCGAGGGAGCGTGCCTTCCACGGCGCCGACACGTGACTCGGATGCCACGTTAGTGCTGCATCAAGATCGTCGAAGACGCCAGCACGAGCCATATAGACCTTCCCGACGAGTGTCTCCTCCGCCGGACAGCCGTAATACCGAATCGTGCCATCGACGTCGCCACGTTCGATCGCTTCCTTGACTGCGACCGCTGCACCAAGGCTCCCGACCCCGAAGAGATTATGTCCGCATCCGTGGCCCGGCCCGCCTTCATCAACCGGTTCCTTTCGAGCGATCGATTTTTGAGACAGGCCGGGCAACGCGTCGTATTCCCCGAGGATCCCGATTGTTGGTCCTCCATTCCCGTATGAGGCCACAAATGCTGTTGGCATCCCGCCGACGCCCCGGTTGACGGTGAATCCTTCGTCGGCGAGTCGCGTCGCGAGTAGCTCTGCAGATTCCGTCTCCTGAAGCCCGAGTTCGGGGTTTTCCCAGAGCTCCCGGGTCAGCGAAACGAGATCAGTCCGGCGCTCTTCTATCCGTTCGTGTATGGTATCTTTGGTCATAGTTGGTTTCGTAGATTCTTGGTTTGCGGTGCGACCGACCGGAAGGACAAAAGCCGGCTACATCCTCCCGCCCGTTTCTTGATTTGTCGTGAGACTCTCATTCGGTTGGTGGAGGTGACACGCAACCTCCCGACTGGGATCGTTATCTCCGGACTGTTCGAGCGACGGGGCTGTGTTCGCACAGATGCTCTTTGCAGCAAACTGGCGCCGTAGCAGCTCAGACGCCTCCTCCCAGCGATCGGTGACAATGAGCTCGATCGCCTCGTACACCACACTTTCACACGTCGAATCCGAGAGAGGGCCGTCGAGAAAGCGCTCGTAGACGGAGTCAACATCTTCAGCATCGAAGGAGCGTCGGTCAACGGCCCGGGTGAAATCCCTAACGTTGGTCCACTCGTCCTCACTCAGGTCGTATTCTTCGGGTGCAATGAGGGATGGACAGCGTGTGCGGAACCGACAGCCACTCGGGGGATTAATCGGACTGGGAACGTCACCCACTAACACGCTTCGTTGTCCCCTATTACGCGGGTCCGGAACGGGAATCGAAGATAGCAGTGCTCTCGTGTACGGATGCTTCGGATCCTCGAAGAGGACCTCTACGTCTCCGATCTCGACAATCTCGCCGAGATACATCACCGCGACACGATCGCTGATATGCCGGATAACGGAGAGGTCGTGACTGATGAACAAGTACGTCAGGCCGAACTCGTCTTGGAGATCGTCCAGCGTGTTCAATATCTGTGCCTGGATCGAGACGTCCAACGCACTCGTCGGTTCATCGAGGACGACGAACTCTGGATCAACCGAAAGCGCCCGCGCGAGGTTGACTCGTTGACGCTGTCCGCCGGAGAACTCGTGGGGATAGCGGTCATAATACTGCGGTTCCAACCCGACGGCATCCAGGAGCTCTTTGGTTCGCTCCTCGCGGCCGTCAGCGTCGTACATCCCGTGGGCCTGCATTGGTTCTTCGATGATTGATCCGACCTTCATCCGAGGATCCAGGCTCGACTGCGGATCCTGAAAGATAATCTGGATGTCCTTCCGTCGCTGGCGGAGCGCCTCGTCACTCAGGTCTGCAAGATTGTCATCATCGAAGTAAATGTCTCCCTCGGTGGGTCGCAGGAGCTGCAGGACGACGCGGGCGAGCGTCGACTTCCCACAGCCTGATTCGCCTACTAAGCCGAGCGTTTCCCCCCGATCGATCTGGAAAGAAACGTCATCGACAGCGCGGACCACGTCCGGATCGTACTCGAACGGAAAGCTCAATCCGTCCGGTGAAAACTCGTATCCGCCAAACAACCCACTTGAGTTGTTAAAGTGCTTTGACAGACCTGAGATACGGACCAGCGGATCTGTTTCTGATCTACTCACTGTTCTCACCTACCACAGAAACCCCCTCGGATGAGAGTTGACGGCTCGTCTCATAGCCCGCCTCGAACACATCGTGTTTGATGCAGGCTGCCCACTGCTCGTCTTCGGTGACTCGCCGGAGGTTCGGATGCGTCCGGGTACAGGCTTCGGTTGCGTCGGGACAGCGGTCGTGAAACCGACAGCCAGACGGCGGATCGATCGCTTCCGGCATCGACCCTTTCAGCGGCTGTAGCTCGCCAGCCTGGTTCGGACGAGGAATCGAGTTCAATAGAGCCTCGGTGTATGGATGCTGTGGGTCATAGAACAGATCATCGACCCCTGCACGCTCGATTAGCTCTCCGAGGTACATCACGTTGACCCGGTCGCAGATCTCCGCGACGATACCCATATCGTGAGTCACCCAGAGGAAACTCGTGTCGTACTCCTTCTGGAGATCGTATACGAGGTCGATGATCTGCCCCTCAACCGTCACGTCTAGTGCAGTCGTGGGCTCGTCTGCGATGATAAGCTTCGGCTCGCAGCCAAGCGCCATCGCAATGAGGACCCGCTGGCGCATCCCTCCCGAGAACTGGTGCGGGTAATCGTCGAACCGTTCGTCGGGCTGAGGGATTCCCACTTCGCGGAGGATTTCGATCGCACGTTCGCGTACGTCTTTCCCGGTGAGCCCCCGATTGAGTTCGATGAACTCACAGAGTTGCTCACCGACCGTGAACACCGGATTGAGACTCTCCATCGGATCCTGGAAGATGAGCGCGATCTCGTTGCCGCGGATCTGTGAACGCATCTCCGAGTCCGAGAGCATCTCTTCACGTCTAACCGGGTTCTCTGTCTCGTCGGTGTCTTCTTCGAATCCGACAATAGTCTTCCCGTCGAATGTGATCTCGCCACCGACGATACGTCCGGGGGAATCGACGAGGCGAAGGATGCTTTGAACGGCAACACTTTTGCCGGCCCCAGACTCGCCGACGAGTCCGACGATCTCTCCGCGCTCGACAGTAAAGGAAACACTGTCGACCGCACGGACGGTTCCGGCGTCCGTGAAAAACTGTGTCTTCAGGTTCTCAACTTTCAGCAGTGGAGTGTCACTCATAGTTGTGTGTCTTGTTAGTATATTAGTCGTCAAGTCGCGGGTCGAAGGCATCGCGCAGTCCATCCCCGATAAGATTGAACCCGACTACGGTCACCAGAATGGCCAGCCCGGGCCAGAAGCTGAACCACGGGTTCGGGAGCATATAGGTCCGCGACTGAGCAAGCATCGCCCCCCACGACGGCGTCGGTGGTTGCGCACCGAATCCTAAGAAGGAGAGCGCTGCGACGATGAGGATGTTCACGCCAACCTGTAGGGTTGCTTGAACTAACACAGGCGCTAGGCTGTTCGGAATGACGTGGCGTCTGATTATGTTGCGATCGCGGACGCCGGCTGCTTTCGCCGCTTCGATGTACTCCTCTTCGCGGACACTGAGAACCTCTGAACGAATCAACCGGGCGAATACAGGGGTTGTGATGACGCTTACGCCGACGATCGCAATCCAGAGATTACGTCCGAACGTGGACATAATCGCGATCATCAGCACGATGAACGGGATGGCGTAGAAAGTCTCGACGAGTCGCTGGAGGACGTCGTCAATCCATCCGCCGTAGTACCCGGAGATAGCGCCAATGATCGTGCCGACAACAGCACCGAGGCCGGTCGCAACGATCCCGATTTGAATGGCGATCCGCGTGCCGTACACGAGGCGAGCTAGTATATCACGCCCCCGGTGATCTGTTCCGAGCGGATGTGCCCACACTCCTGTCCCGAACTCGTTCGTAATTCCGACCGGCGGAAGCAAACTGCGGGCACCCGGTTCCGCAGTTACCGGGCTGTACCAGTACGTTTCCGCAAAGTGGTACCCGAGTAAGACGCCGTCGATGAATGCCCAGATCGCGACCGCAATGACGACGGCGATGATGTATAGCCCCCACCGCGAGGTGGAGTTCTGGCGAAGTTGCGGGGTGACGTCTGCCCATCCAGATTGTGACGGCTGCGGTGACGAGGAATCATCATCAGAGCCGTTCATCAGTCATCACCCCCTCCGTAGGATATCCGTGGGTCTAGGTACGCGTACAGGAGATCAGTGATGAGAACACCAACGACGAACATCGTCGCATAGAACAGCGTGGTCCCCAAAATGAGGGGGTAGTCTCGAGCATTCACCCCGGTGATGATTAGCGTCCCGATCCCGCTGATGCTGAAAACGGTCTCGGTGAGGACTGATCCTCCGAGCGCGGTTGTTAGTTGAAGACCGACAACCGTCAGCACTGGAAGCTGTGCGTTCCTGAAGGCGTGTTTGCGGAGCAGCGTCCACTCTTTGACGCCGAACGCACGGGCTAGCGTGACGTATTCTTGGTTGAGAACTTCAAGCATCGAGGATCGTTCGATACGCATAATCGCAGCCATCTGGAGCGTCCCGAGTGTCAGTGTTGGCATTATTAGGTGAATAGCGGACTGATAAAGGACGTCTATGCGGGTAGTCGCGTTGTCGACTGCGGCCGGGGCTGCCCACGGCATAATGAGTCCGGTCGCCGGCAGGAGACCAAGGTGATAAGTAAAGAGAATGATGAGGAGCAGTCCGATCCAGAAGCTAGGAGTACTGACTCCGACAAGTCCCAGAACGCGAAAGACGTGATCTGAGAGTTGATTCCGTTTTTTTGCGGAGAGCACCCCAATTGGGATTGCCGTCAACACCGCGAAAGTGAAACTGGAGGCCACGAGGAGCAGCGTTGCTGGTAAGCGCTCGAAGATCTTCTGCGTGACTGGCACCCGATAATTGATACTCTGCCCGAGATCCCCCTGCAGTACGTTGATGATATATTTGAAGTACCGCACGTGGAGCGGCTGATTAAGCCCGAATCTCGTTCGGATGGCTTCGACGGTTGCCGCGTCGGCACTCGGTCCAATAAAGATCCGAATCGGATCGCCGGGTGCCGCGTTGACGAGCAAGAACGTGAGTGTAACGACGCCGAGGAGCGTGAAGACTGATTGCCCCAACCGCCGCGCAACATATCGAACCAAACTCATATTCGAATAGAAGCTCTTCTTTCCTTAATCTTGAAGCGAGAGGTTTCCGCTTGCTCCCGAAATCCGTGGGTTGATCGGGGAGACCGGATGGACGTTGAAATCATGGACTCTGGACCGCGCTCCGTAGGCGTTTTTGTAGTTGAATGCCGGAAGATGCACTTTGTCCTCGAGGATCGTCGTGATGGCGTTAGTGTAGAGCTCTTTTCGCTCTGCGCGGTCAATTGAGCTCCGCGCTTGCGAGATCTGCTCCATAACCTCTTCGTTCTCGTAGTAGACGCCCTGGTTTGCGCCGGCCGCGTCCATATGAAAGAGGTTGAACATAAAGTCGTCCGGGTCCGGGTATCGAACCCAGCCGAGGACGTAGATGTTGTAGTCGTCTGCATTGCCTGTGTATGCCTGACTGAGCATCGTTCCCCAGTCGAGGCGCTGGACGTTCGCATCGTATCCAGCTTCCTGAATTCCATTGGCAATCGAGACGCCGATGTTCTCCCTGTTATCGTCCGGTGGGACGATGATTTTACAGTTCCAGTCAGAGGGAACGCCGGCCTCCGAAAAGAGTTGCTGTGCCTGTTCGATATCCTTGTCATTCGGGATGTCCTGCCACTGCTCTACCGGGAATCCCCAATCCTCGTTTATTGGGCCCGGCATCGGGCTGTACTGTCGAAGCCCCGAGGGCTCAATGAAGCGCTCGACAGCATCATCCATTGAGAAGCTGTAATCGATCGCTTCACGGACTCTGATATCGGTCGTCGGCCCCTCGTTTAGATTAAACGCGACGTAGAAGTAGCCGATACTCTCCACTGACTCGATACTTGCGTCCTGCATCTCTTCGACGGTTGTCCATAGTCTGGGTGGGATCGTCTCGATGAGGTCCTGATTACCAGTGTTGAGCTCTGTGACCCGGGTCGTTGACTCCGTAATTGGGACGAACCTGACCTCCGAAACGTTCGGTTGTGGTTCTCCCCAGTAGTCGTCCCAGCGTTCGAGGTTCACGTAGGAGTTCTGCTCCCAATCAACGAATCTGAATGGACCCGAACCGATTGGCTGTTCGGTATTGAATGCTTCTGGATCGTCCTCACGAACTGCTTTCGGAACGATCTGATGCGTGAGCAGATCGTCGAACATCGCGAACGGGTTGTTCAGGTCGAACTGAACGGTATACTCGTCGACTGCTGTCGCGCTATCAATAACGGAGAAGATTCCCGCCAGCGGGGTTTCTTCCTCGATCGGTGCAGTAAATGAGTACGTTACGTCCTCCGCGGTGAGCTGATCTCCGTTGTGGAACGTTACGTCTTCTCGAAGTGGGATGACGTAGCGCGTGTTGTTACGAGTGATCTCCGGTTCGGATGCTGCGACGTCTGTCGTCGTATCTGTTCCTTCCGTGTACGTGTACAACTTACTGAAGACCCGGTTTCCGACCAGTGCATCGGGGTTCGAAAACTGAAGTATCGGATCAAACCGGGTTGGTTCGAGTGCCTGACCCACGTTCAGCCGAGTCTGTGATGACGACCCGGAAGATTCAGTTGCTGTTTCTCCCCCACCGGAATCGCTAGAATCGTCAGTACTGTCGTCTGAGCTGTTGCTTGAACACCCAGCTAATCCGACAGGAAGTGCTGCGCCAGTTGCTGCCAGTATTTTTCGCCGTGTGAGTTTGCCATTAGTCATAGTGGCTTGGTACCACTCTGCTCCCCTAATAACAAATAGTTTAGCATTAATAGCATATGTATTATAGAATATTTTGGCGTATATTACGACTAGTATAACATTGAAAATAATACTATATGGGAATATATACTAATAGCTCTACTCTACGGGACAAATTAGTCGTGTTTGTCCATTAATGTTTTTGGACTCAAATTCAGTTGAATCGGTATAGAAGCAGTATAACTGCAATACTAAAGAAAGTGTAGAATATTCATAATAAAATTATTAATCCCGCTATGTGGTACAATACTGCAGGGGTGAAAGTTGCTGTACATATGAGTAAATCGAACGAAGAAGGACTGGCGACATTGAAGAATAGTTTCGATATCCTTGAATGGATTCACAAAAATAACGGCGGACGGCCGACGGAGATCAGTGACCTGTTGGGTGTAAGTTCGAGTACTGCCCATCGGTATCTCAAAACGATGGTAGACGACGGCTATCTTGTGAAGGAAGACGGCGTCTACCATCTGGCTCTAAAATTCCTTGCGTTCGGCGAGCAAGCACGCACTCGAAAAGACGTCTACACGAGTGCTGAAAAGTACACCACTATGCTCGCCGACGAAAGCGGGTGCAGATCGACTTTCATCGTCGAAGAAGGTCTCCAAGGGATCTACCTCTATACGTCACCGGGAAGCCACAGTGTCTGGACTCAATCGACGATCGGGAAACGAATCCCGCTCCACGCGACTGCAGGTGGCAAGGCTCTACTTGCTCACTTTCCAAAAAAGAAAGTAAAACAAGTCATCGAAAACGGGCTCAAAGCAAAGACAGAACAGACGATAACTTCGAAAAAACAACTCAATGACGCGATAGAACAGATTAGAGACCGCGGCTACGCTTTCAACAAAGAAGAGCAGATTGAGGGCGTTAACGCGGTGGGTGCACCTGTCAAAGACGACACGGGCGAAGTTGTTGGGGCATTTAGTGTGTCTGGACCTTCGAACCGTCTGAGCGGAGACCGACTGACCGACGAACTCCCCCAGATACTTCTCGGTGTCACAAACGAGTATGAACTCCGCGTATCTCTTTCCTAATCACCTGGGGTAGTTGATGCGGGATTCTCCAGAAAGACAACAAAATCATCAACGGTCTCACGGGTCGACTCGTGGACGAAACTGCAAGCCCCCTCATTTGCAGCGAGACTCTCGCGAAGTCCGAGGTACGTCTGCAGGTCCCAGTAGGCGTTCTCGTGTATCTCACAGCCGTTCCCACGAACCCAGTGAAAACGCCGGAAAACGATGCGGCTGACGTGGTCTGTGGTCTTCTCTGCCTGCACCAAAGTAGGTTGATCAGCTGGTTTTGACTCACCAGCCTCGTCATCGTGGTGCTGGAGTTGTCGTTCGGGTTTACGCGGAACCGCGACACCTGCATTCTGGGCTTTGATGAGGATCGTTCGAGCCGCCGTCTCGACTGTCTCTCGGAGGTCAGCAGTGAAACGCTCGTGCCAGCTGCGCCACAGCGTCGACTGGTCCGGAATCGTCTCGAACTCCAGTTTCTCGCAGAGTCCAGATCGGTGATCGAGGTAGTCGACGAGTGCAGTTTCGTGCTCCCACCTATGGAGTTCTTTCAGAACAACACCCGAAAGAGGGTGTCCACCTTGTATCGTATCGAGCTTTCATAACGGTCGTGAGCGTTGAACCGGAAGTAGGCCAGTGGGTATTGACATACAAAGTCTTCCAGCGACCCGTGATGGTCGTGTTTGAACCATCACTGCCCAACAGTTCGGACATCCTCCTGAAGCGCATCGAGTGAACTCCGATTGTAGAGTGGCGTCGAATCATAGGCAGGCCACTCCGTATACGGAGCCTGCGCGATATAACGAAAGACGGCACGTCGAGAGTTATGGATTAGAACCATCAGCAATGGTACCACAACCAATTAGGTGGCGTGATGGCTCCGACGCATCTGCTTCGATAAGAACACTAGCTTAACTATCCGAACGGAAGTTACAGCATCTTTAGATTTCGTTTCACTCCACCGACCGAGTGTATGTCAACACGCGCCTTCAGCGTGTCAATCTGAAACCTATTTTGATAACTCGGGTGAAAAACTTCGGAGCTTTTCGTCGTCTAGCACGAATCAGAACTGTGGAGTACGAAATCGGGCCGGAAGAATCGGTCAGCACGGCCGTCGTACGCGCGGTGAGCGCAGTTGAAGGCCGTGAACTATGCTCTCTCCGACCGCTGGCGGATGTCGTCGATCCGACTGCGTTAGATTCGTTGTTCGACCCGCGGGACGACGGAACTCCTCGGACAGGCGGACGCCTCTCGTTCGTATACAACGATTGTTGCATCACGGTCGACAATGGCGAGTATCTCACTCTCCAGTTGCTCGAAGGCCGGTTTTGCGACGAACGCGATCAAGAACCCTCTGACAGTTGCGTCCGCTGACGGAGTAGCTAATAGTCGCTCGTCGCGAGATCACTGCCTGGGATCACGGGCGATCAACAACCCCTGTGCCATGAGTCGCCGAGCGATGACGACCAGCCCATTTCCGAATCCTTCGCCGAATATCGCTTGTTCCTCCTTGGTGTCGGGCATAAGTGAACTCACAAGAATCGTCGAGCGGTCGACCAGAAGGAGCCGGCCGATCGCCGTCTCGTTTTCAGTAGCGTCCTCGCCGTGTAGCCACTCGAGGCCAGAGATGAACGTCGTCGCGTCCGGCACGGCCGTCTGGATCTGGTCTTGAAGCGACTCCGTCAGCGCGCCGATGAGAAGGTCGACCCCGTTACCGACGTCGTTGAGGGTGGCAACGAGATCCTCGGTCAGCAGTGACTCGTCCCCCACGACCAATACGACCTCCTCGGCCGCATCCTCAATGAGTTGGTCCGTCCGATTTTCGATCGCGGCACGCCCGGACATCGCCCATATCTGCTGGACGGGGGTTTCGTCGTCTTGTTCGACGATTTCGACCGTGTCCAGCGCATCGTGGAAGCGCTCGACGCGGTCTTCGTACTGGTCACGCAGGGTCTCAGTCGCCTCCCCGAGCGGAACCGCCCGGAACTGCTGCGGGCTCGAATGCTGGATCTCGACCAGGCCTTGTGCCTCCAGCACTCGAATCGCATCGTACACACGCGTCCGGGGAACCTCCGTCATCTCACTCAATTGCTTCGCTGTACCCGTGTGGAGACGGGACAGGCCGACGAAGCATCGCGCCTCGTATTCTTTCAGGCCGAGTTGCTGGAGGACTTCGATCGCTTCCTCCAGACTATTATCAGTGATCATATGTCCCAACCTCACGGGGAGTTCCCCAGTGGTTCTCTAAATGGTTTGCTCCCGACACGGATAGGTATTGTCACTCCTGTCATAACGGCTAGTACGGATGAGACGTGCTACGGGCAAAATACTCGCCTGAGTCCGCTTCACAGACGAGCTTCACAAAATTGTTGTGATATTTTCAGTGACAGTAGATAGCTTAGGAGTTCATCGCTCAGAAGTGTATATAATCGGGAGAAAAAAAGTCACCCGTTTAATCACAAAAAGGATATACCGGGTGGAAACTAATTCTTCTATCGGCACGCAGTCCAGTTCTGTGTCCCAACCACCGCACTGTTGCGTGTCGGCCCGGCCACTCTTCGTGGCTGGGCTCACAATGCCCCACATTCGCCACATCGATGAGCAGTGATCCAGTCGAAGACCCACAGACCGCCGCGATCAAGCAACTCGAACGGTTCGGGTTGAGTGCCTACGCCGCCCGGACGTTCGTCGCGCTTGCGAGCCTCGGCACGGGGACGGCCAGAGACGTCAGCCAGGTGTCGGAGGTGCCGCGCACTCGCGTATACGACGCGATCGACGAGTTACACGACCGGGGACTCGTCGATATTCAGCAATCCTCGCCCAAGGAGTTCTGGGCGATTTCCGCCGAAACTGCGAGCCGGACGTTCGAACACGAACTCCAGCACCGCACGGAACTCCTCCGGACGGCGCTGAGTGAACTCGAACCCGTCGAACGACAGGCCGAACAGCGCGGCGTCTGGACGGTCGACGGGCAGACTGCGGTCACGGAACGGGTCTTGGAGTTCTTCGCCGACGCGGACGATGAAATCGTCTACATGACCGTCGAGGATCTCATTACCGAGGACCTTATCGAGGGATTAAGCGAGGCCGCAGAGCGGAGCGTTTCGATCAAGCTCGCTGGCGTGTCGACGGAGGTCCAGGAGCGCATTCAGGACGAGATCCCCGGCGCGACGATGTTCGAGTCGCTGTGGGTCTGGTCGGATACGTCGGCGGGACGGCTCATGATGGTCGACGGGCGCAAAACCCTCGTAAGTGCGCTCGTCAACGGCGCGGACGCGAGTCCGTCCGGCCCGCGCTCGGAGACTGCCATCTGGGGCGAGGGCGACACGAACAGTCTGGTCGTGGTGCTGAAGGCGATTTTTACCTGGCGACTTGACGCGGAGGATCCTAATTGACGGGCCTCGGTGAAATCCTCAATCAGCGATAGGTTTCACGGTCGTGGTGTATACAGTGCACATCTTCACCACGCGTCCCGTCTGGGTGGTCGTGTGTCACTCAGTTGCTCGTAACACTCCCAATGTGAAAGTGCTACTATTTCGCATAGCTGAGCGTCCTGTATGAGTATGGGCACAACAATGACGACAATCTTCCTCAAACACACCGTAGAGGACTACGACTCGTGGAAACCAGGATTCGACGACCACGCGAGCACCCGTGAAGAGTACGGCTCCGCCGAGGACTACCGCCTGTTTCACGAGGCCGGAAACCCGAATGAAATCGTGATGATCGGGGAATGGGAGAGCGCGGAGGCGTTCCAGCAGTTTATGGAAGAGTCCGACGTCACGGAAAAGATGGGAGAGTTCGGTGTCATCAGCGAACCGGAAGTGTACATCCTCGAGGAGACCGAGGCGAAATCCGCCGAGTGCACTGGACGAGATGGCGAAAGGCGATGCCAGTTCTATGGCGGACGTCTGGTCACACGAGGACGACGTGACGACTATGCACCCGATCGGTGGACGGGAAGAGAGCTGGGACGCTGTCAACGGGTCCTGGGAAGGAGTCGCATCAATGAGTGAGGGTGGGGAGGTCACCCGTACGGACCAGGTCATTCGCGTCAACGGCGACCTTGCATACGAACTCTGCACCGAGTCGGCGTCGATGACCATTGCGAGTGATCAGCTCTCCCTGGAGGGCCGGGCGACCAACGTCTACCGGAAAGAGAACGGCGAGTGGAAAGTCGTCCATCACCACGCCGATTTCCACGCCGAGTTCGCCGAGATGGTGGCGAACATAGGTGCCTGAGCGACCGACGAGAACGTAGCGGTGGAGTTGTACACCCATGATATCCCTTGACCACGAAATCGAGATAGAAGCGCCTATCGAGTATGTCTTGGAGTGGGTGAGCAACTCCGAGAGCTGGAGGCGGTCGAATCTCGCCGGCCTCGACGTCGAAGTCATCGATGATGCCGACGCGCTGTTCGGGGAGCGTTGGAGGAGTTCCTCAATGGGTGGGCCTACAACAGCAATGGCCCACCCATATGAATTGGTAGCGTTTTCACGGGGAGATGATGTTGAGCGTAACTGAGTGAGTCCACAAAATGAGGACCGTGAGCAAAGTACGCACTGTGGAGCTTGGACGGAGGGTCTGTCAGCTACCTGAGAGCACCCCAGCTGAAAGAATGGCTTCGTTTGCTAATCAAGGATTCGGCAGCGATACTTCTCCAGGGAGCGAGTCAAGTACCGTTTCCACCTGTTCGTCAGGATGGTACCGGACGGCACCAGTTGTGTGTTCGAATTCGACGACGCCGTAGTCTGCTAACTTCGGCAGATGGGAGTGTTGGAGTTGGATAGCGAGTTCTTCACGGTCCTGCTGTGGACCGTTTTTGGAGTCGGAAGCTCGCCTGTGTATCTGATCGACGAGGTCCTCGAATGTCGTGGTTCCGGTAGCCTCGTGGCGCAGGTGGTGGATAATCCGACGTCGGTGCTGGTCGGCGACAAGGCGGAGACACGCGTCAAAACTCTGGTTCGTCATAGTGCGTCACTCTCTACCGAGGTGCATCAATTGTGTCGATTTTCACACTTGAGGACATTTTGATTATGTGAGTTACACTTACTGAGTGCACATATCTGCCGTATTATTACATTGGTCGTCGTAGGCTCTCAAAGCTCACGTAACCCAGTTAATCAAAAATTGTTTGCTCGTTAAAATGTGGTCGCTTGATGCAATTGGTGAGCGTTAGTCTCGGTATCCGCACACCAGCGGAGAGAATACACATAGTACGAAATCCGTTCCGATCGCGTCGAGAAACGCGGCGCCGAGCACGAGAAGCGGTCGATATCACACTCTGGCGACGGAGTCGCTCATAAACACGTACGCGATCTGCTTCGCTGTTTCCAGGTCAGCAGCGGTTCCAAGGTCACCGTCCCGCCCCGAGTGATGCACATTGTATTCCCAGACGTTCCTTCCGTCGATGACCTCATTGATGTATACCGCCTTTCTGGAGTGTTCCTGGCGATAGAGAACCGTGGTATAGTCCCGACCCATGAGTTCGTCGTGTGTCGTCCGCTCGGTTTCCAACACCCATCCTGTCGGAGGGTTTCGTTCGGAAGTCATGCTGGGTCGTTGATCTGCTTATCGGCGTGGTCGGCACTCTCGGGTGTCCCGTCCTTGACCGCCTTGGCCTGTTGCTCTAACTCTTCGACATCCAACTCAGCCGCCTGGCCGATTTCGCCGAGGATCTCCTTGATGTCGTCGAGACCGATGAGTTCGCGCGTCTCGGCGTCGAATTGCAGGCTGTCTAGCTGGTGTCCGTTGGCCGCCACGTCACTGCCCGTGAGGTGCTTGCCGTAGCGACCCACCAGCGAGGTGAGTTCCTGGGGGAGGACGAACGTCGTCGACTCGCCCTGCCCGATCGCTTCGAGCGTGTCCATTCCTTTGTCGATGATGGCGCGTTCGCCCATCGACTCGGCGGATTTCGCTCGCAGCACCGTCGAGATCGCGTCGCCCTGTGCCTCGAGGATCTGGCTCTGTTTTTCGCCCTGCGCTCGGATAATGTTCGACTGTTTGTCTCCTTCGGCTTTCTCGACTGCACTCCGGCGTTCCCCCTGTGCTTCGAGAATGGTGGCCCGGCGTCTCCGCTCCGCGCCGGTCTGCTGTTCCATCGCGTGCTGCACTTCCTGGCTGGGATTGACCTCTCGCACCTCGACTGACTCGACGCGGATCCCCCATTCGTCGGTGGGCTCGTCTAGTTCCTTGCGGATGCGAGCGTTGATCTCCTGACGCTTGTTCAGCGTGTCGTCCAATTCCATATCGCCGATTACAGCCCGGAGCGTGGTCTGGGCGAGGTTCGAGACTGCCGTCTTGTAGTCTTCCACCTCGAGGAAGGCCTTCTTCGCATCCATCACACGGAGATAAACGACTGCATCCGCTGTCACGGGGGAGTTGTCACGCGTGATCGCCTCTTGGCGAGGCACGTCCATCGTCTGCGTTCGCATGTCGAACGTGAACGTGCGCGAGACGAACGGGGGAATGAAGTTGATTCCCGGTTCGAGCAGGCCGCGATACTCGCCGAACACGGTGAGCGCCTGTTTGTCGTAGGCGTCTACGAACCGCACCATCTGCCAGACCGTCACAACTGCCAGCACCAGTACGAGCGGACCGACAATCCATAATCCGAGGGTGGAGATCTGCAGCGTGATCGGGTCGTGCATACGTTCTACGTTCACTCCGTGACTGTATCAAAGGACGATATTTTCACATAAGTCGGGATTTTCATTATGTGAGTGACGCGATCGGCGAGGATGCCGGTTAACTCCTGCACTGACTTCTTCCCACGACTGGAGATCGTACTCTCCGCGTCTCGGTTTCTGGCGTCCCTCGATACCCGACACTGCGAGCCGAACTCAATTACCGGAACAGGCTACGGTACTTGACGAGTTCGGCGCTGATCTCCCGACTCTCCAGTAGCGCGAATCCGGCGACGATGATCCCGAAGCCGACGAGCGTCAGCGGGTGAATGCGTTCGCCCAGTAGTACGAACCCGATCGCCAGGGCGACGATGGGAGTGAGATAGGTCGTCATATTCGCCTTCAACGGCCCCACCTCGCCCATCAGCACGAGATATATCACCAGCCCGAAAGCCCCGATGAAGACGCTGAGATAGAGCACTATCGCCACTGACAGCGGGGTCACCTGAATGTTCGCAATGGACTCGCCGATGCCGACAGCCAGGACGACGTGGACGGTCCCCCCGAGCACCATCGCCCAGCCGGTGAGCGCCGGGATCGGCATCGATGTCCTGCTCCGTCGGATGAGGACGGCCCCGAGTTCGACGACGATCAGGGCGCCGAAAAAGAGCAGTTTCCCGACGAGTTCCGGATCGAGGAGGCCCGTAGGGTCCGGGCGGATGACGACGACGATCCCGATGAAGCCCAGAACCACGCCGACGTAGTCGCGGCCGACCAGTCGCTCCGCGGGGAGGAGCGGCCACGCGAGCACCGCAGTAATGATCGGGGCGAGACTGAAGATGATCGCAGCGACGCCTGCGGTGATGAACTGCTGGGCGACGAAGCCGACACCCGTCCCGCCGACCAGAAACAGTCCCCCGGCGAGCACCGCTGTCACGTCCCGTCGAGAGCGGGGATACCAGTACTCCGTCGTCACGCCGACGTAGGCCAGCAGAAGCGCGGCAGCCAGGTAACTTCGGGTCGCTGCGAAGATAAGCGGTGGGATGAACGACAAGCCGGTCTTCACTGCCGGGAAGGCTGACCCGAACAGGAGCGTGACGAGGAGGAACAACCCCACCGTCCGGTTGCGAGACATAGATAACTCGTCTTCAACCATCCTCTGACAGCAGAGTCTCTGTAAGGAACCGCACTTGTGCCGATGACGCTCTGTCGAACGTCTCGCTCGGATAATACAGCAGCCCAAAATGCCCACCGGGAATCTCTACCCACTCTTTCGGCCCGACCAGTCGCTCGTACGCGTCGCGGGCTACAGCAGGGGACGACCGGACCATCTCGTCGTCGGGGGAGACCACGAATAGGGCCGGACACGACACGTCCGAGGCACACAGGCCAGGATACCACTGGACGGGGTGCTCTGGACGGACGAGCGTGACCTCGTTCGTCCAGTTCGTGTCCGAGCGAGTCCCGTAGCCGGTGAACCAGCGAAATGCCGTCTCCGGTTTCAGGGCCGAGGAACGCCGTTCCTGGTCGTCCCATACGACCGGCATCGGCCCACGGATCTCGTCCGCAGTCGGTTCGATTGATCCCGAGCGAACCGTCTCCTCGATCGCGTCACGGAGGGATCCATCTGGATCGTCCGGCGGTACTTCCTCTCCAAGAGCCGGGACCTGAACGACCAGTGCTGCCACCCGATCATCCAGGGCGGCCACGACCAGCGCAGCACCACTACTGTAACTATCGCCCCACACGGCGATCCGGGACGAATCGACATCGTCGAGCGTGGCCGCAAACGAGATCGCGTCGCGATACCCCCGTGCCTGCATCCAGGGATTGATCTGCTGGCGGGGTTCGCCTTCGCTTGCCCCGAAGCCCCGATGGTCGTACAACAACACGGCCAGGCCTGCCTCGACGAACACCTCTGCGTACCTGTCAGCAACCATCTCTTTGGTTGCGGAGAACCCGTGGGCCATGACGACCAGGGGCCACGGTGGCGCCGTGTCGGGCGAGTAGTACCAGCCACTCACCTCTGCCCCTTCCGAGTCGAAGGTCACGTCTCGTTTCATTGGTTCCTCCGCGAAACGGTCGAGCAGACGCTCCTGTGAGACCGGAATTCCTGGTACGTGGGTAACCATCTTGTCCTTGCTGAACGGACAGCATACGGTCTGGGCATAGCGTTCATATGCTTGGGGTGGCCTGCTCTAGCCGGCTGAGAATGTGGTCAGTCACGTATTTCGCGTCGCCGCCTACGCCGAATAGGAGCGATGATCCCGCCGTAGGCAACCACGGCAGCCTGAGGAAACAGAGCCCGGGACTGTCAGTCACGCCACGGTCGTGGCCAGGGTAGCCGTACTCGTCGAACGTCGTGGGCTCGACCCAATTGAAGTCGAACTGGAACCCGGTCGCCCAGATTACGGTCCGAACGTTCGCCGCCTTGAGGTCGAGCTCTCGAACGCTCTCGACCGAGATTGCCTCCGGATCCCTGGAGACAAACCTCGGGTCCAGAGCGTCGATTTCCTCGGTTTCGATGAGGTCGTCGATCTGACCGAGTATGCCGGCGTAGAAGCGAGACGCGTTCCGGAGATTCTCCTCGAGGTCACCGGCAACGACGAGCCGGCCGTCCTCGACTCCCTCGCCGCGGCCGAGCAGCGTCATACCGTCAGCGGCAAGATCAAGCAGGTCGATCTCCTGACCGCCGTCCTTGCCCGAGACGTAGGGGTTAGGCCCGAACCGGTCGGCGGGCGAGTCCAGGCCATCGACGACCGCGTCGAGTCCACCCAGGGCGACCATCCACCAGACGATGTCCTTCCCGCGGTACCGACGGGGCGCCTTCGCTGCCTTCCCGACCGAGAGGGACACGTCACGCCTGCTCTCGTGGAGCTCCACGGCGATCTGGGTGCCCGACTGGCCGGAACCGACCACGAGCACCCCACCGGGATCGAGCTTGTCCGGGTTCCGATATTCGCTGGTGTGTAGCTGCCGAACGGACGACGGGAAATCGGCGCCGAACTCGGGGATTCGTGGGCGTTGAAACGGGCCGGTCGCCACGACCACGTTGGTCGTCCCGTAGGTAGTGTCGGCCGTCTCGACGGTATGGCCGGCGTCGTGCTGCCGAACCGCCAGCACCTCGACACCAGTCCTGAGTGGGGGATCGAAGCGATCGACGTAAGCCTCGAGATACTCGACGACCTCGTCACGAGTGAGGTAGCCGTCGGAGTCGTCGCCATCGGAGGGGAAGCCCGGAAGGCGGCTCATCACGTTCGGCGTCACCAGCGTGAACGAGTCCCATCGCTCGCTGCACCAGCGCTCGCCGACCCGATCACGTTCGAGGACGACGTGGTCACAGCCGGCTTCCGTCAGGTAGTAACTCGTCGCCAGCCCCGCCTGCCCGGCGCCGATGACGACGACATCCCGGTGTTCGGTCATTGCGCTATTGTCCGTCGCTTTTGTTGTCGTTTATGAGTGAATTTTGGCGTTCGAGCACTGGACTACTCCGTCGGTTCGACGTTGTGGTTGAGTTGGAACAGGTTCTCAGGATCCCACTTGTTTTTGACCTCGACCAGTCGATCGTAGTTCTCGCCGTAGGCAGCCTGCTGGTCACCGTCCTCCTCGGGGACGAAGTTGGCGTAGACGCCGCCGGTCGCATGAGGAGCCATCGCCTCGTGCATCTCCCTCGTCCACGCGATACACTCCTCGTCCTGTTCGGGATCCGTCCATTGTGTGTGGAGGACCATCGTGAACTCGAAGTTTCGGTGGGGGTAGGCCGTCGCGTCGACGGGTTTCTCGTTCATCGCCCCGCCGAGGTGTGGAATGGCGATCTCCGTCTCCGGGGTCGGGATCGTCTTCCCGTACTCGATGAACGTCTCTATCATTCCGTCAGTCATCTCGTCGAAGTTGTGGGACTTCCAGTAGTTCCGATTGCCAGCCGGAGCCAGACCGTCGAACGCCTGTTGCCAGCCGGTGTAGGGGTGTGGACCGACCGCGTCGGCGATCGGATCACCGACATCACGGATCGGCTGAAGTACCTCCTCGCCCTCCTCCATATCACCAGCGTAGAACGTCGCCAGAATGACGACCTTCCGGCCGTGCCACTCCTCAGGGATGAACGGCAGTGGGGGTGCGTGCCGGATGACACACCAGACCGTCGCATCGTTGGGTGCATCGGCGGCGAACTTCCGGTAGCCTTCGAGAACCGTCTTAGCGTCGTCGAAGGGATGGACGATCGGGCCGGACAACACGGTCGGCCCGACCTCATGCAGTTGGAACTCGAATGAGGTGACGATCCCGAAGTTGCCACTGCCGCCACGAATCCCCCAGAAGAGATCTTCGTTTTCGTCCTCGCTAGCGTGTACCAATTCGCCGTCTGCGGTGACGACATCGGCCGAGATGAGATTGTCGACGGTCAATCCGTGCTTCCGGGAGAGCCATCCCCACCCGCCGCCGAGCGTCAACCCGGCGATACCGGTCGTGGAGTTGTACCCCACGGGCGTGGCAAGTCCGAAGGCCTGGGTTTCGTGGTCCAGTTCGTTGAGCACCACGCCAGGTTCGACGCGAGCCGTCTTCGCGTCCGGATCGACCCGTACGGATTTCATCGGCGAGAGGTCCATCATAAGGGCATCGTCCTCGACGGCCCTGCCGGCGATGTTGTGTCCGCCACCTTTCACCGAGATGGGGAGGTCGTGTTCCTTGGCGAACGTCACGGCGCTGATGACGTCAGCTACGCCAGCGCATCGAACGATGAAGGCCGGGCGTTCGTCGATCATCGCGTTCCAGACTGCCCGAGCCTCGTCGTAGCCCTCGTCGTCTGGCCGGAGGAGGGATCCACGCAGTGACCCAGAGAATTCGTCGAGTGCGTCGTTGTCTATTTTGGATGTTTCTAGTGACATTCTCGAATCACGTTCTCTATCAACTACGCCGAGATGGGACATAGGTGTGTGCCATTTTCACAAAAGATCGTGTGAGGAGGAACCGAGTGACACACAACGTCGGGGAGTGGTCCGAATCATAACCGCGTTCGCGCTGTTGGACCCATCGATCCGTATCGCAGATTGTCCGATTACCGGCTACTCTGGACAGCCATCGAGAGGTGGGCTGAACCTCGCGTATTTACCCACCGAGCCACCAGCCGTAGAGCTGTTCTTGCTCCTCCGCGTTCGGCCGCTTCTTCGACTGGCCGTAGGTTTTCCCCTTGAGCAGCTGGCGTTCGACGGCGTTCGCTGCGAGACGGAGGGCGTGGGAGGCACCGTACCCCTCTCCGTCGGCAGTGAAGTAGCCACGGTCGGTGACCAGCCGAATCCGTGCCAGTACCAGCGGCACGCCCCTGTTCTGTTCCTTGTGCTCCTGCAGTTCGATGCTGGCCTTGATCACGCTCATCTCACCGTACTTCGAGGTCATACGCTCGATCAGCGCGGAGACGTCGTCGTAGTCCATCCCTTCGAGCAGGTCGAGCCCGAACACCTGCACGGCGTTCCGGTCCTCGCGCTCCCAGGTGAGCGCCTCGATGAGGTCCGTCTTCGTGATGATCCCGACCGGCTCGTCGGTGTCGTCTGCCGTGACGACGAGCGAAGATATCTCCTGTTCGAACATCGTCGCGACGACCTCGTCGAGCGGTGCACTCCGCTCGACCGTCGCGATCGCGTCGGACATCAGGTTCCGTACCGGCAGATCGAGCATCCGGTCGGCGTCGCCCTCACGCGCGCCGAACCCGCCGCGGTTCTGCCCCCCGCCACGACCACCAAAGCCGCTTGACGACCCACCCTGGCTCTTGGTGCCGCCGCGCGTCGTGAACTCAATGACGTCGTACAGGCTCACCATTCCCACGAGGCCGTCCTCGTCGACGACTGGGAGGTGGGCGATGCCAGCCTCTCGAAGCATATTGAGCGCTTTCCCGATCGTGGTTTCAGGGGTTGCGCTGACTAATTCCGCCGTGAACGCGTCGTCGACAGTCGCCGCATCAAGAAACGGCCGGACTGCCTCGAGCACGGCATCGCCGGTCACGACACCGATGACACGGTCGTCGTCAAGGACGGGGAGCGTCTTGGCGTCGCTCCCGATCATAAGTCGCGCGACCTCGCGGACGTCCTCGGTGCGGTCAACCGTCGGGACGTGCTGTACCTGTGAACCGACCTTCGCAGACGGTTGGTTGGACGAGGACGCCAACTGACGGCGACTGACGACGCCGCGATACTCGTCGCCGTCCGTGACGACGACAGCATCGAGTTCCTGGTTCTCGAATGCCCCAGCGACCTTCGAGAGCGGGGTTCCGATGTCGAACTCGGTGAATTTCGGTGAGAGGATTTCGGAAATATCCATAGTAACTCTCTAGTGAGAGGGGCGCAGGCCGGTTATGCCTGTCCCACCACTGACTGTAGAGGGAGGGAAGTGTGAAATAATGGTTATGCGATATATTATATTGTGTTGGCCGTATGCATTGAGACCATTAGTCTCAACTACTGTGAGTCGGCGGTTCCAACTGAGTCCACCGTACTGAGGAAGGATCCGGCACTTCTGAGACACCTATCAAGATATTGTAGAATAGTATTCTATTTCAGAATAGCACGCTATTCAGTCGATTCTGAAGAAGCAGACTCGCGGGCTTGTTCGAACCGTTCGACCACTTCATCCACGAGGTCTTCCTCCACGACGGTTCGTAGGAGGGCATCAGTCGTCCCCCCGACGAGGCGGACATAGCCGTGGTCGTCGACGGACCGCCCGAAATTGAGGTCACTTCCGAGATCAGGGACGGTTACGATCGGGAACTCGAGTCCCTTTGCTGCGTGAATCGTCGTTATCCGAACGCCCTCAACATCTCCTGGAATGTCAGCCTACCCCTTCTCGGGGGTCGATCTCAGCTTGGCGGTCGATCCGATGGCGCAACCCGGCAGCTGTGTGGACACCGTTCTCGCTCCAAGTGCGGACCTGGTCGCGGAACTTCTCGACGTTCGCGACGGCCTGCTGACCGTGTTCGTCAGCACTCACACTCGCCAGATACCCCGTGTCGTCGATCACTCGGGACAACAGACGGTTCCACGGGAGTACGCCATCCTCAGACGGCGTCGCGCAGCCACTAAGGGTCCGCCACGTCGTGAGGAGGTCGAAGGCATCTGCGAGCTGTGGATCGTCCGTCTCGGCGAACGCGTCCAACACTGAATCGGTCTCTGCGACAGCCGGTGCGAGGCAGTCATCGGTGAAGCCGAACAGCGGCGATCGAAGCACCCCATAGAGCGAGACGTTGTCCTGTGGATCACCAAGTGCCCGAAGCAGGTTCTGAGCGCCTGGATCTCAGGCGTATCGTAGAACCACGAGTGCATCACCGACGACATCCTCCTAGACGCCGCGGAGGATGCTCAGGCCCAGATCAAGCAGAAAAGTCTCGATTCACTAACGCCATACCAGCGCGCCGTGTACGACACCGTTCGCGAGCACGGCCCGGTCGGGCCGAGCGAGATTCACGAGGGCTATACCGAGGACGCCGATGGCCCACGGACGAAGCGGACTATCCGCACATACCTCTCGAAGATGGAGCAGTACAACCTCATCGAGGCGGAGGGGACGAGTCGGGATCGAGAGTACTCGCTCGTCGGTTCGGCAGCGGCGTCGCCGATGCAGTGAATTGTTGGCCGTTCGAGCAGGCGTCCCTGAACTGGTGTCCCAGCGGGTCTCCACACCAGCTTTTTCCACCGCCCATAGAACCGAGGGTCTGACGGAGTTCTATCACAGATGACCTCGTAATCACCGGATATGGATGATATGATTGCGGATATGCTGGAATCTCAAGCAGGTCCGCCCCACGACACTGACACAGCTGTCGACGAGTTCGGAGAGCCCCTGTCTCTCCTTCTCGGATACGGTGATCTCGGTGCACAAATCGCTCAACAAGGCTGGGACTCCCGCTACCCACATCGCAGATACTCGGAGGCACACACATACGGTGTACAAGAGTTGGAAGACTTCCCAACTGCTGCGACAGAAGCAGACTTTGTCATCCTTACCGGTAGCACGGACTGCCATCGCCTCGGAGAAAGAATCGGGGACACACTACCTGAAGAAACCACCAGTATCGCCATTCCCGTCCCTGTAGACGACACCAGACCTCACGAGATTGATGCTGTTGACGCCACGGTCCCCTGCGCCCAGACACTCGTGCAAGAACTGGCAACAGACTTGTTAACCATTCTGACTGCACAAATCCAGATCTCACCACCTCCACAACTCTACCAGGAACTACAAACTGCCGGGCTAATGCAAGGATTCCGGGGACAGGAGAAAAACGTCGACTCGGGGGTGTCGGTACACGACTTCGCAGAAACCCTCGTCACCAATACGCTTGAGAATCCGGTCTACACCAACGACCGTACCCACACTGAGGAGTGCGTCAGCTTCCTTCAGGCTGGAACCGATCTGACACTGAGAGACGCTGAAGCAGTACGGGACGAAATCACGACCCAAGTCAAATCCAGAGGTGGGCTGGAACTCTTTACCGCAGCTACCACGGAGAATCTGGAAAACGAGTCCCGGCTGACACTCCTTCGTGTCTGAGTTCGTCCTGTGGTGACCACTGCTACCAGCGCCTGTTGCGCTCACCTCTCGGCTGGAGCCGCCTCACCTGCTCGGTGGGACTGACAGCGCGAGATCTCCGTGCTGAACGTGCTCAACGAAGTCCCACGCGTAATAGTGGTCCCAGCCATCGACGTGTCCTAAATCGAGATCATCAACCACGAGATGGCCCTCGGCATTGGGGAACAACTCTCGAAGAATCCGAAGCCGTTCTTTACGGTCCGGCCACCACTCGTAATACCCGTACTCGTTCTGCTCGCCGAGCGCATCAATATGCCCGTCACGACGCCGAATCGACCCCACTGTCCCTGGAATAGCTGCTTCGTCAACGAGGTTCTTGATTCCCGACCGCCCAGCCCTCGTGGCCGATCTCGTGCGCCCAGTACCGGACCACGAAAGCGGCACTGCGTCCCGCTGCGGATGGGGGTTCACGTCGACCGTCCAGTCCCGATCGAACGCTAAGGCGTACATTACGCTAGGTCCACGAGGTGCGTTGCCAGCGTTTCGAGTTCGTCGACCTCATCAATCGCACTCACCCATCGATCCGGGAGTTGTGGCGCGCCGAACCGTGCCCCGGCGACTGCGCCCGCAATCGCGCCTATCGTATATTATGAGATCCCGCGGCAGACAAGCGTCCGAGAGATCGCCGACGAGATGGATTGCTCGGAAAGCACCGTCGCAGACCACCTGCGGAAGGCAGAAGCGCGACTTGTGTCGCTCTACGGAGATCATCCAGTAGTACTGTGAATACTACGTTCTGGCGAACCGAAAGGCGATCTCAATCAGAAGCCAGATTCCGGCATTGGCGTCGCTTCGTCGTCGATGAAACTGTGTACCGTCGCTATGATGCGATCAGGGGCTTCCGTCGGACCACCGTGACCGACGTCATCGAATTCTACGAACTGACTGCTCGAAAGGGCGGCGTCCACTGCACGGATGCCATCTCGAAGATGAGGCGGTCCCGCAGTCCCGGTCAGTAAGAGGACTGGCGCGTCGATCTCAAGTGCGTCCGGAAGTTGGTACTGCTCGATCGCGCGATTGATTCGCGCGATGTTTTCGGTCAAAGCGACGATTTCGGGCCACGGCGGCCACTCAGCGAGCCAACTATCGAGATCATCGATCTCGCCACCGTGCATCACCTCTCGGATATAGAACTTCATTGCCTCGCGTCGATCGCCGTCGTCGATTCGTTCCTGCATCCGCGCTGCGAGTTCGGCTTGTTCTCCATAGTCGTCGACGAGAACCGCCGGCTCATACGCGATGAGCTTCTTGACCGATGCTTTCCGAGCGGTTTCGATCGCTAACAGACCACCGAACGAGTGCCCGAACAGGACCGGCGTTCCTTCGACTGCATCGATAACTGCTTGAACGTCTTCGACACCACGTTCGAGGCGATACTCCTCAGAGTCGCCGCTTTCCCCAACGCCGCGTCGGTGGGGAACAACGACCGTGTAGTCCTCAGCGAAGTGAGGAACGATTGGCTTCCAGTACTCGGGAGACGACCCGCCGTGAAGGAGAATGAGCGGCGGGCCTTCTCCGTACTGTTCGTATGCGATACTGGTCCCGTCTGCGGAAATCACAGTCTGCATTGATGCGTTGTATCGTTGGGGTGTAACCGAAGAGTGAGTGACTCTCAGTCGTCCGGCGTTTTAAATAGGGCCGTGGCAGGATGACCGATGCGTGCTCTTAGAAGAGGGGCGATGTAGGCGTGGCCCGTCGAATAGTAGAACTAAGGGGTTACTGAACCGCGGCCTTGGAAGCCCGCTTGAGGAGGCCGACGGCAATACCACCAAGAGCAATGTTGAATCCGAAAAGAACGACAACAGCAGGGAGAACCGTGTTCCAAAGCCCAGCGAACGCCGTTACCTCGAAAACCGACATCACGTCCTGTCCGAGCATCAGTGCTCGGATGCCATCGACACCGTACGTGATGGGATTGGCGACTGCAACGCTTTGAATCCAGCCAGGAAGGATCTCGAGTGGAAGGAACGCACTCGAAATGAACAGCAACGGGAAGGTCAGGAGATTGGCGATCATCACTGTCGCTTCTCGATCACGAGTAACGAGCGCGACAATATTCGAGTACGCCATAAAGACGCCGCCGAAGATGACGGTCACGACGACGATACCGAGGACACCAACCGCTCCTGTCTGGAGATACTGCGCGGCAGGTGCCCCTGGCTTAAGAACTACCAGCAGGTACCCGAGAGTGAGAATGATTCCCGTCTGGGCAGTGATGCGAACCACTTCAGACAGTGCTTTCCCGACGAACATCGCAGCTCGATTCATCGGGGAAATCAACGTCTTGTCGAACATTCCTGTCTCCATATCGTCAACGAGCCCGATCCCGGAGACAGCCGCCGCGGCCAGTGTTGACTGAATGATTATTGCGGGTGTGAGGTACGTCACGTACGTTATATCACTCTGTACTGTTTGGGCGATTGTTCCTCCTGCGATGGCACCGAGTACTTCCGCCATCAGGACGAAGAAGATGACCGGCTGGATCAACGACGTGAACGTCACGTACGGATTGCGGGAGGTCTTGACGAGCCACCGTTTGAAGCTGATCCAGGCGTCAGTCACGGAGTTGTTCCCAGAGGCTCTCGTCACCGAGCCACTCTCGGTGGCGTTCCGTTCGGCAGGGACGCTGCTCATCGCGCCACCGCCCGAGCACTCACTGTATCGTCCTTCGTGCTGGTGTCGCTACTATCATCCTCACCGGCCAGTGTGAGGAAGACGTCATCAAGCGTCGGTGATTGGATGTCGAAATCAGTGACTTCGACGTCCGCTGCGGCTAGTTCAGTGAACAGTTCGCTCGTGGTTGAGCGAGCGTTGTCGGCTTCGATGGTGAGGCCGTCGGCAGTTCGTTCGATAGTCGCCGTATCGAGGTCTTTGAGGCGACGAACCGCGTTTACGGCACGACGGCGTGTCCCATCGGACGGGTTCTTCAGGGTGAGTGTGACAGTGTCCGTCCCTACGGCTGATTTGAGTGCGTCCGGGGTGCCGGTGTGGGTAATCCGTCCATCTTGGAGGAGGCCGAGGCGGTCACACAACTCGTTCGCTTCTTCGAGATACTGTGTCGTGAGGAACACCGTCGTTCCCTGATCGTTGATCTTCTCGAAGTAGTTCCAGACACGGAGCCGTGCCTCGGGATCCAGCCCGGTAGTCGGTTCGTCGAGGAAAACCACCGGGGGACGATGCACGAGGACGGTCGCCGTATCGAGCCGTTTCTGCATTCCGCCCGAGAACGTTTCCGCTCGCTTGTCCGCTACGTCTCGGAGATCGACGAGGTCGAGCAGTTCTTCGATGCGTTCGTCGCGCTGATCTTTCGGCACGCCATACATTCGACAGGCAATACGGAGGTTCTCACAGGGTGTGAGCTCAAAGTCGATGCTTGTTTCTTGGGCCATATAGCCGATCGATTCGCGGACAGCCCGTGCATCGGTCTTCGTATCGTAGCCGTTGATCCGGACTGATCCCTGCGTTGGATGCAGCAACGTGACGAGGGTCTTGATCGTGGTTGTTTTGCCAGCTCCGTTGGGGCCGAGGAAGCCGAAGAATTCGCCTTCTTCGACGTCCAGGGAGACGCCCCGGACCGCTTCGGTCCCATCGTCATACGTGACGTGGACATCGTCAGCGCGGATCGCGGAGTGCCGCACAGCGGTACCCGCCTCGTTCTCAGATTGTCGTTGCGCCTGTTGCAATACCATAGGCGAGTAAAACGTCGAGCCGCCTCCGGGTAGGGAATTCTCGAATCTGTGCGGGCGTTTAAGTCCCTCTCCCGATCAGAGAGGGCGCTGGGTCTCCGTTAGTTGGGGAGTGGGGGCCACGTCGTCGCCACGGTCTCCTCGATGAGCTGCGTTTGGGCTCGCCGCAGTCGCTCAGAGACGGACGACGGCGAAATCCCAAGTTCTGCGGCGACATCCTCTAGGGACGCTTTCCGCGGGATGTCGAAATACCCCAGTTCGTACGCGGTTCGGAGTGCCTCGTGTTGACGGTCGGTGAGTCCATCACCCGGCGGTTCGGACTCCCCGTCTCGGGTGAGACGGTGCAAGCGGAACCCGGCATTCCGCTGCCAGAACGAGGAGAACTTGTTGAACGCGTCTCGGTCGGCGAACCAACCGGTCTGTCGCCACCCGCCTGGGACGACGTCAATCCGCTCGATAATCGCGTCAGCCGTTGCGAGCGCTTCGAGACCCGCAAGATCGTCGAGGTGGTCTCCGAGCTGTTCTTCCAGACTGAGCGCTGGGAGGACCTGGTATCGACGGGTATCGCCCGCCTGTCCGACGAGCGTCCACTCCCCAACGTCGTATGCATCCGTGAAGGCAGCCTCAACGGTCGCTTGCGACCCGTCCTGAACAGTGACGAGAAATAGCGGCCGGTTCCCATGATTGTACTGCATCTCTAAGACCAGCGTGGCTTCAGACGCCCGTTCCGCGACGCCAGCGAGCGGTAACGCCTGACAGTGGATATCGAACTCAGCAACGAGTCCCATATGTTATCTATTTTATCGGTCGTTATGTGAATGGCGAAAGAGACGAACGGGGAAATCTGTCTGGTCAATCGGCTCGGGGCTTGGCCCCGAGGCGACTCACACAGTGAAGAAGCCGAGATTAGAGAGTAACCAGCTAAATGCAAGTCCGAGAAGTGCCAACAGCGTCTGGTGGACGCGTGCAGACAGTGACCAGTAGCCGTTTCGCCACGAGAGTACGGCACCGACGTTAGTCACTAGCGTGAGGAGTACCACAAGATACGGGAGCGTGAGTGCGATCTGCATCGCCAGCGGTCGCGTGACGAGCGTCAGACTGCCGCCCGTACCAACGATGAGACTAAACAGGACGACGAACCCCAGAGAGACAGCGCTCAGCCCGACGGCTGCTGCCCGAGCGAGCCACGGGAGCCTCGTGACCCCGCCCGTGACGTCTCGCGTGATCCGACTCTCGTCGTCTGATTCCTGGAGTTGGTCTGTCTGTTGGTGCGAGACGTGTTGATCCGTCATTCAGGACCCACCTCAGGTTCACTGCCAGTCCGACGCTGCTTCCACTGTTGTAGGGTGCCGTATGCAACCCTGCCAGCGAGCGATAGCCCGAAGCCAGATACTGTTGTCCCGAGGACACCGCCAGTGACGAGCTGTCGTTCGTGGAACGGAACCGGTTGGTAGACGCCAGTCGGTTCGCCGCTCATATTCAGCCCCTCCACTTCCCCGTCTGTAACCTCGAAAGCGAGGACCTCGTGACCACCAACCTCGTGATACACGTACGGGTCGGTCTCGATCCACTCCCGGGTGTCGCCGTCGAGAGTGGATGTGCGGAGACGGCTATCGTCTGCAGATTCGACAGAAAGGTGTGCGAGTTGGTCGGCGACCTGCAGAGGACCGCTCGCTGGGAGGGACGAAAGACTGTACTCGCCGGCGACGGTTTCAGCGCGCTCCCGCCTACCTGGTTTCGAGGTGGGAGTTGGAGTGGGTGGCGCGGGTTGGAGATCATACTCAGCGATGATTTCATCGACGACAGCCGCCGGAAGCCCGCTGGGATTGCTGTTGTACGCCACGAAGATCCCGGTCTCGTGATCTGGTGCGAGTGCCAAGTGGCTCGTGAAGTTGACCGTCGCACCCGAGTGGGCGAGGAGGTTCGCATCCGGGCTCCCGTACTCGTGGAAGCCGTACCGCCAGTTCGTGACTGCTGGATGGCGCACGTGATGGCGACTATGCATCCGCTCGGTAGTCGCCGCGTTGAGGATCCGCGTGCCGCTGACGGCCCCATTGCCGAGATGTGCCTGCATAAATGCGGCCATCTCTGTTGCGGTCGCGCTCAGCGACCCTGCGGGCCGCATATTGATGTAGACGTCGTCGGCCACGGTGAACGACGCATCGTTGCGGACGTGCGGTGCAGCGAGATTTCCCGGATGGTTGTCGGGGACGGGCTGGGCGAACGTACTGTGGGACATTCCGAGCGGATCGAAAACTTCCGATTGGACGTATTCCGTGAACGTCGTGTCGTGTGCCTCAGCTACGACGTGACCAGCGAGTGCCGCGCCGTAGTTGGAATACCCGACGAGTTCACCAGGTCGACGGATACGCGGGGGTTGCTGATCGACCAGGACGGTCTCCAGCGAGTCGAGAGCATCTGGATCAGCGACGAGCTCGGGATCGAGCGTGGATTCGAACCCAGCGGTGTGTGTGCCGAGATGCCGAAGGGTCACCGGCTCATCGTAGGTAGCCGGGACAGTAACTGGTGAGTCGTCGAGATACGTGGTGATGTCGGCGTCAAGGTCGAGCACGCCTCGTTCAACACCCTGCATAACGGCGGTGTACGTCACGAGTTTCCCGACCGACCCGACCCGAAACGCTGTGTCGTCAGCTCGAACCGGGACTCCGGCGTCAGTATCTGCAACACCGTATCCCTTGGTGAACACGGGAGAACCTCCCGAGACGATCGCCACGGTAGCTCCGGGAGTCGTCACCCCGATCCGTTCGGCCATCACATCATCGACGAACGCTTCGAGCCCGTCGGGATCCGGGACGGGACTCTCGTTTTCCTGTCTTTCTGTAATCTGGGAGTTGGTCGTGGCGCTCGTCCGCCCGGCTGCAGTTCCGAAGCCCACGAGCCCGAGACTACCGAGACACGCGAGGAACGACCGTCTCGTCGTTCGATCACCCATAGTGGTTTCCGTGGAACGTCGTGATCGTGTCATTAGTTGGGATTTCCACGTGCTGTGACGCGAATGCCCAATTGAAGCCCGAATACGTGCGAGAACGTGCTCATTCGGTGATCACCTCGGTGAGGCCTCGATGGTAGCGATGAGACCGAAGCACGATGTTGAGGTGCTCTCGACGGTGAGGCCGGCCTGTTCGACGGTTTCTAGCGGGTTGTGGGTTAGTCGGCAACCGTTCTTCTCGTACTGGGATTCAGCCCGCCAATCCTGGAGCCGAGCGAGCGGCGCAGCGTCGCTGTGACGGTGTTCGAGTAGTAGTATCTCGCCGTCGGATGTGCAGACGCGCTCCATTTCGTGGAGCGCGGCCATCGGGTCGGGGAACGTGCACGTGGAAAACGACGAGACGACGGTGTCGAAACTGTCGTCAGGGAAGTCGATCGCCTGGGCATCCATCGTTTGAACCGTTCCTTCCACATCGAGCCTGTCGAGTTCAGAACGAGCGTGGGTGAGCATCTCATCGCTGATGTCGATACCGACGACCTCGCTTGCCGACGGGAGGTACTGGAAATTCCGCCCGGTCCCGCAGGCGACATCAAGGATTCGCCCACTCGCGTGCCAGAAGTGATCTCGACGATACCGTCCAGCGACCAACTGGTCGAGTCGGCGCCACCGAGCGAGTTCGTCAGCCACGTCTGCGTACGCGTCGGCGATCTCGTCGGCTGATTTCGAGCCGTTTGGTACTGACTGTTCTCGCGCAGTCTGCTCGCTCTGTGTTCGATTCGCCTGGCCTGTCGGGTCGTGGATGGGTTTCGATTGCACGGGGGTGAGCCTCCGGTGACTACATCTGTAGGTCGAGCCGCTGACGTCCATAAAACATTGGATATTTGATAATTTATCGGATTTGATTCAAAACTTGAGTTGAGCGTAAAGCCACGGTTCTAGACCATTTACACCACTAATCGGAAAATATCTGATCAGCACCGCATTCCACTCAACACCGATTTTGTAATGAAACTGTTACTATCGCCGAAATCAACCGTTCTCGCGTCGCACGCGCTCCGTCCGCACCACGGTCGCAGTCGAGTCGAGATAGAGTCTCACTGCATCCTCCCCGTGACGCAACACGACTTCGTATTCGTCGGGGTCCGACGCGACCTGTTCGGATGTCCACCGGCCCTCATATACGTATTCGTGAAATTCCCAGAGCCCTCTGGCAGTCACGTCAACTCCGCGCTCCCAATGGAACGCAATCGATGCCGGATGATAAACGGCGCTATACGTCAACGGGCTATTATACTCCCGGAGACACGCGCCACAGGTACTCCGCACAACAAACGAAGCAGCCTCAGGCAACGCACTCGCAGGCACCTCAACCACCTCCACGGAGAGTTGCGCGCCACACTCCGGACACAGCCGTTGTCGAATCAGTCTGGCATCCTCCGCACTTCGTCGCTTGACACTCTGAACGAGAGCGTCGGTTCCCCGTGTCCTGACCTGTGCGGGCGTTATCGGTTGTCCAGCGACTTGCTGCTCACACGCCGTACAGTCGATTCGGAAAAACTGATGCGACAAACTCGCTTCCAGCGCCTCCGCCCCACAAAAGATACACACCCCATCGATCGGTTCCGGACCGAACGACTCCGGTGAACCGTAATTTTCAGCGAGAATAAACCGAACGATGCGTTCACCAGCGTGCGAAAGCGAATACCCGTCGTCGGTTTTTCGCAGGTAGGTCCCAGCGAGTTCCCCGAGGTGGTACGACAGCTTCGAGCTATTTTCCACGTCAACACGGTCATAAATCTCAGAGAACGCGAGCTCAGCAGCGCCCGAGTCGACCTGGTCAAGATCGTACTGCGCAACCGCGACGGCGCGAAGAATATCGACCCGAGTATCGTCGGCAAGTAATCGAAAGATATCGGTCGGCGAACGACGTCCGGTCATGATTTGAGATGGTTCCCACCACTCCAGGCATACTGTTGAAACCCCTCCTTCTTTCAGGTACTTACCCGCGAATTAACAGTCCGAAACCGTGTCCCAGGATAGCTACGGGGCATTCACGATGAGGTACTCTTGTGCTGTTTCGACTCTCTCTATGGAGACGACCACCTGGCCATTCTCCATTCGTGGGAATTCGGCTGACCCCTTGCCGCTCGGATCGACGCAGAGAAATTCGATTTCACCCGTGGTAGGTTTCAGTGTGATGTTTTCGGGCGTTCCAAGTTTCGTCCCGTCAGTTGTCATACCGTCACAGTCGCTAAGAGAGGCCAGAGAGAGCGAACCCATAGACAATTCTCGTCAGAATGGAGTCTTAACATTCAACTAAGCTGAAACAACGACTTCAGTTTTGAGCCCCGTCGCGGGGCCTCATTTGTTTGTGACTGTGATCAACCAACGGCTCAGTCACGACAGGTGATCAAGTAGTTCGTCGGTGACTGCCTCGCGCTCGTGGTGCACCCAATGTGACGCGTCAGGAAACGTCCTGAGGCGCCCGGTTTCACAGTAGTCGAGACTCCGTTCGGCCATCGACGGGACGAGTCCGACGTCGTCTTCGCCCCAGCAGATCAGCGTTGGCTGGACCACGGTGTTGCGCGGGGGTCGCTCTGATCGCCGGAAGCCACGGTACCAGTTGATTCGTGGCTCGATACCAGTGTGTTGCCACGCTGCCTGGTACCGTGCGATCGCTTCGTCGTCGAACGTTCCTTCATTCGAGGACACTTCGAGCGTCGCAACCATATTGTTCATCCCGTTCCGGCGCAGCAGCCACTCGGGGAGCTTCGGGAACTGGTAGAACCAGACGTACCAACTCCGGGCGATCTGGCGGAGACTGGAGCGGAGCGTCTCTCGATACACCGTCGGGTGCGGAACGTTGCAGATCCCGAGCCGATCGACGACCGTCGGCTCACGGAGAGCGACGTTCCAAGCGACGAACGCGCCGAAATCGTGCCCGACTACGTGGGCCGATTCGCGTCCCTCACTGCGGATTAATTCACGGACATCGGCGACGAGATTCGACATCCGGTAGGCATCGATTCCGTCGGGCGCCTCGCTCAGATTACAACCCCGCTGATCCGGGACCACCACACGGTAGCCGGCTTCGACGAGCGAACCGATCTGGTCGCGCCACCCGTACCAGAAATCCGGGTGACCATGTAACAAGACGACGAGGGGTGCGTCAGGTTCACCGGCTGTTACGACGTGGAGTCGGACGCCGTTTACCTCCCGGTAGGCGGACTCGATGGTAGGGGTTGTAAGCAGCGATGCGTCAGTGTCTGTGGACGGAGTCGTGGCTGACATCAGTTTTGTTGGGAAGGCGAACGGTTCGGGCGCTCTACTCAGGCGTCAACGTGGGTTTGGTATCAGAGAATACGCGATGTATCTGAATAGGCAGACTGCCGTAGCAGTGGGGCTATTTTTATCTCCGACTACGAGCCCGATCGCATCAGCTCGGGGTTCGTGCCACGACTCACCCAGTAAGAAGGTAAGTTTAGGTTCCGGAACTCGGTCACGAAACCCACCGAACGCGTCTCCGAAATCACATTAGCGGACAATCTCGCTGAAGACGCGTTCTTCGACTTTTCGAAGGTGTTCACCCACTGTTCCTGGAGAGATCCCGATGGCATCCCCGACCTCTTCGAGTGACGCCTGACGTGGTTCGGTGTAATACCCTAACTCTACGGCTGCCTCAAGGACTTCTTCTTGGCGAGTGGTGATCAACCGACTGAGGGACGACTCGTCAGCCTTGTACTCGCCCATCTCGAGAATGTCGACCGCCATCGAATCCAGTTCGTCGGCGTAGTCGAACAGTTTTCTGAAGGTATCGTCTGTCCCGAGGTACGTGATCTTGAGATGGTCCTCGGAAGTGAAGCGAATCGGGGTGTCAACCACAAGAAACGACTCTTGCTGGAGCGCCAGCGCCTTTCGGACTTCGTCGGTCGGGTCAAATTGACTCACAGCCATCCAACGGTCGTCCCCGGCGACGAGATACTCGATCACGTGCGGGGATTCGTCCATAATCTGTTCGTACTGCGCTTGACTGCCACTCGCTTCGGCCAGTAGCACCACGGTCCCGTCGGCCAGCAGTTCAACGTGATGAATCGCTCTTCGGTCGATGCCCGGTGCCTCCGTGAGCTTGTCCCCGAGCGGGTGGAATGCACCTCCGTTACTTGGTTTGATCTCCACCGTGAGATACCGCATACGACGAGTTGTCTCACGTGGGGAATAAATCACTACGGGGGAGCCGCTCACCGCTGCCGCGCAACGAAGCAAATCGGCTTCGAAATTCCACTGGTATTTATATTACGTCATCGGTGAGGCAGTGCGCCTACCGGGCCACATCCGGAACTGGTACGCGAGGACGATGTCTCAGCATCACCGCCCGCCCGCCCGGCAGTCCCCGGCTGAGGCGGTCTCCGCCCTCCTAACCGACGTCATCGTCGGTCGTGAAACGCACGAGAACGCCCCTGCGGTCGTGATCCGCGCTGACCGAGTGCAGAGCGTCCTCTCGACGCTTCGCTCGGTGGCGGGATTCGATCACTGTTCGTGTGTGACCGCCCAGGAGTACGAAGACCGCTTCGAGACGATCTATCACCTCACCAGCTACGATGATCGGACACGCGAGTTGTCAGTCGTCGTCCCGACAGCGAAGGACGACCCCGTGAGCGATTCAGCGGCCTCAGTCTACCGGACTGCTGCGTGGCACGAACGTGAGGCCTACGACCTGGTCGGTATCGAGTACGAGGATCACCCGGACCTGCGGCGGATTCTGCTGCCGGAGACGTGGCAAGGACATCCGTTGTCGCTGGACTACGATCAGACACGGCCCCAGATCGTGCCGTTGTCCGAACACGCGAACCCGCTACAGGAAGATCATCGTGAGGGCCCCGACACGATGCACGTCAACATCGGACCGCACCACCCATCGACTCACGGTGTCCTTCATTTAAACGTCGAACTGAACGGAGAGACGATCGCCGACGTTGAGCCGGATATCGGGTACATCCACCGGTGTGAGGAGCAGATGTGCCAGCAGGGGACCTACCGCCATCAGATTATGCCGTACCCCGACCGCTGGGACTGGGGCGGTGCGGGTCTCCTGAACGAGTGGGCCTACGCACGCGTCATCGAAGACTTAGCCGGGATCGACGTCCCCGAGTACGCTCAAGTCGTCCGAACGATGAGCGCCGAATTATCCCGAATTCTCTCGCACCTGTTATTCACGGCGATGTACGCATTGGACGTCAGCGGCGAGTTCAATGGCACCTTTATGTACGGTTTTCGGGACCGGGAAGTCGTCCAGGATCTCCTGGAGGACCTGACCGGACAGCGGATGATGTTCAACTTCTTCCGGGTCGGTGGCGTCGCGTGGGACTTGCCCGAGCCGCGCGGGGAGTTCCTCGAAAACGTCCGGGCCTTCACCAACGAGTTGCCGCGGAAACTCACCGAGTATCACGACCTCCTGACGAGCAACGAAGTCTTCCAGGCCAGATGTGTCGACACCGGCGAGCTCCCACCGGCAGTCGCAAAGCAGTATGGAGCCACCGGGCCAGTCGCTCGCGCCTCCGGTATCGATTACGACCTCCGACGTGACGACCCGTACGGCCACTACGACCGTCTCGAATGGAACGTCATCACCCGTGACGGCTGCGACAACTTCGCCCGCGTGCTCGTTCGACTGCAAGAAATCGAAGAATCAGCAACCATCGTCGATCAGTGCGTCGATCTGCTCTCAGACTGGCCGGACGCGGACCGGACCTGCCAAGCCAACGTACCGCGGACGTTGAAACCGACCGGGGAGTGTTACAGGGCCGTCGAGGGCGCGAAAGGCGAACTCGGAATCTACATCCGCGCAGACGGAACCGACACGCCCGCACGGTTCAAAATCCGTGGACCGTCGTTCTCGAACCTATCGGCGCTGCCGGCGATGGCGGAAGACGAGTACGTCGCCGATCTCGTCGCAACACTGGGTAGTCTCGACACGATTATGGGGGAGGTCGATCGATGACGGTGCCGACCTCCACATCGTGGCGGAGAGACTCCGATCAGCAAGTGACCTGTATCGCCTGCGGCGAGACGATCGACCGCGATGCTGCACGAGAATACGACAAACAGGGCGACCGCTGGAACCGTGACGACAAGGAGTTCGAATACCTCTGTAAACCCTGCCATAGAGAGTGCTGTCATCAGAACCGCGACGGACTGGAAGCGACACTCGTCGCGGCCGGTGCTGGCCGGACCGACCGACGGACGTTCCTCAGACAGTTCTGCGAACTCATAGCCGACGACGCGGATCAATCCCGGAACGAATCATAACAGAACGAACGCCTACGCAACCTCTCAAAAAATGACACCACCTGACAATACGACTCAGATGAGCTCCCACCGGCATCGCTCTCGAACCGAGACCGACCCGGTTTCGAACCGACCGATGTCGCTCGCGGAAATCAAGGACTCGTATGCCGAGTACGCTGACTGGATTCACCGATTCGACTGGCTGGCTCACCTCGTCACTGGCCGCTACCGCCGCACACGGTTCGGAGATGTTGACGGGAAAATCCTAGACGTCGCTTGTGGGACGGGAACGAACTTCCGGTATCTTCCAGAAACCGTTGAACTCGTCGGGATAGACATCAGTCCGGAAATGTTAGCACGTGCCGAAGACCGGCTTACAGAACTTGACACCGATGGCACGCTGTTACAGATGGATGCGCAGAATCTCGATTTTGCCGATGACAGTTTCGACGCAGTGATTTCGTCGCTGTCAACGTGTACATTCCCCGATCCAGTCGCCGCGCTCCGTGAGATGAGTCGTGTATGTAAGCCTGAGGGGACGATCCGCTTAGTCGAACACGGTCGAAGTGACGTGAGACCGATCGCAAGCTATCAGGAGTGGCGGACCGATGCTCACTACGCCCAGACCGGCTGTCGCTGGGATCAACGGCCACGTGACGTCGTCGCCGAGGCGGGCCTCACCGTCCAAGACACCACCACTGGATTATTCGGGATGATCACCACCTTCGAGATCGACCCGGACGGCGGTGATGGATGATGGGCATCTCGATGGCTCTCGTCTACTACGCTCGTGACCCAAATACCGAGAGCTGATACGAACGCCTTCTTCTGTATTGGCCGACCTCTGACCAGAAAGCGTCATTTTCTACGGACTTCAACAGAGCCTCCCTCCCGGGCCTGATAGTCGCGAGGCCAACGATCGGCAGGAGCACCGCGGCAGGGAGCGTTCGGACCGTCGATCGCGTATGTAGCTTCGTGTACCATCAGCTCGCCGTGTCTCCTCCCGATTGGGATCGGATCGGCGGCTTTCTCGGACCCGTGGGACGACTCCCGTGTGCCCGATGCTCTCGTCCGGCGTCGACGGATCCCGTACTATTCGTCCTCGTCACTGCTCGCCGCAGACTCGCCGAGCGGCGTCCAGCGAGTCACTCCGTGGTGCAGGCTGAGGTTCCCCTCTCGCCAGCGAATATACGATAGGAGCAACAGGCCACCGACGGCCGCAAAGACCACGTGGACGAGCCCCTCCTCGCCGACCCACCGGTCCGGACCGACGAGATCGAGGACGACGAGTTCGGGGCCGCTCTGTGAGACGCCGAGCCCGAACAACCCCATCGTGTAGTTGTAGAACGTATGAAACCCGATCGGGACCGCGAGTTCGCCGGTGAGGACGTACACCCCACCGAGCACCACTCCGGCCAACAGATAGTAACCGTACTGACTGAGGTGCTCGACTTTTCCACCGTGGAGAGCTGCGAAGACGAGTGAACTGAGGAGGAGGGCGAGGAGAACCGTCGACCACCGTTCGAGGAACCGCTCGCCCCCTTCTGCGAGGTTTTTCAGCATCGTCGCCCGGAAGACGAACTCCTCCCACGCGGCGGCGACGGAGACGAGCGCGAACGCCACGAGCGTGGCCGGGACGAACGGGAGGACGCCCGGTGCGTGTGCGTATCCGACGATAGAAACCCAGCCGGCACGAAGGGACACGGCGAGTGCGCCAGCGTTGACGACCGTCCCGACGATTCCGCCGACGGCGAGCGAACGCCACCACCCTCGATCGGCTGACAGACCGTATTCTGTGATCGGTCGCCGGTCGACCGCTCGCGCGCTGACGACGATCCCGGCGACGAGGATTCCGGCGAGTCCGACCAGTTCGAGTAGTTCTCGGACTGGATGCTCGAACCGCGCTCTGACAGCCGTCTGGAAGATCCCGAGAGCGAGAAACGTTCCAACGAGCGGGAGCAGCGCTCGCAACGGTGCACGGAGGCGGTTGTGGGTGTCGTTCCAGACCGGCCACGTCATCCGTTTCCACGCCCATCGTAAGCGCTCCCAAATCGTCCGATCAGTCGTCTGCGACGGGGACATACTCCGACGGAGCAGCGATGTCGCCGTAGCATCCCAGGACCGGCTTCCGGGCCGGAAGCCGCAAGATCCTTTTTTCACCCTCGGTCACACGTCTCAGATATGGACGAGGACGGCGACGACGAGATCCTTGCGCTGCTCGACGACGAGTACGCGCGGGCCATCCTCGCCGAACTCACCACCGAACCGATGTCAGTCTCCGAACTCTGTGCGGCGTGTGATATGTCCGATCCGACGGCGTACCGCCGTCTCGATAGACTAGCGGCGGCTGACCTCGTCGCCGAACAGCAAGAGATCGACCCGGAGGGTCACCACTACAAGCGCTACGTGGCGACCGTCGGCGAGGTGACCGTCACGTTCGACGACGGTTCGTACGACGTCGCCATCACCGAGACGTCGGAACACCCGGCCGACCGATTCACCGACCTGTTCGAGGGGTTGTCCTGAGATGCTGCACGTCTTGCTCCAGCTTCGTTCCTCGTCGTCCGATCCGCTGCTAGGACTCGGTGTCGTCGTCCTCGCACTGCTCTCGATCGCGCTATCGGTGACGATCGCGCTGGTGCTGGTTCGCGGATACCGTCGCGGACCGGGCCGCCCGGGGATGTTGTACCTGGCGGTGGGTCTGACCCTGCTCACGACCGTGCCCGAACTCTTGCGGATCGGCCTGCCGACGATCACCGCTGTCGGTGCCGTCGGTCGGTCGCTCCTCGTGAGCGGGTGCGAACTCTCGGGGTTGGGAGCCGTACTCTGGGCCGTTTACGGCGGTGGTTCGCAGTGACTCCTGCCGGTCCCCTCGTCGGGGCGGTCTCTCCCGACAGCATCGCGTTGGCAACGCGCGCACTGACGGCCGTCGTCGGACTCTTCGTCGCGATACTGGCGTATCGAGGGTTCGAGCGCAACGATGCGCCGCAGATGCGCTCGCTCGCCATCGGGGTGGGGCTGTTGACTACCGGCGTCTTTCTCACTGTCACCGTGGTCAGCGGCTTCGGCGTCGGGGCGGGCATCGTCCTGTTCGCACGGGGAGTGGTAACTGTTGCCGGGCTGTGTGCCGTGTTGTTCGCGCTGCTCTCGGAGTGAATCTCTGTAACCGCTACCGGCGGGCAGTTCGACGGGGTGTTCCTACCGTGCCGATTCGGCAGCGCCCGTCCGGTTCGGTTCCGGATCGAGTCCGTCTCTCCAGGTTCCGTTCGAGAGCCGTGTCGCGACGTCGTAGTCTCGGCGGAAAGCTTTTCTCCGAACGTGGGCCATCAGTCACTATGTCAGAGCCCTCCGCGTTCGAGTCCAGAGCCTATGACATCTCGACGGTCGATCTCGACGACGACCGATACGAGGTCAAACAGTCCGCCATCCGGAACAAGTACGTCGTCCGGGACAGCGCCGGCAACGTCGTCCTGCGAGGGAAGCAAAAACTGTTCAAGATGAAAGAGGAGTTCCCGTTCGTCACCGGCGACGGCGAGGACGCGTTCTCCGTGAAGGCAGGCGGCATTATGGACATCGCCGGGAACTACGCCATCACGGACGCCGGCACCGGTGAGGAGATCGTCGTCCTCGACGAAGACCTCTCGCTATTCGTGGAAAATTGGACGGTTCGAGACCCGGATACCGGCGAGTCGCTGGCGACTATTCGATCGAAGAACAAGCTCCTCTCGGCGCTCCGGCACCTCATCTCCGTCGCGAACCTCGTCCCGAACAAATACGAGATATTCGACGCCGACGGCAACCACGTCGGCGACATCGAGGGGCAGTTCTCCCTGCGGGACACGTACACGGTCAGCATCGACGACGCCAGCAACGTCCCGAAGGAAGCGGTGATCGCCGCCGCGTGCATCCTCGACGCCCTCGAAAACCAGTGAGATGGCGGTCCAAAACCGCAGCGACGCGGGTCCTCGTTGAATTGCGGAGATGACAGACGACACCGATACCGCGTCCTCGGACGCGGACAGCGAGGAGCGCGGCACGTTGGACAGGATCGTCGACGTGGTTCTCGAAATCCTCGATCTGTTTTGAACCACCCGAGGGCGAACACTCATCCTGCGGCTTCGTAGTCTGAGAGGAGACGAACCGGCGTCTTTCGATGGCTCAGTTTGCGCCCATCCACCGCGGACTGGGTCGGAATCCGTGAGCGGACCGGACGGAGAGACGCCGCCGGTTCCGAGCCGGGGCACTCTCAGGACGCGCAAACGAGGAATCTGACCGAGCGCGTCACGGTCGCGCTCCCGCCGGCAGCGCGAACCTCGCGAGGCGGGACGCGGCGACGTTGAGAGCTCCGGCCGAGAGTCCGACGATCGCTCCGACGACCGCGGAAAGCGCGGTCCCGATGAGCAGTATCAGGAGTACCGAAATCGGTTGTATCGACCCGAGGAGGGCCGACGGAACGACGGTGACCAGCAACACGGTCAGGAGAAAGACGGTGCCGGCGACGCCGCCCGCGGCGACGCTGCGGAGTGCGAGGGTTCGGGCCGACGCCCGGAGTACCGCCGCATCGGCCAGCACCCATCGGACGGCGGCGACGAAGAGAAGCCACACGTACAGGAACGCAGCCACCCCGACGACGGTGTTCAGTCCGGAGAGGAGTTCGCCCAGGACTCCGCTCGCGTGCGCCGCGATGACACCGACGAGGACGAACAGCGAGGTGTCGAACGTCGCCAGCGTCCACGTCGTGAGCGTCGGCGTTCGCTCACCCATGAGCCAGCACCTCGGCGAGGGCGACGATCACGACGAGGAGCACGGCGGTTACCCCATAGAGACGACCGAGGTGTCGGTGGAGGGCCGCCGGGGGCGCTGGGGCGTCCGTGGGATCGGTGGTGTCCGCGGGGTCGGTAGCGTCCGTGCTGTCCGCGACGTCCGTCCGCTCTCCGGCGTGAACGAGACTCAGTGTCCGGACGGCCGAGACGCACAGCACCGCGACGACGAGCGAGAGTTTCACCGTGAGCGTCCTGCCCCAATCCGTCGCCGGCCCGGGAACTCCGAGCGATCCGAGATTTCCGACGCCAGTCAGAACCAGGACGCCGAGCGCGGCCCAGAAGACCCACTCGTACCGTCTGGCAAGCGCCAGGTCGCCGATCGGTTCGTCACGGAAGCCGTACCAGCCGGCGGCCGTGCCGCCGACGGCGAGGACCATCGCCAGGACGTGGAGGGTCCGAATCGTAAGGGGGACAACTTGCGACAGGGACATCGGATCCCCCATCGCGCCCGAGAGCTAAAAGACACCGCCGTTCTGGAAAGCCGCTCTTTGAGTAGCCGGAGACTGTCGACACGAGGATGATGAAGGCCTCGAAAGCCCCAGAAGCGGTTCACCGGTTGGCGATCAGGTGACTACCCACGACCAGGGCGATTCACTCAAAATTTTTCAACGTGCGGTCGGTTCTCCGGGGTGTGCCCTCCAGATCGCTCCCGCTGTACCTCGGAATGATTGCCGCCGTCCTCGGGTTAGCACTCCTCACCGTCGGGTTTCTTATCGGTGTCTGGGGCGTGTTCTACGGCGTCCTCGCGGCTTTCGGTGCGGGGTCACCCGAGTACGTCGCCACTGGGATCGCCGCGCTGACGCTCCTAGCTATCGGGCTCTTCGAGTACAAACAGCTCGATTCGATCGAACGCGTCGCGGACGCCCGCCGCGTCGACAGTGCGGACGCGCCGACGTTGTACGAAACCGCCACCAGAGTAGCGGCGCAACTCGACGTTCCGGTGCCAACGATCGCGATCTCCGACCGGCGCGCCCCGGAGGCACTCGCCGTCGGATTCCGGCCGGGGAACGTGCACCTCGTACTGTCCCGCGGGACGCTCGACGCACTCCAGGGGACCGAGGAACTGGAAGCCGTCGTCGCTCACGAACTCGCACACGTCAAGAACCGCGACGCGATGGTGATGACGGCCGTGTCGCTCCCCGTCGTTCTCGCCGAGGGACTGCGATCCCGAGTCGCCGCTGTCGACGACCCGGGATGGGCCGCTATCGTCATCGTCCCGCTCGCCGCCGTCTCGACGGTCGTCGGGACGGTGGGACGAGCCATCACGGCTCGGCTCTCGCGAGTCAGAGAGCGCGCCGCGGACCGCACGGCGGCGACGGTGACCGGCTCTCCCGCGGCCCTGGCCAGCGCTCTCAAGCGGTTGGACGAGGACATCGCCGACACTCCGACCCGGGACTTGCGGGACGCTTCTGGGGTGTCGTCGCTGTCGATCCTGCCGCTCGAACCGGCGGAGCTCGAAAAGGTGATGCTCGGCCCGGAGGGCGAGACGGAGCCCTCCTACTGGTGGCTCCGAACGCGACTCCACCGACTCGAACGCTGGCTCTTTCGGACGCACCCGCCGACCGAGGAACGGATCGAGACGCTCTCCGCCGCCGAGTACGAGCAAGAGACGTCGGCGTGACGCCGAGAGTTCGTGCCCGGTTCGAGCAGTGAGCGGAAACGACCGAAAAAACCGCGGAGTCGATCGCGCCAAAGGATACAATCTCGTTTTGAGACTACGCGTGACCTAAGACGGTCAGCGCTCACGTCCCTGTATGGTCGCAGTCCTCCCCGCATTCAGAGACGGATCGAACGCCCTCCGTTCGAACCCGATCCTGTTCGTCGCCGGGTTGTTGTTAGCCGGCGGCTCCCAGTTACAACGCGTCGGCGAGTTCGTCGAATCACCGCCCCTCGAAGTCGGTGCGTCGCTGGCGTGGGTACTTCTGTTCCCGTTTCTCCTCGGCGGGTTCATCGGGATGGCTCGCGCCGCCCTGGAAGGCAGTGACGCGTCGCTCACTCACTTCGTATCTGCCGGACGGAGATACTACCGCCGTCTGCTCTTCGCGACGATCCTGTTCGTGCTCCTCGTGGTCGCGGCGTTTCTCGTGCTGAGTATGTTCGGGTTCATCACCGGGTTCGGGGGCGCCCTGGCGCTCGGCGCGATCGACGAAAGGGCCGCCTTCGCCGCCGCCGTCGCCGTCTCCCTCGTCTGGCTGGCGCTCCTGCTCGGGGTGATTATGTTCCTCCAGTTCTACGACACGGCGATCGTGATCGAGGACACGGGCGTGACGGAGGCCTTTCGGCGGAGCGTTCACCTCGTCCGATCGAATCTGAAGGGCGTCGTCGGCTTCTCGGTCGTCTGGGTGCTGCTTTTGAACCTCTTTCTCGTCCCCGAGTATCTGGTCGAACTGCTGTTGACCGACGCCGATGCGACGACGGTGTTGCCGGTCGACGTCGGGATCCCGGTGCAGGTGCTGCTCCCCATCGGGGCGGTCCTCTCCGCGGTCGGATTCGCGTACTTCTACACCGTCTACACCGCGTTCTACGTGCGATTGATCCGAAACGAGCCGACCGACCGCGACGCAGCGTAAGCGCGGTCGCACCCCAAACCACTTCACCGATTTCCCAGTAGAGACGAATGAACTCAGAAGTCCACCCCCCACAACTATGGCACGACTCCTCCCGACGCAGACGGACGCCTCGGTCGAACGGTCCGGCGAGCCCGCCGTACTCACGCTCGACGACGACACCACGCGCGACGCTATCGAGGCGCTCTCCTCGGAGACCGCCTACGAGATCTTCCGGCTGCTCAACGAGACGCCGGCGACGCCAGCCAGGATCGCCGATCACCTCGATCAGAGCCTCCAGAACAGCCACTACCACCTCCGCAATCTCGAAGCGGCCGGACTGATCGAAGTGACGGACACGTGTTACTCGGAGAAGGGACGGGAGATGAACGTCTACGTCGTCGCCGACGACCCGACGCTGCTCTTCCTCGGCACCGAGAACGATCGACCAACTCTCAAACGAGCGTTCAAGTCGTTCGCGTCGCTGCTCGGCCCGCCCTCGATACTGCTCGCGATCGGCGAATCGATCTCGCGTCTGTTCACCGGCGAGTGAGGATGAGCCGGTATCGCGAGTCGCACACCCGAAACGATTCTACGGCCCGCGCTCGAACCCGGGAGCACGTGCCACCGACGATCAGAGCGCGAGCGGACACCGATGGATGCGGCTGTCTCGAATGCCGGGACATCGAGACGGTCACCACGCGTCGAACCGTCCTCGACGCACTCCTGTGGTCCGTTCGACTGTTCCGATCCCACCCCTCGGTCGTCGCACTCGGAGTCGTCGTCGTCCTCGCGAGACGACTTCTCGAAGCGAACGGCATCCACGGGCTTCCGACGCCCGCCGTGGGCGGGCTCGAAGCAGTGACGACGTTCGCGTTCGTGGTCCTGCTTCGCGCCTACGTGGCGACGATCGCCGCGGGCGAACTGACGGGCACGCCGGTCACCGTTCGGGGCGGGCTCCGCAGAAGCCTTGCCCGCGTCCCCGCGTTCATCGGGATGGGGGTTTTGATCCTGCTCGCGATGCTGACGGTCCCGTTCGTGTTGTCGCTGCCGCTTTTCGCGCTGCTCGCCATCACGGGCGGGGCACCGATCGAGACCTTCGGGTTTCCGCTCGTCGCCGCGGTCGGCGGTATCAGTTTCGCCGTCCCGTTCCTGTTTCTCCTCTTCAGGTTCTGGTTCGCGCCGGAAGCGTGCGTCGTCGGCCGGTACGGACCGATCGAATCACTCCGGATCAGCTGGCGGATCACGACGAACTACCGGGCGAAGCTCCTCCTGATCGTCCTGCTCGCGCTGGGAAGCGCCCTCAGCGTCTTCGTGGTCGGCGCTTCCCCGGACGGCGGACTCGTTACGGTCGGTCCACTATTCGAGGCCCTCTCTGCGAGTCTGGGCGAGTTCCTCTCGCTCCTGTGGGCCAGTGCGTACGCCCATCTGTACGTACAGGGTGTCGTCGACGTTTGAATGCGTACGGACAGTGTGTCGTCGAGGCCTGAGTACTCGAAGGAGTAGGAGCACCGGGAGGAAGGGTTACGCCGCACCGAGCGCCTCGGTGAGCGCTCGGAGCTGTCCCCACCCATTCTGCCAGAGTGCCTTCGGGAAGCCCCGTCGCGCTCCGTCGAGCGCCTCCGCGAGTGCACTCGCGGCGTCCTCGAACACGCCGGTGCCGTGTCCCACGAGGATCCGTCGGGGAGTCACCCCGTCAAACGCGTCACGCGGAGGGGTGAGACGACACAAGAGATACGTTCCGAGTCGTTCGTCGCCGACGGTGTAGAGCGGGGCCGTGCCGAGTGCGTCCGGGACGTACAGCGTCCCGTCCGCCTCGCGGTACGCGATCGCTTCGCTCCACCCGGGGAACGGCGCATAGCGGCGGACCGCGAAGCCCGAGGATCCGATCGTGTCTGTGACCGTTCTCACCGGACGCTCGATTCGGTCTGCGGCCCGAGAGAGCCACGACGGGAGGTAGATGGGAACGTCGTACCGCGTCGCGAACGCCTCCGCATCGCGAGCGTGGTAGTTCGAGAGCACGACGACGCCGGTCACCGTCCCCAGCGAGTCGAGCACGTCATCGACGCCGGGCGCTTCGAGCGGATCCACGACCCAGACACCGTCGTCCTCGTCGACGAACGCGTGACTCGCTCGTACACCCGTCTCTTCCGGATGCGACACCCACCCGAGGCCGCCGTCCCAGCGATCGACGACGACACACTCCTCGGCGGGGGTTCGGTCGTACATCGTCATCGTCAACGCTCGGCGTAGCGGGCTTCCGACCCCCTGGACCCGGAGGGATTGATTCGTTCACTCGCCATCGCACGGCGGACGGTCAGTTCACGTGGATGCGTGGAGGGCATATCGCCGGCTATTGTCCGCCCTGAAATAAATCACTGGGTGGCCGGCCGCCGACGCCGGCCGTTCGACCCGCGTCCGACGTCTCTCCGCGCTCCCCCTGGGACTCGAACGGGCCGAGCGGTGCTTTTTGCGACCTGTTCACACAAAATTTGGTTTCATTCTCCAAGAGACCTATGACCTCCGCCGAGAGAGTTCGTCGCTGTCGCTATGGATCTGCAAGAGTTCACTGAAGCGAACGCTCCTGTCGAAGGGAGCGATGGATTCCAGAAGGAGAACAACCGGCTGCTCGACGTCCCGCTCGACGGGACGGTGATGGTGAAGGCCGGTTCGATGATCGCGTACACCGGCGAGATAACCTTCACGGGCAAGTCGTCCGCAGAGGGCGGCATCACCGGATTCGTCAAGGAGGCGGTGAGCGGCGAGGGAACGCCGATTATGAGAGCGGAGGGCAACGGGCACCTCTACGTGGCCGAGAAGGGCAAGAAGATCCAGGTGCTCGAACTCGACGAGGGCGAATCGATATCGGTCAACGGAAACGACGTCCTCGCGTTCGAGTCGAGCATCGAGTACGAGATCAACACCGTCAGCAGCCTCTCGGGGATGGCCGCCGGCGGTCTGACCAACGTCTACCTCACCGGCCCCGGAGAACTCGCGATCACGACGCACGGCGATCCGATCGTGATGACGCCGCCCGTCTTCACCGACCCGGACGCCACCGTCGCCTGGAGCGCCGACCTCTCGCCGTCGTTCGAGATGAACAAGAAGTTCGAGATCGGGCAGACCTCCGGCGAGTCTATCCAGATGGAGTTCACGGGATCCGAGGGGTTCGTCGTCGTCCAGCCCCACGAAGAGGGGTCGGTCACGCAGAGTCAGAATCAGTAGCCGAGCCGAACGGAATCGCAGCGCGAGCGGCCGACGGACCGAAGAGACGTAAAAACCGCCGGATCAATACGGCACCACATCCACGGGAACAGTGGACCTACTCCGACGTATGATGACGCAAGCCCCCCGATCGTCCCGCGGGGAAGCCCCGCGAGACCGAGAGCGAACGACGACCGTGTCGCTGGCGGCGGACCGCCGACTCACGTACGCGGCGTACGGACCGGCGGGCGGCACCCCGGTGGTGTTTCTCCACGGAACGCCGGGGTCCCGCCGACTTGGGGAACTGTTCGAGGCGGCCGCACGGGAGCACGGGATTCGGATCCTCGCGCCCGACCGCCCCGGGTACGGCCGGTCGTCGCCGTGGCCGGAGCGATCGGTCCGGGACGCCGAACGCTTCGTCGCCCCGGTGCTCGACGACGTCGGCGTCGACACGGCGGGCCTCGTCGCGTTCTCGGGCGGCGCACCGTACGCGTTCGCCGCCGCAGCAACGCGTCCGGACCGGATCGAGCGGGTCGACGTCGTCGCCGGGGCTCCCCCGCCCGAGTTCGTCGACGAGACGCCCGCGGTACAGCGCCTCCTCCGCGGGATGGCGACGACGACGCCTGCGCTCCTCCGCGGAGCGTTCCGCGCGCAGGCGTGGCTCGCGCGACGCCGCGACCCGTCGTTCGTCCTGGCCCAGTACACTACGGGAGACACGGCGGCGACAGTTCCCGAGCGAGCGGCCGAAATGGTCCGCGAGGACTTCCTCGAAGCGGTCGCCCACCACCGCAGCGGCGTGGTGACCGAGTTCGGACACGCCGGATCCGACTGGGGCGTAGACCTGGGAGAGATCGGCGCGGACGTGAGGCTGTGGCACGGCGAACGGGACACCAACGTTCCGATCTCGGGCGTTCGGCGCTTCGCGTCGAGCCTCCCGGCCGCGGAACTGCGGGTGTTCGACGACGCCGATCACCTGCGGACGCTGCTCCGCTCGGTCCCCGAGATTCTGGCGGAGCACCAATGAGGAGAGCTATTCGGGGCCGTCCAGCGTCGCGAGCGGTCCGAGGCGACGACTCGCGGGACGCACGCCGGTGGGTCGGCGTCGATTCGGGGTCTGCGATCGGAGACAGGAAGTGATATGCCGACCGCCCGAACACCGTTCGACGACGGAATGAAACGCGTTCAGTTCTCGGCCAGGTACCCCGAGGACCTCCTGCACCCGCTGCACCGGCGGCTCGTCGACGCCGGACCGATCACCCGCGCCGAGTTGCTGCAGTGGAGTCCCACGGCCGACGCGACGACGCTGTTCTGGTTCGACGGCAGCCCGGACGCGACGGCGGACGCCGTCCGCGCAATCGACTCGCTCGGGGTGAGCGCCTTCGTCGAGGACGTCGAGGGGACGTACGCGTTCCTCCGGCAGGACGACTACGAGTTCGCGCCGGCGCTCCTGGGCGCGATCTCGGACGCCCGCGTGATCTTCGTTCCGCCGGTCGTCTTCCTGGAGGCGGGCTCGGTGCGGTTCGAGGCGGTCGGGGAGGCGGCGGCGCTCAGTGCATTCCACGAAGCGCTGTCCGATCTCGCCGACGTCGACATCGAGCGAGTCCGCCGGTTCGAGCGGGCGGAATCGCCGTCCGGACTCACCGATAGGCAGCAGACGGCGCTGGAGACGGCGGTCGAAGCGGGGTACTACGAGGTCCCCCGCGAGGGCACTATCGCGGACGTCGCCGCGTCCCTCGACTGCTCGACGAGCACGGCCGGCGAACTGGTGCGGAAGGCCGAGGCCGCGGTGATTCGAGAGTACGCGCAGACGGACTGACGGGTCGTGGGCGGACGACGAACCGCGATGGACTGACCGTCTGGGGCAGAGCGGCGGAACGAGGCGGGTCGATTGACCGAGGCGGCCCCGCTACGCCGTCGGACTCGCGTCTTCGAGAGCGCGGTAGAAGGCGACCGAATAGGTGGCGTAGAACCCGCCCAGAATCGCGATCGCGACCACGTAGACCGCGCCGGCTCCGATCAACAGCGGCAGCGAGGGCTCCGGCAGCGGGAACGGTGTCGGTTGCGAGGACACCAGCAGCGAGGCGACGCCGCCGATGCCGCCGAAGACGACGCTGCCGACGAGCAGCAGCAGCGAGTACGCGAGAACCTGCAGGAGGTTCCGACGGACGAGGCCGACGCTCCGCGTGAAGCCCGCGACGATCCCCGCGTCCCGCAGGACGATCGCGTGGGCGTAAAACTGGATGAAGAACGCGACGAGGAAGTACGCGAGCACGAAGAGTCCGCCGACGATCGCGAACACCCCCACCCCTACCGTCCGAGGCGCGCCCCCAGCCGCAAGGAGGCCCGCGCCCCCGAAAATCGCCGCGAAGAACGCCACGAGTCCGACGGTGAAGTTCACCGCGAGTACGGCCAGATACGCGACGAGGAGGCTGACGTAGTTGGACGTCCCCTCGGTGACGAGCGTGTCGAGGCCCGTGGTGCCCGATAGCGCCTCGTCGGCCATCCCGATGATACCGCCCTGGAAAAACGGTGCAACCACGATCAACACGCCGGTCAGCGCGAGCGACACGAGCGCCGCCAGTAGCGGCTGTGCGGTCTGGAGCGCCAGTTGCGGCAGCTGAATCAGTCCGAAGACGGCGACCACGGCGGCGAGTATCGGGTTTCGTGCCAGTGCACCGGCGGCTGGACGGAGGGACTTCAGGGCGGCCATACGTATCGACTCGCCGCCAGGAACGGTAAACCTTGGTCCCGTCGGCTTCGGAGGGAGGAACAGACGCGATGGGATTTTGACGGTGGCAGTGTAAGGGGGGGTATGGCGGAGATCGACGCCGACGACATCCTGCCCAACGACCGCGTCCAGCAGTCCGTCCGCGACGGAGAGATCACCCAGTTGACCCGCGGGGCGAGCAACCGGTACGCGAGCGAGGGCGACACCTTCGAGATCGACGGCGAGGCGTTCGAGGTGACGAGCGTCGAGCGGCGGACGCTCGGCGAGTTCACCGACGCCGACGCGCGGCGCGAGGGATCGGAGTCGCTCGCGGCGTACAAGGAGCGAATGAAGCGAGTCCACCCGGGCGACTTCGAGTGGGACGACAGCGACGAGGTGCTGACCTACCGGTTCGCACGGAGCGAGTGACCACTGCGCCGGGGGTCTCCAGTCCGTCGGTGAACGGCGGCGCGCGACGCCCGCCGCTCGGCCGGTTTCTCACGCGATGCCGAGTCCCCCAGTGACGAGACGAACGCCCACGAGGGTCAGCAGTCCGAGCACGAGGGCCCGTCGGGGGCGCTCGCCGACCGCCGATCGGAGGCGCTTGCCGACTGCGACGCCCGCGACGGCGGGAACGACCGCGAGGAGGGAGGCGCCGGCGACGGCCGCGCTCGGGTAGAGTCCGAAGGCGGCCGCGATAGCGACCCGAATCCCGTTCAGTCCGAGGAACACCAGCGCGACGACGCCGACGAACAGGCCGTGCGAGAGATCGAAGCTCCGGAGGTACGCGATCAGTTGCACGCCGACGTTGGTGCCGCCGAACAGGAGGCCCGAGACGCCGCCGACGACGGCCATCGCCAGCGGCGTCTGCCCGACCTCGCTGTCGCTGAGGGTCAACCACGCCGGGAGCGGGACCCGCTGTTGGGCGACGAGCACGAACCCCAGCGAGAGGATCCCGAGGCCGACGCGGAGCGGTGCCTCGGGCAGGCTCTCGAGGACGGCCATCCCGACGACGGTTCCGACCAGCGCGGCAGCGATCAGCGGCCAGAAGCGGCGACTGCAGGTCCGTAGCTCCCGCGGGGAGAGGTCGCGCACCAGCGAGACGTTGACCGCGAGGATCGGGACGATCATGAACACGACGGACGTCGCCGGATCGATCACGGTCGCGAGCGCCATCGTGCCGACGACGGCGAACCCGAACCCGGCCAGGCCGTTCGTGGCTCCGGCGACGACGACGACGAGCGTCACCGCCGCGACCAGCGTCCACGTGAGCGTTACCATCTGTCGTCGGTGTCCTCCATTCGTCGATCGACCTGCCCTCGCGTTCGCGCCGTTCGAAAATAGTGGTTCCGTTGTCGACGGCGCAACCGGTTCGCGCCGTACCCGGACGGCTGTCCTCTCTCACCGACGATCGAAATACCGAGGGAGCGATCGCCGGCACGTAGCGACACCCGTCCGTTTCAGAACGTGATGATCTCGTAATCGTCGTCGACCAGCGAGCGGATGCTCGGGTGGCCGTCGTGGTCGTCGAGCGTCACGACGCCGGCGTCGGCGACGGCGTCCGCGACGCCGAATGCGCCGGAGCAGAAGTCACATACCGAGGCGTTCTCGCGGACGGCCCGATAGAGTCCGTGGTAATCGCTGTCCTCGTCTTCGAGCTCCGGGATCCACTGGGTCCCCGCGCCGTCGAAGATGAGTTCGACCTCGTCGCCCTCGGTCTCGGCGAACTCCTTCGCGGTCTCGAGTCCGTTCACGACTCGACCGACGTTTGCGTGTCCCTCCGTGCCTGCCAGAATTATGATCGCTGCTTTCGTCATCCGCTCTCTGCTACTCTCGGGTGCATCAAAAGCTCACGCGAACGAACCGGTAACGGAGTTACACGCGCGTAACCGGAAATCAGTGGTCGTGTCGGTGTCCGCCGCCACCGCGGGTGAACTGCCCGGAGAACGCCCGCTGGACGACCTCCGGTAACGCCGGGTGGACGTGGACGGCCTCGCGGACGTCCCGGACGGTCCCCGATCCGGATTTCATCGCGACGACGACCTCCTGGATCAGCGAGGACGCCTCCGGACCGATGACGTGACAGCCCAGAATCTCGCCCTCCAGGTCGATCAGCACCTTCACGAACCCCTCGGCCTTCATCGCGTCGCCGCGGGCGGTGTCCCCGTAGCGGTAGGTGTTCGTCGCGTACTCGCGCTCGGCGGCGCGGAGGTCGCTCTCCGAGGCACCGACGCCCGCGACTTCCGGCGACGCGAAGACGGCGAACGGCATCGCGCTGTAATCGACCGGTTCCGGCTCGTTGCCGAAGACGTTTCGCGCGACGGCCCGCGCCTCGTGGTTGGCGCTGTGTTTGAGCAGGTACTCGCCGACGATGTCGCCGAGCGCCCACACGCCCTCGGCGGTCGTTCGCAGGTACTCGTCGGTCTCGACGAACCCCCGCGCGTCCGTCTCGACGCAGGCCGCGTCGAGGTTCAGCGTGTCGGTGTTGGGCACCCGCCCCGCGGCGACGAGCAGTTCGTCGCCGGTCACCATCACGGGATCCGCGTCTTCGACGATGCCGCCGTCGTCGCCGTACTGGTACGGCCGCGCCTCGACGGTCACGTATCCGTCATCTTCCGAGACAGCGGTGGCGGCGTGGCCCGTGTGAACGGTGAAGCGATCGGCGTAGCGTTCGGTGAACGCCTCGGCGACCTCCGCGTCGGCCTCGGGCAGGAGGTTCGGGCGGCGACCGACGACCGTCACCTCGCTCCCGAACGTCCCGAAGAAGTGCCCGAGTTCGGCCGCGATGTACCCGCCGCCGACGATCACCAGGTGCTCGGGCGGCGTCTCCAGTTGCAGGGCCTCGGTACTGGTCAGGAACTCCACGTCGTCGATGCCGTCAATGGGCGGGACCGACGGACGGGTGCCGGCGGCGATCAGGACGGTGTCCGCGCGGAGGCGCGCCCCGTCGTCTTCCCCGCCCGACACCTCGACGGTCCGGTCGTCGACGAACCGCCCCTCGCCCTCGAACAGTTCGTGCTGCGACGACGAGCGAAGGCCGCTGCGGATGGACTCGGAGTCGGCCTCGACCTCCTCGTTCACCTCGCGGACGATGTCGGCGAAGCCGACGCCGTCGACGGTCGCGTCGATGTGGAACTCGTCGGCGCGCTCGATCGTCTCGAGGACGTCCGCGTGGTACAGCAGGTGCTTCGAGGGGATGCAGCCCCGGTTGAGACACGTTCCGCCGAGCGGTCCCTTCTCGACGACGGCGACGGACTGTCCCTGATTGGCCGCGACGTTCGCCACGTCGAGTCCAGAACCAGAACCGATGACCAGAAAGTCGAACTCCTGCATACGGTCACACTCGGCGCGCCGGGTAATGAATGTGGAAGCTACCCGACGGTAATCCGGTTCAGAGATCCAACCGCCGTGGCGTCGGGAGTGCGGTTCTCCGGTCGGCCGTCTCAGTCGTAAGTGTGGAAGTCGACCGCCTGTTCGAGCAAGTCGTCGGGTATTCCTGGGACCTCCTCGGAGCGGACCGGCCCCGCCTCCTCGACGACGTCCGGGTCCCGGGGGAAGTCCCGGAGCCCGAAGTGGATCGAGATGCCGGCCTTCGCGCCGTCCGCCAGGGCGATCGGGACCTGGTTGTGCCCGGGCGTCAGGTCGCCGACCGCGTACACCTCCTCGACGGAGGTCTGTCCGTGGTCGTCGACGGCGACGGTGCCGTCGTCGTTGCGGTCGCAGCCGAGTTCTCGCGCGAGGCCGTTGTTGTACTCCGCGCCGTACATCGCGAACCCGCCCTTGTACTCGCGGACCGACCCGTCCTCGAACTCCAGGGCCTTCAGCCAGCCGTCCTCGCCGTTCTGCACGCCGGAAACGTCCTCGTGAATCACGTCGATGGGGTGGTTTCTCAACATCTGATCCGTCTCGTCGCTCCACTCGGGGTCGTCCCCGCGGGTGAGCAGGTCGACCTCGTCGGTGAAGTTCAGCATAATCGCGGCGACGTGGGCCGCACTCTCGGAGTGGCCCATCACGTACACCGACTCGTCGACGAACATATGGGCGTCGCAGTGCAGACAGTAGTGGAGACCGCGGCCGGTCCGGGGGAGCGGCGGCTCCGGCCGCACGTCGTTGAACCCCGTCGCGAGCACGACGTACTGCGCCCGGTAGTTTGCACTGTTTCCGCACAGCTCGACCGCGTCGTCCTCGGTCCGGTGACAGGAGGTGAGCATATCTCGGTGGAGGTCACAGCCGTACTCCTCGAGCTGTTCCTTCCCGACGCCGAGGAACTCGTTCCCGCTCGTCTCCTCTCGAACCCCGATGAGGTTGTGCACCTCTTGCATCATCGCGGCGCGTCCGCCGCCGCGGTCGACCAGCGCCGTCTGGTGTCCGAGACGGGTGCTGTAGAGCGCCGCGGTCTGTCCGGCCGGCCCACCGCCGACGACGACGACTTCGTACTCCTCGGTAGGGAGGTCCTCCGTCATACGCTGTCAGTCAGCGGCAATATAAAAAAGCGTGTCTCCGGTTGGCAAGTACGCTTCACACTCGATCCGATCGCGAACGGGCGGACAAGGCCAGTCGGGCGTCGCTACCGGTCACCCCCGTCGGTACAGCAGGCTCAGCGTTGCGATCATCCCCGCCTCGGCCAGTTTCGAGGCCGCGGCCCAGGCGTCACCAGTGATGTGGACCACGACGTTCTCGACGGGTGAGAGACCGTGAAACAGCGGCTCGCGGCCGGGGAGGAACCCGCCGTGACCGGTGAAGTGCCAGGCGAAGTATCCGAGGAAGTACGTCGCGGCGAGCAGGACGCCGGCGGCGTAGTAGGGTCGGCGGTTCGGCGCGTTCCGGCTCAGCGAGAGTCCGACGAACAGCCCCGTCGCCGAGAGCACGAACGCCACGGGACGGGGGTCGAACGCGAGCGCGGCCGGGTTCGCGGTCAGCGCGCTCGCCAGCCCGAGTATCCCGTGATCGGGATGGAACAGGTGGATGCCCGCGACGAGCGCGGTGAATACCGCGCCGCCGTAGGACAGCCACCTCGTCGAATCGGATCCCGATACCATCGCCGGTGTCGAACCGTCTGTCGCGCCCATTACGTTGTGTGGTCTCTGTTCCGGTATTTGAACGTACGCGGCTGTTGTAGCGCGCGCACACAGTCGAGACGGGCCTATGACCGACGGACGGCTACTCGCTCGGCGGTTCCGTCCGGACGGCAGACTCAGGTTCCGGCGAACGAATCCGGGCCGTGTGCGTCCTGCCAGGCGAACGCGAACAGCCGCCGCGCGGGGACCCGGTCCAGCCACCGCCCGTCGGAGCTCCGCCCCGTGGTCGGGTCCCACGTCGCACCGTCGCCGCGGACCGTCCCCGGGGAGGTCTCGAAGGCGAATCCCGGATCCTCGAAGACCCCGCCGCGTCCGTCCGCGGCGAACACCACCACGTCGAGACCGCCCACCGAATCTGTGACGACGCCCCCGACGGCTTCGAGATGATCGATCGGATAGCCTACCGCCTCGTCGTCGCGTTCGACGCCGAGAACGACCGTTTTCGCGTCCACGTCCTTTCGGTCCCAAGTCCGCTTTCGGCCCTCGCCGCGCATCCCGTAGAGGCCGAACTCGTCGCTCCGGGCGTAGCGCTCGTACGGTCCCATATCGTACGAGCGTATGTCGTAGGCGTCCCGGGCGGATCGGCCGGGCTCCGCCTCGCCCCCGCGGACCGGCTGGAGGACCACGCCGTCGGGGTACTCCGCCGCGAAGCGCTCCCAGGTCGTGATCGGCGCCGCGAGCGTTCGTAGCCGTTCTCCCTCCAGTTCGCCGGCGATCGCCCTTCCGGTCGTCTGCTGCCACTCCGTGCCCGTCTCCCGGTCGTACATCACCAGGGCGTCGTCGGCGAGCTTTCCCGACGTCCCGAACGTCAGCGTCCGGCCGTCGACGGTCCGGTCGTAGACCGCCGCGCTCCAGCAGATCGGACACCAAGTCACGGCGATCGGTCGCCCGCCGACGGCGTCGTTGACGATCTCGTGGTAACTGAGGATCCGGACCGGGTACGCGCGCGCCGGCGACGCGTCGTCGACGACGATGACCTCGTCGTCGTCCTCGCCGACGTAACCCCGGCCGAACGTCGGGTCGTCGATACTCGGAATCGCGTCTCTCGGGAGGACGGATCTGACGTTCATACGTTAGAGTGACGACGGCTCACATCCCATCGGTACTGGCACTCCCGTCCCGGGTCATTATCACGCCGCTCACCAGCATCAGCGCGGCGAGAGCGACCATCCCGGCGTCCCACCCCATCCCGGCGGTCATCGGGCTGCCGCCCATCCCGCCGTTCATCCCCATCTGGCTCCCGCCCATCGCGCCGCCGTTCATCATCCCGGTCCCGAGGAGAGCCTGATTGAGGAGCATCACGAGCGAGTAGACGATCATCAGCGGACCGCTGGCGTCGCCGAGGCTGGCCGCGTAGCCGGTGAGCAGGATCGCGCCGTGGACGAGCACGACGACGCCGAGGAGGCCCATCAGCCACCCGCTCGTCGTCATCTGCGTCGCCATCGACGCGCTCCACAGCGAGTACAGGCCGGAGGCGAAGGCGATCGCCGCGCCGTAGAGTCTGGTATTTGATATCATACCGCTACGCACGCCCCCCGGGCCTAAAGACCCATCCCAACGGCGCGGAACCGAGCGCGGGTTCCGGCTCGTCCGATGTCGAGACGCGCTCGACGCTCGCCGGGCCGCGGTCGATGCCGCTACTCACAGTCCAGTTCGCAGTCGTAGGTTCGGCTGTATATCCAGTATCCCGCCGCGGTCGGCGGCATCGGCGACGCCTGGTCCATCGAGAGTTTCGGGTCCTTCTCCCGGTCGAGCGTCTCGACGAAGTGCCACGCCCCGTCCGGATCGGAGATGGTGATCCGGTACTGCCAGACGTCGATGCGCTCTGCGCCCACGTGGACGGCATAGGAATCGGGGATGACGTCCGCCCGTTCCGGTGTCGGGTCCGGGGCTGTCGCGCTCGTCTCCATAGCTCACGAAACGTGTCGAACGATAATGTCGCTACCGCGCGCCGCCTCCGGCCGTACACGTGAGCGACAGTTTTATACGGCGTCCGCCGGCCTGTCATCGGCCGACCCCCGCGTACTCGACGCCGGTCAGATCGGCGATCTCCTCCTTCCAGGTCGTCAGATCGCGGCGCTCGAATCCCGAGAGGCTGTCGTGTCCGCAGGCTCTGGCCATCACCTTCATCAACGAAACCGTCGCCTCGAAGAAGTTCTGCAGGCCCTCGGCGGCGGAATCGATCACGACCCGGTTCCGGAGGTCCTCCCGCTGGGTCGCGATCCCGACTGGGCAGTTGTTCGAGTCGCAGGCCCGCATCCCGAGACAGCCGATCGCCTGCATCGCGGAGTTGGCGACTGCGACGCCGTCGGCGCCGAGCGCCATCGCCTTGATGAAATCCGACTCCGTGCGGAGGCCGCCCGTCGCGATGAGCGTCACGTCGGAGCGACCGCGCGCGTCGAGGTGCCGCCGGGCGCGAGCCAGCGCTGCCATCGTCGGCACGGAGATGTTGTTCTTGAACACGTCCGGCGCCGCACCGGTCCCGCCGCCCCGTCCGTCCAGGATGACGTAGTCCGCGCCGGCGTCGAGCGCGAAGTCGATGTCGTCCTCGACGTGCTGGGCGGAGAGCTTGAACCCGACGGGGATCCCGCCGCCGACCTCGCGGACGCGGTCGGCCATCGCGGCGAAGTCTTCGGGCGTTCGCAGGTCGTCGAACCGCGAGGGACTCACCGCGTCCGTCCCGGGTTCGAGGTCGCGGACCTCCGCGATACGACCCTGCACCTTCTCGCCCGGGAGGTGGCCGCCGGTCCCGGTCTTCGCCCCCTGGCCGGCCTTGAAGTGGAACGCCTGCACACGTTCGACGAGGTCGAGGTCCCAGCCGAACTTCCCGGTCGCGTACTCGTAGAAGTACCGCGAGTTGGCCGCCTGCTCCTCGGGAAGCATCCCACCCTCGCCGGAGCAGACGCCGGTCCCCGCCCGTTCGGCCCCCTTCGAGATTGCGATCTTGGCCTCCTCGCTGAGCGCACCGAAGCTCATATCGCTGACGAAGATCGGGATGTCGAGTTCCAGCGGGTTCTCGGCGCTCGGTCCGATCACCAGTTCCGTGTCGACGGGCGCCTCGTCGTCGAGCGGGGTGCGGGCGAGCTGCGCCGTCAGTATCTGCAGGTCGTCCCAGCTGGGCAGTTCGGATCGTGGGACGCCCATCGCCGAGACGCTCCCGTGCTCACCGATTCCCTCCGCGCCCCGCTGGGCGAGCTTCTGGATGTAGTGGGTGTGGGGATCCGCGTCTTCGTCGGGATCGCCGTAGAACTCGGGGTTCGCCGCGCTGTCGGCCGCTTCGGGCTCGTCGTATGGCTGCGGGTTGTCCTCGGCCCACTCGGCGACCTCGCTCCCGTCGACGAACACGACGTCCTCGTCCTCGTCGACCCACGCGGTGAACTTCGCGAGAACCTCCGAGTTGTCGTACTCGCTGATGCCCGTGTCGACGCGGTAGTCCCACCCGTGAACGCCGCAGATGAGGTTGTGCCCGTCGACGCGGCCGTCGCCGAGCAACACCCCGCGGTGGAGACACCGACCGTAGAGGACCGAGACCTCCCCGTCGTACCGGATGACGACGAGGTCGACGCCCTCGACCCGCGCGTGTGTCGGTTCCCGGTCGGCCAGCTCGCTCCACGTCGCGACGCGTCGGGGATCGTCTGCGGCCGGCCGGCTCATCGTCCCCTCCGCGTTGGCGCCCGCCAGCGCTGGTCGGCTACTGCTCGTCGGTTCGCCCGCAGTCGGTCCTGATCGGTATCGGATGGATCGCGTGTCATAATTGTCCTGCGTCAGCGTCGGATCGCACCGGAATGCCGCCGCAGTACGAACGGGTGCGGCGACCGCGTCCCGAGTCGGCGGCGTCCCGGTCACGCGAGACCAACCGCGCCGGACTCATAAAGTAACGCGGCGGCCGTGTAATCCCTTTGCAACACCGGGAGACGGTGCCGTGAGCGACCCTCACACTGGGTCCGAGTCGGTGAGGATCTCGACGAGCGCCGGGCCGTCGTACGCGATCGCCTCTTCCAGCGCGGCTTCGAGGTCGTCTTCGTTCTTGACGCGGACACCGTGACCGCCGCAGTTCTCCGCGAAGGCCGCGAAGTCCGGGTTGACGAGGTCGGTCTGCCAGACGTCCCACCCGCCCGTGCGCTGCTCCTTGCTGATCTTCCCGAGTTCGTCGTCGTTGAGCAAGACGTGCGTGAGGTCCATCTCGTACTTCACCGCCGTCGTGAACTCGCTCAGGTACTGGCCGAACCCGCCGTCGCTGGAGACGGAGACCACGGGCCGACCGGAGAAGCGCGACTCGGGTTCTCGCGTCGCCGCCCACGCGCCCAGCGCCGCCGGGAACGCGAACCCGATCGAGCCGAGGTAACCGGACATCAACACCGCCTGCCCCGCCGGTTCGAAGTACCGACCGAACGCGTAGGTGTTGTTCCCCACGTCGACGGGGATGATGGCGTCGTCGGGGACGACCCGACTCATCGCGTCGAAAACGGTGGCGTAGTTGACGCCTCTCTCGGGCGGTTCCCCCCGGCGCGTCGCCTTCTCCTCGCGCCAGATTTCCCACCGCTCTGCGAGTTCCTCGCGCTGGCTCTCGGCGGCGAGGTCGTCGCCGAGTCGCTCCCGGAGCTCACCGACGGTGACGCCGATCTCGCCCCACACCGGGACGTCGACGCTGTGAAACTTCCCGAGCGTCATCGCGTCGTAGTCGACGTGGATGATCGGCTTGTACTCCGCGATGCCGGTGTGATTCGAGAAGCTCGCGCCGAAGACCGCCAATAGGTCCGACTCGTTCATGAAGTGACTCGCGATCGGCGTCCCGCTCCGCCCGAGGACCCCGGCGGCGAGGGGGTGGGAATCTGGAACCTGGCCCTTCGCCTTGAACGTCGTCAGTATCGGACAGTCGAACCGCTCGGCGAGTTCGACGATCCCGTCCATCTCGAAGCGGGCCCCGTGCCCCACGACGATGACCGGCCGCTCTGCGGTCTCCAGCAGTTCGACCGCGTCCGAGAGGGCGTCTTCGGGGGGACTGATGTCCCGGTCGGTGATCCGCCCCTCTGGGTCGCCGGCGTCGACGCCCGCCGCCGGTTGCGTCTGGATCTCGTCGGGGAAGATCAGGTGGGAGACGCCCCGTTCGAGGATCGCCGTCTTCGCCGCCCGCGTCGCGAGTTCGGCGTGTCGGCTGTCCGGCAGGACGGTCGCCTCGAACTCGGCCACGTCGCCGTAGGCGGCCTCGAGGTCGACTTCCTGGAAGTTCCCGGTACCGAGCACCTGCGAGTCCACCTGGCCGGTGAGCGCGATCGTCGGCGATCGGTCGACGTTCGCGTCCCACAGCCCCGTGAGCATATTCGTCGCGCCGGGGCCGGCGATGGAGAAACAGGCGGCGGGGCGACCGGTGAGTTTCCCGTAGGCGGACGCGGCGAACGCTCCCGCCCCCTCGTGACGGACGCCGTAGTACGAGAGGGTCCCCCGGTCGGCCTCTCGACGCAGCGCGTCGGCGAGGCCGAGGTTCGAGTGCCCGACGATGCCCCAGACGTGTCTGACGCCCCAGTTGACGAGCGTCTCGGCGATCACGTCCGAAACCGTTCGCTCGTGGGGGTCTTCTTGCGGGAATCCGACGTAGATGCCGTCCTCCCGCTCCTCGACCGGGTACGTCCCGACGCGGTCGTCGTGCGGGCCGGGCGTCTCCCCCGTGAGCGGGTCGAAGTCCCAGCCGTGCCAGGGACAGCGGAGACACCCGGCCTCGATCGATCCCTCTCCCAGCGGGCCCCCCTGGTGCGGGCAGTCGTTGTCGAGCGCGGCGTACTCGCCGTCGTAGTGGGTCACCGCGACGGTCTCCCCGCCGCAGCTGACCGCTTTCACTCGGCCTTCCGGCAGCTCGTCAGGGGAGAGCGCCTTGTACCAGCTGACGGTCGCGTCCGATCCGTTCTCCGAGGTCTCTGAACCCATATGCCCGCTCGATTCGTGCCGACGCACCTAATTGTGCGGTAACCGCTTGGTTACCCCGTGAGCGGTGTTACCCGCGTGCCGGATCGACACCCCGACTCCCCCGGCACCACGGTTACGTCCCGGTCACTTCGTTACCCCGTGGTTGCCGCGAAATTATATGCGTCAGGGACCACATCCCGATGGGATCGGCAACCGGCGTCACCTCCCCCCAGACCGCCGAAGCCGATTCCGACCCCGTCTCCGTCTCTCCGGGCAACAAAGTATATCTAATTAGCCGGTGAAGTCGCGCATCCCAGACTGCCGATGATCCACGGAAACGGACCCCAAAATGCCACGAGATAACGATCGCTCCGGGTCGGCAACGCCCTCCGCCGATCGGTCGAACACCGCTCTCGGGGAGCGATACCGGAAGCTCTTCCGGCACAGTAACGATGCGATTATGATCGTCGATTTCGCCGCCGAGGAGATCGTGGAAGTCAATCCCGCGTCGTGTGAGTTGCTGGGATACGCCGAGGAGACGCTTCTGGGGATGGATCCCGCGGCCATCCATCCGGACGACATCGACCGCGTCCGTGACCAGTTCATCTCGGAGGTCAGAGAGTCCGGGTCGGGGTGGACGGACGACCTGTCGTGTCTCACCAGGGACGGCGAGCGGGTCCCCACCGAGATCTCGGGCGCGGTGCTCGACGACGGGGGGTCGCCGACGCGGATGGTCGCCATCCTTCGGGACGTCTCCGAGCGAGTGGAACACCGGCGGCAACTCGAAGAGAAGATCGACAGACTCGAACAGTTCGCGCAGGTGCTCTCACACGACCTCCGGAACCCGATCTCTGTCGTCGACGGCCACCTCGACCTCGCACGCGAAACGGGTGATCCGAAGCACTTCGAGGCGGCGCAGGACGCCGTCGATCGGATGGACGAACTCGTCGACGAACTACTGGCGTTGGTGCGGGAGGGCGACGCTGTCGGCGCACAGGAGCCGGTCGCGCTGGAGGACGTGAGCCGTCGCGCGTGGCGGTCCGTCTCGGCCGGGGAGGCGACGCTTCACTGTGAGACGACGCTCACCTTCTCGGCGGACCCGTCCCGCCTGCAGGAGTTGCTGGAGAACCTCTTTCGGAACGCGGTCCAGCACTGCGAGTCCGGCGTGAATCTCACCGTCGAACCCATCGAATCGCCGGACGCGGTCGGATTCTACGTCGCCGACGACGGTCCGGGTATCGGGACCGAGCAGACCGAGCGACTGTTCGAGTGGGGATACACCTCCGAGGAGAGCGGTACCGGGTTCGGACTGGCGATCGTCGAACAGATCGCCGACGGCCACGGGTGGGACGTCGCCGTCACCGACAGCGACGACGGCGGGACGCGATTCGAGTTCACCGGCCTGACGGTGTCGTCGGAAACCACCTGACACTGCCGGAGAGAACTATTGTAGCCACGGACTTCTGTCTGACCGTATGCGCACGATCGATCGGCGTCGATCGGTGTCCGATCCGGTCAGAGAGTCGTCGGAGGCAACGACGTCGCAGGTCACGACACGGTGAGCGAAAACAGGACGAGGTTGTGAACGGCGGGAGCCAACCCGACGCCGCCGGCGACGACGAGTATCGCGGCCTCTTCGCGCCCGGACTCGGCCGATCCAGCGAGTATCGAGACCGCCGCGAGGGCCACGGCGATTTTTACGACGAGGAACACGGCGATCCCCGAGTGGGCGAGCGCCGCCGTGTCACCGATCGCGATGATCGACGCGGCGATCGGATTCCGTTCGACGGTCCCGAGTGCCGCCAATCCGACGCCGGTCGTGGCCGCGTCGAGCACGTGTGCGAAGAGGACGCCGCTCCCGAGTCCCACCCAGACGGCGTCCGAGTCTCTCCACCGGTAGATCCCCCACACGACTGCGGTCGCTCCGAGCGCGAATGCGACCGCGACGCCGTTCCACAGCAGGACCTCGCTGCCGCGAGAGAACAGGTCGAGCGCGAGGGCGAGCGCACCGATCGCGAGGAGCGCGACCCCGCCCACGATCGTGACGGGGGCCTGTGCCCCCGGTCGAACTCGCTCGACGGTGAACCACAGAAGTACCACGACGGAACCGACTGTGAGATACGCCGCCGGCGACCGAAACAGCAGGTCGAGAAGCCTCGGCAGGGCGACCGCCTGCTGGGTCGCGTACGCCGCCCCGACGACGCCGAACCAGGGGAACGTCGAGGCGACCATCGCGGGCGTCACTCCGATCTCCCAGCGTCGCAGCGACTGCCGGACCGCGGCTGGAATCACCCGTAGGTGCGTTCGAGATACGCCACGATGTCGTCGCTCTCTGCCATCCCGTCGACGCCGTTCTCCGTGTCGACGAGAACCGGCACCCCCGACTGCCCGCTCACTTCCTTCACCTCCGATCGGAGGAACCGGAACGAGGGCACGTCGTGTCGCTCGTAATCGAGTCCGAGCTCGTCGAGCTTCCGTTCGACTTTCTCGCAGTACGGACACCCCCGAAGCCGGTATAGTTCGAGCATTCTCTGGTCGTGTGAAGTACCTCCGTCGTATTGAATTCCCGCTAACGCCGCGGTAACCGCCACTCGCCGCTACGCACCGACGGTCACTCTCCCGGGGCGAGTCCGTACGGCTCCCCGCGCAGGTGGCTCTCGACGAGCAGGACGTACATCGCCTGACTCCACTGGAGGTTCGAGTTCCAGCTCACGGTGCCGTCGGCGTCGACCCGCTCGGGGAGGAGCCCCGCCGAGGTCGTCCACTCGCCGGCGTGCTCTGTGACGTAGTCGGCCACCGCGTCCGGATCGACGCCGGACTGCCACCGGACGACGTCGACGTACGCCTCGCAGAGCGGCCATCCGCCGTCCTCCGCTGTCCCGCTGGGCGTGTACACGTCTCCGGGGTATCGCCCGACGCAGGGGGTGTCGTCCGCCCGCCAGGCCGGGTCGTCGGCGAGTTCGACGGTCGAGACGAGCCCCTCGTCATCGGCGTCGAGGACGTTCCACGGCCAGTAGGCCATAAACGCCGCGGCGTCCGGTCGCTGGTCCGGCGCGGGCTCGCCGTACTCGGGATCGGCCGCGGTGACGTAGTGGTCGCCGTACGGCGTGTTCGTCCGGAAGCAGTAGGTTTCGAAGTTGTCCGCCCAGTCGGCGGCGCACTCCCGGCACTCGGCCGCGAACTCCTCGTCGCCGGTCTCCTCGGCCATCTCGGCCATACAGCGGAGTCCGGCGATCGCCGAGGCGCTCCCCTCCGTCGAGTGGCCCCACACCTCCTCCCAGGGGTCCTGGTGCTTCCGGGGGAACCCGTCGCCGTTGTCCCACTCCAGGAGGAACGTCGCCGCCCGCTCGCTCATCTCGTAGTGTTCTTCGAGCGCGTCGTCGTCGCCCGTCTCCCGCCAGAGGAGCCAGTGGGCGTAGATCGGTCCCCCGACCTGGTCCAACTGGAGGGCCCGCCAGTGCGGTTCGCCTGTCGTGTAGTAGTTCTGCCACCACGTCCCGCGGCGGTCGATGCCGCGGTCGTCGTGCGTCTCCTCGTCTCCGTCGGTGATCTGGACGCGGTCGAGCCACTCCAGAGCCTGTCGAGCCTCGTCGAACGCCCCGGCGGCGGCCAGCGCCTGCACGATGATGACTTGATCGCGGGGCCAGATGAACTTGTACGTCATATCGGTCGGCTTGAACGCGCCCGCGATCATCGCTTCGCAGTGGTCCTCGGCGCACTTCAGACTGGTCAGCGAGCGCTCGTACAGGTCGTCGACGACCGCCTCGCCGGTCGGCTCCCCTCGCACATTCCGGTGCCAGTCCCGCCACGCGCGATCGAACGCCTCGCGTTCGGACTCGTACCCCGCATCCAACGCGTTGCGGGCGTGTTCTATCGCCTTCTCCTCGCTTTCGGTCGCGAAGCCGACCGCCGTCAGCCACTCGACGGACTCCTCGTCGTCGACGAACAGGCCGAACCCGGCGTCGAGGTTTCCGCTTCCGCTCTCCGTCTCGTCGATCCAACCGTCGTTCTCCCCGTAGATGTCCGCCCAGGCGCTGCGCTCGGGGCCGGACTGACGGCCGCTGTGTCCGACTCGGTGCCCGTCGAACCGCCGCGACCCGTCGTACGCCTGTGCGAACGCCACGTGGCGGTTACCGTCGGTCGCGGTCAGAACGTCGCAGTCCTCGGCGTGGACGACGTGGGCGGCCTGTACCGCGTTCGGGTCCTCGTGACTGTGGCCCTTGATACCGAGATTGAACACGGTGAAGAGCGTGCGTTCGTGGGCGGAGTCGAAGCTCGCGCGGTTGCGAACGAGCAGCGAACACTGGTTCGAACTCGCGACGATGTGCTGTTCGAGGCTCCCGCTCGTCCCGTCGCCGAACTCGAACTCGTTGCGGAGCCGCAGTTCGGGGACGGCCGCCGACGCCCATTCGAGGCTGCTTTCGACCGCGTCGTTGCGGATGTCGTGCGTCTCCCGGAGGTCGGCGTCCCAGACCATCGAATGAAGGTCGTAGAACAGCTCGACGTCGGACCGAAACGCCGAGGTCTCCTCGACGATAGCGCCGCGATACGGGTACCGGGGGTTGTCCGCGTAGCGGTTCGCCGTCACGAGAACGTGCTGGCTCTGTCCCGCCGGCGTGCTCGTGATCGCGTCTTTGTCGCTGGGGACGGTGAAATCGGCTTCGGGTTCGACCATCCAAGAATTATCATTCAGTGACATAATGAAGGTGCCGGGTGCGTGTGACCGTCTCGCACCTTCGGGGCGATAGCGGCACCCCAATGGGCCCGTCGAACACCTCACCTCCGATCGGCGACCGGGCCGCGCCGTGGCGTCAGGGTTCCGGTCGGGGTTCCGTGTGCCGGACGGGTCGCCCAGCACCTGAGTCCAACCTCCGTCGCATCGGACCTCCCGAGACGGGCGACAAGCCGCGCCCCGCCTCTCGAATCCCGTACCGATGACGCCCGACTGACCGGACCGTCGGTCCCGACGAGCGACCCGTCAGTCCGAAGCTCGTTGGGACAGCAGTCACTTGCGGCCGCCTGCTAACTTCGAGGCGTCGGGAAGGCCCCTGAGGCGGAGCATCGAGAGCGTCCCGATCGCGGGGCCGATCGCCAGGGGAGCGAACGCCCACCGCCAGCCGACGGCGTCGACGACTACCGGGATCAGTTGGATGGATATCGTGGTGAGCAGAAACCCGATCGCGGTCTGCAGCGTGAGCGCCGTCCCGACGTAGGACTCCTCCGCCAGTTCCGACACCGCCGCGGAGAACTGCGCCGAGTCGGCGACGATGGCGACCCCCCAGATCAGCACGAACGGGGCAAGGAGATACAGCGAGGAGCCGAACAGCAGCCCCGCGGCGACGCAGGCGACGCCGCTGATACCCATACTCACGATGGTCACGGTCGTTCGTCCGAACCGATCGGCGGCCACCCCCGCGGACACGGCACCGACGCCGCCGACTGCGATGGCACTGAACGCCAACAGTGACGCCACTCCGGAGGACGCACCGCTCCCGCCGTTGGCGGCGATGCTCGCGACGAGATACGCGGGGATCCACGTCCAGACCGCATAGAGCTCCCACATATGCCCGAAGTACCCCCCGTTCGCGAGCATCGTTCCGCGGTCCCGCAGCATCCGGCCGATCGCACCGGGATCGAACGGTGCGGTCGGTGCCTGATACGGTCCCGGTTCCACCAACAGCGCCAACAATCCACCCACTGTCGCCAACAGGGCAGCGCCGTACAGGACGACTCTCGGACTGCCGACGCCGCCGAGCGCCCGGAGGAGGTGCGGGAGCGCCGATCCGACGGTCAGTGCCCCCACTAACACGCCGATCGCGAACCCACGTCCGTCTCTGAACCAGCCGGTCAGTATCTTCATTCCCGGGGGGTAGACGCCGGCGAGCGTCACCCCCGTCAGGAACCGCAGTACGATGGCCGGCATCGCCGTGTCGACGAATCCCGCGATCGCCGCCGTGCAGGCCGCACCGCCGACGGCCGAACCCGCGAAGAGGTACCGAGGCGGCACCACGTCAGACAACGTCAGAACCGACGAGACGAGCGCACCCGCGACGAATCCCAACTGCACGGCGATCGTGAGCCAGGCCGTCTCGGCGGCCGTCAGCCCCCACTCGCCGGCCAACTCGGGAGCGGCGGCCGTCGCGCTGAACCAGAGCGACATCGCCAGTAGTTCGGCCGCTGCGATCACCGCCAGCACCCGACGTTTCCGCGACTCCATTCTGGGTGTCCTCCCCGATGGCGAGGAGTGACAAAAACTGTCGGTAACCGCCGGGTAGCCGAGTTACAGTTCGACAGCCGACGCCGAGTCGACGTCGAATCGAGTGACCTCGGGTTCGCCCGCCAGCAGGTCCGGAAGCTCCGCTCCGAGCCGCTCGACGTGTTCGGACTCTCCGTGAGCGGCGAAGGCCGCGTCGTCCTCGTAGCGCTCGAAGAACTGGAACCGGTTCTCGTCGTCGATGCCCGCCGCGACGCGGTACTCGAGTACCCCGTCTTCGGCCCGTGACGCTTCGGCGACCGCTCCGAACAGCTCTATCGCTTCCTCGCGTTTCTGGGGATCGATCGGAAAGACCGCATCAAGAACGATCATACCTACGCGATACGGTCGCGATTGGTATATACGCGCCCCAGCGATGCGTGACGAACGCCCGAGTGCGATAGTACTATGGTATCGTATCTCACGACTCTCCGCACTCGAGACCGTCCGGATCCGATTCGAGCATCGAGTCGCCGTTCGCGGACGTCGGCGCCGAGCGCACGACTCGGAGAAGGGTCGCGGTTCCCCGTCGACCCCACACCGCGCAGCAAGACCCGCCGACCGTCGATCGACGAGAGGCTCACTCCTCGTGGACGATTCCCGGGTCCTCGACGGCGGGGGCCCCGACGACCAACCAGACGTGTTCGCGGTCGGTGTCGTTGAACGTCTTTCGAGGCGTTTCCGGCGAGATCCTAACCGCAGTCCCCTCCGGTATCGTGTGCGTCTCGCCGGCGATCCGCATTCGGCCCGGTCCCGAGAGCACGTAGTAGAACTCCTCTTGCTCCTCGTGGGAATGATACCGCTTGCGGTCGTGTCCCGGCTCGACGAACCACATTCTGGGTCGCATCTTCTCGCACCCTAGGGCCTCACCCAGGTCGATATTCCGCGTCCCGGACTTCTCCGAGAGCTCCAGTTCAGCCGCCTCGACCTCGATCATCTCGTACTGGTCAGCCATCGGTGCCTCGTCTACTGGGAACGCAATAAAACCCGGAGGCGGGTCCGTGTGACCGACCGACGACAGGGCGGCGGATCGGCGAGTACTCGGAGTCGACCGATCGCGACAGCTACGGAACCACCACCAGAGTCCCGGTCACGACCGCGACGACGACGAGGTAGAACGCGGTCCCGAACACCGCACTCGTCAGGACGACCGCGTCGGGATCACGCCGTGGCAGGGTGTGCCGAACGACCGGGATCTCGGCGAGTTCCGGTCTCGTCAGGAGGTGGTTCATCGCGATCCCGAACAGTCCGATCACCAAGGGACCGAAGACGACGCTGTTGGCGAACCGGAACAGCCGCTCCGTCGTGGCGTCCCCGAGCGAAAACGTCGCGACCGGGCCGAGGATCGTCGACGGGTGCGGCACCCCGGTCAGTGTCGCACCGTAGTTCGCGTACAGGAAGACGAGTCCACCGAGGACGAGGGCGACGAGCTTGACGCCTTCCGCTCTACGGTCGGGAAGCGCACGCGGAAGGACGAACACGCCGAACACGAACACCGCGTTCATCCCGATCCAGGGTCCGAAGTTCTGTAGCGCCAGGGGAAGCCCCGTCGCGAGGATGCCCATACTGACCCAGTCGAGGCTGAGAAGTTGCGTGTTCGGGCACGACCCGTCCAGGACTTGCGCCCGGTGAACCGGGTGAAGCAGGTGGACGACGGCCCTCGCGATCAGGAACGTCGGTACGAGGAGAACGTACGCGAGCAATCGCACCTGCAGTCCGGCCGGGGTGGCCACTGCACCGATAGCGACGGCGGTCGAGAAATCGAGGAGCCCGTTGACGAACCAGAAGGTCAGAAGCGACGGCGCGAACAGGCACCCGCTCAGGATCGCGGCGGCGTGCCCCGTCGAGTAGGAAAACTCCTGTGAGAGCAGGTCGGCGAACGCGCCCCGAAGGTTCGCTCCGAGTTCGAGGACGCTATGGAGCCGGCCAGAGGGCGTCTCCGGGCTCATCTCTCTGGCGGGTCACCCGATCTAGCGGCTGGGACTTTCGACATCGTGTTCGTACGATGTCGCTGCAACCGCTAAAATCCTCAAGTGAGCGAGCGGTCACCTCCTCAGTGGGTTCTGTCCGAAGGCCCAGCCACTCTCGTCCGAGCGCCGCCCTCGACGTGGGTGCACCTCTCGACAGTCATTCGACGAGTCGCGCCAAGGCCTCCTTGTTCTGCACCCCCACCAGTCGGTCTACGACGTCGCCGTCGTCGAGAACGAGAAACGTCGGTATCGACTGCACGCCGTACTGATGGGCCACCTGCGGAAGCGTCTCGGTGTCGATTTTGACGACCGCCGCGTCGCACTCCGCTGCGAGTTCCTCCACCGTTTCGGCCATCAACTGACAGGGACCGCACCAGTCCGCGTAGAAGTCCACGAGGACCTGCCGTTCTTCGCGGATCAGTCGGTCGAAGGCCTCTTCCTCTGTGATCTCCTCGGCCGCTGCCGCCGACTGCTCCGCCGACCGCGTAGAATTCGTCTCCATCATCGATAGTAGCGGTTCTACCCTGTTAATCGTTAGCGAACCGCTCGGTAACCGGGTAACGTTCGCGTCACTTCGGTCCGTAAGGTCGGCGGATCCGTCGTCGATTTCGCGTACTGTTCTTACGGACCAGATAATATATAGTTAGGTTCTAAAACGAGATTGAGAGCACCAAGGACCCTGATTTATCCTTTTTAGCCGCTAAAACACGATTATACGATCGGTTCTGAGGATACAAAATCTATATAGTTTTTCCGGATCGGGCATCGTACTCAGACTTCGCCGAGTGTTTCCAGCGCGTGCTGCCGATAGCTATCGTTGACCTTCTGCTCGTACTCCAGCGGAGCGTCGTAGTCGAGTTGGCCTCGGTCCATCAGGAACGATTCGATGTCTGCGAGTGACTCCCGATCGATTTCCAGATTCGGATCGATGTACGGCTTCCCGGCGGACTCGATCAGGTCTGTCGGAACGTCCATGTAATCGGCGATCATTTGGAGGTTCTCTTCGGCGGTCCAGCGTCCCTGAATGGCGCGAGCGCCCCGCAGGTATTCAGTCATAAACGCGTCGGCGGCCTCTGGGTTCGATTCCGCCCAGTCCGTGTTGTAACTTGTCGCGGTGAGGAGCGCCCCCGGCAAGATGTTCCCCGCGAGTCGATTCACTTCGATACGTTGGCTCGCGACGGTCGCGAGCGGTTCGGGGATCACGCCGCCGACGATCGATCCGTTCTGCATCGCCGGGATCATATCGGGGAACGGCATCGTCCGCTGATTGACGTCCTCTATCGAGAGCCCCGCCGTCTGGAGTGCCGCATGGTTGGCCCACTGGATCGCCGAGCCCTGCGTGTTCACGCCAATCGTTTCGCCCTTGAGTTCGCTGATCTCCGTGATACCCGACGCCGCGCTCACCAGCAGCGGATCCGGTCCGGCGGCCTCGGGGTCGGGTGGATACGAGTGTAGCGGTGCGACGACCTCGACCGGAAGATCTCGGTTGAGGGAATTGTGCGCGGCGGCCCCGACAGCCGCACCGGCGACGTCCAGGTCCCCCGCAGCGAGGAAACTGAACAGTCTCGAACTCCCCGCGACCGCTTGGTATGTCGGTTCGATCCCGGCTTCCTCGAATCCACCGGCGTAGCTCGGTTTCTGCAACGGCGCGTGGGCCATCGACGGGATGTATCCGATCGTCACCTCCGTGGCCTGTTGCATCGTCGTCGTTCCGCCGCTCGTCGTCCCACCGCCGCCCTCGTCTCCGCTCGATTCGGTGTCGGTCGCAGTCTCGGTCCCGGAATCGTCGGCCCCCCCTGCACATCCCGCCAACAGTGGGGTCGAGACGGCGACCCCGAGTTTGAGAAAGCGACGCCGCCGGATGGTTTCACTGTGACTATCGCTGCTCATAGTACTGTATCCTAATGTTAATCTATGATATATAAAACTTGTGTGCCCGTGGGCGAAGTCGGCGGTCTCGTTCCTCGAGTCCTGCTCTCGAAGCCTCCGACCGCTGGATCACATTTTGTTATTTACAAACCAGACGTTTTTGATCGCTGTCGAACTAGTGGACGAGTGTCGCGGCCGCACGACAACCGTCTGTCGTCTCTCTGGGCCCGCCACTCGGGTAGGAGCGCCGCGTTTTCACGTGGAATAGAGCAGAGGCCATCGTTCGCAATCGGCGCGTACGCACGGCAACGCTCAGTCCTCACATTTGTACGTCTGTTAGTACGTTCGCGTCTCTACCCAATTTTTTGTTAAATACAAACTAGCGACGTACGCCGTCTCGTCGAAGAGACGATTCCCGACGACCACCCTGCAGTGCTGAACTGCTCGCCGGAGTGTCTCCGCCTGAAAATCGCCGGGAACGCCCTCAGTCGCGCGGTTCCACGCGGAACCGTCGACCTCGATGTCCGTCGTTCCGGACCGCGGCGGTCGCGGCAGTTCAGGTATATAAGACCAAGGAAAAAGTATTTTTGAAGGGAACGTGTTGCCGACACGCAGAGGCTCACCAGCTATGACGTCACCACTCGCAGCGATGGACACGCCCCCCTGTTTCGAGGTCGAATCCTCCGACGCGGTCGAACTTTCTCCACCGCCCCTCGAACTCGCAGAATCCCAACGGACGTACGTACAGAGTCTCTCCGAGATGCAAAAGGAGGCGATCGTCTCCAACAGTCGAACGAGTACCGTCTGGCGTCTCGCCAGCGACGAGGGCCCGTATCTCGGAGGGGCGGACGTGGCACCGCCCCCGTTGGCTCACTTTGCCACCGGGATGGTTAGTTCGTATATGCACCGACTCCACGCTCTCGCCGATGAGCGGGGGATCGACATCGACGACGTCGAACTGGTGTTGGACAACCGCTATGGACTCCAAGGCTCGTTGCTCCGCGGGACGATGACCGGAAACGCTCTCAAACCGTCGCTGGATGTCTCGCTCCAGGCCGACGCGGACGAGGGGACGGTCCGCGAACTGGTCGAGGCGGCGATCACGTCGACGCCGGCGCACGGCCTCCTGACGGGCGAGAGGGACAGTGTGTTCTCGCTGTCGCACAACGGGCGAGAGATCGAACCGGACGGCGTCGCCGAACTGGACGGCTCTCCGGATGACGACCCCAAAGCGACGTTCGCGAAGTTGGAGCGGCCACATCACGAACAGGAGGCACCGATCATCCGCCACACGGGTCGGATGACGGAACCCCTCCCGGAGGGGAGCGAGCGGTACACGGAGAAGGACGCGGCCGGCTTCGCCGACGAGCAGGACCGGATCATACACGTCCGTGTCACCTGCACTAAGCGTAGTGACGGGATCAAAGAGGTCCGCCAGGAACTGTTCAGTCCCCGGGGAACCGTCTTCGAATTCGCGTCGGACGAACCGGACGAACACGGGGGCCCAACGCGAGCACCTCCCGCGACTACCTACCTCGCTGCGGGACTCGGCTTCTGCTTTATGACGCAGATCGGTCGGTACGCCGAAGCGATGAACGCAGACCTCTCCGACTACCGGATCTGTCAGGACAGCCACCTCAGCTCCAGCGATCCGGAGACTACGGAATCGGGTGCGGCGAAGCCGATCGAGACCCAGGTCTTCATCGACGCCGACGAACACGAGGACGTCGTCCGAGAAACGCTGGATATGTCGGAACAGACGTGTTTTTTACACTCGGTCTGTCGGACGGACCTGACGCAGGAGTACGGCATCGAACAGCTCTGAGCTTCGCCTCTTGACTGAAGCGGACGGCGATCGGCGAGTGGCGCTCGGCAGTAAAAAGTGAGGGTAATCAGTCTGAAGCGGCGCAACGAGCGTGTCCCTACGGATTTATAATACAGTTACGCATACGGGGAAACGCAATGTCGTTCGAGACTCCAGAGAGCCTCCAGTACTTGGAGACCCACGAGTGGGCGCGAATAGACGAGGGAACGGCCCGTATCGGGATTACCGATTTCGCGCAGGACGAACTCGGTGACGTCGTCTTCGTCGAACTTCCCGAGATCGGATCGACGTTCGAGCAGAACGAGCAGTTCGGCGTGATAGAGAGTATCAAGGCGCTCTCGGAACTGTACGTCCCGGTGGCCGGAACGGTCACGGCCGTCAACGACACTCTCGAATCGAAGCCCGAACTCGTCAACACCGACCCGTACGGTGACGGGTGGATGATCGAACTCGATGTCGGGGAAGCGTCGACCGACGAGCGGGTGCTCTCCGCCGAAGAGTACGCCGACCGGACGTACTGACGCGGTACGAGAGCTGCCGCTGCGGCGACGACTGTCGTTTGTCCCAGCCCGAAACGGCAGCGCGAGAGCCGGGTGTTTTCAGTATCGCCCGACTACTGGGAACGGCGGTAGGGTTATCTGATCGTATCCGTCTCACGCCACGGCATCAGGTGGTCGCCCAGTTTCTCGACCCCCAACGTCAGAAGGGAGCCGATCACCCCGATGACGATGAACCCGGCGAACATATACTCGACGCGGAGGATCTGCCAGGAGTTGAGGATGAAGTATCCCAGCCCCGATTCGCTGGCGATGAACTCGGCTGCGATCGTCACGATGAGTGCCAGGCCCAACCCCAGCCGAAGCCCGGTGAATATCAGCGGCATCGCGCCCGGGAGGACCACTTTGTAGAACTTCTGGAACCCCCTCGCGTGGAAATTCTCCGCCGCTTCGAGCAACACGTCGTCGATTTCGAGCACGCCCGCCATCGTGTTGAGTAGAATGATGAAGAACGAGGTGATGCTGGCCGTGACGATGATACTCCGGTCGCCGAATCCGAAGATGATGATGATAAGCGGTAGTAGCGCGATTTTCGGAATCGGATACAGCATCGACACGAGCGGGTCCATAATCGCTCTGAAGGTCGCGTTCAATCCCATTATGAGACCCAGGACGATTCCGGGAACCGCCGCGAGCAGGAACGCGCCGAGGAGTCGTCGAAGCGTAATGGCCGTATTCTCCACGAGTGTGCCGTTCCGAATCAGTTCGATTAGCGTGCCGAAGATCGAAGACGGTGCCGGAAACCACGCCTCGGGCAGGAATCCGAATTGGACGGTCGCTTCCCAGAGGATCACGAACATCACTGGCGAACCCAGTGAAATCAACTGTTCTTCGGTGAGGGGGAGTCGCGAGAGGATCGACGACCCCCGAGCGTCTACGCTGCTGTCGAGCTGCTCGTCGTCGGTTTCGTGTTCGACGCTCATTGTGATTCTGCCCGCCTGAGTTCCATACTGGCCTGTACTTCGTCTTCGAGGCTGTCCCAGAGTTCCGAATACAGTTCGTTGAAATCGCTCCGGTTCCGGGTCTTGTTGGTCCGGGGGCGGGGGATATCCACTTCGTAGACGTCCTTCAACGTCCCCGGCCGCGACGTCATAAGCCCGATCCGGTCGCTCATCAGAATCGCCTCCTCCAGGCTGTGCGTGATGTAAATGATCGTCTTGTCCTCTTCGTTCCAGATTCGAAGCAGCTCCTCCTGGAGGACGTGTCGCGTCTGGGCGTCGAGGGCACCGAGCGGTTCGTCCATAAGCAGTACCTCCGGGTCGTTCGCGAAGGCACGAGAGATGTTGACGCGCTGTTGCATTCCACCGGATAGCTGGTGTGGATACAGGTCCTCGAACCCCTCGAGGCCGACTTTCCTGAGGTAGTCCCGCGCGGTGGAACTCCGTTCCTGCTTCGGGACCCCCCGCATTTCCAGACCGAACTCGACGTTCTTCTGGACGGTCCGCCACGGAAAAAGCGCGTGTTCTTGGAACACGACCGAGTTCTCCGGACGGCTCCCCTCTCGACTGTTGACCTCGAAGTCCCCGGTCGTCGCGTCGATGAGACGGGCGATGATCCTGAGCAGCGTCGATTTCCCGCACCCGGACGGTCCGACGACGCTAAAAAACTCTCCCCTTGACACCGAAAATGATAGCTCTTTGAGCGCTGTGACGCTCTGATGCTCGCCTCGGTACACCTTTCCGAGACTCTTCGCCGAAATCGCCGTTTCGGTGTCTGGGGCTTGTCTCGTGCTCATACTCGGATGGACGCCCTACGCGGGAACCGCGGTCGTACCTCTTCGATACCGTCTGGGACCCGACACCGGTGGTGGCACCTGTATCGAGGCGAGGGGTCGCCTGACGGGACCACCGCCGATAGATAGCTGTTGACGCACGACATACTGAGTCCCACAACAGTATAATAAATAAAATACGGGGTTACGGATGGTTTACCACGCTTCGTCTGGATTCGCCGAGATCACAAGGTCGTCAGTCGTGTGAGGACGTCGGATATGCTCCGGATTTCAGCCGGTGAACTGCCCGCCGGTACGGTTTCTGGACTCGGTCGAGAGGTTGATCTCGATGTTGTTAGCCGAGCGCATAACGGCCTCGGGGAGTTCGTCTGTGAACAGTTCGTCCTTCCAGCTGTTGGCGGGTCCTGAGATACTGATCGCTCCGACGAGGGTTCCGGAATCGAGCAGTATCGGGGCCGCAAAACCTCGGTTCCCGTACATCGACTCCTGGTCGTTGACAGAGTACCCGCGGTCTCTGATCGCTTGAAGATCTTCGAGAAGTTCCTCGGGGTCCGTGATCGTGTGGGACGTGTACGCGGGGAGGTCTCGTTGCGTCAGGATGGAGTTGACCCGCTCTTCAGGCAGATGAGCGAGGATCGCTTTCCCGGCCGCCGTGCAGTGAATACGGAACCAAGGCCGTTCCTGTTTTTCCGTGTGAAGCTTCTTTCCGACTGCCTCCTCCCCGGAGATCTCGTGGAGCGTGACGATCTGCCCGTCGAACTCCTTCGTCAGATGCGAGACGGCGTCGTACTTGTGGGCGAGCCGATCGGTTTCGTTTTTCCCGGCTTTGTAGAGAGGAGTTTGGCCTTTGATCCGTTTGCTGTACGGGACGAACGCGAGGCCGAGGTTGTACTTTTGTTGCTCCTTCTGAACGAACCCGGCGGTGCGGAGTGTCGAGAGATACGTGTGCACCGTCCCCGGCGTCTGATCGAGGTCCTCGGCGATACGAGTCAGGTGACACGCCCCGTTCTCCTTGAGATAGGCCAGAATCTCGCAGGCCCGGGAAACCGACTGAACCTGTCGGGGACCGGTTTGCTCCGTCATAGGTCGACAGAGCACTCACGTCCTAAAAAGCGTTTGTCAGGCATCCCGGTTCGGATTTCGATCCTCTTCCGGGAGTACCGTCACGACCGGCAGCGAAGCGTTGAGCAGGAACGACTGCGTGCTACTTCCGAACACCGCCTTTCCGACGGGCGTGCGTCGCCGCCCGCCGATCACGAGATACCGCGGTTGGTGCTCTTCGGCCAGATCGAGGACTTCCGTCACCGGTTCTCCCACGCGTCCGACGTGTGTCACAGTCTCGGGGACGTCGTCGAGGGTCTCCTCGGTGACGTCCCGTGCCACTCCTTTGGCGTCACGCTGGGCCTCGTCGACGGAGTACGACGACTCCGACCCTACCGGTCCGTAGCCCGTTTCCCCAGCCGTTGTAAGCCCGAATTCCGTCGCGTTTCGCCCGCTGTTCCGCTCCTCGTAGGTTTCCGGGAGCATCACGTGTGCGACGACGAGTTCGTCGCCGTACTGGGTTGCGATGTCGGCGGCGACGCGCACGACGCCGTCGGGGGCCTGTTCGCCGTCCACCGCTGCGAGAACGGACATACCTTCGGCTTCGGGGACGCAGTACAAAAGAGTGCACCCCCGGAGTCACGGTCAACGAACTCACACCTGCGAGCGCCAGGCGGCGTGCGACCGCACGCGTCGCCAGTCGCAACTGCGACTGTCGTTCGGGTCGACGATTCCGTGATCGCCGGTCGTTGCGGACCTGCGTGATCGACTCGTCGCCCACCTGACGCAAGCATTTATTTATTCAGCCGATCAAATCGGCGTGAGAGACGTTTCCAATGACCTCGTCACTCCAAGAACTCGGATACCCGCTCGGTTTCGAAGTCGAAGACCCGGTTTCGGCCCTAGTGGATCCGCCCTCTGTACGACTCGGACAGGCGCAGCGCACCCTGGTGCGCTCGATATCCGGAATGCAAAAGGAGGCGCTGGTTACCGACTCCGTGTCCGGGAAGACGTGGCGACTCGTCAGCGACGAGGGCGAATATCTAGACGGCGACGACGTCGCACCCGCACCGCTGGCGTTTATGACGACCGGGATGGTGAGTTCCTTCGCCAACGAGCTGTTGGCTCTGGCCGAGGAGCGCGGAATCGACGTCGACGACGTCACGCTGGTTCAGGACAACTACTACACGATGAACGGGTCGGCCCTTCGCGGGACGATGACGGGGGGCGCGTTACCCGTCGAACTCTCCGTCGAAGTCGATTCGGACGCCGAGGAGTCGACGCTCCGGGAACTCGTCGAGACGGCGACCCGGACCTCGCCCGTCAATGGACTGATGACCAGCGTCCTGAACAGCGCGTTCACCCTGCGATTGAACGGCGAGGCCGTCCCGATCGAAGACGGTGACGACCTCGGGGACGAGTCGGTAGAGGACCCCGCGAGCGTTTTCGACGACCTCGTCTACGACGCTGACGCGCAGGACCGACCGATCATCTACCGAACCGGCCGGACGACCGAGCCTCTACCGGACGCCGAAGAGAAGTACACCAGCGGCAGCGGCTCCAGTCTCGAAGCGGATCAAGACCGCGTTCTCCACGTCCGGGGAATGTGTACGCTCGACGACGAGGGCACCAAAACCGTCGAGGTGAAACTGTTCAGTCCCATCGGGACGGTGTTCGAACTCCGTTCGGACGAACCGTCGGGACACGGCGGTCAGGGACGAGCCCCGTCCGCGATGGCGTACGTTGCTGCGGGGCTGGGCTTCTGCTTTATGACCCAGATTGGTCGGTACGCCGACATCGTGAACAAAGCACTCGGCTCCTACCGGATCGTCCAGGACACCCACTTCTCCTTCGGTGCCCGGGAGAACGGGGAGACACCCGGGGAAGCCGAACCCGTCGAAACACACGTGTTTCTCGACGCCGACGAGTCGGCGTCGTCGGCCCGCGAGATCCTGGATATGTCGGAACAGACCTGCTTCCTGCACGCGCTCTGTCGGACGGACCTGGCCGCTCCGGAGGTCGCTGTCGTCAAAACGTAGTTGTGTCGAGGTTCGGTGAGCGCGGCAAGGTTTCAGGGAGCGAGGAATTTTATTTTCTACCACATATAGTTAGAATTTATAATACTAATAAGGGCAAAAAGAAAATAGATTATTCCTTTTTAGATTATGAAGACAATTTTTTAACCGATAAATTAGATAATAATATAAATTTACTCCGTAAAAGTTGTATAATTGGATTTCTAGTTATACTACTATTATTTTATATTCTAATCCTAAATCCGGAATAAGTAGTGAGATTAGGATATTTTGCTGAAGTAACGAAGACGATCGATAGTCGTTGCAGTAGGTTCGCGAGCCGGGGTGTGTAACCGAGCTACACACCCGGAGAATCACTAATATCGGTATCGGTGTACGGCGAAGTGCTATGACCGATTTAGAACTGTACGACCGACGCGACTGTCCGTACTCGAAGCGAGTCCGCGACAAACTCGCCGAACTGGATCTGCCTTACGACGAGACACTGGTTCCGGATAAGCACACCGACCGCGACGAATTGCACGAACTGACCGGGCAACGCGGCGTCCCGGTTCTCTTCGATCCGAAACTGGACGGCGGTTGGCTCTCCGATAGCGACGAAATCGTCTCGCATCTCGAACGGACGTACAGCTAACCGCCAGCCGCCGTACCGACTGCTCCCTCTCGCCGTACCGAGGCGAACTGGCGCGGAACGGGGACCGTGCAATCCTAATGGATCAGACTATGCCCATCGATACGAACCGAGACGAACTGTATGCGCTCCTGCCCGACGAGGCGAAGGAAACGGGATCGTTGGTCGCAGAGGCGGTCCCCGAGACGCTCGTCGAGACCTGCGACGTCTCGCGGGAAGCCCTCACGGACCTCTGCGTCACGTACGTCACGTCGGTATTTCCCGGAGGAGAAGACGGAGAGATAACGGAGTTCGCACGGCGCTGTGCCGAACGTGGCCTCACGTCCGATGGCCTCACAGTCCTACTCGCGGAACTACAGTCAGCCCTCTTAGAGGCTGTCGACAGACGGAAATCACGCCAGGCATCTGGTCGGATACAGCGGATAACCGCACGAGACAGCACCCGGATCGCTGCCGCATTCGCCCGCCAAAGCCGACCCCCGAACGACTCTGGAGTCTCGCAGGAAGCGGCCTCCGAGATCCACACACAGGCGACACGAGTCACCGAGCGATCGACCGAAATCGAATCGCTCACCGAACAGCAGTCGTCGAATATGAACGAACTGAGCCAGGAGGTGGGAGACATCAGCGCGGCCGTCGAGGAGATCGCGGCCTCGACCGACGAGATTAACGACCAGAGCGATCGAGCGGCGTCGCTGGCCGAGGACGGCTATACGAAAGCCCGCGATCTCAGTGACCGAATTGAGGAAATTCACACCCGGACAACCCGCGTGACAGAAGCCATCGAGACGCTATCGGACCACATCGACGACATCGATCGGTTCGTCGAGACGATCAACGACATCGCGGATCAGACGGATGTGCTCGCGATCAACGCCTCCATCGAAGCGGCCCGCGTCGAAGGCGGCGAGGGGTTCGCCGTGGTCGCCGAGGAAGTGAAAACGCTCGCGGAGGATAGCAGAGACGAGGCTGAGCGGATCCGAGGGTTGGTGGAGACGGTAACCGACGCGACCGACCAGGTGGCCGAAGACGTCCAAGGGGTGTCTGAACAGACCGAGGCCGGACGACGAGAGGTATCACAGTCCGTGGATACGTTCGAGCGGATCGAAGACGTGACTGGCCGCCTCTCGATCAGTATGGACGAAATCGCCACCGCGACCGGTCAGCAGGCGCAGAGCACAGAAGAGTTGGCGATGATGACGGACGAAGCGAGCCGGAAGTCCGAGATGATCCTAGAGGAGGCCAATCAGATCAAAGAGCACAACCAGAGCCTCCTGCGGAAGCTCGAAACGACGCTGCCCGAGGGGGAGACCGACCAATAGCCCGGGTCGCCCCCTCACGTCGGAACTGTCGCCGACGGTTCACGCGATCACACCGAGGTTCCGGAGTGCTTCTTCGACGGCCGTCCAGTTCGGTTGCTGGCTCGGATCGTCCGTACTCCAGGCGTACCTGACGGTTCGATCCGAATCGACGACGAACACTGAGCGCTTCGCGATACGGCTGTGGCCCTCGAACTCGTCGTACAGGACGTCGTAGGACTCGGCGACGCTGCCGTCGGTATCGGAGAGCAGGGCGTACCCCAACTGCTCTTGGTTCGAGAACGCGCGGTGGCTGAACGACCCGTCCGACGAGATCCCGAAGGCAGTGACCGATTCGTTGAGATCGAACCACTCGAGGTCGTGGAGGTCGCACAGGTTCTCCGTACACCCGGGATGGAAATCGAAGAGGTATAAGTTGATGAGGGTGGGCCCGTTCCGGAGCGTGTCGCTCAGACGGTAGTCGGTGACCGCCTTCCCCTCGCCCGAGGGGTCCGCTCCCGGCAGCTCGAAGTCGGGAGCCGTGGCTCCGGGCTCGATCATCGGCCCCACCCGAACGGTATCTCGCTGGCAATTCGGCGATCCTTGCTCGCGAAGTCCACTTCTGCTACCATCGACAGGCCCGAGTGTGAGACCGTATAACATAAAATATCGGGTTTCCACGGACAGGACGGCAGTTTAGAGCTTCTCGGGAGTGTGTAACGTCGTTCCACAACCGCGTCGTGATTTAATAGCAGTACCGCGTCTGTCGAGTCGTACGATGGCATCAGTTATCGCCGGGTTGGCAGGGGGTCTCGTTGCAACGATCGTGATGACGGTCGGTATGATGATGATGGGCGACGGTGGCCCGCCGCCGACGGCGGGACTCGTCGCGAAAGTCGCGGGGGGTGAGCCCGAAGATTACGCGATGCCCGGAATGGTGTTGCACCTGATCTACGGCGTCGTCGCCGGCGCTGTCTTCGCGGTCGGCGCTCCCCTGATCGGTCTCGGCTTCGGGTCTATCGGCGTCGCGATCGGCCTCGGCGTCGTCTACGGGATCGTTCTGATGATCGGCGGGATGATGTTCTGGATGCGGACGGTACTGAGAATGGAGCCCGACCGTGATATGATGGTGATGTTCGCGACGGTCCACGTTGTCTACGGCCTGGTCCTCGGCGCATTCCTCGGGACCGGCATCATCGCGTGACGGGGCGCGATCGCCAACCGCGTTTCGCGCGACGACGACAGTTTCATCGAAGACACCCTCGAGTATGACGAATTACATCCGTTATGAATAGGAATCGAATCCCGGTACTCGGCGGAGGCGTATTCATCTTCGGACTGCTGGCCGCGTCGCTCGCAGGCGTCTCGGCCGGGATCGGCGTCCCGTCCGGGGCGCTGCAATCTCTCTCCGTCCCGGCGGGGTTCCCGGTCGACCAGTTTATCGCTCACTGGTGGGTGTTCCCCGCGTCGATCCTCTTTTCGCTCGTCGCGCTCTCCTCGGGCGTCTCCGGGGCGCTGTTTTTCAGTCCGTTCTTTATGTTGGTCGTCGGGCTCTCGCCCTCCCAGGCCATCGGTGCCGGACTACTAACGGAGGTGTTCGGGATGGGGAACGGGCTGCTGAACTACGTCCGACAACGAGTCGTCGACTACGCCACGGCGAAGTGGCTGCTCCTCGGTGCGGTCCCGGCGGTCGTCGCGGGTGCGTTCGCCGCCCACTACCTTCCGACGACGCTGCTAACGCTCGCGTTCGGGGCAGGGCTTCTCGTCCTCGGTGCTTTCCTCGTCTACTACGACCCACCCGACGAGTGCGTGCCCGGCGAGGGCGAAGGCGAGTATCTCAAGCGGAAGAACACCGGTCGCGGGCAGACCACCATCGAAGCGACGGACGGCGAAACGTTCATATACGACACCTGTTGGCGTCCGCCTGGGATCGGCCTGGCGACCGCCGGCGGATTCATCACGGGACTCATAAGCGCCGGCCTCCCCGAGATCACGACCACGCAACTGATCGTCCGGTGTCGGCTCCCGCCGCGCGTCGCCATCGCGACGAGCGTGTTCGTGCTCGGGATCGCTGCTATCGCCGGTGCCGCCGTCCACGCGCTGGCTGCCACCCCCGTCTGGTACGTCGTGGCGTGGTCGATCCCCGGCGTCCTGATCGGTGGGACCGTCGGAACCAGAGTGGGAAAACACGTGCCGAGCGAGATAATGGAACCCGTTTTGGGCGTGGTGTTTGCGGTCGTGGGCGTGATCGTGCTGGGCAGCGAACTGCTCGTTTGAGCCCTCGTTCCCCGACGGCGGTCAGTCCTCGCGGAACGAGTCCCAGAAGACGTCAGGCAGCTCCCTGTCGGGGTTCTCATCGAGGTAATCCTGTTTCGTCACGTTCGCGTCTTCGATGAGGGCGGCCGCCTCGCCGGCCCAGATGTAGAATCCGATCAGCGTCTCGCGTCGCATCCGTTCGAGGTCGACCGAGTGGTACACGTTGATGATCCCGCCTCCCTCGCGGTTCAGTTCGGACCGCTTGAGGAGGCCCAGATCCACGAGTTTATTGAGATAGCGGGTGATCGTGCTGCGGTCGTACCCGAGAGAGTCGGCGACTTCGCTCGCCGAGAGCGGCCCCTCCCCGATGACGCACAGGCAGATATCTAACCCGGCCTTCGGCAGGCCGAACGCCTGCAGTAGCACCTGCTTGACGTCCGGCGGTTTGATACTCATCTCCACGTCGGTCACCCGCTCCATCGGCTTCCCGTGACAGGCCATCGGCGGTTCGTCCCGCCCCAGCGCGAGGACGACGTTGTCGCAGTCTGGGCACTCGTACAGGTTGTACCGACTGGACGCGGGGTCGTACTGCACTTCCTCGGCGTCCTCCGTCGACTGGTTCGCGTCGGTTCCAGACATCAGCGATCCCGTTCCATTTGGATACGAACTACGCGCGGTTCGGATTAAAACCACCCCCATCGTTTTCAGTGGTCGGTCGGAGCGGCGTCGACGACCACCCCGTCACCGAAATCGAGTTCCAGGAACTCCTCGCCGGTGATCGTCACCCTCACTTTCCCCGTGGCGTCCCGTCGCGCCAGTGCGCAGGCAATCAACGCGTTCAGGTGAGCTTCGACCGCTCTCTCGTCAGCCTCGAGATCAGAGGCGAGCGCGCCGACGGTCGTCGTCTCCCGCGCCCGGGCGTCGCTCGTCGCTGCGAGGCGCTCCAGGACAGCTCGCCGTCTCACAGAAGGAACACCCGTTCCTCGTCGTGTTCGGCTGGCCTCGGTCCTCCCGGCCCTGACATCACCGGACGCTCCCGACGACGAGTGCCGGCAACAGCGATCTATCGGGTCGATAGCTGCGCAGGGGTCTGTCTCTGATCACAGCGGTTACTCCTCCACCGTTCGGCTGACGTCGAGCGTGTACGACTCCAGGACGTCGCGTCCGAGAAGGACCGGATACCGCATCTCCGACCGGTCAGTGACGCTGGCCGTGACGGGTCGCCACCGTCCGTTGAGACGCAGGTCGACGTCGACGAGGGCGCGGGTTTCGGAATCCCTTCCGATCCCCGACCGCACTTGCGTGGTCCCGACGAGCGGACCGGCGCCGATCCGGCCCGCGAGGTCGGTGTCGATGCTCGTTCGCCTCGCTCCCGTGTCGGACTTGGCGACCACCGCTTCGGATCCGCCGTGGCCGTTGATACGTATCTGCGTCGTGTATCCGAGGACGTCGTCCGTCCCCCGCTCGGCGAGCGGCGGCTTGCAGTCGGGGACCGAATCGTCGAGCGTCGATTCGAGATCCCGCACCCGTGCGGCGTCGACGCTTCCGCCGGCGCGTTCGATCGCCAACCGGGCGATGTGCGGTGCCATCGAGACGCCGGTCGCATCGAAGAGGCCTTTGAACCCGGCAGTGGCGTTGAGTTCGAGGATGTACCAGTCGTCGTCGACAGACAGCAGGTCGACTCCGGCGAGGTCCAGATCGAGCACGGCCGTCGCCTCCGTGGCGAGCCGTCGGGGTTCCCGGCCGAGCCCATCGGTGACGTCTTCCACGTCGCCGCCGAGCGCGACGTTCGTCCGCCAGTCGTCCTCGGGGGCGTGCCGGCGCATCGCTCCGACGACCGTGTCGCCGACGACGTACACCCGCACGTCCGACGGTCGGTCGTCCGAACAGTCCAGGAACTCCTGGAGGAACGCGCGACGGTTGGCGATCATCGGACTGACCGGATCGCCCGGCGAGACGACAGACATCAGCCGCCCGTTCGTCCCGACTGTGTGCTTGTGGACTGCATCGCCGGGAAGGTGCTCGGGCCACGCCTCGACGGTGCGAGGCGACCGTCCGAAGTAGGCGTCCGGCACCAGGAGCCCCGCGGCAGCGAGTTTCGCCGCGGCTCGGTACTTGTGAATCGTGTTCGCGACCGCCAGCGGCGGGTTCACGACGGGAGTCGTCTCCTCGTACAGCAACGCGAGTTGGAGGTCCTCGAACCGCGACTCGCTTTTCGTGAGCAACATCCGATTGACGAGCACGTCCACGCGGGGTGAGAGCCGAAAGCGCCCGTCGCGGATCTGCGACGTGACGTTCTCGTTCCGGACCCAGACCGGTTCGTGCCCCAATTCTCGGACGGCGTTCAGAATCGCCTTGGTCTCCTTGCTGTTGTGCAGGCTCAGCACGCCGACTCGTCGCGTTTCGGAGACGGTTTCGTCTGGGTCACCAGCCGCCGACTGACGCCGGTTCGTCGCTCCCTCCCGCTCTGTGGAACCAGTAGCGGCGGTCATCGGGAATTCTCTTTCGTGTTGTCGGGACAACGTATTAGCAACTCGGTGAGCGTGCAAAATAGTTACACGCGCATTACTGATTTAATCCGCTCCCAAACCGTTGGGATAGCGATGACCGACACTGAATCCGAGACGTTCACGTACGAGGGTGGACGGGTCGAACCGGGAACAACGGAGGAACTCCGCTATCCGGTGAGCGAGACGTACCTCGGCGATCCGGTTCGGATTCCGGTCACGATAATCAACGGACCGCGCCCCGGTCCCACGGCGTTTCTCTCCGCGGCGATTCACGGTGACGAACTCAACGGTATCGAAGTCGTGCGGGAAGTCGCACAGGAGTGGACTCACAGCGACGTCTGCGGGACCATCGTCTGCCTCCCCGTACTGAACGTGCAGGGGTTCGTGGCACAGGAGCGGTACTTACCGATCTACGAACGGGATCTGAACAGGGCCTTCCCGGGGAAACGAGACAGCACGAGTTCCAACCGCATCGCGTACACGATCTATCACAACTTCATCGAGCCCTGTGATTTCGGCCTCGACTTCCACACCTCGACCCGAGGGCGAACAAATATGTTCCACGTTCGGGCCGATATGACGGACCCGGAGGCCGCCAGACTCGCTCGGGCGTTCGGAACGAATCTCATCATCGCGGGGGAGGGATCCGCCGGGATGCTTCGTCGCGAGGCGACGGACGACGGCATCCCCACTATCACCCTCGAAATGGGCGAAGCCCACCGCTTCGAGCGGGGGCTCATCGACCACGCCCTCGAAGGCGTACGAAGCGTGTTCGCCGAGTACGGTATCTATCAGCAGGAGACCGTCCGCTGGCCGGGGTGGCGCACCGTCGTCGAGGGCTGGGAAGAGAAGACGTGGCTACGGGCCGACGCCGGCGGCATCGTCGAGATGCTCCACGACCGGGGCGACCTGGTTCGAGATGGTGCGACCGTCTGTCGGATCACGAACCCCTTCAAAACGGCGGAGACGACCGTCGAAGCGCCGTTCACGGGACTCCTCGTCGGGGTTCTCGAAAACCCCGTCGTCTACCCCGGAAACCCGCTCTGTCACCTCATCAAAATCGACGAAATGCAGGAGCGGATCATCGAAGAGCGGACCGGCGCTCGCCACGAGTGATCTCTGTGGGGAACCCAGCCGGACGTCGGGCGGGAGGTTGTCGGAATAAAATATTAAAAAAATATACTATACAGATTATTACATCTCTACTAGTATTTTTAATATTTGTACTGCATAGCGTTTAGTACTACTGATAACAAAATTAGTATATACAACTTTATTTTATATTTCTGTCGTGACCAGAGACGTCAGGCGAGGCTGATCGAAGATCGACGACAGCGCGGATCGCTTGTGTAGTCGGGTCGCATAGTCGACGTGGCGTTAACTCGTCGCCCGGAGAGTGAACTCCTAATGAGCGGACGTCCTCCGGTCACGGCTTCCGAACATCCCGCTGCGCTGCGGGAGATGCCTCCGAGCGCGAAGCTGGTCGCGAAGACCCTCGAATACGAGGGCGATCTCACGCAGGCGCAACTCGCCGCGTCGACGTTGTTGCCGACGCGAACAGTTCGGTACGGATTGACACAGCTCGAAGAGAGCGGTCTCGTCACGTCGCGCATTTCGTTCATCGACGCGAGACAGCGAGTGTATTCGCTCGCCGCTGAGACCGGAGACGGCTCGGAACCGCAGTGATCCTGTCCCAAGAGCACCGAGCCAGGCGACCATTCGGAGGCGTCCGGGGCCGGGCGCGGAGTGCCGAGTTCTATCAGCCCGCCCGCCGTAGTGTCGCCGATGACGTTCGATCCCGACGCGGTGACGACAGTCACGTTCGACTCGTACAGCACTCTCGTGGACGTGGACGCGGCCGAACAGGCGCTGGCCGACCGCGTCGAAGACCCCGAGCCGGTCTCGAAGTTGTGGCGGACGCGGTCGATCGAGTACACGTTCGTCGCCAGCCACGTCGACGCCTACCAGCCGTTCTACGAGATGAACCGCGACGCGCTTCAGTACGCGCTCGACGCCCACGACGAGGAGATCTCGGCCGCCCAGCGCGACGAGATTCTGGCCGTCTACCACGAACTCGACGTGTTCGACGACGTCCGCGACGGAATCGGACGGCTCCGCGACGGCGGGTACGACTGCTACGTGGTCTCGAACGGGGACCCCGATATGTTGGCGTCGATGGTCGAACACGCCGACATCGGCGACCTGATCGAAGACACGATCAGCGCCGACGAGGTCCGGACGTTCAAACCCGACAGCGAGATCTACCGGCACGCCGCTGCGCGGACGGGCACGCCGATCGGAGAGATCGCCCACGTCACCGCGGGCTGGTTCGACGTGATGGGTGCGAAACACGCCGGGATGCAGGGCGTCTGGGTCGATCGCAAGGGGACGCCCTGGGAACCGTTCGACGGCGACCCGGACCGCACGGTCGATTCCCTCTACGAACTGGCTGACGCCCTGGGCGTCTGATGGCGGGAGTGAATGCCTGCGAACGCCGGGACCGATCAACGTCCGCCGCCGGCAAGCAGTTCGGGATCGACCTGCCGCCCGACGAGCAGTAGTCCACCGACCAGCATCGCGATCGCGACCGGAACCAGGAACTGAAAGCCCGTGATGACCGTGGCGCTCGCCTGGACGCCGATCACGAGCAGTATCGTGGGGCCGCAGCACGCCGCGCCGGACAACAGCGCCGGAACGCCCGCCAGGACGCCGGTCGAACTCTCCAAGCCGCAGGCCCGCGGCTGAACGACGCCGAGGTACGAGAGCGCGAAGTTCGCCCCCACGAGCGTCGACAGGACGACCGTAACCAGGAGATTGAGCGGCGAGAACAAGTACGTGAGCGGCCCGGCCGACACGACGGCGACGGCGTCGAACCGGAAGAATCCGAGGCTGACGAACGCCCGCGAGAGGTCGTCGACGGTCCGAACCGAGAGGTCACCCGCCCCGCCGCTCGCGACCGACAGATCGCCGACCGTGACGAGATACAGGAGGAGGTAGGCGCCGCCGGCCCCGAGGAAGACCGCCCGGGAGTCCCACCGCTCCGCTGCGGCTTCCAGGGCGGCGGCCGTCCGGGCGAGCGCGCCGGCCTCGTCCGTCTCCCTGCGGAATCGATCGGTTTCAGGCATACAGTGTCGTCTCCGGGTAAAACCCGCTCCAGGCGAACCACATCGCGTCGAACGCGAGGACACGGTCCAGGGGGAGCGCGTCCGGATCGTGGGTGTCGCCGGCGCTGTCGACGACCCGACCGCCGCGGTACTCGAACGCCTCCTCGTCGGGGTTCCGGAAGACGTACCCCGTGTCGAGTGTCGGTTCGTAGGCCGCGACGACCGGCGTGCCCCCGAGTTCGCCCCGGAGGAGTTTCGCCTCCCTGAGCCGGTCCTTCCCGAAGGCGACCGCTCCGTCGGGCGCTCGGGCTCCGATCACGACTCGCTTCGGCTCCAGGCGGTCGTCCTCCGAGAGCGCGGGGAACATCGGTCGCGCGTTCGGCGCGTAGTAGCCAGCCCGCGGGTTGTACGACCCGTACGGGTCTCGACTGTAGTTCTTCGCGAAGCCGGTGTCACGCGAGAGGACTCGGGTGTCTGGGTACGCGTTCGTCCACCGCTCCCACGTCGTCCAGACGACCCGGAACTCGCGGAGCGACCGGATCTCCGGCTCCTCGTTCCACGGTCCCGGAATCGCGGTGGAGAGCACCTGCGGCCACCACGTCTCCGTGCCGCGATCGTACATAATCAGGTTGTTGTTCACCAGCCGTCCCGAGACGCCAAAGGTGGTCTCGCCGCGTTCGAACCCCATCGCCGTGCCCGTCAGGGGACAGTAGGTGACGCTCACGGGCGTCCCGTCGACGACGTCGTTACAGATCTCGTGGGCGACCAGTATCGATTGGGGGTACGCTTTCCGCTCGGCCCCCGTCGCGACCCCGAACACCGGGTCGCCGGGGTCGAGGTTCGCCGACGCCGACTCGACCGAGACGAACTTCGGCTCCTCGATCGCCGGGATGCCGTCCTTCGGCGGGCCGCCGGACACCGCCTCGTCTCGGAGCGCCGAGGGCTCCATCGGGAGGGGGAGTCGGTCGTCCCGCGTCGGCGGGCCCGATCTCCCCGCGCTCGATCCCTCGGACGGCTCCGTCTCGTCCTCGGACGACCCGGTCGGCGATCGCTCGTCGGCATCGGTCGAGCCGCCGGAGCGTCTTCCGCCCAGGCAACCGGCGAGCGATGCGACTCCGACGCCGGCGAGAACGGCTCGACGAGTAACGAGTCGCGTCATTACCCTCGTATTCGTCGTAGAACGGCAAAAGCGCTCCCTAACCCGGAGGTAACCCAGGCGGGTCGGAAACCCGCGGGCGTCACGGACGCTCGGTCACGTCGAGGGTTCCGATGCCCCAGTATGTGACGCCCAGTGTCGTCCCCCAGAGCGCGTGTCCGACGAATCCGTTCAGCGAGAGGTTCGGAACCGTCGTCGGGACGCCGAGCAGCGACAGCCAGACCGGCATCACGATGCCCGCCGCCCCGAACCAGAGGACGGTTCCCCACGCCAGTCCCAGCAGCCCGGAGCGAAGCGGTCCCGCTGCGAACCGGTCGATTCGGGGCGCCGCGTTGATGGCGGCGAATACGAGCCCGAAAACCGCGCTGTGGAACAGATGCGTTATCCACCCGACGAGCGGACTCCCGAGGCCGTACAGCGAGCCGATGACCGGGAGCACTCCCGTCGATAGGTGAACGAAGACCCCCATTCCGAGGCCGCCGAGGACCCCGCCGACGATCGCCTGCGTGAGATTCGGAAAGGAGAGGCCCACCGTCTCGACGGTCACCTCGCGCTGCCCGCTCCGCGGGAGCAGCACCGTGATTTCGGTTCCGGTGTGGGCGTCGGTTCCAGTCTCGGTGTCGGTGCCGGTTCCAGTCTCGGTGTCTCCCCCGGTACCGGCATCACGCTCCGGTCTCTCCCGAACGCGGATCGTCCCGCCGAACTGAACCACGAACAGACGGGCGACCTGATGTCCGAAACCCGTGGCGGGATCGTCGTACTCGGGGAACTCACCGTCTTCCAGCAGCGTTCGTTGGCCCTCGGGAAGCCTAGGACCGTCGTCCGCGATCGACAACCGGACCGTGTGGGGCGTGCTGCTCAGTTCGACGGCCACGTCGTCCCCGCCGTGAACGATCGCGTTTTCGAGCAGTTCGCGCACGACGAGCGCGAGGCGGTCGTCGGCGTCGATGGCTGCGTCGCCGCCGCGAACGGCGAGGGCGACGTCGGCGCCGAACTCCGCTTCGAGCTCGTCGACCACGTCGCGGACCACCTCCTCGAAGTCGATTCGCTTCGATGGGGTCCCCTCTCTCGCTATCGTACCGACGTCCCGGATCGTCGATTTGATCCGCATCACCGCCCGCTGGATCGCGCCCAGCGATTCGGACCGACCGTCGCTACTCGCGTCCAGGAGGTCGGCGTGGCCGTCGATGATCGTGATCGCGTTGAGGACCTCGTGCTTGAGCAGCCGGTTTACGAGCAGCGCCCGGTTTGCCGACCGGCGAATCTCCTGTCGCTGCCGGACCGTCCGCCCCGAGCGAATGCCGGTCAGCGTTCCGCCGATGGCCCCACCCAGGAGGACGTTGCCCACGAGCAACGGCGACTGGTACATAAATCCGACCCCGCCACTGCGGACGAACTGATCCGCGGCCGTCACCCCGAAGACGACCACCATCCCGCCGACGCCGAGCACGTGCCAGCGGGCGACCGTGTCCGCGTACTCGGCCGAGAACGGCCCGATGGCGAGCGTGACGCCGTAGACAGTCAGCGCGAGTCCCGCCACGAGCGGGACCATACCGGCCAGCAGGAACGGCACCGCGGTCTCGATCCGTACCGCCTCGGCGACGAACAGGCGCGTGATTCCGAACCCGGAGAGCGCTACCACGAGGCCGCCGTACTGTACGCGCTGAGAGACTCTCACTCTGGGAGACGTCTCCGAGCGTACGTATAACTCTACTCCGGTATTTCGATCCGACCACCCGGGCGCAGTATCACGTTCATCGGATCGGCCGACCTCAGGGCCGGTGACGACACCGACGGATCCGGGAGGAGCGACCCCGTCGACGAGCGCCCGAATCGAGACTGGCCGAGCGCGCCGAGGAACACCCGCCGGCCGGTCGAACGCCCGCGGAACTCCTTCGCGGCAGACACGATCCACACAGCGGTTTACTGGCTGCGGTTCGAACCACCAGTATGGCAACGGAACGGTTTCACACGCCCGCCGACGTCGGCGTCCCAGCGGTGTCCGCGGAGACCATGCGACGCGTCGACCGCGTCGCCGTCGACGAAGTCGGGATCGAACTCCGCCAGATGATGGAGAACGCGGGTCGAACGCTCGCCGCGCACGTTTTCGAGGTCGACAGTGACTCGGCGCTCGTGGTCGCCGGCAACGGCGGCAACGGTGGCGGCGGGTTGGCCTGTGCTCGCCACCTCGCGAACCACGACGTCGACGTCTCGCTCGTCCTCGATCGCGAACCCGAGGAGTTGACCGGGGCCGCAGCCCACCAGTACCGTATTCTCGAGCGAATGGGTATCACGGCCGGCGTGGGTTCCGGTGCCGTCTCCGGGGCCGAATCGGTCAGCGTCGTCGTCGACGCCCTCATCGGATACGGACTCACGGGGCGAGTCCGCGACCCGGCGGCGGCGCTGATTCGGGCGGTGAACGGGCGCGGCGCTCCGGTGGTCTCACTCGACGTGCCCTCCGGTATCGACGCGACGACCGGGGACAAGCTGGGCGTCGCGGTCGATCCGTCCCGCACGGTCACGCTGGCGCTGCCGAAAACCGGTCTCAGAGGCCGGAGCGAACCGCTCTTTCTCGCGGACATCGGGATCCCGCGAACGGTGTATCGGCGGCTCGACATCGAGTACGTCAACCCCTTCGGACGTGCGTGGTGGGTGAAACTGGCTTCCTGATCCGAACCGCCCCGTTCGCCGACGACACGCGACCCGGCCTCATCCTTCGGACGCGTCCGCACCGCCCCGGAGCGCGCTCACTCTTCGGACGGTTCTGTCAGGTGTTCGAGCCCCCAGTCCCGCATCGCGTAGATCACCGGTTCGAGCGAGCGTCCGTGATCGGTGAGCGAATACTGGACCCGAACCGGCTTCTCGCTGATGATCTCCCTGTCGACGAGCTGTTTCTCGCCGAGGTCGTCGAGGCTGTCCGAGAGGACCTTACTCGAGATGCCGTCGACGTTCGTCTTGAGTTCGTTGAACCCGCTGGGGCCGTACTCCAAGAGCCGGTGGATGATCACCGGGTGCCACTTCTTTCCGATGAGCGACGAGGTCGTCGTCACCGGACACCACTCCTCGCCCGCACACCACACCTCGAGTTTCACGTCGGCGTCGGACGTTTCATCGCGTTTCGACATGCGAGGGTATGGGAACCGAGATCACGTAATAGTTACGTATCGTAATCCGGTTACTAGTAGTGATCGGAATCGAACACGGCTCGAACGCCGCTGTTCGGTCTGGGTTTTGAACGGTTATCGCTGTAAGTAGTTCGCCGCGGTTGACTCACGCGTCGCTGACGGATCTCTGGCGACGTCTCGGCGACCGGTTCGGCAAAGAAATCGACGTCACTATCGAGATGATGCAACGACGACCTCGCCGTCAGTGGCGGACGCTCGCAACAGGACGTCCTCGGTCAACGGGAGGTCCCCGTACGCGACGCCGCTCCCCGACCGCGGCGCGTCGTAGACGCCGGCGTTCCACTCCGGATGGAGGTACGCGACGCCCGCGTCGGGGAACTCGACGGCGACGATGGTCCAGTTCTTCGGGGGCGGGTCGATCTGCGAACGCACCGGCGCACCGGTATCGAGTTTCTCCGCGGTGTCGAGCGTGACCTTCGAGAGTTCCGTCACCGCGTCCTGCGGTGGTTTTTCCGCGACCCACACCCGTGCGGAGACCTCCCCGTCGGCCTCTCGGGTCTCGACCTGCGCGTTCCCGGCACCGCTGAATTTGACTCCGGTCACGGTGGGGCCGCCCGGAACGCACGTGACCGTGTGCACGCGGTCGACCGACACGCTCACTCCCCCGCCGCTCCCGTCGGCGTCGAACAGGAGCGTGACATCCTCCTCGACAGGACAGCCGAGGGTCACGTCGACAGCGCTCGCTGCGCCTTCATCGAGACGGTCGGGAGCGTCGACGGTCCGGATCGCCGCTTCGGTGTCCGCCGGATCCACCATCGAGACGTTGACGCGGAACTCCCCGAGGTCCTCGGCGAACTGGTTGCGGTACTCGACGACGGCGGTGGGCTCTCCGCCCTGGACGTCGTCCGCAACCGGCTCGTACCCGAGGTACGCGGTCTCGTCGTCGGTCACGTTGACCGCGAGGCCGCGGTCGGCGCTCATCGCCGAAAACCCGGCAGTGCCGAACGCGAGTCCGGCGACCGCCGCGAGCGCGAGCACGAGGCACAGCGTCCGGAGCACGCTCGAACGTCGCGTCGACGATCCTCGGGTGAGCCGTCTCATACCTGTTCGAGTTCCGGCGGTCGTTCGGACGTTCCGAGCCGTGTCCGCTGGCCGACGACGTACTGGACGAGCGACGACATTCCGAAGGCGGTGACGGTGAAGGCCCCGACGTCGATCGGACTGAGCGCTCCGAGCCCCGGGGTCCCCGCCGCCACCGCGAGCAGGAGGGCCGTCGTGACGCCCGCGAGTCCGACGTAGTAGAGGCTCCACGGGATCTCCTGGCTCTGCAGCACCTCGACGTAGATGTCCAGGTCCTCCAGTTTCGGCGTCGGTCGGACGACGTTCTCCTCCTCGTCGACTCTCACCAGGTTCTTCTCCTCCATCTTCGGGAGGTGCGTGCGCTGCAGCGTGCTGTAGACGTTCCGGCGGTCCTCGTAGCGGACCTCGCCCGGATCGATGTCGACCTCCCACGCAGTGACGCGCTTGGAGAGATCCGATAACTCGATCGGTTCTTGCGCTCGTTTGAGTGCGTGCACGACGTAGCGCCGCCGTCGGTTCGACAGCACCTCGAAGACCTCGTCCTCCGACAGGGCGCCTCCACTCACGGTCGACTGTTCGCCTGTGGCCATTGTAGATGACATTCCTGTGATCCTCCCGTTGTTCGCCGGTGGGTCCCCACCCCCGGCCGGCACGTTCGATTCGGTATGTGTGACGAGTTGCCATAAAGCGGTTGGATAGTTTACCAGTCTGGTTAATTTTTCTGATATGAATAGTGGTCTTCTACCAGTCGCGAAGGGGTATGCTGAAGATCCGCCGAGATCGCTACTCTTGTCTCCAGATCGCTCTATCCACCGAAGCAACACCCTGAAGACCTATAGGCGGCGACTATAACGTTTTCAGGGCCATCCTGATACCGGCAACGAGGCAACCCTTCGGTGCATCGAGGCGTGCCCGCTATCCATCGAGTGCCGCTCGCGTTCGTGTCGAGAATCTCATAACAAAGTACCATCCTCCCTATGAGTCAGGTGAGCGCTCCCGGCCCGGACGGCGGGTCGCGGGGGTGCCAACACAGGTGAGATACGCTATGGAACGACGCAAATTCGTGATCGGACTCGGTGCATTGGCTTCAGGAAGCGCGGCTGCGATGGGAACGGGAGCGTTCACCGCCGCGGAACTCGACGGACGAACGGCAGAGATCGGTGTGGTCAACGACAGTAACGGTCTCATCGGACTCAGTCCTGGTAGCACGGACTACGTTTATTATGAAAACGGCGAGCTAACGATCGATTTCACTGCGACCGGCGACGGCGGCGGCAGTGGTGTCAACCCGAACTCCACGTACCAAGTCGGCGGACTCGGTGGGTTCGACAGCAACAACATCGATATGGTTCCTGGTGACCCGACCACCGATCCGTCTGTCGGTGGTATAGCGATCGATACCGAGACTCCGATTAATGGTGAGGACGGTGAGTGCGCGTTTATGGTAATGAACCAGACGAAAAACTCGAAGGATATCGAGCTCACCTACGAGGCCAACGGATCTTTCCCGGATAACACGCGACTCTTTTTGGTCGCCTACTACCCCGGAGGCTCCAATAACTCCCAGCAGGAGGAGGGACTCGCCGTCGGTGACGTCGCGAATTCCGAGAACGGCAAGTCCGCCAGTATCATCTTTGACGACGATCAGCAGTACTCGGCCTCGATCGGTTCAGGAGAGAAGTTCTACGTCACGATCCTCGTCGACGTGGGCGATGTCGATCCTGAAAGCGACAACACCGACCTCGGCGGCGAACTCGTCGTCCGCGCTGGGAGTCACGACGACTTCACCAACGCCGACGCCCAGACGTAACTCCAACACGGGTACCTATTTATGGACCGACGTGACGTCCTGGTTGGGCTGGGAGCGCTGGTCGGTACGGGAGCGTTCGCTTCCGGTACCGGGGCGTTCGGCGCTGCGGAGGTCTCCCGGCGAGCGAAGATCGCTGTCGTCGACGACAGCGACGGGCTCGTCGGACTGGTCGCGAACGAAGCGGTCGCGGGCGTCCGAATGAACAGCGGGGGCGAACTGACCGTCTCGCTCGACGACGGCGATCCCGGTGTGAACGTCAGCTCAGTCTATCAGTTCGGCGCGTTCGTCACCGACGCCGGAGTGAGCGACATCACGGGCGATACGTTCTCCGTGGTCACGGACGGCGATCCCGCCGATATGAGCGGCGGGCAGAGCTCGCTGGAATCCGCGTTCGCCGTCGTGAACCAGTCGGCGGAAGACCTCTCTATCACCATCGACTTCGAGTTGAACGACGACGTCGACGGCGGTACCGAGTACGCCTTCGAGCTACAGTCCTCTCAAGGCGGTAGCGGTTCACGGGAGGGGATCACAACGAGTCCGATCACTGGCCAACTGACCGCTCAGTTGGCAACCGGTGAGTCGATCGGACTCTCGTTCATCATCAACGCACTAGAAGGTACGACGACAGACGAGATCTCGGGGAGCCTGAGCATCTCCGCGACGGCCGTCTAACGACACGCGCTTTTTTGCGACGATGGCATCCCTCGGAAGTCGCCGCAGCGATCCTACTCGTACCGCAGCGCGTCGATCGGATCGACCCGCGCCGCCCGCCAGGCGGGGTAGAGCCCGGCGACGACGCCCACCAGCACGCCGACGAGGACGGCGAGCGCGGACCAGAACGGCGCGAAGGCGAACCCGACTTCGGCGTAGCGGGTCGCCGCCCAGCCGACGACCAGTCCGAGCGGAAGCCCGAGGAACGCCCCCACGGCACCGAGCAGCGTCGCCTCCAGCAGGAACAGTTCCATCACGTCGCGGTTGCGCGCGCCGACGGCCTTCATAATCCCGATCTCGCGGGTCCGTTCGGTGACGCTGACGAGCATGATGTTGGCGATGCCGATCGCGCCGACGACGAGGGCGATGACGGCGATGCCGGTGACGAAGCGGGTGATCTGCTCGATAACGTCGCTGATCTGCTCGGCGAAGTCGCCGCTGGTCCGGGCGACCAGCTCGACCCCCTGGGGGGCGAGCTGTCTGGCGTCGGACTGTTCCTGAAGATACGTCTCGACGGATTCAGTAACCGCAAGTGTCTCGGCCGGGTCGGCGACGACGGTGACCTGTGGGTAGGCGCGCTGTCGGGCGTTCGCACCGGGACTCTCGACGACGGCCTGGTAGTAGGGATCGGCGGGGAGGTAGAACTGCGGCTGCGGCCCGAAGTTGCCGATCGGCAGTTCGCCCGCGGTGCCGTTGACGACCCCGACGACGGTGAGGTTCCACGTCTCGTCACTCCCGCGGACCGTGATCTCGTCGCCGACGGAGAGGTTCCCCTCGAACGTCGTCTCCGCGGCCGCGCGGTTGAGGACGGTCTCGTTCGCGCCGCTCCGGAAGCTTCGACCGGCGACGAGCGTCTCGTTCGTCACCGCCGCCGGCGTCGTCGCCGTCGCCCCCTGGATCGACACCGTGTCGCCGCCGTGTGTCACCGAGTTCGCCGGAATCGACCCGCGCGGGATGACCGCCTCGACGCCCGGCAGCCCCGCCAACTGACGGAGGTCGTACTCGGTGAAGATCGGCTGCAGCGCCTGTTCGAAGCCCTCCTCTTCGGCGGGCTGGCCGAGCACGTAGACGTTGTTCGCGCCGGAGTCGGCGATGCCGCCGACGATCTCCGACTCGACGCTCGCGCCGAACGTCGCGAAGGTGACGACGGAGGCGATCCCGATGACGACGCCCAGCACGGTGAGCGTCGAGCGGAGTTTGTGCGATCGGATCGATCGGGCCGCGATAGTGAACGACTCTCGCGGGTCCATCAGTCGGTCACCGCCTCGGTGCGTTCGACGACGCCGTCGCGGACGTGGACGATCCGCTCGGCGCGTTCGGCGATTCGCCGCTCGTGGGTGACCAACAGGATCGTGTTGCCGTCGGCGTGGAGCTCCCCGAGCAGGCGCATAATCCGTTCGCCCGTCTCGGTGTCGACGTTGCCGGTCGGCTCGTCGGCTAAGATCAACTCCGGGTCTGGTGCCAGCGCGCGGGCGATGGCGACTCGCTGTCGCTGCCCGCCGCTGAGCTCCGTCGGCTTGTGATCCAGTCGGTCCCCGAGCCCGACGTCGGCGAGCAACTCCCGGGCGCGCTCGCGCCGCCGGCTCCGGTCCCAGCCGTCGAACACGAGCGGCATCGCGACGTTCTCGACCGCCGTCAGCCGCGGCATCAGGTTGAACGTCTGGAAGACGAACCCGACGCGGCTCCCCCGGATCGCCGCCCGCTCGGCCTCCGTCGCCGTCGAGAGGTCCTGCCCGCCGACGACGACGCGGCCGTCCGTTGGCGTGTCGAGCCCGCCGACGAGGTTCAACAGCGTGCTCTTGCCCGAGCCGCTCGGTCCCATCACGGCCGTGTACGAGCCGTTCGGTAACGACAGCGACACGCCGGCGAGCGCCTCGACGGTGCCGCCGAGTTCGTAGGTCTTCCGGACCCCGGACAGCCTGACCACGTCCTCCGCGTCTGCCTGCGCCATTCGATCGGTCTTGGGAGGCGACGCGTATGAGCGTTGTCCGGGCGGCGGCGGTCGGGACACCGCGCGCCCGGAGCCGGACGGCAGGAACACACATTATCCTTCGGTCCTAACTCCGTTCTATGAGTTCCCGATCCGGACGCCGCCGCGGACTGGTCGTACTCGTGGTGATCGCCGTGGCCCTCGCGGGGTCGGCGGCCGCCACCGGTGCGATCGGCTCGCTCCAGCAGCCGTCCGGCGACGACGTCCTCGATCGCGTCGAACAGCGGTACGAGAGCGCCGAGAGCATAACGAGCACAGCGACCCTGACCGTCGAGAACGACAGCGAGTCCGCGACGGCGAGCGTCGAAGTCGCCGCCGCGTCGGACAACCGGAGCCGAACGATCCTCACGCGCGACGGCGAGACATACCGGGCGGGATCGAACGGCACGGTCGTCTGGGCCGTCGGCCCGAACGAGTCGGCCGCCTGGCCCGTCGAGGCGTTCACGGACGCCGACCGCGACGCGTTCGCCGGTCCGGTCCCGGATGGCGTGATGCCGGGCGAGCGCAGCAAGCACCTGTCTCCGCAGGGGACGCCGACGGTGAACGCCTCGAACGCCACGGCGACGCTCGTCGGCACGCCGTCGGTCGACGGGACCGACACGTACGAGGTGGAACTGACCCACCCCGAGGTGGACGGAACCGCCTCGCTGTGGGTCGCGCAGGACGACTACCGAGTCGTTCGCGCGGTGGCCACCGACGGCACGAACCGAACCGTCGTCGACGTCGAATCGACCGCGTTCAACGTGTCGATCCACGACAGCACGTTCGACCCGCCGACAGATCGCCTCGCGCTCTCGACGATCGATCGATACGACGACTTCGCGGCCGCGCAGTCGGACACGGACCTGACGCTGCCCCAGCTCGACGAGACGTTCGAGGGCGCGACAGTCACCGTCCGCCAGGGGGAAACGATCGTCGGCCAACGGTACGTCACTGACGACGGGAACGTCAGCGTCGTCTCGACGACCGTCACCGATCGGTTCGATCGCCTGACCGAAAACGCCTCGACGACGACGGTCGACGGGCGGACGGTCGCCGTGACGACGGTTGAGAACCGTTCGGTCGCCGCGTGGACCGAGGACGGCGTGACGACGGCGGTCGTGGTCGAAGGCGCAACCGATCGCGCTGTCGAGATCGCCGGTCGACTGTCCACGTGACGACGACTGGGGGTCACAACGGCTAGGAGTTGCAAAGGTTCCAACGGCTGAGGGCCGAAAACGGTGCCGACGGATGCCGACGTCGGTAGTCGCCTCCGCGTCGCGTCCCGTCGCGCTTCCCCGCATCAATTCACGTTGGCCGCGATCGATCTCCCGTCTACGGACGTAGTGAGAGTGCTTGTGGGGGCTCGGCCGTATGGTAAAGGTATGAGTCACGTCCTGCAACGGGACACCACCATCGAACGGTCTGAACCACGCTCACGGGTAGTCGAGTTGAACGACGGGCGGTCGGACGCAGTCTTCTCGACGCTGTCCTCGAAGATCGCGCGCTCGATGCTCGCAGAGCTGTACCGCGACCCGGCGACGCAGTCGGACCTCGCAGACCGGGTCGGAACGTCGATACAGAACGCCAGGTATCACCTCGACAACCTCGTCGATGCCGGTCTCGCCGAAGTAGTCGACCAGTGGTACTCGGAGAAGGGGCGGCAGATGGACGTCTACGCCGCGACGGGGAACCCGTTGGTTCTGATCGTCGGAACGCAGCCGGAGACCGGCGAAATCCGCCGAGACATTTCGGAGCAACGTTCCGCCGAGGCGGTCCTGCAGCCGAGTGATTGATGCCCTGGACGTCGCATCAGACGTCGCATCGAACGTTTTCGCATCGTCGCGTTGGCGGATAGCTCGTCCCTCGGTCGCCCCCTGTGAATCCGGTCCTCAGCAGCCTCAGCTCTCGGAGCCGAACAGCAGCTCGAACGTCTCCCGTTCGGCGATCCGAAGGTGTTTGTTGAACGTCGGCTGCGTGATGCCGAGGCGGTCAGCGACCTCGCTGCCGTCGTGTTCGCGGGGCCACTCGAAGTACCCCTCTTCGAGCGCCCGCTGCAGCACTTCCAGCTGCCGATCCGTGAGTTCCGCGCTGAGCTGTTCGCCGACCGTCGCCGGCGTGCGGTCACGTCGCCGGTGTTGGCGTCGCGCGACGAGTTCCAGCGACGGGGCGACGGCCTCCAACCGCTCGACGAACGAGCGGACGTCGGCCTGCTCGGGGACCTCGACGACGACCGTCGTCTCTTCGGGGCCCGCCCAAGCCTCGCGCAACATCCCGCCGTACTCGGCCAGCGGCGAGCCGAACCACCCGTCGGTCCGCACCTCGACGAGCGGCGACGGCTCTTCGACCACGACGCCGACCGATCCTGGGAGAGTCCGGTCCGCGACCGTCGCCGCGTCACTCGGGACGTCTCCCTCGAAACTGAAATACAGGCTCACGGAGCCGTCCTGTCTGGCCACCGTCCGTTCGAGGCGCACGCGACAGCCGGCGGCGTCGGCGGCGTGGGCGAACGGGAGCCGCTCTCCCGGGCCCCGGAATTCCAGTTCGACGGTCTCGTCGGATTCGAGCGCCCGCCGACGCTCGATCGCGGCGAGCGCGTTCGCGATCGACGTCCCCAACTGCGAGAGCACGTCGCGTTCGCGGTCGCCGAAGGCGTTCGGCGCGTCGTTTCCGATGACCAACACGCCGTGGGTGACCTCGCCGTCGGTCAGCGGGACGGCGCAGATCGATTGATACCCCTCCGAGAGTCTGTGCTGCCGCCACGTTTCCCCCGGGCCGCTGGCCACGAGCGAGTCCTCCACCCTGACCTCGCCGTGCTGCCAGGCGGCCACCGCGGGATGGGGATCGGCCGTCTCCTCGCCGGTCCGCAGGTCGACCGCGTCGACGTACTCCGCTGGCGCACCGGCGACGGTCCGCGGATTCAGCCGGTCGTCTCCGGGCTCGATGTCGCCGATCCACGCGAGATCGTACGGCCCGGAGTCGACGAGTCGCTGACAGACCGCTCGCTCGACGCCGCCTGCCGTCGACGCGTCCGTGATCGCGGCCTCGACCTGGTGTGTCAGACTCGCGATCCGGTCCAGCCGCTCCGCCCGCTCGGTCTGCGTCCTGAGCTGTTCTTCCTGGGCGGCGAGGCGACGCTGCCCGCGGAGGTGGTTGAGTGCGGCTTCGAGCGTCGCCCCGAGGATGTGGGTCGCCTGGATGGTCTCGGCGTCGAACGGTTCGTCGGTCGAGCCGACGAGGAGGACCCCGTGCGTCCCGAGCGAGAGCGCGCGCCAGTCTGCCAGGTCGGCCAGCGTTTCGTGCCTGCCGCCGTCGGCGACGCCGCCGACGTCGGACGCGTCGTCCGCCGCGGCGACGGAGCCCTTCGTGAACGTCTCCCAGAGTCTGCCGTCGCCGGCGCTGATCGGTTCGTCCGCGACGACCCCGGAGAACGCACCGGCGAGTACCTCCGGTCGAAGGACGCCGTCCTCGTCGTCGTAGAGAAACACGCCGACGGCGGGGAGATTCAGCGTCTCGGTCGCCGCCGTCACGGCCGTTTCGGCCGCCTCCTCCGGCGTGTCCGCGGTCGCGAGGTCGTCGGTGGCGTCGTCGAAGGAGGCGATGCGCCGTTCGCGCGCCTTGCGATCGGTCACGTCCCGGTTGACCGCGATCCAGCGGTCGACGTCGCCGGTGCCGTCGTAGACGGGATAGCCGCGGACGCTGATCCACCGGACGGTGCCGTCCTCGTGTCGAACGCGGTACTCCAGTTCGTAGGTGTCCTGCGGTTCGCGGTCCGGTTCCGTCAGGTCGCGCCGGATCCGCTCGTACTCCTCGCGGAACCACTCGCGGTCGTCGGGGTGGACGCGGTCGATGAACGCCTGGGGGTCCTCGTAGATCCGTTCGGTCGGGATGTCCCAGAGGTCCTCGAACGACGGCGAGGCGTAGTGAACCTCGGATTTGTCCGGCGAAGACATGTAGATGGCCTCGTCGACGCGCTCGGCGATCATCCGGAGGTTTCGCGCCGTGCGTTTGCGGGCCGTGACGTCGCGACTCACGATCACGACCCGCGGCGGCGTCCGCTCCCAATCGAGGGGATAGTACTCCGAGTGGACCCAGCGGACCTCCCCGTCGGGCCGCTCGATGCGGTACTCCATCGTGTAACTGTCGGCCGCCTCGTCGCTTCCGACGTCGTCTGCGAGTTCCTCGACGAACTCCCTGTACTCGGCCTCGTCTTCAGGGTGCAACGTCTCGAAGAACCCGTCGTCGTGTCGCTCCACCAACCGGTCGAGTGGTTGCCCCCAGATGTCCTCGTATCCCGAACTCAGGTAGTCTGGCGTCTGCGACGGCCGGGTGAGTTCTTCCGCCGACGTGAGGTAGATGGCCTCGTCGATGCGGTCGAGGATTTCCTTGAGTCGCCGCTCCGTGCGATGTCGTGCGGTGATGTCGCGGACGCTGCCGAGGACGCGCTCTTCGCCGCGGATGTTGACTACGCTCAGGTGGACTTCCACCGGGAACGTCTCCCCATCTGCCCGCTGGTTCCGCCACTCGAACAACTGCGCGCCCTCCGTTCGGGCCGCCTGGATCCGCTCGAGGACACTTTCGTACGTGTGACTCGGGCCGGTGACGACGTCGACCGTTTCCCCCAGCAACTCCTCCCGCTCGTACCCGTTCATCGCACAGAACCGGTCGTTGACGTCGAGGATTTCCCCGGTTTCTGGATGGTGGACGACCAACCCGTCGGAGACGTTCTCGAAGATCTCCCGGTAGGTCTCCTCGAGCTCTCGTCGTTCGGTCAGGTCTCGGAAGAGCGCGACGGCCCGTCCCCCGCTGGGTGTCGCTGCAGTGAAATTCCCTTCCAGCAGTCGGCGGTCGCCGGTGGCCGTTTCGATCTCCCACTCGACGGATTCGACCTCGCCACTCTCCGCGACCCGTCGGAGGATCTCGTAGGCCCGGCCCGCGGTGTAGCCGTCCTCGGCGACGCTTATGCCTTCGATGCCCAGGTCTCGCAGCGTCTCCCGATCGTAGCCGGTCAACTCACACATCCGTTCGTTGGCGGAGATGAGTGCTTCCGCCCACGGATCGTGTAGCGTGACACCGTCGCCGGCCTCGTCGTAGACCGCCGCCACGCCTTCCGCCGTGAGTTCGGTATCGACCGCCGTCACGACCCGCTCAGCGAGCAACTCCGGACTGCTGTCGACGATCTTCCGTGGGAGCGTCTCGGTCGCGCCGGCGGACAGCGTCTCCAGCACCCGCTCTTCGTCCCACTCGGCGGTCAGTACGATAGTCGGAACGGCCGGGCGTTCGGCGGCCCAGTGACTGACTGTCTCGACCGCGTCGACCGCCGGATGCGCCCCGTCCAGAATCAGGCAATCGCACCGCTCGGAACCGGAGTTCGGCTGTGCGGTCTCCGGGTCTATTGCCCCGACCTCCAGCGAGCGTTCGTCGGCCCTAAACCCGCCTGAGATCGCTCGAACGAGGTCTCGTTCGCCCACGACCGCGACCCGCGGCGAGTGGGCGCCCACAGCAGACATAGCGTTAGTACCCGTTTCGACGACCGTAAATCGTTCGTGTCCCGTGACACGACGTCGGACCACCGAGCGGCAGGGCTCAGCGGCCGCTCCGATACTCTCTCGCTATCCGTCTCGAATCCCGCACTCGCCGTGAGGATTCCCCCGAGCGAGGCACCGCCGAGTTATAACTGTCTCCAGCCCGATCGTTCGTCTTAGAGCGATGCGTGCAGGCGATGCGGCCCGGCCACCGAGCCGGTCCGTCTTGATCCGGTTACTCATCGTGACGGCGCTGATCGCAGCGAGCGGATGCAGCGCCTACGGTGCCCCCTCGGCTTCGGATGCCGAGGCGGGACTGCCGTCGGCCGACGAGGCGGCGGATCGCTACCGCTCACTCGATACGGTCAGCGCCACGGTGACGACCGTCCAAGAGCGGAACGACGACGGGACAGTGACCACCGTGACGCGGAAGCGGAAACGCATCGAACCGTGGGCCTACCACGAGCGGGTGCTCGCAGTGAACCGCACTGACGGCGCGAGAGGTCCCCTCGTGGCAGAGGGCGGGTTCGTCATCGCGAACGGCTCGACGCTCACGTTCTACGATCCGGCGTCTGACAGGCTCAATCGGATCTCGGTTCGCGGCGGCAACGGCTCCGCGGAGTCGCCGTATCCGCGGCTCGTCGGTGCGGCCCGGAGCGGTCGGTCCGTCACTCACCCGACGCTGACTCCCGGGGTGTCGCCGCTGCCGGCAGTGCCGGTGGAGGGCGACTCGGAGCGGAACGGGTCGACGCCGTACCGAGAGGGGAACGTCACGGTCACGTACGCCGGCACCGAGACGATCGACGGGCGGCAGACGTATCGGCTGGAGCTGACGCCGGTATCGCCCGAGATGTCGCTTCGGTCCCAGACGCTCTGGCTCGATACCCAGTATCTCTATCCGCTGAAGCGCCACACGAAATTCGACGCCCACGGGGACAGCTACGAGTACACGATCACGCATCGGGACGTGGTGTTCAATCCGACGTTCGACGCCGGGACCTTCCGACTCGATCCCGACGAGGTCCCGAACGGAACCGACCGGGCGCGTTTCAGCAATTACGACTCGCGGGCCGCGATGGCTGCCGCCGTCGAGCTACCGGTTCCGGCTCTCAGTGCGTCGACCGAGTTCGAGTTCGACTCGGCGTCCTACCGCTCCACCGACCCGGAGTTCGCGACGATCCGATACGAGCGACCAGGCTCCGACGGCGAACTGCGTCTCTTCGTTTTCGGGACGACGAGAGAGAGTACGGCCGGCACCCCGGTCCAGATCGGCGAGTACGAGGCTCGGCGAACGCGGACGAACGGCACGACAGCCATCACGTGGACGACAGACGAGCACACGTTCCGCGTGAGCGGCCACGTCGACAACGCCACCCTCTCTCGGGTGGCCCGTTCCGTCGTCGAGACGCTCTGACGGGGCGAACGGGCGCCCGTTCGGACTGCTTACCCAACTGCATACGCGAGTCGATCCGGACGACCCATCGCGAGTATCCATCTCGATCGCCCGTTGGGACGAAGTGGACGTCGGGACGGAGTGGCCGCTTCCCCGGTCGGCCTGTTCCGCCTCGCGACAGGTGAGACGCGGGCTCGTGGTCGACAGACGCGGGTTAGTCGACCTCGCTCGCGAGCCCGTTCTCCAGCCGCCGGATTCGAATCGCGAGTGCGAGAAACGTGGCGAGTATGGTCAGACTGACGGCCGCGGCCGCGGCGACGTCGTGCGCACGAACGCTGTGATCGCCGGCGTTGACCAGTTTCGGACCGAAGTACGTGTGGTGGTAGTCCCCGACGATCGGGAGAAAGTAATCGACGATATCGTTGAAGCCGAACCAGGCGGTGGCGACGCCGACGGCCGGGAGGGTGAACTCGGCGTACCGGTGGATTACGAAGGCCTGGAGCCCCATCCCCAGATGGCTGACGAGCAGGAACCAGTGATAGGGATCGCCGGTGGCGAACACGTCGTTGATCGCGATCTGGACGACGACCACCCAGAGGCCGTACTTCAGGTTCCCGACGAAGGCCAGCGCGTGGACCCAAGAACGGTTCTTTCCGACCTTCCAGGACACGAGACTCGCGACCATCAGCAACGTCGCCAGCGGGCTGTCGGGCACCACGGGCCACATTACGAGCTGGGTGTTCAGGAGCTGAAATCGGTAGTACCAGAACCCGAACACGGTGCCCGCGAGATTGACGGCCACTACCACCCAGGCGAGACGGAGTGCCATCTCTTCGACCCGATCGGGCAACGGGGTGAGATACGTCGGGAGATCGTCAGCGGGGGGAATCGAGGCCATCGTGTGTATTTCCTGTTCTGCGAGAGCGGGTACGCGGCCGCCACGTTCGGTCGTGCGTGCTTCAACGGGGATGTGCTTCGTCTTCGACTTTTCGTTATCGAACGCGAGGGGGAGATCGTCGACACCGTCGCGGACCGCAGCGATGCGTTCCTCGTCCCGTGTGGTGCAGACGACGAAGCAGACGCTGATCGCCATCGATCACCAATGTGCCCAACATATTGGGCAAAGCCTCCTTTCGGTCGGAACCGACGTTCGAATATGGCGATTACAGACGGATTCCCGGACGAACTGCTGACGATCGACGACAGCCTGACGAAGGTCTTCCTCGCTTTCACCGCGGTCCCGACGGCGCTGGGCGCGGCCCATCACGTCGATCACGTCATCCGGGGGAACCACGTCGGCTGGCCGATCTCTCCGGAAGTGAACCCCTTCACGTACAGTCTCGCGATCTACCCGCTCCTGGCGATCGGGCTCTATCTGACGCTGACGAGACGCGTGGGGGCCGGGTTCTGGGTCGGGTTCTTCGCGTTCAGTACCGGGATGCTCGCGTACTTCCACGTCAGTCCGTGGGCCGTCGAACCGCCTCGGGACGTGATCCTACCGTACGCCGATCCGCTGATGGGCTATCTCGCGTTCGGGATTCTCCTCGCGCTTATCGTCTCCGTCGCGTTCGGCTCGGTGTACGGAACCGTGCTGTGGTATCGGCACAAGGCCCGTTCGTAACGACGCGCGAACCGGAACCCGGAGCGAGAACCGACGGGACGCTTTTGAGCGACCGGAACGACTCGTGACGTACGATGCCGTCCCAACAGCGACGCTCGCCTCGGAGGCGACGGTCGTGATCCGCGCGCGCTTTCGGATCGAACTCCCCGAGGACGTGTGGGCCAACGAGGTGTCGAGGTCGTTTCCGGACGCGACGCTCCGACTGCTGACCGGCGTTCCGATGGGTGACGGGGCGCTCGAACTGGGCGAAGTTCGGTCTGAGAGCCCCGCAGCGGTCTCAGACGCGATCCGGAGCCATTCGGACATCCACGGATTCGACCAGTTGTACGGCGACGACCGCCGGGTCATTTCGCAGTACGAAGCCACCGAACAGAGCCTCTACGAGTTTCTCTGGGGCTCATCGTTTCCGCCGGAGTTCCCGATGATCGTCGAGCACGGAGAGATGGAGTTCGACGTGACGGCGACGCGGGACCAGTTCGAGGACTTCGGCTCGGCGCTCGACGAGTCGGGGATCGGCTACGAACTCCTCTCCGTGGTACACACCGACGACCGCCGGGGATTGCTCACCGAGCGCCAGCGTGAGTGCCTCACGGAGGCGCACCAGCGGGGGTACTTCGAGGTACCCCGAGAGTGCAACCTGACCGAACTGGGAGCGGCGCTCGGAATCGATAAGTCGACGGCCAGCGAGACGCTTCGGCGCGCAACCGACCGCGTCGTCGCCCAGTTCCTCCTCGGTCACGACTGATCCGGGCCGGGGCGATCGGGGCCTCTGAACCGTCCGAACCGCTTCGCGTCGGACAGAGATACCCGCTGTGACGCCCAACGACTTGCGGGGTGGGATTCCCTACTATGAGGACGACTACGCGTCGCTGTATCTGCGCACAGATAGCGACGCGCTGCATACAGACGAAAAATGGAGGTCCTGCGTGACTACTCTCCACGGCAGCGCAATTGCGGGAGGTCGCGGTGCGCGACATCGACTGTGATATGATCTCTATCGGGAGATCCGCGCGCCGAAACGAACCCGTCGCTCGATCATCCCGGTGTGAACCGTCGGTGCGCGATCGAGATCACGGAAAGAACTGTATAGTTCCACTCGTCAATTCAGTTGGTACCCTGATGAGTCGAAGTATCGAAATATCGGGGAAATCGCTCGTATACCTCTTCTACGTCGTCTCGACGGCCGCGCTCGTGTCGATCGTACGCTTCGTGGCGCTCCCACTGGACGGCCCCGGTAGCGTCGCGTTAGCCGTCTTGTTCGTGATTTTGGTACTCACAGGGATAGTCGGCTTTTGGAGACGGTATGCCGACCGGGAGGGCGAGCACCTTGGGACGGCTGACGATATCACGTACGATCCGATTGCAGACCCCGGACAAGCGGCCAAACACGGGTGGGTCGAGGCAATCCGCCGCTTGCCTGGGGAGAGAGACGACGAGGAGTGATCTCTCTGCTGCCGCTCGCAGGTGTCCGGCTCTCAGAGGCCAGACCCGCCGTCGACCGGGACGGTCGCGCCGTTGACGAAACTCGCGTGCCGGCTGGACAGGAATGCGACCACTTTCCCCAGGTCGAGCGGCTGCCCCGGCGACTCGTACGGGCAGTCCGCGAGCACGGCCTCCCAGGCCGACGCGACGTCGGTGAACTCGCCCGCTTCGACCCGCTGGGCGAGAACCTGCTCCAGGTCTTCGGTCTCGTGCGGGCCCGGGACGACAGCGTTCACGCGGACGTCGGGCGCGAGCGCCGTGGCCTGGCTCTCGGTCAGGCCCTGGACCGCCCGGCCGTACGCGGTCGCCATCGGCAGTTCGTCGGCGAGCGCGGGAATGGCAGGGTTCGCTATGGTGACGACTGACCCCTGATCGGAGTCTTCGAGGTGGGCGGCGGACTCGCGGATGGCCCAGACGACGCTCATGAACAGCCGATCGAACCCGCGGAACCAGTCCTCGTCGGAGACGTCGAGAAACCGCTCCGGTTCGAGCGGTCGGGGTCCCGTGACGAGGTGGTCGATGCCGCCGTACTGGTCGACGGTCTCCTCGACGAGCGCCGCCAGGTGATCGCGGTTGCGCACGTCGACTTCGAGGCCGAAAATATCGCCCTCGCCGAGGGCGTGGAGCCTGTCGCTGGCGTACGCGAGACCGTCCATATTCGGCGCGGCGAGGGCGACGTTCGCCCCCTGGCGCGAGAACGCTTCCGCACAGGCGTGGCCGAGTCCGGTCGCACTCCCGGTGACCAGCGCCACGTTGCCCTCCAGTCCGAGGTCGATGTCCATATCCGACGCTTGGGTACCAGTCCTAAAAGGTTCGTGCCCAGCGATGCGCCGACCCGCGACGATCGCGATGTCGTCGCGCTCGATCCTCCCAGGTCGGCGTCGCCGTCGCGTTTGGCGGCGAAGTCCAGCGGCGTCATTCCTGACACCTCCCGTATGAAAGCGCCGGGCAGCGCTGGTTGACCTCGGTGATGTAGAGTCCACAGAACTCGCAGATTTTCGGCTCTGTGTTTACCTGACGTTCAGAAAGTTTTATTTTTTGGAATGGGGCCGGAGGGATTTGAACCCCCGATCGACTGATATCTCCGGTACGCGCCTCGGTACTCCAGAGGGTCGTCGTCGCGGACCGATGATCAGTCGGCCGCTCGGTATATCAGTCTGGAGTGTCGTCACCGGGCGCCAAGCCTCTGGAGTCAGTCGCCATGCCGGGCTTGGCCACGGCCCCGTGGTCTGCATCCGTCCGTATGCCGATACGGCATAAAGGAATTACGATCGGTCGGCGGGGGGTCGACCCGCGCAGCGGACTCGGCTCACCGATCTGTTTCGGACCACGAGCACTCCTGACACTTGTAGGCAGTCACGAACTCGGTCACGCTCGGCATGTATCCGACCGAGATGACGTTTTCCCCGCACTCGGGGCAGTCCCGCTCGGCGTCTTCGATGGCCTCCGCTTCCAACGGGGCCTCGCCCTCGACGAGTTCAGCCAGGCGTTTCGGAGTGACCATCCGACCTTCGACGACGCGATTGCTCATACTCCGATCACGACGCGAAGCGTGGTAAATCCGTCGTGCCGTCTCGGGACCGTCGGCGCGAGCGACGCTCGGGGACGGCCATCGCGGACGCCGGCGATCGAATCAGAGCCACGGGGCTCGGGAGCCGGAGCCGTCGGAGTCGGGGTATCCGTACCCGACGTCGCCGCCGCCTTCCTCGGATTCGTGTTCCTCGCCCTCCTCGCCGTCCTCGTCGCGGTTGCCGCCGTCCGCGACGGCAGCCCGGAGCGAGGAGAGCGCCGAGTCTGAGGACGGTTCGGGCCCGACTTCCGGCTCCGTGCGGTCCTCGGCCTCCGCGGGGTCGGCGGCCGCGTCCCGGTCCAGGTCCGCCTCCGGATCGTAGGCGAACAGGGCGGTGACGCCCAGCACGGCCAGCGCGACGGGCGCTTCGGTGGGGAGCAGCCCCAAGACGTCGACGGCGAGCATCCCGAGCGCGACGGAGCTGCCGAACCGGAAGCGGTCGATGTCGACGGCACCGCGGAGCCGCGGGGCGAAGAGCGCCACCGCCAGCGCGAAGGCGACGCCGACGCCGGCGGCCGCGACGGCTCGGATGATCGTGCCGGGATCGGGGTTGATGACGAGCGCCGCACCGCCGAGTTCGAGGCTGGCGATCAGCCCGAAGCCGATGATGACGCTCGGGGAGGGGAGGTACTCGCCGACCTTCGCGGAGGCGGTCTTCGCCGCCACCGCGAGGATGACGAGACCCGCGAACCGGTGGAAGACCTCGAAGTTCAGCACGCTCTTCAACGTCTCCGCGAAGAGGGCCTCGACCCCCGCCACGGGGAGCAAGAGCGCGCCGAGGACGAGCACCGACGTCACCTGTTCGCGACGGGTGCCGTCCATCTCCGCGAGGATGACCGCGACGGTCGCCGAACCGCCGAAGATCAGCAGTCCGGTCTCGATGATGCCGAGCGGACTGCTCAGCGCTCCGGCGATGATGAGTGCCGGGAAGATCCCGTCGACGAGCGGGAGCGCCATCACCGTGGCCAGGAGTCGGGTCGCACCCCCCACCTGCTGCTCGAGGCGGAGTGCGACGGGATGTCGAGAGACGCTCATTCGGGACTAACGGCCGTCACCATCGGCCAGACGGCGATACGGGCGCAAGCCCGGCGCGTCGACGCCGTGGGCCTGCCCGAGCACTCCGAGCGAATCGCGCGCGGGGAGCGTCCAGTTCCCGCGTTTGAAGTTCTGCATCGCTGTAAATGTAAAGTTCGCATCGAATTCCGTGGTCTGCTGACCTGCGATGCGCGATGCAGAGGGACACTCGGAGTCCATACCTAAGTTCACTTGGACTGGGATATTAAACGTTGTGTGGGAGGGGTGCTCACGGTTCTGGGTCTCTTACACCAGTACCGCTGATTACGCTACGATCTTTGGGAAATTCTCCCAGATAGTCGGAGAACCGTCCGCTTCAGCCGTCCACCCAGGCGAATTTTGCGAGCGTCGTCCGGCTCGGATCCGATCGTCCGTCGGGTATTCACGCACGTGTATATCGAGCGCGAATATATGCCAACAGTCTGCACAGCGATGGTGTCTCGCAACGCTTTTGTCGGTCGGCTGTGGACCGTTTATATGGCGAAAGACGGTTCAACAGAGGGTCTCTTCTCCGAGAAGCTTCGGGTGCCAGAGGCGTTGACGTTCGACGACGTACTGCTCCGACCGATGGAAAGTCGGGTCGAACCCGATTCGGCCGACGTCTCCACCCACGTCTCGAAGAACGTCGAGCTGAACATTCCGATCCTCTCGGCGGCGATGGACACCGTCACCGAGGGCGAGATGGCCATCGGGATGGCGCGAGAGGGCGGTCTGGGCGTCCTGCACCAGAATATGGACACCGAGCGGATGGTCGCCGAGATCGAGCGCGTCAAGCGCGCGGACGAACTGGTGATCCGTCGGGAGAACGTCGTGACCGCGAGCCCGACCCAGACGGTTCGGGACGTGGACGCGATGATGGAGCGCGAGGGCGTCTCCGGTGCGCCCGTCGTCGACGAGGACGACACCGTCCTCGGGATCATCTCCGGGACGGACATCCGGCCGTATCTGGAAGTCGGCGAGACCGACGAGGTGCGGGAGGCGATGACCGACGAGGTCGTCACCGCGCCGCGCGACGTCGGCGCGCGCGAGGCGCTCGAACTGATGTACGATCACAAGATCGAGCGCGTTCCCATCGTCGACGGCGACGACCACCTCGTCGGCCTCGTCACGATGCAGGGTATCCTGCAGCGTCGCGAACACGAGAGCGCCGCCCGCGACGAGAGCGGTCGCCTGCGCGTCGGGGTCGCCGTCGGCCCGTTCGACGCCGACCGAGCAGCGGCCGCCGACGAGGCGGACGCGGACGTGATCTTCATCGACTGCGCTCACGCGCACAACCTCAACGTCCTCGACAGCGCGCGGGAGATCAAGACCACGGTCGACGCGGACGTGGTCGTCGGCAACATCGGCACCCGCGAGGCCGCCGAGGCCGCAGTCGACTTCGCAGACGGCGTGAAAGTCGGCATCGGGCCGGGATCGATCTGTACCACGCGCGTCGTCTCCGGCGCGGGGATGCCGCAGATCACCGCCGTCTCTCAGGTCGCCGACGTCGCCGCCCCCGAAGGCGTCCCCGTCATCGCCGACGGCGGAATCCGCTACTCAGGGGACGCGATCAAGGCGATCGCCGCCGGCGCGGACGCCGTGATGCTGGGGTCGTACTTCGCCGGCACCGAGGAAGCGCCCGGGCGCGTCATCACGATGAACGGGAAAAAATACAAGCAGTACCGGGGGATGGGATCCGTCGGCGCGATGAAGTCCGGCGGGAGCGAGCGGTACCTCAAGGACACCGACGAGGAGGACGAGGAGTTCGTCCCCGAGGGCGTCGAGGCGGCGACGCCGTACAAGGGGACCCTCGCCTCGGAACTCCACCAACTCGTCGGCGGGATGCGCTCGGGGATGGGCTACGTCGGTGCCGGAACGATCCCCGGGTTCAAGGAACGTGCCGAGTTCGTTCGCGTCTCCAGCGCCGGCCAGACCGAGGGCCACCCTCACGACGTGATGATCACGGACGAAGCCCCGAACTACAGCCCGAACGGGAACTGAATCCGGATTTAGGACGGTATTAACCCACTCACGTCGGCGATTTTCGAGCCGTGAGGCGACGAGATCACAAGGGGTATCTTGATATGCCCCCGGAAGCCATTCCTTCGTATCGGTGTCCCGGAACACCGCAGACTAACCAATGAGTGCTGACCTGCCGATGGTGCTCGTCGTCGAAGACGAGCCGGACCTCGCCGACCTGTACGCAACGTGGTTGAGAGACGAGTATCGCGTTCGCGTCGCCTACGGCGGCCGCGAGGCGCTCGAAGAGCTCGACGAGGAGGTCGACGTCGTCCTGCTCGACCGGCGGATGCCCGATCTCTCAGGCGACGAGGCGCTGGAGGCGATCCGCGAGCGCGACGTCGGGTGTCGCGTGGCGATGGTCACCGCGGTCGAACCGGACTTCGACATCGTCGCGATGGGCTTCGACGACTACCTGGTCAAGCCGGTCTCGCGGGACTCGCTGAAGGAGACCGTCGAGAACCTACTCCGCCGAAACACCTACGACGACGGCATTCAGGAGCTGTTCGCACTCGCCTCGAAGAAGGCGCTCCTGGAGTCGGAGAAGGACGCGGCCACCCTCGAAGAGCACGAGGAGTACCAGGAGCTCACGGAGCGCGTCCGCAACCTTCGCGCCCAGCTCGACGAGACGCTCACGTCGTTCGACGAGGAGCACGACTTCACGGCGATGTACCGGGACCTCGGCGACGATTTTGACGCCGAAACTAGTAGTTCCGAGTAACGACAGGTCCGGCTCGGCGTTTCGCAGGTTCGTCGGCGAAAGACGTTTTTGAGTGACACCCAGGCCTCGAGAGACGCTCTCGGTGCCGTATATCTTTTTGTGTCGTTCTTCAGGTACTAAATTAATATAATATTATATCAGAAAGTGTCAGAAAATTTTATTTTAAAGCGAGCCGACGTACCAATCGTCATGTCCGAAAATGACACCAACGCGGTCGCACAGTACCTCTCCGAACACCCCCGCGCGATGGGCGTCCTCTTCACCGCGCTGCTCCTGCTCTCGCAGGCTGGCGCAGTCGCGGCTGGCAACCACGGCGCGATTTCGGGTCCCTAACTCAGATCGAATCCAGAGATAGCTTATCGCTCCAGTACAACGATCCGTCCACCATCGTAGGGACGTTCTCCAACGAAAGAAAGTCGGTCAGTTCTGACTGCGTCAACTCGAAGACGTCTGCAGTACCAGATGTGAGATAATAGGTCTCGTTACCGGGAACGTACGGGACAACGAGGCTACCGAGTTCGTACTCTGCGGAGGGAAACGTCCGGTAGTCGACGGTAAACGTATCACCGTTCCGGGTTATATCACACATATTCGGGAGCATCGCCTGCACCTGTGCTACGGAGAAACTCCCGTCGCCGACGACGATGTAGTCGCTTCCGATGTAACTGTCTTTGCAGGCCAGATCCAGCGAGATCCGAATCGGGAACCCGTAGTTCAACAGTCGCGCGAGGCTCCGTCCGATGTCGACTGCGCCGCTGTTGACGACGTCGCTCAGCGTGACGATGCCCGCGATCGCGCCCCGCTCGATGAGTTCCATCCCCTGCTCGTAGGACTGACACGCGTTGAGGAGGAACGAATCGACGCCGATCGTGTCGATCGTCGTGACGTCGAGCGCCCCGTCCGGACACTGGAACCCGTCCTCGTCGATGTGGCCGATGTAGTGGAGGAACTCCGTCTCTTCGGCGAGCACCGCTCGGAGTTCTTCGGTCGTCAGCTCGTAGTGCGTCCTGATGTCGAACGGGAGTTCCTCGCGGGACCCGTACACGTCCTCGACGGCGTCGCGCTCCTCGGCCATCCGGGGGTCGTTACAGACGACGGTGATCCCGATGTCTCCCTCGATCGGCTCCCGCGACAGTCGATTCCGATAGGCCTGCAACGACGCCTTGCTCGCCCCGATCGGGATCCCGGGTCCGAGCCACGCCTGTTCCAGCGAGTCGGTCTCCGGGGGCTGGACGTACGCCCGCTGGGCGTCGGCGCTCCGGGCGTTCTGACTGCGCGTGCCGGCGCTGCGCGTGAACTCTCCGGGCTTCGACGGGGTCGCGGTCGGCTCCGGCGGTCCGCGAACGAAGTCGCCGACTGCGTTCGCCTGAACGGTCGATCCGGCGGTCGGCTCCGACTGGGGCGTCGTCACCACGGCGAGATCGTTCGCGACGAACGGCAGCACCTCGACGTTCGACGCATTAGGCGCGACGTGTGCAGTCAGCTTCCAGTCGGGGATCTCCGCCTCGACGGCGTCGTACGGAACGTCGAGATACGCCTCGAGTTGCTCACCGATCGATCGGTCGTACAGGTCCGCGAAATCCAGCCCGAGCGTCGGTTCCAGCGTCCGCCGCTCGTGTAAGTCGACCTCGTAGTACCCCTCGGTCCGGGTGAGACAGTCCAGGAAGAAGGTCTGTTTGAGCACCCGCTCGACGGCCCGCTCGAAGCCGCCCGTCCCGTCGAGTTCGTGGCTGAATCCGCCTTCGGTCACGATGCGGGCCGACGGTCCGGGAACGACGGTCGCCCCGAGGTAGTAGGCGAGCGGTGCGGCGGTGTAGACGTGCCGATGCGTCTCGGGCAGTTCCAGCGTGACGTCCGTCGCCGGCGGCTCCAGTCCGTCCGGCGCGTCGAATCGAGTGCCGCGCTCGATGAGCGGCGGGTGCCCGCGGAGCGTCGGGTACGACCGCTCGACGCTCGTCGTCTTCAGCGCCGACCCGAGGAGCGAGACCGCACGCATCGCGTCGCGTGGCCGATCCGTCGTCCGAATCGTCGCCGCCGGGCGTTTGTGATGCGACCGCGCGCCGACGAGCACGTCGGTCTCCTCGCCGAATTCCAGGCGCGTTTGCGTGGCATCCGAGACAACGCGCAGCGGCGAATCGACGCGGAGATAGAGCTTGATCGGGGCGAACAGTTCGACGCTGTAGGTCCCGGCCGGAAACGACTCGTCGGCGAAGTGCTCCGCCTGGGCGATCATGTTGCCGTCGCCGTCGCGAACACAGACCGAAACCACGGTTTCGAGGTCCAGGCGGTCCGTTCGGGCGCTCACCGCACCGTCAGCCGGGAACCGAAACGCGTTCGGATCGGCCTGTCGGATCCGCATCGGACTGGGCGAAGAGAGCACGAACTGGCTCCGCTCGATCGGGTCGGAGACCACGAGTTCGGTCTGCTCGGTCGAACTCTCGAACTCGACCTGGAGGTGATCCGCTCCGGTCGACGCGACCGGGTCCCCCGCTGACGCCGTGTGGCCGCCGAGCCCTTCCATCGTGCCAATACATCACTTACGCCGCAAAAAGCGTACTGGTGATCGGCGTTATGCTCGGCTTTCGATCGGGAGCCACTCCGAGGAGAGGTCGGCGTCGCGGAGATGCCAGCGCTGCTGTGGCTCTCTGCCGTCGAGTCGCAGTTCGACGACCGCGTCGAAAAGCGGCGCGAGGAGGCGCACTATCTCCGATTCGAGCGGCTCGGGCACTCTGACGTGGCCCATCCCGCCGACCGATCTGATGTCGTTCGCGAGGACGTGGAGGAAGCGAAACACCGTCCGCCTGTCGTACTCCGAGAGCAGCGGTGCCACGCAGTCCAGGGCAACGCGCAACTCGGCGGGATCGAGACCGCCCGCGACGGCGTCGAACTCCCGGATCGCGGTCCCGATTTCGACGCCGAGTTCGGCGATCGACCCCCGGATCGTGACCGTGACGTCCTCCGGGCCCTGTCTTCGGCTGTAGGCGTCGAACGGGCCCGCATCGGATTCGATCGGTGACGGTGCGGTCGGCGAGGAGGGGGCGTCCGGGCCGTCGGGGTCGAAACTCGATCCCGCACCCGTGGCTCCCGCCGCGTCTGTCGCGGATCGGGCGTCGACGTCGTAACTGAAGATCCGAGTCCACTCCGGGGTCCAGCTTTCGATGCGGTCGAACCGGCTATCCGCTTCCGGCCCTCGTTTGACCACGAGCCGACGGCGGTCCTCGTCGCCGTTTTCGCCGAGGAGGCACGCCGAGACCCGGCCGTAAACGTCTTGCGGCACCGATCCGACGATCAGGAGCGCGCTGCCGCGGGATTTCAGATCGTCGAGGGCGGTCGCGACGCCCACAGTGGCACCGACGGTCGCCTCGTCGGTACCGCCACCTGCGTGCATTCGTCCCCATAATACACTCCGGTCGCAATAATAGTTTGTGATACGAAACGTTCGGGCGCGATCGGCGGCCGGTGACGAGCGATCGAATCGCCAGTCATCGACCGACGGCACGGACCACCCGCTTCGACAGCGGCCGTCAGTGGTCGGCCACGAAGGACTCGATCCGGTTCAGCGCCTCCTTCAGTTCGCCCATCCCGGACGCGTAGGAGACGCGGAGGTGACCCCGGCCACCCTCGCCGAAGACGCGGCCCGGGACGAGCGCGACGCGCTCCTCGCGGATGAGCGCCTCCGCGAACGCCTCGTCGTCCTCCCAACCGGGTGGACACTTCGGGAAGACGTAGAACGCGCCCTCAGCCTCGAAGCAGTCCATGCCGATCTCGTTGAACCGCGAGATGACGAACTTGCGGCGGCGGTCGAACTCGGTGCGCATCTCCTCGACCGCGCCGTCACAGGATTCGAGGGCCTCTATCGCCGCGAACTGCGCCGTGGTCGGCGCCGACAGCATCGTGTACTGGTGAATCCGGTTCATCGCGTCGATCACTTCCGACGGGCCGAGGGCGTAGCCCAGACGCATCCCCGTCATCGCGTAGGCCTTCGAGAACCCGTTGAACACGACGGTCCGCTCGCGCATCCCCGGGAGCGTCGCGATCGAGACGTGCTCGTCCTCGTAGCGGAGCGCCGCGTAGATCTCGTCGGAGAGGACGAAGAGGTCGTGCTCGCGGGCGAATTCGGCGACCGCCGAGAGTTCCTCGCGCGTCATCACCGCGCCCGTGGGGTTGTTCGGGTAACACAGCACGAGGACGGACGCGTCCGCGGCCCCCGCGCGTTCGAGGTCCTCGTAAGTGAGGACGAACTCGTTCTCGGCGTGCGTCTCGACCGGGACGACCTCTCCGCCCGAGAACGTCACGGTCGGTCCGTACGAGATGTACGACGGCTGCGGGACGGCGACGGCGTCGCCGGTGTCGACGAGCGCCCGCATCGCGAGGTCGACCGCCTCGCTCGCGCCCGTACTGACGAGGATCTCCTCGTCGGGGTCGTACGAGAGGCCGTAGCGCGTCACGTGCTCTGCGATCCGTTCCCGGAGGTCGCGCCGCCCCCGGTTGGCGGTGTAGGACGTCCGGCCCCGCTCCAGGGAGTCGATCGCCGCCGCGCGGGCGGCCCACGGCGCGGAGAAGTCGGGTTCGCCGACGCCGAGCGAGACGATGTCGTCCATCTCCTCGGCGAGTTCGAAGAACCGCCGGATTCCCGACGGCGGAGTCTCTCTGGCCCGCTGTGAGAGCCGGTCGGTCAACCCGGTCATGGCGAGATGGCGAGGCGGTCGTCGTCGTCGCCGTCGCCGAAGTAGACGCCGCGCTCTTTGTACGTCCGCATCACGAAGTGGGTCACCGTCTGCGTGACTTCCGGGATGGGCGCGATCTGCTCGGAGACGAAGTTCGAGACGTCGTGCATCGACTCGCCCTCGACGTCGACGGCGAAGTCGTAGCTCCCGGAGATGAGCCGCAGCGACGAGACCTCCGGGAACTTCGCGATGCGTCGCGCGATCTCCTCGTACCCGGTCTCGCGGTCGAGTTCGACGTTCAACTCGACCTCCGCGCGGACGTGTCCCTCGTCCACGCTGTCCCAGTCGACGACGGCCTGGTAGCCGCGGACCGCGCCCTCGGACTCCAGTTCGTCGACCAGTGCCTCGACCGTTGCTGCGTCCACACCGAGTTGTCGCGCGATGTCCTCGGTGCTCTGTCGAGCGTCACTCAGCAACAGGTCGAGCAGTTCCCGCTTCGCTTCCATACGCGATCCGAAGCGGTCCCGATTAAAAGGGTTTGCTCTCCCGTCCGCTGAACGCTCCGACACCCCCGTTCGTCCCCCACCGTTCGCCCGCCACCGCGGCGCGGATCGGCCCCGGCTTCGGGGTGGCGGTGAGCGCTCGGGGTCGACTGGCGACCCGCGCTCGCAACTCGGGTGGGAAAGGTCCAATACCCCGGAGGACCGCCACTCGCACGATGGCTCTCTCGGACGTCTTCCTCTCCCCGCTCGGACTCGCCGCCATCGTCGCCGCGGTGCCCGTCATCCTCCTGTATCTGGTCCGCCCGGATCCGCGACGCGTGACGCTGCCGACGATCCGGTTCCTGACCGATTCGGACGGGACGTCGTCGTCGACGCCGCTCCTGGAACGACTGAAGCGCAGCGCCCTGCTACTCCTCCAACTGCTCGCGATCGTCCTCTTCGCGACGGCGCTCGCGACGCCGTACGTGCCGGTCTCGGAGTCCGAGACCGTCGAGGAGACCGTCCTCGTCGTCGACGCCAGCGCGAGTATGAACGTCGAGAGCGGCGGCACGACGCGCTTCGACCGCGCCGTCTCCGCGGCGCGCGAGGAGACCACCTCGACGACCTCGGTCGTCGTCGTCGACGGGCGCTCCTCGATCGCGCTCAGGACCGGCACTCGGGGCGACGCGGCGGACGCGCTCTCGGACCTCCGCGCGACCGACGCGCCCGGCGACCTCCGAACGGCGATCTCACGCGGGGCCAGCCTCGCCGGGGAGAACGCCCGGATCGTCGTCCTGAGCGACTTCGCCGGCGGGGTCGACTGGGAGACCGCAGTGCGATCGGCCCGCGCCCGGGGACTGACGGTCGATCTCAGGCAGTTCGACCGCGGCGGCGAGAACAACGTCGGCATCGTCGATCGGGAGTTCTCCGGCGAGGAGGTGACCGTCTCGGTGCAGAACTTCGGCACCGAGGACGTCACCCGACGGGTCTCGCTGGGCGAGGCGCGAGAGCGGGTCGCGCTCGCGCCCGGCGACGTTCGGAGCGTCACGCTGCCGGTGCCCGCCGGCGGCGGCGAAATCCGGCTCTCGCCGGGCGACTCGTTCCCGGTCGACGACGCCGCCTACGTCGCCGCGCCCGAAGACGCCGCCGTCGACGTGCTGCTGGTGACGAACGACGAGAACCGCTATCTGACGACGGCGCTGTCGGTGATCGACCCGGTCGAGCTGACTGTCGTCGCGCCGCCGGACTCCGTCCCCGATCCAGGGGAAGATGCCTACGACGTCGTGCTCTACAGCAACGTCGACGCCGACGCGATCCGCGAGGCCCACGTCGCCGCCGGCCGCGACGCGCTCGCCGCGGGCGGCGGCGTCGGGATCCAGGCCGACGGGTCGATGCCGGTCGACGCCTACGGCGACCTGCTGCTACTCGCTCCGGACGGAATGGGCACGAACCCGTCGCTCGCGACGCCCGTCGCCGACGACCTCACCCGCGACATCAGCTTCCCGCCGCCGGAGCGGTACGTCCGCGGCGACCTCCGATCGGGGCGGGCGCTCGTCTCGACGGCCGACGGCACGCCGATCGTCGCGACCGGGGAACAGGACGGCGGCCAGGTGCTCTACTACGGGTACGTGGAGTCGGGATCGTCGTTCAAGTACGACTTCGAGTACCCCATCTTCTGGAAGCGCAGCGTCTACGCGCTCGCGGATCGGCAGTCGCTGCCGGAGCTGAACCGCGAGACGGGCGAGCGACTCTCCTTCGGCAACGAAACGGTGATCGACACGCCGCGGGGACAGGTGACGGCGTCGAGCGTCGACACCGCCGACGCGGGCTTCTACGACGCCGACGGCACCCGGTACAGCGCCTCGCTGCTCGACCCCGCCGAGTCCGCGGTGTCGGCCACGGCGATCGAAGCCGAGGCGGACGGCGGCCCGACCACGCGGGAGGAAGAGCGCACGGCCCCGGGGCCGCTGACTCGGTGGGTCGCGCTCGGAATCGTCGCCGTCGCGCTCGGAGAGGTGGCCTTCCTCCGACAGCGGGGTGATCTGTGATGTTGAACGCGTTCGTATCGTCGCTATCGGTTTACTCTTCCCTCCTCTCGATCTCCGTCGAACTCTCCGAGTCGTTCTCGGTCGGTTTCGAGCGACCGCTGTTCTTCCTCCTGTTGCCGATTGCCGCCGTGGCGCTCTGGGCGCTCGTCTTCCGCGGCGCGTCGGGGATGGCGTCGGACCGTTCGAGACGCTGGTTCCTGGCCGCGCGCGTCGTCGTCGTCGCGCTCGTCGTCCTCTCGGCGGCCGGTCCCTACACCGTCCAATCGCAGATGACGACCGGCGAGCCGAGCGTGACGCTGCTCGTCGACGAGTCCGACAGCACGGCCGTCACGCCGGACGCCGCGGATCGAATCGCCGAGACGATCGAGGGCGAGGGCGTCGCGGTCCGGCGGGTCCCGGTCGGAACCAACGACTCCTCACCCGTCGGCGACGCCGTCGCGGCGAACCTTCAGGAGGACGGCAATCTCGTGCTCCTCAGCGACGGACGCGTGACCGGCGGCCAGTCGCTTCAGGAGGCGGCGGCGCTCGCGCGCTCGGTCAACGCGACGGTCTCCGTCGTCTCGCCGGAACCGCGGACCGCGGAGCGATACGTCACCGTCGTCGGCCCGGAGAAGGTGAGCCTCGGCGTCGAGAACCGCTTCGCGGCCCGCGTCGACGGCGTCGGGCCGAACACGTCCGCGACGCTCACCGTGAGCGTCGACAGCGAACAGGTGCTCGAACGGTCCTCGGCGGAGGCGCCGACGACCGCGGCGTTCAATCACACGTTCGAGTCGACCGGGAGTCACACGATCACCGCCGAGATCGACGCGAACGACCGGTTCGAGGCGAACGACGTCTTCCGGAAGACCGTCCGCGTGGTCGAACAGCCGGAGATCCTGTACGTCTCGCCGGGCGAGTATCCGTTCCGCGACTACCTCGGCGAACTCTACGACGTCGAGACGGCCGCAGAGGTGCCAGAAGACCTCTCGCCGTACTACGCGGTGGTCGTCCAGGACGCGCCAGCCGAGTCGGTCGGCAACGTCGACCGCCTCCAGCAGTTCGTCATCGAGGGCGGCGGCCTGTTCGTCGTCGGCGGCCCCAACGCCTTCGAGAGCGGCGGGTACGAGGGTTCGAATCTCGCGTCGATGCTCCCGGTCACGACGGGCGAGGGCCAGGCGCGCGCGACGAACATCGTCCTCGCGGTCGACGTCTCGGGGAGCGCCAGGGAGGGAATGGCGATCCAGAAGTCCGCCGCGCTCTCGGTGCTCGAACAGCTCGGCGACGAGAACGACGTCGGCATCGTCGGGTTCAACTACCAGGCGTACCGCGTCGCCGACGTCGAACCGCTCTCGGAGAACCGCGGCGAACTGGCGGACAAGATCCGGCGGCTCCGCGCCGGCGGTGCGACCGACATCGCCGCCGGCGTCCGCGGGAGCGGCGAACTCCTCGGCGAGCGGCCCGGGACGGTCATCCTCGTCAGCGACGGACACGACAGCCCCGACGAGGCGGCCGGCGTCGCCGCCCAACTCTCCGAGCGGGGCGTCCGCGTCGTCACCGTCGGCGCGGGCGAGCGCGTCAACGAGCGGACGCTGCAGACCATCGCCGGCGCGGGCAGCGGCAGCTACTTCCGCGCGACCGAGACGACGCGGCTCGGCATCCTCTTCGGGGGCTCCGGTGCGGCCGGGGCGTCCGAACTGATCGTTCTCGACCGGCGCTCGTTCGTCACCAGCGGCGTCACGCTGACGTCGTCGCCGGCGGCGTTCAACGACGTCGCCGTCCGGCCGGGCGCTGACTTCCTCGTCGCCGGCGGCAACGGCCAACCGGCGCTCGCGACGTGGCGGTACGGGCTCGGCCGGGTGGCGACGCTCACCGCCCACGGCGCGGACGGGACGCTCGACGGACTGCTGCGCGAGCCCGACTCGCTGCTCCTGACACGGACGACGAACTACGCCGTCGGCGACCCCGAGCGGAAGGCGACCGGCGTGACGGGGATCCCGGACACGCGCGTCGGAGAGTCGACGACCGTGACCTACCGCGGCAGCGAGCGCCCGGAGACCGAGGGCGCGACGTTCCGGCGCGTCGGCGAGGAGACGTTCCAGGCGACGGTGACGCCCGAGGAGCGCGGCTACTACGAGGTCCTCGGCGCGACCTACGCCGCGAACTACCCGCGGGAGTACGCCGCGTTCGGACCCGACCCCGCGCTCGAGACGCTCGTCGAAGACACCGGCGGCCGGGAGTTCACCGCCGCCCAGGGGGCCGACATCGCGCGGTTCGCGAGCCAGCGCGCCCGCGGGGTGCAGCCAGTCGAAACCGACTGGACCTGGCTGTTCCTCCTGACCGGACTGCTCGTCTTCACGGCCGAAGTGAGCTATCGGCGGCTTCAAGTTCGTCGCCGAACGACCACGGCTGACGGAGGCCTCCCGTGACGTACGTCGGTCGCCGCCTGAACCTCGTGCTCGTAGTCGCCCTCGTCGTCCTCGCCGTGGGGACGGTCGGAGCCACGGTGCTCTTCCAATCGAGCGTCTCCGAGGTCCAGGCGCAGAACGAGCAGTTGCGTGCCCAGAACGAACAGCTCCGCGAGAACCTCCGGACCGCGCGCGCCCGTATCGACTCCCTCGAAGCCCGCGTCAGCAGTCTGGAGGAGGAACTGGCGGCCACGAACGAGACGCTGAGCGAGGTTCGCTCCGAGCGCGACGGGTATCGGGAGGACCTGGCGGCGGTCTGCGAACAGGTGCGACGGGAGAACGACAGCGTCCCGGAGGAGTGCGACGATGTCTGACCGGGACCCGAACGACGACCACCGGTTCGACGCAGACCCGGGCTTTCCGGTCGGGGACGCGGCACCCGATGCGAGCGACGACCGAACCGCGAGCGACGTCGATGGAGCTGCGAGCGACGCTGACGAGGACACGAACGAGGAGGCGGCGGACCCCCCGGGGTCGACGGCGCGGATCCGTGCCGCCCTCGACGAGGTGCGCACGGAGGTTCGGAAGGCCGCCGTCGTCCACGCCGCCGTCGACGCCGCGTTCCTCGCGCTTCTCGCGAATCTCGCGTTCGCCCTCGTGGAGCCGTCGGCGCTCGCCGTCGGCGTCAGCCTTCCGGGCGCTGTCGTCGCGGCGCTCCGCGCCGTGCCCGTCGTCGGCGAGTTCGCTCCCCGAGCGGTCGACGCCACGTCGCTGCTCGCCGTTGCGCTCGGCGTCGTCGCCTTCGCCGGGGAGTACGCCCTCCGGCTCCGACGCCCGCTCGTCGAGCAGTTCGAGTCGGCGAACCCCCAGATACGGGAGGCGTTGCGTACCGCCCGCGACGCGGTCGATCACGACGCCGACACCGAGATGGCCCGCCGGCTCTACGCGGACGTCGTCGAGACGCTCGGGCGGACGTCGACGCTCGAACTCGTCGAAAAGCGCCGCGTCGCGGTGACGGTCGTCCTCGTCGTCGTCGTGAGCCTCGCGAGCGTCCAGGTCGCCGTCGTCGACCCCAACCTCGCGGGACTCTTGGGGAACGGGGACGGCGGCCCGACCGTCGAGCGGCCCGACGAGGACGACGAACTGCGCGACGGCGACGCGATCCTCGGTGACCCCGAAGACGTCCAAGCGGGCGACGAGTTCGAGAACATCTCGGTCCCGGGGACCGGCGAGGGAGAGGGCGACGCCCAGACCGGGCCGGGTGACGGCTTCGGCGGCGGGGGCGGCAGCGGCGAGTTCGACAGCCAGCAGGCCGGCTTCGCCGGCGAGGAGCGGATCGAAGACGCCGAACTCGTCCGGGAGTACAACCTTCGGATCAGGGAACTCGACGACGAGCGCAACTCGGACGGACCGAACGAGGACGCCTAAGCCAGGACGGAACCACAAGGATGCACGCCAACCTATGAACGGAACGAACGAGGAGATCGACCGGATACAGCGCAGACTCGCCGCCCTCCGCGAGGAGGTCGGGAAGCGAATCGTCGGGCAGTCCGACGTCGTCGAACAGCTCCTCGTCTGTCTGCTCTGCGACGGCAACGCCCTCATCGAGAGCAACCCCGGGCTCGGGAAGACGACGCTGGTCAGGACGGTCGCGGAGGCGACGGATCTGTCCTTCTCGCGGATCCAGAACACGCCGGATCTGATGCCCGCGGACATCACCGGGACGGAGATCATCCGGGAAGTGGGAGGCGAACGGGAGTTCGTCTTCGAGCGCGGGCCGGTGTTCGCGAACCTCGTCCTCGCCGACGAGATCAACCGGGCGACGCCGAAGACGCAGGCCGCCCTCCTGGAAGCGATGCAGGAGAAGCAGGTGACGACCGCGGGCGAGACGCGGGAGTTGCCGCGGCCCTTCTTCGTCCTCGCGACGCAGAACCCGATCGACCAGGAGGGGACCTACCCCCTCCCCGAGGCCCAGACCGACCGCTTCCTCCTCAAGATCCTCGTCGACTACCCCGCTCGCGACGAGGAACGGGAGATCGTCGACCGGTACACGACGGGCGCGCCCGATCCCACCGTCGATCGCGTGCTCTCCCGCGACGGCCTGCAGCGAGCCCAGCAGTTGACCCGACAGGTGCCGATCGCCGACGACGTCCGCGACGACGTGATCGACCTGGTCCGGGCGACACGGACGGCCGATGACGTCGAGTTCGGTGCGAGCCCTCGGGCCAGTATGGGCCTCGTCCTCGCGGCGAAGGCCCGCGCGTTCCTCGACGGCCGCGCGCACGTCTCTTGGGAGGACGTCGAGGCGATGGCCCACCCGGTGCTCAGACACCGGCTCATCGTCGACTTCCGGGCCGAGCGCGAGGGCGTGACGCCGGACGACGCCGTCTCGGCGCTGCTGTGACGATGCCGATCGAGCCCTCCTTCTTCGACGAACTGGCCCGCCTGGAGCGGTCGCTCCGGCAGCGGACCGACTCGCGGAAGCAGGGCCAACAGCAGTCGCCGAACGTCGGCGAGGGGCTGACGTTCAGCGACTACCGGCGGTACACCCCGGGCGACGACGTCCGGCTGATCGACTGGCGCGTCTACGCCCGGACGGACGAGTACTTCATCAAGCAGTACGAGGCCGAGCGGAACCTCACGGTGCACGTCCTCCTCGACACCTCGGCGTCGATGGACTTCGGCGACGGACGTGCAAACAAGTTCGAGTTCGCCGCGCGGGTCGGCCTCGCGTTCGCATACCTCGCGGCCGCGGGGCACGACTCCTTCCGCTTTTCCACGATCGGAAGCGACGTCGACCGGCTGGATCGCAGTCAGTCGACGCGCGGGGAACTGCTTCGACTCCTCGATTCGGTGAACGCGACCGACCCCGACGGGCGGACGGACTTCGTCGAGTCGCTCTCGTCGTACGCCCGGACGATCCGCTCGCGCTCGCTCGTCGTCGTCGTGAGCGACTTCCTGGAGGATCCCGACGCGATCGAGGACGGACTCGCCGCCCTCGGCGACACCGACGTCCTGCTGGTTCACGTCGTCGCGCCCGAGGAGCGCGATCCCGACGTCGTCGGCGACACCGTCTTCGAAGACCCCGAAACGGGGGTGACGCAGCGGGCGTACTTCGCGGGGTCGACCGCCGAATCGTACCGAGAGCGACTCTCCGCCCACGTCGACGAGGTCGAAGCACGTGCGCGCCGGTACCGCGCCGAGCACGTCGTCGTCGACACCGGTGCGGACTTCTTCGACGCGTTCGCCGCGGTGTGGGCGACGCGAGACGCGGCGGGCTCTCGGACGACCCGAAACCGCTGAGGCTGCGAGGTCGCAGGCATCCCGGAGTCGCTGACCGCTCAACGATCGACCCGATCGCGCTGTCGATCGCGACTCGGTTCCGGCGACTATTTCTCCGTCCGGCGACGACTGGCAGCCGTGACCGACGCGCAGGAGCGCCGGGTCGTCGGCCTCGTCGCCGGCTCGCACTTCGTCAATCACGCGTACATCGTGATGTTGGCCCCGCTCGTGACCGTGCTCGCGGCGCGGTTCGACGTCAGCATCGCGGCGATCGGGCTCGCGATCGGCGTCCAGAACGCCGTCGTGCTCGCCCTGCAACTCCCCTTCGGCTACCTCTCGGACGCCCACAGCCGGACGCTCGTCCTCGCCATCTCGCTCGTGTGCGGCACCCTCGGGGCCGCGCTTACCGCCGTGTCGCCCTCCTACTGGTGGCTGCTCGGCGCCCAGATCGTTCTCGGCGTCGGAGTCGCCGGACACCATCCGGCGCACTATCCGCTGCTGGCGGCGGTCTCGACGGCCGAGAACCGCGGCCGAGCCTACAGCGCCCACGCGTTCGGCGGCGCGGTCGGCCTCGCGGCCCCCTTCGCGGTCGTCGCCGCGACGACGGCGCTCGGGTTCTCCTGGCGGGTCGCCGTCGGCGTCACGACGGCGATCGGCGCCGCCTACGCGGCGTCCTGTCTGTACGGCTTCCGGGCCATCGACGAGGAGATCACGCGGCCGGGGCTCGCGGCCCGCCCAGACGAGCGGCCGACGCTCCGGTCGGTCCCCGGGCGCGTCCAGTCGCTTCTCCGGACACTCGCCGCCTCGCGCGGGATTCTCGCCCTGACGGTCCTCGCGTTCCTCACGTCGGCGTCGGCGTGGGCGATCCGGACCTACACGCCCAGCCTCCTAGCCGCGGGCTACGGCCTCCCGGAGGGGACCGCGAGCGCGCTCACCGCCGCGATGCTCGCAGTCGGCGCGGGGCTCATTCTCGTCGGCGGCGCGCTGACCGATCGGATCGGGACGGGACCCGTCGTCATCGGTGGCTACGCGCTCCTGACAGTCGTCGCCGCGCTGCTCGCGACGCTCGCGCTCCCGCCGCTCGCGCTCGGCGTCGTGCTCCTCTTCAGCGGCAGCATCAGCCTCTCGCGTCCGGCCCGGTCCTCGCTGGCCGACGCGCTCTCGGCGCGGGCCGACCTCGGGAAGAACTTCGCGCTCGTCACCATCGGCATCTCGCTCGGCGGGGCGGTCGCGCCGCCGCTGTTCGGCTACCTGCTCGACGCCGTCGGCCTCGCCCGATCGTTCGCGCTCGTCGCCGCACTGGGCGGGGTCTCGCTCGCGCTCGGGTGGCGGATCGTCCGCGACGCGGGACGGGCAGCCGCCGGTCCGGCTCCGGTGACCAGCGACGACTGATCGGGGCTCGCTGCCGCCGTCGAGCCGAGCGCTCCCCGTCCGCGGACCGAAACGGTGAATCCATCGGTGTCCCGAGGACTCTCTATGAGTTACCTCCCGTGGGCGATCCTCGCGCTCGCCGCCTACTCGCTCGTGGCCCCGTTTATGCGGGTCGCGACGACCGGCTCCGCCCAGATCCCGAGCAACGTCGCGACGATGATGACCAACACGATTCTCGTCGTGCTGACGGCCGGTATCGTCCTGTACAACGGGGAGGACGCCCTGAATTACGTGACTCACCCGAAAGTGGGCTACGTCGTCCTGGCGGGCGTCTGCCTGACGGTCGGCATCCTCGCGTACTACCGGGCGCTCTCGCTCGGTCCCGTCAGCGTCGTGTCGCCGATCTTCGGCATGTTTCTCGTGCTCAGTTCGATCCTCGGAATCGCGTTCCTGAACGAGTCGCTGACCGCGCGGAAACTCCTCGGGATCGGGCTCGGCGTCGTGGCCGTCTACCTGGTCAGCGTGGAGTGAGACGAACAACCTCTTTTGTATTTGGGTCCAACGCCGGGTATGGTCCTGGTAGAATCCGAATCGACGCTGTCTCGCGGGGACGACGCACCGGCTTTCGAACTCCCGGCCGCGGACGGTGAAACGTACGCACTCTCCGATTTCACCGACTACGGCGCGCTGCTCGTCGTCTTCACCTGCAATCACTGCCCGTACGCGGAGGCGAAAGTCGAGGAACTGAACCACCTGAGCGAGGCCTACGACGACCTCGCCGTCGTCGGGATCAACCCCAACGACGCCGAGGAGTACCCCGACGACTCCTTCGAGCGGATGCGCGAGCGCGTCGACGCCGGCGAGATCCGCTACACGGCGTACCTCCGCGACGAGTCCCAGGACGTCGCACGCGCCTACGGCGCCGTCTGCACGCCCGATCCGTTCCTCTTCGAGCGCGACGGCGACACGTTCCGGCTCGCGTTCCACTCCCGGATCGACGACGCGACGAACCCCGACGCCGAGGCGGAGCGATACGAGATGCGCGAGGCCGTCGAAGCACTGCTCGCTGGCGACGAGATCCCGGTCGAGGAGACGCCGTCGCAGGGCTGCTCGATCAAGTGGGTCGAGGACTGATCGGTCCCTTCCGCACGAGCGTTTATATCCGATCGCGGACCCACGCACGTCGTGCGCTGACCACCGACGCAGGGCGTGCCGCGGTCGCGTAGCACAGCGCCCTGCGACCGTCGCCCGACCGTGCTACCTGTCCGCAACTTCGTCACTGCGTCACGATTCGGCGTCCGAGTCGAGCGCGTCCGCGCGTTCGAGCGCCTCGCGAGCGTTATCGACTGCCGCGTCCTTGGTCGCGGGGTAGGCTTCCACCTTGGCGCGGAGGGTGATGCCGTCGCCGCGCCGGACGTCGCCGCGGAAGGCCGCCTGCTTGTCCAGCCGCAGGAACAGTTCGGTGTTGTCGGTGACGCGGTCGTCGAGTTCGTCCAGGAGCGTCTCGAACTCGGGCAACTCGGATAGGCGAGCGAGGACGTGTCGGACGTCGTCGGCGTTCTCGACGCGCGCCGAGAGGACGACGATCCGGTCGCCGTGGTGGCCGGCGCTCTCGGTTCGCGTCACCTCGAACTCCTCGGGGAGAAACGTCGCCAGCGCGCTCTCGACCCGCTTTTCGTCCTCGGTCTCGTAGCAGAAGGTCCGCAGATCGACGTAGTGAAACGGGATCCGGGGCATTGGAGACGCTTCGCGTCGAGACGGGAAAAACTCCGCTACTCCTCGTCGACGTCGTCAGCGTCGCCTGCGGGGTCGAGCTGATCGGCCGAAATGCCGACCTCCTGGCCGTCCTCGAAGCTGACGGTGTAGGTGGCGTCGCCGAACATCGTCTCGACGACCTGCGTGATCGTGCCGGTCTCGCCGTCGAACTCGCTGTGCTTGTCGTGCAGTACCACGCTGTCGTCCTCTTCGAACTCCATACCGGAGAAGGGAGTCGCAGCGGTGAAAAGTCGACTGGTTCCGACCGGACGCCGGGACGGAGCGGCGCGTCGGTTCGGCGAAAACAGCCCCGCGGAAGACCGGAACCGTATATATGTCGCCGGTCCCTTCGGGCGGATATGCGATCCACACGACGGTCGTACCTCGCTGCGCTGGGCGGAACGGCGGCGATCGGAGCCACGGCCGGCTGTCTCGGCGGGTCCGGTTCGGGAGGCGCCGATCTGCCAGACGGCTGTGACGTCGGCACGCTGGAGTCGGTCTCGTCGCTCCCCCGTCCGACGCTCGGCCCCGAGGACGCGCCCGTGACTGTCGAGGTGTTCGAGGACTTCGCCTGTCCGCACTGCCAGACGTTCACGACCGACGTCTACCCGGAGATCAAATCGAACTACATCGACGCCGGCGACGTCCGGTATCGGTTCTTCGACTTCCCGATTCCCGTCGACGAGACGTGGTCGTGGGCGGCCGCCTCGGCCGCGCGCGCCGTGCAGGACCGCGCCGACGACGAGACGTTCTTCTCCTTTACCGAAGGCGTCTACGAGAATCAGGGCGACCTCCCCGACGCGGGATACCAGATCGTCCACGACCTCGCCGACGAACTGGGCGTCGACGGCTGTGCGGTCGCCGCGGCGGCCGACCAGGAGCCCTACCGCGAGGTCGTCGAGGCCGACCGCCAGACGGGATCCGATCGCGGGATCCCCGGAACGCCGGCCGTCTACGTGAACGGGGAACTGCTCGACAACTACGGGTGGGACGCGGTCAGGTCAGCGATCGAGAACCAGCTGTAAGCTCAGCGTCCGGGCGTTTCGCCGGTGGGTGTCGGGAGCGCCCGCAGCGAGCGCGGCGGGACGAGGAAGTTGCCGCGGCGCTTGACGAAGATGTACTCCAGAATCCCGTTGTTGACGCGTTGACGGATCGCCGGCAGATCCGTGAGATCCGCCCCGTTCATCGCGGCCCGGACCTCCTCGAACGTCGTAATCCGCCGCTGGAGACTCGGGAAGTGGAGACTCGCCTCGTCGTCGTCCGTCGACTCGAAGTGTCGTCTGAGCGTCCGCACCGCTCCGTCGGCGTCGCGGTTCGCCCGCGCCGCCTTCTGGGCGTGGCCGACTCGCCCGAACTGTCGGCCGTGCTCTCTGACGTTCTCGATCATCTCCGGGGTGAGCCCGCTGTCCTCGCCGAGGTTCTCGCCGACGCCGTCGACCAGTTCTTCCTCGGCGTGGACCGGTGAGAACAGCTCCGCGACGCGCTCTGCGGACGACTGCTCGCCGTACCAGTCGTCGAGACGCATCCGGAGGTTGGAGACGTGCTTGGTCGTCCCGCCTGCGAAGGGACCCGCCGAGAGCGTGACGTACTCCTCGGTGGCCTGGTTTCCCCGAAACCCGGCGACGAACCCCATAAACAGCGGCGACTCCTCGGGGACCGGATTCGAGGACGGGATCCCCGCGAGCCCCTCCTGCCGCTCCGCCGGCATCCCGGCCCCGACGAACCCGCTGCGGCGGTCCGCGACCTCGAAGACGTCGGTTAGCGCCGATTCCATCTCGCGGCCGTTCACCGCCGGTTCGTTGCCACGGAGGGCCTCCTCGGCGGCGAGGACGACGTCGGCCCGATCGGAGGCCAGGTGCAGCAACGCGTCCTGTCGGTCGAACTCGGGCGATTCGAACGAAGAGAGCGCTCGCGGCTCCGGCAGATCGATCGAGTCGGGAAGGGACCTCTCGTAGCGGTCGAAGTACCGCGGCGAGTAGGCGATCGAGTGAAGGAGGCCTTCGTTGCTGCGTTCGTACGCCCGATCGAGCGTTCGGAGCGCGGACTCGACGTTCCGTCTCGCGGCGACGTCCGGCGGTCCATCACCAGGCAGCGCGAGATACAGGAGTAGCTGGTGGCGCGGGAGGAGGGTGTTGCCGTGGTCGTCGGTCCGGACGCGCTCGTTCCAGGCGTGCTGCCGCTCGGGCAGCGACCCCGCGTCTTCCGGACCGCTGGGGACCGGCTCTGCCTCGGTCTCCTCCAGACACGCGGACAGGGCCGCGGCCCCGCCGACGGCGACCGCTCCTTTCAGGACCGCCCGTCTGCTCGTCTCCGCTTCCGCGCCGAACATACCCCAGTTACGCGATGGACGGGCAAGTGCGTTCGGATGGGTCTCGGAAACGACGCGGATATTTGTGCGGAGGGTCAATCGCACCACGTGACACGTCGCGGGACTCGGATTCGACTCGCCGTCGGGGTCTGGGGAGTCCTCGTCTCGCAGGTCTTTCTGTACCCCGGCGTCGAGGACATCGTCGTCGCCCTCGGCGGCGACGGGACCATCCGCGCGGGGATGTGGTTCCTCGTCGCCGAGTTCGCCGCCTTCGTCGCCTTCGCAAGCGTGTGGGGCGCCGCCAGCGACGCCGTCGGTCGGCGAATGCCGCTCGCCGCGGCCGGGGCGCTCGGCGGGGCGGCCGGCTACCTCGTTCTCGCGGCCGCGCCGACGCTCGACCTCCCGTTCGCCGGCGTACTCGTGGTCCGGCTGGTCGGCGGCGCCGCGACGATCGGCGCGTTCTCGCTCGCCATCACGGCGCTCGCGGACCTCGCCGGCGGGAACGGTCGGAACATGGGCGCGGCGGGAATCGCGATCGGGCTCGGCGCGGCGCTCGGCTCGGTCGTCGGCGGTCGCCTCGCAGACGCCGATCCGCTGTACCCGCTGTACGCGGCCGCCGGCACGCTCATCGCGGTGGCGATTCTGTTCGGAACGGTGTCGGAGGAACTGCCGGGCGGGGAGCGCCTCCGCGTCGGGGACGTGCTCGGTCGACTTCGCCGGCGGCCGGTGCTCGCCGTGCCGTACGCGTTCGGATTCATCGACCGGATGACGGCCGGCTTCTTCGCGCTCGTGGGCGTCTACTACTTTCGGGAGTCGTTCGGACTGGACGCCGCCGGCGCGGGGCTCGCCCTCGCCGCCTTCTTCGTGCCGTTCGCGCTGCTGCAGTACCCCGCCGGCGTCCTCTCGGATCGGATCGGACGGGCGATCCCAGTGGTCGTCGGGTCGATCTGCTACGGGCTCGGAATCGTCGCTGTCGGCGTCTCGCCCGTCCTCTGGGTCGCCGTCGCCGCGATGGTCGCCGTCGGCGCGCTCGGTGCGCTGGTCGCGCCCGCGACGATGGCGCTCGTGACGGACGTCGCCGCGGTCGAGACCCGCGGCGCGGCGCTCGGCGGGTTCAACGTCTTCGGCAGCCTCGGCTTCCTCGCGGGCTTTCTCCTGGGTGGAACGACGACGGCGACGGCGGGGTTCCTCGCCGCCTTTCTGGTCGTCGGCCTCTCGGAAGTGGCCATCGCGACCGTCGCCGCGCGGGCGGTCTGGCGGATCTCCGGGTCGGAATCGGACTACTCGTGGCCCGAGACGCGGACCGGCTCGTAGGGCGCTTCGAGGTACTCGACGTCGGACTCGGTGAGGTCGATCGAGAGCGCCTCGACCGCGTCTTCGAGGTGCTCGACGCTCGTCGTCCCGACGATCGGCGCGTCGACGCGGTCGTCGGCGAACAGCCAGGCCAGGCCGATCTGGGCCATCTTCACGCCCTTCTCGTCGGCGAGTTCCCGGACGCGCTCGTTGACCTCGCGGCCGCCGCCTTGGAGGTACGGGTGCTGGTGTGCGTAGTCGTCGGTCTCACCTCGGACCGTCGATCGGGACTCCTCGTGCGGGCGGGTCAGCCACCCGCGCGCGAGCGGCGACCACGGGATGACGCCGACGCCCTGCTTCTCACACAGCGGCAGCATCTCGCGCTCCTCCTCCCGGTAGAGGAGATTGTAGTGGTTCTGCATCGTCGAGAACGGCGTCAGCCCCTGTCGCTGGGCGACGTGCTGCGCCTCGGCGAACTGGTGAGCCCACATCGACGACGCGCCCAGATATCTCGCTTTCCCGCGTCTGACCGCGTCGTCGAGAGTCCGCATCGTCCGCTCGATGGGAGTCTCGTAGTCCCAGCGGTGGATCTGCAACAGGTCGAGGGTGTCCATCCCCAGCCGGTCCAGCGAGGCGTCGAGTTCCTGCTCGATCGCCTTCCGCGAGAGCCCGCCCGAGTTGGGATCGTCGTCGTCCATCTGAAAGTACACCTTCGAGGCGACGACGAACTCGTCCCGATCGTATTCGGAGAGCGCGTCGCCGAGAACCCGCTCGGAGCCACCGTGGGAGTACATATTGGCCGTATCGAAGAAGTTCACCCCCAGTTCGATGGCCCGGTCGACGAGTTCCTGCCCCGCTTCGGCGTCGAGCACCCACTCGCGCCAGTCCGTGTCCCCGAAGCTCATACAGCCGAGGCAGATCTTCGAGACGGTCGTTCCAGTCTCCCCGAGGGTCGTGTACTCCATATTTGGGGCACGATTCAGAGGGACAAAAAGTCACAGGGGCCGGCGGCGACGCGAGGGAGGACCCGGAGCCGCGCCAGGGTCGCGCGGCAGTAATTAAGATGGATGGTGTCGTATTGACACGTTGAGAGACCCTCCTCTCGTGAAAACTATGATACGAAACAATCGCAGACGGTTCGTACTCCTCCTCGCAGCCCTCCTCGTCGTCTTCGGTGGGACCCCGATGATCGCAGGCGCACAGCAGTTCGGCCCGGGTGGACCCGGGTCTGACGGGGCGGTCGGCGGCGCCGTTCGCGTCGACGCCGGCGAGACGTACCAGGGCGACCTGGAGGCCGCAGGGGGGAGCGTCGTGATCGCCGGTACCGTCGAGGGCGACGTCTCCGCGGCGGCCGGATCCGTCACCGTCACTGACTCGGGACGGGTGACCGGTTCTCTCGACGCCGCGGCGGGTAGCGTCGTGATCGAAGGCGTCGTCGAGGGCGACGTGCGGATCGGCTCGGCGGCGCTGGACCTCCGCGAGGGATCGCGCGTCGGGAGCCTCGAGGCGGGTGCGGCGAACGTTCGCCTCGACGGCGCGGTCGACGGCGACGCGACCGTCGGCGCCGACACGCTCGCAGTCGGTCCCACGGCGACCGTCGGCGGGTCGCTGACGTACGACGCCGCGGAGTTCTCGCTCGCGGACGACGCCAGCGTCTCCGGGTCGGTGACCCGCGACGAGTCGCTGTCGGTCACCGGCCCCGAGCTGTTCGGGGCGGACGGCCAGTTCGCGTTCCCGTCGATCCCGGCCTGGGTGAGTGCGGTTTACGGCGCGCTCGTGAACCTGCTGCTCGGTGCGGTGCTCCTCGTGGCCGTGCCCCAGTTCACGCGCGAACTCGTCGACGCCGGCACCGCTCGAACCCTCCGGAGCGGCGGTATCGGTCTCCTCGCCCTGATCGGGACGCCGATCGTGCTGCTGCTCCTGCTGCTGACGATCGTGGGGATCCCCCTCTCGATCGCCGGGTTCCTCCTCTTCGGCCTGCTGGTGTGGATAACGTCGGTGTACGGCGCGCTCGTCCTCGGGACGGGGGTCCTCTCGCTCGTCGACTCGGAGAACCGGTGGGCCGCGCTCCTCGTCGGCGTCGTCGCCGTCGCGATCCTCGACTTCGTCCCGTTCGTCGGCGGCCTCGTCACCTTCCTCGTCCTCCTCGTCGGTCTCGGCGCGTTCGTCATCGCGCTACGGGAGCGGACCCGCAGTGGCGGCGATGGGGAAGCCGGGACGGTCTCCGGTCGACCGGAAACGGCGGCGTAGGTACCGGTCGAAGTCGCGAGTCGAAGGCGACGACGGGTCCTCTCGACTCGGGACTCGCGACCGCTGTGCCGTACCTTCTTGATGCCGCCCCGCTTTCGGCCGGTATGTACGTCGCAGACCAGACGTGGCCCGAACTCGGAGACTACGTCGCCGAGGAGTCGGTCGCCATCGTCCCACTGGGATCGACTGAACAACACGGCCCGCACCTCCCGCTGGCGACAGACCACCTCATCGCGGAGGGACTCGCCCGCGAGGCCGCAGACCGGACGGGCTTTCTCTGCACTCCCACCGTCAACGTCGGCGTCAGCCCCCACCACCGGCAGTTCCACGGGACGATGTGGGTCGACGCCCCGCAGTTCCGGGACTACGTCGAGTCGATGACGCGGAACCTCGCGTATCACGGTATCGACCGCGTCGTCTACGTCAACGCCCACGGCGGCAACGTCCAGCACCTTCGCGAGGTCGGTCGTCGCCTCCGCGACGACGGAACGCTCTACGCCATCGAGTGGATGTGGGACGAATCGATCCCGGACCTCGTTGAGGAGGTCTTCGAGTACAACGGCCCGCACGGCGGCCCGAAGGAGACGGCGATGATACAGCACCTCGCGCCCGACCTGGTCCGCGAAGAGAAACTGGATGCCGCCCGCGACGGCGGCGTCCGCGACGTCGAGGCCGCAGAGCACCTGCAGAAAAACGGCGCACGCATCTTCTACGACGCCGCAGAAAACTCCGAGAACGGCGTCTTCGGCGATCAGACCGACGCGACCGCCGCCGTCGGCGAACGCCTGTTCGAGGCCGCCGCCGAGCAGTTAGTCGAGCTGCTCGAATGGCTCGACGATCGGCGTCTCGACGACCTCCTGGCTCCGGCGCACGTCGATCCGCAACCCGGAAGCCGGAGAGAGTAGGACGCGGACGACGATCGGTGCACCGGTACCTGCTGGACGGAGAAAAGCGTCAGTCAGCGGGTCGATGCGGGCAGTCAGGACTGGGAAGCGGGGCCGTCCCCGCCGTCGGGTCCCGACTCGTCGACCTCGATATCAGGGAACGACGCGAACGCCTCGCGGAAGTCGTCGTCGCTGAGTTCCGCCAGCGTGTCGTCGAGTTCGGTGCGGATGTCTTCCATCCGCTGCGCCAACTCCCGGTACTCGGCCTCGTTCTCGACAGAGACGTCCGGTGAGGACTCCAGGGCGGCCTTCTTCGAGGCGAGCCGAAAGAACTCCTGTGAACGCTCGTCGTAGTTCGCCCGACGGAGCAGAATTTCGACGAGCCCGTGGAGGTCCTCCTTCGTGACGGGTTTGACCAGGTAGTCGTCGAACTGCATCTCGACGATGTCGACGTCCGGTTCGACGGCGGTGATCATCGCGACCTGCGTCTCGAGCCCGCGCGCGCGGATCTCTTCGAGCACCTCGTCTCCGGTCAGGTCGGGCATTCGCCGATCGAGCAGAACGACGTCCGTCTCAGCGTCGACTATTTCGAGCGCCGTCTCCCCGTTCGTGGCTGTCTGCACGTCGTAGAGGTCCGAAAGGTAGATCGCGTAGAGCTCGGCCAAGTCGGGCTCGTCTTCGACGACGAGGACCCGTGATGTAGCGCCGTCCATTGCAGTCTACCTCCCACCACTCCTCCCGCCGTCTAAATTCTTGCCCCCGAATACCGGTCGTCGTATCGCGCCACCCCCCCGCGACAGTGCCGCTCGTGGCGACCCGAGCGGGGGGGTGCCCGTCGGCCGGTGTGACTTAGTCCTTCCCGCGCGAACCTCCCGGTCGATGACGGTCTGGCTTCTCGGCGATCAGTTGCACCCGGGCGTGACGCCGCTCCAGTCGACGGACCACGTGTTGCTCGTGGAAGCCTACCAGTTCGCGGAGCGACGCCGCTATCACCCGCAGAAGCTCACGCTGGTGTTCAGCGCGATGCGGCACTTCCGGGACGACCTTTGCGACCGCGGCTACGACGTCACCTACCTCCGGGCCGAGACGTTCGGCGACGCCCTCGACCGCTACTTCGAGGCCAACCCCGCGGACGACCTGGTCGCGATGCGCTCGCCGAGCCACGGTGCCGACGAGTGGCGGCAACGGCTCGTCCGCGAGCGCGGCGGCACGCTGACGCTCGTCGAGAACGACTTGTTTCTGACGTCGCCGGCGGCGTTCGACGCCTGGGCCGGCGTCGACGGATCCGACGAGGGCGACTCTGGGGAGCCCGATGCGGACGATGAGACCACGTTCCGACAGGAGGACTGGTACCGACACGTCAGGCGGGAGACGGGCATCCTGATGGCGGGCGCCGAACCGGTCGGCGGGGCGTGGAACTACGACGAGGAGAACCGGGAAACGCCGCCCCCCGAGTGGTCGCCGCCGGAGGTCCCGCGGTTCGAACCGGACGAGAAGACCCGAGAGGTCCAGGCGTTCGTCGCGGACCGCTACGGCGACCACTGGGGCGATCCGAACGGCTTCCGCTGGCCGGTGACGCGCGAGGCGGCGCTGCAGGCGCTCGATCACTTCGTTTCGGTCCGGCTGCCGGAGTTCGGGGCCTACCAGGACGCGATGCGCGGCGGCGAGTGGGCGCTCTGTCACTCGCTGCTGTCGGCGGCGATGAACCTCGGCCTCCTACGTCCGCGGGAGGTGGTTGACCCGGCCGTCGAGGCCTACGAGTCCGGGGACGCGCCGCTCAACAGCGTCGAGGGCTTCGTCAGGCAGGTGATCGGTTGGCGAGAGTTTATGCGACACGTCTACCGGCGCTCGATGCCCGAGTTGGCCTCGGCGAACCAACTCGGACAGACGGCCTCGCTGCCGCCGCTGTACTGGGACGGGGAGACTGAGATGCGGTGTCTCTCCGAGGCGGTCGAACACGTCCACGACCGCGGCTACGCCCATCACATCGAGCGCCTGATGGTCCTCTCGAACTTCGCGCTGATTTACGGCGTCGACCCCGCCGAACTCAACGAGTGGTTCCACCTGGGGTTCGTCGACGCCTACCACTGGGTGACGACCCCGAACGTCGTCGGGATGGGGTCGTTCGGGACGGACGTGCTCTCCTCGAAACCCTACGCCGCCTCGGCGAACTACATCGACAAGATGAGCGACTACTGCGCGGACTGTCCGTACGCGAAGTCGAAGACGACCGGCGAGAACGCCTGTCCCTTCAACGCGCTTTACTGGGACTTCCTGAAGCGGAACGAGGAGACGCTCCGCGGCACCGGTCGGATGGGCCTGATGTACGCACACGTCGACCGCAAGGACGACGCGGAGTGGCGGGCGATCCGCGAACGCGCCGACGACCTCCGGAGTGCGGCCGCCGAGGGCGAACTGTAGGGCGTGAGCGGGAAGAGGTCACAGATCGACCGACGCTCCGCTCGGCGGGTGAGAAATGCAGAATCGTGGTGAGAATCGACGGGATCGCCGACCGCAGTACCGCTCTCGTGGGGCGTCCTTACAGGCGCTGGAGGTTCGTGGCTCGCGGGCCTTTGTCGGCCTGCTCGATATCGAATTCGACTTCCTGACCCTCCTCGAGGTCGGGACCGCCGACGTCCTCCATATGGAAGAAGACGTCTTCGTCAGAATCGTCGCTTTCGATGAAACCGTAACCGCCCGTGTCGTTAAAGAACGCAACCGTACCTTTCGCCATTGCGGCCGAAAATACGCGAAGGTGATAAATAAGCCTTGTGTCGCGGCCAACCGCCGATCACGGGGTACCGAGATCAGATCGCGACCCCGAGATACGCCGCCGCACCGGTCGCGAACACCCCGGCGGCCAGGAGCCCGTAATTGGCGACGACGTTGTCGGCGGTCCACACTCCCAGCGTGTACGTGCGCCCCGAGAGCGGCCAGAGGAAGTTGACGCCGGCGGGGGTGAGCGCGTCGCCGAGGAGGTGCGCGACCACGGTCAGCGCGCCGAGCCCGAATCCGGCGGCCGCGAGCGACACGCCGCCGGCGACTGCGCCGACGTCGACGACACCGGCTGCGACGGTCTGCAGCGCGAACCCCGCCGCCCCGAAGCCCGCGCCGACGAGCGTCGCGAAGAGCAGCGAGTGCGTGGGCCCGCGGTGGGGCACGCCCGGAATCCGGTGGTCGACGTCCGGGAGCATCGCGAGCCACAGCATCGTCCCCCCGGTGACGAGCGCGAGGTCCGCCCGGCCGAACGCCAGCAGGACGAACGCGATCGGCGCGAAGACGAGCAGCGAGACGCCGTAGTGCCCCTTCCGGTACATATCCGGAGGTCGGTTCGACCACACAAAAGCGTCCTGACCCGCCCCGAGCGGCGTCGACACATTCGGCCAACTCCCCGATTCGACCAACTGCCCGAACGCCGAGCGGAAAGACGCAAGTCGGGGGCCGACCAACCGTTCGTCGTGATCTACAACCTCGCACGCGACGTCCGGGCCTTCACCGCGAACGTCTTTCTCGTCACCGGCGAGACGACCGCGCTCGTGGACGCGGGCGCGAACTTCGACGTCGTCTCCCGGATCGAATCGCACGTCGACGACCTCGACCGGATCTACCTCACGCACACGCACCCCGATCACGTCGAGAACGTCGCCGCCGTCCGCGACGCCTTCGGCGTCGAGACGTGGGGATTCGATCCCGAGAGCGAGTACGTCGACCACCGGGTCGAGGACGGCGAGGGGATCCAGATCGGCGACGACGACTACGAGGCCCTCCACACGCCCGGCCACAAGCCCGATCACCTCTGCTTTTACTCCCGATCTGCCGGCGTCTGCTTCGCCGGCGACCTCGTGTTCGCCAACGGCGCGTTCGGCCGCACTGACCTGGAGGGCGGCGATCGCGGGACGCTCGTCGAGAGCATCGAGTACCTCCGCGAGGTCGCGGGGTCGGACCTCGACGTGATCCACGTCGGTCACGGTCCGAGCATCACCGAGCGACCGCTCGACGACGTCGAACTCGCCCTTCGGGCGGCCAAAACGAGTTGAGCTCGACGTACCGACGTTCTCCAAAGGTTTACCTAATATCGAGTAAATACTCGACTATGGGAATCGATTACGCCGACTTACACGATCCGAACGCGGAGTACACGATGCGGGAGCTCTCCGCGGAGACGATGGGAGTCCGGGCGAAACGCGGCGGCGGCCGCGACGTGGAGATCACCGACGTACAGACCACGATGGTCGACGGCAACTTCCCCTGGACGCTCGTGCGCGTCTACACCGACGCCGGCGTCGTCGGCACCGGCGAGGCCTACTGGGGCGCGGGCGTCCCGGAACTCATCGAGCGGATGACGCCGATGATCGTGGGGGAGAACCCCCTGGACATCGATCGGCTCTACGAGCACCTGATCCAGAAGATGTCCGGCGAGGGCTCGATCGAGGGCGTGACCGTCACGGCCATCGCGGGCATCGAGGTCGCCCTCCACGACCTCGCGGGCAAGATCCTCGAACTCCCCGCCTATCAGCTCCTCGGCGGGAAGTACCGCGACGAGATGCGGGTCTACTGCGACTGTCACACCGAGGAAGAGGCCGACCCCGAGGCCTGCGCGGACGAGGCCGAGCGCGTCGTCGAGGAACTGGGCTACGACGCCCTGAAGTTCGACCTCGACGTCCCCTCGGGGCTGGAGAAGGACCGCGCGAACCGGCACCTCCGTCCGGGCGAGATCCGCCACAAGGCCGAGATCGTCGAGCAGGTCACAGAGCGCGTGAAAGACCGCGCGGACGTCGCCTTCGACTGTCACTGGACCTTCTCGGGCGGGTCGGCGAAGCGTCTCGCCGACGCCATCGAGGAGTACGACGTCTGGTGGCTCGAAGACCCCGTGCCGCCGGAGAATCTGAAGGTCCAGGAGGAAGTCACGAAGTCGACGACGACGCCGATCACCGTCGGGGAGAACCGGTACAGAGTGACCGAGGAGCGACGGCTGATCGAGAACCAGGCGGTCGACATCATCGCGCCCGACCTCCCGAAGGTCGGCGGGATGCGCGAGACGCGGAAGATCGCCGACGTGGCGAACCAGTACTACATCCCCGTCGCGATGCACAACGTCTCCTCGCCGGTGGCGACGATGGCCTCCGCGCAGGTCGGCGCGGCGATCCCGAACGCCCTGGCCGTCGAGTATCACTCCTACGAACTCGGCTGGTGGGAGGACCTCGTCGAGGAGACCGTCATCGAGGACGGCTACATCGAGATCCCCGAGGAACCGGGGCTCGGCGTCACGCTCGATATGGACGCCGTTGAGGCGCATATGGTCGACGGCGAGGAGTTGTTCGATTCGGCGTGAGCCGAATCGAGCTCGCCGGGCGAAGCTCGGCGGCGTTCGACGAAGCGTAGCTTCGTCGAGCCAGCAAATCTCTGATTTGCGCTGTTCGATCCGGCGTAGCCGGATCGGGCGCGATAGACGAACTCCGGTCACGAGTCGTCGCCGACGGCGGGATCGACTCCGAGCGACCGAAGCGCGTCGGCGGTGTCGTCGTGGGCGAGTCGGATCGTGTAGCCGGCGACCAGTTCCGCCGTCTCCCACGCCGTCTCCGACTCGCATCTCTCCGCGAGCAGCGTCAGGCCGTCGTCGAGCGTTCCCGCGGTCTCTGCTCTGAGATCCCGAAACAGCGCCGCGCGCCGATCCGCTGCGTCCGTCTCTCTCCTCTCGAAGAACTCGATCAACTGCGCGTGCGTTCGGAGCGAGACGAGCGGGCGGCCGACCATCCCGCCGGCGACGCGCTCGACCGTTGCTTCCCGGCCGCGCAGGTACGCGTGCATCGGGCCCGGTGCGCCGTCTTCCGGCGTCCACTCGTCGAGTTCCGCCGCGACCCGCTCGCGGTGCTCGGTCTCCTGGTCGACGACCGATTCGAACGCGGTGCGAGCCCCGGGGTCGCCCTCGTCTGTCACCCACTCGGCGAACGTCGCTCGGGCGGCCGCTTCGCTCTCGGCGGCGGCGACGAGCAGCGCGCGCGCCGTGGGTTCGCCGCCAGCGGCCGCGGTGCGGAACCGTTCCGAGCCCAGCAGCGCGAGTTCCTCGGACCGCTCGGATTCGAGAGTCGTGCGGAGGTCCTCGCCCCGTTCGTCGCTCGCGCTGGGCTTCCCGCCGTCACTGTCCATACGCCTACCGCGGGCTCACGGCACCTAATCGTTGCTCTCGGTCACCGGCGGCCCGCAGACGGTCGGTATCAATCGTGATATCGCCGGGCGAACAATCATAAGTTGAGACGGCGGTGTCCCACGTATGAGCAATCGAGGCGTCGTCGTCGGCGAGCAGGAGCGGGGTCTCGTCGACGGCGACGAGTTGATCGACGAGTTGGACATCGACGACGCGGAGATCGAGTGGCGGAAATCGTTCGTTCGGTTGGACGAGGCCGACAGGGAGCGGATGCGGGACCTGGAGTCGGCGTTCGACGCGGTCGCCGACGACGTCGTCGACGAGTTCTACGAGCACCTGACGAGCGACGCGGACGCGACGGAGATCCTCGGGCGATCGAGCAAGGGAATCGATCGGCTGAAGACCGATCAGCGGTCGTACCTGCGGTCGCTGACCGACGCGGAGTACGACCGGGAGTACTTCGCGCGACGGGCACGCGTGGGCAAGATCCACGAGATGCTCGATATGGGGCCGAAGTTCTATATGGGGGCCTACAGCGTCTACTACGAGGGCCTGATCGACGCCATCGGCGAGAAGGTGAAGGCGGAGTACGGCGGTTCGAGCGCGTCGGAGACCGGGGCCGACGAGCCAGGCCACGACGGCAGTGACGGAGTCCCTGACGGCGACGCCGAGGGCACAGAACGACCTGCATCGGAGCGTCCGGGCTTTCTTTCGAGCCTCCTCGGCGGAGCGAACGCGCGGTCGACGGACTCGGAACCGGCGGCCGAAGCGGAGTCGACTGACGGGGACGTCGAAGCGGCGGTCGACGCGGTCGTCGCGCAGACGACGTCGCTACTGAAAGTGCTCGCGCTCGATCAACAGATCGCGATGGACACGTACATCCACGCCTACAGCGAGGAGGCGCGACGCGAAGCCGCGCAGCGCGAACGGCTGGCGCGCGAGGTCGAACGCGACCTCCGGGAGCCGATCGACGACGTCTCCTCGTCGTCGTCGCTCGTCGCGGAGCGCTCGGCGGCGATCCGGGACATCGCCGACGAGCAGGCGGGAGATATGGAGGACGTCGCGGCGGAGATCTCACAGATGAGCGCGACGGTCGAGGAGATCGCCGCCACCGCGGACGAGGTCGAAGGGACGAGCGACGAGGCCGCTTCCCGGGCGCGCTCGGGGGAGGAAGCGGCCGACGAGGCCATCGACGTGATGGAGGAGGTCGCCGACGCCGCCACCGAGGCGTCCGCGGACCTCGAACGGCTCCAGTCACAAATCGACGAGATCGACGCCGTGATCGAGGCGATCGACGACATCGCCGAGCAGACGAACCTCCTGGCGCTGAACGCGTCGATCGAGGCGGCGCGGGCGGGCGAGGCGGGCGACGGCTTCGCGGTCGTCGCCGACGAGGTGAAACAGCTGGCCGAGGAGTCCCGGGAACGCGCCAGCGACGTCGAGGAGACCGTCGACCGCGTGCAGACGGACGCCGAGGCGACGATCGAGAGTCTCGCGGAGACGACCGACAAACTCCACGAGGGCATCGACCGCGGCGAGGACGCGATGGACAGCCTCGACGAGATCGTCGACGCCGTCGAGCGGACGACGGAAGGAATCACGGAGGTCGCCGTCGCGACCGACGAACAGGCCGTCAGCGCCGAAGAGGTCACGGCGATGGTCGAGAAGACCCGAGACCGGGCCGAAGAGGTCGCCGAGCGCGTCGACGACGTCGCCGAAGCGAGCAGCGAACAGACCGAGCAGATGGAGCGGATCCAGCGCGCGGCGGATCGGTTAGCCGACCTCGACGCCGGTGACGCTCCGTCGACCGGGGACGGGCGGGGATCGGCTGCGCCGGCGGCCGCGATGCCGTCGCCCGATACGACGCCGTCGAGTGAATCCGGTGGCTCGGGTGAACGGGACGCGCCGACGGCCTCGATGGAGGCGGCGGACGCGACCTCCGAGGACGAGTTCGCCTTCGTCGGGACCGACGGGGGCGTCGCCTCCGAGAAACCGAACGACCGACCCGACGACGCGAACCGCTGAGGCCCCCGCGGTTCGCGGCCGCGACTGTGCGACGCTCTCTCGGTCGTGCCGGGAGCGGTCGATCAGTGTCGACCCAAAAAGGTCAGTCGTCGTCGGCCGCGGCGGCCGCGTCCGCGGCGTCCTGTTCGATGCTCGGCGGATACACGCCCCGGTCGAGTTTCAGGTCGCTCTGCGGACGGGCCATACAGGTCAACGCGTAGTCCTCGCGTTCCGCCTCCGTGAGTCCTCTCGCCGCGGGCTGGGTGACTTCTCCCTCGACGATCTCCGCGGAACAGGCCAGGCACATCCCGACGCGGCAGGAGTACTCCTGGGCGATTCCCGCCTCGATGCAGGCCTTCAGTATCGTCTGCTTGTCCGAGACTTCGATCGTCTCGCCCGTGCCGACGAACTCGACGGTGTACTCAGTCATACCTCGCCGTTCGACGGATCGCTTCAAAACTCTTTGCGAAGCGGTCGGGGGTGACCCTCCCGAAGGCCCCCTCGGTGCTCCGGCCCGCGGCGCTCGATCGGCGCGCTGTGGGCGGACGGTCGACAGCGTCACTCGGTCAGTTTGATGGCCGACAGCGTCACTCCTCGGTCTCTTCCTCGTCCGTTCGAACGGTCATCACCGGCGCGTCGGCCGTTCGAACGACCTTCTCGGCGACGCTGCCGAGCAGGAACCGGCCGACGCCGGTCCGACCGTGGGTGCCCATCACCACCAGGTCGATCTCCTCCTCGGAGACGTATTCGACGATCGAGCGATGGGCGATCCCGGTTCGGACGGACGTCTCGACGGCGACTCCGGCGTCCTCGGCGCGGTTTGCGACGCGGTCGACCGCCTGATTGCCCTCCTCCTGGAGCGCCTCGATGACGATGTCCGAGCCGACCTCCATCGACGAGTACGCGCCGGTGTCGACCACGTACAGCGCGTGCAGCGTCGCGTCGTACTGTTTCGCGAGTTCGATGGCGTGATCGACCGCCCCCTCGCTGGCGGCGCTACCGTCGGTCGGAACGAGGATGTTGTCGTACATCGTCTCGTCCTGGAGTACGACGCCGAGGGTTTAGAAACTACCCGTGGTCGTCGCGTCGGAGCGACTTCGGCGGTGACCGCTCTCAGTGACGATCGAGTCACCCCGTCACCGCCGTTATTCGCCGCCGTCGACGGTTGGCTCGTACGTCCCCGGGGCGTCAGCGGCGGTCACTTCCGCGGGGTCGTCTCCCCGGAACCGAAGGATCTCGGCCTCACAGGCCTGGAGGGCGTCGACGCGCTCGGTGTCGGCGTCGAGCGGGACGGTTTCGACGACGGACCACGACTCCGCGTCGGCGTCGAATCCGAGCCCTTTCACCCAGGTCGCCGTCGCGACGAGAACGCCGGTCACGCTGCCCTCGTCTTCGATCGGCACGGCCATCTCCAGCGCGTCGGCGGCGTTGAGTTCGAGCAGTTCCTTCGGTTCCAGCGGACGCGGCGGCAGCGACTCGACCACGCTCATACGGGGACTGGGGTGGGATCTCGCTTGTGCGTTGCGGATCGGGCGGACTGGTCGAAACCGGCCGATCGACCGAATCGAGCGAGGTCGTCGCTCCGATCCACGGGACCCGGGTCGACGCCGATCACAAAACTTCTACGCTCGGGGCGGTGAGAGCGTCGTATGTCCAGCGAGGGCGACGAGGGGACCGGCGGTTCCGAGCGGCGGCGGGTGTCGGCCTCGGGATCGATCTCTCGCCCCGACTCGGTCGTCGTCGCGGTCGTTGGCGTCGTCGTTGCCGGTCTCCTCCTCCGCCTGTTCGACCTCGGTTCGCGGCCGTTCCACTGGGACGAGGCCCGCGTCGGCTACTGGGCGCTCAGATACCTCGATACCGGCGCCTACCAGTACCGCCCGGTGGCCGGCGGTCCGCTGCTCTACCTGCTCGACCGCGGCCTGTTCGCGCTGCTCGGCGTCTCCGAGCGGATCGCGAGGCTCCCGGCCGCCGTTCTCGGGAGCGCACTTCCGCTGGTCGCGCTCCTCTTCCGGGACCGCCTCGACGACGCGGAGACGGTGCTTTTCGCCGCTCTGCTCGCCGCCCAGCCGCTCGTCCTGTACTACTCGCGGTTCCTCCGCGGCGACGTGCCGCTGGCGCTGTTCGGGCTCGCGTCCGTCGGGTTCGCGCTCCGGGCGTGGGACCGTCGGAGCCGATGCGACGCCTACGCCGCGGCGGTTTCGCTCCCTCTCGCCGCGTCGGCTTCGGGCTTCGTCGCCGGCTATCTCGTCTGCTGGCTCGTGGCGTGGGTGCTCGTCGTCGACCAGCGGAGCGTCGCGAGCGACCGGGGTTCGAGCCTGCGGTCGACCCTCTCAGACCTCCGCGAGCGACTCTCGGGGACGGCGACGCCCGCGGCCCGCGCGGGTCTCCTCGCGGTCGGCGTCACGGCGCTCCTGTTCGCTCCCCGATCGGGCCCCGGGGTCGACGTCGGGTTGTACGATCCGACGACGCTCCATCTGGCGTTCTACGAGGGGACCGTCGGCGCGTTCCGTCGGCTCGTCGGGGTTCGGATCGCCCACCGCTTCCCGGACGGCACGCACGCGTTCCTTCCGTACGTCGGCGACGCGGTCGGCCTGCTCCTCGCGTCGGCGCTCCCGGTACTCCTCCTAGGCGTCGGAACCACGCTCTGGATGCGCTACGCACCGTCGCGCCGACCGCTCGTCGAGGGCGCGGGGTACTGGGGGCTCGCGGCCGTCGTCGCCGTCCCGACGCTCGCTGAGGTGTCCGCGCCGTGGACGCTCGTCCACGTCGTCGTCCCGCTGTCGCTCCCCGCGGCGGTCGGTCTGGCGGCGATTTTCCGCCGGGGGGTCGCCGCCGCCTCGCGACCGGACGCGGACGCGGGAACGGTCCTCGCGGTCGCCCTCGTCCTCGTCGCCGTCGGCGGGCAGATTGGCGCGGTCGCCGCCGCCGACGTCTACGGGCCGTCGGACCGGAGCAACGACCTCGCCCAGTTCGCCCAGCCCAGCGACGACCTCGAAGGGCTCGAATCGGCGGCCCGGGCCGTCGCGGACGGGGACCCGTCGACCGTCGAGGTGGTCTACGTCGGCGAGTCGTTCCACGTGCCCGCGGACAGAACCGCCCGCTATCCGCCCGTCGGCGACGCCTGGGGGAACCGCCTTCCCCTCCCCTGGTACTTCGAGTCGGCCGGGGCGGACGCGGGGAGCGCGGAGAACGTCTCGGCGTTCGACTCGGCGTACGCGAACGGGTCGGTGCCGCCGATCGTCGTCGCCGAGCCGTCCGACCGCGACGCGCTCGCGGACCGACTTGGATCGGCGTACGAGCCGAGGACCTATCGGCTGGGGCTGTGGAACCGCGAGGTGGTCGCGTTCGTGCGGGAACCGAACGCGTCGGCATCGTCAGACGCGCCCTGAGGGGAGGGAGAGACCGTCGGGGAGAATGCGCGGTCGTCAGCGACGCGGGATCGGGATCAGCGGAAGCCCATCGCTTCGATCTGCTCTTGGTATCGATTCCGGATGGTGACTTCGGTCACCTGCGCGACGTCGGCCACCTCGCGCTGGGTCTTCTTCTCGTTGCAGAGCAGTGATGCCGCGTAGATCGCTGCCGCCGCGAACCCGGTGGGGGATTTCCCCGAGAGCAGGCCCTGTTCGGCGGAGACGTCGATGATCTCGGTGGCCTTCGACTGGACCTCTTCCGAGAGACCGAGCGAAGAGGCGAAGCGCGGCACGAACTGCTTGGGGTCGACCGGCTTCAGTTCCAGCCCGAGTTCCTGTGAGATGTAGCGGTACGTCCGTCCGATCTCCTTCTGGGGGACCCGCGAGACCTCGGCCACCTCGTCGAGCGAGCGGGGAATCCCCTCCTGACGACAGGCGGCGTAGAGCGCTGAGGTGGCGACGCCCTCGATCGAGCGGCCGCGGATGAGGTCCTCGTTGAGCGCGCGGCGATAGATGACGGAGGCGACCTCCCGTACCGAGCGGGGGACGCCCAGCGCCGACGCCATCCGATCGATCTCGGAGAGCGCGAACTGGAGGTTGCGCTCGCCGGCGTCCTTCGTTCGGATGCGCTCCTGCCACTTCCGCAGCCGGTGCATCTGCGAGCGCTTCTCCGAGGAGAGCGAGCGCCCGTAGGCGTCCTTGTCCTTCCAGTCGATCGTCGTCGTCAGGCCGCGATCGTGCATCGTCTCCGTGATCGGCGCGCCCACGCGAGACTTGGACTGCCGTTCGGAGTGGTTGAACGCCCGCCACTCGGGACCGCGGTCGATCTGCCGTTCGTCCAACACCAGTCCGCAGTCGTCACATACCAACTCCCCCTGGTCGGCGTCCGTGACGATGTCTTCGGACTCGCATTCGGGGCAGACGACCCGTTCGTCGTCTGTCTGTTCGGTCTCCTGCTCTCGCTGGCGCTGACGACGCGAACGTTCCATTATAAGGTTTGTGGTGAACAGTGAATTTAAACCTTTGTGACAGAGTTCAAATATGAACGCGATGCGACGTATCCACTCGATATATGTCGCGGCCGTCTGAAGGACGGGTATGCGCGCTCACACGCTCGCCGTCGTCCTCTTGATCCTTTCCGCGGGTTGCCTCTCCGGGATGCCGGCGTCCGAGGGCGGAGCGGGACCGGCGACGCCCGTTCCCACCGGTGCTCAGACCCTCGACTCGTCCGTCGATGGCGACCGCGTCACCGTCGTCGACGTCGTCGACGGCGATACGGTGAAGGTCGCGTACGAGAACGGAACCCGAGAGACCGTCCGGTTGCTCGGCGTCGACACGCCTGAAGTACACGGATCGAACTCGCCCGAGGAGTTCGAGGGCATCCCCGAGACGGACGCCGGAGCGTCCTGTCTCCGACGGGCGGGCGAACGCGCCTCGGCGTACGCGACGGATCGGCTGGCCGGCGAGACGGTCACGCTCGTCTTCGACGAACAGTCGGATCGACGAGGGTACTACGGGCGGTTGCTCGCGTACGTGTTCGTGAACGGCGAATCGTTCAACCACGCGCTCCTCCGTGAGGGACACGCCCGCGTCTACGAGAGCACCTTCACCGAACGTGAGCGGTACGAGCGGACAGAGGCGATGGCCCGCGACGACCGGCGCGGCCTGTGGTCCTGCGCCGATCCCGACGCCGGTTCGGTCGCGGCCGACTCGACTGGCGACGCGTCGGCGACTCGGACCGACGGTGGGGCGCCGTTGACTATCGCGGAACTGCATCCCGACGCCGAGGGCAACGACAACGAGAACCCGAACGACGAGTACGTCGTGTTTCGAAATTCGGGGGACGAACCGCTCGACGTCTCCGGGTGGACGGTCACCGACGCCGCGGATCACACGTACACTTTCCCCGACGGGACCGTCGTCGAACCCGGTGCGGAACTGACGCTCCGGACCGGGTCCGGGACCGACACCGACGCGACCGTCTACTGGGGCGCGGGCGGAGCCGTCTGGAACAACGGCGGCGACGTCGTTCTCGTGCGCGACACCGCCGGATCGACGGTCCTGCGGCGCTCGTACTGACGCCGGCGTTCGTACTAATGCCGCCGCCAAACCGTCGGAGCCCCTGACGGCAGCGGTCGACCGTCGCAAGCCGCGGTCGTCGGAACAACAAAACCTATAGCCCGAACGAGAGCGGAGAGAGCGGTATGTCGTGGTATCTCCTGCTGCTCGCGGGCCTGTTCGAGATCGGCTGGGCGATCGGTCTCGAGTACTCGGAGGGCTTCTCGAAGCCGGTGCCGACGCTCGCAACCGGGATCGCCATCGTCGCCAGTATGGTGCTTCTGGCCAGGGCCGTCGAGGACCTCCCGATCGGCACGGCGTACGCCGTCTGGACCGGCATCGGAGCCGTCGGAACGGCCTCTTTGGGCGTCGTCCTCTTCGACGAACCGGCGTCGCTCCTGCGCGTGGCCTTCATCGGCCTGATCGTCGTCGGTATCACGGGCCTGCACGTCGTTTCCGGTGGCTAAGGACCGTCGAAGTGCGAGACTGGCCCAACGGACTCAGCGCCTCGCGTGGGGCCGGGTTTTTATGCTCTCGGGGAAAATCCTACCGCGATGAAACCGATCTTCACGCCGCTCCGTTTCGCCCGGGCAGTCGCCTCGGCTGGCGGGGTCGCTGACACGGGGCTCGGGGGGCGATCCTGATGGGAACGAAGTCGGCGCTGGAGACGCAACTGGCGGTCGTCGCGGGGTTCGAGGACCCGCAGGCGGATCTCGAACAGTATCCCACGCCGCCGGAGTTGGCCGCCCACGTCGTCCACGTCGCGGATCTGAACGGGGACGTCGCGGACCGGTTGGTCGTCGATCTGGGGACCGGTACCGGGATGTTGGCGCTCGGGGCCGCGCTCAGAGGCCCGGCGCGGGTCGTCGGCCTCGACGTCGACCGCGCGGCGCTTTCCACGGCCGCGGAAAACCGTCGACGAGTCGGGACGCGAACGCCGATCGACTGGATCCACGCCGACGCGACGCGCGCGCCGATCTGCCCCGACGGACCGACGACCGTCCTGATGAATCCGCCGTTCGGCGCCCAGCACGGGAACGAACACGCCGACCGGGCCTTCCTCGAAACCGCCGCGTCGATATCGGAGGTCTCCTATTCGGTTCACAACGCGGGATCCCGGGAGTTCGTCGAGTCTTTCGCGGCCGATCACGGTGGCGAGGTCACGCACGCCTTCCAAGCGGCGCTCTCCCTGGAGCGACAGTTCGACTTCCACGAGGCCGACACAGAGGAGATCGAGGCCGAGGTCTACCGGATCGAGTGGGCCGGCAGTGCGGGCGAAGCCGACGGCCTGGCGGACGACAGCCCCGGGGCGTAGCGCGGACCCGTTCGGCGGGGCTCACTCGTAGCTCTCTTTCGCGAGTAACTGTAGCCGAGTCCCGTCGTAGGTGACGAACACGCGGGACTCGTTGCGCGTGAACGTCAGCCCGTTGACCGTGACCGACTCGTTCTTCGCCGGCATCTGAGCGCTGAGGGACTGGTTGCCGCGATCGACGCGGAGGAAGTACCCGTTCCGTGTCGGGACGACGGAGACGTTCCGGTTTGCGAGCGTCGGCGCCGCGGTCACGGGATCGGACGTGTACACGACCCGACCCGACTCGTTGTCGCCGAGCGCGACGCGGTAGGCCGTCCCGTTCCCGAGCACGTTCCAGCCGTCCCGCTCGGCGTAGACCGTCTCGCGCCACCCGACGCCGCCGAGGCGGACGGCGACCTGGCCGTCGAAGGCGAGCCGACCTTTCGTGACCGCCGTCGTCCAGATGCCGCGCCGTTCGCTACGGACGATGACGCCCGAGGTGTTGACCGCGGTCGTCTCGCCGAAGGCCTCGACGTCGACGACCGCGACGAGGCCGTTCTCGACGTCCTCGGCGTACGTCACCTCGTAGTCGCGCACGGTCCGTTCTTCGCCCGGGAGCTCCCCGGAACTGGCGGTAAAGAGGTTCGCGGGGACCGCGGGACCCGCGACGGCCGCCGTCGAAAGCAGGAGGACCACGGCGGCCACCTGCCAGTTGCGGACGGCGCCGCTGTCGCCGGTCTTCGTCCGGCTCGCAGAGGCGCGTTGCACCTCGCTGTCGCCGCCGAGTGCCCGGGTGAAGAGCGGGTCGTCGCGAGCGACGACGGCGAAGGCGACGACGAGCGCGAGCGCCGCGACGAGCATCACGCCTACGGCCCGATACAGCACGTACGTTTCGCCGCCGCGGAACCAGTAGACGGCCCACAGCGACTGTTCGACGGCGACGAGGATCGTCCCCAGCCAGAGGCGCCGCGCGCTCGGTCGGGCGTCCCGCGACCGGGCCCGGACGACCACGAGGCCGAGGAGGACGCCGATAAGTAGCCCGAGCGCGTGGCCCTGGATGGCGATGTCGGCCCACCACGGCGTGATGTACCCCGGACGGCCGCTCGCGGTGAGCACCGGCGTCCGGAGGGTGTTGTACACCAATCGAAGCGCCCCACCGCTGGCGAGTGCGACGACGGTCCCCAGCGGGTAGTTGACGAGGGCGACGCCGGCGAACGCGAAGACGACGCCGGAAAAGCCGATGATTGGACCGATCGCGAATATCGAGGTGAGTAGCCCCACGACGAGTACGGCGGCCGGAAAGACAGCGAACGCCCGGACGTAGGGGTTCGTCCGCAGTGAACCGAACGACTGTGACCCGCGCTCGCGCGGGAAGTGTCCCCAGGCGTATTCCGCCAGCGGCGCGAGCGTCAGCGTCCCGACGAGGTTGCCAATGAGATGTCCCGCGCCGCTGTGTGAGAACGCGGCGCTGGCGATTCCGAGCGGATATAAGTACGACCAGGCACGGAACGGGATCGTGACGGGGGAGTACCAGTACTCGTACCCGCCCTGGAGGAAGAGATAGACCGCGAGCACGAACCCGGCGGAGACGAGCGTGCCCCACGGGACGCCGAGGACGAACCGTCGCCGGAGTCGCGCGCCGAACGTAGACGGCCGATCGACGACGAAAACGACCCCGAGAGAGAAAAGCAGTGCGGCCACGACGCCGACGCGTAGCAGCAACTCCGCCGGGAGGGACTCCATCGTCTGTGGGGAGAGACCGGGCGGTTAAGAAACTACGTCGTTTCGACCGGGAACCCGGAGACGGTCATCGGACTACCACCGGGGTGTGTATGCACGTCGCGAGAGTCGCTGCCTGGCGTCCGGACCGAAAATCAGAGTTTCCCCTCGGCGTCTTTGGCGAGTTCCTCCATCCGTTTGCCCACGCGCCCGGCGTTCGAGAACTCGTCCTCGCTCATCGCGGTCGCGAGCGCGTTTCCGAGCACGAAGACGGCGTGTTTGTGCTCGCTCTTGGACTTGTGCACGTGTGAGGGGTCGACGTCGAGGTTCTCGTACTTGTCGAAGATGCTGCCGTCGACGTTTTCGCGCGCGGCGAAGTTGTCCTTGATGGTCACCATCTGCTCGTGCAGTTCCAAGAGCTCGTCTTTGTGCATAGACGTGGATACGTAAGAGATCGATTTAAGGATTATTGGTGGGAACTGACACGGTCAGAAGACGTACTCGTCCTCGTGGCCCATCATTCCGTCGTCTTCGAAGCGATCGTCTTCGTCCATCGGGCCGCTCGTTTTGAACGCTCGCAGACCTGTGGAGAGCAGTTCCTCGATGGCTTCCTCCCGGTTGACGAACTCGCCCTGGTCGACGAGTTGTGCGATCTGCATCTCGAGGTGTTCGGGGACGTTGATGTTCACCTTGGGCATCTGAACGTGAGGGGGTTTGGAGCCGGGTTATTTAAAGCCTGCGGCGAAGTTTCCGGGATAAGAAAAGTATAGTTACCAAAATAGGAATACAGATTTTTTAATCAGCGCATAATTATTCTCATTTACCGCATTCCCTGGAGACAGAATCAGTGTCGGTCGCGGCTACGCTGCCAGCACCGTCCAGCTAGCGATCAAGAACGGCAGCGTAAGGTGCCTCGCGCCAGGAGAACAGGTATGGACGAGGACGTGACGGACATCTACGAGGAGTTCGGTGACTCTCGCCTCCCACCGGGACAGCGCGAGACTGAGGACTTCCCCGTGCTCTCGAAGAGCGGGACGCCCTCCTGGAAGCGCGAAACGTGGTCGTTCGACGTCTGGGGTGCCGTCGAGACGGAGCGCACGTTCGACTTCGAGGAGTTCCGGGACCTCCCCGCGACGACCCAGCGACAGGACTTCCACTGCGTCACGGGATGGAGTACGTTCGACCGCGAATTCACCGGGGTCCCGTTTCCGACGCTGGCGGCGGCGGCCGGGGTTCGAGACGACGCGACGCACGTGCTCTTTCACGCTCTCGACGGCTACACCACGGACCTTCCGCTCTCGGACTGTATGCGCGAGTCGGTGCTTTTCGCCTACCGGCTGGACGGCGAGCCGCTGCCCGAACCCCACGGCGGTCCGCTTCGAGTCCTCACGCCGCACAAGTACGCCTACAAAGGAGCAAAGTGGGTCGACGGCGTCGAGTTCCTCACCGAGTCCGAGCGGGGATACTGGGAGCAGCGCGGCTACTCCGCCTCGGCGAACCCCTGGAACGAGGAACGGTACGGTTGATCCGCGCCGACCCGTCTCGGCGACGGCCCCGGTATAGTCAAATAAAAGAGCGTGGCGTCCTCAACTCAGGTAATGGAATCGTTGCGGACCGACGCGGCGGAGACTACACTCGTCAGCCGCTCGGTCCCCATCGCGACGCCGTCGTTCCGCGCCGTTCTGCGTGATGCCGACGCCCCCCGAACCGTCTGGAGCGCTCCGGGAGAGGCGACCGTCGTCGGCAGCGGTGCGGCGGCGACGCTCACCGCGGACGGATCGGATCGCTTCGCCTCGATCCGCGAGGCGTCGGAATCGCTCTTCGCCTCCGGCGACGTCCACGCCGGGACGGAGGCCGCCCGACCCAGGCTGTTCGGCGGGTTCGCCTTCCACGGCGACAGCGCGTCGGGGTCCCCGTGGGAGGATTTCCCCGGCGCGAGGTTCGTCTTCCCGCGCGTACAGGTCACCTGGACCGACGACGACGCGTGGCTGACGGTGAACGCGGTGGGGAGAGACGTCGACCCCGAGACCGTCGAATCCCGACTCGACCGAGAGCGGGACCGGATCGCCACCCTCGCCGACCCGGACCCGTCGGTCGATCCGCCCGGTGTCACCGACCGGCGACGTACCACCCCGCGGTCCGAGTGGCGTTCGGGCGTCGAGGCCGTCGTCTCGCGCATCCGATCGGGCGACCTCCGGAAGGTCGTCCTCGCGCAGGCGCTCGACGTCGACCTGGCGGGGCGGCTCTCGCTCCCGGACGTTCTCAGCCGCCTCGGCCGGGCCTATCCGGAGTGCTACCGGTTCCTGGTCGAACCCGAGCCCTCGGAGTCGCGTCCGCAACCCTCGTTCTTCGGAGCGACTCCCGAGCGACTCGTCTCGCTTCGCGGCCGGACCGTCGAGACCGACGCGCTCGCGGGGACGACGGGCCGCGGCGAGACGCCGGCCGAAGACGAGTGGCTCGCACAGGAACTCGCGCGGGACGAGAAGAACGCCCACGAGCACGACCTCGTCGCCGAGACGATCGAGGAACAGCTCTCGCCGTTCGCGGGCACCGTCAGCGCCGGGTCCCGCCGGATCAAACGCCTCGCGACCGTCCAGCACCTCTGGACGCCGATCACGGCGACGCTGGACCGCGACGAGCACGTCCTCTCGCTGGTCGAGGCGCTGCACCCGACGCCCGCGGTCGGGGGGCTTCCGCCGGAACGAGCCCTGGAGACGATCCGGGACACGGAGCCGTTCGACCGCGGCTGGTACGCCGCGCCGGTCGGCTGGATCGACGCCGCGGGATACGGGACGTTCGCCGTCGCGCTCCGCTCGGCGGTGGTCCGCGGCGACACCGCGACGCTGTTCGCGGGCGTCGGCATCGTCGCCGACTCCGACCCGGACCGAGAGTGGGACGAAGTGCAGTTGAAGTACCGGCCGATACTGGACGAACTGGAGCGGGAGGAACGATGACCGACCGCGGACGAGGCAGGATATCTACCGACCCCGCACGGGCAGGCCGACGATGACCGGACGGAATTCTGGCGACGGGCCCGACCGAAACCGCGACCCCAACCGCAACGCGCTCTGGGCCCGCGTGCTCGTCGACGAACTCGTCGCCGCCGGCGTCGACGCCGTCTGTCTCTCTCCGGGGAGTCGCTCGACACCGCTGACCGTCGCCTTCGACCGACACGAGGACGTCCACGTCTTTTCGCACCTCGACGAGCGCTCCTCGGCGTACTTCGCGCTCGGCCGCGCCCGACGGACGGGAGAGGTGACGCCGCTGGTGTGCACGTCGGGGACGGCCGCCGCGAACTACCACCCGGCAGTCATCGAGGCCTCGCAGTCCCGCGTGCCGCTGCTGCTCCTGACTGCGGATCGCCCGCCCGAGATCCGGGACTCGGGCGCGAACCAGACGATCGACCAGGAGAAGCTCTACGGCGACGCGGTCCGATGGTATCGAGACGTCGCCGAACCGGAGGCGACGCCGCGGAAGCTCCGCTCGCTCCGGACGACGGCGGCCCGCGCGGTGGCCAAGGCGACCGGCACCCCGGCCGGGCCGGTGCACTTGAATTTCCCGTTCCGGAAACCGCTGGAGCCCACGCCCGTGGAGGGCGACGTGCCCGCGGACCTCCCGGCTCCCGCCATCGAGGGCCGGGACGGACCGTTCGTCGACGCGGCCGCGGGGGTCCCCGAACTCGACGACGACGCGCTGCGGGAACTCGCGTCGGAGCTCTCGGAACCGCGCGGGCTGCTCGTCGCCGGACCCGCGGACGCGCCCGGACTCGATTCCGAGGCCGTCGCGGCGTTCGCTCACGCGAGTGGCTTTCCCGTCCTGGCAGACCCGCTCTCGGGTGTCAGGTACGGCGGGCTGGTTCGCACGACCCCGGTGATCGGCGGATACGACGGCTTCCTCGGCGAGCGCGTCCGCGAGGCGTGGCCGGACCCGGACGTCGTGGTTCGCGTCGGCGCGTCGCCGACGTCGAAACCGCTCCGCAAGTACCTCGCGGCCGTCGACGCTCGCCAGTACGTCGTCGACCCGGCCGCCGGGTGGCGCGAGGCGGAATTCACCGCGACGGATCTGATCGTCGCGGATCCGTCGCGCCTGCTGGGTCGCCTTTCCCGGCTGCTCGCCGGCCCCGGCAGCGACGCATGGCGCGAGCGCTGGACCGGCGCCGAAGCGGCACACGCGGCGGTCCTCGATGCGGAGGACGCGTTCTGCGAGGGCCGAATCCTCGCCGACGTCGTCGACCTCGCGCCGGACCCCGCCACCGTCTTCGTCTCGAACTCGATGCCCGTCCGCGACCTGGACCGGTTCGGCGCACCGACGACGGGGTCGCTGACCCCGCTCGGCAATCGCGGCGCCTCCGGCATCGACGGCATCGTCTCGACCGCCCTCGGGGCCGGTTCGGCGACCACAGACGATCTAACGCTCGTTACGGGCGATCTGGCCTATTACCACGATATGAACGGGCTGCTCGCGCTCGGCCGCTGCGACGTCGAGGCGACGGTCGTCCTCGTCAACAACGACGGCGGCGGCATCTTCCATATGCTCCCGATCGAGGCGTACGACCCGCCGTTCACCCCGCAGTTCGTGACGCCGCACGGCCTCGACTTCGGGCCGACGGAGGACCTCTACGACCTCTCGTTCGCGCGCGTGGAGGGCGAGGATCGAGAGGGGTTCCGCGAGGCGTACGCCGAGGCGACGCGTCGCGACGGCTCCCACGTCGTCGAGGTCGTGACCGACGCGGAGTCGAGCCACGAGGTTCGCGAAGACCTGCGCCAGCGGGCGGTCGAGCGGGTGCTCGACGAGACGACGTGAGCGACCGCCCCCGGCCGCGGACCCGAAACGAATCTTTTTGCGGACTCCGGGCGCTCTCTCGGTATGGTCTCGGAACTCTTCGACGACGCGCGCTGGGAGCAGATAGCGGGTGCCGACGCCTTCGACGACATCACGTACCACCGGGCGGTCGACGAGAGCGCGGTTCGGATCGCCTTCGATCGGCCCGAGAAGCGAAACGCGTTCCGACCCGGCACCGTCGACGAACTCTACGCCGCCCTCGACGACGCCCGGAAGCGCGCCGACGTCGGGTGCGTGCTCCTGACCGGCAACGGCCCATCGTCGAAGGACGGCGGGTGGGCGTTCTGCGCCGGCGGTGACCAGTCCGTCCGGGGCGAGTCGGGATACGAGTACCGCGACGACGACGAGGCCGACGAGGCCGACGACCCGCTCGTCCGCGAGGCGAAAGCGGGTCGGCTCCACATCCTGGAGGTGCAGCGCCTCATCCGGTTTATGCCCAAGCCCGTCGTCGCCGTCGTCCCGGGGTGGGCGGTCGGCGGCGGACACTCGCTGCACGTCATCTGTGATCTGACGCTCGCCTCGGCAGAGCACGCGAAGTTCCTGCAGACCGATCCCGACGTGGCGTCGTTCGACGGCGGCTTCGGTTCGGCGTACCTCGCGAAGCAGGTCGGCCAGAAGAAGGCTCGGGAGGTGTTCTTCCGCGGCAAGACCTACTCCGCGGAGGAGGCCGTCGAGATGGGGATGGCGAACGAGGCGATTCCCCACGAGGAACTAGAGGAGGTCGCACTGGAATGGGCGGCCGAGATGACCGATAAATCGCCTACCGCGATACGAATGCTCAAGTACGCGTTCAACCTGACCGACGACGGGCTCGTCGGCCAGCAGATCTTCTCCGGGGAGGCGACGCGCCTGGCGTATATGACCGAGGAGGCCCAGGAGGGGCGGGACGCGTTCCTCGAAAAGCGGGATCCGGACTTTTCGGGCTATCCCTGGCACTACTAACCCACCTTTTTGACGCGGTGGGTTTCCTCGCTCGCTGCGCTCGCTGCGGGAACCCACCGCGCAAAAACCTGGAGGGAAAAATGCCGCGAGGCTCGCTTGCGCTCCCCTCGCGGGACAAGTCAGTGAGACACAAATCCAGTCATATTCTGTGAAACGCTCAGTACAGGAGAAGACACTTACAATTAGTCTGCATTTTTATCGATGAGGATAAATCGACGATATCTCCTCTCGCAAGTCGGCCTCCTGTCTCTTGTTGGCGTATCCGGTTGTGTAGCCCGCTACTCGGATATGATGTCTTGTTAAACAACGCATCTGATGAGACTGTAAACGGAACGGTCGAAATTACTGATAGAAGCTCAGGAGCTGAAGTGTTCCAAGAAGAGTTCGAGTTATCTACGGATGAACGGACCAGATATGAACGTGTAGGGAATCATCGGAGAACTCACGAAGTATCTATTGAGACGGCGGACGGATTATCTAATCAAGATCTTTGGAAACCTGATGGCGGGACTCTGCATCTAACCATTAGGATACATTGATGAAATAGAGATAAACAGATTGGTCGGATAACAGAGTATCAGACGAACGATACAGGGATACGATTACGGAAATCCCGCAGGTTCTCCCCTTGTGGTATTCTACGTGTCGGAGGTGTCGCTGAATACCAGATACGCATCATTCACTCGTTGGATAAACGCAGTCACTTCAGAAAATCGACCTGATTCGTCGAGCCGTGACTCATCAACATCAACCTTGTTCAGTAGTTCTATTACATCCTCGTTTAGTGATTCGATCTCTTCGATGGTCTGCTCGTGGTTTTTCTGCCACCGGTCAAACTGATCATTGTCCATCTGATCAAGCAACGAGATCCCATTCTCGTCCCCTATGTTCTCCCGAGCGTGTTGTAGTTCAGAACCAATATTGTCATATCTATAAACTATTTCAGCGAACTCGTCCATAACATCTGGTCTATTCTGGTTCACTGTCACCCCCTCTCTCTCAAGGAACCTCTCGAACGTGGTAATCACCTCTTGGGGGTTTATTTCGTAGCCCTTGGTGCTGTCCTCAGTGGCGACCATTTCGCGGATCCGGTCAAACATCTACGCTACCTGTTCCGAGTTGATACTATAAGTTTTTAATCACGAACTCGGTGCTCGATATGCACGGTCTCTCCTGGGTACTTCATCGCCTTCGTGAACCAACAGCCTCGAACACTCGTCTCACCTCGGTTTCTAGTATATTCCACCGCGAGCGAGGCCGGAGGCCGAGCGAGCGGCCTTTTTCCCTCCACCGTGAGACGCTTTGCGTCTCACGAGCCTTGCTTCGCTTCGCTCAGCAAGACAGGTTTTTGCGCGGAGGGGTCCGCAGGACCCCTCCGTGGAAAAAGGTGGAAGGACAAACTTCACACCCTCGCCGTTCGGACAGAGAGATAATGAGTACGCAGGAGGTCACGAAACGCCAAGCGTGGGTGATGGCGGCCCGCCCGCAGACGCTGCCGGCGGCCGCCTCACCGGTCGTCGTCGGCACCGGAATCGCCGTTCACGACGGCGTCTTTGCCGTCTTGCCAGCCCTTGCGGCGCTGGTCGGTGCCGGCCTCATACAGATCGGCACCAACTTCGCCAACGATTACTACGATCACGTCAAGGGCGCGGACACGGAGGAACGTGAGGGGTTCACCCGCGTCACGGCCGGGGGGTTGATCGACCCCGAGACGGTCAAGCGCGCGATGTATCTCACCTTCGCCGCGTCGATTCTCTTGGGCACCTATCTGGTCTACGTCGGCGGCGTGCCGATCCTCGTGATCGGACTCCTCTCGGTCGCCTCCGGCATCGCCTACACCGGCGGCCCCTACCCGCTCGGTTACCACGGTCTCGGCGACCTGTTCGTCTTCGTGTTCTTCGGTCTCGTCGCCGTCGCCGGGACCTACTACGTCCAAGCCGCGGCGGTGCTCGCGGCCCCGTTCCCGGTCGGCATCCCGCCGGAGACGCTCCCGCTCGCCGTCCTCGTCGCGGCGCTTCCCGTCGCGGCGCTGTCGACGGACATCCTCGTCGTCAACAACGTCCGTGACAAGGAAGAGGACGCCACCACCGGCAAGCGGACGCTCGCCGTCCGGTTCGGCTACGGGTTCGCCCGCGCGGAGTTCCTCTCGATGTTGCTTCTGGCGTACGCCGTGCCCCTGTGGTTCGTTCGTCAGCCCGGATTCACCGCCGCGGTCGCACTCCCGTATCTCACGCTCCCGTACGCCGTCGGCATCACGCGAACGGTACTCGAAGAGACGGAGGGGAAGGTACTCAATCCGACGCTGGAACGGACCGGGCGACTGCTCGCCGCCTACGCCGTCCTGTTCGCCGTCGGACTGTCGTTCACGACGCTGCCGCTGTGATGCAGTACGAACCGTTCTCGCTCGATCTCCGGTCGCCGCTCTCGACCGCTGCCGGGGCGATCAGTCGCCGGGACGGGTTTCTCGTTCGCGTCGAGCGCGGGGGCGTCGTCGGCCTCGGGGAAGCGACGCCGCTGCCGGGGTGGACCGAATCACACGAGGACTGCGTCGCCGCACTCGCCGCCGGCCGGCGTCCCGAATCGATCCTCGGGGAACTCGACGACGCGGGGCGTCCGTCCCACCCGGCCGCCCGCCACGGCGTCGAACTCGCGGTCGCCGACGCGGCGGCCCGCGCGGTCGACGAGTCGCTGGCGGCGTTTCTCGCCGATCGCGATCCCCCCGAAACCGTCCCGGTGAACGCGACTGTCGGCGACGGATCGGTGGACGCGACCGCCGAAGCGACCCGAGAGGCGGTCGACGAGGGGTTCGGCGCGATCAAGGTGAAAGTCGGCGCGCGCGACCCGGACGTCGACGAGGCGCGCCTCCGGGCGGTTCGCGACGCCGCCGGCGACGGCGTCGAGCTCCGGGCGGACGCCAACGGCGCGTGGGACGTGGGGACGGCGATCCGACTGATCGACGTCGCCGCCGACCTGGACTTCGCCTACGTGGAACAGCCGCTCGGAGCGTCCGAAGTCGAAGCGCACGCCGACCTCCGAGGGCGCGGCGTCGAAATCGCGCTCGACGAGTCGGTAGCGGCGCTCGGGCCGGAGCGGATCTTCGACGCCGACGCGGCCGACGTGGTCGTCTGCAAGCCGATGGCGCTCGGCGGTCCGATCCGGACGCTCGACGTGGCACGTCGGGCCTCCCAGCGCGGCGTGAAGAGCGTCGTCACGACTACGATAGACGCCGTCGTGGCACGCGCGGGTGCGGTGCACGTCGCCGCGGCGCTCCCCGACAGGACCGCCTGTGGCCTCGCGACGGGATCGATGCTCGCGGACGACCTCGCGCCCGACCCGGCCCCCGTAGAAGACGGTCGGATACACGTTCCGGAGGGCCCGGGGCTCGCGGGCGACGCCTTCGCGGCCCTCCGCGACCCGTCCGGATGACTACTGTCACCGAGTCTCAGTGTCGCCTCGATCGGTCGCCAGCGAGTATTTACGAACCCGATCCGTAGCTCCGGATATGGCCGAGCCGACCCCGGAACAACGCCGCCTCGTCGCCGGACTGTTCGTGTTCGCTGCGCTCGTGTTCGTCGTCGGAATGGTAGTCGTCGCGTACCTCGCCGGCGCGATCTGACGGGCGCTCCCTCGCCTCCGTCACTGCGTCCCGCTGTCGGGTCGGTGCGTGACGCCGGTTCGCTCCTCGGCTCCCTTCCGGCGGATCGCCGCGGCCGCGTTCGAGGCGTCGTAGCCGAAGTACACGTCCTTCGCGTACGTTTCCGCGACGGCCGTCGCCCCGACCAGATCGTCGAGGTCGACGTCCACGGCGTACAGCTCGACCGAAAAGGGCGTCCTGAGCGGATCGAGCAGGCTCTCGAACCCCTTCGCGATGGTCTCCAGCCAGTAGGTCGTCGCGTAGGCGGTGTCGTACAGCGGCACGACGAACTCGTCGACGTGTTCCGCGAGCGCTTCGACGTCGATGCCCTCGCGGCGGTGGAGGTGACCGGGGTACGGGTCGGGGTACAGCGTCAGGTAGACCCGGCCGGGGACGCGGGCCGCCGCGTCGGCGACGAAGTCGGTGATCTCCGCGGCCCGCCAGTCGAAGCGGTCGTCGTGGTCGCTCTCCTCGAAGCGTCGCTCACAGCGGTCACAGCGGCAGTAGCCCTCGCGCGGAAAGCCGACGTCGTCCAGACGGACGTGGTCGTTCTCGGCCGCACAGTCGGAGACGATTTCGAGCAGGCCGGCGCGGTACTCCTCGTGCGTCGGACAGATGTGCGACCAGTCGAAGTAGGGCTGCTCGCGGGTCGCCGGCGTGCCGTCGGCGTCGACCGCGACGAGGTCGGGATCGGCGTCGGCCGCCGCGTTGTCGCCGAAGCACGAGATCATATTCACCCCGTCCGAGAGGGGTGCCGCGGCCCGCCCGGTCACGTCCTTGACCTCGTAGAAGCCGACCTCGAACTCGCCCCAGTCGACCTCCTCGGCGTTCCGCGTGACGATGCCGTACATACCCCGCGTTTCGGGGCGAGGGGTATGAGTCCGTCGGCACGACCCGATCCTGACGAACGCGTCGGACGCGGCGAGAGAGACTGGTCGCTGACGCTCGATCGAGCCGGACGAAGACGTCGCTGTTCGCTATCGTGTGGACTGTATGCGGAGGGCCTCAGACGACGAGGCCGCCGTAACTAGTCGATCCGAAGGAGTTACTCGTCGTCGACCTCGACCTCGACGGGGTCCTCGCCGCCGGAGACGACGAAGTAGACGAGTGCGATGAGGGCCAGTACCAGGATGAACTTGGATTTTCCGGACATATCCGTCCCTACATCCCCTCGGTACAAAGTGGTTTCCCTCCTCGCGAGATTGCGCCACCGAGGGCGGGCGACCCCGGGCGACGGCCGACGGGTGCCGCCGGAGCGAGCGAGACCGAGTCGGCGTCGATCGTTCAGGCGACGTCCAGGCGCGTCGGGACTTCCTCCTCGCGGACGATTTCGCCGCAGTAGTCACAGCGGAGTGCGTCCTCGAGGACTGAAAAGCGCGTGTGGATCGGTTCATCGGCGTTGGTGATGCAGTTCCGGTTCGGACACGAGAGGACGCCGTCGACCGACTCGGGGCGGTCGATCCGCTTCTTCTCGACGACTTCGTACTCCCGGACGATGTTGATCGTCGCCTCGGGGGCGATCACCGCAAGGACGTCGACCTCCGATTGGCTCAACTCCCTGTCTTCGACCTTCACGATGTCCTTCTTCGCGAGTTTGTCCGACGGGACGTTCATCCCGATCGAGACGCTCTCGCCGCCGGAGCCGTCGATGCCGAGGAGCGCGAGGACGTTCAGCGCCTGTCCGGCCGCCAGGTGGTCGATGACGGTGCCGTTCCGAATCTTCGAGACGCGGAGTTCGCGGTCGGTGTCGCTCATCGGTCGTCCCCCTCCTCGGACAGCAGCATATCCAGAAGCGCCATCCGAACCGGGACGCCGTTGTGCGCCTGTTCGAAGTACGTCGCGTGCTCGGTCTGGTCGACGTCGGGCGCGATCTCGTCGACGCGCGGCAGCGGGTGCATCACGGTCAGAGAGTCCTTCGCTGCTTCGAGGTCTTCGGCGTCGATCTGGTACTCGCCGGCCACTTTCAGATACTCGTTCTCGTCTGGGAAGCGCTCCCGCTGGATCCGGGTGACGTACAGGATGTCGAGTTCCGAGAGCACCTCCTCCAGTGCGGTGTGCTCTCGGACCTGTGCGCCGGACTCGTGGAGGTCGTAGCGGACGCTCCGCGGGAGGCGGAGGCTCTCGGGGCTGATGAAGTGCTGTCGGGTGTCGAAGTTCGTCAGCGCGGCCGCGAGAGAGTGGACCGTTCGCCCGTACTTGAGGTCGCCCATAATCCCGACCGTGACGTCGTCGAGGCCGACGTTCTGCCGCATCGTGTAGAGGTCGAGCAGGGTCTGTGTGGGATGTTGGCCCGCGCCGTCGCCGGCGTTGACGAGCGGGACGTCGACGAACTCGGTGGCCATCTTCGCCGAGCCCTCGGACGGGTGTCTGAGGACGAGCGCGTCGGCGTACCCTTCGAGGACGCGCATCGTGTCGGCCAGCGTTTCGCCCTTCTTCACCGACGACGACTCGACCGAGCCCATATCGATCGTGCGGCCGCCGAGTCGTTTCATCGCGGTGTCGAAGCTCATCCGCGTGCGGGTGCTCGGCTCGAAGAAGCAGAGGCCGAGTATCGCGCCCTCGTGTCGCCCGTTCAAGGCGCTCGGATCGGCGTCGATCTCCGCCGCGCGGTCGAGCACCGCCTCGATGTCGGCCCGCGACAGTTGCGTCGCGGAGATGAGGTGGTCCTGACGCATTGTATGCATCCCCGCCCGGAACCGACTTGAATCGCTCGGGTCGGAGACGACCGTCGTTCGATCGGCGCGATCGGGCCCGATCACCGTGACCCGGCGAGACTACGGCCAGTTCCCGCCTTCGAGGTACGAGTCGACGATGCGGCGGGTCGCGACGACGTACGCCGCCGTCCGGAAGTTCGGCAACTCGTTGTCCTCGTACGCGGCGACCAGGTCGTCGAACGCGTCGGTGATCACCGATTCGAGTTCGTCGTTCACGCGCGCTTCGGTCCAGGCGAAGCGCTGGCGGTTCTGCACCCACTCGAAGTACGAGACGGTGACGCCGCCGGCGTTGGCGAGGATGTCGGGAACGACGTAGACGTCGCGTTCGGTGAGGACGTCGTCCGCGCGCGGGGTGAGGGGACCGTTCGCGGCCTCGACGATGACCTCGGCGGCGACCTCTTTGGCCAGGTCGCCGTCGATGGCGTTCTCCAGCGCTGCCGGGACGAGGAGGTCGACGTCGAGCGTGAGGAGTTCCTCGTTGGTCAGTTCCTGGGCGTCCGCATAGCCCGTGACGCTCCCGGTCTCGTTCTTGAACGTCTTGACTGCCCGCGCGTCCAGTCCGTCGGGGTCGTAGATGCCGCCGGACGAGTCGGAGACGGCGACGACGGTCGCCCCGCTGTCCTCGATGAGTTTCGCAGCGATCGAGCCCGCGTTTCCGTACCCCTGCACGGCGACCGTCGCGTCCGCAAGGTCCCGGTCGAGGTAGTCGAACGCCTCCCGGGCGGCGAGCATCGTCGAGCGGCCGGTGGCCTCCACGCGACCTGCGCTCCCGCCGGAACTGATCGCCTTGCCGGTGATGACTCCCGGCGCGGTCGTCCGTTCGAGCGTCTCGTAGGTGTCTTTGAACCAGTTCATCTCCCGCTGCCCCGTGTTCACGTCCGGTGCGGGGATGTCGCGGTCGGGGCCGACCAGCGGACGCAACTCGGCCGCGAACGCCCGCGTCAGTCGTTCGAGCTCCGCCTCGGAGTACTCGTCGGGGTCGACGACGATTCCGCCCTTGCCACCGCCGAAGGGGATATCGACGATCGCGCACTTGTACGCCATCCATCCCGAGAGCGCCTTGACCTCGTCTCTGGAGACCTCCGGATGGTACCGAATTCCGCCCTTGTACGGCCCCCGATCGCCGTTGAACTGTGATCGGAATCCCGTGAACCGTTGGAGCGAGCCGTCGTCGAGTTCGACCGTCAAATTCGCTTCGAGAACGCGTTCCGGGTGTTTCAGGCGAGTGATGACGTCGTCGTCGATATCGAGATACGCCGCGGCGTCGTCGACCTGCTCTTGGAGGCTTTCGAAGGGGTTCGGTTCGGACATATCGAGGAGTTCAATCGGGGGGAATTTAAGGACTACCGAAGTGTCTTCGCGCCGACCGGCGGACGGGAGTCCAGATTGTCTCAAATATTCTAGTTAGAATTTAACTACGATTGTAATAAAAATTTTGACAGGGGCCGAGATACCGCAAAAGTTGTTTATCAAACGTTTAAACCAATTTGTACTCGCATCAATTCGAACTAAACAATTTAAGTACTATTGTTATACCTACTAGAATAATTCATTTTCACACAGAAAATGTATGTGTCTCGGGCCGCATCGGATACGTATGACGAAGAAGGCCAACCACCCCGTTCGGACGAGCGAAAAGACGCTGCGGTTGATCGAAACGCTCGACACCGACGACGGATTCCGGCTCAACGAACTCGAAGACCGGCTGGAGATGAGCAAGAGCGGCATCCACAACCACCTCAGCACGCTTCGAGAGCACGGCTACGTCGAGAAAGAGGGCGACGAGTACTCGCTCAGTCTGAAGTTCCTCTCGCTCGGCGGCCACGTTCGGAGTCGGTCCCCGCTGTACCAGTACGGCCGGTCGAAGATCGACCAGTTGGCCAGCGACACGGGAATGCTCGCGAACCTCGCGACCGAGGAGGGCGGACGGGCGGTGTATCTGTACCAGTCGCGCGGGAACTACGCGGTCCACCTCGACACGCACGTCGGCTACCGGCTCCGACTGCACAACATCGGGATCGGAAAGGCGATTCTCGCGTCGCTCCCTCGCGACCGCGTCGAGTCGATCGTCGACGAGTGGGGGTTGCCGGAGGCGACCGAGAACACGATCACCGACCGCGAGGAGCTGTTCGAGGAGCTGGAAACGATCCGCGAGCGGGGGTACGCGACCGACGACGAGGAGCGGACCGAGGGACTCACCTGCATCGGCGCGCCCGTCAAACTCGGCGGCGACGTCCTGGGAGCGATCAGCATCTCCGCGCCGACGAAGCGGCTGGGTAACGCCGGCTTCGACGACGACATCACCGCCGAGGTCGAGAGCACCGCGCACGAACTCGCCCTCGACATCAAGTACGCCCGGCAGTGAGGCGAGACTGCGAGACGTAGTGAGAACAATTATCACTTCGGTCGCGCGTACTACCCGTATATGCCGGAAATCGTCGATGGCTACACGCACGTGCTGACGGAAGGCTTCTTCGAGGACCTCACGGAGAAGTTCGGCTTTCAGGGCCTCTCCGGCCGGCCGGAGTTCCTCTGGGACCACGACCAACGGAAGCAGGATATGGCCGACTACGGCGTCGACAAGCAGGTCATCACGCTCGCGCTGCCGACGATGTTCCAGGGGATGGACCACGACCTCGCGCTGGACATCACCCGCCTAGCCAACGACGAGATCCGTCGCCTTGCGGACGAACACCCGGACGACTTCATCCCGGTCGGGACGATTCCGACGGTGAGCGAGGAGTTCCTCGCGGAGTTCGACCGGTGCGTCGACGAGCTCGATATGGCCGGCGTCCAGATCTTCTCGAACATCGACGGCCGGCCGCTCGACGACGATCGGTTCTGGCCGCTCTTCGAGCGCGCGGAGGACACGGACACCCCGCTGTGGATGCACCCGCAACTCTGGGAGTGGTACGACTGGGCCTCCGAGTACATGGAACACCGGCTGTTCGGCTGGCCGTTCGACACGACGCTCGCGCTGTCGCGACTGGTCTTCGGGGGAGTGATGGAGGAGTACCCCGACCTGGAGATCGTCTCCCACCACGGCGGCGGGATGGTTCCGTTCTACGGTCGTCGGATCGAAATGTTCTACGAGCAGCGGATGACCTATCCCGAGAACTATCAGGGGTACCACGAACACGCCGCCGAACTGTCGAAGCCCGCCGAGGAGTACTTCAAGAAGTTCAACGCCGACACGGCCGTCTCCGGCTCGACACCTGCGCTCGAATGCGCGGAGTCGTTCTTCGACGACGGCAACGTCGTCTTCGGGACCGACTACCCCTTCAGCCCCGAGCGGGGCCGGCAGACCGTCGAGTACACCATAGACGCCGTCGACCGGATGGACGTCGACGGCGACACCCGGGAGAATATCTTCGCCGGTAATCTCTACTCCCTGATCTCCTAGGGATCTACGTCAGAAACCACAACTCCCGCCTCGACGAACCCAGCCGGTTTTCACACACAGAACGACGGGCCGAAACGACGCTTGAGGCGGGAACTGCACGGAGACAGAAAACAGGCGTACATATGTTATCTACGAGTGGGTGTGCTCCGAATATTGACGTTATACGGGTTCTATAGCCCGTTTTCCGGAGAAAAGCAGAGTTTTCAGCTGGAAAACGTCTGGGTCGACGCGCTAATCCGCGCGGATTTCCATCGTACCGAGATTCGCGAACTCGACGGTGTAGACGTCGCCGGGTTCGATGTCGATGGCGGCCGAGATACCGCCGCTCATTACGAGTTCGCCCTCGCGGAGGCCGTCGTCGACGTCGGCCAGTCGGTCTGCGAGCCAGGCGACGGGTCGAGCGGGATTCCCCATAATGTCGCCGCCGATACCGGTGGCTTCGACCTCGCCGTTCACCGACACGGCGACGCTCTCCATCTTCAGGTCGACGTCCGTCACGTCGCGGTACTGCTCGCCGACGATGACCTTGCCGGCGGAGGTGAGATCCGCGATGACGTCCTGGGCGGAGGGGATCGACCAGCCCTGATACCGGCTCTCGAGGATCTCGACCACGGGGACGACTGCCCGCGTCGCCGTGAGGACGTCCATCGTCGAGACCGGGGCCGTCAGATCCTCGTCGAGGATGAACCCGATCTCGGCCTCGATCCGCGGGGCGATCATCTCGTCGGTCGGGACGGGCTCGTTCTCGAGTACCGTCTCGTGGGCGACGTAGCCGAAGATCGGCTCCGGAATGCCCAGTTGCTCCTGCTTCGCCTCGCTGACGAGACCGAGTTTGTGGCCCACGACGTCGTCGCGGCCGCCCGCGCTGAGTCGATCGAACACCTCGAACTGGATACGGTAGGCGTCCTCAGTGGAGAACTCGACGTCGTCGGTCAGCGGTTCGATCGGTTCCTTCTCGTCGTAGGCCTCGTGGAGTTTCGTCGCGAGGCGGTCGACCTCGTCCTGGCTGAGTGGCATACACTCCTACGGTTCGCCGGTGCGCTCATTATACTTTCGACAGGCGGATTTTCGACCGCGACTGCGAGGTCAGTGTAACTGAATTAAGTTACATACACGCGGTCTATTTAATTTCACAAGCGGTTCCGGGGTCGACATCATTTTACTCGTTGCGATCGTTGTCCACGACGTATGCAAGAAGCCGACCACGACCAGGAGATCTCGATCGACGCGCCCTGGGGCGGACTCTACATCGACGGCGACTGGGAGACGCCCGAAGGGCGAGATCGGATCGACATCCGAAACCCGACGACGCAGGAGTCGATTACTGAGGTTCCGGCCGCGACCGAGGAGGACGTCGATCGCGCGTTCGAGGCGGCGACCCGCGCACAGACGGCGTGGGCGGAGACGACGCCCGACGAGCGCGCCGCGGTCGTCCGCCGGACGGCCGACCTGATCGACGAGTACGAGGCGGAGATCCGAGAGATCCTCGCCGTCGAGACGGGGGCCGCGAAGCCGCGGCAGGACATCGAGCACGGCGGGACCGTCACCTTCGTCCACGACGCCGCGTCCTTCGCGTTCCGCTCTTCCGGCGGTCACAATCAGTCGAAGATCCCCGGCAAGGAGAACATCATCCGGAAGGAGCCCGTCGGCGTCGTCGGCGTGATCTCGCCGTGGAACGTCCCGATGAAGCTCTCGATCCGCGCGGTCGCGCCCGCGATCGCACTCGGGAACAGCGTCGTGCTCAAGCCCGCCCAGGAGTCGACGATCTCCGGCGGCCTGCTGCTCGCTCGGCTCTTCGAGAAGGCCGGCCTCCCCGACGGCGTGCTCAACGTCGTCCCCGGACGAGGGTCCGTCGCGGGCGATCGCACGGCGGCCCACCCCGACTGCGACGTCGTCGCGTTCACCGGATCGACCGGCGCGGGTCGACTCGTCGGCGAGAACGCCATCGAGCACTTCGCCTTCCCCGCCCTCGAACTCGGCGGCAACAACCCGCACGTCGTCCTCGAAGACGCCGACCTCGATCAGGCGGTCGACGCCGGCGTCTTCGGGTCCTTCTGGAACCAGGGACAGGTGTGCATCTCGATCAACCGCCACCTGGTCCACGAGTCTCTCTACGACGAGTACGCCGAACGCCTGGCCGAGCGCGCTTCCGAGCTGAAGATCGGCGATCCCACCGACGACGACGTCGTGATCGGGCCGATCATCAACGCGTCCCAGCGCGACGAGATGATGGACTACGTCGAGCGCACGGTCGAGGAGGGCGGGACGCTCCTCACCGGCGGCGAGTCCGACGGCCTGTTCGTCGAGCCGACCGTCATCACCGACGTCACGAACGATATGGCCGCGGCGTGTAACGAGCACTTCGGCCCCGTCGCGCCGATCATCCCGTTCGGTGACGACGAGGAGGCGGTCGAACTCGCGAACGCCACCGAGTACGGCCTCGCCGGCTCCGTCCACTCCGCAGATCGCGGACACGCTCGCGACGTGGCCGATCGGATCGACGTCGGGATGATGCACGTCAACGACCAGCCGGTCAACGTCGAGCCGCACGTGCCGTTCGGCGGTGTGAAGGACTCCGGCCTCGGGCGGTACAACGGCAAGTGGATCATCGACGAGTTCACCGAGACGAAGTGGACCTCGGTCCAGCGGGAGCCGCGCGACTACCTGTTCTGAGCGGGGCGGCCCGACGGCTCCCCGCGGCTGTCGTCCGACCTCGCCGGGATCGTCGGTCTCGACTTCGCTCCTCCCGTCTTTCGGCTCCGCCAGCCGCCGGAACCCGGTGCGTCCCACCAGTGCCAAGCGAAGTTATTAGTACGATAGATTCGTACCGGAACGTATGTCGTTAGATGCGGCGATCGTCGGTCCGGGTAACATCGGAACCGACCTGATGTACAAGATACTCGACCGCGGGGACGAGATCGATCTCCAGCGGATGATCGGCATCTTCCCGGTCGAGGAATCGGAGGGGCTCCAGGCGGCCGTCGACGAGGGCGTCGGTGTCGGCACCGACGGCATCGACAGCGTCAAAGAGCACGCCGACGAGTTCGACCTCGTCTTCGAGGCCACGAGCGCGGGCATCCACGAGCAGCACGCCCCGGTCTACGAGGACCTCGGCCTGTTCGCGGTCGACCTCACGCCGGCGGCGATCGGCCCCTACACGGTCCCGGTCGTCAACGTCGACGACGTCGTCGAAAGCGGCCACGAGAACATCAATATGGTCACCTGCGGGGGACAGGCGACGATTCCGCTCGTCCACGCGGTCGACCGCGTCGCGGACGTCAAATATGCCGAAATGCTCTCGCACATCGCCTCGAAGAGCGCCGGCCCGGGGACGAGACAGAACATCGACAAGTTCACGCAGACGACGGCGGCCGGCCTGGAGGAGGTCGGCGGCGCCGACGAGGGGAAGGCGATCATCACGCTGAACCCGGCGGAGCCGCCGATCATGATGCGGAACACCGTCTACACGATGGTTCACGAGGACACGGACGTCGGCGAGGTCAAAGACTCCGTCTCGCGGATCGAATCGGCGGTCCGGGAGTACGTCCCCGGGTACGACGTCACGCTCGAACCGACGGTGAAAGATCAGGACGACGTCGCGTTCGACCTCGAAGACAAGATCATCCTCACGACGATGCTCGAAGTCGAGGGCGAGGGGCAGCATCTCCCACCGTATGCGGGCAATCTGGACATTATGACAAGCGCAGCACTCGGAGCGGCCGAACGGGTAGCAACGCACGAAGTCGACGCCGACGCGATCGGAGGTGTCAGCGATGACTGATTCGGACGTCCGGCTGGTCGATATGACGCTCCGCGACGGGATGCACGCCGTCGACCACCAGTTCACCCCCGCGGAGATGGCCGACGTCGCGGCGGCCCTCGACGCCGCTGACATGGACGTCGTCGAGGTCTCACACGGCGACGGGATGGGCGGCTCCTCGATCAACTACGGCTTCTCGGCGGCCACGACCGAGGAGTACCTCGACGCCGTCGTGCCCGAACTCACCGACACCGAACTCTCGGTACTCCTGCTCCCGGGCATCGGAACGGTCGAGGAACTCGATATGGCCGTCGACCACGGGGCGGACATCTGTCGGATCGCGACCCACGTCACCGAGGCCGACATCTCCGAGGACCACTTCGGCTACGTCAAGGACCGCGGCCTGGAGGCGAACGGCCTGCTGATGCTCTCGCATATGGCCGAGCCCGAGCGGATCCTGAAGGAGGCGAAACTGATGGAGGAGTACGGCGCCGACGCCGTCTATCTGATGGACTCCGCGGGCGCGCTGCTTCCCAACGACGTCCGGGACCGCATCAGTCTGCTCGTCGACGAACTCTCCATCGACGTCGGCTTCCACGCGCACAACAACCTGGGGCTCGGCATCGGCAACACGCTCGCGGCGCTCGAAGAGGGCGCGGTGACGACCGACGGCTGCCTCCGCGGCCTCGGTGCCGGGTCGGGCAACGCGCAAATCGAAGTCCTCGTCGGGGTCCTGGAGAAGGCCGGCTACGACATCAACCCGGACTTCTTCGGCGTGATGGACGCCGCCGAGGACGTCCTCGTCCCGATGATCGACGACGACGAGATGCCGGAGCTCGACAACGACTCGCTGATGCTCGGCTACGCCGGCGTCTACTCGTCGTTCCTCCGACACACCCGGCGCGCGGGCGAGAAGTACGACATCGACCCCCGCGAGATCCTGGTCAAACTGGGCGAGATGGAGGTCGTCGGCGGGCAGGAGGACCTCATCACCGACGTCGCCTCGCGGCTCGCCGAAGAGAAGGAGTCCGGGGCGGCCGCGGAAGCCGCCTCGGACGACTGACCTGTCGGTTCGACTCCGCGGTTCGGCCTCGACTTTTCCGTCCGTCTGTCCGGTTCGATTGTCGTCGTCGACCTACCTCAGAGGTCCTCGCGCGGTTCGACCAGTTCGATGACGTGTCCGTCGGGGTCCGTGATGAACGCCACGCGCGCGCTCGCGCCGGTGGAGTCGAGCGGACCCCGCAGGAGTTCGGTGTCGGTCTCCTCTCGCAGTCGCTCGACCGCGCCGTCGGTGTCGTCGACCTCGATAGCGAGGTGGTCGAATCGTCGGGTGGACGGCTCCCCGAGGTCGTGATCCGGGTTGTGTTTGAACTGGATCTCCGTCTCGCTCTCGCCGCGGACGTAGACGTTGCGGGCGTCGTCGCCGCCGACGAACTCGTTCGTCTTCTCCAGGCCGAGCGCGCCGACGTAGAAGTCAAGCGTTTCCTCGACGTCCGATACCCAGATCGCGCTGTGGATGACGTCCATACCGGTTCCTCGGTGGTAATATCGCATAAAAGCCCGGGATCCGCGTCGCAGATAGCGCTCTCGAGTCGGCGGCGCCGAGTCACTTCGGCGGCGACCCGACCGCGGGACCGACCGGATCACCAACCTATTTGACGCCGCCGGCGGTAGCGAGCCTATGGCAGTCCCAGACGAGACACGCGAGGAGTTGGCCGACGCGCTCTACGACGCGCTTCGAACCAAGTCGCCGATCGGCCGGCTCACCGCCGAGCACGACCTGTCGATGGCGGACGCCTACGACATTCAGACGCGCTTCATCGACCGCCGACTCGACGATGGCGCCGAGATCGTCGGCCACAAGATCGGGCTGACCAGCGACGGTATTCAGGAGCAGCTGGGTGTCGACGAACCCGACTACGGTCGACTGCTGGACACGATGTTCGTCGAGGGTCGCGAGATCCCCGGCGAGGACCTGATCCAGCCGCGGATCGAACCCGAGATCGGCTTCGTGATGGAGGAACCGCTCGAACCGCCGGTGACGTATCTGGACGTGCTCGACGCCACTGGTTCCGTACTCCCCGTCGTCGAGGTCATCGACAGCCGCGTGCGCGACTGGGACATTCGGATTCAGGACACGATCGCCGACAACGCCTCCTCGGCGCTCTACGTCGCCGGCGAGCAGACGAGTCTCGCCAACACGGACCTCTCGCTGGAAGGCGTCAAACTCTACAAGAACGGCACGCTCGAATCCTCCGGCGTCGGCGCGGCCGTCCTCGATCACCCCGCCCGGTCGGTCGCGTGGCTCGCGAACACGCTGTCGGACCTCGACGAACGGATCGAGTCCGGGCACGTCGTCCTGAGCGGTTCGCTGACGCCCGCGGTCGATCTGGCCCCGGGCGACGTCGTCTCCGTCGAGTTCACCTCGATCGGGACGGTCAACGCTCGACTCGCCGAAGAATAGTGCAGAACGGGGCGTTTCCGACGCCGCGACTCAGCGGTCCGTGTACGGAATGCCGCCGAGGCTGTACTGCGTGCCGAACCACTGGTGATCGGACTCCGAGCCGATGTCCTCCTGCCAGACGACCGTCTCCCAGTCGGGTTCGAAGTTGAGGTAGCCCGGCCCGGCGAACAGTTCCAGGCGGATGCCGCTGGCGGGGTCGTTCACGTAGAGATAGTTCGCGTTCGTGATGGCGTGTTTGCCCGGGCCGCCGTCGATCTCGACGTTGTTCTCCGAGAGGATGTCCGCGGCGTCCCACAGGTCCTGGAGGTGGTCGAGGTGGTAGGCGATGTGGTGGAACTCGGTCTCGTCCTCTTCGAGCCGATGGACGGCGATGTCGTGCGGCAGCGGCGTCGTCGCGTGCCACCAGCCCCAGGTCGTGCCGTCTTCGGACTTGAAGACCTCGTTGAGGCCCATCCCGAACTCCTCCTCGAAGAGCCGGGAGGTCGCCTCCGGATTGCCGTCTTGGACGTGCGTGTGGTCGATGCGCTGGGGGTAGACCCGGTTCGCGTACTCGGGGCTGTACCGACGCATCGGGATGTTCGAGCGCTGCTCGCCGTCGATGTCCGGCTTCTCCATCTCGTAGTAGATCTCGAACCGGTGGCCCGACTCCGATTCGAACATGATCGAGTCGCCGATCCCGGCCTCGTGGCCGTCCTCGGTCCACCAGACGTCCCGACCGAGTTCCTCGAACCGGTCGTAGTACTCCTCGACGGACTCGGGATCCTTCGCGCGGAAGCCGATGTGGTCGACCGCCCCCCGCTCGCCCTCCGTGAGGCTCATCGTGTGGTGTTCGTAATCCCGGAGCGCACAGAGATACGCGGTGTCGTCGTCGCGTTCGACGACTTTCATCCCCATTAGGTCCCGGAAGAACCACAGGGACTCCTCGAGATCGGGCGTCTCGAACGCTATATGTCCAAGTTTGGCTAGTTCGGCCATACAAAACGGTTAGTAGTTCTCTTATATACATTTTTCTAAGATGAGCAACTTTGGGTATTGGCTACCGGTAGACAAATTGTTGTTTCTGCTTCCCAGACACTCGAAACCATAGTAACAAATAAATAACATAATTATCGACTCGACATATGGGTATTGCAACCCTTGCACACGCAGAACTGTACTGTCCGGATCTGGAGGCGTCGCTGGAACACTTCCGCGACACGATGGGGATGTACGTCCGCCACGAGGAGGCGGACGCGTACTACCTGGCGGCCTTCGGCGACTGGCAGGATTACACCCTCATCATCCGCGACGGCGACACTTGGGGCTGCAAGCACGTCGCCTGGATGCTCGAAGACGAGAGCGACTTCGAGGACTTCGAGAAGCGGATCGAGGATGCTGGATACGACACCGAGTGGGTCGAGGACGGAGCCGAACCCGGCCAGGGGCGCGCCCTCAGGTTCGACTACCCGGGCGCGACGCCCGAGTATATGGAACTGGTCTACGATGTCGACCGCGCGTTCGACACGGTCGCAGACGAGAACAAGCCACGGTTGAAGAACCAGCCCGCCCGCAAACCGGAACGCGGTGCGGGCTTCCGCCGCATCGACCACGTGAATTTCAACGTGAGCAACGTCCCCGAGTGCGTCGACTTCTTCGAGCACGTCCTCGGGTTCGAACTCCGCGAGGAGGGGCTGGATCCCGACGGAAACCAGGTCGGCGCGTGGATGAGCGTGAGTCCGCTCGTCCACGAAGTCGCCTTCATCACGCCACCGCCGGACGCAAACGTCGTCGACAAGATCGACCACGTCGCCTACTACATGGACGGCGGCTACCGCGGGGAACTCGAACGCGCCGCCGACCTCCTCAGGGAACGCGACATCGAGTTCGTGGGCGGCCCCGCCCGGCACGGTATCAGCCAGGCGCACTTCAACTACTACCTCGAACCCTCCGGCAACAAGGTGGAGATCTTCGCCGGCGGCTACCTGATCTTCGACCCCGAGTGGGAGACGATCACGTGGACCCCCGAAGACGGCTCTGACGGGTTCGTCTGGTGGGGCGGCAAGGCCGGACAGCACGCCCGCCGACAGTACGATTACGTGCCCACCGACGAGACCGACTGGTCCGACGAGGGGGCCCACCACCTCCGCGACCGGTACAAGTCACAGGAGCCCGAGAACGACGACTGACCGAGTACCGGTCCTCGGGAGTCGTTTTCGCCGTCCTCCCGAGGAGCCGAATCGCCGTGGGTCAGACGGCGATGGCGGTGTGGGGTGAACGCGGTAAAGCGACCGGAGAGAGGTTCCGTCAGTCCGCCTGCGCGTAGTCGGCGACGAGGTCACCGGGGACGACGCCGTCGTCGTTCCAACCGCGCGCGTCGTAGTACTCTTTGATCGAGGAGTCGAGGTCGGGCAGGTCGTAGGGCAGGCGGTCGTCGGCGGCGTCGCGGCCGCGCTGGTTGCTGAAGTGCCGTTCGAGGTTCACGATGCGGTCGCCGATGGCGAGGATGTCCTCGTAGTCCTCGTCGAAGAGCGCCTCGAAGACCTCCTCCTCGATGACGCGACCGAGCCCGAACTGGCAGAGTACCGCACAGTCGCGGACCGCGTTGCGGTTCTCGTGATCGATCAGGAAGTCGGCCTTTCCAGCAGTCCCTTCAGCGGGGATGACGTCGTTGTACTCCGGAATCATCAGCGTCGAGTACATGTGGTCGGCACCGCGGTTCGCGACCGCGTAGGAGAGTCCCTGTCCGTGGACGACGCGGCCGTCGTGGGCGGCGAAGTCCATCCCTTTGACGGTCCAGTTCTCGACGTTGAGGTCTTCGTGGATGCGGTCGATGCCCTCGGCGAGTTTGTCGCCGACGCCCTCGCGACGGGCGATCTTCTCGATGAGTTCGTGGATCAACTCGACGTTGCCGAACTCGTCCTCGCTCGCGAGGTAGGCGGCGATGGTGTTTCCACAGGAGATGGTGTCCATCCCCAGATCGTCACAGAGGCCGTTGGACTTCATGACGTCGACGATGTCGCCGACGCCGGAGTTACTGCCGAAGGCCATTACGGTCTCGAACTCCGGACCCTCTGTTTCCACGCCGCGCTCCTCGTCGCGGGTCGGGAGTTTACAGGCGAACGCACAGACCGAACACGCCGCCTTCTTGTACTTTTTCTCCTCGACGCGGTCGCCGTTGATCTTCTCGGCGTGCTCGAACGACATCTCCGAGAAGTACCGCGTCGGCAGCGAGAAGTTGTCGTTGAGAATCTGCACGAGGTGGGTCGTCCCCTGTCGGCGGAAGATGTCGTCGCTCGTGGCCGCCTGACGGTGCACGTCCATATGCACGTCCTCGTTCGGCAGGTCGACGTCGGGGGCGGAATCGCCCTCGAAGGTGAGGCACTTGACGTTCTTCGAGCCGAGGATCGCACCCAGGCCGCCGCGGCCGAACGCCCGCTCGTCGTAGGTCATCGCGGCGGCGAACCGGACCTCGTTCTCGCCCGCGGGACCGATCGTGACGAGGTTCTCCGCCTCGAGGCCGTACCGCTCGTTCATTTCTTCGGTCACCTCGGGGACGGTCGCACCCGCCAGTTCCGGCACCTCCTCGAACTCGACGCCCTCGTCGGTGACGTGGATTGCGAGGAGGTCGTCGCTCTCGCCGGCGACCTCGACAACGGAGTGACCGGTGCCGACGAAGTTCCGCGAGAGGTAGCCGCCGGCGTTCGAGGAGAGTACTCCGTCGGTCAGCGGCGAGAGGCCGGTCATGTTCATCCGGCCGGTGAAACTCATCGATGACTGCTGGAGGGGGCCCGAGGCGAGGTAGACCCGGTTTTCCGGGCCGAGCGGGTCTGCGTCGAAGGGGATCCGGTCGTGCGCTAATTTCGTCGAGACTCCCCGCCCACCGATGAATTCCTCGAGTTCGTCGTCGATGTTCGTCGTCTCCGCGGTACGGTCGCCCACGTCGACCGTCAACAGCGAACCGTTGGCGTGTAGCATCGTCCGAAGATACGCGAGCGAGTACAAAAGTCCGTCGCACACGGCCACCCGAACGAGCCTCGCTACCGCACCGGTCCACACTGCCGGCCTACCGCCCTGGCCCACCCGGTCGGCCTACTGCTCCGTCTCACCCGGTCGGTCTACCGCTCTGTCCCCGCCGCTCGACGGGCCAGTGTTCGCGCTGTCAGAACACCGCCGAGAGGATTCCGAGTTGCACCGGGATCAGGAGCCCCGCGGTCGCGATCGCGACGACGCCGGTGACGCGGATCAGTTCCCGCGCGTCGACGATGTCGTACGCCAAGATGACGACGAGCACGGCCGACTGATACGGGATGAACGGGACGCCCAGCGCGGCCGTCGACGCCAACACGACCGGGACCAGCGGAACTCCCGCGTCCGACGCGAGCGCGACCACGATCGGCGTCGCGACGCTCACGGCCGCGAGTCCGCCCATCACGACCATCAGCGCGACGGTCGCGGAGAACACGATCGCGAGGACGACGAACAGCGAGGCGTCCGTCGGGACGACGGTCAACATCGCCTCCGCGAGCGCGCCGGCGACGTTCGTTCGCGTCAGTCCCTCGCCGATCGCCAGCACGGCGGCGACGAAGAACAGGATCGAGAAGTCGACCTCGCCGACGGTCTCCTCGAAGTCCGCGATGCCGACGCGCGGGAGGAACACGAGCACGACCACCAGCAGCGCGCCGTACACCGGATGGAAGCCGTGGAACACGTCGGTCACCCACACGGCGACGCCGGCCACGAGAAAGCCGAACATCCGGCGTTCCGACTTCGACATCGACCGCAGTTCGCTCGCGGTGTCCGTCAACTGCAGGTCCGACGGCGGCCGGTACATCGCGTAGACGACGCCGCTGATTAGGAGAAGTCGTCCGAGGCCCATCACCGGAAACATCAGAGCGAACCACTCGGTCCAGGGAATCGAGGTCCCCGCGACCGATTCGAGGATGCCGAGCACGATGATGTTCGGCGAGCCGCCCGTGAGGACGGCGAAGGTCCCGAGATACGTGACCAGAATGGGACCGAAGAACAGGCCGAGTCGCACCCGCGGTGAGTCGAACCGCTCGCCGACTTCGAGCACGACTGGCGCGAGCACCAGCACGCGGACGATGCCGACCGGGATGACCAACACGAGGAACAGCCCCGCCGCGGACAGGCCGACCAACAGCCGGCGGTACGTTCGCGCGGGTTTCGCCGCGGGCGATTCGAGCGTGACGCGGTGGATGACCCAGCGACCGGCCCACTCCGCGAGCCCGCTCCGACGCGTCGCTTCGCCCATCACCAAGCCGAACGCGATCAGCCAGGTCGCCGGCGAACTGAATCCCGACAGCGCGAGGTCGAGGGAGAACGCGAACCCGACGAGCCCCAGACAGAGCACGCCCGTGTACGCCGGTGGGACGAGGTTCCCGACCCAGAGGACGATACAGAGCGTAGTGATCGCTAACATCGTCGCTCCCGCCGGCGCGAACGGCGAGCCGAGCCGAACGGCCCCCGCGGCGAGCACCGCTAACGGAACCGAGAGCGTCGCGAAGTCCGGAACCCGTTCAGTAGCGAGCCGCGTCATTCTCCGAGACTGCGTCCCCCTTCGCATCTCAGTACGCGCACAACTCGTTTCTCGATTATCGACGATATATATGTACGGGTCTGTCCACCCGTCCCGGGCGGAGGCGACCTCCCGGAGTTCGTCGTCTGCCCACACGAGTTCCTCGCGCTCTCGACGGCGGTCGCAATAGTCGACAGCGGGCCGGACGCCGCACTCAACGTCCGACCCGACGCCGAGGGGGTACCGACGAGGGTGATTGCACTCGGCCTCTGCCGGTCTGTTCCAACGGCTACTACAAAGTGAGAGAATTCTGTATCTCAAAACGGAGAATCGAAAGCGATCACGATACTGCCGGGATCCGTAGTCGGCCGTTCGTGAGGAGGGAGTGACGAGAGAGACACGGAAACACCGTGTCAGCGTGCTCGAATCATCACTATTGTTCTATGAGATAACAGATGTACCGATGTTTGCGAGGATGTTTGGGATATCGATCTCCGGTACGTGCCCGGGAGTTTGTTTTCATATTTGAAACGGTAGCCATTCGAATTTTCGAGAGCTGAATCTCTGTCGAGCGGACGTTCCGTTGTTCCGCGTCCGTCTTTCAGGACGTGTGACTGTATCCCCTACCGAGAACGAAATCCTGGAGGACTGAAGCGTGACGCAGATCGCGCTTTCCGGAACTGGAGGCACGCACGCAGACGAGAACCGCAGTCCAGAACTCGCGATCGAGGAACCGCCCGCTCGGTCTACTCCGTCACTCTCACGCCCTCGGCGTCGGGTCGCCACTCCATCACGCGCTCGTGCAGCGGAGCGAGGACGCCGTACTCGACGACGATGAGGAAGACCACGAAGATGATGAGCCAACTCATCATCGTCGGGAGGTCGTACTGGTCGAAGTACCGTCGGAACATGAACCCCACGCCCCGCGTCAGGAGGAACGCCTCCACGAGCAGCGTGATCTTCCACCCGATCGAGAGCGCCGAGCGGAAGCTGGCGAACAGGAACGGGGCGAGCTGCGGGATGATGATGTCCGTGAAGGTCTGGACGCGCCCCGCCCCGAAGAACTCCGCCATCTCCGCGAGGTCGTCGTCGAGGTTTCGAGCGCCCTCCCACATATTCAGCCCCACGAACGGGGTGATCACGAGGGGGATGGCGAAGTAGCCGCTGCTCGCGTCGAACCCGATCCAGATGGCCGACACGAACACGATCACCAGCGAGGGGATCGCCAGCCACGCGTACACCCACGTCGCGAGCGTGCTTTCGAGCGTTTCGCTGCGACCGAGCGCGACGCCTAAGAGGGTGCCCACGATCATCGAGACGAGGAGAGAGGCGAAGAGCATCTGGATCGTCTTCCAGACGTGGTAGTAGAACATATGATCGTACGGGCCCGGCGTCGTGAGTACGACGACGAGCGCGGCGTACGTCTCCGGGAGTCCCGGGACGACCTCCGGGAGCGTGACGCCGCCGACGTACCACAGCGCCAGGAGCGTGATGATCGACGCGACGGTGTAGAGGCTCCGTGTCAGCCGATCCATCTCAGTCCACCACTTGCTCGTGGAACTCCGTGTACAGTTCGGCCTCGCGCTGGGCGATGTCCGGGTCGTCGTACTTCCGCGGCCTGTCGATGTCGATGTCACGGCGGGCGAACATCTCGCCGTCGGTGTTCATCATGTAGATGTAGTCGGAGAGAAACACCGCCTCGTTGATGTCGTGGGTGACGAACAGGATGGTCTTCTCCTCGCGCTTCCAGATGTCCAGCAGTTCCTCGCGGAGGTCGCGCGCAGTGATCTCGTCGAGGCTGCTGAACGGTTCGTCCATCAGCATAATCTCCGGCTCCGTCGCGAGCGCTCTCGCGATCGCGACGCGCTGTTTCATCCCGCCGGAGAGTCGCGTCGGGTAGTTGTCCCCCTCGTCGGCCAGGTTGACCATCTCCAGATAGCGCTCGACTCGCTCGTCCCACTCGGCCTCCGGGACGTCCCGGGCTTCGAGCGCGAACTCGATGTTCCCTGCGACTGTCTTCCAGTTGAGCAGCCGCGGTTCCTGAAAGATGTACCCGAGCGAGAGGTCGTCGGGAGAGACGTCGCGGCCGCCCCGTCGCATCGTCCCTCGGTCCGGTTCGATGAGCCCGGAGACGACGTTCATCAGCGTCGTCTTTCCGCAGCCGGAGGGACCGAGGAGTGAGATGAACGCGCCCGCTTCGACGTCGAGGTCGACCTCGTCGAGGACGAGAATTTGACCCTGTCCGGGTTTTTCGAAGTGTTTGACGATGTCTCGGAGTTCGAGCGTCGCTCCCGCCGTGGCGGACTCCCCGGTCGAGGCCGCCCCCTCGCCGGTCGCAGTCATCGCCCGCCTCCCGACCCGTCTTCGAATAGAATACCCGCGCAGAGATCGTATCGGTACATAGATCGTGTGAACAGATAGCACAAGACGGTCGGAGGATAATAATCTTTCCATAGCTGTTCCGCGACACTGCGTCGGGCTACCCACCGCCTCGGCTCCGCGCCCCGTCGACCGTTCCGCGCACGGACGTTCACGATTGTCCCGGTGATTTTATTACACTCGAAAAGATTCGAGGTATTATGCCTCGTGTTAGCAGAAGGCGGTTCATCGCTGGATCAGGCGCAGTCGGAGTCGCCGGACTGGCCGGTTGTAGCAGCGGCGGGAACGGCGGAGATGGCGGAGACGGCGGCGGTGGCGGCGACAGCGGCGGCGGCGGTGGAGACGGCGGCTCGGAGGGCACCACTACCGGCTCCGCGGGAGACGATCTGACGGCCGTGCGGATCCAACTGCCGGAGGGGACCATCCACTATCCGATGTACGAGGCCGCGACCGACGCCGGCGTCTTCGAGGCGGAGGGAATCGATCTCACGGTCGATTACGCGCCGTTTAGCGCGCAGGTGCAGTCGCTGACGAGCGGGGAAGTGGACGTCAACATGGTCTCGATGATTCCCTATATGGGCAACTACATCAAGGGGGAAGACCTCGTCACCTTCGGCTGGGACGGCTGTCTCCAGAGCATCAACGCGCTGTACACGCGGGCGGGAAGCGAGTACGAGTCGATCGGCGACCTCGAAGGCCAGCGGATCGGGGTGTGGTCGTGGGGGTCCTCGACGGTTCAGGCGTTCCAGGCTGTCGTTGCCGAGGAGTCCGGCCTCCGACTGCGGCAGGACTTCGGGACCACGACCGCCGCACCGCCCGCCCTCCTCGGGCTCCTGCAGGACGAGGAGATCGACGGCGTCATCAACGTGAGCGGGCTGACGATCACGATGGAATCGGACCCCGACACGTATCGTCGGCTGACCCAGCTGAACGCGATGTGGCGGGAACGGACGGGGTACACGCTGCCGCTCACCTCGTGGTGGAGCTACTCCGACTGGTACGAGAACAACACCGAGACCGCCGCCGCGCTCCTCCGCGGCGGACAGAGCGCGACGGAACACTGGCGGGAGAACACCGTGTCGATCCTCGACGAGTACGGCGAGACCGCCGCGATCGACAATCAGGCGAAGGTCGACGTCGTCGACGAGTGGGCGAACGACGGACAGATCTTCCGCGACACCACCACCGACGACTACCGCGACGCCACCTGGCAGTTCGTCGAACTGATGAGCAGCTACGACTTCCTCGAGGAGATGCCGTCGCAGGACGACGTCCTCCGGAACCCACAGTAACGGCTTCAACGTCTCGACATCCCCTATGTATTCTTACATCCAAGAACGAAATATCGAAAAGAAGGCTGCCGTCGCAGTGGTACTGCTCGCCGCCTGGCAGCTCGGCTCGCAATTCTTTCCCTCGTACGTTCTCCCCGGCTTGGTCGAACTGATCGTGGCGACCCAGACGGTGGTCACCGACCCCCAGTTCGGTAGCTACCAGAGCAACATCTTCGACACGTTCCGTCGACTCCTCGCCGGGTTCGCCATCTCCGTCGTCGTCGGCACGGTCGTCGGCACGGCGATGGGTCTCCGGAAGGAAGCGGAGGCGTTCCTCCGCGCGTGGATCGTTCTGGGCCTCTCGGTGCCGTCTATCGCCGTCGCGTTCGCACTCATCATCGCGCTCGGGATCTCCGAGTGGGTGCCGGTCCTGACTGTCGTGATCGTCGGCGTCCCGTTCGTGATCCTGAATATGTGGGAGGGCACGCAGGAACTCGACCCCGAGATCACGGAGATGGCGGACTTCTTCGGCGCGAGTCGACTCCAGCGCTACCGTGACATCTTGCTCCCGCAGGTGCTTCAGTACCTCTTCCCGTCGATGTACTGGGGGCTCGTCGTCTCCTGGAAGGTGCTGTTCATCGCGGAGGTGTTCGGTGCGGGCTCCGGCGTCGGGTATATGGTCAACTACTGGTTCCAACAGCAGCGCGTTGACCTGCTCCTCGGCTGGGTCGTCGTTCCGGTCGTCCTGATCATCGTCGGCCAAGAGAGTCTCCGCGCGGCCGAACACCGCATTATGCGGTGGCGGTAATCTTCACTGACTCCTCGGTCGCCTCCGCTCCACTCTGATCGCCGTCGAACCCGATCGATGCCAACCGTTATGTCGCATCACATCCACCTCGCTAACGATGCAACGCAGTGCTGATGAGAGTCCCGACTCTCCGAGACGCGGTCGTGTCGTCATCGACCCGGGAGCGATACGATGATCCCGACTGACGGGGTCCTCACCCTGGGGATCCTCCTGGCCGCGTTCGGGGCGGTCGCGCTGGCGGTACAGTCGCTGTCGATCCGCTACGGTACAATCACCAGCGACTCCTCGGACGCCCTGGTCGTGGTGCTCGCGGTGAACGTCCTCGCTCTGGTGCCCGCGGCGTTCCTGCTGGGGTCGCCGATCCAGGACCTCACGCTCCGATCGCTCGGTGCGTTCACGGCCGCGGGGTTGCTGGGGACGATGGTCGGCCGCGCGATGCATTTCGAGGGGATCAAGCGCATCGGCTCCAGTCGCGCCGAACCGATCAAGGCCTCGCAGCCGCTGCACGCCTCGCTCATCGCGGTCGTGGTGCTCGGGGAGATCGTCACCGGCGGCCACCTGCTCTCGATGGTCGCCATCGTCCTCGGAATCGGGATCATCACCCACGAACACGGGCGTTCCGACGCCGATGACGGTGGCGCGGGGTACGTGGGTCTCGCGTTCCCGTTCGCGGCGGCGTTCTTCTACGGCATCGAGCCGACGTTCGCGAAACTCGGGTTCGCCGAGGGCGCGGCGGTCCTCACCGGGCTAACGGTCAAGACGGTCAGCGCCGGCCTCGGGTTCCTGCTGTATCTCTGGTGGACGGAGGGACTCCCGGATCTCCGGTCGGTCGAGCGCCGCGAACTCCCGTGGCTCGTCGGAGCCGGTCTCGCGAACACGCTCTTTCTGCTCGGGTACTACGGCGCGCTGGAGTTAGAACCGGTGTCGCTTGTCGTCCCGCTGGTCCAGTCGAGCCCGCTCGTCGTCATCTTCCTCTCGATCGTCTTCGTGAGCGACGACCTCGAACGGATCACACCGCGGCTCGTCGCAGGCGCGCTCGTCGCCGTTGCGGGCGCGATCGGCGTGACGCTTCTGAGTTGACTGGCCGGAGAACGCAATCCCGGCGCAACCCGCGTCAGTAGTACGACAGCCCCGGATCGGCGTTGATCGCCTGCCCGGTCATCACGCCGCTGTCGGGGCCGGCGAGAAACGAGACCACCCCCGCGATGTCTTCCGGTTCGACCACGCGGTCGAGGTCCTGGTTGTCGACGTAGTCCTCCAGGTACTCGTCGCCGGCCTGCTGTGACGCCTCCGACCAGGTGAACCCGGGCATCACGGCGTTGACGCGAACGCCGATGTCGCCGACTTCGGCCGCCATCGCGCGGGTCATCGCGAGCACCGCGCCCTTCGAGGCGACGTAGTGGAGGAATCCCGGGACGCCCATCGTGACGACCGACGACGAGATGTTCACGATGCTCCCGCCGTCGTCGAAGGCGTCGAGGGCGTGTTTCGAGGCGAGGAACGTCCCCTTCGCGTTCACCGCGAGCACCGTGTCCCACTCCTCGGCGGAGATCTCGTCGAAGCGTTTCTTGTCCGTGACCAGCGGCGCGTAGTACGCCGCGTTGTTGACGAGGACGTCGAGGTCGAGTCTCGCGAACAGCGACCGCATCGCGTCCTCGTCGGTGACGTCGGCCTCGCGGAACTCGGCACTGCCGCCCGCCTCCTCGATGCGGGCGACCGTCTCGCTCCCGTCGGCGATGTCCGCCACGACGACGTGGGCGCCGTCGGCCGCGAGTCGCTCCGCGATCGCTCGTCCGATTCCGGTCGCCGCACCCGTCACGACGGCTGTGTTTTCAGCGTTCATTTGATCGACTACTCCTCGCTCATCACCGTGACGACCGGCCGGTCGGCTTCCAACAGGAGCGACTGCGTCACGCTCCCGAAGATGGCCTTTCCAACGGGCGTCCGCTTCCGCCCGCCGACGACGAGATACCGCGGGTCCGCCTCGTCCGCGACGTGCAGGATCTCCTCGGTCACGTCGCCGACGCGTCCGTGGTAGGAAACCGCCTCGACCGCGTCGAGGTCCTCGACAGTCCGCGTCGTCACGTCCTCCGCCACGCCGGCCGCGTCGCGCTGGGCGTGTTCGAGCGAATAGCGGGCGTCGCTGCCGCCGGGCGTCCCCGTCTGATCGCCGAGTTCCCGGTACGTGATCTCCGGGGCGAAGGTCAGCGCGAGGTCCGACGTGCTCTCGACGGAGGATTTCCGCTGCTCCTCGAAGACGTCCTCCGGGATCACGTGCAGGACGACGAGTTCCTCTCCGTACTGTGCTGCGAGATCTGCCGCCACTTCGACGACGCGGTCCGGGACGGTCGTTCCGTCTGTTGCTGCGAGAACGGACATACGACGACGGTTCGCCGTCCACGTATATAATACTCCCTCCGAGCGGGATCGACCGTCGCGAAAGGGAACGAACGGGACCGGTCAGAGAACGCCGAAGTCCGCCTCCTTGCGGTAGGCGAAGACCTTCCGTTCGAGCGGACGGAGGACCGCCATCTCCAGGAGGAAGACGATGACGACGAACACGGCGGCCCACGCCATCGCGGTGTCGTACTGGTAGCGCGAGAAGGCCTCTATCGCCCGGTACCCGACGCCCGAATTCGAGGCGAAGATCTCCGCCTGCGTCTCGATCTTCCAGGAGATGGCGAGTCCGAACCGGACGGCGGTGAAAAGCGCCGGTGCGATACTCGGGAGGATCATCCGACGGAGCAAGCGCCCCTTCGAGATGTCGAACGAGCGGCTCATCCGAATGAGGTTGGGATCGATGTCCTCGACGCCCTTCCAGATTCGAAGCGAGATGTACGGGAACACGGTGACCGCAGTGGCGACCACCGGGGCGGCGACGCCGAATCCGAAGATGATCGTCGTGATCGCGGCCCACGCGATGCCGGGCACGGACAGTGCGATGATGATGATCGGCGTCGAGAAGTGTTCGCCGAAATTGTTGATTCCCATCGCGATGCCGAGCGCCCCGCCGACGAAGAACGCCCCGATGAATCCGAGGAACGTCCGGAAGAACGTGGCCTCCATATGCGTCCAGACGATGCCCGAGGCGAGCAGTTCCGCCGAGGCGTTCACCGTCTCTATCGGTCCGGGGAAGAGCCCCCGCGGAAAGATCACCGTAACGAGCCACCAAGCGGCGAGCCCGAGGACGACGCTGATGATCGCCGCGGCCCACTTGTCCCCGATAGTCGAACGGAGCGGCGTCGGAATCGATCGGGTGCTTGTCGCCATCGACTCTCACTCCGCCGGCCCGGTCGACGACGACCGACGGCCGTCGTCGATGGGTGTTCGATTGCTGTGTACTGGCGATAGTCTCACTCGCATATCCTCACGAATCACGGTGACAGACTTAATTCTTTGCGTGGGGCGTGAATCTGTGCGTCTCATCGAATCACTCACTTGATCGCGTGGAACCGGTTGATCGCGTCCTGTCGAACCTTCAGGAACTCCTCGGAGTCGACGTCGCGCGGTCGATCGAGTTCGATCGACATATCGTCGAATATCTCGCCGTTGCCGAGCATCAGGATCCGGTCGGAGAGTTCGATCGCCTCGGTGATGTCGTGGGTGACGAAGAACACCGTCTTCCCGAGTTGCTGCCAGATGTCGATGAGTTCCTCGCGGAGCGACTCGGCGGTGATCTCGTCGAGGTTGCTGAACGGTTCGTCCATAACGAGAATCTCGGGGTCGATGCTGAGCGCGCGGGTGATTCCGACGCGCTGTCGCTGCCCGCCGGAGAGCTGCGAGGGGTACTTGTCGTAGTGGTTCGAGAGGCCGACGAGATCGAGGTACTCCTCGGCCAGCGCTCTCGTGTAATCGGGGTTGTTCTCGTGGACGTACTCGATGTTCTCGACGCAGGTGTTCCACGGGAGCAGCCGGGGCGACTGGAACACGTGTCCGAGCGTCACGTCGCCCTCTTCGGTCGCCTCGAACTCGACGCGCCCCTCAGTCGGTTCGAGGACGCCGCTAATGATGTTCAGCATCGTCGACTTGCCGCTCCCGGAGCGGCCGATGAGCGTCACGAACGATCCGGGTTCGATGTCGAAGCTCACGTCTTCGAAGACCGTCTCCGTCCCTTCCTCGGTGTCGAACACCTTCGTGAGGTTCCTGACGTGGATCGCACCGGCAGCCGACGTTCCGTGGGCGACGCCCGCGGCCTCGGGGCCCTCGTCGGACTGTTGCACTTCAGACGCCATACGAGCCACCTCCGTCGGCTCCGGCCGCCGAATACGAGCGTGGACGGACTGTGAGAGATCTGGTTCGGGTCATAGCTGTGAGCCTCAATAGTTATTGGGTGTACTTTAGGTTTGCTACGAGACACCAACCCACAGCGTCAACGAATTAGTATTTCCGCCCCCATAAATCGCGTTTCAGAGACACGTCTCCCCGTCGAAGGTCCGCCTCCCATTACTGCTCGCTAGACGACGTGTGTTGGGAGTGTCACCCGTGAAACCGCAGCATCCGACCCCTACACCTGCGTACGTGCTCTCGTGCCAGCTCACCAGATCCCGTATACAACCTCGGATCCGCTGATACCGCAATCGTGCGCACCGATTTACTCGATTGCCCGTCCACTCACGCGTGCGTCCGATCGCAGGCGATTCGAAAAAATCGGTCCCGACACTCGACCGCCTTCGCAGTGCACCGCTGTCCGTGACCGATGGGTTTTTGATGATTGATGCTGACTTGATACCGTATGACACAGGACGGGCAGCCATTCAGTCGTATCGACAGGCGGAAATTCATCAAGGCGACCGGCGCCAGTGCGGTCGCAGCGACCCTCGCAGGCTGTACGAGCGGTGGAAACGGCGATGGCGGCGGAGACGGCGATAGCGGCGGAGACGGTGACAGCGGCGGAAGCGGCGATGGCGGTGGGGACAGCGGCGGAGACGGCGGTGGCGACTCCGGCGGCAGCGGTGACCTGACCACGGTGTCGTTCGCGACACCCCCGGTCGGGATGCCGGTGAACATCGTGATGGAGTACTACCTCGCCGAAAACGACCTCATCCAGCCCCGCTTCGCGGAGGACGGGTACCAACTCGACTACGAACTCACGTTCGAGGACGCGACGCTCTTCGCCTCCGGACAGATCGATATGGGGACCGTGAGTTGGGTCGAGGACGCGCGCCTGGGCGTCGAACAGGATCAGCAGTTGGTCACGTTCGGGAACATCGAGGGCGTCGTCTCGACCCCGTGGGTCGAGGTCGGCGGTCCGTACGATCCGGACGAGACCGGCAGCGTCCAGGCGTCCCTCGACAAGATCGTCGACGAGGGCGCGCGCTTCGGGATCCCCGGCTGGGCCGCCGGCGCGGTGCCGCACCTCCAGAACATCATCCAGGAGAAGTACGGATACAACCTGGCGCAGGACGGCGGCGACTTCAACGTCCAGACGACCGACCGCGGCACGATGCCGCAACTCACGCTCCGCGGGGACCTCGCGACGGCCGTCCACTCGGCCTCGTCGGCGGGGCTCACCGAAATCGTCAACGGGGAGCTCAAACCGCTGCTGTGGATCTGGAACGACTACCTCGAAGAGGGATGGGGCCGACCGCCACTCGTCAGCCTCTCGACGAGACTCGACTTCGCCGAGGAGAACCCCGAAGTGCTCCTGAATATGATCAATATGTGGAGTGAGGGTCTCAACTACGTCCAAGAAAACATTCCGGAGATCGCCGAGGACCCAGCAGGACAGGAGACGCTCGAAGCCGAGAGCCAGGAGGAAGCGCGGTTCCTGATGGACCTGTTCTCCGGCAACGAGGTCGACCAGATCGAGAGCCTCTCGCGCTCGGCGCTGTACTCCGAAGTCGGCCTCGACGAACAGTCCGTCGAGGACGCCCGGAGCGTTATGAACGTGATGGAGGACCTGGGACAGGTTCCCTCGGGCTGGCAGGATCACCTCACGTTCATGACGGTTTCTGACCTCGAAGAGATGGTCTGAGGGCTGATGAGTACCTCACAGCTACGCGGGACGGTGGAAGGAGTCCTCCTCGGCAACCGGAGAGTCGTCTTCGTCGAGTCGATCCTCCTCCTCATCCTCGTCTGGGAACTGAGCGCCCGCGTCTTCGCCATCACCGACCTCATCGCCTCCCCGCTCCTGGTGGGGGCGTCGATGTACGAGATGCTCCAGGCCGGCGAGTGGGTGATGCACTTCGTCGCGTCGATGCAGCGGATCGTGTACGGGTTCGTCGCCGCGCTCGTCGTCGGCATCGTCGGCGGCATCGCGCTCGGGGTAAGCAACTTCTGGGGACGGGTGCTCCGCTACTACGTCCTGGTCGGGATGGCGGTGCCGGGGCTGTTCGTCGTCATCTTTACCGCGATGGCGTTCGGGATCAGCGACACGACGCCGATGCTCGCGACGGCGGTCATCACGGCCCCGTTCGTCGTGGATATGATCCAGAGCGGCGTCGAGAACGTCGATTCGGACCTGCTCAATATGTCGAGTGCGTTCGGCGTGTCGCGGACTCGGGTGTACAAACGAGTCCTGTTCTCGTCGATCCTCCCCGAGATCTTTTCGAGCATCCGGTTCACGTTCTCGGTCGCGTGGAAGGTGACCATCCTCGCGGAGGTCGTCATCTCGAACGTCGGGATCGGTTTCCTGATCCGAGACAACATGAGTCGGTTCTCGATGGTCGGCGTGCTCCAGTACGTCGTCCTGTTCGTGATCGTGATGATGATCATCGAATACGGCGTCTTCAGCAAGACCGAACAGTACCTCTTCTCCTGGCGCGAGGACGTCAAGTCCTCGATGGGCACCGGGCCGCGCTAACTCCGTTTCAGGGCACCCCGTCTCCGTAGCTGTCACGGCACTCAGTCCCGGTATCTGTCACGGCACCCCTTTCTCCGGGCGTTCCCACGTCGCTGCGGACCTCGTTTTCACGGCGATGACCGCCCCTCGTCGGGCACACTGTCCGATTCCGTGGGCGAAACCACGTCGGCATAATTATATCAGGATCGACAGTGAGTGTCTCACGTAGGAGAGAGCACCCACGTGTCAGCATCCGAACCGGACCCCACGACAGCCGACCGTACCGCCGCAGAGAGGTTCCTTCGCTCGTTCCACCGCCACGGTGTCGAGTACGTCTTCGCGAACCTCGGGACCGACCACACCCCGCTCCTGGAGGCGGCCGCCGCTGTCAGGCGGGCCGGAGACGAAGACGCGATCCCCGGCATCGTCTCCTGTCCCCACGAGTTCGCCGCGATGAGCGCCGCGCACGGCTACGCCGCCGTGACGGGTGAGCCGCAGGTCGTCTTGGTCCACGTCGACGTCGGGACCCAGAACCTCGGCGCGGCGATGCACAACGCCCACCGAGCCGGCGCGCCGGTGTACGTGCTCGCGGGCCTCGCGCCCGTGACCGACGCCGGCCACTCCGGTTCCCGCGACCACCCCGTCCACTACTTCCAGGACGTCTTCGATCAGCCGGGAATCGTCCGGGAGTACTGCCGGTGGGTGGACCAGTACCGACCGCCGGCCGATCCGGCCGAGACGGTCCGCCGGGGACTGGAGCGCGCCGTTTCCGAGCCGGCCGGCCCCGTCTACGTCACGGCGACCCGCGAGGCGCTCAGCGAGACCGTGGAGCCGACGCCAGCGACCGCCGCGCGCCGCCGAGTCGGTCCCGGCGGCGCCGACGGCGACGAGACCGATCGACTCCTCGATCTCGTCCGGGACGCGGACCGGCCCGCCGTGATCACGAGCGACCTCGGTCGAGCGCCGGCCGAAGAGCGCGTCGAGGCGCTCGTGACGTTCGCCGAAGCGGCCGGTGCCGGCGTCGTCGAGCAGACCCCGACGACGCTCTGTTTCCCCCGGGACCACGGGCAGCACGTCGGCTACGATCCGACGGTAGCACTGGAGCGCGCGGACCTCGTGATCCTCGCCGACACCGACGTCCCCTGGATCCCCGACGGGGACGCCGTCGCGACCCACGCGACCGTCGTCCAGATCGATCCCGACCCGACGAAACCCGCGTTCCCCCGGTGGCCGTTCGCGGTCGACGAGTCGATCCAGGCGGACGCCGCGGCGACGCTGTCGGCCGTCGCCGACCGTCTCGACGCTGCGAACGAGGACGGTCTGTCATTCTGGCGGGACGTCGCCGCCGAGCGGCGGGCGGACGCGGAAGCCCGCCTCTCGGCCGACACCGAGGCGGGCCGACTCACGCCGACGGTGCTCTCGGACGCGGTCGAATCGATCGTCGACGAGGAGACGATCGTCGTCGAAGACGCGGTCACCAGCCGCCCCGCGATTATGTCGCAAATACGACTCTCGGAGCCGGGAAGCTACTTCTGGAAGGGCGGTGCGGGCCTCGGCTGGGCGGGCGGGGCGGGCGTCGGCGCGAAGTTGGCCAGCCCCGACAGCCGCGTGATCTCGCTCGTCGGCGACGGCTCCTACCTGTTCGCGAACCCCTCCGCGTGTGCTCTGCTCGCCGCCGAGTACGACGCACCGACCCTCACCGTCGTCTACGACAACCAGGGGTGGAACGCCGTCGAGGGCGCGACGACGGCGCAGTACCCCGACGGGGCGGCCGCCGCGGACGCCGTGCCGGAGAGCCACATCGAGACCACGATGGATCTCTCGGCCCCGGCGACGCTGGTCGACGCCCACACGCGCGTCGTCGACGACCCCGACGAACTGCCGGGAGCGCTGACGGACGCCGTCGAGGCCGTCGAGGACGGAACGCCCGCGGTGCTCGACGTGAAGGTCGAGCGACCGTAGGACGGGGAGAAACCGAGAGAGCCGAACGAGATGCCTTACTCGTCGCCGACGGAGCCGATGTCGACGTTGACCGTCTTCAACTGCGTGTAGTGATCGACCGCCTGCATTCCCTTCTCGCGACCGAGCCCGCTCTTCTTGTAGCCGCCGAACGGCGTCTGCGGGCGTGAGCCGGCGTACTGGTTGACCATCACGCTGCCCGCCTCGATCCCGTTGGCCACGCGGTGGGCGCGGTCCAGCGTGTTCGTCCAGACGGTCGCGTAGAGGCCGTACTCCGTGTCGTTCGCCCGGCGGATGGCCTCCTCCTCGTCGGAGAAGGAGTAGAGGTTGATCACCGGTCCGAACACCTCCTCACACGAGATCGGTGCGTCGTCGTCGACGCCCTCGATGACCGTCGGCTCGTAGAAGTTACCGTCGCGGTCCGCTGGCCGTCCGCCCGTGAGCACGCTCGCACCGCCGTCGGCCGCGTTCTGGACGTAGCTATCGATCTCTTCGACCGCCTCCGGGGAGATCACCGGGCCCAGATCGGGGTTCTCCGACCCCGGACCCAGGGTGATCGACTCGACGGCGTCGACGTACCGGGATTTGAACTCGTCGTAGACGTCCTCGTGGACGAAGATCCGCGTCGTCGCGAAGCAGACCTGGCCGTTGACGAGCGTGATCGCCTTCATCGCCCCGTCGAGCGCGTCGTCGAGGTCGGCGTCGTCGAAGACGACGGCCGGGCTCTTGCCGCCGAGTTCCAGCACGGTCGGGATGACCTGATCGATCGCCGCCTTGCCGACGATCTGTCCGGTCGAGACCGACCCGGTGAACGTGATCTGGTCGACGCGCGGGTCCGTGGTCAGGGACTTGCTGGTCTCGACCAGTCCGGGGACTACGTTGAACAGCCCGTCTGGAAGGCCCGCCTCGCTCGCGATTTCGGCGAGCTTCAGGATGACGCCGGGGGCGAAGGGCGAGGGTTTAACCACGACGGCGTTACCGGCGGCCAGCGCGGGGGCGACGCCGCGGAAACACAGCAGCACCGGCGCGTTCCACGGCACGATCTGGGCGCTTATTCCGATCGGTTCCTTGCGGCTGAACGCCTGATTCGACTGTTTCAGCGGAAACGTCTGCCCCTCGATCTTGTCGGTCATCCCCGCGTAGTAGTCGACGTAGTCCACCGCGTTGCCGACCAGCCCCCTCGACTGACCGATCGGACGCCCGATCTCCTGCGTCGAGATGTCGGCCAGTTCCTCGACGTGATCTTCCAGCGCACGGGCGACGTCGCGCAGCACGCGACCGCGCTCGACGGGGTCCATCGCCGCCCACTCGACTTGTGCGCGCTCTGCAGAGTCGAGAGCCGCGTCGACGCCGCTCTCGCCGGCGTCCGTTACCGACGCGATCTCCTCCCCCGTCGAGGGGTCCTCGACCGAGAACGTGTCGCTCATCTGATGGTAGTTGCCGTTGACGAACATCCCGCGGTGCTCGACGCGCTCCTGAGACATACTACGACGTATCCGGGTAACGGTATTAGGCTTTGCGACCGGATCAGCGCTACCGATCGGAAAAGTCCGCACTAGTCGGTTTCTGCTATCTTACCGCTGTCGCGCCCGTGCGCTCGTTCACCTAAATTACACAATGATTTAAGTAATATCACACCAAGCAGCCAACGATGCCCGAGATCATAGACGCGACCTCGCACATAATGTCGAGCGAGGCGCTCGACGAACTGGAGCAGGTCCACCCGACCTCCGAACTGGATAGCCTTCGCAACGCACCGCGGATGTTCGACGTCGAGGGCCGTATCGAGTATCTGGACGCGAACGGGATCGACCGGCAGGTGATCAACCTCGCCGCGCCGATGCTCTGGCAGGGGATCGACCCCGACGACGCCTTGGAGGCGACCCGCGTCGCGAACAACGAGATCCGACGAATCGCCGACGAACACCCCGATCGGTTCATCCCCACGGCGACGGTGCCGTTCCTCACCGACGAGTACGTCGACGAGGTTCGCCGGTGCATCGACGACCTCGGGATGCACGGCGTCCAGATCTTCTCGAACATCGACGGGCGGATGCTCGATGACGACGACTTCGAGGAGTTCTACGCGACCGTCGACGACCTCGACATCCCCATCTGGATTCACCCGCAGCTCGCCGACTGGCACGACTACGACCAGTCTCACACCTGGATCTACAAGATGCTGGCGTGGCCGTTCGACACGAACATCGCGCTGGCTCGCCTCATTTTCTCGGGCGTCCTCGACCGCCACGAGAACCTCGAGATCATCTCTCACCACCTCGGCGGATCCTTCCCCTACCAGATCGGGCGGATCCGCTCGTGGTATCAGACGCGGACCGAGGAGCCGGAACTGTACCAGAACCCCGCGATCGCCGACCTCTCGGAACCGCTCGACGCGTACTTCGATCGGATCTACGGCGACACCGCCGTCAGCAGTCAAGGAGAGTCCTATCCGCTGGAGTGCGGACTGGAGTTCTTCGGCGCGGACAACGTCGTCTACAGCGCCGACTACCCCTTCGGGCCCGACAAGGGGCGGTACTGGGCGACCGAGATCATCCCGCTGATCGAGAACCTCGACATCTCGGAGGCGGACAGGGAGAAGATCCTCTCCGGCAACATCAAGCGGCTGCTGGATCTGTAGCCCGCGTCGCAATTTCGGAACGCGCAGATAGCTCTCTAGATATTATTTCTTGATAATCTGCTTTGTTTCTCCGTGGGTTCCGAGTAAGATATATTTAAGTGTATGGGGAATCCCCCTCGGTGTATGGACCCCGAAGAGATTCAGGCGTCTGGTAACCCCGTCGAAGTGCTGCGTCGCAAGGGCGGCGACTACACGGATAACTTTCCCGTCGTCCCGAACGAGCAGACGAACTGGCTCGACGAACAGCGGGCCGTCACGGAGACCGTCTCGCTCGCTAACCTCTCTCATCATATGACGTCGCTACGCGTGACCGGACCGGACGCGCGCGACCTGCTGCGCGACCTCAGCGTCAACAGCTTCGAGAACTTCGAGGTCGGCCGCGCGAAGCAACTCGTGATGTGTAACCCCAACGGCCATATCATCGGCGACGGACCGATGCTGCGGGTCGACGACGAGGAGTACTACAGCGCCGGAATGCTGTCGGCGAACTGGGTTCGCTACAATCTGGAGACGGGCGATTACGACGCGACCGTCGAGACCGAGCCCAGAACCTCCGCACACGAGGGCGACCCGGAGAAGTTCGTGTTCCAGGTACAGGGTCCGAACGCGCGAGACGTCTTAGAGCAGGTCACCGACGCGGACCTGGATTCGATTCCGTTCTATCACTTCGAGGAGATCGATCTCGCCGGCGTCGACACCCTCGCTGTCGGGCACGGGATGTCGACGGAGTTCGGCTTCGAGTTCATCGGTCCCTACGAGCACGCCGACGAGGTACGGGAGGCGATCGTCGAGGCCGGTCAGGACTACGGCCTCGAACAGCTCGGATCGAAGGCCTACCACACGCTCTCGGTGAAGCTCGGATGGGTGCCGCCGGGCGTGCCGCCGATCTACAACGTCGAGGAGATGAGCGACTATCGCGAGTGGCTCGACGCCGACAGCCGCGAAGCCACCTACTCAATCGACGGGAGCTTCGTTTCCGATGACATCTCCGAGTACTACATGGATCCGATCGAACTCGGATACGAGAAGCTCATCAGCTTCGATCACGACTACGTCGGTCGCGAGGCGCTCGAAGAGAAGGTCGAGGATCCGGATCGGACGCTCGTCTCCCTCGCCTGGGACGAAGAAGACGTCATCGACGTGTACGCCTCCCTGTTCCGCGACGGCGAGACGAAGAAGTTCATGGACCTGCCCAGGATCGCTTGGGGCCGGGCGAACTACGACGAAGTGTTGCACGGCGACGAGTTGATCGGGCTCTCGCACTCGCGGTCCTACGAGTACGACGCGGGGACGATCATCTCGCTGTGCAGTATCGACGTCGAACACAGCGAACCCGGAACCGAAGTCACGCTCGTGTGGGGCGAGGAGGACTCGCCGAATCCGAAGGTCGAACGGCACGAGCAGACCGAGATCCGGGCGACCGTCGGTGAGGTGCCGTACTCGCCGGATCAACGGAAAGGCGAGTAGCGTTCGAGAGCGGACGTCGACCGTTCCAGCTTTTTGCAGACGATCTCTCCGTGGGCCGCGAGCGCGGCCGTCTCGACGTCGAATCGATCAGCGTCGGCTGACCACAGAACTGTTCGGTTCGTATCGTCGAGTCAAAAACCGTCTGCCGCTCGCGGCGGGCCCCAACCGTATCAAATAATCCGATATTGTCGGATAATATACGATGAATGATAATGATGATTACCGCTCGATCGGCGACGCCCTAACAAGAGTACGTCCGTTAGAACTTCTCGGATCTCCCCGAACTCGAGCACCGATAGACAGATACTGTGATCGAAATGATCGGATCGGACCGACTCTCTCAAGTCTCGCGTCGTTCATTTCGGGGACTCGAAGCGTGGCCGAACGATCAGGTTTCGGCTACCCCAACTCGCCTGATAGTGGGTCTGGGGCCCATCGAGCACGCGATACGTGGCGCGCCTGATCGCTCTTCCGATAGTGTCGTCGGGCATTTGTCGAGATGAAGACCACAAAGCTAAGTTTATACGCTCTCTTAGAGCACTGTATGACAATGACAAACGACGCTATTAAGTTACAATCGATCCGACGGGTGTCCGAGATTATCGAATTGCTTCAGAAGGAGGGTCCGCTCGGTGCCACTGAGATCACGGAGAGACTCGACGTGCCGACGAGTACCGCGCACGACTACCTCTCGTCGCTGTACGACCTGGAATATCTCGTGAAGACGGAGGGAAAGTACGATCTGGGGCTTCGACTCCTCGATCACGGGATTGCGGCCCGTGACCGTCACGCCATTGCGGACATCGGACAGCAGACGATCACGCAACTGGCGAACGAGACCGGCGAAGCGACGTGGCTCGTGACGGAGGAACACGGCCGTGCGGTGTACCTCGACTACGCGCTCGGAGAACACGCGGTCCAGACGCACGCCCGGATCGGGACGCGCTCGTATTTGCACCAGTTGGCATCGGGAAAGAGCATCCTGGCGTATTTGCCCGAAGCGCGCGTCGAGGGGATAATCGACAGACACGGCCTCGAACAGCGGACGCCCCACACGATCGATTCCCGCGCGCAACTCCTCGACGAACTGGAAGCAACGCGGGAGCGTGGGTACGCGATCAACGATCAGGAGGCCGTCGAAGGGGCACGCGCGGTCGGAAAGGCGATCATCGTCGGCGGCGACGTGGTCGGCGCGATCAGCGTCGTCGGTCCGGCGAACCGGCTGACAGATCAACAGCTCGCCGACGGTATCGTCGATCAGATCCGCGGCGCCGCCAACGAACTCGAGTTGAAACTCGGGCAGGCGTGAGCCCTCGTCCGATCACACACGATCGGGCGAGTCTGCGAATGACGGGTCGAAACCGTCGCTCCAGCGCGACGCGTCTGCTATCTACTCCTGTTGACAGGCACAGCCGCGGTTTTCGAGAAATTCCGAGACGGAGTACTGCTCGCCGCACTCCTGGCAGAGCACCTGCACGTCCAACAGTACCTCGAACTCTTCGACGTCGACCCGGCCGGTCTCGCGGAGTTTCTCGATTCGCTCTTCGGTCACCGACAACGTTCGTGTCATCAACCGCTGGATGCTCTGAAGGTCCTTCTCGACCTTCTCCTCGTCCGAGAGCTGGCGGTACTCGGCGTCGCGGTACTCGGTGAGATACGACCGAATCGCCTGATAGCTGACGAAGTCCGATTCGAGTTCGTCGGCGTCGATCCCGTTCTGCTCCAGACGGCTCCGGGTGTCGGTTCGAACACCGGTGCTCACTTCGTCGTCGGTTAGGTTCTGATACATCGTGGAGACGTCGCTCTCGAGTGCGTTCATTCCGGCATCGATGAGCGTCTGTTCGAGAAGCCGCTCGTTGAAGTAGTCCGCGAGATCGCGGAGGCTCGTCCGCTCGACGCCGTCGCCGGTCCAGCGGGCCTCCAATTCGTCGCCCAACCCGTCGAGGTTGTACTCGGCGATCAGTCGCGCCACCTTGCTCGACGGTCGGTTGTCGGTCGTGTCTGGCATTACCCTCCCTTCGCCGAAGAGCCTCAAAAATGTACTGGGCTACCCCAGCGCACCCGGGGGACCCGTTAGATCGAGGTGACGCGAGTGAACTCCTCGTCGAGCGCTTGGGCGTCTTCCGGCAGCAGCGCCACCACCAGGAACTCCGCGTAGTCCGCGAAGTACTCGACGAGGTCCGCGATCCGGTCCGAATCGATCGCTTCCAGCGAATCCAACAACATGAACGGAACCGTCTCGTGGAGGTCGTGCACCAGATAGCCCGCCAGCGCGAATATCAATCCCGTCACCTCCCGCTCGCTCTCCGAGAGGTGCTCGATCGTGTCCTCGTAGGCCGCCCCGTTCTCCGTCGTCCGCACAATGTGCAACTCGAACCGCGTCTGTCCCTCGCTCGTCCCCGCACCCTCGATCCGCTCGATCCAGATCCGCTCGATGTTCTCGTAGCCCAACAGCTCCAGAATCGACTCCATATGCTCGTTGAACGATTCGACCGCTTCCGCCTCGATCTGATCGATCTTCGTCCGCTGATCCGTCAGCTCTTCCACGAGCTCCGAGCGCTCCTCCCGGAGTTCGTCCGCCCGCTCGACGTCCGCTTCGATCGACTCGATCTCTTCGGTCACTTCCTCGAGATCCGATTCCAAACTGTCGATCTCGAACTCCAGTTGGTTCGCCTCCTTGTGCAGCGACAGGATCTCCTCGAAATCAGCCGATTCGAGGTTCTCCACGTCCGACTCTAAGGCTTCGACCTCCTCGGTCAGCGACTCGCGGTTCTGCTTCAGCGCGTCGATCTGCTCGTCGCGCCGCTGGAGTTCCGACTCGATGTCGTCGAGTTTGCGTTCGATTTCCGAGCGCTTGCGCTGTTTCTTCGTCGCCTCCCGCTGGGCCTCCTTCTTCTCTTCCAGCCTCGTTTTGATGTCGTTCAGCTCGTCGACTTTCTCCGTGCGCAGGCGTTTCAGCCGTTCGATCGTCGATTCGATCTGTTCGCGCTCGACAGAGGAGCCGCAGGTCCAACACACCACGGTCTCGGACTCGGAGGCGACCAGTTGGTCGGTCACCGAGCCCTCGCCGCTGTCGGCGGCCGTGCCGCCGTCTTCTAAGAGGTCGTAGTCTTCGGCTTCGAGGCGTTCCTCGTTGTACTGGATGAGGCTCCGAAGCTCGTTGATCTCCGTGTTGAGGTCCTGGCGCTCGGTTCGCAAGCGGTCGATGTCGGCTTCGAGGTTTTGGTGCTCGCCCATCGGCGCCTCGGGTAGTTCTTCGAGGTCGTCTTCGAGGTCGCTGCGCTCGCGTTTCAGCGAGGAGATGCTCTCCTCTTGGCGTTCGATTTTGCGGCGGATGGATTCCAGTTCCGAGCGGGTCGAGCGGAGTTCCTGGAGTTTCTCTTCGAGTTCGGCTTGCTCTTTGCGGCCTTCTTCGACGTCGCGGCTGCTGTCGTCGATGTCGGCTTCGAGGTCGGCGAGTTCTTCGCGTTTGTCCTCGATTTTCTCGCGGAGTTGGGTGCGCTGTTGTTCGAGGTCGGGGAGGTCGCGCTTGTTGGATTCGATGCGGGCGAGTTCGTCGTTGATGTCACCCTTCTGGTCTTCGAGGGAGCGGATTTGCGAGCGGATGGCGTCGACGTCGACGGGGCGCATGATGACGTCGCGCAACTGCTCGCCGCGGGCGGCGGCCTGGCGGGCGTCGTTGGTTTCCAAGAGGAAGGCGAAGAGGTCGGCGACGGCGGGGTCGTCGAGGTAGGCGTCGCCGTCGAAGGTGACGCCGTCGCCGGCGCGGGTGAGAGTGCGCTCGTAGGTGGTGCCGTCGAGGGTGAGTTCGACACGACCGTGGTCGGCGTCGCCTTTCAGAGAGACGCGATGGCTGCCCATGGCGGCCATAATCGAGCGGAGGAAGGAGGTGCGATTGGTGGCGTTTTTGCCGGTGAGGACGGTAACGCCGGGTGGGATGTCTACTTCGGTGTGATCGATGCCGCCGACGTTCTCGACAGAGAAGTGAGCGGAGTCAGTCAGTTGTTCGGAAGTCGCCATACCTGATGTAATCGCTGTTGGGTATATATACTTTGTGTGGTATACTCGGTCCCGAGTAACAGATTACGTCCGGGAGACGTTCGACATTTCCGCACCGGCGAGTGACGGTGCCCAGCCGGACCGGACGAATTTCCGTTTGATCGGATCCGAGAAATATAATAAAACGTAGTATTTATTCAGTCGTATTCGACAGCGAATACAGTATTTGAATGGTCTCTAATAGACTATCACACAGGATACCACTATTTTCTGAAAACTAATTCGACCGGCAGCATCCCGCGAATAGCCCCGAGTTCCGCCCGCATCGAGTGGTCAAATAACAGTCGTACTTTCGTTATTCAAAACGAACCGGTCCAGGCCCGGGTCGAAGTGCGTGGAATGGTCACGCTACGGCCAATCGAGTTTCGTAAGCGCCGTCTGTGCACCGCGAGGACAGTTGTCATATGGGGGTTGGACGGACAATACTCGCCGTCCGAATCCTCCCAGTACGTATACGAAGGGAGGCCTAGGATATTCTGGAAACCCGTATCTGCGTTCGAGTTATCCGCAGGAAACCGAGAGAGCGACGGCGAGCGAGGCCCCGATCGAAAGCGACGTACGCCGACCGGTAGCGGGATACTGTCGATACGGGTTACTGCTCGATCGAGATGACTGGAATTGTGTTGACAACCAAAGAAACGGACTGAAGGCCGGACAGACTGGTGGGTACGAGGTCCATCCACGCTGTCGTGGAGACACGGATATATGGGCACGTCATTCACGATATCCGATACTACCGTTCGAGATAACCGCAGTCTTTAGGTCACACCGGCTACATCTACTGGATAGAGATGACCGACGACGCCCCACCACTCAAGACGATTCAGCGGGCCTTCGAGATAATGGACGTGCTGAAAGAGCAGAAGACGGTCGGTGTCGCGGAGCTTTCCAGACGGCTCGACGTGCCGAAGAGTACAGTACACGATTATCTCAGAACCCTGCGCTCGATGGGATACGTGATCAACGAGAACGGCAGCTACCGGCTGGGATTCGAGCTGCTGGAGTTGGGCGGACAGGTGAAATATCGGAACCGACTCTTCCACGTGGCGAAGCCGGAACTCGAACGACTGGTGGACAAGACGGGTGAGCTGGTCAGTATCAACGTCGAAGAGCGGGGCCGGTTCGTCATCCTACACACCGAGTTCGGTTCCGAATCGCTCCGACTCGGGATTTATCCGGGGCTGAAAACGCCGATTCACACCCACGCGGGCGGGAAGGTGATACTCGCGCACCTCGAGGAGGAATCGTTTCGGGAGATCCTCGACGAACACGGACTCGAAGCGCGGACAGAACACACGATCACCGACGAAGACGCGCTCCGGTCGGAACTCGAAGCGATCCGCGAGCGGGGCTATGGCATCGACCGCAACGAACAGGTCGTCGGTATGGGCGCGGTCGCCGCCCCGATCAAGGTCGGCGAGGAGGTACTCGGATCAATCGGCGTCGTCTGCCCCTCGGACCGCCTTCGCGACGAGGAGTATCGGCAGGAACTCGCCGACGAGGTCCAGAAATCGGCAAACATCGTCTCCGTGAACTACCAGTACGCGCCGTGACCTGCCCCGGGAGTACGCATCGTGGCACTCCGCTCGCCCCGCCCGACAGGGCCGTTCGAACAACTCGCAGGACGTCGCTCCCAACGATCGAACTCTCGCCCGGCCGTATTTTTAATACCGACCGTTATCATTACTCAGACGATGACAGAGACCGTCGAACTCGAAAACTACTATTTTCATCAACGGGAGTTCGAGACGCTCGAAGCGATCCGAGAGTGGTTCGAATGGGAGGTGCCCGAGACGTTCAACATCGCCGCATACGCCTGTGAGCGGTGGGCCGACCGCGACCCGGACCGCACCGCGCTGTCCCTCGGCCGTCCCGACGGCGACCACACGACCCACACGTTTCAGGAAGTGGATCGGAAAGCCAACCGGTTCGCGGCGTACCTCGCCGAGGCGGGCGTCGACGTCGGTGATCGAATCGCGATAAACGGGACGCAGTGCGTCGAGTCCCTCGCCGGGCACCTCGCGGCGTTCAAACTCGGTGCGGTGTCCGTGCCGTTGACTGTTCTCCTCGGTTCCGACGGCCTCGAATACCGACTCTCCGACTGCGACGCGTCGGTGTTCCTCGTCGACGAGGCCGCGGTCGACACGCTCAGGTCCATCCGCGATCAGGTCGACTCACTCGATCTGGTCGTCACTTACGACGACTTCGACCGCGACGACGAGGTCAATTTCGAGGCGGCCACCGACGGCCACGGCGCGGATTTCGAGAGCCGGGAGACCGAAGCCGACGACGAGGCGTTCATCATCTACACGAGCGGGACGACGGGACGGCCGAAGGGCGTCGTCCACGCCCACCGCCACCTCCTCGGCGAGTTACCGCAGTTCCTCAGCCTTCAGTGTCACCGCACTGATGAGAATCAGGTCGTGCGCACCGTCTCGGAGTGGTCGTGGATTATGTCGCTCCCGGGGATGGTCCTGCCGGCGATGTTTTACGGCCTGCCGGTCGTCGGCTACGCCGGCGATCAGTTCGACCCCGAAGCGGAATTCGAGTTGATCGAGCGGTTCGAGGTCACGCACCTCAACCTCCCGCCAACGGCGGTCCGGATGATGATGCAGACCGAGGATCCGGCGGCGACGTACGATCTCGCGAGCCTGCAATCACTGACGACGGGCGGCGAAGCCGCCGACGAGAACATCATCGAGTGGGTAGGGGAGACGTTCGAGAACGCCGCGTTCATCGAGGGGTACGGAACGACCGAGATCGGCGGGCTCGTCTGTGACGACCCTGCGGTCGGACTGGACCACCGCCTCGGTTACTTCGGCGTTCCCTCGGTCGGCCACGAGGTCGCCGTCCTCGACCCGGAGACGCACGAGCGAATCGAGGAGCCGCACGAAATCGGGGAACTCGCGGTCAGATACGACGGCGATCCGATGCTGTTTCTCGAATATCACAACCTGCCCGAGAAGACGGCCGAAACCGTGCAGGATGGCTGGCTCCTCTCGGACGACCTCGTGTCGGTCGACGAGGACGGCTACTTCAGGTTCCACTCCCGGTCGGACGACCTCATCATCAGTTCGGGGTACCGGATCGCGCCCAAGGAGATCGAAGAGGTCCTCCTGACGCACCCGGCGGCCCAACACGTCGGCGTCATTGGGGTCCCACACGAGACGCGCGGGGAGATCCCGAAAGCGTTCGTCGTCCTCGCGAACGGGTACGATCCGAGCGAGGCACTCGTCGAAGCGTTGCAGTCCCACGTCAAGGACCGCCTCGCCAAGTACGAGTACCCGCGGGAAGTCGAGTTCACCGACGAAATCCCGACGACGACGACGGGGAAAGTTCGGCGGCAGTCGCTTCGGCGTCGCGAGGGCGTCGACGACGAATAGGCGACCGTTCCGTCGCCGAGACCCGCCGGGGATGACTGCCCGACGACCCGGCCACGTATCGCTGATAGTAGAAAAATATATATGTTGATGATTAACAGTTACAACTATGCCATCTGGTAACACCAGTGGATCGAATAGCGCCGACCGACGAAATTTCCTGAAACTGACCGGTGCGACCGTCGTCGCTGGCTCTCTCGCGGGCTGTATGAACGGCGGGAACGGGGGAGATGGTGGCGGTGACAGCGGCGGCGACGGCGGTGGCGGCGACAGCGGCGACGGAAACGGGGCGACTGCCGGCGACGGTGGCGGCGACGGCGGCGGCGAGGACATCGTTATCGGGGGACTGCAGCCCTATACCGGCCCGTACGCGCAGACGACGCAGGAGTTCGTCGACGGGTTCAACTTCCGACTCGACGAGATCAATGCCAACGGGGGCGTGCTCGGTCGGGATCTCGTCTTCGCGGACCGCGATACCCAACTTGATCCGGCCGAGGCGAGCACGATCGCGACCGAACTCATCGAGGCCGAGAACGCCGTGGCGCTCACGGGCCCGATTTCGAGCGACATCGGGCTGACGGTCGCGCCCATCGCCGAACAGAACGAGGTGCCGCACGTGCCGCAGTTCGTCGGGAGTTCGGAGTTCCTGACCCGCGACTCGCGGTACAACTTCCGGATGGGACTGGCGCCCGCCCCGACGAACGCCCGGGCAGTGAACCAGTTCATCGAGGATCAGGGGTTCCAGAACGTCGGTGCCATCATCGCGGACTACTCCTACGGTCGGGCTTGGGAACAGAGTATCAACGCGATCTTCCCTGACGACATCAACGTGCATATGGAGGTCGCGCCGTTCGGCGAGAGTTCGTTCACGACGTACCTCCGGGCGATGCCCGACGATCTCGATCTGCTCATCTCGGCGAGCCACCCGCCGGGCGTGTTCACGATCTACAACCAGCTTCAGGGGCTCTCCGACGTCAACCCGGACTACGTCATCGGGCGGAGCGACGCGAAACTGTCCGCCAACGCCCTCGGCGACTCGGTCACGCAGGGCTTCCTCGCACAGACGCAACCGGATCCGTTCTCGGATCAGTACGCCGAGGTCGCCCAGCGGTTCTACGACCAGACCGAGGGGTGGTTCGGGGTGCTGAACGGGGTCGGATACGTCGTCGCCGACCTCTTCGCCGCTGCGATCGAGGACGCCGGGGAGGCGAACCCGACCGCGATCGCGGACTCGATCCGGAACATCGAGTTCGACACGCTGTTCGCCTCGCCGATCGAGTACACCGAGTGGGGTGAACTGCGGAACCTGGTCCAGTTGATGGTCGGCTTCGAGTCCGGATCGCCGGAGTACTACCCCGACGGAAGCGTCGATCTGACGGAGGAGTTCCGGTCCGAACCGCTGCCGGCGTACGATCCGTCGGGTGACCTGCTGGACGGCTGAAAAACCGGTCGAGCTACCCGCGGAGATAGCCTTCTTTGATCGCGTCGCTCTCGAGGAGTTCCGTCCCGCTCCCTTCGGTCTCGATGCGGCCGTTTTCGAGCAGGTATCCGCGGTCCGCGAGGGTCAGCGCTCGGTCGACGTGTTGCTCGACGAGCACGACCGTCACGTCGTCGGAGATGTCCTCGATCGTCTCGAACACCTGTTCGGCGAGTTGCGGGGCGAGGGCGTTCGACGGCTCGTCGAGCGCCAGCACTTTCGGCTCCGCCATCAGGCCCCGGCCGATCGCGAGCATCTGTTGCTCACCGCCGCTGAGGGTTCGGGCCTTCTTGTTTCGGCGGTCTTCCAGCACGGGAAACATCTCGAACACCATATCCCGGTTCTCCGCGAAGGTCTCGCGCTTGGTGAACGAACCCATCCGGAGGTTGGCCTCGACCGAGAGGTCGCCGAACAGGTTTCGCTCTTCGGACACCTGGACGAACCCGCGCTCGACGATGTCGCTGGCGGGCACGTCGGCGACGTCCTGTCCGAGCACTTCGACGCGGCCGTCCGACGGCGTCAGGACGCCCGAGAGCGTCTTGAGCAGCGTCGTCTTGCCGGCCCCGTTCGGGCCCACGATCGAGACCACCGAGTCGTCCTCGCGGACTTCGAGGGAGACGTCCCACAGGACCTGCAGGTCGCCGTAGTGGACGTCGAGGCCGTCGACGTCAATCAGCGTCACGACTCGACCTCCCCCAGGTAGGCCTGGGTGACCTGCTCGTTCGAACGGATCTCCTCGGGCGTGCCGTCGGCGATCTTCTCGCCGCGGTTGAGGACGATGATTCGGTCGGTGACGCTCATTATCGCTTCCATAATGTGTTCGATCCAGAACACCGACACGCCGCGTTCGTCGCGGGCGCGTTCCAACGTCTGCGTGATCTCTTCGATCTCCGCCGGCGTGAGACCCGCGCCGATTTCGTCGACGAGGATGAGGTCCGGATCGGCGGCGAGGCCCTTCGCGAGTTCGAGTTGCTTCCGATCGGCAATCGTCAGCGACCCGGCCTCCGCTTCCTCGCGGCCGCCGAGCCCGACGAACGCGAGCGCCTCGCGAGCGCGTTCGGTCGCCTCGTTCATCGAAACGGACTCGTCGTTTCCGAACACTGCGCCCACCGTTGCGTTGTCGAGGACGCTCGATTCGTTGAACGTCCGGACCGCCTGAAAGGTCCGGGCGACGCCGAGTTGGGCCACCTGGTTCGGGGTCTTGCCGACCAGTTCCTCCCCGTTGAAGGTGATCGAACCCTCGTTGGGTGCGTGGACGCCCGTGATGGTGTTGAACAGGGTCGTCTTTCCCGCCCCGTTCGGTCCGATCAGGCCCACGATCTCCTCGTCGCCGATAGAGAAATCGACGTCGTCGACGGCGACTAGCCCGCCGAATCGCTTGGTTACGTTGGTGGCGGTTAGCACAGACTCGGCTTTCCCACGATTCTACATAAATAATTCGGTGATCGGAGTTCGGAGACAGTCGATCGAAGCGTTCCGGCATCCATAATATTTATACACACAGTCCGACGATGAGCCACTATGTTTGCCAGAGGCGTAGAACTGCTTATCGACGGACTGGCGAGGGGAATGATCCTCTCACTCCTCGGGTTGGGGATCACGCTCGTCTTCGGGTTGGGAGGAATTCTCAATCTTATGCTCGGCGTTTTCGCCGTCATCGCCGTCATCGCGTGTTCCCTGCTTTTGGGAGTCGTCCCCGGGTTGCTCGTCGCCGGACTCGGTGGGGTCGTCGCCGTCGCCCTGTTCGCGTTCGCGCTGGACCGATCGGTACTGTCGCTCGTCTACCGGGAGGAAGGCGAAGATCGAGTGCTTCTCGGCATCTTCGTCACGCTCGGACTGTCGCTGCTGTTCGAGGGGCTGCTCTTCGTCTTCCTGGCCGGGAGCTACTTCCTCGAGAGCGACGTCCCGTCGGTGTCGGTCGTCGGCGCTGGAATTACGGGATCCTCGATGGCGGTTATCGTGTCTGCGGGGGTGCTGTTCGGACTCATCTACTACTTCTTCAACCACACCTACCTCGGAGTCGCTACGCGGACCGTCATCCAGGACGAGACGGGAGCGATCCTCTGCGGCATCCGTCCCCGTCGAGTGCAGTCGATCGTGTTCGTGTTGAGCGCGGCTATCGCCGCGGCGGGGGGAATCCTCTACGCCCTCGACGCGGAGGTGACGCCCGCGAGCGCCTTCGAGTTGACCACGTTCGCGATTATGGTCTCGATCGTCGGCGGTGTCGACAGCATCAGAGGCACCGTCGCCGCGGGCATCATCCTCGGGATCGTCATCACGGTCGCGGGCGCGCTGTTCGGATCGTACCTGTCCACCGTGACGCTCTTCGCCGTCGCAATCGCCGTGCTGATCTACAAACCGGAGCAGATATCATGAACCGAACTGGCGCAGACACCGCGACTCGGGACAGACTCACCACCGCCATCGTGTTCGCCGCACTCCTGGCGGTGCCGCTACTGTTCTTCGACCCCGCGACGACCTACATCTCGCGGCGCTTCATCCGCGTGATGATCTTCGCCATCTTCGCGATGGCGCTCAACATCGTCTTCGGCGAGACCGATCAGCTGATTCTCTTCATGGGTGGCATCGCGGCGGTCGGCGCGTACACGACCGCGCTGACGGCCCAGTATCTCGGGATTTCGCCCTGGGTGACACTACTTCTGGGCGCGTTCGTGGCTGGCGTCTTCGGGTCGGTGGTCTGTTACGTGGCCGCACGCCGCCAGTTCACCGTGATCGTCCTCGCTATCGTGACGTTCGCCTTCCAGATGATCATCTCGGAAGTCCTCGTGGGGCTCCGCGATATCACCCGCGGCAGCACAGGCTTCCCGTTCAGCGGACTCGAACTACCCGCCGTCGAACGGCTGACCGGGCTGGGCTCGTACGCGGTCCAGTTCTACGTGCTGCTGGCCATCTTCGCCGCGGTGCTCGGCGTGTACACGTGGTTGAACCGCTCGAAGTACGGACTGGCGTTCGACGCGATCCGTCAGGACGAGTTCGCCGCCCGAGCGACCGGCGTCGACGTCGTCAGGCTGAAGATGTTCGCGGGGTTCATCAGCACGTTCATTATCGGGCTCGTGGGGCCGTTTTACGGGCAGACGACCGGTATCATCATCCCGTCACTGTTCAGTTTCAACTCCGTGGACGTGCTCGTCCTCATCATCTTGGTGTTGGGCGGACTGCGGTCCCGGTACGGGCCGCTGGTCGGCGCTGCGGTTATCATCTACATCGACAACCTGCTCGGGAACTTCGGACAGTGGCGGACCGTCGCGTTCGGCCTGCTGCTCACCGTTCTCTTCCTGTACTTCCGGGACGGCATCGTGCCGTCGATCACATCGCTGTACGACAGCAGAGACGACCTCCGAAAGCGGCTTTCCAGCCTCCGCAGCGGCGAGTAGGCGGTCCGAACGCCGCTTGCCGCCGTCTCTGACGGGTGGTAGCACACCGTCCGTGTGAGGGCGTCGCACCGACACATTAAATATGAACGATCCGAATTTCTATTCGATGGACGCAGAAATCGAGAGCGTCGCGGTTCTCGGAGCCGGGAGTATGGGCCACGGTATCGCCGAAGTGGCCGCCATCGCCGGCTACGACGTCGTGATGCGCGACATCGAGGAAGAACTCGTCGAAGACGGGTACGATCAGATCGAGTGGAGTCTCGGTAAACTGGCCGAAAAGGGGCAGATCGACGAGGACCCCGAGGACGTGCTGGCCCGGGTCTCGACGACGGTCGACCTCGCCGACGCGGTTTCCGACGCCGACCTCGTGATCGAGGCCGCGCCGGAGGACCTCGACCTCAAGCGCGACATCTTCGCGGAGGTCGACGGGGCCGCCGGCGACGAGACGATTATGGCGACGAACACGTCGAGCCTCCGCGTGACCGACATCGCGGAAGCGACCGAACAGCCCGAGTACGTCTGCGGGATGCACTTTTTCAACCCGCCGGTGAAGATGGACCTCGTCGAGGTCGCCTCCGGCGAGCAGACGGATCCGGCGGTCGTCGACGCCGGAATCGAGTTCGTCGAGTCGCTCGGGAAGACACCGATCAGAGTGCGGAAGGACATCCCACAGTTCGTCGTCAACAACGTCCTGACGCCGTACATGGGCGAGGCCGGGTTTATGCTGGACGAGGGGAACGTCGAGATCCAGGACGTCGACGCCGCGATGGTGTTCCAGCGCGGCTATCCGATGGGGCCGTTCGAACTCAACGACTTCGGCGGACTCGACATCTTCACCCACTCCCGGGATCAGTGGGACCTGCCCGTCCCCGAGTCGATCCGTTCGCGGGTCGAGGAGGAGAACCTCGGCCGAAAGACCGGAAGCGGCTTCTACGACTACGAGGACGGCGACGGCGTGAACTACGAGCCGACCGACGGCGAGGGTATCGACACGCTCCGCATCGAGGCCCGGATGATAAACGAGGCCGCGCGCCTCGTCGGCGACGACGTCGCCGACCCCGAGGACATCGACATCGGGATGCGTCTCGGCGGCGGGCTTCCCGAGGGGACCTGCCGGACGGCGGACAAGATCGGCCTCGACAGCGTGTTGGAGAAACTCCGAGACCTCCACGAGCGCACGGGTGCGGAGCGCTACGAGCCGGACGACTACCTCGTCGAACTGGTCGAGAACGGTCACACCGGCGAGAAGGCGGGCGAGGGCTTCTACGATTACAGCGACGGCGGCCCGTACCACTACATCTCCCACGAACTGACCGACGAGGGCGTTCTGGAGGTCGTCTTCGACCGCGAGGAACGGCTCAACGCCTTCTCGACGGATATGTTCGACGAGGTCAAGCGCGTCCTCGAAAGCGCCGACGACGAGGACGTCGCCTGCGTCGTCTTCGAGGGCGCGGGCGAGCGGGCCTTCTCGGCCGGTGCGGACATCACCGGGTTCACGGTCGCGGAGCCGACCGACCTCGCGAGCGTCGACGAGACCGTCCAAGCGATCTACGAGTATCCGCGCCCGACGATCGCGAAGATCGACGGCTTCTGTCTCGGGGCGGGATTAGAGATCACCCTCGCCTGCGACCTCCGCTACGCCACCGAGGGGTCGAGGCTCGGCAGCCCCGAGATCGACCTCGGCCTGATCCCCGGCGGCGGCGGCACACAGCGTCTCGTCCGCCTCATCGGCGAGCCCCGAACGAAAGAGATGGTCTACCGCGGGATGCAACTCTCCGCGGAGCGTGCCGAGGAGTGGGGCATCCTCAACCGCGCGGTCGACGACGACGAGTTCGAGGCCCTGATCGACGACGTCGTCGACGACCTCGCGAACGGGCCGCAGACCGCGCTCGAAGTCGCGAAGAACGTGATTCAGGAGGGCCAGAACGCCAGCCTCGACACCGGGCTGACCCTGGAGAGCCAGGGCTTCGGCCTGCTCGCGACGACGGACGACATGCTCGAAGGCGTCGCCGCGTTCAACCAGGACAGAGAGCCCGACTTCGGGGGTGAGTGAGATGACGCGAAACGTCGGCATCGTCGGCGGTGGGCACACCAAGTGGGGCGTCCGCGAGGCCAGCTACAAGGATCTGATCCAGGAGGCCGGCAAGGCCACGTTCGAGGACGTTCCGGACGTCAGCCCCGACGACATCGAGGGGTTGTTCGTCGGGAGCGTCCAGCCGGAACGGTTCGCCTTCCAGACGCACGTCGCGCCGATGGTCGCGGAACTGCTCGGCGTCGACGTCGACAGTATGATCGCGCGGACCGAACTCGCCTGCGCGAGCGGCCAGGCCGCGCTCCGCTACGCGTGGCTCGCGATCGCCGCGGGGCAGATCGACACCGCGCTCGTGTTGGGCGTCGAGAAGATGAACCTCCCGCGGGAGTACGCCGCCGAGGCCCAGACCAGTATGGCCGACGTGATGGACCGCGAGTTCGACGGCGTCAACGGCTTCAACGCGCCGCCGTACTTCGCGATGATCGCCCAGCGGCATATGCACGAGTACGACACGACCCGCGAGCAACTCGCCCTCGTCGCCGCGAAGAACAAGACCCACGCCGCCTCCAACGCCTTCGCGCAGTTCCAACAGGAGGTATCCGTCGACGACGTGGTCGACTCCTTCGAGCTGTCGCCGCCGCTGTGTCTGTACGACTGCAGCGGCGTCACCGACGGCGCGGCGGGGCTGATCCTGATGAGCGAAGAGAAGGCGCGGGAGGTCACCGACGAGGCGGCCTGGATCACCGGCAGCGGCCAGGCCTGTTTCGCGAGCAACTCCATCAACAACCTCCCGTCGATGTCGGCGTGGCCGCAGGCGACGACGGCGGCCGAGCAGGCGTACGACCAGGCCGGGATCGACGACCCCGTGGCCGAACTCGACGTCGCGGAAGTCCACGACTGCTTCTCGATCAGCGAAATCGTCGAGTACGAGGACCTCGGGTGGGTCGAGAAGGGCGAAGGAGGAAAGTTCATCGAGGAGGGCCGCAGCGAACTCGACGGCGACATCGCCGTCAACCCCCGCGGCGGACTGCTCGGCTGCGGACACCCGCTGGGGGCGACCGGCGTCTCCCAGGCCCTCGAAGTGTTCAACCAGTTCCGCGGGACCGTCGAGCCCGACCGCCAGGTCCCGGACCCGGAAACGGGGTTGATCCACAACCTCAGTGGCAGCGCCTCGGTGCACAGCGTGATGACCCTCTCGCGAGGTCGACTATGAACGAACACGACGACGAAACCGAACACGACTCGAAGCACAGAGCGGAGACGGACGGCGGCACCGACAGGGACGTCGTCGAGATCCCGAAGACGGTCGAGTTGCCTCGACTGCTGGACTTCTACGAGCTACAGAACCAGGAAACGACCGAGATCGTCGAGTTCTACGACAACCTCCGGGACGGACAGTTGACGACGACGCAGTGCGAGGAGTGCGGCGAACTACACTTCCCGCCGCGGATCGTCTGTCCGGAGTGTCGGAGCGAGGACTTGGAGTACGTCGACCTCCCGCACGAGGGGGAGCTGTTCGCGTTCTCGACGGTTCGAGCGGGCGCGCCGATGGGGATGGAAGACGAGGTCCCGTTCGTCACGGGGATCGTCGACCTCGGCGACGTGCAGTTGTCCGCGCGGATCGACGACGCGGAGTACGACGACCTCGCCATCGGCGATCCGGTCGAACTAAAAATCGTCGAGATCGACGGTCCGGTCGACCACGAACGGGTTTTTTACCGGTTCGAACCACAGGAATAGGCAGATGCAAGATTACGAACTCACGATCACGAAGTTCCTGCAGCGGGCGGTCGACCTCTTCGACCACAAGGAGATCGTCTCGAAACTCGCGGACGGCTCGATCCACCGGTACACGTACGCGGACGCGTACGACCGGATCTGTCGGCTCGCCCACGCGCTCGACGACTACGGGCTCGACCAGGGGGACCGCGTCTCGGTGATGGCGGTCAATCACTACCGCCACTACGAACTGTACTTCGGTCCCTCCTGCAGCGGTCGAAGCATCCACACGACCAACCACCGACTGCCGGAACACCACCTCGTGGAGATCATCAACGAGGCCGAAGACCGGATGCTGTTCGTCGATCCCGAGTTCCTCGACACCGTCGAAGCCATCGCCCCCGATCTCGAAACCGTCGAACAGTACGTCGTCCTCGACAGCGAGGTTCCGGAGACGGAGCTCGACGACGTCGTGGACTACGAGTCGTTCATCTCGGGCTACGCCACCGACTACGACTGGCCGGAACTCGACGAGGAGCGGGAGTTCGCCCTGTGTTACACGTCGGGCACGACCGGCCTCCCGAAGGGCGTCCAGTACCGCCACCGGCGGATGTTCCTCCACACGCTCGTTCACGGCCACGTCGACGTCTTCGGGGTCGGCGAGAGCGACACCGTGATGCCGGTGGTGCCGATGTTCCACGTCAACGGCTGGGGCTTCCCCTACTCGGGGACGTTCTACGGGTCGAAGCTCGTCCTCCCGGGGCAGCACACGTCGCCGCAGGCGGTCGCGGACCTGATCGCCGCCGAGGACGTGACCGTCGCCGCGGCGGTCCCGACCGTCTGGATCGAGATGGACAGCTACCTCGAGTCCGCCGAGGGCGAACCGCTCGACACCCTCGACCGCGTCCTCACGGGCGGGAGCGCACCCCCGGCGTCGCTGATGCAGAAGTACGAGGAGGTGTACGAGGCACCGATCTACCAGGGCTACGGAATGACCGAGGCGTCGCCGCACCTGGCGAACACCTTCGAGACGACAGAGATGCGGGACCTCCCCGAGGAGCAGCGCTACGAACTCAAGCGGAAGGCCGGCATTCCCGCGCCGGGCGCGCGGATTCGACTGCGCGACACGGACGGGGAACCCGTCCCGCACGACGGAGAGACGCCGGGTGAGATCCACGCGCGGTCGCCGTGGCTCACCGACGGCTACTTCAAGCGCCCGGAAGCGAACGAGTCGTCGTTCTCCGAGGACGGGTGGTTCAAGACCGGCGACGTCGGGACCATCGATCAGTACGGGTACCTCGACATCGTCGACCGCATCGACGACGCGATCAAGAGCGGCGGGGAGTGGATCTCGTCGGTCGAACTGGAGAACTCGCTCATCGACGCTGCGGGCGTCGCCGAGGCGGCCGTCGTCAGCGTCCCCCACGAGAAGTGGCAGGAACGACCGGTGGCGTTCGTCGTGGTCGAGGACCCCAGCGTCGACGAGGAGGCGCTCCGGGATCACCTCCTGGATACGTTCCCGAAGTGGTGGCTTCCGGACGTATTCCGTTTCGTCGATGAGATACCGAAGACGACGACGCACAAGTTCAACAAGAAGACTCTTCGCGACCAGTTCGTCGACAAGCACGGGGAATTACCCCTGGAAGACTGACTGGCTCGCTCGAAGAGACGTTCCGAATAACCGAGATTACCGTAAAATAATATGAAATCAGACATACTTACGCCGACCGTCGTTCCGGAGGGTGCACGCGAACTGAAGACCCGTGCGCGGTCGTTCGCTGAGGAACAGATGGCCCCCGTCGCGGGCGAGTACTTCGCGTCCGCCGAGTACCCCGTCGACGTCGTTGAGGCCGCGCACGACGCCGGGCTGGTGGCCCAGGAGATCGACGCCGAGTACGGCGGCCCCGGTCGGTCGCTCGACGAGATCGTCGCGACCGTCGAGGAGTTCTTCCGCGCGGACGCCGGCCTCGGACTCGGGATTGTCAGCCAGAGCTTCGGCACCGAGATCCTCCAGGAGTTCGGCACGGACGCGCAGAAAGAAGAGTACCTCCGCGCCGTCGCCGCGGGCGAGAAACGGACCGGGATGGCCATCTCCGAACCCGACACCGGCAGCGACCTCGCGGGGATGGAGGCGACCGCCCGTCTGGACGGCGACCAGTGGGTTCTGAACGGAGAGAAGTACTGGATCGGCAACGGCGTCTCGGGCGACTACATCACCGTCTACGCGAAGACGGAAGACACCGACGACCGCCACGGCAACCACTCGCTTCTCATCGTCCCGACCGACGCGCCGGGGTACGAGGCCGAACCGATCCCCGAGAAGATGGCCTATCGGGCCTCCGAGCAGGCACACATCGTCTTCGACGACTGCCGCGTGCCGGCGGAGAACCTCGTGGGCGAGCGCGGCAGGGGCTTCAAGATGGTCGCCGAGTTCTTCAACACCGGTCGGGTTCGGGTCGCGGCCCACGGGATCGGCCTCGCCGCGGCCGCCATCGAGGAGGCCTGGGAGTTCGTCCACGGCCGCGAGGAGTTCGGCCGGCAGGTGGCGGACTTCCAGTCCGTGCAGCACGACCTCGCGGAGATGCGGATGGAGTTCGAGAGCGCCCGCGCGCTCCTGTGGCAGGCGGTCGAGAACGTGATGGCGGGCGAGGACGCCGAGCGCTGGGCCGCGATGGCGAAGGCGAAGGCCACGGAGGTCGCCGCCGAGTGCGCCGAGACGTCGATGAAGCTCCACGGGGGGCGAGCGCTCTTAGACGACGAACGCATCACCAGAGTCTACCGCGACGTCCGGATGCCGATGACCTACGAGGGCGTCGGCGCGGTCCAGCGCGATCTCATCTACCGGAACTACTGAACGCGGCCGATGGCGACGTCGGGGCGGACGAACAGCGTCCGAACGGGAGCGTGGCTTCCGGGATCGTCACAGCGAAAAGATCGAATTCGGTTCTCGAAACCGCTCGAACGACGGCGCTCAGTAGTTGCCCGTCGCCGCGATCGGCGGGGCGTCGTGGGGGCCGTACGGCGCGTCGTCGAGGTACTCGCCGGCCGGTTCGAAGTAGTCCGCCAGCGACGCGGCGACCTCCTTGCGGAGGACGGTGACCGGCGTGTCCCCCTGCAGGTAGTCGAGCGCCTGTCCGGCGGCGTCGATGTTGTACTCCGCGGCGCGTTCGCGGCGCGCGGCGTACAGCTCGACCTCGTTGCGCGCGACGGCGTCCTGCCGCGCCCGGGCCGCGACGGCGACGGCCGAGGCGGCCTCGTCGGCGTCGGCGACGCAGGAGTTCATCCCGCGCGCACCGAACGGGGCGAGCAGGTGCGCGGCCTCGCCGGCGAGCAGCACGCGACGGTGCTCGTCGACGAACGAGTCGGCGATGACCTGGAGGAACTTGTACGTCGAGGTCCACTGGATGTTGTCGACGTACTCCTCGCCCATGATCTCGCGGACGAACTCGCGCATCTGCTCGTCGCTCGCGATCTCCTCGGGGTCGTCGTCGCCGAGACACTGGATGTCGAGCCGCCAGCCGCCGGAGAAGGGAACGAGCATCACGTTGCGGCCGCCGGCCTCGGGAGCGTCGTAGTGGAACAGCCGCTCGAAGGGGATGGGTTCCTCCTCGATCGTGTTGCCGTCGAGCGTCTCGACGTCGACGATGATGAAGGAGTTCTCCGACTGGTCGCCCTCGAACTCGGAGCCGATCTCGTTGCGGACCTGCGAGCCGCCGCCGTCCGCGCCGATGAGGTACGGCGTCTCCCACTCCTGGCCGTCGGTCGTCTCGACGTGCACGCCGTCGGGAGTCGACTCGACGGACTCGACGCCGGCGTCCCAGTGGATGTCGATGCCGAGTTCGTCCAGGGCCTCGTGCATGTACTTCTCGGTGGTGACCTGCGGCAGGCTCGTGAAGTGGGGGAAGTCCCCGCTGCCGCCGGGGTTGTCGTAGGTTCGCTTGAAGACCTCCTTGCCGCGCCAGACCGTCCGGCGCGTCGGCCAGACCAGCCCCTCGTCGACGAGGTCCTTTCCGAGGCCCGGGTAGTTCCGTTCGAGCGTCTTGAGCGTCGACCCGTGGACGTAGATCGCGCGGCTCCCGGCGCGGTCTCGGTCCTCGGAGTCGGCTTCGAGAATCGCTGCCGGAATGCCGCGGGCGTGCAGCGCGAGCGCGGCGGTCATCCCGGTCGGCCCAGCCCCGGCGACTAACACTGGTTGGTCGATGTCAGTTGAACTCATCGTGTCTACTCATACCTTGCCACACGTACCTCATAATCGTTGTGGTTGCATCGGCCGGAAACGGCCGAACACGGCCGTTCAGTCGACATCGCGGACGCTCACGGGAGGGGATCGAGCGCCGTCGAACGCGGTTCCGACGTCAGTTCAGGCCGAGTTTCTTCGCGACCCAGTGGTCCCGCGCGGCGAAGACGAACGCCTCCTCGTCCTCGAAGATCGTCGTCTCCGCGACGAACTCGTCCCACTCACCGCGGGGGATCCGCCCGAGTTCGTCCGCGTCGGTCGCCTCTGACGGACTCGCAGCCACCATCTCGCCGAAGGTTTCGAAGTCGGTGTTTTCGGTCATGAACGCCGCGTCGAAGATCTCTTCGAGCAGGATCTCCTCGTCCTTGCCGACCACGTCTCGCGGGTCCGGCAGATCCGCTTCCGCTTCGGCGGCCTCTTCCAGATTTGACTGTCGCGCCATACGAAACCCTTCGGCGGTCGGTACATAAATCCTTGCGGTACGTTGGTGAGTCTCCCTGTACCGACGCGACGGCGAGAGGCCCTCGGCGTCGAAGGGTTTTCTACCTCGCCGGTCGTGGCTCGGATATGCGATACTTCGAGGACGTCGAGGTCGGATCGACCGCGACGTTCGGGTCCTACGACGTGACGCCCGAGGAGATCAAGGAGTTCGCCGAGAAGTACGATCCTCAGCCGTTTCACACGGACGAAGCGGTCGCGTCCGAATCGATGTTCGGCGGGCTAGTCGCGTCGGGATGGCACACGATGGCGATGTGTATGCGGATGATCACCGAGCAGCCGGACCCGCTCGCGGCGCTGGCGGGCGTCGAGGTCAACCACATCAAGTGGCGAAAGCCGGTGCGCCCGGGCGATACGTTGCACCTCCGAACGGAGGTAGTGGAGAAGCGGCCGTCGAAGAGCCGCGACGACCGCGGGTACGTCACGACTGCCGGCGAGGCGATCAACGGGGACGACGAGGTCGTCGCGACGTTCGAGGTCGTCGCGCTCGTCAAGGGCCGCGATTACGACTGATCGCGGGCGGGCGTTGCCAGCCAGGTCGCTCGGAGAACAGACTATCAATCCTGAAAACTGGGCGAATCAGTTATGTGGGGACACGGTCGACACGTTCGCGATGGCAACGCAAAATCCGGTCCCCGAGAACGCCACCCTCGCTCCGGACCTCCCGGACGGGCTGAGCGAAGCCGAGCGGTACAAAGCCGAACGTGATCACTGGCGGCACATGTTCGACCAACTCGCCGCGGAGTTCCCCGAACCGGTGATCGTCGTCGACGACGACGGTCGCCTGACCCACTGGAACGAGAAGCAGGCGTCGTTCGTTGGCCTCCCCGCCGACGAGGCACTCGGGCGGGAGGCCCACGAGGTGATCGGAACCGAGGACGTGACCGAGACGCTCGCGGAGGAGGTCGCGCGCACGGGCGAGACGATCCGCGAAACCGAGGTGCGGACGATCACCAATACCGCCGGCGAGAAGGGACACGGCCGCGCGATGGGGGTCCCGCTCACCGCGCCCGACGGGTCCGTCGCCGGCGCCTTCGAGGTCCTCTACCAGGTCACGGACCTCGTCGAACAGCGCCAGTCGATGCAGAACGTCCAGCAACAGGTACGAGAGGACCTGGAATCGACCGTCGGAGAGCTCGAAGGAGCGTCCTCGCAGGTCACGGAGAACGTCGACGTGATCGCCGAGGTCGCCGAACAGGAGGCCGAGCACGTCCGGGAGGTCGACGACGAGATTCAGACGTTCAGCGCGACGACCGAGGAAGTCGCCGCGAGCGTCGAGACGATCAGCACGCAGAGTGCGGACACCGCCGACCTCGCCACCGAATCCGAGGAGTCGACGACCGAACTACTGCGGACCGTCGAGGACGTCGCCGAGGCGAGCGACCGGATGGCCTCGGACGCGGAAAACCTCGCCGACCGAGTCGAGGAGATCGACGAGGTGGTCGCCCTGATCGACGACATCGCCGACCAGATCAACATCCTGGCGCTGAACGCGTCGATCGAGGCCGCTCGGGCCGGCGACGCGGGCGAGGGATTCGCCGTCGTCGCCGACGAGGTGAAGTCGCTCGCCTCGGAGTCGAAGACGGAGGCCGATCGCATCGAGGGTCTCGTCGAGTCGATCTCCGAGATCGCGACCGACACGATCGACGGCATCGAGCAGACGACCGAACGGGTCGAGGAGATCGAGACGCAGATCGAGGCCGTCAACGAGAACCAGCGCGAGATCCAGTCGTCGATCGCGGACGTGTCCGATCAACTCGAACAGATCGCGACGGCCACGGACGAGCAGGCGACGAGCGCGGAGGACATCTCCGCGATGCTCGGAACCACCGTCGAGGGCGTCGAGCGGATCGCCGAGGAGGTCGCAGAACTCGCGGCGGCGAACCAACAGCAGACCGAGCAGGTCGCAGAGATCAGCCGGAGCGTCGCGGCGCTCGAACGGAACCTCGATTCGGCAATCAACAGCGACTAGCCTTCGCCGGGACTCGAAAGGACATTCTGCAGTCCGTCTCCGCCGATCGAATCGTCGTTCGAAGACCCCTTACTCCTCGGCGCTGCCGCAGACGAGTACCGGGCGGTGCGTGCCGAGGATCACGTCTTGCGTGACGCTGCCGAAGAGCGCCTTGCCGGCCGGCGAGCGCTTCCGCCCGCCGACGCAGATCTGATCGACGTCCCGCTCGTCGGCGTATCGCAGGATCTCGTCCGATGGAGACCCGCTGGCTTCCAGTAGTTGCACCTCGACGCCGGCTTCCTCCAGCCGGTCGGACGCTTCTCGGACCGCCTCGACCTGCTGGACGGACGCCCCTTCGGGGTTGTCGCGGAACACGTGGAGGATGAACACCTCCGCGCCGCTGGCCGTCTCGACCATATCCTCGATGGCGTTCGTCTGTGCGTGTGCCTGCGCGATGTCGTCGTCGAGTGCGAGCAGTACTCGAACCATATGCTCACTCCACCGGCCACCCACTTATATCTCCGCGCTGATTCTCTGTCGACGAGTCGAGGTACCGTTCGGCCCCCGACAATTTTGTTCGATAATGTCGAACGCCGCGTCGAAGGTGTCCTATCTCGGAACGGGAATCGGGAGACAGCGCGGGATCGACACCGGAATTTATGCCACGCGGTCCCCGTCTCATAGGTATGCTACGAGCGTTCGAGGATGCGGAACCGACCGCCGCGGACGACGCGTTCGTCTCCGAGGCGGCGTATCTCGTCGGTGACATCGAAGTCGGAGGTCGTTCGAGTATCTGGCCGTTCGCCTGCCTTCGCGGGCACGGGACGGGAGTGGTCGTCGGCACGGAGACGAACGTCCAGGAGTTCGCGATGCTCCACGGGGCGACGCTCGGTGACGGGGTCACGGTCGGCCACGGTGCCGTCGTCGATTACGCCGACGTTGGAGCCCACTCGCTCGTCGGGATGCAGAGCGCCGTCCTGGGGGGAGCGACCGTCGAGGACCACTGTATCGTGGCCGCCAACGCCGTCGTCCGGAAGGATCAGACCGTTCCGTCGGGGCACCTCGCGTACGGGACTCCCGCGGAGACGAGACCCCTTACGGACGCGCAACTCGCACAGATCGAACGGACCCACGAGACGTACGTCGAACTGGCCGCCCGGTTCCGCGATGCGGGATTGGACGCGCGAGAGGTCGACTGACGAGCGGAAAGCCGTTCGATAGTGCCGAACATAAACTGGTGAGAGTATCGGCTGACCCCGTCGTGGACTCCGGTAACACGGTACGTTTGGTCGGTTCGCATCGATCGGTGCGCTCATTTTGTATGTGAAAATCGGACGGGGTATCAGTAACACCCGTACGGTTGTTATATCCCGCCTCGAATTCGTGGGATTCGACAGTAGCGAACGCTATGGCGGCCACTTCGTCGTTCATTCGCGATAGTTCCGGACGAATATACGCGACAGATACTTGTTTTCGCTTCGAAGAGTACGGGTATGGGACAGAAATCGGAGAAAAGCCGCGGGATCAAGTCCGACGAGACGTTGTTCGACGTCGTCGAACTCCTCCGTCGTCTCGATGGGGAGGGAGTCACCGAACTCGCAGACCGCCTCGAAATCGCCAAGAGCACCGTCCACGGGCACCTGACGACGCTCGTAGAGCGCGGTTTCGTCGTCAAGCGCGGTGGGGAGTACCACCTCGGGCTCCGATTTTTCGAGTACGGCCAGTACGTCCGCGGGCAACTCGAAATCTTCCAGTCCGGACTGGCAGCCGTCGATCGACTCGAACGGGAGACCGGCGAGATGACGTGGTTGATCGCGCACCAGAACGGCAAGGCGATCTACGTGTACGGCCGGGGCGGTGACAACGACATCAACGTCAACACGATCCTCGGGACGCAGGATCATATGCACTACAACTCCGGGGGCAAGGCAATTCTCGCACACCTGCCCGAGGCGGAGGTCGACCGGATCGTCGAGCGACACGGCCTGCCCGCCCGAACCGAGAACACGATCACCGACCGGGACCGACTCGACGAGGAACTGAAACAGATCCGCGAACAGGGGTACGCGCTCAACCTCAGCGAGGATCTCGAGGGCGTCCAGGCGATCGGCGTGCCGCTGACCGTCGAGGGCGAGATTCAGGGCGCGCTGAGCGTGGCGGGCCCGGCCCACCGGATGTCGAAAGAGCGGTGCGAGGGAGAGATCCTCGAACGCCTGCGCGCGGCCACGGACGAGATCGACCTCACGATCGCTTACCGGTGAGGCCGGTCAGACGGCGATCCCGGACCGGAGTGCTTCGAGAGCGCCTTCGCCGAACGCGACGCCCGCACACTGGGGATCGCAGGCGGAGAGAAAGAGCAGCGCCGTGAACACGTAGGTCAGGCCCATCTGGAGCCGGACGGCTCGTTCCGGTGGGAACAGCGCCGTCGCGAGAACGCAACCGACGGGGACGACGGCCGCCGACACCGCAAGTGCGGGGCGAACGGGGAGCAGATCCGCAGCCCCCCCGACGCCGAGACCGGCCGTCCCGAGCGCGGTCGCGAGAAAGAGACCGGCCGCGACGCGGTTCGCCGCTCTCGACCCCAGCGCGACCGGGAGGGTTCGCTTGCCGATCGATCGGTCGAACGCCTCGTCGAGGCGGTCGATCCCGACCTTGATACCCGCGAGCAGGGCGACGAAGAGCGCGGCGACGGCGGCGGCGAAGCCTATCTCGCCCGTCTGTGCCGCGTGACCCCCGACCAGCGCGACGCCGATTCCGACCGGATAGTCGACGGTGACGGTGATCGGATGTCGGTCGAGGTACGGCGCGTGAACGAGGGCGAGCGCGAGCAGAACGATCGTCGAGAGCGCCGCGATGATTCCCGAGACCGTGGCCAGGAGCCCGGAGAGTGCGATCACGCCGACCGAACCAGCCCAGATCCCTCGCCGGAACCCCGCGACGGAGAGCCGCGGCGTCTCCTCGCCGCGCCGGTGGCCGTCGACGTATCCGTCCCGGAGGTGAGCCACGAACAGCGCCAGTCCCACGGTGCCGGCGTGGAGCGCGGCGACCGACCACGCGAACTCGGAGAGGGGCGCCAAGGCGGCACCGACGACCGAGATCCCGACGGCAGGCAGCATAAACGTGGGTCGGACGTACGCGAGTAGGTCGTCCAGTCCGTCGCGCACTCGTGTCATACTGTCTCGGTTCCGGCCGACCGGTGATAAATTCGCCGCGACGGCGACGACCGGGGTGAGAGCGGCACCACCGATCAAAACAATTAATGTTGCAGTTGGCTTGGTGATGCGTAACACGAGACTATGAAACTAGGAGATGCCCTCGCGCGCTCGGTCCGCTGTCATCCGGACAAGCCGGCGCTCGTAACCGACGACGGCCGCTCGTTCACGTACGCCGAACTGGACGATCGGAGCACCCGACTGGCGAACGCCGTCACCGATCGGATCGGGGCGGAGCGATTCGCCGTGCTCGCGATCAATCACTTCTCCGCTATCGAGTCGATGTGGGCCGGAAACAAGCGCGGTCTCGCGACGGTGCAACTCTCCTACCGGGCGACGGTGACCGAGTTACAACAGATGGCCGATACCGCGGAGGCCGAAGCGCTGATCTTCGACGATCACAACGCCGACGACGCCCTCGAACTCCTCGACCGCGGCGCGTTCGACGTCGCCATCCACGCCGGCGACCGCGACGTCGACCACGAGGCCGTCGAGTCCTACGAGACCGTCCTCGACGAGGCTGCCCCGAGCCTCGACGAGTCGCTCCCGGCGGACGACGAGTGCGCCGTGCTGCACACCAGCGGGACCACGAGCGTCCCGAAGACCGTCGCGTTCGACCAGGAACAGCTGTGGTACGGCGCGGTCCAGGTCATTATGGAGCACGGGATCGACGAGACTGACACGGCGCTGTGCACCTCGCCGTGGTACCACATGGTCACGACCGACGCGTGGCTCTATCCGCACTTCGTCGCGGGCGCGACGGTCGTCCTCCACTCGGCGTTCGACCCCGAGGAGGCGCTGGACCTCATCGAGACCCACGAGGTCACGGGGCTACTCGCCGTGCCGACGCAACTGAAGGCGCTCAACGACGTCCAGCGCGAGTCGGCGACGCCGTACGACTCCGACTCCCTGTCGTACATCCGCACCGGCGGCGCGATCGTCACCGAGAACCTCATCGAGGCGACCCACGAACACCTCTCGGAGCACGTCTACAACACCTACGGGATGACCGAAGCGGGGCCGGACCTCACCTTCGCGCACCCGAGCGTCCAGGAGGAGCACCCCGGCACCATCGGAAAGGAATCGTTCACCTGGGAGATCCGCGTCGTCGAGACCGCGCCGCTCTCGGAGGACCCCGACCCCGAAGCCACCGTCGACGCCGGCGAACGCGGGGAGATCATCGCCCGCGGTCCGGGAATGTCGCACGAGTACATCGACAACGAGGAGGCGACCGAGAAGTCCTACTTCGACGGGTGGCTCCGGACCCGCGACGTGGCCAGAATCGACGAGGAGGGATACCTCTACATTGTCGACCGCGTCGACAACATGATCAACAGCGGCGGTGAGAACGTCTACCCGGCGGAGGTCGAACGGGTCCTCGGCAACCACCCCGACGTGGCCGAGGCCTGCGTCTTCGGCCTCGACGACGAGGACTGGGGGCAGGTCGTCACGGCCGTCGTCGTCACCGAGACGGGGGCGGAACTCTCCGAGGAGGACCTCGAGGAGTACTGTCTCCAGCACGACGGCCTCGCCGACTTCAAGCGCCCCCGGGCGTACGCGATAACGGACGAGGCGCTCCCCCGCACCGACACGGGGACGATCCAGCGCGAGGACCTCGTCGAGAAGTACTTCTCGTAGCGACCGGACGAGCGGGCGTTTTCACTATCAAAACGGGACGCTTGAGGGGACCGAACGGGTGCGGCTCCCGGTCGACGAGACGGGAGGTCAGAACAGGAAGACGAACAGCGCGATCTGGATCGGCAGGAGAAACACGAGCGTCGCGATGGTACAGAGCGCCGCCATCCGGCTCAGTTCCATCGTGTCGACGACGCCGAGGCCGAGCATCGCGACCAGCACGGCCGACTGATACGGGAAGAAGTACGCGTTCAGTGCGACGCTCTCGATCATCGCCACGGGAACGAGCGGGATTCCCGCGCTGTTCGCGAAGGAGACGAACACGGGCGTGATCACGCTCGCGACCGCCATCCCCTCCATCACGAACGCGAGCGACATCGAGACGCCGACGACGAAGAGCAGGACGAGCGGCAGCGACGGGTCGCTCGGTAGGTACGAGAGCATCGTTTCGGCGGCCAGGTCGGTGAAGGCCGTCCGCCGGAGTCCCTCGGCGATGGCGAAGATCGCGCCGAGGAAGAAGAGGATCGAGAAGTCGGTCTCGCCGATCGCCTCGTGGTCGATGACTCCGATCCGGGGCGAAAACGCCAGGAGCGCGACGACGAGCGCGCCGAAGAGCGGGTGCAGCCCGTGGAGGAAGTCCGTCGCCCAGACCCCGACGCCGACGAGCAAGAAGAGAAGCATCCGCCGCTCCTGCGGCGACGCGGAGACGGACTCGATCCGATCCGGGGCGTCGATAGCGCTCCGGTCCCGGGGTCGATAGAGGAGGTACGTGACGGCGACGACGACGACGACGCGACCGATCCCCATCACGGGGCCCATCCAGAGGGTCCACTCCGTCCAGGTGATCGCGGGGCCGCCGCTCGACTCCACGAGTCCGGTGACGATGATGTTCGCGAGCGACCCGGTCAGGACGCCCGACGCGCCGTAGTAGGTGGCAAAGAGCGGGCCGAGGAAGATCCCGATCTTCGGGCTCCGCTCGGTGAACAGGTCGCCCAGCGACTTGAGGATCGGCGCGAGGATGAGCACCCGCACCAGCGACGAGGGGACCAGGACCGCGAGCGCCAGGCTGCCGACCGAGAGGACGACGAGCAGGTACCGGTAGACGGCGACCGCGTCGGTGGCGATGCGGTCGGGCATCCGGTGCAGCGAGGTCCGCTCGACGAGACCGGCCAGTCCGCTGGCTGTCGCGGCCTCGCCGACGAGGAGACCGACGACGACCAGCCACGTCGCGGGCGACTGGAACCCGGTCAGCGCGAGTTCGGCCGAGAACCCCACGCCGATCAGCCCGATCCCGATCAGCGCGGTGAACCACGGATCGACCGGCGACCCGATCCACATCGCGACACAGAACAGCGTGATCGCGAGCATCCGAGCGGCCTCGGCCGACAGGGGCGCGAACTGGAGAACCGCGCCGGCGACGAGAACGCCCGCGGGGAGAGCGAGCCAGGAGGGATCGATCGGGAGCGCCCCGCGTGCCCGCGCCGGGATTCCATCTGTCATCGTTCGTGTCCGTCGTGTCACCGTGATCCACAATAGGAATGTCGATGCGTGCGCGGTCGGCGAATCACGCGCCGAATCGGTTCGGGGTCGATGGTACCCTTTAACACGGGCGACGGCGTATCGAGAAACGATGCCAGATCCAGATCTGCCCGTCACCGAGATCGCACCGGACGTCTACGACATCACCGTGCGGAGGGCACCGGACGCCCGGTGGCGCGTCTTCTGTTTCGACGGCGAGACGCCGACACTCGTCGACGCCGGCTTCGAGGACACCGTCGACGTCGTCGCCGACGCCCTCGACTCGCTCGGGATCGCGCCGGAGCGGATCGTGATCACCCACGGGGATCCGGATCACGTGGGCGGCCTCGCCGGTCTCGTCGAGCGCTTCGACCTGGAGACGTGGGTGCCAGAAGGCGTCGACGTCGACGTGGCAGTGGACCACCGCTTCGGTGACGGCGATCAGGTGGGGGCGTTCACGGCCGTCCACGTTCCAGGCCACGCCGCAGCGCACCACGCGCTCGTCGACGAAGCCGCGGGCGTCGCCGTCCTCGGCGACGCGCTGTTCGGGTCGGACGCCCGCGGGCTCCCGGCGGGACACTTCGTTCTCCCGACGGCGCACTACTCGGCGGACCTGGCGGCCGCCGACGAGTCGCTCTCGCGACTGCTCGACTACGAGTTCGACGTCGGCCTGGTGTATCACGGATCGAGCGTCACCGAGGACGCGAGCGAGAAGATCGCCGCGTTCGTGGACTTCGCCGGCAAGCGGTAGGTTGCGAGCGGGACCCCTCCGGTCAGCGGCGGTTTCAGCTCTCGGCGATCGCGTCCGAGAGGTCCTTCCCGGCGTGCTCGCCGAGGTACGCCTCGATGACCTGGTCGTCGTTCTGAATCTCTTCGGGCGTCCCCTGGGCGATGAGTTTCCCGTTGTCGAGCACCATCACGCGCTCGCTGACGCTCATCAGCGCGCGCATCACGTGATCGATGAGGAACACCGTCTTCCCCTCGTCGATGATGTCGCCGACGAGGTCGATGATGCCCTCGGTCTCCTCGGGGTCGAGTCCGCCGGCGACCTCGTCGAAGAGCACCATCTCGGGGTCGGTCGCGAGCACGCGCGCGATTTCGAGCCGCTTGAGCTGCCCGACGCTGAGTTCGCCCGTGTCGGCGTGCATCTGCTCTTCGAGGCCGACGAACTCGAGCATCTCCGCCGCGCGCTCTCTGGGATCGTCGAACGTTCGCCCGCCGAAGGACGCGCCGACGGCGACGTTCTCGATGAGCGAGAGGCTCCCGAAGGGGCGGACGATCTGGTGCGTCTTCGCTAAGCCGCGGTGACAGATCTCGTGTTGGGACTCGCCGGTGATGTCCTCGCCGTCGAAGAACACCTGTCCTTCGGTCGGCGGGTGAACGCCGGTGATCGTCCGGAACAGGGTACTCTTCCCGGCGCCGTTCGGACCGATGAGCCCGACGGCCTCGCCGCGCTCGACAGTGAAAGAGACGTCTTCGATGGCGACGACCCCGCCGAACTTCTTCGTCAGCCCTCGTCCTTCCAATAACGTCATTATCGATCGATATCCAAGCCACGATGATAAACTTACGGAATACGCGAGCGGCTTCGGGAACGGAGCGGCCCTGTCCACGGAGCGGCCTCCGACCACGGGACACCCGGACAGGGCCGGGGGCGTCCCCGAGACCGCCTCCGGTTTCGGAGGCCTTTCCGACCTTGCTGTCGGCCGTCGAACGGCATCGGTCACGGGGGAAAACGCTTTGATGGTGTTCGCTATATGTGAGACCGTGACTCTCAGACAGCTCTTCGACCCCTCGGGAATCGCCGTCGTCGGCGCGTCGGCGACCGAGGGAAAGATCGGATACGAGGCGATGGCGAACGCCGCGAGGTTCGACGGACCGGTGTATCCGGTGAACCCGTCGGCCACGGGGGAACTGTTCGGGTCGCGGTTCGTCTCGTCGGTGACAGAAATCGACGGCGACGTCGACCTGGCGCTCTGTTGCGTTCCCGGACCTGCAGTGCCGGAGGTGCTCGAAGAGTGCGGCGAGGCGGGGATCGGCGCGGCGGTCATTTACGCCAGCGGATTCGCCGAAGCCGGCGAGCAGGGCGAGGCGCTGCAGACGGCCATCGTCGACGTCGCCGACGAGTACGATATCTCGCTGCTCGGCCCGAACACCAGCGGGTTCATCGTCCCCGCACTCGACCTCCGGTGTTCGTTCGCCAGCGGGGCCGAGGAGATCCCGGCGGGCAACGTCGCCGTCGTCGCCCAGAGCGGCGGCGTCGGCCTCGTGCTGGCGTTCCAGGCCCGGCGGCAGGGCAGGGGGGTCTCCGCGGAGGTCGGCCTCGGGAACCGCGCGAACGTCGGCTTCGCCGAGGCGATCGAGTACTTCGACGGCGACGAGAAGACCGACGCGATCGTCCTCCACGTCGAGGGGACCGACGACGGCCGACGGCTGCTCGAAGCCTGCCGGGAGAGCGACACGCCGGTGATCGCGTACAAGGTCGGGCAGTCCGACGTCGGCGACTTCGCCGAGTCGCACACGGGCGCGCTCACGGGCGATCACGAACTGTACACCGCCGGCTTCGCCCAGTACGGCGTCCCGACGGTCGACGCCACCGACGACCTCCTGGACGCCGCCGCGGCGCTCGGAGACTCTCCGACGCCCGACGGTCCGAACGTCGGCGTCGTCACCGCCCAGGCCGGGCCGGGGATCATCATCACGGACCGCATCCAGCGCGCCGGTGGGCGGCTCCCACAGCTCACCGAGGAGACGCAGGAGCGCGTCGACGAGATCCTCCCCGGGATCACCTACGCCGACAACCCCGTCGACACGGGCCGTCCGATGCCGGAGTTCGGGGAGGTCGTGACGGCCGTCGCCGAGGACGACCGCGTCGACGTCGTCCTCGTGTACGAACTGTTCGAGGCGGCGATCGGGTTCCCGATCGAGGAACTCGACGGCCTCGCCGAACGCGTCGGCAAACCCGTCCTGTTCGCGACCGAGGGAATCGAGGAGGCGTTGGCAGACGAGCGCCAAGCGCTGAGAGACGTCGGCGTCCCGTTCTTCGAGACGCCCGAACGCGCCGCCGACGCCGCCGGTGCGCTGGCCCGCTACGCGCAGTTGCGCGAGGACGATCGCGTCACCGACGGCGGCGAACTTCAGGCAGGGACCAACGCGGACGAGGCGGTGACCGCCGATGAGTGAGACCCTCCCGGAACCGATCGCTGCCGCTCGCGAAGACGGCAGGGACACGCTGACCGAGGCCGAGGGGAAGCGGCTCCTCGCGTCGGTCGGTATCGACACGCCCGCCTTCGAGGTCTGTGCCGACGCAGACGAGGCGGTCGCGGCGGCCGACGAGATCGGCTATCCGGTGGTCGTGAAGGTCTCGTCGCCGGACGTCACGCACAAGAGCGACTGGGCGGGCGGCGTCGGCGTCGCCGTCGGACTCGACACCCCGGACGCGGTTCGGGAGGCCACGACGGCCGTCCTCGACGCCGCCGACGAGCGCGGTGTCGCTGCCGACGTCCTCGTCGAGGCGGCGATGGATCTGGAGCGGGGGACCGAAGTGATCGTCGGCGGGGTTCGCGATCCATCGTTCGGCCCGGTCGTGCTTACCGGACTGGGGGGCGTGTTCACGGAGATATTCGAGGACACCAGCCACCGGATCGCCCCGATCGACGGCCGCGAGGCCCGAGCGATGATCGAGGAGTTACAGTCCGCGCCCCTGCTTTCGGGCTACCGGGGCAGCGATCCTGCGGACGTCGAGAGCCTCGCCGAGACCATCGCGGCCGTCGGCGATCTGGTCGTCGACCAGCCGATCGCCGAACTCGACGTCAACCCAGTTCTTGCGACGACCGATGGAGTGATAGCGCTCGACGCGCTGGTCGTACTTGAGGAACGATAATGTACGAACGCACCTGGACGGTCCGGTTCTCGGACACCGATCCACACGGCATCGCTCACTACCCCCGCATCGTGGACGCGCTCCACGAGACCTCGGATATGTTTATGCAGGAGATCGGATTCCCGTTCTGGGAGCTCACGGAGAACTACGACTTCGGATTCCCGCTCGTCGATATGCAGTTCGAATTCAAAGCCCCACTCCACGCGGGCGACGATGTCCGGATGACGCTGACGCCGGACCCCAGCACGCGCGCCGTCCGGTTCGAGTACGAGGCGTACAACGGCGACACGCTCGCGTTCTCGGGGTACGAGCAGCGCGTCTGTGCCGAAACCGGCGGTGGCGGCGCCGTCGAAATCCCCGAGGAGATACACTCGAAGTTCGTCGAGTACGCCGAGGAGTAACCGAATCGACGACGGGACGGTTTTTGTCGACTCCGACCGGAGTGGCGTCGTCGTCCCGACGGCCACGGACCACTGTCGATCATTCACGACCGTCGAACTGCGGCGAACAGCCGGCACCCGCCCGCGACGACGCGCTCGCCCGCGCCGTCTCCCCGCGTCGACGTGCCGGACAGTCGCGACCCGACGCGGGGCGGCTTTCAAATCACGGACCGTCTGGTTCCGGTATTGCATATAAATCTCTGGCCGGCACGACGGGTCCGGCGATACGCTTTTAGGAATTACGCGAGTAGTTCGTCGTATGGCGGAGTTCGAGAACCCGTACGCGACCAATGATCCGTTCGTCGAGGCGCATTTCGACTGTCTGAACTGTGGCGGGAAGCTCTGGGAGTACGCCATTCAACGACAGATGGTGTGTGAGGACTGTCGGTCTATCTTCACCACCGAGGAGGTCTTCGAGGCGCAGGCCACAGAGACCGCCGAAGCCACCGCGTAAGGCGAGCGCGTCGCCGTGGGCGTCGATTTCGAAGCGCAAAACGGGTGCTAGCGACGACTCCGGCGTTCTGTGGGGTGCGAGCGTCCAACACACTTATTATCGAGTTTTACGAACAATTATGTATGGCACAGCAAGAGCCAGAGGAACTCCTAGAGATGAGTTCCGATACACGGAGCATCCTCGAGGAGCACGACCTCCGTCCACTCTGGGAAGTCGAAGACGAGATGGGTACCGTCCTCGACGACCCGGAGGCGGACATCTGGAAGTGGGAGGACATCAAGGAGTCCATCGACGCGATCGAACGCGACGTTCCGATCGCGGACCTGCCGCCGGGGTTCCAGCGACGAGTGGCCGTCCCGATCAACACGGCGAACGCGATCTCGAACACGATCTACGTCGGGATCCAGACGGTCTCGCCGGGTGAGACCGCGCCGTCGCACCGCCACGGGGCGAACGCCCTGCGCTTTACCATCGACGGCCACGAGGATATGAAGACGGTCGTCGCGGGTGAGGAGTTCCCGATGAAGGACAACGACCTTATCACGACGCCGCAGTGGGAGTGGCACGACCACGTCAACGAGAGCGACGAAACCGCCGCGTGGCTCGACGTGCTCGACCTCCCGCTCGTCCTCGACTCGCTGAACGCCAAGAACACCTTCGAGTACCACGAACTCGAACGACAGCCGGTCACGAAGAGCCAGGGGTACTGGGCCTCCCAGTACGGCCGCGGGCGGGCGCAGGAGGACCTGAAGGAAGACGGGATCCCCGGTCCATTCGAGGGGAACCAGGAGCCCACGCCGCCGTATCGCTTCCAGTGGGAGGAGATGGTGGAGTCGCTGCACCAGCGCGCCGACAACAACGACCCGAACCCGAACGACGGCTACAGCCTCTCGTACGTCAACCCCGCCAGTGGCGAACCGCCGCTGTTCCCGACGATGTCGTTCCGCGCCCAGTTGATGCAGGAGGACACCGACCCGCACTTCCACAACATGACCGAGGTGTTCTTCGTCATCGACGGCGAGGGCATCACCCACATCGGCGACGAGGCCTTCGAGTGGGGCGAGTGGGACATCTTCATCGTCCCGCCGGACGAGATCCACCACCACGAACCCGACGGCGAGGCGACGTTGCTGGCGATGACGGACCGGCCGGTCTTCGAGGCGTTCAACCTCTACGCCGAGGCCGAACCCTCTTCCTGAGACTGTCTGTCGGATCTCCCCCGCGAAACGGCGTTTTCAACGCTGCTACCGACCGATATCTGCATCGTAACCGACCCGGCTTTGGACCATACACTTTTATATTCCATTATAATTATTGTGTCACACGGTATGGCTCGTGATGACACCTCGATTCGACGACGAACGTATCTGAAAGGTGCCGGAGCGACCGGTACGCTCGCGATCACCGGTCTCGCCGGCTGTACGCTCGGCGGCGGGGGCGGAGACGACGGCGGCGACAGTGGCGGTGACAGCGGTGGCGACGGCGGCGACAGCGGAGACGACGGCGGCGACAGTGGCGGGGACAGCGGCGGCGACACGACCCCGCTCACAATCGCCGGGACGGTCCCGGAAACGGGGAGTTTCTCCTCGCTCGGGCAGGACCTCCGGCGGGGCTACGAACTCGGCGTCGCGCGGATGAACGAGGAACTCGATCGGGAGGTCGAACTCGTCCTCCGCGACGACGAGAGCGACGCCCAGACGCTCCGCGAGCAGCTCCAGGCCATCGTGAGCAACAACGACGTCAATATGATCTGGGGGAGCTTCTCCAGCCTGCTCGTCACGGCCGGAAGCGCCTTCGCGGAGAACCAGGGGCTTCCGTTCCTGGGCATCGCGTTCGCCTACGAGGCACCGCACCGAAACGACAACTACGAGTGGACCTTCGCGCCGTTCCCGAAGTCCCGAGACGTCGCCCGTTCGACGCTCGGAACGCTCGAACTCATCCCCGAGGAGGAGCGGCCGACGAACGTCGGCATCTGGGAGCCCAACTCGGGCTGGGGCGAAGAGCAGGCTCAGTACTGGGAGGACACGCTCACGGAAGCCGGCTACGAGGTCGTGATGCGGGAGGTCTTCGAGATCGGTTCCTCGGACTTCTCGACGCTCATCTCGCAGGCACAGAGCAACGAGGTCGAGGTGCTTCTGTCGAACCCGACGCCCGGCGGCGGCATCACCGCGGTCAACCAGATGCGCGACAACAACTGGGCCCCGAAGATGCTGAAGTTCGTCCGCGGTGCGGACCCCTCCGCATGGTGGTCGGCGCTCGGCCAGGACGGCGCCTACGCGCTGATGTGTCCCGGCTGGGTGCCGGGACTCACCGGCAACGGCAACGCCGCGCTCCGAGAGTCGTTCTTCAACGAGTACGACGTCGAGAGCGAGTATATGCCCGCGAACGTCGGCGGCTCGTACAACCTGACGCAGGTCGCCCAGCAGGCCGTCGAGGCGGCAGGCTCCGTCGAGCCCACCGCGATCCGCGACGCGCTCCGAAATACGGATTTCGAGACCGTGATCGGCTCGTTCAGCTTCGAGGAGAACGGGCTGCCCGCGGAGGGCGAGCTGACCGCGCCGACCGGCCAGTGGTGGGACGGCGCACAGCGCCTCGCGTACCCGGACACCGACTCCGAGCGCGCGGTCGACTTCCGATACCCGATCCCGCCGTGGAGCGAGCGATGACCGGTCGGACGAACGTCAGCAGCCACGCCTAAGATGGTCGCAACCGACCTTCTCACCCAATCAGTGGTGAACGGGCTGCTACTCGGGGGCATCTACGCCCTCGCAGCCCTGGGCCTGTCGCTCGTCTTCGGGATTATGGACATCGTGAACCTCGCCCACGGCCACATGCTGATGGTCGGGGCGTACATCGCGATTCTCGTCTTCACGGCGACGGGGATCACCCCCCTCGTGGGGATGTTGCTCGCGATGGTACTGATGTTCGGTTTCGGCGTCCTCCTGCAGAAGGTGCTCCTGAAGCACGTCGTCGACGAGGGGCTCGAACAACCGATCATCGTGCTCTTCGGTCTCGCGTTGATCCTGCAGAACCTCGGCCGTGTCATCCTCGGCGGCGACGCCCGGACGGCCGACATCGGACTCCCCGGCAGCGGGATCGACATCGGCCTCGCGTATATGTCGTTCCCGCGGACGGTGACGTTCGTCGTCAGCGTGCTGCTCATCGTCCTCACCTGGGCGTTCCTGCAGTACACGAAGACGGGACAGGCGATCCGCGCGACCGCGCAGAACCGGACCGCCGCGAAGTATATGGGGATCGACACCGATCAGATCTACGTCATCACGCTCGGTATCGGGACGGCGCTCGCCGGCGCGGCCGGAGCGCTGCTCTCGATGCTGTTCCCGATCGATCCCTACGTCGGGTGGTCCTACCTGCTGAAGACGTTCGCCGTGGTCGTTCTCGGCGGCGTCGGCAGCGTCCTCGGCACGCTCGTGGGCGGTCTCGTCCTGGGCGTCTCCGAGAACCTCGGGGCCCTGTACCTCGGCGGCGGCTACCGCAACGTGGTGAGCCTGCTCATCTTCCTGGCCGTCCTGCTGGTCAAACCCGAGGGCCTGTTCGGTGGCTCCGGGGGTGGTGAGTGATGGCGCTGCTCGAAAAAGCACCGGGCGAGTCGCTGGCGACCGACCGCCGCGTGCAGGGGCTCGGCGTCCTCGCCGTGCTCTGGCTTGTGACCGTGCCGTTCACCACGACGGACTCGCTGACGGGGCTCGTCCTCACGGGGCTCGTCTTCGTGATGCTCGGCGTCTCGTGGAACCTGCTCGCCGGATACGCTGGCCAGATCTCGCTCGGGCACGCCGCGTTCTTCGGGATGGGCGCGTTCGTCTCCGCGTGGCTGACGACGCCGTCGGCCGCGGGCTTTCCGGCGTCGGTCCAGTTGCCGATCATTCCGGCGGTCGTGGTCGGCGCGGTCGCGTCGGCGCTCATCGCGCTCGTCATCGGCCCGGTCATCTTCCGACTGAGCGGCCACTACTTCGCCATCGGGACGCTCGCGCTCGCGGCCGTCATCGAACTCGTGATGCTCGACCGTCGGGACCTGACCGGCGGCGCGACCGGCTACTACGTGCAGGGCGACCTCTCGCTGGGCGAGGCGATCTCGCACGGCGATACGATGTTCTTCCTGACGCTCGTCGCGACGATCCTGACCGTCGTGATCACGTATCTCATCGTCCGCGGTCCGACCGGCCTCGGAATGAAGGCCATCCACGACGACGAAGACGCCGCGAGCAGTCTCGGCGTCAACCCGCTGAAGTACAAGATGTACGCCTTCGTCGTCTCGTCGTTCTTCGCGGGACTCGCCGGCGCGCTGTACGGTCACTACACGCTGTACATCAACGCGCAGTCGACGCTCGCGGTCACGTGGACGATCGACTCCCTCGTCATCGTCATCCTCGGCGGGATGGGAACGTTCGCCGGCCCGATCTTCGGGTCCGCGCTGTTCCTGCTGCTCGACAACGGGCTCTCGGCGATCGTCGGCGGGTTCTCCTCGGCGGTCGAGGGGATCCTGATTATCCTCTTCATCATTTTCCTCCCGACGGGACTCTACGGACTCATCAAGCAGTATCTGGTCGAGGAGACGGTCGAGACCGACGCCGCTCGCGACTGAGTCGGCCCGGGCTCGCGCTTTGCTCGCGCTTTTTATCTCGTGCCGAGAAAAACCGAACTCCGCTGGACCTACGCGCCGAGGTACGACTCTTCGACGCGTTTGTCCTGGGCGAGTTCCTCTGCAGTCCCCGACAGGGAGATCTCGCCGGTCTGGATGACGTAGCCGCGGTCGGCCACGCGGAGCGCGTTGTAGATGTCTTGCTCGACGAGGAGGACGGTCGTTCCCTCGTCGTTGATCCGCTGGATGGCCTCGAAGACGTCGTCGACGAGCACCGGCGCGAGGCCGAGGCTCGCCTCGTCGAGGAGGAGCAGGTCCGGATCGCTCATCAGGCCGCGACCGATCGCGAGCATCTGTTGTTCGCCGCCCGAAAGCGTCCCGGCCTGCTGTTTCGCCCGCTCTTCGAGCCGCGGGAAGATGTCGTAGACCCGCTGGAGACGGTCGTCCATCCCGCTCCGGTCGAGGTACGATCCCAGTTCGAGATTTTCACGGACTGTGCTCTCGGTGAACACCTCCCGTCCCTCGGGCACGTGGGCGACGCCCTTCGCGACGACCTCTTCGTGGGGGAGGTCACCGATCGACTCGCCGTCGTACCGGACCTCTCCCTCCATCGGCACGAGGTCCCCGCAGATCGTTTTCAGGGTCGTCGTCTTCCCCGCGCCGTTCGCCCCCAGCAACGCCACTGTCTCGCCTTTGTCGACGGAGAGGCTCACGTCCCAGAGGACCTGCACGTTGCCGTACGCGACGTCTATCGAATCTACTTCGAGCAGTGACATCGATTGCCACGTCGTACGTCACCGGCTTTCTTAAGCCTACCTTTCGGACCGCGTGCGACGGGCCGAACGACGGGGGTCGAACCGGCCCGTCAGAACGAAGCGGCGGCAGTCCGTCGGTGATCCGTCGATGCGCCAGGCCGCGAGCGACCCTACTCCTGGCCGCCTTTCGTGACGTTGGCGTCCGCGTAGGAGACGTCGCGGCCGGTAACGTCGACGGTCATCGAGCCCACGTCTTCGATTTCGGCGTCGATGGTGTCGCCGTCGTGGAGTTCGCTGACGCCTTCGGGCGTTCCCGTGGTGATGACGTCGCCGACTTCCAGCGTCGCGCCGAGAGAGGCGTACTGGACGACGTCCGCGCAGGTGTACACCATATCGCCGGTGTTCTCGTACTGGCGGCGCTCGCCGTTGAGCTGCAGTTCCATCTGGAGGTCCTGGGGGTCGTCGATCTCGTCGGCCGTGACGACACACGGACCGATGACGGTGAACGTGTCGTAGGATTTCCGGTTCGAGCGGTCCTGATCGCCGCGCAGGGAGATGTCGAGCAGGATCGTGTAGCCGAAGATGTGGTCCCAGGCCTCCTCGGCGGAGACGTCTTTGGCCTCCTCGCCCATCACGAAGGCGAGTTCGATCTCGTGGTCCGTGCGGCGGTCCTCGAACGGGAGTTCGATCCCGTGGTCGGGGCCGACGACGCTCGAGGGGGCCTTCAGGAAGTAGCCCTTGTCCTTGATCGAGAACCACTCTTCTGTGGTGATGTCCTTGTCCGCGATGGCCTCCTCGATGTGGTTCTCGTAGTTCAGCGGCGCGGCGATGACCTTGCCCGGCCGGCCGACGGGCGACCCGACCTCGACGTCGTCGACGTCGTAGTCGGGGTCTTCGTCTTCGTACTCGGCGGCGTCGTAGTCGCCGTCGATGTACTCGACGAGCGGTTCGTCGCCGTCGAGTCCGAGACGGTCCGAGAGGTCGATGACGCCGGTTCCGTCCTCTGTGAGCAGTCCGAGCTGATTGTCGTCGTAGCGGACGAATCGCATACGGGAACCATCGGCGGAATCCGTGATAAAAGATGCCTTTCGGCGCGAGCGTCGGTTCCGAACCGGCGAGTGACGACAGCGAGCGCCCGTCTTACAGGTAACTCTCCGTCCGGCTCAGTTCGACGTCGCCCGCGACGTCCTCGCGGAAGTGCTCCGAGAGCGACTCGAGCGTCCAGCCGTCGGGACAGACGCCGACTGCCTCCATCGTCGGATCGGAGAAGACCCCGACGCGGTCGCCGCCGGCGTACAGCGTGCAGCCCGTGATGTCCTCGGCCGCCTCGCTCGCCAGGTAGGCGACGAGCGGGGCGACCTTCTCGGGCGGCATCTCCGACTCGGTGTACGGCCGGTGCTCCTCGGGCACCGTCTCGGTCATCCGCGTGTAGCCGTTCGGTACCAGGGCGTTCACCCGGACGTTCGAGCGGACCAGTTCGTTCGATACCGAGCGGACCGTCCCGAGGACGCCCGCCTTCGCGGCGGCGTAGTTCGCCTGCCCGAGGCTCCCGCGCGCCGCACCGGCGCTGACCGCGAGGTACGAGCGCTGTCGGTCGAAGCCGTCCTGCGACTCGCTCGCCTCCCGCCAGTGCTTCGCGGCGGCCCGCAGCGGCGCGAACTGACCGGTGAGGTTCGTTTCGATGACGTCGCGCCAGTCCTCCTCGCTCAGCTTGTAGCTGATCCCGTCGCGGAGGACGCCCGCGAAGTTGCAGACGAAGTCCACGCGGCCGTACTCCTCGACGGTGTCCGCGATCAGGCGCTCGGCGTACTCGAAGTCGCTCACGTCGCCGTGGTGGGCGGTCGCGGTTCCGGCGCGGTCGCGTATTTCGCTCGCGACGTCCTCGGGGACTGAGGCGTCGCTCCCCGAGCCGTCGACCTCGCAGCCGAGGTCGTTGACGACGACGCGCGCGCCGTGGCCAGCGAGTTCGTGGGCGGCGGCCCGTCCGAGGCCGTTGCCCCCGCCGGTGACGATACAGACCGTCCCGTCCACCATCTCAGAACGGGAACTCACGCGGTTCGTGCTGCAGCGAGATCCACTTCTTCTCGGTCACTTCGTCGAGGAAGTCCGTGGAGTTGTAGCCGCCGAGGCCGGAGGCCTTCGTGCCGCTGAAGGGGACGTGGGCCTCGTCGTTGATGCCCTGGTCGTTGACGTGGACGTTGCCGGTGTCCATCCGCTTGGCGATCTGGAGCCCGGTCCCGATGTCGCCGGCGTGGACCGAGCCGGCGAGTCCGTACTCGGTGTCGTTCGCCATCTCGACCGCCTCGTCGACGTCCGAGAACGGGATCACGGGCGCGATGGGGCCGAAGTGCTCGTTACACGCGGCCGACATATCGTTCGTGGCGTCCGAGAGCACCGTGGGCCTGACGACCAGCGAGTCCTCGACGCCGTCGAGTTCGACCGTCTCGCCGCCGGTTTCGAGCGTCGCGCCGGCCTCGATCGTCTCCTCGACGTAGTTGAGCATCTGATCGCGCTGGGACTCGTTGATGATGGGCCCGAGGACGACTTCGTCGTGAGCACTGCCGGCGGGGAGCGCCTCCGCGCGTTCGGTGAGTCGCTCGACGTACTCGTCGTACACCGCTTCGTGGACGATGTGACGGTTGATCGAGATGCAGACCTGCCCCTGGTGGATGAACGACCCGAACACTGCGGCGTCGATCGCCTGCTCGAGGTCCGCGTCCTCGGTGACGATGTGGGCGTTGTTGCCGCCGAGTTCCATCGCCGGGACCGCGAGGTTCTCCGCAGCGAGACCGGCGACGTGCTGACCGACCTCGGTCGAACCGGTGAAGGCGACGACGTCGCTGTCGGGGTGGCTGGCGATGTGGTCGCCGATCTCGGAGCCCTTGCCGGTGACGACGTTGATCACGCCGTCCGGGAAGCCCGCCTCCTCGGCCAGTCGGGCCCAGACGAGTCCGCCGATGATCGGCGCGTCGGTCGCCGGCTTGACGACGACCGAGTTTCCGGCGGCTACCGCGGGCGCGAGCGCGCGGGCCGTGAGGTTCAGCGGGAAGTTCCACGGGGAGATGACCGTGACGACCCCCTCGGGTTCGCGGTAGACGATGTTCTCCTTGCCGGGGATGTTCGAGGCCGCGGTCTCGCCTTTCATCCGCCGGGGGAGCGTCGCGGCCTCCGCGAGGTGGTCCTGGGTGATCTGGACCGACGTCTCGCCGACGCCGTGGATGCCGCCGATCTCGGTCGTGATCAGTTCGATGATCTCCTCCTGATGCTCGTCGAGGGCGTGAATGAGCCCCTGGACGAGTTCCTCTCGCGCCGCAGGAGGTTGTTCGCCCCATTCCGCTTGGGCCTCCACGGCCGCCTCGTAGGCGGCGTCGACGTCGCCTTCTGTTCCCCTGGGTACCTCCGTGACCACTTCCCGGGTGGACGGGTCTTCCACGGGGGTGGACTCGCCGCTCTCGGATTCGATCCACTCGCCGTCGATATAGAGTTTGTTCCAGTCGGCGTCGATGCTGTATCGTGACTGGCCTTCGAGTGCCATATCCATAGTTACCGTGAAACACTAATGAAAGTTTGGTCAGATCGCCGAGTTCCCGACAGTAACCGGGTGACGCCGATGATATCTGCTGTCGCCGGGAGCGTTTTTCACCGGTCGACGAGAGAAAACACTAAGCGGCGTTGGCGATACGCTTCGCTCGAACGGCCGCTCCCACAACCGCGGATTCGGCTGTGCGGCTCTCGAATATACTGCTATGACCGAGGTGCACGACTCCGCGCTCGACTCGCTCACTAGCTGGCTCATCGTCGCGCTCGGCGTGATCCTGCTCGTGCTCATCTGGGGCATCGTCTTCACGTTCACCGTGTACTCCCAGGCGCTGGGGAGCGCGTTCGGACTCGCGAGCCTTCGCGTCTCGTCGATCTTTTCGGTCACGACGGCGGCGTTTTACGTCGCGGGCGGTGCCATCGGCGTCGTCGTCGCGCGGGTTCGGCTTCGCCCGGTCGTCGCCGCCGCGGGTGCCGTCTTCGCCGTCGCCGTCGGGCTGGTGCAGATCACCGCGTCCTACGCGGGGCTGGTGCTCGCGTTCGGGCTGCTCGGCACGGCCGGGGGCGCGATGTTCGTCGTGGTCATCTCGCTCGTCCCGCAGTGGTTCGAGGAGTACCAGGGTCGGGCGATGGGCATCACGATGACCGGCAACGGGCTCGGCGTCTTCGTCCTCCCGCCGGTGTGGGTGTGGCTCCTCGACAGGACGTCGATTCGGGGCGCGTTCCTCGTGGTCGGGGGCGCGACGGCGGCGGTGATCCTCCTGGCGAGCCTCCTCTACCGCCGCCCTCCCGGACGACGGGGAACGAACGTCTCGCCGGTCGACGCGGCGTGGCTCCGGTCGAACCTGACCGATCCGTCGTTCCTCGCCGCGCTCGCGGGGTTCGCACTGATCTGGAGCTGGTACTTCGTGCTCTCGGCGGACTTCGTCGGCATCCTCACGGCGAACGGCATCCGTCGAACCCTCGCGGCCACGGCGTTCGGCATCGTCGGCGGCGTGAGCGTCGCCGCGCGCGTCGCCAGTGGGGAGTTCGCCGACCGGATCGGGATGCGGGTGACCCTCACCGCGGGCGTCGTGCTCGCGGCGCTCGGGATGGCTGCGCTCCCGCTGGTGACGACGCCGCTCCCGATGTACGCGCTCGTCGTGTGCTTCGGCGTCGGCCTCGGCGCGGTCGCACCGCTGTTCTCGCCCATCATCATCGAGCGGTTCGGCCCGGCGAACGCGACAGCCATCGTCGGGATCTTCACGGTCGCGGAGGCGACGACGGCGTTCTCGATCCCGATCGCGCTGAACGTGCTCCGGGAGTTCACCGGCGGCTACGCCCCGCCGCTGGTCCTGGTCGGCGGCCTGACGCTCCTCGGCGCGGCGCTGTTCTACCGGGGCACGGCGCCGCTCGGCGGGTGAGCGGTCGTCTGTTTCGGCGGCTCCCGGGATCCGACGAGACGTTGACGCCTCTCGGTGGTGGCGAACAGTCGGCACCCGCACGCCGACGACGTCCAGCGTTATCGTCTTCGTCACCCGCGCCGGCGTGCCGAGCGACCGCGACCCGGCGCGGGACTGTTCCTACGTCACGGGGGCGTTGGCCCCGTCCTCGCTGATAAACCCTCGCGGGATCCAAATCGCGGGAGTCGAGAAAGAGTGAGCGCCGGTTCGTCGGCCGCGGCCCCGCTTACCGTCCGTCCGCCAGCCCCGCCGCCAGCGCCTCGATCGGCGTCGGCGGCTCTTCTCTATCGATGTCGCCGTCGGGCAACAGCGAGCGGTCGACGGTCGCCCCGAGATCGTTGAGTTGCGTCCGGCAGGACGCGCCCGGGGCGACGACCGACTCGGCCTCGCTGTCGTCGACCTGGCCTTTGAGCGTGTCGCCGATGGCCTGGCTCATCGCGCGGTGTTCGGCCTCGTAGCCGAAGGAGCCCGCCATCCCGCAGCAGCCCGAATCGAGCGGGTCGACGCGGTAGCCCGCGCGTCGGAGGACGCCGACGGCGTGGTGGTCCTTCTTCGTCGCCTTCTGGTGGCAGTGGCCGTGGTAGGCGATCGAGCGGTCCGGCGCGTCGAAGTCGATCGCCTCGTCGAGCCGGAAGGTGTCGAGGTACTCACAGACCCCGTAACTGTTCGCCTGAACGGTCGCCACGTCGTCGCCGGCGAGGAGATCGCCGTAGTCCGACTGGAGCATCACCGCGTCGGAGGGTTCGGCGACGACGACGTCCCAACCCTCCTCGACCCGGGGGGCGAGCGCGTCGACCGCTTCCGCGGCGGTCTCGCGTGCGACGTCGAGGTACCCCTTCGAGAACGCCGGTCGACCGCTGTCGGTCACGTCCGCGACGTCGACGTGGACCCCGGCGGCTTCGAGCACTTCGACCGCGGCCTTGCCCACGTCGGGGTGGCTATAGTTCGTGTACGTGTCCGGGAGGAGGAGGGCGTGGCGGTCGGCCTCCCCGACGGTCACGCGGGAGCCGCCGCGGGCCTCGAACCAGTCCTGCAGCGTTTCGCGCTCGAACGTCGGGAGCGTGCGATCGCTCGCGATGCCGATCGTCCGCTCCAGCACGGTTCGCGCGCCCGGCACCTTCGCGGCCCAGTTCGAGACCGGCGCGAACGCGCTGCCGACCTTCGCCAGCGTGTCGACGTTCGCGAACAGCTTCGAGCGGAACGAGCCGCCGTGTTCCTCGTGATAGGCGTGGGTCACCTCGGCCTTCAGCTTCGCCATATCGACCTCACTCGGGCAGTCGTTCGCACAGCCCTTACAGCCGATGCAGAGGTCCATCACCTCGGTGACGAACTCGTCGTCGGTCGGGTCGTCCGGGAGGTCGCCGCTCATCGCCTGCCGGAGCATATTCGCCCGGCCGCGCGTCGCCTGGATCTCCTCGTCGGCCGCGCGGTAGGTCGGACACATCACGCCGCCCTCCGACTGCTGTGTCCGACAGCCGCCGCAGCCGTGACAGAGTTCGACCATCCCCTGCATCCCGTTCTCGTTGTCCCACACCAAGGCGGGGTCGAAGCCGGCGTCGAACTCGTACTCGGGGTCGAAGCGGAGGTTCTCCGTGAGCGAGACGTCGCCGCAGACCTGCCCCGGGTTCAGGAGCCAGTCGGGGTCGAACGCGGTCTTGAGGTCCTGGAACGCGAACCAGAGGTCGTCGCCGTAGAGCTTCCGGTTCCACTGGGTCCGCGCGCGGCCGTCGCCGTGTTCGCCCGAGACCGACCCCCCGAGTTCGACGACGAGGTCGGTGACGGCCTCGCCGATGGCCTCCATCGCGTCGAGGTCCGTCTGGGACTTCGTGTTCACGAGCGGGCGGACGTGCAGGACGCCCGGGCCGGCATGGGCGTAGAACGAGGCGAAAGTGTCGTGCTCTTCGAGGACGGACTGGAACTCCGTGACGAACCGGGGGAGGTGTTCCGGCGGGACGGCGCAGTCTTCCAGGAAGCTGATGTGCTTCGCGTCGCTCGTCCGGCTCAGGAGGATCGGGAGGCCGGACTTCCGGAGCTTCCAGAGTTCTTTTCGATCCTCGTCGTCGTGGGCCTCCAGCGCGTCGAAGGCGTAGTGCTCTCGATCCGCGTCGCCGTCGCGCTCGTCGCCACCGACCGCGTCCGCCTCGCCGCGGCCGGGGACGCGATCCGCGAGGAGTTCTCGCACCTTCTCTCTCCCCGCTTCGTCGCTCTCGGCGTAGAACTCGACCAACAGCGCCGCCTCGGTGCGATCCGGGAGTTTGCCGGCGACCTCCTCGAACTCGCTCGTGTTCGAGGCCAACTCGATCAGGACGTCGTCGATGAGTTCGACCGCCGCCGGGTCGTGTTCCAGCACGTGGACGACGTCGCTGACGGTCTCGACGACGCTGTCGTACGTCAGGAGCGCGACCGACTTCGTCTCCGGAACGGGCTCCAGCGAGACGGTCGCCGCCGTGACGACCGCGAGCGTGCCCTCCGAACCCGCGAGCAGGCGTGCGAGGTTGACGACGCCCTCCTCGCCGTACTCGCCCTCGGCCTCGGCGACGAGCCGATCGAGGTTGTACCCCGAGACGTTCCGCTTCATCTCGGGGTAGCGCTCGTGGACCTCCCCGGAGTGCTCGTCGAGGACGGCGACGACGCCCGCGGCGACTCGGGCCTCGGCGTCGCCGTCGGGGTCGGCGCGTTCGCGGAGGTCTTCGACGGCGACTTCCCCGAACGTCGTGACGGTGCCGTCCGCGAGGACGACCTCCGCCTCCTCGACGTAGTGGTCGGTCTTCTCGTAGACGAGCGAGTGCGCGCCGGTGGAGTTGTTGCCGATCGCCCCGCCGATGGCGCTGCGGTTGCCGGCCGCCGGGTCGGGGCCGAACGTCAGGCCGTACTCCGCGGCGCGGTCGTTGAGCGTCGCGAGCACCGTCCCGGCCTGCACCCGCGCCTCGCGGGCGTCGGGGTCGATGTCGCGGACCGCGTCCATATGGCGCGTGAAGTCGAGGACGACCGCCTCGTTGACCGTCTGTCCGGCGAGGCTGGTGCCGCCGCCGCGCGGCAGCACCGGAATCTCCTCGTCGGCGCAGTAGGCGACCACCGCGGCGACGTCGTCTGTCGACGTCGGGAAGACGACGCCGATGGGGGTCACCTCGTAGGCGCTGGCGTCGGTGGCGTACATCTGGCGGGTGTAGGTGTCGAAGCGGACCTCGCCGTCGACGCGCGTTTCGAGCGCGTCCACGAGGTCCGGCCGTTCGACCGATTCGGAGACGTACTGGTAGTCCGACCGGGCGTCTCTCGCCGGTGCGGCGCGGGCTACGCCGCCGTCGGGAACGGCATCGCTGTCGCGGTCAGGCATATGCATACCACTGTGTGTGACTATCACTTATAGCCGCCGTTGTCGGTCATCCGAGCGAGTGGGTGGGCCCACGATGAGGAACCGTTTTCACGATCGCTTCAGTCAGATATGGTACCGTGACACAGACTGACCAAACCGAGGCGGAACGGCTCCGGTGGTTGACGAGCCAACTGCTCGTCCGCGACGCCGACGTGCACGCGACGGCGGTGGCGGCGCTGGCCGAGGAGGGCGACGAGCGCGTCGTGCCGCACCTCGTCGAACTGCTGGTGATCGACAGCATCGCGAACGACTGGGAGCAGTTCGGCTTCCCGGCGGTCCTGCGGAGCCGGGATCCCCCGCGCTACCTGGAACTTCCGGAGGTCCGCTGGCCGGGCGTCCGCGACGCGCTGGCAAGCCTCGCGGATCCTGACTTCGACTCCGATCACGCGTGGGTGGAGTGGGAGACGTGGTACTCCCAGCAGGAGATCGACCCGCTCGACGGGTTCGAGGAGTGGAAGCTACAGTTGTACCGATCCTACCTCCCGCCGGTCGGCGGGCTGCTGGACTGCGAGCCCCGGGAGTTCGATATGCAGGGGATGCGGTGGGGCAACTGCGACCGCTCGTTCCTCGCCGCGCTGAACGGGCCGACGTTCGTGCCCGGCGACGCCGTCGACGCGAGCGGGACGTCGGAGGATGCCGAGGCACGAAGAGACGGCGAATCCGACGGCGAGACGCCCGAGCCCTACCTCGAAGACGACCACGTCGTCTTCGGCTTCGAGATCGACGGGACGGCCTACGCCGTCCCGCGGTGGGTGCTGTTCCCGCACGAGCTTTTGAACGCCGAACTCGACGGCGTTCCCGTGAGTCTCACCTACTGCACGCTCTGCAACGCGCCGATCCTCTACGATCGGCGGGTCCCGACCGGCGGGGACGCAGACGCCGACGAGTCGGGGGCGGACGAAGCCGACGGCGGCGACGTCGACGTCCGCACGTTCGGCAGCACCGGGCTGTTGGCCTCGGGCAACAAGGTGATGTACGACGAGGAGACCGAGACGCTGTGGGACCAACACGCCGGGACGCCGATCGGCGGGGAGACGCTCGAATCGGACCCCGACCTGTTCCTCGATCAGTTCGCCGTCACCCAGACCGAGTGGGGCGACTGGAAGGCCGAGTACCCGGACACCCTCGCGCTCGACGCCGACACCGGCTACGGGTACGACTACTCCTACTACGACGGCAACGTCGACTTCTTCGAGCACTACTGGAACCGCGAGGAGATCGTCCAGCCCGGAGTCCGGCGCGAGGAGGGGCCGCTCCCGGAGAAGGCCTCGGTCTACGGCATCGTCGCCGACGACCCCGACGAGGTCTGGGTCGTCTCCATCGACGACCTCCGCGAGAGCGACAGCGGCGTCCTCGAAGCCGAGATCGGAGATCGAGACGTCGTCGCCCTGCTGGACGCGACGGACGACGTCGCCGTCTACGACGCGCCGCCGGGCCCCGTCGAGCGCGTCGAGACCGACGAGGGAGACGTCGCCCTCGTCGACGGCGAGGGCTTCGAGTGGCAACTGTCCCGGAACGAACTGCGCTCTGCGGACGGCGACTCGCGGGAGCGGATCCCCGGCCGACACGGCCTCTGGTTCGCGTTCCGGACGCACTACGAGACGGCACACGTGCTGGAGTAGTTCCGGGACCAAACAACCGTTTGTTTATCACACAACTATATAGGTGCAAAAATTTCTGAGTGCAATTCTGTCGGCCCCAAACGACGCTGTGTGTATTTTTTGTAGCCTAATATAAAATGAGAAGAAACTATATATTCGTTGTATGCGTCGGATTGGTGTCTGAGAGAGCCGTGCAGAACGCGGGTGCCGGGCGCGTCAGTACCGGTCCGCGAGCGCCGCTTCGAGGTCGTCGATCAGTTCCTCGTTGCCGACGTAGACGGGCGTCCGCGCGTGGAGGTCGTCCTTCTCCACGTCGAGCAGCGACTGCCGGCCGTCGGAGGAGGCTCCCCCCGCTTTTTCGAGGATGTAGCCGACCGGGTAGCCCTCGAACTGGACTCTGAGTTTCCCCTCCGAGGCGTTCGTGAGCGTCGGGTAGCCGAACACGCCGCCGTAGGTGAGCACCTGGTTCACGTCGCCGATCATCGCGCCGCCGTACCGGAGTTTCATCGACGGGTCCGACTCGATCTCCGAGACGTATTCCTCGAACTCCTCGACCCAGTGGGGGACGCGCCCGCCGAACCCGTACACCGAGGGATCCTCGGGGAGCGTCAACTCCTCGCGGACGACCTGGTAGTCCCCGGTGTCGTGGATGACGTACTCGGTGACGGTCTCCTTGTTCGCCCGGGCGACGATCATCGTCGTCGTCGCGCCGTAGAGGACGTACGCGGCGGCGACGATGTCCCGTCCCGACGCCGGCAGGTCGTCGTCGTAGATGGCGACGATAGTCCCCATCGCGGCGTTGGGTTCGAGGTTCGACGAGCCGTCGAGCGGGTCGACGCAGACCGAGAGTCCGGTGCCGACGTCCACGCCCGAGGCCCGCTCCTCGCTCGCGTAGACGCCGACGTTCGAGATCGAACCGATGCGCTCACAGAGGAGCTCGTCGGCGTAGACGTCCGCCGCCTTCTGCTCCTCGCCGGAGGGGTTCTTGCCCTCGACGGCGATGCGGCGGCCGGGAAGCCCGCTCCGGACATCGGGGGCTGTGCGTGCGACTGCGTCGAGGACGGCGTTGACGGTCTTTTGGATCGATTCAGCGTCGGTCGGCGCGGAGTTTTCTTTCGTAGCCATCGGAGTACTCGTGCCAGTAACGGGGAACGTCGATAGTTTCGTATGCGGTGACTATCTATATAAAATCTTTGTTGACGTAAAATCCGACGCGTTCGACCAGATCGCGGAAAACCAGTGAGTTATCTGCTCAGTAGCTCATTTTCTCAGTGGCAGGAAATTTACTCGAAGAGTAAATAGTTCTCTTTGGTCGAGCGATCGAATCAGGATACCCGAGCAGCGACCCTCAGGATTCGTGTTCGCGTGCGAGCTCGCACCACGTTTCGACGCGACCGACTCGGAGTTCGAGCGCGTCCGCGACGCTCTCGGGGTCGGCCGTCGCGAGTCGTCGGATCGATCCGATTCCCGCCCGGTGGAGCGCCGCGGCGTCTCTGTCGTCGATCCCGTCGAGCGCGGTAACCGGCGTCGGTACGCTCTGTTCGCGCCAGGCCGTCTCCGCGTCACGTTCAGACGCATTCGCTCCGCCGGTGGCAGCCGCCCCGGCGGGGTCTCCGGCCTGTTCCCGCCACGCCGCCTCACCGTCCGTTTCGACACTCTCTTCGTCGGTCGTCGCGGGGGCGTCCGCGCCGGTCCGCGCTCGCCAGGCCGCCTCCGCGTCCGTCGCCTCTCCGGAGCCGTCGGTTTCGGTAGCGGTCTCCTCCTCGGACCACCCCGACGACGCCGCGATCCACGCCCGCTCGTCGTCGTCGAGCCCGCGGACCTGTGTGGATCGGCGATCGAGGTCCGATCCCCCGCCGTCGAGCGACCACGACAGCGAGTGCTCGCGCCTGATCTTGGCGGCGACACCCGGGTTGACGCCCGCGTCCGTCAGGTCGCGGTAGCCGATCCGCTTCTCGACGAGATCGGACAGCGACACGTCGGAGTCGCGAAGGACGGCCGCGCTCTTCGGCCCGACGAACCGCAGATCCTCGAAGCCGTCGGGGGCGGGTGTCTCGTCTCCCGTAGACGCAGTGTCCGCTGCGGTACTGTCGTCCGTCGCCCCCGCCTCGCCGTCCGATGCCGCGTCGTCGAGGGGTTCCTCGCTTCCCTCGCCGCTCGCCGCCGCGTCGGCGTCGGGGTCGGCCGTGGAGACGGTGTTCCACGGGAGCGGGATGTCGAGTTCGTCGCCCCCGCTCCCCTGAGGAACGGCCGACCAGTCGGAGCGGCGGTCCGCGGTCGCGTCGCTTTCGCCCGCCCTCGGCACTTCGTCGGCCCCCTCGTCCTCGGTCACGCTTTCCTCCGTTCGGTTGTATCTCCACGGTCGAGAACTTGATACTGTCGACTGTGTCTTGACAACAAGCAACACAGTTTCCCGCGGCACCGGAGAGGCGGTCGTATCAGAATCGATACCCGGTGGTCAGGTTTTATCTCCGCCGGATTCCTGGCGCTCGACAATGACGATGATACGCGCCGAGGGCCTCCGCAAGACCTACGGCGATTTCCCCGCCGTCGTCGGCAGCGACTTCGCCGTCGATCGCGGGGAGATATTCGGCATCGTCGGGCCGAACGGCGCCGGCAAGACGACGACGCTGAAGATGCTCTCGGGCCTCGTCGAGCCCACGGACGGGGTCGCCGAGGTGGACGGTCGCGATGCCGGCGATCCGGAGATGCGCCGGAATCTGGGTTTTCTTCCCGAAGAGTCGCCCCTCTACGAGGATATGACGCCGCGGTCATATCTTCGGTTCTTCGCCGATCTCTACGACGTGCCGCGGTCGGAGGCGAGCGAGCGGACCGAGCGCACGCTGGACCGCCTCGAACTGGAACACAGGGAGCGACGCCTCGGCGATATGTCGAAGGGGATGAAGCGGAAGGTCGCCATCGCCCGCTCGCTCGTCAACGACCCCGACCTCCTGATCTACGACGAGCCCGCCTCCGGGCTCGACCCGCTGACGACGAACTACGTCTTGGAGTTCACCCGCGAACTCGCCGACCGGGGCAAGACCGTCATCTTCAGTGCGCACAACCTCTATCACGTCGAAAGCGTCTGCGACCGGATCGTGATCATGAACCGCGGCGAGATCATCGCCCGCGGAACCGTCCCGGAGATCCGCGCCGAACACGGCGAGACGACGTACCACGTGTTCACGACCGTCGCAGTCGAGGGGTCTGCCCCCGAGCGGTCGACCGACAGCGACGCCGTCGGGAGCGAGCGCCACCGGAGCGTCGTTCCCGATATGGACGCCGTCGAGCGCGTCCGCGAGCGCGCCGCTGCGAACGGCGGCGAGGTGGTCGACATCCGCACGCGAGAGCAGAGCCTCGAAGACATCTTTCTCGACCTCGCCAGCGGGGCGACGCCGGAGACGGGTTCGGCGCGGGGACGGCAGCCGACTGACGCGTCGGAAGCGGGCCGCGCCGACGGGGGACGCGAGCGGTGAAGCGCTCGCTTCGGGACCACCTCTCGTCGATCCGTCGAATCGCCCGCTGGGAGGTGTCGCGGTCGGCGGGCGTCGTCGACAGGCGGACGGCCGCGCTCGGCGTGCTGGCGCTCCTGCTGGCCGGATCGATCCTCGGTGCCGGCCTGCTCGGGGGCGGCGTCGCGCTCGACCGAGACGTCTACCGCGTGGGCGTCGATCGGGAGAGCCCGTACTACGAACCCGTCGAGCGAAGCGTCGCCCTCGACGCCCGCGAACCCGATCCCGAGGCGCTCCGCGACGGCGACCTCGACGTGTTGGTCCGCGACGGAGCGTTCCGCGCCGTGGACACGCCAAAAGGCCGTGCGGCGCTCTCGGAACTCCGCTCGTCGGTGCGACGGTACAACTACGAACGGATGCGGGGAGCGGAGAACGGTTCGGCGGCCTTCCCCGTCGTGACCGTTCTCCAATACGTCTCCCGGGACGACACGCTGCCGGCGGAGGCGCTCGCCGACGGCGATGACGGGGGCGCCGACGGCGTGGTCGGTGCCGAGAGCGGGGGTTCCGACGGCTCCGGCGGCGGCAGCGACGGGGGTGCCGACGGCTCCGGCGACGGCGGCGACGCGTCGACGACCGGCGGGGGCGGCCCCCTGGGCGTGCCCGCGCTCTCCGGGATCAATCCGCTGAACGGCGGAAGCTCCGGGTCGCCGGCGGAGATCCAGCCGCCGTTCCCCTTCGGCTCGCTCGTGCTCGCGTTCGTCTTCCTCGTTCCGATGAACTTCGTCGTCCAGGCGTACGGCAGCACGATGCTCAACGAGCGCATCAACCGCCGCGGCGAACTGCTGCTCGTCGCGCCGGTCTCTCCGGGCGACATCGTGGCCGGCAAGACGCTGCCGTATCTGGCCGCGATGGTCGCGCTCACCGCCCTCATCGCGCTCGGCGTCGGCGGGAGCGTCGTCGCCGTCGCGGCCGTGCTGCCGATCGCGCTGGTCTTCCTCGCGGCGACGTTCGCCGGCGCGATGTTCGCCCGGTCGTTCAAGGAACTCACGTTCGTCACGGTCACGGTCTCGGTCTTCCTGACGGCCTACACGTTCGTCCCGGCCATCTTCGCGAACGTCACGCCGATCGCGCTCATCTCGCCGCTGACGCTCGTGGTCCGGGACCTCCAGCCGCTGGCGTCGGTGACGCCCGGCGCGTTCGCCTTCGCGACCGCCCCGTTCGTCCTCTGTGCGGGCGTCCTGTTCCTGCTCGGGATCGGCATCTACCGCGAGGAGGACCTCTTCACCCAGCGGGCGGTGCCGCTGAAGCTCCTCGACGCGCTCGACGCCCGGATCTCGCGGCCGCGGGACGTCGCGGTCCTCTCGGGGCTGTCGATCCCGTTCGTCTTCGTCGCGGAACTGCTCGCGGTCGCCGTGCTGTTCGCGTTGCCGGTCTCGCTCACCGTGCCGCTTTTGCTCTTCGTCGTCGCGCTCGTCGAGGAGGTCGCGAAGAGCCTGCACGTCTACGCCGCCTTCGAGAGCGGCACCTTCCCGCGGGTCGGACGGGTCGCGCTCGTTCTCGGCGCGCTCTCGGGGCTCGGGTTCTTCGTCGGCGAGAAGTTCACCGCCGTCTCCCAGGTCGTGGGGCTCCCCGAGTTGGCGCTCGGGCAGGCCGCGTTCGCAACCTCGGGGATCGGCGTGTTCTCGGCGGTCGGGCTGCTGTTCGCACCGCTCGCACTCCACGTCGTCACGGCGGGACTGAGTGCCCTGGGGGCGATGCGCGACGTCCGGTGGTACGCCGTCGCGTTCGTCGGTAGCGTGCTCGTTCACACCGCCTACAACCTCACGGTGGTGAGTTACTTTGGGTGACGGATCCGACGCCCGAGAGGGCACGGACGGAAGCGATGGTTCCGGCACAGAGGCGTTGAGCCCCGAAAGCGACCGACCCGCTCCGCAGCCCGGTGCGAGCGGACGGACGCGGACGGATCCGCGCCTCACGATCGCCGGCCGCGAGTTCGGCAGCCTCCGGAAGGAGAAGACGATCCTGCTGGCGCTTGCGCTACAGCTGTTCATCGCGGCGTTCTCCTCGTTCCTCGTCGTCGGCCTCGTCTCGCTGTACGACCCGGGGCAGGTCGAGGGCTACGAGGTCGACGTCGCCGTGACCGGCGACGCCTCCGAGGACCTGATCCGCGCCTCGCGGGCGGTCCGCGGCGTCGACGCGCAGTTCTACCGCTCCGAGGAGACGGCGATGCGGGCGTTCCACGAGTACCGGGCGACCGGCGTCGACGCGGTGCTCATCGCGGAGACGCGCGACGACCGGGTATTCGTCAGGGCGGTCGCCCCCGACTCGAACGTCCAGACGACCATCGTCGTCGTCCAGTTACGCGACGTGATCCGTTCGTTCGAGCGGGCCGAACGGGCCGACAGAGCGGCGTATCTGGACTCGCTTCCGCTCGAACTGCCGCCGGAGGCCTCGTCGAGCCCGTACTTCGGCTTCACGTACACCGTGTTGCTCCCGCTGTTGCTCTTCTTACCCGTCTTCATCTCGGGCTCGGTCGCCGTCGACTCCCTGACCGAGGAGATCGACCGCGGCACGCTCGAACTGCTCCGGGTCGCCCCCGCCTCGCTGACCGACGTCGTCGACGGGAAACTCCTCGCGGCGGCCGGACTCGCGCCGGTGCAGGCCGCCCTGTGGATCGGTTTGCTCGAACTCAACGGCACGAGCGTCGCGAACGTCCCCGCGCTCCTCGCGCTGGTCGCGGCGCTCGCGCTCCTGATCTGCGGACTCGGGGCCGCGCTCGCGCTCCTGACGCCCGAGCGGCGCGCTGCGCAGTTCCTCTACTCGATCGGCGTGCTCTTCGTCTTCGGCGGCACGGCGCTGCTCCCGAACGGGCCGATCAACGCCGCCGCGCGGCTGGCGATCGGCAGCGGCGGTCTCGCCGAGTACCTCTCCGTCGCCGCCGTCGTCGTCGGGTCGGTCGTCGTCTACGGCGGGCTCCGTCGCCTCGTGTCCCGACTCGACGCCGACGACCTGACGTGAGCGGTCGACCCGCTGTGAACGGACTGTCGGTCGGTCGGCAGTTCAGCCAGTCAGTCTCCTCGGAGACGGCGGTTCGTCTGCCCCGCCGGACCGAAGCCGGAACGCACACAAAGGCCGGTCCAGAATGTGGGCGTATGGGACTCGGAGGAACGGCGAAGAAGCTCCAGAAAGTGACGGAGATGGCCGAGGACGTCTACACGCGGCTCAACGACCTCCGCGATCAGGTCATCGAGATGCGTGAGACGACACAGGAGACAAAAGAGCGCGTGGACCGCCTCGAACGCGAGAGCGCGGAGATGCGCGCGCTCCTCGAAGCGCTCGCGGAGGAGCAGGGCATCGACGTCGAGAGCGTCTCCGCGGACGCCCACATCTTCGAGGCCGAGGCGTCGGACGAGGGATCCGCCGCCGACGAGGGAACGGCCGCGGACGAAACCGCGGCCGACTCGTCTTCGACGACGACCGACGCCAGCGAATAGTCGATTCCGAGGATCCTCGGCGAGTGCGCCCTGGAAACCCGGTTCTCTGCCGGACCGCGCGTGTGACTATCCGGACAGACGCGCGTGTTCGACCTTCATACACTTGTCCTGGACGAATGCGAGCCCCGCGTTCTCCGCCCGCTCGCCGGCCTCGTCGTCGGTGATTCCGAGTTGGAGCCACACCGACTCGACGTCGTCGACCGACTCGTGCCGTTCGATGGCCTCGTCGACGATGCCGCCGGCCTCCTCGCTCGGCCTGAACACGTCGACGACGTCGATCGCGACGTCGTCCGGCACGTCGGCGAGCGAGTCGTAGGCGGTTTCGCCGAGGATCTCGTCGGCGAAGGGGTTCACGGGGACGATTCGATAGCCGTTGCGCTGGAGGTACGCGGGGATGTCGTGGGCGGCCTTCCCGGCCGTGGTCGAACAGCCGACCACTGCGACAGTCTCGGCGTCCAGTACCGCTCGAAGTTCGTCGTCGTCGGTCACGACCATACCCGAACGGACGTGCGACAGAGGTAAAATACTGCGGTGCCGATGCGGTGCTATCGCAGTGCCGTGGTGCCGCGGCGCTCTCATACTGATTACTCTCGTCTCTTACCGCCGAACGCCACTCCCGCTGACGGCGCTCGGCGGTAAAAAGTGAGAGTAATCAGTATCAGTCGCCGGCCAGACGCACCGTGGGTTCGCCGTCCTCGTAGGTCGTCACGATGCCGTCGAACAGCTGTTTCAGCGTGTTCATCGTCTGGTCGTCGTGCGCGCTCGCGTCGATGGCGAACACGCCGAGGCCGTCGACGCTCTGGATCCGCCCGGTGAACACGTGGAGGAACCGGAACACCGTCTGCAGGTCGGCGTACATCAGCAGCGTCGACAGCGAGTGCACCATCACGCGGTTCCGCTCGATGCCGCGGTCCTGGTAGAACGCCTGGAGGAACTCCGAGAGTTTGATTCCGATCCCGGTCATATCCACCGGCGAGGAGGTGTACTTGATCCGGTCGTCGTCCCGGGTGTCGCCGACGCCCTGCTGGCGCGTGACGCAGTCGACGACGGCCACCGGGCGGTCCTCGTATGCGGTCCGCTTCGCGAAGTCGCTCAGCACGCGGTCGGCTCCATCCTTCGTGGTGACGATGATCGCACCCTCCCCTTGATCGGTTCCCGAAGCCAGGATGTCCAGACAGAGGGATCGCTTTCCCGACAGCGGCGGGCCGCTCACCAGGATGTTCGTCCCCGGAGGGACCTCTCTATCGAGGTCCGGGCCGAGGTCATACATCCGGGCTCCTCGGCGTCGGGCCGGCTGCAAGGACGACAATGGTCGTTCGATGGATCGACTCGCCGGGAGTCATTTGACGAGTATACCATACTGGGTGCACATAATATTCTTTTTGATTGTGTTGAGTCCCAGTCGGAGAAAAACCGACACCGGCTCCCCGCTTCCGCTGGACAGTTTCTTCCCCGAACGGGCATCCGATGCGCGGTCTGGTGGCGCACTCAGCGTCGATACTCACAGGAAGCCGATAGTCCCGACGGCTCGACCGGCGACGAACGCGGCCGCGGCCAGGAACATCCCGTGTTTCAGCCGTCGCTGGGCGGCCGACGGGGTCGAAAAGGACCGCCGAACCGCGGCGAGCATCACGGCGTCGGCCGGGAGCACGAGCGCCAGATAGACGACGCCGAAGGTGCCCATCAGGAACGGAACAGCGCTCGCGATCACGGCAACACCCATCACGGCGGCACCAAGCCGGAGCGCCGTCCGCTCGCCGACGACGATCGGGAGCGTCCTGAGGCCCTCCTCGCGGTCGCCCGCGAGGTCCTCGACGTCTTTGACGATCTCGCGCGTCAGCGTCGCCAGCGCGGCGAGCGCGAACAACACGAGCACGGCGGGATCGGCGAGTCGGCCGACCGCCGCGGCACCGAAGAGGAACGTCGATCCGGTCAGATACGACACGACCGCGTTCCCGACGCCCGGCAGTCCCTTGAAGAACTCCGTGTAGGCGACGAGCGCGAGGAGGTTCACCACGGCGATCGCGATCGCCGCGAGCGGAAGGGCGAGTGCGGAGACCACCGCTCCGAGAAAGAGCGCGACGCTGAATGCGAGCGCGCCGCGGGCGGAGACCGCCCCCCGCGGGATCGGTCTGTCGGGGCGGTTGATGCGATCGATGTCGCGGTCGAAGTAGTCGTTGACCGCGTTGCCCGCGGCCGTCGCGAAGAGCGTCGCGGCGACGGCCGCGACGACGGCGACCGGGTCCGAATCGAGGCCGGCGGCGACGAACGCGCCGGTGAACGTGAGCACGCCCGCGGCGACCGCGTTCCCGAGACGCGTGAGTTCGAGCAGCCCGCGAAGGGTCGCCCGGTCCGGACCGGATGATGCCATACCTGTCCCGTGACCGCGGCTTCGAGATAAAGGACGCGGAGTACGTCGCTTCGGTCGCGCGTCGCGCTCTCCTCGGACGGTGCCCGAAATCCTTACGTTCGCCAGGCCTCACTGGCAGACAGACACTGTTGTCCGTTCGAACTGGTTCGGGCTCGGACGGACTCGCGTCACTCCCACCCGTCCCAGACCGATGACCGCCGAATTCGACCCCCAGACGCCCGTCGACTCCCACCATCCCGGTCCGCCGCGGTTCGTCCACGTCGACGAACCGATTCGCGACCCGATCTTCGTCCTCGGAGCCGACACCACCGGCCTCGGCGTGAACGCGGCGGTCGATCCCCGGGATCGAGACGGTCTCGCGCCGCGAATCCCGGAGCTGCGCCGGACCCCCGAACCGTTCGACGCCGACGCCTTCGAGTGGACAGTCGTCTCCGCACCCGCCGACAGCCACGGCGACGTGCTCTCCTTCGCCACGTCGACGACGGAGGTCCCCAGGCACGACGCCGGTCTCGATCACGTGGCCGAGTTCGAGGCGGACGCGCCCGGGCGATACGCGCTCGCGCTCGACGCCCCCGACGGGCGGCACGAACTGACCGTCCACGCGTTTCCCGAACGGGAGGCGAAGGCGTCGCGGCCCCGACTCGAACTCGACGGCGCGTTCGATCCCGCGACGGGTCGGTTCCGGATTGAGTCCAACGCCGCGCTCGCCCCGCGAAGCGACGCGACACGAGGGACGCTCGAAACGGCCTTCGTGGCCGACGATCGCGACGCGCTCCCGACCGGGGCGATCGAGGTCGCGGCCGACGGCCTGTCAGCGACGGTCCCGGTCGGCGCGCTCGACGGGGAACGGGGTCGCGTCCACGCGGCGGCGTACGACGGCCGTTCCGCGAGCGCCCAGGACGTGATCGAACTGTCGCCGGAGGGAGCCGTCGCGCTGCCGAACCGCCCGCCGGCGTGGCTACGGGACGCCGTTCTGTATCAGATATTTCCGCGTTCGTGGGCGGGGAAACGGGGGAAAACGACTTTCGAGACCCTGATCGCGGGCGACGCGGCGACCGGCGCCCGAGGCGTCGAGTATCTCTCGGCCCTCGGCGTCGACGTCGTGTGGCTCACGCCGGTCGTCCCGGCGGCGAGCCCCGGGCAGAAGTACCCGCACGGCGGCCCCCACGGCTACGGCACGAGCGATTACTTCGGGATCGCGCCCGACCTCGTGCCGCCGGGGACGGACCCCGTCGAGGCATTCGGTGCGTTCGTCGACGCCTGCCACGAGCGCGGGATCAGGGTCGTCTTCGACCTCGTCGTCAGCCACGCTGGAGTGGAATTCGACGCGTTCACGGCGCCGGTCGCGTGGTCGACGGGGGGGAGTCCGTCCGACGGCGACCTCGATCGGTTTCGGATCCTGCGGTGGGACGAGGACGCCCGGACGTTCGACTGGTGGGACCGCGCGGCAGTCCCGCGGTTCGCACGCGACGGCCGGGTCCGCGAAGCGGCCCCCCGCTCCACCGGCTTCGCCGGCAGCCGCTGGATGCCCAACTGGAACTACGAGAACGTCACAGTGCGGGAGTACGTCCTCACGGTCGCTGACTTCTGGTCGCGCGAGGTCGGCGTCGACGGCTTCCGGTGCGACATCGCCTTCGGCGTCCAACACAGTTTCTGGAAAGAGCTCAGGGAACTGGTCAAGGCGAACGACGGCGAGTTCCTCCTGCTCGACGAGGCGATTCCGAACGATCCGGCCTTCTCGGAGTCGGAGTTCGACGCCCACTTCGATACGACCGGGTTCACGAACGCCGCAGGGGACCTCGCTCGGTCGCTCTCGCCTCGTGTGGCCGAATCGGCGTCCGCCGCGTCGGCTCGATCTCCCGATGCCACCGCCGAGACCGCGTTCGAGGCCGCCCGCGACTCACACCTCGATTCAGCCGACCGTCCGCACCCGCAGGACCTCGTCGAGGCGGTCCTCGAACGTCGAGAGCAGGGACACCCGGACTACTCGCTGCTGCTCAACAGCGTCGAGAACCACGACGAGCACCGTTTGCTCAACGCCGCGGCGGTCGATCTGTCGGATCCCGACCACGACGACGTCGCCGACGCGGAGTGGGAACGGGCCGCGGCGCTCCAACGGGCGTGCTTCGCCGCCGCGGTGACGCTTCCGGGGATCCCGACCGTCTACTACGGCGCGGAGCGGGGAATCAGCCGGTACGGCACGGGACGCGTCGACGCGACGGGCGACGCCGACGATCGGGGGCTGAAATCGAACGGCGACATCGACCCGGACGCCGACGTCCGCCCCGGCGGCCGGCAGCGGGCGTTGATGAACTGGACGGAATACGACGCGGCCCACCTGGCGTTCTACGAGGGCCTGATCGATCGCTACCACGACCTCGACGCGCTGCATACCGACGCCGCGCTCGAACCGCTGGACCGCCCGACCGACGCGGCCGCGACGCTCTTCGTCCGGGACGCGACCGAGGTCGGGGACGCCGACCCCGAACGAGTGCTGGTCGTCCTCAACTTCGAGGCCGAACCGCTCCTCGTGGACCTGCCGGCCGCAATCGCCTCGACGAACTTGGTCGGAGGCGTCGACCGGCCGGAGTCCGTCGGTGGCGACGAAGGGGCAGATTCCGATTCCACGGTGGCCATCGGAACGGTCGGCGTGTTCGCGATCGAGGGACCGCTCGACGAGACGCCGACGGTTCGCAGGGCCTCAGACGACGCGTAGCAGAGACGACGCGGGGACGAACCTCGCACCACGGTCGACGCCGGGGGCAACGATTTTCCGCGCTCGGCGCCCTGGTTCCGGTATGAGTTCCCCCTTCGAACGCCCGGAGATACGCAACGGAATGGGTATCGGGAGCGCGCTGATCATCGCGTTCGTCGCGTTCACCTTCTTCGAGGGGACGACCCGCTGGCTGCTGCTCGGCGTCGCCGCCGTCGAACTGGTGGTCGTGCCGCGGGTGTTGAAGGGGGCCTGACGCCGTCGACGGCGAGGTCCCCTCCCACCACACCTGGCCTGCGTTCTTCGAACCGACGCATCCGGGAGCGCCTGCCGGACCGGCCCCATCGCCGCCGGAGAAACAGGGGATCTCGGAAGCGTCGGTTCACGGGAGCAGTCGCCCGAGTCGTCCGCGTAGACCCATCCTCAGGACCGCTTTCGTCGGGGAATAGTGACTTGCGGCCGACGTGACAGTCACGTAACTGAGAATATGTATAATATTAGATATGTTTATGCTGTCTCACGTTGTCTATTCCCCTCGTTGTGGAGAACGTGAGACCTCGATTCGCAGTGGTGGTGATGAGTCTGCTCCTGATACTCTCATCGGGCGCAGTGACCATCGGTGCCGGGGCCACGTCCGTCCCCGGCGGCGGTGCGGGTCCCGGCGACGGGATCGCGACGATCCACCCGACGCTGTCCGGAGACCAGGGATCGGTCGAGGTGATCGTCCGGCTACAGGAGGCGGACATCCCGTCCGGAGCGGACCGTGAGGAAGTGATCGAACTGCTCCAGGCACACGCCGAGGAGACACAGGAACCCATCGTCGCGTTCGCCGAGGACCGTCCCGGAATCAGGGTGGTGAACCAGTTCTGGCTCACTAACGCCGTATTGGTCGAGGTCGACACGAGCCGAGTTCCGCTCCGGACGGTGGCGAACCTCCCGGAGGTCCGTGAAATCCACCCGAACTACGCCATCTACCGCGGGGGCGTCACCCGAGCCGAACCAGTATCCATCGACCGGGCCGAGACGGTGAGCGTCGACGCAGTGAGGAGCGCCGACACGGCTCAGCCCGCCGCCGACCTGCAGGTGATTGGAACCACGACCGAGACCACGTGGGGCGTCGAACGGGTGAACGCCCCAGCAGTCTGGGACCAGTACGGGACCACCGGCGAGGGCGTCGTCGTCGCCGTTCTGGACACCGGTATCGACGCCAGCCATCCGGACATCGACCTCTACACGACCGATCCGACTGACCCGACCTACCCCGGCGGGTGGGCGGAGTTCGATGCGGCGGGGTTCCGGGTCGCCGACTCGGAGCCCTACGACGCCGATCTCTGGTACGGTCACGGGACCCACGTGAGCGGGACGGTCGCGGGTGGTGCTGCGAGCGGGACGGCCATCGGCGTCGCGCCGGGCGTGGCGCTGCTTCACGGAAGCGTCCTCAACGTCCCCATCTACGACGATACTGGCACCGCCGTCGACGTCGCGGGATCCGCAACCCAGCAGTACGCCGGGATGCAGTGGGCCGTGCTCCAGGGGGCCGACATCATCTCGTTGAGCCTCGGCGGTCTCGGCTACTGGGCCGGCGACCTCGTCGAGGTGAGGAACGCCGAGGCGGCGGGCGTGCTCGTCGTCGCCGCCATCGGTAACACTGGCCCCGGCACGAGCGGGTCGCCCGGGAACGTCTACGAGGCGCTCAGCGTCGGCGCGTCCGACCCGAACGACGGGATCGCCAGTTTCTCTTCGGGCGAGGTAATCACCACCAGCGCCAGCTGGGGGAACGCCCCCAGCGACTGGCCCGAACAGTACGTCGTCCCGCGTGTGGCCGCCCCCGGGCAGCCAGTTCTCAGCGCGCAACCGGGCGGCGACTACGCCGAACTCCAGGGCACGAGTATGGCGACCCCGCACGTCAGCGGGGTGAGCGCGCTCCTCATCGCCTCGACCCGCGACGACCCGGTCTCGACCGGCAGTCCGTCGCCCGCCGAGATCAGGGACGTGCTCGCCACGACCGCCACGAAGCCGGTCGGTGCGCCGACCGAGCCCGACCCGCGATACGGCGCGGGCATCGTCGACGCCCTCGCGGCCGCCGAGCTGCTCGTCGATGGGGCGACTGTCGTCGAACCGAACGACGACTTCGACACCGCGAGCCCCCTCTCGTTCGGTGCGCCCGTCACGACCGACCTCGACGTCGCCGACGTCGACGTCTTCGTCGTCCAGGCGCAACCCGGGGAGATGACCGTCAGCTACGTCCCCGCGCCCGGCGTCACCGCCGTCGCGCTGTACGGGCCGGACCGCGAGATGATTGCGTTCGAGTTCGTCGGGGGCAGTGCGCCGGTCGAACTCTCGGCGACGGCGGACGTCGCCGGACCGTACTACGTCCAGGTCGTGAACGTCGAAGACGGCGTCGGGACGTACACGGTGCGGGTCGACGGGAGCGGGCTGACGCCGCCCGACCCGCCGGCGGGAGACTCGAACGAGCCGAACGACGACCCCTCGCAGGCCACCGCGCTTCCGATCGGAGAGACCGTGACCGGTGAGGTATCGGACCCGGACGATCCGGATTGGTTCGTCTTCGAGGTTCAGACGGAGGGCCCGATCGAGTTCGACTTCGCCCGGACCGGTGACGGAACGGGAACGCTCACGGTGACGTTCCTCGACGCGCAGGGACAGCCCATTTCGAGCGACATCCCGTTCCTGTCGGGCGAGTCCGACACGATCACCGGAACGCTCCCCGCGGACACGTACTACGTCCTCGTGGGGTCCGGATCCGACGACGGCGTCGGCCCGTACGACCTGACGTACGTCGACCTGGAAGGGCCACAACCGCCCGAACCAGAGCCGCCGGGCGCAGACCCGAACGAGCCGAACGACGACCCCTCGCAGGCGACCGCGCTACCGATCGGGGAGACCGTGACCGGTGAGGTCGCAGACCCGAACGATCCCGACTGGTTCGCGTTCGAGGTTCAAGCGGACGGTCCAGTGGAGTTCGACTTCGCCCGGACCGGTGGCGGAACGGGAACGCTCACGGTGACGTTCTTGGACGCGCAGGGTCAGCCCATCTCGGACGACATCCCGTTCCTGCCCGACGAGTTCGACTCGATCGCCGGAACGCTCCCCGCGGGCACGTACTACGTTCTCGTGGGCTCCGGGTCCGACGACGGCGTCGGCCCGTACGAACTGACGTACGTCGAATCGGACGTTCCGGACGGCGATTCGAACGAGCCGAACGACGACCCCTCGCAGGCCACCGCACTCCAGAGCGGCGTCCCGGTGACCGGCGTGATCTCGACCCCGGACGATCCAGACTGGTTCGTCTTCCAGACGGATCCGGGCGCGGTCCAGTTCCAACTGACCAGGCCCGCCGGTGAGGGGTCCGGGACGCTCGACTTCCTGTTCCTTAACGGGCAGGGACAGCCGATCGGCGTCTTCCCGGTCGCTGTCGGCGGTGTCGAACCCATCTCCGGAACGTTAGCCGGGGGTACGTACTACATCGCCGTGGAGTCGGGTACCGACGACGGGGTCGGACCGTACTCGATCGAGTTTGCGGAGACCGAATCGAATATGAAGCTCATCGGCGATCTGACCGTCTCCGGCCTCAGCGATATCGAGGGCGCCGACGAGGGGGCGGAAGCCGAGAACGACACGGTACCGGAAACGGCCCCCGCAGAGGATTCGGAGGACGCCGAACCCGAGGGAACCGACGGCGCGGAGTCGGGGCCCGAGCAACCTGACGCCGCCGGATCGGAAGGTAACGACGGCACCGCGTCCGGTGATCCCGCCGACACCGGAACGGAGGACAGCGACGGCACCGAGTCCCAAGAGCAAGAAACCGCCGAGTCAGAGGCATCAGACACCACCCCCGAACCGCCGACTGAGAACCAGGAAAGCGAGGAGAGTGAGGACAGCGACACTCAGACTCCGACCGACGGCGACGCGTCCGGAGACGACGCCGACACTGAGACGACTGACGTCTCCGAGGACAGCCAATCGTCCGGCGAAGGAGGGTAGTTGTCCGGAGCGGACGTGGAGGGTGCGGAATCGGAGTAACCCCGTCGTTCCATCAAAAGAAACTGAACGTCGAATTTCTCCGGCGCTACTGGTCGGAATTCTGGCCCAGATACTCGTCAATTCGGTTGGTTTTCAGGATTTCCCCAGCATAGGCCTTCGCTGTGGATGTCACCACGCCGCCTCGCCGGACTCAGCGTGTCCACGCGAAGATCGTCTGCGTCCGTCGCCGCGATGCGCCGTTCGAAGGTGCCCAACGTCAATGTGCCAGACCGCGAGCGCCGCCAGCGGTTGCTTGGTCCACATAGGCGAGACTCACGGGTGAAAAGTCGCAGATTACTTCTCTTATATTTTCTATGCAGCAGATTAGATTCGTTCAGAAGTAGTATAATGTGATTTGGTGCGGTATAAGAATCTCGGCGTAATTGCGCTTAGAGCGGGAGAACTATGATGACAAGTTGAAAATAGCTGGTTATGAGAGGTCGCGTCGCTACGCTGAAGCGATACGCCAGCGGTGCGAGAATTATCGGAATCAGTCTTTTTCTTGCTACGTTGTCGCAAGTCTCGAAGTATCTGGGGAAACTGGGGGCGAAAACCGAGGGAGTCGGTATTGCGTATATCGGCCTGATTAGACGGGTTATTGACCCGAAAGAGGCAGAAAAGGTCCGTGAGGAAATTCTTGGAGATTTTCATCTGGTCGTGGAAGATTACAAATCGCCTCAAAGGCCGGAATACGGTAGTTGGGGTCAATGGCATTTGGCTATCAACGCGGTTGCTCAAGATCACGAAGAAACCCTCAACAAGGGTGAAACAATTGCCAGCCTGTGTCTCGCAGCTATCGCCGTTCCGCTGGCTTTCGTTCCGGTTGGTCAGATTCTGTCGGCAGGGTTGAGCCTGCTATTCCTGCTTCTAGCAGGGGTTCTGGTTGCTGCTGTGAGCCTCCGCGTTGCTGTGATGGACCTGCTTGCGTTCACTGACCCCGGAACGAAAGACAGGACGCGGTTGAAGAATATGTGGGCGTGGAATTACTGGATTCTCGGCCAAACAGCCGTTATGATCGTCGTTCTAGGGGTCGTAGCGTTGGGAAGGATTAGCCGTGATATGCGTGAGGAAACAGTTCGTGAAATCAGGGAACTTCCCCGTCGAATTAGCGACGGAGAGGAAGTCAACCAGTACGAAGCAGTGAAGCGAATCGCTAAAGCGGCCTACCGCGCCGAGGTTGCCCCACAGTCCGACGACGAATAGTGCGGCGGTAGACGCCCTCGCCGCTCGCGTTGAACCACCACCGCGTCCCGCCGGACGTGGAACGGGAAGTCACCACACCGTGCGACACCCACGAATCGCCAGCGGGACGGTCAATAGTCGGGTGGACCCAGTAGTTGAACGTTTCAGAAAATCGGAAGAATACGCCCGGATTTAATTTTCCGGTTCAAAGCCGGAGGAGGGATTTGAACCCTCGACCTATTCCTTACGAAGGAATCGCTCTGCCAGCTGAGCTACCCCGGCGCGGTCGTCGAGACGCACTCGTTCGTACTGCGATGAGTAAGAAAAGGCTTCCGAATCAGCGTTCGGTCAGACGGACGTCGAGACAGACGTTGTACTCGTGCGGGGCGTACGAACGCACGACGCGCTCGGTCTCGACGGCGACGTCGTAGTCCGCGTCGGCGTCGGCGACGGCCTCGCGAATGGCCCGCTCGCCGGGGCCGAACGGGTCGTCTTCGTGCTGAATGTCGTAGTAGTGGAGGACGCACTCCTGGCCAGCGAGTTCGACGGCCGTGTCGAGGAAGTCGCCGGCGCTGTGCGGGAGGTTCATCACCAGCCGGTCAGCCCAGCCGGCGTACTCGCCCACGAGGTCTCGCACGTCGCCCTCGACTGCCGTCACGCGGTCTTCGACGCCGTTCCGTCGGGCGTTCTCCCGGAGGTACGCCACGGCAACCGGGTTGAGGTCGCAGCCGACGACCGCCGCGCCGCGGCCGGCCATCGGGACGGCAAAGGGTCCGACGCCGGCGAACATATCGATCACGCGTTCGCCGGTCTCGACCTGCGAGATCACGCGGTGGCGCTCGGTCGCGAGCCGCGGCGAGAAGTACACCTCGGCGATGTCGAGCGCGAACTCGTGGCCGTACTCTCGGTGGACCGTCTCCGTCGACTCCCCGATCAGCACGTCCCACTCGCGCACCCTGAGTTCGCCCTTCACCTTCGAGGCCCGGTTGACCACCGTTCGCGCTCGGAGGTCCGACTCGACGATGGCGTCGGCGATCCGGCGCGCTCGCTCGGCGTCGTCCTCGTCGAGGATCACCACGTCGCCGAGTCGCTCGTAGGAGGGCTCGAACCCGAGTACGTCCGCGGGTGCCGTCTGCGTCTCCCTGGCGGGGGCGTCGCGCTCGACGATCACGTACTCGCTCGGGACCGCCGCCGGGTCGACGATCGGAATGTAGAGGTCGCCGGACTCGACCGTGATCTCGTGCTCGCGGTCGACGAGGTCGCGATCCGCCAGCGTCGTGCGGGTCGCTTCGCCCTCGTCGGTCGGGACGCGGACGCAGGGGACTCCCATACCCGGGCCTGGCGAGCGACGGGAGTAAGCGTGACGTTTCCGTTCCGGGGGCGGCGCGGTGCGAGAGTCGGACGCGTCCGTCCCAAACGCGTCTCACCGGGCGGGGACGACGAGCACCGGCGTCTCGGAGAGGCGGACGACCTTCTCCGCGACGCTGCCCAGAACGAACCGTTCGACGCCGGTTCGCCCGTGCGTGCCGAGCACCACGAGATCGGCGTCGGTATCCTCGCAATAGTCGAGGATGACTCGATGCGGGACGCCGTGCTCGATCGTGTCGGAGACCCGGACGCCCGCCGAGTCGCCCAGCGCGACGACCCGGTCGACCGCCTTCCGGGCCGCTTCCTCTTGGGCGTCGACCGTCTCGCTCGACCGAATGCGAGCCTTCGGGACGACAGACAGCGCGTGAACGACGGCGTCGGACTGGCCCGCCAGGTCCACGCCCCAGCGTTCGGCGGGTGCGGCGGCGTCGCTTCCGTCCGTCGGCACGACGACGTCGTCGTAGGGGCGGGTACCGGTCGCGTCGGTCCTCACGGTGAGGACCGGGACCGGCGAGAGTCGGACGGTCTTCTCGGCGACACTGCCGATGACGTACCGCTGGAGCCCGCTCCGACCGTGGGTGCCCATCGCGACGAGGTCGATACCGCCGTCCTCGACGGCATTGAGGATCTCCTCGTGCGGGAAGCCCGCTTCCACGGTCGTCCGGACGTCGACGCCCGCCTCGCGCACCCGTGTCGCCGCGTCTTCGACGACTGCTTCGAATTCCGCTTCGACCTCCTTCCGTTCGGTCACGGTCGAGAGGACGTACGGGTTCACCACCGACAGCAGGTGAATCTCAGCGTCCGCCGCCGCCGCGAGTGAGATCGCGTGATCGAGCGCCGCATCCGCGCTCTGGCTGCCGTCGGTCGGGACCAGGATTCGTCCGAGTTCGACGGACGGGTGTTGGCTCATACCCGTGGATTCGGGAGGCGGCGAGAAAAAATCCGGCCATCGGTGGCGGTGGGCCCCGGACGGTCACCCCGAACCGGCGGCTGCCCCGCCGGCGACGGCACTCAGATAGGCTTCGACTTCGGCGGCCGCCCGGTCGGGATCGGTGTAACTGTCACCGAGGCCGACCTCCCGCCGCCGCCACTCGCCGTCGTCGCGGTCGAAAACGTCGACCCACCAGTACAGCGACAGCCCCTTCGAGAACTCGACGACGCGGACGCGGTGGTCTCCCGCGTCGTTTTCGTACACCGTCGTCCGGTCGCTGCAGCGAGCCGTCCACCCCGCGGGGAGGTCCACGTCGTAGGGGTCCGCGGAGTCCGCGTCGCTCTCATCGCGTCCGAAGCGGTTCTCGACGTCGACTGAACGATCTTCGGCGCCGGCTCGACGGTCCGCACCGTCGACCGGACCCTGCTCGTCGTTCATCGGGGATACGTGTCCGTGTCGCCCTCGGAATTTGTAGCTCTCGGTTCGCCGTCCGCCTCGGCTGGCGGGCGGACGATCGACCGCGAGGAGTTGGCCACGACGAGGAGGCTGCTCGCGCCCATCGCAACCGCGGCCAAGAGCGGGTTGAGCACGCCGGCGATCGCCAGCGGGACGGCGACCAGGTTGTACACGAACGCCCACCCGAGGTTCTCCCGAATGCGACGATGGGTCCCGCCGGCGACGGCGAACACGTCGGGGACCGCGTCGAGGCCGCGGTCGACGATCACGGCGTCGGCCGCGCTGCCGGCGAGGTCGGTGCCGGAGCCGAGCGCGATCCCCACGTCCGCCGTCGCGAGCGCCGGCGCGTCGTTCGAACCGTCCCCGACCATCGCGACGGTGCCGCGAGAGCGGAGCCGCCGAACCGTCTCGGCCTTCGCGTCCGGCGGCACGCCGGCGAACACCTCGTCGACGGCGTCGTGGCGTCGGAACCGCGCCGTCGCCCGCTCGTCGTCGCCCGTGAGCACGACGATATCCCGCTCTTCCCCGAGGTCGGCGACGACGGCGTCCCACTCCGTCCGCGGGGCGTCGCCGACGGCGACGAGGGCGCGTGCGCGTCCGTCCCAACCGACGAACGTCGGGACGCCCCCGCCGTCGCGGACCTCGGCCGACGACGACGCGAGCCCCGCAGGGATCGATAGCCCGTGCGATTTGAGGAGTTCGGGGTGCCCGACGACGATCTGCCGCTCGCCGTCGACGTCCGCCGCCGGACCGCCGTAGTCAGTCAGATCGACGTCTCCAGTCACGCCCTTCGGGTGCGTCTCGGCGTCGCTCACCTCGGGAAGCGCCCCGGGAGCGGCGTCGACGACGGCCGCGGCGATCGGGTGCGAGTCGTATCGCTCGACCGCCGCGGCGAGTTCGAGCGCGACCGCACCGTCCCCGTCGTCGTGAGCGACGGTTCCGACGAAACGGCCGTCGTCGACGCCAACGCCGCCAGCGACCTGTCCGCCGTCGGGCGCAGCGCCGGCCGACGGCGAGGGCTTCGACCCGTTGGCCCCGCCCGTGACCACGTCGACGACCTGCATTCGACCGTCGGTCAGCGTCCCGGTCTTGTCGAAGACTACGACGTCGGCGTCGGGAGCGTCCTCGAAGACCGCGTCGGAACCGACGACGATCCCCGAATCGGCGGCGTCGCGGACGCCCGCGGCGACGGCGAGCGGCGTCGCGAGCCCCAGCGCGCAGGGACACGAGACGACGAGCACCGTGAGCCCCGTCAGAATCGACTGGGCGAGGGGCGCGCCGGTCGCGAGGAAGCCGACAGTGGTGAGCACCGCGAGCGTGAGGACGAGCGGGACGAACACCGTCGCGAGTTTGTCCGCGAGCCGCTGGGCCCCGGACCGTGAGGATTGGATCTGCCAGAGGCGCTCGACGAGCCGATCGAGCGTGCTCGCCGCGGAATCTCCCACCTCGACGGTGATCGGGTCGTCGGTGACGACGGTGCCGCCGAGGACCTCGTCGCCGGGGGATCGGCGGTCCGGGAGCGACTCGCCCGTGACGAGCGACTCATCGACGGCCGCGCTCCCGTCGACGACGACGCCGTCGACGGGAATCCGCTCGCCCGGCCTGACGAGCACCCGGTCGCCTGGCGACAAGTCCTCGACGGAGACCGTCTCGGTCGAGCCGTCCGCCGCGAGTCGCGTCGCGTCCTCGACCCGGGCGCTCGTCAGGTCCGTCAGCCGACTCGCCGCGCCGCGCTTGATTCGGTCCTCGTAGTAGTTGCCGACCGTGACCACGAGCACGATGGCGACGCTGACGTCGAAGTAGACGTGCGTCCGTCCGGCGATCATCGAACCGACGCTGAAGACGTACGCCGAGACGGCCGCGAGCGCGACGAGGAGATCCATATTCGGCTGGCCCGCGCGGAGGCTGACGTACGCCCCGCGGAGCAGCGGGTAGCCGGTGTAAAACAGCACGATCGAGGACATCACCCAGACGTTCCCGAGGACGTAGAGGCCGTCGAAGCCCCCGAGGTCCACCATCGGCTCGAAGCCGAGATAGGTCGGATACAGGAAGACGGCGTACCAGACCATCACCATCATCCCGAAGACGCCGCCGCCGATGAGGAACGTCGCCAGGCCCGCCCGGTCGTCCTCTCGCGTCGCCTCCGGGTCGTCGACGTCGTAGCCGTACCGGCCGAGGTGCGAGCCGAGTTCGTCGACGTCGGTCCGTTCGGGATCGTACGTGACCGAAAGCATATCCGTGGCATACGACGCCTCGGCGGCGTAGACGCCGTCGTCGTTCGCCGCGGTGGATTCGATGAACGTCTCGCAGGTCGCACAGTGCATCCCGTCGACCGAGAGGTACGTCTGTTCGGCGTCGTCCGGCGGTTCGTCGCCGTCGCCCGCGCTGTCGCCGTCGCCACTCTCCGAACCCAGTTCGGTCTCGACGTCGGCGTCGTCGACTGCGTCGGGACCGCCGAGCGCGCGCGACACCTCTAGGCACCCGCGACAGCAGTACGTCCCGTCGACGCCGTCGTCGCTCACGGGCGGGTCCGGCGTCGGCAGGTCGCAGAGCGAACAGGTCTCGGTGTCGCCGCTCTCTGCGGTCATCGATGCGCACCCGCAGGCCGCGTGTCCTCGGTGTCCCATTCCCGCTCCTGTGTGATCCCTGGGCTCGATCGCGCGCACCGGCGCGATCTCGGCGTCGTCCGGACGCGTCCTCCGGCGAACGCGCCCTGCCCCACGGGACCGTCTACGCCGAGCGTCATAGTGTTACCCCAGCGGCTGGTAGATCGGGACCATCGGATGGGGGATGTGGATCCCGACGAGCATCAGTCCGTGCGCCAGGGGCAGATACCCCAGGAGCAGAAACGCCGCGCCGAGAACGCGGTGCAGCGACCGGCGACGCCCCGCCGACAGCGACCCGAGCGCCGTCCCGTAGACGAACAGCGTCGGGAAGGTGCCCAGCCCCAGGAGCGACAGCAGGAACGCCGCGCGGATCGGATCACCGATCACGAACGCGTACAGGTAGGCGGGGAAGGTGATCGGACACGGGAGAAAGGCGTGTCCGAAGCCGAGCCCGGCGATTCGGACGTCGCCGACGAGAGCGTCGACGCGGCTGGTGAGCGCGGTGCTAACTCGGGTGAACACGGCCGAGAGCCGTCCGGGGAGGCGAACCGTCCCGCCCGTCCCCCCGCGGAGGTACGAGACGCCCGTCACCATAATCAGACTCCCGACGAGGATGCCGGTCGCCGCCCTGATGCTGTTGCCGAAGGCGACGACCGCATCGACCGCACCCACGGTGACCGCGCCCACGAGTGCGAGCGCGGCACCGACGATCGCGTAGCCGCCGGCGCGCCCGAGGTTGAACAGGGCGTGTTGTCTGACCTGGCGGAGCGACAGTCCGACGTCGCGCTCCTCGGTCGCCTCGAGACGGTCGGCGTAGACGCTCACCAGCGGCCCGCACATTCCCAGACAGTGCGCGCCCCCGAGCGCGCCGATGATCAGAAAGACGCCCGCCTCAACGTTCGACGCGGCGAGGGCGCCGACGTCGACCGCGGAGAGCGGGGCGGCGGCCGCGACGTCATCGAGAAGCGGGAGCGGAGTCACGACCGTTCAGAGGGCCTCGTCGCTCGCGTTCTCGACGCCGTTGTCGGCGTGGGCTTCGTGCGCCTCCTCCTCCGTCGGCGACATCAGGAGGTACAGGCTCACGGCGATGATGAGGACGTTGATCAGCGTGATCGCGCCCGCCCACCAGGTCCGAAAGATCCCGAAGGCGAGGACCGGCAAAAGCGCCAATAGCGCGACCATTCCAGCGCGTCGTGGCGTCACTTCCATACCTGCACGTTTGCCCCAGTTTGATTCCACATTTCGCCGATTCCCATCTCGTAGGAATCTCTCTGCTCGTTAAAGAAGGTCCGGTCGATAGCCAGCAGTATGACAGCGGAGTCGGATACGGACGCAGGCGAGGTTGCGACCCCGTCGGGGGACGCGACCAGCGAGAACGGACCACCGGTTCCAGACCCCGAGTCGGTCGACGACGAGGGATACGTCATCGGTTCTGGACGGTCCGGAATCGTCAGACGGATCGACCACGACGACTTCGATCCCGTCGGGACGCTCGTCCTCATCGCGATCTATATGGTGATCGTCGGCGCGATGTGGATCTTTATGTACTTCGTCGAGTTCCTGGGCGGCGATCTCACGGTAATCGGGTGATATAATGGACATTCACAGGTACGAGAAAATCTGGCTCGCGGGCGCATTGCTCCTCATCGTCGGCTTCATCGCAACGGTCTCCTACGGCGCGGTCGGGGCGGGGATCGCGATGGTCGACGACGAGGGGGGACAGGTGGATCCGGCGTCCCTGGAAGAGCATCCGAAGTTCGGAGAACCCGGGACCTACCAGACCGGCGAGAACGAGTACGACGTCTACGTCGTCGCCAGGCAGTTCCTCTTCGAGCCGGGGACGTCCGAGCCGATCCGCGTCCCCGCGCACTCGACGGTGACGTTCCACGTGACCTCCGCCGACGTGATCCACGGGTACGAGGTGGTCGGCACGAACGCCAACACGATGGCGATTCCCGGGCAGGTGGCGACGATCACCGTCGAGTTCGGCGAACCGACGGAGTACGGACTCCTCTGTAACGAGTACTGCGGGAGCGCCCACCACGCGATGGAGGGCAGCCTCGAAGTCGTCCCACAGAGCGAATGGAACGAGAGTATGGCGGTGAACTGAGATGGCCACGTTCGTCGATAGATATCCGGACGAAGCGAAAGTCGTACAGGCGTCGTTCGCGGTTTCGTTCATCGCACTGGGAATCGGTGCGCTGTTCGGGCTGATCCAGGCGCTCCACCGCACGGACGTCCTCCGCGTGATCGACTCGGTCGACTACTACACGCTCCTGACGGCCCACGGGGTCCTGCTCGCGCTGGTGTTCACCATCTTCTTCCTCGTCGGGCTGTTCACCTGGGCGGTCACCCGGAGTTTCGACAGACCAGTGCCGGACATCCGGCTGACGTGGGCGTGGTTCGGACTGATGACGACCGGCGCGACGCTGGCCGCGATTGCGATCCTCGCCGGACTGTTCCCCGAGATTCCGATGAGCGCGGACGTGCTGTACACGTTCTACGCGCCGCTGCAGGCCCACCCGATATTCTACATCGGGCTGGCGATGTTCATCATCGGCACGTGGATGGCCGGCGCGGACTGGTTCCTCGCCTACCGCGGCTGGCGGAGCGAACACCCGAACGACCGCATCCCGTTGCAGGCCTTTATGGTCCTGACGACGATGATTATGTGGTTCGTCTCGACGATCGGGGTCGCCGTCTCGGTCGTGTTCTTCCTCATCCCGTGGTCGCTCGGTCTCGTCGAGAGCGTCAATCCGCTACTCACGCGGACGCTGTTCTGGTACTTCGGCCACCCCGTCGTCTACTTCTGGCTGATGCCCGCGTACCTGCTGTGGTACACGGTGCTCCCGAAGCTCTCGGGCGGCCGCCTCTTCAGCGACCCGCTCGCCCGCGTCGTGTTCGTCCTGTTCGTCCTGCTGTCGACGCCGGTTGGCATCCACCACCAGTATCTGGACCCCGGCATCGCGGAGGGCTTCAAATTCATCGCGATGACGAACACGATGTTCCTCCTGCTCCCGTCGCTGCTGACGGCGTTCACCGTCGTCGCGAGCGTCGAACACGGGGCGCGCCAGCGCGGCGGCGAAGGGTACCTCCGGTGGCTGGGGGCGCTCCCGTGGCGCGACCCGGCCTTCGCCGGGATGGCGCTCGCCGGCCTGATGTTCGCTGCCGGCGGCTTCTCGGGGATGGTCAACGCCGGGATGAACATCAACTATCTCATCCACAACACGCTGTGGGTGCCGGGCCACTTCCACATGACCGTCGGCACCGCAGTCGCGCTGACGATGATGGCCGGCACCTACTGGCTGCTCCCGCAACTCACCGGAAAGACGGTGTACAGCCGACCGATCGGGCTCCTGCAGGTCGTGCTCTGGTTCATCGGGATGGTCTTCATGTCCAACGCGATGCACCGCGGCGGCCTGCTGGGCATCCCGCGGCGGACCGCCGAACCGCAGTATCAGAACTTCGACTTCGCCACCGCGGTCGGGAGCGTCGGCGAGATACAGATGCAGATCGCGCTCGGGGGACTGCTGCTGTTCCTCAGCGTCGTCCTCTTCCTGTTCAACGTCGCCGCGACGTGGGCGGACGACCGCGTCGACACACCCGTCGACGACCGGATTCCGGAGCCGCTGTCGCCGCCGAGCGGCGCCCCGCTCGTCCTCGACAACCTCGCGCTGTGGACCGGCATCGCGATCGTTCTGGTCGTCCTCGCCTACACGCTGCCGCTCGCTGGGATCGTTAGCGACGCGGGGCTCCTCGGCCAGAGCCCGGGCTTCCCGGTCAGCGTCTCCGTCCAGTCCGTGATCGAGGCGACGCGGTCTGCGCTGGCGAGCCTTTCGCCCGACGCACTCGCGGGGGTTCGGCCGGTCGACGCCGTGTCTGAGCGGCTGCTCGAGGTGATCCGCTGATGCGCCGACTCTCGCCGGCGCTGTTCCTGGTGCTCGTGGCCTTCACGATCCCCGTCGCCATCGAGCTGCGGACCGTGGCCGGGTTCTTCGGCGTCGACCTCCCGTTCGTGGCGGTCGTCGTCGTCGAGGTCGTGCTGCTCGCCGTACTCGTCGCGATCTACGTTATGGGCCGGCTCACACCGGACGAAGACGAAGACGGGGCGGCGACGCCGTAAGCCGCCGTCCGCGGACACAACTCCTCAGATGTCACACCGCTCGATCCGGCGTTTCCGCCCGTCTCCGAGCGCGGGGACGAAGCGCGCGTTGCTCGCCCTGATCGCCGTCGAGTCGCTGCTCGTGGGCGGGTATCTCCTCCTGACCGACGCCGCGGTCCTGTCGGTTCGCTACCTCGTCTATCCGTTCGTCTGGATCAACCTCGCAGTGGTGACGGTTCGCGCCGTCGACGTTCCCCTCCCGACCGACCGTCGCTCCGGCGGCGCGGCGGTCGTCGCCGTGGGGTACCTACTCGTTCTCGCGTGGACGAGCGGGCTGCTCGCCGTCGGCTCGGGCGGTCCCCTCTCCGTTCGCCTCGCTCCGGCGATGCCCGGCTGGGGACCGGTACTGCTCGTCGACGGTCCGGTGTCGCTCGCACTCGTTCCATTCGAGACTATCGGATACGCCGGGCTCGCGACGCTCGTCTACGTCGGCGTCGCCCGCGCGGCGGCCGGCGTCCTCTCGGGACTCGTCGGGCTCGTGACGTGCGTGAGTTGCGTTGGACCGGTCGTCGCCGCGGTGGTCTCGGGCGTCCTCGGGGGGGCGTCGACGGCGGCCGCGGGCGCGTCGACGACGGTGCTCGGGGTGACGACCGGCGCGTACGCCTACGACCTCTCGACGGGGCTGTTCGTTCTCACGGTCGCCGCGCTGTGGGCGACGCTCCGGTGAGTGTCCACCCGGCACCGACGCTCATACGCTGATTCTCTCGGCACCGACGCTCCCCGCACCGAGAGTTCCGACACGACCGTTTCTGCGCGTACCGCTCCCGTGTCGGCGCTCAGCGCTCTCAGGTCCGATCCAGCGACCGGGCCAGGGTGCGCATCGCTTCCGTCTTCTCGTCGACGTAGACGGGACACGGTCGGGTTTCGTCGAGGCTCTGGATGACGGACTGCCGGAAGTCGTGCGTGCAGGACGCCGTGAAAGAACTGCGGTGAGGACAGGCCGCACAGCACTGCGGGAAGGGAAGGTCGGCACTCGCCATTGGTTGGTGCTTGGTACCACGACTCAGTAAGTAAGCCTTACGCCGCGACGAGCGTTCGCACGGCGTCAGTGACGCTTGGGGACGGCGCGGCGCGCGGCGGCGCCCGTCAGGAGGAGCGCCGCGCCGAACACGACGGTCATCGCCAGTTCGGGCGTCAGCGCGCTCAGGCTGCCGAAGGAGTCCAGGATCGCGTACCCGGCGACCGCCGTCAGGACGAGACCGAGGACGACGAAGACGCCGAGAGCGATCTTGAGGGGATCGATGCCGACGGAACGGGTTAAACGGGAGTGGCTCATCTCGATTTCAGATACGTGTCGAGAAGACATATAAATGGAAATCGGTTCTCAATCGGCGGGAATCGTATCGAGGGCGACTCAGTCGGCCGCGGACCCGGACGACTCGACGGCGCCCTCGAGCCGTTCGTCGCGAGTCAGATAACACTGCGGGTCGGGGCCGAAGACGTCGCCGCTCCCCGCGAGCGCTCGAAGGCGCGACCCGCCGCGGCAGATGTCCTGGTACCGACACGCCGCGCACTTGCCCGTCAGGTGCTCCTCGCGGTTCCGGAGCGCCCCCAGCAGCGGGTTCGACTCGTCCTCCCAGATCGCGCCGAACGGTCGATCGCGAACGTTCCCGAGACTGTAGCCCTGCCAGAACTGCGTCAGGTGGACGTTGCCCTGGTAGTCGACGTCGGCGACGCGCTCGCCCGTCGGGTCGCCGCCGTTGACTTCGAGATAGCGACGCACCGCGTCGGCCTTCGCCGCGCCGAACCGCTCTCTGGCGTACTCGACGAGGAACGCGGCGTCGCAGTAGTTGCCGACGAGCAGCGTCTCGATCTCCTCGCCCGCGTCGTGGTAGTCGAGCGTGGTCTCACAGAGCCGTTCGACCGCCTCCCGGCGCTCCGAGGGCGAGAGGTCGGCGTCGGCGATCTCTCCGCCGCGGCCGCCGTAGTCGAGGTGGTAAAAACAGAAGCGGTCGACGCCGACCTCCGAGAGCAGGTCGACGACGGGTTCCATGTCCGCGGCGTTCTTTTCAGTGATCGTGTAGCGGAGCCCGGTCTTCAACCCCGCGTCGAGGAAGTTCTCGATGCCCCGGACGGCGGCGTCGAACGCGCCCTCCTCGCCGCGGAACGCGTCGTTTCGCTCGGGCATCCCGTCGACGGAGACCCCGGCGTACTTCAGCCCCGCGTCGCGGAGGGCGGCCGCGCGCTCCGGCGTCGCGAGCGTGCCGTTCGTCGAGAGCACCGGACGGATGCCGGCGTCCGACGCGTGGGCGACCAGTTCTTCGAGGTCGTCGCGGACGAGCGGTTCCCCGCCCGAGAAGAGCACGACCGGGACGCCGTAGTCGGCGAGTTCGTCGAGCAGTTGCTTGCCTTCGGCGGTCGTCAGTTCACCCGGGGCGGCGTCGAGGTCCGCGCCGGCGTAGCAGTGCTGGCAGTAGAGGTTGCAGCGCCGCGTGAGGTTCCAGACGACCACCGGCTTCGTCGTCCGGTCCTCCGTGATCTGCTCGCGGGCGGAGTCGCGACCGTCGTCGTACCGGAGGCCGTCGCCCTCGGCGTCGAGGTCGCAGAGGAGTTTGCTGATCGAGATCATCGCGACGACCCCCCCGAACCGCCGGCCACGGCCGTCTCGTCCACGGTGCCGCCCTCCTCCGCTTCAGCATTCGCCTCCGCTTCAGCGTTCGTCTCCCCTTCGCTCGTCGATCCGCCCGACGACCGCCCTCCGCCCAGTTCCCGCTCCGTGAACCGCGCGACGTCGTCGGCCCGACAGACCCACAGGGTGTGTGCGGTCCACCCGAAGAGGTCGGCTGCCTGCTCTCGGGCGACGGCCGCGCTCGGCGCCGAGACGCTCCCGACGTGTCGCAGCGACTCGCTCCGGTCCGCGCGGAGGAACACTTCCCACTCCGGCGTCGTATCGCCCCGCGGTTCGGTCACGCGCATTCTCTTCGAGTCCGTCATCGTTCCATACGGGTAGGTCGACCCCCGAACGAGTTCCGCCCGTTTTCGGAGATTGGGAACGATTCGATCCCGCTTAATGGCTGAGGACCCTAACGCGATTGATGTCACGACCCAATCTCACACGTCGGACGGTTCTCGGCGCGACCGCCGCGCTCACTGCCGCCCTCGCCGGGTGTTCGGGCGGTTCCAGCGGCGGCACAACCGACGGCGGCGACGGCGATGGCGGCGGGTCCGACAGTTCCAGCGGCGACGGGTCCGGCGGCGGATCCGGCAACGGCGGATCGACGCCCTCGTTCGACGGCTACCTCTCGGGCACCTCGAACTACGACGGCGTCGTCGACCGCACGGGGACCGACGAGGTGACCGTGACCGTCGGCGCGGAGGCCAACGGCGGCAACTTCGGATTCGGACCGGCGGCAGTACGGGTCTCCTCGGGAACGACGGTCGTCTGGGAGTGGAACGGCAAGGGTAGTCTCCACAACGTCGTCGCCGAGGACGGCTCCTTCGAGTCCGAACAGGTGCAGGAGGCCGGCCACACGTTCTCCCAGCCGTTCGAGGAGGCGGGAACGGTCAAGTACTACTGTACGCCGCACGCGACGATCGGGATGAAGGGCGTCGTGATCGTCGAGGGATAGCCGGCAGTCGCTCTCGGCGTTGCCGCCGAACGATCGGGAGGCGCAGCGAAGCGGCGACGGACTATTTTCGCTCGATCAGGTCGTCGTCACCGGTACGTGCATCGAGGTACTGCAGGACTTCTTCGTACGCCGCGATCTTGCTCGTCGCCTCGAACGCGGCGTCGGGACTGTCCCGTTCGACAGCCTCGATCCGATCCTGCTCGGCCTCACGCGTCCGACGCTCGACGAAGGTCCGCAGGCGATCGGCTCTGATCCTGTCGACGTCGCGGTCGAGCATACGGCTCTAAGGGGTCGCGGCGGACAGTTAAAAGTAGCTCCGCGAGCCCCGCGGGACGCGTAATCAGGCTTCGGCGGCGCTCTGCCGGCCGCCGCGCGGCGAGTCGAGGTCCCAGGCTTCGAGCAGTTCCTGATAGCGGTTGCGGATCGTGACTTCCGAGATGTCAGTCACGTCGCTCACCTCCGCCTGGGTCAGTTCCACGTTCGTCAACTGCGCCGCGGCGTAGAGGGCGGCGGCGGCGAGTCCGACCGGGGACTTCCCCGAGTGGACGTTCTTCCGCTTGGCGTTTTCGAGCAGTTCCCGGGCCGTCCGCTCGGTCTCTTTGGGGATTTCGAGGTCGGAGGCGAACCGGGGGACGTACTCCTCGGGGTCTGCCGGTTGGATCTCCAGGGAGAGCTCCCGGACCACGTAGCGGTAGGCACGTTCGAACTCGTCCTCGTCGACGCGGGAGACGCGCGCGACCTCGTCGATGCTCCGAGGGACCTGTGCCATCCGGGCGGCGGCGTGCAGCGAGGCGGTCGCGATCCCCTCGATGGAGCGGCCGGGGAGCAGGTCCTCGTCGAGGGCGCGGCGGTAGATGACCGAGGCGGTCTCGCGGACGTTCTCGGGGAGGCCGAGCGCGGAGGCCATCCGATCGATCTCGCCGAGCGCCTGCTTGAGGTTGCGCTCTTTGGAGTCGCGCGTCCGGAAGCGCTCGTTCCAGGTGCGCAGCCGCTGCATCTTCTGGCGCTGGGTCGACGACAGGGAGTTGCCGTAGGCGTCCTTGTTCTGCCAGCCGATGTTCGTCGACAGCCCCTTGTCGTGCATCAGGTTCGTCGTCGGCGCACCGACGCGGGACTTCTCGTCGCGTTCGGCGCTGTCGAAGGCGCGCCACTCCGGCCCGCGGTCGATCGAGTCCTCGTCGACGACGAGGCCGCAGGCACCACAGACGGTCTCGCCCCGTTCGTCGTCGGTCTGGAGGTCCGTCGAACCGCATTCGGGGCACCGAAGCGTCTCCTCTTCGTTCGACTCTTCGGTCCCTTTCTCGGACTCCGTTTGGGCGTTCTCCGCTGCGTCCGCGTCGTGGTCGCGCCACTCTCGTTTTCGCTCAGTTCCGTCTCGCGCGCGCGTGTGAAGGGCGTCACTCATTTTGTTTCACGTGAGGACGGTGAGAACCGTACCACCGCCTCGCTCTCAATACGGTATTTGTAGGCGCGCCTAAAAAAATGTGTCGGCCATGTGCGAACACAATACCGAGGCGATACGTCTCTCGACACGCGTCAACTCGCGATGAGGGCGGTACGCGTGTGATACAGTGCCACGACAGTTCGGATGTGCTCACCAACTGACGTATGTCGATGGGGGACAAAAGCGCCGTCCGAGGAGTACTATCGATCACCGTCGTCAGTGCCGCGTCCGCCGTCCGTCGACGGTGGGTGCGGCCGGGTGGTCGACGACTCGGCGGGCGCTGACTCCGAAACTGCGGCAGCGACGGCCGCGGGGACCGCTGACGGCTCGACGACGCGCCCTCGGGCGCGAAGCGCCTCGTACACCCGTGTCGCCTCCGGTCCGACGAAATTTCGGTCCGCGAACGGGCGCTCCTCGACGAGGACGACGCTGTCGGCGTTCGTCGCGGCGCGGAGATTCGGGAGGTTGCCCGCCCCGACCTCCACGTCGGCGACGAGGACGCAATCGGCGGCGGCGATCCGTTCATCGACCGCCTCGCGGGCCTCGCTGTCGACGCCGGCGAAGGGGTCGACCGTCACGACGTCCAGCGCGAGGCTTCTCGCCGCCTCGGTGTCGGTGTCGCCCTCGTTCAGCGCGCCGGCCGTCACCTCGTAGCCCGCGGCATCGAGGACGTGGAGGTACCGCGCGGCGGTCCCGCCGCCACCGACGACGTGGACGCGTCCGGTCGGCGCTGCGGACCCGGACCGGCGTCCATCCGGGAGGGCGGTGACGTACACCGACCCGGTGACTGGATGGCTGGAGACGACGGCGTTGGCGTCGAAAGCCCCGCTCAGCGTCTCTTCGGTGAGCACCGCCTCGGGGGGCCCGGAAGCGGCGACGTCGCCGTCGGAGAGCAGGAGGAGTTCGTCGCAGTACTGCGCCGCGAGATTCAGGTCGTGGATCGCCGCGACCGCGGTCTTCCCGCGGGAGACGAGTTCCCTGACCAGTTCCAGCGTCCGGACCTGGTGGTTGATGTCGAGGCTCGCGGTGGGTTCGTCCAGGAGGAGCAGCGGGCTCTCCTGAGCGAGCGCCCGCGCGAGGAGGACGCGCTGGCGCTCCCCGCCGGAGAGAGTCCCGATCCCGCGGTCGGCGAACTGATCGGTGTCAGTCCACTCGAACGCGCGCTCGACGGCCTCGGTGTCCGCCTCGTCCCACCCGCCGATCCGCGAGCGGTGCGGGTTTCGGCCCATTTCGACGACGGTCCTGACGTCGAAGTCGAAGGCGACGGTCGTGTCCTGCGGGACCGTCGCGACGAGCCGGCTGGCGGCCTTCGAAGAGAGGTCGTGGACCCGTTCGCCCGCGACGGTGACCGTTCCCGAGGCCGGCGATAGCGCCCCGTTGAGCGTGCGGAGCAGCGTGGTCTTTCCGGCGCCGTTGGGACCGACGAGGCCGACGAAGGAGCCGGAATCGATCGCGGCGTCGACGCCGTCGAGGACCGTCTTTCCGCCGAGATCGACCTGTAGACCGTCGACGCCGACGAGTGGGTCGTCCGCGTTGATCCGGCTGTCGCCGTCGACGTTGTTCGCATCGCCAAGTCCGTCGTTCGCATCGCCGGTGCCGTTGGGAACGTCGTCGGCGCCGTTTCGTGCGTCGCCGCCGATGCCGACCCGATCGCTCACAGCCCCGTCACCTCCCGCGAGCGGAGGAGATAGAGGAAGAAGGGCGCGCCGAGGGCAGCAGTCACGATGCCGACCGGGATCTCCGTGGGACCGGAGCGCGCCAGCGTGTCGGTCGCGACGAGGAAGGAGGCCCCGGCGAGCGCGCTCGTCGGGAGCAGGATCCGGTGGTCTGGTCCGACCAGGAGGCGCATCGCGTGCGGGACGATCAGCCCGACGAAGCCGATCACGCCGGTCACGGCGACCGCCGCCGCGGTGACGACGCTGGAGGCCGCGAGCAACAGCCGCTTCGTCCGCTCGACCTCGATCCCGAGCGCGTGGGCGTCCTCCTCGCCGAGCAACAGGACGTTCAGGTCGCGGGCGTACAGAAGCAAGAGGAGGAACAGCGGCGGGAGGACGACCGCGATCACCCGCACTTCGGCCCAGGTCGTTCCCCCGAGGTGACCCATCAGCCAGTAGACGACGCGCCGAATGCTCTGCCCGCTCTGAAGGAGCAGGAGCGAGATGATCGCGCCCAGGAAGGTCTGGACCGCCACGCCGGCCAGGAGCAGCGTCGCGGTCGGCGTCCGGCCGTCCCGGGTCCCGATGAGGTAGACGCCGAACGCGGTGAGGACCGCCGAGACGAACGCCGCGCTCTGGAGTTCGAGCCCGAACGGGAGCGCGTACGGGAGGACGATGGTCGCGACGGCCCCGACGGCCGCGCCAGAGGAGACGCCGATGATCGACGGATCGGCCATCGGGTTCCGGAAGAACCCCTGCATCACGGTCCCGGCGGTCGCGAGCGCGAACCCGACGAACGCCGCCAGCGCGATCCGCGGGAGGCGGACGTCGCGGACGATGATCCGCTGCGTCCGTCCCACGTCGAAGGCGAACGGGAGCGGGTCCGCCGAGAGCAGCGCCTTCGCGACCGTCGCCGGCGGGATCGACACCGGGCCGATGCCGGCGCTGGCGACGACGACGGCTACGAGTGCGCCAAGGAGGGCTCCCGACCAGCCGACGGTGCGTGTTCGAATGCCCACGAGTATCTCAACCTCAGTTGGATTAGGCAAATACTTGTTGCAATAGCGTGGATCGGGGTGTATGCAACGCAGCGCAGTCGTTCTCTCGGTGCTACTGGTCGTCGCCGCGCTCGGTACGGCGGTCGCACCTACCGCGGGCGCGACGGTCGACCCGTCCGGTGGTTCCGCAGCAGTCGCCGCCGGCGACGTCACGACTCCGGAGAGCGGCGTCGACGCCCTCAACGACGCACCGCCGCAGGATCACCAGTCGGACTCCGGGTCCGACTCCGGTACCGACTCCAGCACCGCGACCTGCACGTTCCCGTACGAGACGACTGACGCCACGGGGGCCGACGTGGCGATCGAATCCGACCCCGACCGGGTCGTGACCCTCAACCCGAGCGCCGCCCAGACGATGTGGGAGATTGGCGCGCGAGACGAGGTTGTCGGCGTCTCCCAGTACGCCTCGTACCTGGAGGGGGCAGACAAGCGGGCGAACGTCTCCGGGGCCGGCGGGCCGAGCGTGGAGACGGTGCTGAACGCCAGCCCCGACCTCGTTCTCGTCCCGAACAGTTCCTACGGCGCTGCCGCCGAACGGGTCGAGCAGATCCGGGATACCGGCGTCCCCGTGTACGTATTCGGCCAGCCGGAGTCGCTCGAGTTCGTCGCCGACAAGACCGAGCGGATCGGCCGACTCACCGGAAACTGCGACGCGGGCGTCGAGCGCGCCGCGGAGATCCGCCAGTCGGTGGACGATATGGAACGGGCGCTCGACGGGACGGATCGACCGGTCGGACTCAACGTCTTCTACGGCTACACTTCCGGCGCGAACACCTTCATCGGCGACGTGATGACCACCGGTGGCCTGCAGAACGGCGCTGCGGAGGATTTCACCGGCTTCCAGATGATCAACGACGAGGCGGTCGTTCGGATCAACCCCGAGTGGATCGTCGCGCCGACGGGGAGTTCGATCCCCGACACGCCGGCCTACGAGCGTACGACCGCAGTGCAGGAGGACAACGTGATCCGCATCGACACGAACCTGCTCCAGCAGCCCGCACCGCGGTCAGTGCAAGCCGCCGAGACGATCCTAGAGAACGTCCACCCCGAGGCCTACGCGGAGTACCGGAGGCTCCAGTCCGAGGAATCGACGGCGACTGCCGGCGCGGAGCAGACGTCGGAACCGCAGACGACAGTCGAGACGGTCACCGAGCCGTCGCCGACGACCGCGGCCGACTCGCCCGGGTTCGGCCCGGTTGTGACGCTCGCCGCCCTCGCGGCGGCCGCGCTGCTGGCGACGCGTCGCTGACGCGACGAGCGATTCCCGCGCGGCCGCGACGAGGCCGCCGACAGTAAGTATCATACCCCCGCCACCGAGAACGACCCGTATGGACGTCACCATCTCGCAGTCGCGCGTCGAGGGGCGGGTCCGCGCGCCGCCCTCGAAGAGCTACACGCACCGAGCGATCCTCGCGGCCGGCTACGGCGGCGAGGCCGTCGTGTCCGACCCGCTCGTGAGCGCCGACACCCGCGCGACGATGCGCGCGGTGGAAGCCTTCGGCGGGTCAGTCGACCGCTCCGGCGACGACTCGCGGCTCGAAATCTCGGGCTTCGACGGTCGACCGGGCGTCCCGGACGACGTCGTCGACTGCGCGAACTCCGGGACGACGACGCGCCTCGTCACCGCGTGCGGCGCGCTCGCCGACGGCCTCTGCGTCTTCACCGGCGACGACTCCCTCCGTTCGCGACCGCAAGGGCCCCTGCTCGACGCCATCGACCAGCTCGGCGGGCGCGCGGAGTCGACGCGCGGCAACGGGCAGGCGCCCCTCGTGGTCGGCGGCGACACCGGCGGCGGAAGGGTGTCGATCCCGGGGGACGTCTCCTCGCAGTACATCACCGCGTTGCTGATGGCCGGCGCGGTCACCGACGAGGGGATCGAGATCGATCTGGAGACGGAGCTGAAGTCCGCGCCGTACGTCGACATCACGCTGGAAGTCCTCCGGGACTTCGGCATCGAGGCCGAGCGGACGGCCGAAGGCTTTGCCGTTCCCGGCGGACAGTCCTACGACCCGGTCGGCGGCGAGTACGCCGTCCCCGGGGACTTCTCGTCGATGTCGTATCTGCTCGCCGCGGGCGCGGTCGCCGCGGCGGACGGTAAATCCGTGGTCGTCGAGGGCGCGCGACCGAGCGCGCAGGGCGACAGCGCCATCGTGGCAATCCTCGAATCGATGGGGGCGTCGATCGAGTGGGACCGCGAGGCCGGCGAGATCACCGTTCCGCGGTCGTCGCTGTCGGGGACGACCGTCGACGTCGGCGACACGCCCGACCTGCTCCCGACCATCGCCGCGCTCGGGGCCGTCGCCGACGGCGACACCGTCATCGAGAACTGCGAGCACGTCCGCTACAAGGAGACCGACCGCGTGAGCGCGATGGCCGAGGAGCTGACGAAGATGGGCGCGTCGGTCACCGAAGAGGCGGACCGCCTGACGATCCACGGCAGCGAGACCGATCTCGTCGGGGCCCGCGTCGATGGCCGCGCGGACCATCGGATCGTGATGTCGCTCGCGGTCGCCGGCCTCGTCGCCGACGGCGAGACCGTCATCGAGGGCGGCGAGCACGTCGACGTGTCGTTCCCCGACTTCTTCGACGCGATGGCGTCGCTCGGCGTCGACGTCGAGCGCACCGAGTAGTTCGGCAGGCGTTCCCGCCGAGTAGTTCGACTGGCGGTCTCGCCGAACGGTCCGGCCGGCGGTCTCGCCGAACGGTTCGGCCGGCGTTCCCGCCGACTACGCGTCCGAGGTGTGTCGTCCGGTGATCGACTCGATTTCGAGTTCGACGATGACGATGTCCATCTCTTCGACGTCCTCGTCGAATACCCGGATCGGCGAGAACGCGCGGTTTATTTCGGCGGTGTCGAACCGCTCGTATTCGGATTCCGGGAGTTCGGTGAGGTGGCCGGTGACGAGGACGCTCCAGGAGTCGATCCCGCGCGGATCGTCGGTGTCCTCGGTCCCGTAGAGGACGTAGGACGCGGTGTCCGTCGTCTCGAGGTACTGCTGTTTCCGACTCCCGTCGGTGACGCCGAGTCGGAAGTAGAGCCGTTCGCCGTCGTAGTAGTGCGCGAGCGGAATCGCGTAGCTGTCGTCCCCGTCCGAGAGGGCGAGCACGCCCGTCTCGGCCGTCTCCAGTCGCTCTTCGACCGCCGCGTCGTCCATTCCGAGAGTGTACGCGTATTCGATGTTGTCCATGCGAGGCTCCGGGAGGTCCCGTAACGTGTCTTTCGTGGGCGCGCCGCATATTCGTTCCCCCAGTCGGGGCGTACGTTCGTCTCGACGCCCGCCGATTGCGGCTTTCTGCAACGTATATATGCCCGGAACCACGACGGCGAGGTAATGAACGGGAACCGATTCGGCCGGCTCTTCCAGGTCACCACCTACGGCGAGAGCCACGGCGACGCGATGGGCGTGACGGTGTCGGGCTGTCCGGCCGGGCTCGAACTCGACGAGGACGACGTCCAGGCGGAACTGGACAGACGAAAGCCGGGCCAGTCGATGATCACGACTTCGAGGGGCGAACCCGACGCGGTCTCGATCAACTCCGGGACGCAGGACGGGTACACGACTGGGACCCCGATCGGGATGGTCATCGAGAACAAGGACGCCCGTTCGGGGAAGTACGAACCGTACGTGACGGCCCCGCGCCCGAGTCACGGCGACTTCACCTACTCGGCGAAGTTCGGCACGCGCAACTGGGGCGGCGGCGGGCGCTCCTCGGCGCGCGAGACGGTGAACTGGGTCGCCGCGGGCGCCATCGCGAAGAAGATCTTGGAGACCGAGGACGTTCGGGTGAAGGCGCACGTGAATCAGATAGACGACATCGAAGCACCCGACGTCAGTTTCGAGCAGATGCTCGAACACAGCGAGGAGAACCCGGTTCGATGCGCCGACCCCGAGACCGCCGAGGAGATGCGCGAGCTGATCGACGAGTACCAGGAGGCCGGCGACTCCATCGGCGGATCGATCTACTTCGAGGCGCGGGGCGTCCCCCGCGGACTCGGCGCACCGCGGTTCGACTCGTTCCCGTCCCGACTCGGCCAGGCGATGATGTCGATCCCGGCGACGACCGCCTTCGAGTTCGGGCTCGGGAAGGAGGCCCGCGAGTGGGCCGGCAAGGACAGAAACGAGGACTGGGAGTTCGACTCCGACGGCGACCCGGTCCCCGAGGGCAACAAACACGGTGGCCTCCAGGGCGGCATCACGACCGGGCAGCCGATCTACGGCGAGGTCACCTGGCACGCGCCGACCTCGATCCCGAAGAAGCAGAAGACGGTCGACTGGGAGACCGGCGAGGAGAAGGAGATCCAGGTCGTCGGTCGCCACGACCCCGTACTTCCGCCGCGCGCGGTGCCGGTCGTCGAGGCGATGCTCAACCTCACGATCCTCGACTTTATGCTCCTGGGCGGACGGATAAACCCCGACCGCCTCGACGACGAACCCGGCGAGTACGACACCGACTACCATCCGTCGAGTCCCGACAACGAGTAGGTACCCACAACGGGGGGCTATCTTCGCTACTCGCGGGTGAACAGCGCAGTGCGGATATATCGGACGCCCCTCCGATAATCTCAAAAACAACCGAGAAAGCCGCGAGTATCGCAGCGCCCGTTGTGCTGTTATACGTAAGCTTTGTGGCTGTGATTCGAACGCGTTAAAATATGAGGGGTGAAGCTGGTCGTATGAATACTAAATACAAATATTTCGTGTGTTGTGGACACATATTAGGAACATCATCATCTTTCCTTGGTAACTTATAGCAAAGGCTTTAATCGATTCCTTCCGAAAGTTTTCGGTAGTGGCCCACACGGGCCGTGAGCTCAGATATGACTGACGACGAACTCATCTGGCGAATCGCGGGTGGTTCCGGCGACGGAATCGCCTCGACGAGCCAGAATTTCGCGAAGGCCCTGATGCGAGCGGGCCTACACGTATTCACGCATCGTCACTACCCGTCACGCATCCGCGGCGGCCACACCTACACGGAGGTTCGGGTCTCGTCGGACCCAGTCAAGTCGCGCGGCGACGGGTACAACTTCCTCCTCGCGCTGGGCGACTCCTTCGCTCGGAATCCCCAGGAGAACGCCTATTACGGCAACGAGGAGGTAAAACCCCTGTCGGAGAACCTCGCGGACCTCGACGAGGGCGGCGTCATCGTCTACGACTCGGGGCTGCTCGACACCGACGACATCCCGGACTTCGACGAGCGGGTCGAGGAGAACGGGTGGCACGTCTACGATATCGACCTCCGAACGATGGCCCGCGAACACGGCCGCGAAGTGATGCGGAACACCGCGGGCGTCGCGGTCACCTGTGCCATCGCCGGGATCGAACCCGACGTCATCAAGAGCCTGATGGAGGACTCGATGCCGGAGAAGGTGTTCGAGCCGAATATGTCGGTGTTCGACGACGCCTACGAGACCGTCCTCGAAGAGTACGACGCCGACGCCCCCGACGTATCGGTGCCGGAGGGCGAGCACGACGAGGAACAGGTGCTCATCTCCGGCTCCGACTCCATCGCCTACGGCGCGCTCGACGAGGGCTGTCGCTTCATCGCCGGCTACCCGATGACGCCGTGGACGGAGGTCTTCACGATTATGTCGCAGAACCTCCCGGAGGTCGGCGGGATCTCCGAGCAGGTCGAAGACGAGATCGCGGCAGCGGCGCTCGCGGTCGGTGCCTCTCACGCCGGCGTCAAGGCGATGTCGGGGTCCTCAGGCGGCGGCTTCGCGCTGATGTCGGAACCGCTCGGCCTCGCTGAGATGACCGAAACGCCGGTCGTCCTCGTCGAGGCGATGCGCGCCGGTCCATCGACCGGAATGCCGACGAAGCCGGAACAGGCCGACCTCGAACACGTCTTGTACACGTCTCAGGGGGACTCTCATCGGGTCGTCTTCGCACCGGCGGACGCGGAGGAAGCGTACAGGCAGACGCGGCGGGCGTTCCAGATCGCCTACGAGTACCAGATCCCGTCGATCGTCCTCTACGACCAGAAGAACGGCGGCGAGATGCGGAACATCCCCGCGAGCGTCTTCGACGAGGAGCCGAACCCGGACCTCGGTTCGGTCATCGCCGAGGCCGATCTGGCGGACGCGCCGCACGATCCCTCCGGGAAGTACAACCGCTTCCAGTACGACGTCGACGACGGCGTGAGCCCGCGGTCGATCCCCGGACAGAAGGGCGGACGGTACCTCGCGACCGGTAACGAACACATGCCCGCCGGTCACATCTCGGAGGACCCCGACAACCGCGTCAATCAGGTCGACCGGCGGATGCAGAAGATGGACGCGATCCGCGCCGACCTCGACGGCGACGAGGGAACGAACACCCACTACGGCCCCGAAGAGGCCGAGTACGGGATTATGACGTTCGGCTCCCAGCAGGGGACCGCCGAAGAGGCCGTCGACCGGCTGAACGAGTCGGGCCATTCTGTGAAGATGCTCGGCGTCTCCGAACTCGCACCGTATCCGGTCGAGGAGGTCACCGAGTTCATCCAGAGCGTCGACGAGGTGCTCGTCATCGAGATGAACGCGTCGGCGCAGTTCCGCGGTCTGACGCAGAAGGAGCTCGGTCGCTTCGGCGAGAAGCTCTCGAGCCTCCTGAAGTACAACGGCAACCCCTTCGAGCCCGAAGAGATCGTCGACGGGTTCGTCACCAGCATCGTCGAGGACGGGACGCTGCCCGGCCACGAGACCAAGTTCGTCCCCGCAGCGAGTGATTAACAATGAGCGCATTCAGTGCAATCGGCGAAGACGCCGAACGCGACCGTAACGAGTACACGCCGGGCCTCGAACCGCAGCCGACGTGGTGTCCGGGCTGTGGCGACTTCGGGGTCCTGAAGGCCCTGAAAGGGGCCGCGGCCGAACTGGGCCTTTCCCCCGAGGAGATGCTCGTCTGCACGGGCATCGGCTGCTCGGGCAAGTTGAACAGCTACTTCGAGAGCTACGGCTTCCACACGATCCACGGCCGGTCGCTGCCGGTCGCCCGCGCGGCCAAACTGGCCAACCCCGGCCTGACGGTCGTCGCCGCCGGCGGCGACGGCGACGGCTACGGGATCGGCGGCAACCACTTCACCCACACGGCCCGCGAGAACCACGATATGACCTACATCGTGTTCAACAACGAGATCTTCGGGCTGACGAAGGGACAGACGTCGCCGACGTCGCCGAAGGGCCACAAGTCGAAGACCCAACCGCACGGGTCGGCGAAGGACCCGATCCGGCCGCTGTCGCTGTCGCTGACGGCCGGCGCGTCCTACATCGCCCGGACGGCCGCCGTCAACCCCAACCAGGCGAAGGACATCATCGTCGAGGCCGTCGAGCACGACGGGTTCTCCCACGTCGACTTCCTCACGCAGTGTCCGACCTGGAACAAGGACGCCAAGCAGTACGTCCCGTACATCGACATCAACGAGTCCGAGGACTACGAGTTCGACAACACCGATCGCTCGGAGGCCTCCGAGATGATGCACGAGACGGAGAACGTCCTCCACGAGGGGACCGTCCTCACCGGTCGGTACTACGTCGACGAGGACCGTCCGTCCTACCAACAGGAGAAGCAGCGGATCGGCGAAATCCCCGAGGAACCGCTCGCGGAGCGGTACTTCGACGACGACTACGAGTGGGAACGCGTCTACGACACGTTCCTCGACAAGCACAAATAAGCGCTATCCGAGTTCGTCCGCGGCCCGTCTCTCCCGGGATTTTCAGCAGATTATCGGTCGCTTTCGCGGCGTGATTCGTCGGTTCGACTGGATAACCGGGTCGACTCCGGGCCGCGAGCGCCCAGTTCCGATGGCGGTTTCGTCGTCGGGAGTTCGGTTTTCATATTCGGAAGGTATTTTTTCCGCCACCCGAAAGATACGAGTATGGAAGCCACATCGACGGAAGGGCGCATCCTCGACGTTCTCGAGGAGGACGCCCAGGCGTCGTACGCCGAGATCGCAGAGCGGGCGGACGTCTCGAAGCCGACCGTGCGGAAGTACATCAGACAGATGGAAGAGGAGGGGATCATCGTCGGCTACTCCGCGGACGTCGATCCGAAGAAGCTCTCGGAGACGTCGATCGCGCTCGTGGGCCTCGACGTGGCCTCGGAGCGATACGTCGAGGCGACCCGCGAACTCAAGGACCTGGACGCCGTCGAGTCGCTGTACACGTCGTCGGGCGATCACATGCTGATGGCCGAGGTTCGAGCCCCCGACGGCGACGCCCTCGGCGAGGTCATCTCGGAGACGTTGCTCTCGATCGACGGCATCACCGCGGCACATCCCTCGTTCCTGCAGGAACGCCTGAAGTAAGACGACAGTCCGCTCGCTCCGGCCACGAGGTCCCGTCATCCCACCCGTTCCGTCGCGCCTGCCCGTCTCGTTCGACTCGGTCCGCTCCACTTTCGCTCCGGTTTGAGAACGCTATAGTGGCCGCTCCACGTCTGGACGACTGTTCGCCGACCGCGGACGAGCACCGATGTCACGCACAGACCGGCCCCCGGGCCAGACGGCAGACGGACGATGAGCGGGGAAACCCTCCCCGGCGTCGAGGAGTCGACGCCCTCTCGAATCGTCCTCCACGTCGATATGGACTGCTTTTACGCCTCCTGCGAGCGACTGCGCGAGCCGGAACTCCGCGGCGAGCCCGTCGTCGTCGGGATGGGGTACGAGTCCGGCGAAACCTTCGGGGCGGTCGCCACCGCGAGCTACGAGGCGCGGGAGTACGGCGTCGAGAGCGCCCAGCCGATCTCGGAGGCGCTGGAACGGCTTCCCCGTGCGGAGGCCGGAACGCCGGAGCCGTCGACGGAGGCGGACCGCGACGCCGACGTCGGTCACTACCGACCGGTCGACCTGGACTTTTACAAGTCGGTCGCGACGTCGGTGAAGGAGATCCTCCACGAGTGCGCCGACGTCGTCCGCGAGGTGAGCATCGACGAGGCGTACCTCGACGTCACCGAGGAGACCGGCTGGCGGCGTGTCCCAGACGGCGACCGGACGCTCGCGGAGGGGTACGCACGGCACGTGAAACAGCGGATCGGCCGGGAGGTGGGCGTGCCGGCGAGCGTGGGGGTCGCTCCGAATATGTCCGCAGCGAAGATCGCCTCCGATCACGACAAGCCCGACGGCCTGGTCGTCGTCGAACCCGGGGACGTGGAGGAGTTCCTCGCGCCGCTCCCCGTCGATGCGGTTCACGGCGTCGGACCGGTCACGGCCGATCGGCTCGCGGAGATGGGCGTCGAGACCGCCGGCGACCTCGCCGAGGCGGACCCGACGGCGCTCCGCTCGGCGTTCGGATCCCGCGGGGTGGAACTGCACGACCGGGCGCGCGGGATCGACGACCGTGAGGTGACGCCGACCGGCCGACCGAAGAGCCTCTCGCGGGAGTCGGCGTTCGCCGAGGCGACCGACGACCGGGGAGAGAAGCGGGAGACGCTCGCGGCGCTCGCGGCCGACGTGGCGGCCCGCGCTCGGAGTCGAGACGCGACTTACCGGACGATCGGGATCAAGGCCGTCGTGCCGCCCTACGACGTCAACACCCGAGAGCGGTCGCTCCCGGGGCCGGTCGACGACCCGGAACTCGTCGAGGAGGTCGCGCTCGAACTACTCACAGAGTTCGACGGTGAGGCCGTCCGCAAGCTCGGCGTCCGCGTCTCGAATCTGTCGTTCGCGTCGGGCGAGCAGGCTCGGCTCGACGGGTGGGAGGGGGGCGAGGTGGATGGCGGCGAGGGGGCTGAGAGGCGGTCCGCTCCCATCGACGAGGATGGCGCGGTCAACGCCGAGCCGGAGGGGCAACTCTCCTTCGACGACCTCGGCGACGGCGCGTGAGACCCGGACCACGACGGAGAGACGGCCGAGTTGCGGTCGTAGAGGTCGAAGAACGTCTGAGTTGCGGTCGCGGGGCTCGAAGGCTATGTCTGGCGAACAGTCGACACCAGCAGTGGACGCTCGTCCGTCCGCTCCCACGTCGGTGTGCCGAGCGATCGCTCGCCGACGCGGGGCAGTTGTCAGATCACGGCGACCCTGGTCCCCTTCTGGCATATAAACGTACGCCGAATCCGAACCGAGCGGAGTCCTACGCCGGTCGACGGGGAAGGAACTATGCCCCGCGGGGGCGAGCACCCGATAGATGACCGAGGACACCGAGACCATCGGCGTCGCGACCGTCAGCGAGGGGCCGGGTGGCGACGGGAGCCAGGAGCCGGGAACGGAGGTCGAACTCCCCGTCGTCGACATCCTCACCGGGCGGGGGTTCGTCACCGGCAAGTCCGGGTCCGGAAAGTCGAACACCGCGTCGGTGATGATCGAGAACCTCCTCTCGAAGAACTTTCCCGTGCTCATCGTCGACACCGACGGGGAATACTACGGCCTCAAAGAACAGTTCGAACTCCTCCACGCGGGGGCCGACGAGGAGTGCGACATCGTCGTCAGTCCCGAACACGCCGAGAAGCTCGCTCACCTCGCGCTCGAACAGAACGTTCCGATCATCCTCGACGTCTCGGGGTATCTCGAAGAGGACGAGGCCCAGGAGTTGCTCACGGAGGTCGCGAAGAAACTGTTCGCCAAGGAGAAGAAACTCAAGAAACCGTTCCTGATGCTCGTCGAGGAGTGCCACGAGTACATCCCCGAGGGCGGTGGGATGACCGAAGCGGGCAAGATGCTCATCAAGATCGGCAAGCGCGGGCGGAAACACGGCCTGGGGATCGTCGGCATCTCTCAGCGTCCGGCCGACGTGAAGAAGGATTTCATCACCCAATGCGACTGGCTCGTCTGGCACCGGTTGACGTGGAACAACGACACGAAAGTCGTCGGCCGCATCCTCGGCTCCGAATACGCCGACGCGATCGAGGAGATGGGCGACGGCGAGGCGTTCCTCGTCACGGACTGGTCGGAGTCGCTCCGACGGGTCAAATTCCACAAGAAGCGGACCTTCGACGCGGGCGCGACGCCCGGGCTGGACGACTTCCAGCGACCCGATCTGAAATCGATCGACGGCGACCTCGTCTCCGAGTTACAGGACATCTCCGACGAGAAGGCGCGCCGGGAGAGCGAGATCGCGGATCTGAAGCAGGAACTGGAGAAGAAAGAGACGAAAATCAGACAGCTCGAAGCCGAACTCGAGGAGGCGCGCGACCTCTCGCAGATGGCCGAGCAATTCACGCAGGCGATGTTCCAGACGGCGGAGTCGCCATACCGCGGCGGGAGCGGGAGAAACCTCAGCCGGCCCGAAGAGCAGCAGGCCGCGCTCGACCAGTACGATCCGGACGTCCCCGTCACCGAGGCCGACGGTCAGGGCACCGACAGCGACTCGTCCCCGTCAGACGACGCCGTCGACGACGAGGAAGTCGCCGTCAGCGAGGCCGCCGCCGGCGCGTATCCGGGCCTCGATATGGACGTCGGCAGCGACGGCGAGATCGATCTCGAGGGTGCGCTCGACGACGACTCGGACGAGTCGGAGGACGACCGCCCCGAACCCGACGTCGCCCCCGAGCGCACCCACGAGGAGACGGCAGTCCTGAACGGCCGCTCGGACGTGATCGAGCGCCTCCGCGACGTCGTCCGATCGCTGCCGCCCGCGGCGAGACGAATGCTCGCGTTCTACCGCGAGATCGACGCCTGCGATCCGGTCGACGCGCACGTCGCCGCCGGCGAAATCGGCGATAAACAGCTCGCGTACAGCCGCAACGGCCTCCTCCGACGTGCGGGGTTCGTCGAGCACGTCGGTCGCGGGCGCTACGCCTACGCGCTGCCGAAACTCGTCCGCGAGGAGTTCGCAGACCGCCTCGACGACGACGAATTGCGGGCGGTCGTCACCGCCGTCGAAGCCGCCTTCCGACCCGGGGACAGCGACGAGACGGGCGAGCGTGACGGCGCGACCGGGGGGACCAAATCGGATCGCGTCGGCGGGAGCGGCGGCGAGGACGGCGAACGGGACGCCGAGGCCGCAGACGACTGATCGCAGGCTACAGTTGGCGGACGATGTACTCGTTGATGTCTTCGACCAGTGACTGCCGGTAGGTCCAGAATCCGGACCACTTGTCGGCCTCCTCTTCGAGCGCGAGCAGTGCGATGTGCCCGTCTCCGTCCGGCGGCGTGTACACCACGAACCAGGAGTCCCGAAAGTCCTCCTCGTAGCCGGCGTGAATCGTGATCGTCGAGTCCCGCGGGGGTTCCCATCCCGGTTTCCCGTACACGTGCACGTCGACCGGGGTATCGTCGAGCGTGCGGTACACCTGATTCGTTCCGATCTCGTCTTCGATCCGGGAGAGCTGCTGGAACGACGCTCGGAGCGTCCCCGCCTCTCGTTCCCACGCCCTGCGTTCGATGTACCGAGACAGGAGGATCAACAGCAGTTTCTCGGAGTGTGATTGGGGATAGCCCCGGAGGAAGAACGGCACGTCGTCGAGTCGTTGTATTACCGACGGCAGTTCGACCTCCTCCAACGCTCGCGCGCCGGTGACGAACAGATCGGAGTTGATCAACAGGATCGACTCTTGGAGTTTCTGGAGCGGCGACTGCGCGACGATCGATCCGTCCTCGACGAGGAGAACCACGTCGTCGTCGCCCTCGGGGACTTCGACCTCCTCGATCGAAACCGGCTGGTTGGCGAAGAGGCTTCCCAGCATCTGTTGGACGGGGTCCGGTGCCTGCCTGTTGAGCACGACGAGCGACCGGTCCGGGTTATCGATTCGATCGAGGAATCGCCTGAGTGTCATACGTGATCGTCCAACATCGATGGTCCGTTCAGAGCGGCGCGACCAAGTTTTCGAGCGCTGCGCGGGGGTCGTCGGCTTTCGCGACGCCGGAGGCGAGCAGGATCCCCGTTGCACCGAGGTCACCCGCGGTGGCGACGTCCTCGCCCGAGGAGATTCCCGCACCGCAGTAGACGTCGACGGATTCGTCGACGTTCGCGGCGGCGGCGACGGCGTCCTCGACGATGCCCGGGTCGGCGGTCGCGACGGACACGTCGCCGCCGATCAGTTCCGGGGGTTCGACCGCGACGCTGTCGGGGCCGAGGGCCGCGACCGCGCCGATCTGCGCCGGGTTGTTGGCACAGACGCAAGTCTCGAGTCCGGCGCGCTCCGCCGCGCGGACGGCCCCGTCGATGTCGGCCAGTTTCAGCCGCTTCTCGGAGTGGTTGACGAGCGTTCCGACTGCGCCGGCCTCCGCGACCGACTCGGCGAGCGTGCTCCCGGTGTGGCTCCCATAGCCGTTCGGATCGACGTGCTGCGCCCACGTCTCGACGCCGGTCTCTGACACGCGGGCGATGTCGGCCGCCTGTGGCGAGACGGCGATGCGAACGTCGGAGGTGTCGGCCACGTCCCGGGCAGCGGTCGCTACCTCGATCGGATCACAGGGATAGGCCTTGAGATTGACTACGATGAACACGTCCGGTGTAGAGACGCCCGCAACGAAATAAATTGCTGCTCGGAATCAATACCGATATTTCCGTTCGGGAGTCGCGTTCGAAAGTCAGTCCTTCCGCTTGACCACGTCGCCGAGCGTGGTCGTCGTCGAGGACCCGCTCGACCAGTCGCTGTCGTCGGTGTCACCGCCCTCGACGAGGGTGATTTCGAGCTTCCGTTCGAGTTTCTTCTGGACGTCGTCCGAAGGGAGGATGTCACCGCGTTCGAGCTTGCGGATCAGACTCGCCTTCTCGTTGAGCGACTGCGCGAGTTCCTCCTGACTCTGCCCGAGGTCCTCCCGCGCCTCGCGGATCCGCCGATCGTAGTCGGCGGCGATTTCGTCCATATCGTCGAACATATCGCGGCGGCGGGTCGAACCGCCGGAGGAGCCGCTCCCCGCCGAAGAGGACGTGCTCGAAGAGCCGCTCGATCCCGAGGACTGGGAGGAGCTCGACGTCGAGTACTTCGTCGACTGGGAGGAACTCGACTCAGTGCGGACCTCGGTGCCGAACTCCTTGCAGTCGTCGCACAGTTCGAGTTCGGCCCCCTCGACCTTGACCGTCGTCAGGGACGGCCGCTCACTGCCGCACATCTCGCACTGGGGCATACTCCGTCGTAGTCGAGGGGGCGATATAAAGCACACGCCGCCGGCACCGGAACGTCACCGTTCGTGCGGCCGAGACTGTTGGGGCGGTCGCCGAGGTCACTGCTTGGGTCGAGTTCCGAGCTCGACCTCGACCACTGTCACGTACCCGTCCCGCAGGACCGTTAGCTCGACCGTGTCTCCCGGCCGCGTTTCGAGTTCGAGGTGACTGCTGAGGTCCTCGACGGTTCTGAGCGTCTCGCCGTCTATCGACAGGAGCACGTCGCCACCGACGCTGACGCGCGAACCGCCGACGAGCCGCGTCTCGGTGCCTCCTCGAAGGCGTCCCGCCGCCGGCCCGCCATCGAGGACAGTCGTCACGAGCACGCCCTGCGGGCTCGACAGTCCGAGCGCGCGAGCCAAGTCGGGGGTGATCGCCGCGAGCGCCACGCCCAGGAACGGGTGGTCGTAGGAACCGTCTTCGATGAGTCGCGGGACTACGCGTCGGGCGAGCGCGGCCGAGATACCGAACGCGACGTTCTCTCCCCGCTCGGAGTTGATCACCGCGACGACGCGCCCGTCCAGCGACAGCAACGGTCCGCCGCTGTTCCCGGGATTGATCGCGGCGTCAGTCTGGATCGCGTCCGGAATCTGCGCGCCCGTCGGGGCGGGTGCGGACCTGTCGACGCCGCTCACGACACCGGTCGTGACAGCCCCGTCGAGACCGAACGGAGAGCCGACCGCGACGACCTCCTGTCCGACGGCCGGTTCGGACGCGGCGAACGACAGCGGTTCCGGACTCGGTGCCGATTCCGGGAGTTCGATCACCGCTAGATCGCTCTCGGCATCCGTTCCGAGGACGTCGCCCCCGCTCCACCGAGCGCGGCTGAAACGGATGTCGACGGTCGATGCCTCTCCGACGACGTGGGCGTTCGTGACGACGTACGAGGGTTCGACGAGAAACCCCGAACCGCTCCCGCCGTCGGTCCTGACCAGCACCACCGAGTCTACCGCCTGCCGGTACACCCGGGTGTACGGGCTCGTCGGCGTCTCCGACCCGGTCGGTTCCTCCGTGGCGGACGACGGTGGGGACGCGCCCTCACGTGTCGCGTTCACCGCCGCCGTCGAATCCGGCGGCTGCGTCTCCGCTCGCGGCGCGTCCGTGTTACAGCCCGCGAGCGCAGCCACGAACGCCGCCCCGCCGAGTTCGAGGACCCGTCTGCGCGTCGGGGTTCGGTCGTCCATCTGTGGCCGTTTTTCGGCGGTGGGACTTATCCGTGCTCCGGAGTCTCTCAGGGATCGCGGGAGTCGTGGTCGTCGCGCGTATCCCGCCGTGCCGCCCGCTCGGCGTCGCGACGGTCCATCGTCGACCGCTGATCGTGTTCGGCTCGGACAAGTAGGTAGAGGACCAGCGGGGCCACGACCGCGAACAGGACGAGGAAGAGGAGTAACGGGCCGGCAATCATCACCCCAGGAACACGTCGACGATGTCGCTAGAGCCGGCCGTCGCGTCGCGGTACAGCTCCGAGTAGCCGCAGTTCGTACACGAGACGACCTTGAAACTGTTCGTCTGGATGTCGAACATCTTCGAGAGGCCGCCGCCGGTCGTCGAGATCGTTCCGACGTCGGTCTCGGTGTGACCGCACTTCGGGCATCCGCGGTCTGCGTCTGGTTCGGGGACCATACGTGTCAGCAGTCGGGAGAGCGGTATCAGTTTTGTCCCGCGCGGCCGCTCCGTCGACGGAGGTTTATATACGATCCCGTGACCAGACGCCCCGTGAGTTGAGACCCACCCCGCGCCGGGTCGCGGTTGTTCGGCACGTCGGCGCGGGCCCGAAAGCGACGGCGCTGTCAGGACGCCGTCGCGAACGGAGTGCCGACTGTCCGCCAGCGTGCATCTTCCCGAGATCGGTCTTCTAACCCGGCTACGCCGACAGATCCGACCACGCGCCCCAGAACCGCTGCAGCGCGGTGAAATGCCCGACGACGGCGAAGAAGACGAGGAGCCAGCCGACCAGCGACAGGCCGAACGGTCGCGGGGGAACGGCCGCCAGCGCGAGTGACAGTGCCGCGGCGAAGGCGACGACGCCGATTATCGCGAGGCGGTCCGCCCGCCCGACGAGACCGCCGTACGCGCGCCCGAGACCGACGGCCTGGATCTGCGTCCCGAGGTAGGAGGTCATCAGGACGCCAGTGACCGCCGCCAACCCCAGCGCGTAGGCGTCGATGCCGGCCGCGAGTCCGACGAGCATCGCGATGTCGGCGTAGCGGTCCAAGACGTGATCGAGGAGGTCGCCGCCGTCGCTTTCGACGTTCTGGGCCCGCGCGAGCGCGCCGTCGACGAGGTCGAGCCACCCGTTACAGAGGACGAACAGCGCGCCGGTGACGTACCACAGCGGGGTCGCGACCGCGAACGCGCCGCCGGCGGCGACCGCGAAGCCGAACGCGACGACGCTGACGCCGTCGGGAGTCAATCCTAGGCGGTCCGCGGCGGCGACGAACGGACCGAGCAGTCGGTCCGCCAGTTCGCGGTACTGATCCAGCGTCATAGGTATTCGACGAAATCGACGACGCCGACGCGGGGGTCGATTTCGCCCTCGATAGCGGCCGCCACGTCGTCGGCGACGGTTTCGGGATCGCGTCCGGTCGTGTCGATCTCCCAGACCGACGCCGCGCCGTGTCGGTCGACCGCCTCCGCGAGAATCACGTCGAGCGCCTCGCTCTCGGCGTTCTCGGAGATCGAGTCCTCGGACTCGCCGCGCTCGCGGAGCCGCGGGTGCAGTTCGTCCGGCTGACAGCGAAGCACGATCACGCGGTCGGCGTCGAGGAGGTGCGAGAGGTGCGATTCGACGAGGACGTCGCGGCCGCTTCCCCCGTCAGCGTCGGCTCCGCCGGCGCCGTCCGGCTCCCGGTCGGCGAGCCACGCCTCGACGGCGTCGAGGTCCGCGACCAGCGAGTCGCGTTCGGCGTCCCGGTCTTCGAAGAGTTCGGCCTCGCGGATCGCCTCGTTCAGGTGGACGACCTCGATTCCCAGCTCCTCGGCGACCAGTTCCGAGACCGTCGTCTTCCCGGTGCCCGGCGTCCCGGTGAGCGCGATGCGGCTCACGGTTCAGTGGCCTCCGGTCGGAGTTCGGCGACGACGTCGTTGAGCACTTCGACCGCCTCGCGCGTCTCCTCGCGCGTCCCGCAGGAGACCCGGACGCACTCGGGAAGCCCGAAACTGGTGGTGTCGCGGACGATGAGGCCCCGCTCTTGGGTCGCCTCGGCGACGGCGGTCGCGTCACCGACCTCGCAGAGGACGAAGTTTCCGCCGGAGTCCCACGTCGGGACGTCGAGTTCCTCGCGGTAGTGCTCGCGGGCCCAGCGAGCGGTCTCGATCGAGCGTTCGAGGTGCTCCTCGTCGTCGAGCGCGGCGAGCGCGGCGCGACAGGCGAGTTCGTTGGCCGCGAACGGGGTGTTCACCCGTGCGTAGGCGTCGGCCCACGCCGTCGGGACGGCGGCGTAGCCGATCCGTAGCCCGGCGAGTCCGTAGGCCTTCGAGAACGTCCGGAGGACGGCGAGGTTATCGTACTCCGCGAGCAGATCGATCGCGGAGGGCTCCGCGGCGTACTCCGCGTACGCCTCGTCGACGACGACGAGGGTCTGTTCGTCGACGCGCTCTGCGAGTTCCCGAATCTCGTCGCGTGCGAGCACCGACCCCGTGGGATTGTGCGGTGTGGTCGCATAGAGAATTCGCTCGCCGTCGTACGCCGACAGGATCGAGTCGGCGGTCTGCTCGAAATCGTCGTCCTTCGAGATGGGGTACGTCGACGCGTCGCCGTGGTGGTACCGCGCCGACATCGAGTAATAAGAGAATCCCGGTGCCGGCACGAGGATGTCGTCGTTGGGTTCCAGGAAGGCACGAGAGAGGTAGTCGATCGAGCCGTCAGCGCCGGCGCTGACCCACACCTGGGAGTCGTCGAGCCCCCACTTCTCAGCGATCCGTTCGGTGAGGTCCGTGTGAGAGGCCTTCGGATAGACGTTCACGTCGGGCGCGGCGGCCTCGACGGCTGCGACCGCGTCCGGACTCGGCCCGTGCGGGTTCTCGTTCGAGGACAGTTTCGTCAGTTCCTCGGGATCCATTCCGAGGTCGCGGGCCACCTCCTCGGCCCCGCGGCCGGGTACGTACGCCTCGTGCGCGGAGAGGTCCCTGGGTTGCATACGCGTATCCTGTCGCCCGCGGGTCTTTAAGGGTGCGTCTCCGGTTCGCCCGAGGCGGGTTTCCACCGCTATTCACCGGTCTCTGCTGGGGTCTACAGCGACGCCGACAGCGACGCCGCCGCGCGAAGCGAGAGCGCGGCGATGGTGAGCGTCGGGTTCATCGCACCGCCGGTGGGGAACACCGAGGAGCCGACGATCCAGAGGTTCGAGAGGTCGTGCGTCCGGCACTCGGCATCGACGACGCTGGAGGTCGGGTCCGTCCCCATCCGCGTGGTGCCCATCTGGTGGTACGCCGGGCCCGTCGCGTCCGGGCCGACGGTCCACTCGATGTCGACGCCGAGTTCTTCCAAAATCGCGTGCTGGACGTCGTTCGCCCGTCGGATCGCGCGCTTCGTTCGATCCGCGAGCGACCACTCGACGTGCGGCACGGGGTTCCCGTGGTCGTCGCGGCGGTTCAGGTCCAGCGTGATCCGGTTCTCCGCGTCGGGTAACTGCTCGACGAGTCCGCCCATCGCGATGTGCGTGCCGTAGGACTCCCGGAGCTGCTCTAAGAGTTCGTCGCCCCACGTCTCGGCGTGGAGGGCCTCGATCACGGGAGAGGGTCCGGCGTAGTTGAGGAACTCCAGTTTCGTCCCCTCGACGGGATCCTCGTCGTCGTAGAACTGGTGGCACTCGCTGGTGATGAACCCGACGTGGTTCTGCCGCGTCGGTTCGTCAAGGCGACCGCCCGCGCCGGCGAACAGGTGATCCATAAAGAAGCGACCGACTGCGTTCGAGGTGTTCGCCAGGCCGTCTGGGTACTGCTCGGATTCGGAGAGCAACAGCAGGCGCGCGTTCTCGACGCCGCCGCAGGCGAGGACGAACCGCCGGGCGGGCTGGCGGTGCTCGGTGCCGTCCGGCGTCGCGTAGACCGCGGCCTCGACCGCGTCGCCCGCCGCGTCGTGTTCGAGTCGTTGCACGGGTGCGCGGTCGATCAGGCGCGCCCCGGTCGACTCGGCCTTTTCGACGTGGGATTCGGCGGTGTACTTCGCGCCCGAGGGGCAGACCGGCCGACACGTCCCGTACCCCTGACAGGCGGCGCGGCCGTCGTACGGCTCGGAGTTGCGGGCGTTCGGCACCGAGTGCATATCGATCCCGAGGCGTTCGCAGGCTTCGGCGAAGAGCGAGTCGGAGTAGGAGGGCGGAAACGCAGAGAGGGGAAAGGGCTCCTCCCGCGGCGGCGCGTAGGGATTGTCCATCGCGCCCGCCACGCCGAGCGCTCGCTCGGCCTCGACGTAGTAGGGCCGCAGGTCCTCGTAGTCGATCGGCCAGTCGACGCCGACACCGTGTCGCGTCTCCATCTCGAAGTCGCGCTCGTGCAGACGCATCACCATCCCCTGCCAGTGCAGGGTCGACCCGCCGACGCCCTTCACGCGGGCGGCGTTCAGCGGGTAGTGCCGCCCGGCGGTCGTGTACGCGTCCCGCGGGCCGCCCATCTCCCAGGGATCTTCCATCCCCGGCCGGATGTGTCGCTCCTGCTGTTCGCGTCGGTTCGCGAAGTCGAACCGCGGGCCGGCTTCGAGGACGACGACGTCGGACCCCTGCTCGGCGAGTCGGTGGGCGACGAGCGCGCCGGCGGGCCCGGAGCCGACCACGCAGACATCGGCGTGGGATGCGGGCGTGCGGTCGACGCCGTCGCCGACGCCGCCGTCCTCAGCCATCGCTTGCACCCCCTTCGGCGTCGCTCTCCGCGCCCGGCATCGCCCCGCGCTGGTAGCTCTCGATCCCCCCGGGGTGACCGATCGGGTTCTCGATGCCGACGAGTCGGCCACCCGCGGGCGAGGAGTAGAAGGCGAAGAGCAGGTCGTCGACGAGGAAGAAGCGGATCCGGTCCGAGATCGGTCCCTCGGGGTCGGGGTCGGCGGTCTCGACGCCGAGGTTCCGGAGTAGTCGGTCGCGAGCGTCGGCGTCGAGGTCGGCGTACGTTGAGTCCTCCCAGTCGCGGGCGACGGCGTCGAGTTGGGCGGCCGCCTCCCGAACTCCGTCGCGGTAGTCGGGACGGTCCGAGACCCGGCCGAGGACGTACGTCTCGACGAACTCGCGGCGGCCGTCGACCTCGTCGGGATAGAGGACTGCGGAGAGCGCCTCCAGGAGGTCGAGGAGGTCCGTCGACAGCGACGGCGCTGCCGAGGAGTCCGAGTCGAGGGATGTCGATCCCTCAGTGCGCGCGCGCGGCGGCTCCATCCGCCCGGCGAGGACGCCGCCGCCGATCGTCGCGCCCGCGGCCGCCAGCGCCGCCAGGGCGTCGCGTCGAGTCAGTTCCACGTTCCCGGATTAGGCAAACCTAAACTTAGGGGTTGCCCTTTCGGAATCGCCGAATGCAGTACGGCCGCAGACCACTGATCCGACGCGTTGCAGTTCCGGCGCGGCCTGGACTCACCTCGGTTCCGGAATGCGAACGTCGTGTTCGAGGGTTCCGACGCCTTCCAGTTCGACCTCGACGGTGTCGCCGTCTTCGAGCGGCCCGACGCCGCCGGGCGTCCCGGTCGCGACGACGTCGCCCGGTTCCAGCGTCAGATACGTCGTGATCTCCTCGATGAGTTCCGGGACCGAGAAGGCGAGGTGATCTCGCGAGGAAGATTGTCTGGTCTCGCCGTTGACGCGGAGTTCGATGTCGGCGTCCATCGGGACCTCGTCGGGGGTCGCGACGACCGGCCCCAGCGGGGCGGCGTTGTCGAAGGCCTTCCCGCGCACCCAGTTGGTCTCTCGGCGCTGGTCGTCGCGGTTCGAGAGGTCGTTCATACAGGTGAATCCCGCGACGTGGTCCATCGCCTCGTCGGCCGCGACGTTCCGCGCCGCCTCGCCGATCACGACCGCGATCTCCGCCTCGTGGTCGATTCGCTCTTTGCCGGCCGGCAGCGTCACCGTGTCGCCGTGCGAGGAGAGGGCGTTCGGCGGCTTCAGAAAGAGCAACGGCCGGTCGGGGATCTCGTTGTCCATCTCCGCGGCGTGATCGGCGTAGTTGCGGCCGATACAGACGATCTTCGTCGGTTCGGCTGGCGGCAGGATATCGACGTCGTCGAGGTGGTGGGTCTCGCCGCCGAAGGAGACGCTGTCTCCGTGCCACTCGCCCGCTCGAACCGATCCCGCGGGATCTCTGAATCTGACCGTGTGCATACCTCGGGGTGTCGTCCGCGCGGCGCTTCGTTCTTTCTATCGAGCCGTGGGGGCGTTTCGGATCCTCGCCGCGGTGGCGGTCAGTTGCTCGACTGCGTCGGCAGTTGCGGGGCGAGCCAAGAGATGAACGCGTCTGCGCTCCGCGACTGGAGCCAGACCGTCCCCGACCCGTCGAACTCGCAGACCAGCCCCTCGCCGCTCGCGAGGGTCGACCGCAGGCCGCCGACGCGGCGCACCGAAAACGTCAGCGAGTCCTCGAACGCGACGATGTGACCCGTGTCGACGACGAACGGCTTCTCCTCGGAGACCTCGACGGCGTGGATCGCGCCGTAACTCGACAGGAACAGCGGTCCGGTGCCGCTCACCTTCAGGAGGAACAGCCCCTCGCCGCCGAAGAACGTCCGCCCGCCGCCGAACTCTGTGTCGACATCGAGGTCGGTGGTCCCGGCGAGATACGAACCGGACTGGACGTACACGGTCTCGTCCTGCAAGTCCAGGTGCGTGACGTCGCCCGGGAGCGGCGGCGCCAACTGCACGTCGCCGGCGGCCTCGGCCGTGAACGTGTTCTGGAAGAAGCTCTCGCCGCCGAGGGACCGCTTGATCGACGAGAGGAACCCGCCCGTGGCGGCCGTCTCCATTCCGATCGTCGTGTCGTGCGACACCATCGCCCCCGCCTCGGCGCGTATCGATTCGTCGACGTCGAGCGAGACGGTCAGGAGGGCGAACGACGGCTGATACTCGATCTCGAAATCCATAGGTGAAAAATGTCGTTTGAGAATAAATACGTATGCAGTGGGTGTCGCCGCGTTCGCACGGGCGCAGATGCGTGTGCGGACCAACTCACAGCGGCCGCTGCCCCTGCCCTCCGCCGACAGTACGCTTTATTGTCGTTCCAGTTGAACGTGCGAACGGACGATGACGATGGAACTCACTTGGCACGGCCACTCCACGTGGCACGTCGACGTCGACGGTACGACCTTTCTGATCGACCCGTTCTTCGACAACCCGATGACCGAGATCGCCGCCTCGGACGTCGAGACGCCGGACTACCTGCTCCTCACGCACGGTCACGCCGACCACATCAGCGACGCCGGCGCGTTCACGGACGCGACGGTCGTCGGCGTCCCGGAGATGACCGGCTATATGGAGTCCGAGATCGGCTTCGAGGACAGCATCGGGATGAACATCGGCGGCACCGTCGAGTGCGGCGACGCCTTCGTGACGATGCACCGCGCGGATCACACGAACGGGCTCAACACGGGCTACGAGACCAGCCTCGGTATGCCGACCGGGTTCCTCCTCAGCGACAAAAAGCCGACGCAGGAGTCGGACGCGGACGCGACGACGTTCTATCACGCCGGCGACACCGGGCTGATGTCCGAGATGAAGGACGTCATCGGGCCGTATCTCGAACCGGACGCGGCGGCGCTACCCGTGGGCGATCACTTCACGATGGGGCCGGTGCAGGCCGCCATCGCCACGGACTGGCTGAACGTGGATCACGTCTTCCCGATGCACTACGACTCGTTCCCGCCGATCGAGATCGACACCGACGACTTCGTCCGCGAGGTAAAGGCGACCGGCTCGTCGGCTGAAGTCCACGTTCTCGACGGCGACGAATCGTTCACCTTGGAGTAGCGAACGGTCAGCGTCCGCGCCGTCCGTCCCCCTCGTAGATCGGGGCGAAAACGACCCGGTAGCCAACCTTTAGGACGGTCCCGCCCCTCGGTTCCGACAGAATGAGCGACATTCAGACTTCGACCGTCAGTGACGCGGGTTTCGCGAGCACCAGCCAGGTGGGCGACTTCGAACTCACCATCGACGCGACCGACGAGGAGGGGCCGAACCCCAACGCGGTCCTCGTCGCGGACTACGCCGCCTGTTTCCTGCCGGCGTTCCGCGTCGGCGGCCAACAGCGCGGTCACGACGACCTCGGCAAGATCCAGATCGACGCCGACGCCGACCTCGACGACGACGACGACCTCGAATCGATCAGCTTCGACATCTACGTCGAGGCCGACCTCGACGGGGAGACGTTCGAAGAGATCCTCGACCGAGCAGAGGGCATCTGCCACGTCCACTCGGCGCTCCGCGAGGAACTCCACGCGGACGCGACGGTCCACGGCGACGCGTTCTAGACCGACCGGTCGCCGGTTCGGCGTCGAGCGGTTCGAGAGAAGAGTTCAGCGCCGGTGATACGCCCGGTAGCTCATCGCCTGCCCGTCGGCGATGATCACGTCCCGGCCCTCGGGGTCGGGCAAGGCATCTTCTTCGACTTCGTCGTGTGAGACGTACGGTTCGGCCGGCTCCGAGACGTCCTCGGAGTAGACGTACGGACTGTTCGGCTGACTCTCCATACAGGGAGGAACGCGCCGATAGTATATAAAGGTTTGTCAGACGTTACCACACCACTAGATTTGTCCCCTGCTCGCACTCGGTAGCCACCAGCAGTTATCGGCCGGGTCGACGCTCAGCGACGACATCTCAGGGCGTGCTCGGCGACGACATCTCAGGACACGGTTCGACGATGCGGGCGTCGCGGGGCGCCTAATCGTCGGCGACGGCCGGCTCGCCCGTCTCGATTTCGGTCCCGAGCAGGTCGAGGAACGCCGCCAGCCACTCGGGGTGGTCGGGCCAGGCCTGTCCGGTGACGAGGTTGCCGTCGACGGTGACCTCGTCGACCCACGAACAGCCCGCCGCCTCGACCTCGGCGCGGACCGCGGGGTACGCCGTCATCTCGTACCCGTCGAGGACGCCCGCCGCAGCCAGGATCTGCGGGCCGTGACAGACCGCCGCGACCGGCTTGTTCTCCTCGAAGAAGTGCCTCACCGCGTCGAGGACCTCGTCGTACGTGCGGAGGTACTCCGGGGCCCGACCGCCGGGGACGACGAGCGCGTCGTACGCGGCCGGATCGATCTCCTCCATCGTCGCGTTCACCTCGAAGTCGTGCCCGCGGGTTTCGAGGTACGTTTGGTCCCCGCGGAAGTCGTGGATCGCCGTTTTGATCGTGTCTCCGGCCTCCTTGTCCGGACAGACGGTATCGACCTCGTGGCCGACCATCTCCAGGGCCTGGTACGGTACCATCGTCTCGTAGTCCTCGCCGAAGTCGCCGACGATCATCAGGATCTGTTTACCCATCGTTTTACCTCGTTGAACACTTCGTCGCCGTATCAATAACTATTGTTGCTCACAGTCTGTCGGGTCTCGCCGATCAGGACGTCGGGAGGTCGTCGAGGACGGACTCGAGTCCCGCCAGCGAGTCGAGCACGTAGTCCGGTTCGATCGGCGAAGCGTCCAGATCCGCCGCGCCGGTCACGCCGGTCAGAACGAGCGCCGTCGTCATCCCTGCGCGTTCACCGAGCGCGATATCGGTGTCGAGTCGGTCGCCGACCACGAGGACGTCCTCCGGCGGGAGTCCGAGTCGGTCGAGGGCCATCCGCCGCGCGGTCTCGCCGGGCTTGCCGAGGACGACGGCCGGGTCGCGACCCGCGACGTTCGCGATGGCGTCGATGATCGCGCCCGACCCCGGCGCGTCGCCGTCGGCCGCGGGGATGACGACGTCGGGGTCGGTGCCGAGGAAGGTGACCGTTCGATCGTCGAGGACTCGCAGGCACCGCTGGAGGGTCTGATAGGAGAACGCTCTGTCGACGGAGGCGACGAGCACGTCGGGGGTCGGCAGATCGAACGAGTCGCCGCCGAGTGGATCGACCGACAGGCCCGCCGACCGGAGCAGGTCGACGAGTCCGGACTCGCCCACGACGGCGATCCGGTCCTGCGAGTGGTGCTCCGAGAGGTAGCGCGCGGTCACGGATCCGGCCGTGAGCACGTCGCTCGGATCGACGGCGACCCCCGCCCGGTGGAGTCGGCGCTCGTACGCCTCGGGCGGTTTCGTCGGGTTGTTGGAGACCAGAAGTCGACGAAGACCGACTGCGTCGACGGCGCTGAGGCCGGCCTCGGCGCCCCCGATCGGTTCGTCCCCGCGCACCAGCGTGCCGTCCACATCGAAAATGACCCCGCGAACACCCATCGAACCCCCTAGGGGCGAGGAGGTGTTGAACGTGGCGGGCGGGGTCGCGTCCCGGTCCGCCCGAGCGTGGTGTGTGACCAGTGCTCATCGACCGCGTTCAGTCTTCCATCACAGAACTGAGAAGGCAAACTGATCTGATACGGAAAGAGGCATATATGCGAGGTCCCAGGGAATGGATGTGACGAACTCCCAGCTCACTCTCGTTCAGATCGACAATTATGGGCCGTGGACCGTGACGCCGGAACCGCGACGCGAGATGGACCTCCAGACGCTCCAGTCTCGGCTCTTCGCCGATCTGGCCCAGTTCGTGGGGAGCCGCGACGGCTACGTCTTTTTCACCCGGTTCGACAATATGGTCGCGATCACCAACGGCCTCGACGCCGACGATCACAGGCTCCTCCAGGAGTCGATCGGGAACCGCTATCCCGTCACGATCAGTCTGGGAACCGGCATCGACGCGTCGCCCGTCGAGGCGCTCGAAACGGCCACTGCGGGGCTCCAGCACGCCGGATCGGCGCAGGACGGCGACCGCCGCGAGGTGCTGTCGGGAGGCTACCTGTCAGGACCTGAACGAACGAGTTCCGACGTTCAGATCGCCCACTTCGACGTCAACGACGCGACCGGGAAGTACACCGATCAGCTCAACGAGTTCGATTCGTTCATTCAGATCGAACAGGGGTACGCGACGCTGATGCGATACCTCCGGGAGGAGTACGGCGCACTTTCCTTTTTCGTCGGCGGCGACAACATCATCTCGATCTGTCCGGCGATGGACGCCGCCGACTACCGCGACGCCATCGATCACGTCGAAGCCGAGGCGGGCGTCGAACTCAAAGTCGGCGTCGGCATCGCCGCGGACCCACACACCGCCGGGATGGACGCGAAACACGCGCTCGAAACGTGTCGCCACGAGGGCACGGTCGTCGAACTGAGCCGTCCCGTCGACGGCGTCGAGGTCGCGACCGACTGAACTCGGCCGGGGCTGGTCGAATCGCGAACCGACAGCCCCTCGGGACGTCGGTTGCAGGAACGTCGAAGGAGCGTCGGGACCCGGAGTCCTCCCACCGCCTTCGTTCTTCGGCGAGACAGTCCGTCACCGCTGCGGTTACCTCGAAGGCGACACGCCGACCGTCGACTCGGCGGTGCGACGAGTCCGATCGACGGCGACCGGTCGTCGCTCCCGCCGTTACCGCTCTATCGACGCCGTCAGGTCCGCGTCGATAGAAATCCAGCCGTCGGCGTTTCCGTCCTCCGTGAAGACAACGCGGTCCGGCGACGATCGGAGGGCCGAGACGGGCGGCGCTGCCGGCCGCGACTCGCTTTCGGCCCGTCGGTTCGTGTGTTCCCGATCGACGACATCCGTTCCGTCCATTGAGAGAGTGTGGCTCTGGGTCGGATAAAACGCTTTTGGTCTACCTAAAATCGGAGGGTCGTCGGAGAACTCCCCTCGCCGTTCCGGGGACGCCAAGCGTATACTCGCTCGGGACGAGGAGCCGACGATGACCGATTCGCTCTTCACGCCGCTGCGACTCCGCGGGACGGAGATCCCGAACCGCGTGATGGTCTCGCCGATGTGTCAGTACTCCGCCGAGGACGGGTTCGCGACGGAGTGGCATCGGGTCCACCTCGGGAGTCGCGCGGTGGGCGGCGCGGGGGTCGTGATGGCCGAGGCGACGGCGGTCTCGCCGACCGGCAGAATCTCGCCGGGCGACCTGGGAATCTGGTCGGCGGACCGCGCCGACGCCCTGTCGAACACGGTCGAATTTGTGCGCGAGCAGGGGGCGATCCCCGGAATCCAGTTGGCCCACGCCGGACGCAAGGCCAGCGTCGAGCGCCCTTGGGACGGCGGCGGTCCCATCCCCGAAGAAGCGGGCGGCTGGGAGACGCTCGCGCCGAGCGCGAACCCGTACCCGCACCCGGAGGGAGACACGGTTCCCACCCGGGCGATGACGCGAGACGATCTGGATCGGGTGACCGCGCAGTTCCGCCTCGCGGCGGAGCGCGCGCGGGACGCCGGGTTCGGAATCGCTGAGATCCACCTGGCGCACGGTTACCTCCTCCACGAGTTCCTCTCGCCCGTCACCAACGACCGGGACGACGAGTACGGCGGCTCCTTCGAGAACCGCGCCCGCTTCCCGCTCGAAGTCGTCGAGGCGGTCCGGGAGGTCTGGCCGGACGACCAACCGGTGTTCGCACGGATCTCTGCGACCGACTGGCTGCCCGACCGGCCGTCGTGGGATCTCGACGACTCCGCCCGGCTCGCGCCCCTGCTCGCCGAGGCGGGCGCGGACCTGATCGACGTCAGTTCGGGCGGCATCCACCCCGACCAGCGGGTCCCCGAGAGCGGCCCCGGCTACCAGGTCCCGTACGCCGAACGGGTGAACGAGGCCACCGACGCCGCGGTCGGTGCCGTGGGCGGAATCACGACGGCCGAGCAGGCCGATCAGCTGATCCGAAACGGTCGCGCGGACCTGGCGGTCGTCGGCCGCGAGCACCTCCGGAACCCGTACTTCACGCTGGAGGCGGCGCACGAACTCGGCGTCGACGTCGACTGGCCGAAGCAGTACGAGCGCGGGCGCTTCCGCTGAGCGGTCGCGGAGCCGCGGGGAACCGATCCCACCGCAGCGCACACCCTTTTGCCCGCACGACCCCAAGGCTCCGATATGCCCCCTTCCGACGCCGACGACGACCTCCGTGATCAGGTGGAAGAACTCGAAGCGACGCTCGCGGAACTCAGGTCGGAGCTCCGTCGACGAGACGGGGACCGCGACGACAGAGCCGGAACGGGGCGAGGACCCGTCGGTCGCAGGCCGGCCGGCGAGCGCGCCCGCGACGCCGGGGAGGCGCGATCGCGTTCGACACCCGCTCGACCGCGGCCGCCGTCGCTCTCGGAGCTGTTCCGATTCACCGAGCAGTACACGCTGCCGACGCTCATCTCGACGCTCGAGGCGGCGATCCAGTCCCTGGAGTTGCTCCGCGGCGTCCTCCGACTCGCCGACCCCGAGCGGTCGGCGTTCGGTCCGGACAGCCGGTCCCAGCGATCCTCCGCGACGCGCTTGACGGACGGGGTGGCCGGCGTCGGGCGAGAGGCGGTCACCGGCGTCGGACGCGGTGCGGTCACCGGCGTCGAACGCGCCCTCTCGGAACTCCAGACGGCGTTATCGGAGTCCGAGTTCCCGGAGGACGATCCGTCCAGGGACCTGCTCGAAGACGCGCGTCGGCTCTCCGAGGAGGTGTCCGACCGGCTCGCCGAGGCGTCCGGAGAAGTGGACCGCGACCGGGGCTCTCGGCGTCCCTCGGACCACCGAGTGGATTCCGGGGGCGGCGCGTCGACCAGCGCGGACCGGAGCGACGGTTCCGGCCCCGTCGAAATCGACGTCACCGAGGCGGGAGCGGAGCGCGAACCCGACTCCGGCGACTCGGCGTCGCCGGCCGACGCGGCGGGCGATGACCGGAACGAATCAGATGCTCCGGACGTGGACGCGTCCGCGGGCACGTCGGAGATCGACGTCGAGGCTGAGCTGGCGTCGATCAAGGAGGAGGTCGAGCCGCGGGGCGGGGGCTCCGGAGCGGTCGACGCGGTCGCGGAAGACGAACCAGCGGAGACCGCGGACGGGGACGGAGACCGGAACGAAGCCGCAGCCGAGGACGCCGGCGACGCGGTCGAGGGCGACTCGGAGGACGAAACCGGTATCGACGGCGAGGGCGACACCGACGACGAAGGCGATACCGGAGACACCGACGACGAAGGCGACACTGACGACACCGGCGGCGCGGACGAAACCACTGACGTCGAACGCTGAGTGTGTCGAGGCGGCGGGAAAACGGGTCAGATGGCCGGCTCAGGGCGCGACGAGTCGGGCTACCCGTCCGGCGTTCCCCTCGCCGTCGCTCCCGTCGGTCGTGAGGACGTACACGTCGCCGTTCGGGTCGCGCCCGAAGCCGAGGACGAACCGCCCGAGGTCGGCGTCGCCGACGACCGGGACGGTGCGAATCGTCCACGGCGGTTCCGCGCCGGGATCGACGGCGAACAGTCGCCCCTGCGCCACGTAATCCGCGAACAGGTACGCGCCCCCGAGGCCGGGGACTGCTTCGCTTTCGACGACGACGCCCCCGATGATCGAGATGCCGCTGACGTCGTCGCCGTCGTGCGGGTACTCCGCGACGGGGTCGACGAACGGCTCGCCCGCGGGCGTCGCCGTCGGGCACGTCTCCGCGCGGAAGCAGTGCGCGCCCTCGCGGACGTTCCAGCCGTAGTTGCCGCCCGGTTCGAGCAGATTGAGCTCTTCCCAGGCGTTCTGTCCCACGTCGGCGACGTAGCAGTCCCGGCCGTGAAAGGAGAACCGCCAGGGGTTCCGGAAGCCCCAGGCGTACTGCTCGTCGCGACCCTCGCGGCCGACCAGCGGGTTGTCGTCGGGAATCGCGTACGGTTCTTCTCCGTCGCCGTCGACGCCGCTGCGGCCGTCCACGTCGATTCGGAGCACGCTCCCCAGGAGGTTCTCGGTCACGTCCTGCCCGTTGCCGCCCTCGACGGCGTCGTACCAGTCGTCGACGTGGCCCGTGCCGACGTCGTTCGCCCCGCCGCCGTCGCCGAACGCGACGTAGAGATGGCCGTCGGGACCGAACGCGACCGCGCCGGCGTTGTGGTTCGACTGCGGTTGCGGCACTTCGAGGAGGGTTCGTTCCTCGGCGTCGGCGGCGACGTCCGCGTCCGGATCGACGGTGAACTCCGCGAGGACGGCCGTGTGACTGTAGCCGCTCGGCGTTCCCGACCGGGCGGGCGCGCTGTACCTGACGTAGAGGCGCCCGTTGTCGGCGAAGTCGGGGTGCGGTGCGGTGCCGAGGAGGCCGCGTTCGCCGCCGAGGACGATCCGCTCTGTGAGGTCGAGAAATGGCGAGGAGCGCCGGCCGTCGTCGGTGACTTCCCAGATTCGTCCGTCGCGGTCGACGACGAACCGCCGGTCGGTGCCGGCGGGCGCGAAGAAGTCGAGCGGGGCCGCGAGTCCGGACGCCACCGGTTCGAGCGCGACCGCAGCGTCGTCGAGTTCGGGACGGGGACCGCCCGTCTCGCGCGGCGTCGGAATCCGCGGTTCGGTTCCTGTGTCGTCGGCGCCGGACTCGGAGTCGGACCTCATCTCCGTATCGGGCGTTTCCGATCCCGACGGACTCCCGGTCGCTTCGTGTCTCTCGAAGGTCGTACACCCGGCGAGCGAGGCGACCCCGGCGGCGAGGCCGGTCCGGAGGAATCGGCGGCGGCGACGGTCCATATCCGCACGACGGTCCCCGGGCACAAGGGCGATTCGGCCGACGCCGGGTTCGTGTCGGGCAGTCGTCCGGCGGGCGTCGAGCGGGTTCGCGGTCGGAGCCGACGAACCCGATCCGAACGGCTTACCACCCGACCGCCCCGACAGGGAGGTATGACAGGGGCACTCGTCGCCGACGGCGTGGAGAAGTCCTACGGCGACGTGACGGCGCTGGCCGGCGTTTCGATCTCCGTCGACGCCGGCGAGGTGTTCGGTCTGGTCGGCCCGAACGGCGCGGGCAAGACGACGCTGGTCCGCGCGCTCACGGGAACCACGACGACCGAGGGAAGCGTTTCGGTCCTAGGCGAGCGGCCGACCGAGGTCGCGAAATCCCGGATCGGACTCCTGCCGCAGTCGTTCTCGCCGGCCGCGCGGCTCACCGCGCGCGAACTGCTCGTGCAGTACGCCGGTCTCTACGACGACGCCCGCGACCCGGACGCCGTCCTCGCGGACGTCGGTATCGACGACGAGACGGCGGCCCAGTGGTACGAGACGCTCTCGGGTGGGCAGAAGCGCCGCGTCTGTGTCGCCATCGCCCTCGTGAACGACCCTGAGGTGCTCTTCCTCGACGAGCCGACGACCGGCATCGATCCGGCCGGCCGCCGCGACCTCTGGGAACTCCTGGAGGGACTCGCCGCGGACGGGACCACGGTGTTTCTCACCAGTCACTCGATGGCCGAGGTCGAACGGCTCGCCGATCGCGTGGGCTTCCTGAAGAGCGGTCGACTGGTGGCGGTCGGATCGCCCCGCGATTTGATCGAAACGCACGGCGGTCGGAGTCGGCTGCTCGTCGAGACCGACGCCGAAGCGTCCACCACCGAACTCACCGGACTCGGCTTCGCCGTCTCGGCGGCCGAGAGTCACCTCGTCGTCGAGGGCGTCGGACCCCGGAGGATCGGCGACGTCGTCGAGGCGTTCGAGTCCCGCGGCGTCGACTTCGACTCGCTGACGTGGAAACAGCCCGACCTCGAGGACGTCTATCTCGAACTCACCGGCGAGTCCTTCGACGGGAACGGCGACATCGCCGCCGTGGCTGAGGAGGGGAGGCGATGACCCGCCTCGGACGCGTTCGCGCGGAGTTCACGGCGTCTTGGCACGCGTTCCTCCGTCGCCGGACGGCGGTCTTCTTCACGTTCTTCTTCCCGGCGATCATCGTGGTGATATTCGGGGCGTTGGTACAGACCCAGCCGACCGGCGGGGGGCTCTTCGCGGAGCCGAAGGGCTACTACGTCGCGGGCTATCTCGCCGTCGTCGTCCTGTTCACGCCGCTCTCGCGGATCGGGAGCACCGTGGCGCGATACCGAGAGGGTCGCCGATTCGAGAAACTCGCGACGACGCCGCTGACCCGGAGCGAGTGGCTGTTCGCCCAGTCGCTCGTCAACGTCGTGGTCATCGGCATCGCCGCGCTCCTGCTTTTGGCGCTCTCGGTGCTCGTCACCGGGACCGCGCTGCCGACGACGCCCGCGACGCTGCTCGTCGTCCCGTTCGTCGCGCTCGGCGTCGCGCTGTTCTGCGGCCTCGGCGCGATCATCGGGCGGGTCGCTGACTCCCAGGACGGCGTTATCGCGGCCTCGAACGCCATCGCGCTCCCGCTGCTGTTCCTCTCTGAGACGTTCGTCACCCCGGATCTCCTGCCCGCCTGGTTCCGTCCCGCGCTCGAACTCTCGCCGCTGACCTACGTCGCCCGCGGGATCCGCGCGGTGACGTACGCCGACGCGACGACGGCCGCGCTCCCGAACCTCCTGGTGGTGGCGGTCCTCGCCGTCGCGTTCTTCGTCGCCGGCGCGCGCTCCGTCCCGCGGACGGACTGACGGTCGGATTTATCCCGACGTGGCCCGCACACTGAGGGGAGATGGGCACACTCGACGCGAGCCAGGAGATGCAGCGACTGGTGGACAGCGGCGTCGTCGCGGTGATGCGCGGCGCGGACGCGGACACGATCATCCAGGTGGCGGACGCGCTCGAAGCGGGGGGCGTCACGGCCTACGAGATCACCGCAGACAATCCGGACGCGATGGTCCTGATCGAGGAGGTGTCGGCGTCGTTCTCCGAGGGGGAGGCGATCGTCGGCGCGGGCACGGTCCTCGACAGCGAGACCGCCCGTTCGGCCATCGCCAGCGGCGCGGAGTTCGTCGTCGGTCCCACGGTCGACGAGGGCGTCGTCGAGACCTGCAACCGGTACGGGACGCTCGTTGCACCCGGCGCGCTCACCCCAACGGAGGCGATTACCGCCTACGAGGCGGGCGCGGACCTCGTGAAGATCTTCCCCGCGTCGTCGATGGGGCCGTCGCACCTGTCGAGCATCGCCGGCCCGCTGCCGCAGATCCCGCTGATGCCGACCGGCGGGATCGGCCTCGACAACGTCGCCGACTACGTCGACGCCGGCGCGGTGGTCGTCGGCGCGGGCAGCGCGATAATGGACGGCGAGGCGATCGCCGCGGGCGACTTCGAGGCGATCACCGAGACGGCTCGCGAGTTCAGGCGAGCGATCGACGACGCGCGTGAGCACTGAGGCACGCCGCGGTCGATAGCTACCGTCACGGCCAGCGAGGCGAAGTACCTTAGTCTGCGCCCCGCGAACGTCGAGTATGGCCGAACGGGAGATCGACGACGTCGACAGGGCGATCCTCCACGCGCTTCAGGAGGACGCGCGGAACATGTCGTCAGGTGACATCGCCGAGCGAACGGGGACGTCAGACAGCACCGTCCGCAAGCGGATTCAGCGACTCGAGAAGGACGGGGTCGTCAAGGGCTACAGCGCCGAGGTGGATTATCAGGCGTCGGGCTATCCGCTCCGAATGCTGCTCTTCTGCACCGCGTCGATCCCCGACCGCGGGGAGCTCATCCCGGAGATCCTGGAGATCGACGGCGTCGTCTCGGTCCAGGAGTTGGTCACCGGCGAGCAGAACCTCCTCGTAACCGTCGTCGGGCACACGGACGACGACATCACCCCCGTCGCGCAGGAACTGTTGGAGATGGGCCTGACCGTCGCCGACGAGGTGCTCGTCCGGAGTCACGAGACGAAGCCGTTCGGCGAGTTCGACCCCGACTGATTCTGACCGGTGTCGTCCCGTCCCGGCGACTGGGGGCGGGGATCACTAGAACGCCCGAATCGACGAGCGGAACGCAGCAACCGTCCGCAGCGCGTTGAGGACCCGTTTCTCATCGGTTTCCGAGATGAACTGACCGGCGACCGTCCGTAACGCAAAGAACATAATGTTCTATAATGTCCTATTAGAGAACGATCTGTTCAGATAAACAGATTTAATAGACGTTCTGTTCTACGATAGGCTGATTCGGTCGGATACCGTGCGAGGGAGCTTCGGATCGAAGCCCACGGCGTCTGACCGGCGACGAATTCGAGTATGACAGGAGAGAATCAGTCGACGACGATCGGAGAGTTGCCGAACGCTAATCCGGAGCGGACGACGCTCGTGCCGGTCGTGCTCACGCGACTCGTGTGGGGGCTCTGCGCTGTGAGTCTCGTCGCGGTCGGCGCGCGACTGCTGGGATGGTGGCCGGCGACCGTTGCACTCGGCGACGCCGTCGCGGTCGACGGACTGACGCTGTTGCTGTGGGTCGTCGTGACTTTCTTCAGCGGGATCGTCCACAGCTACTCGCGCCGGTATATGGCCGGTGACAGCGGGTTCGTGCGGTTCTTTACCAGAGTGTTCGCCTTCACGCTGGTCGTGATGGTGCTCGTCGCGGCGAACCACGCGGCGCTCTTCGCGGCCGCGTGGCTGGCGATGGGCCTCGTGATGGCCGATCTGATCGGGCACGTCCGCGAGTGGCCGCAGGCGGGGTCGGCGGCGAGTCTCGCCCGTCGGTACTTCCTCGCGAGCAGCGGCCTGCTGGGTCTCGCCCTGGCGGTCTCGTGGTGGCAGACCGGCGCGACGACCGTCGCCGGGATCGGTGCGTCGGTCGGGTCACTCCCGACCTCGACGGTGCTTCTCGTCTCCGCACTCCTCGTCCTGGCGGCGATGATCCAGTCGGCGCTGCTTCCGTTCCACACCTGGCTCCTCGCCTCGATGACCGCCCCCACCCCCGCGTCGGCGTTGATGCACGCGGGGTTCGTCAACGCGGGCGGGATTCTGCTGGTGCGGTTCGCCCCCGTCGTGACGGTGAGCCCGGAGGTACTGCTCGGGATCGTCGTGCTCGGAGCCGTCAGCGCGCTCGGCGGGAAGCTCCTGAAGTCGGTTCAACCCGACGTCAAGCGCCGGCTCGGCTGCTCGACGACCGGTCAGATGGGCTTTATGATTATGCAGGCCGGCCTGGGGTTCTTCGGCGCGGCGATCACCCACCTCATTCTGCACGGGTTCTACAAGGCCTACAAGTTCCTCTCGTCGGGGGCCCGGGTCGAACGGACGAGCCCCACGGCGGAGTCACACGGCGCCCCCCTCGGAGTCGTCGGCACGGTCGCGACGGTCCTGTCGGCAGCGGCCGGCGGGGCGGTGTTCGTGTTGCTCACCGGCAAGGGCGCGGGACTCGACACCGGACTCCTGCTGACGCTCGTCGTCGTGTTGACGACGCTGCACGCGACGCGGGAGACGATCGGACAGGCCGAGCTCTCGCCGGTGACCCGGGCGGCCGCCGTCCCGCTCGTGTTCCTCCCCGCGATCGCCGTCTACGGGGTGGTCTATCAGGCCGTCGGAGCCGTCCTGGCGGGGCTGCCAGTCGTCGCCGCGCCGGTACCGCTGACCCTGGGACACGGCCTCGTCGCCGCCGCGTTCGTCCTGGCGTACCTCGCGATCGAGACGGGAGTCCACCGTCGCAGCCGGCGTCTCTACGTGACGCTCCTGAACGCGTCCCAGCCGCCGACCGCGACGGTGCTGAATTCCACGGAGGACTACAATGAGTACTGAGACTGCGATTCACGACAGTATCGAACAGGCGTCGACCGCCGTGGGCCGCGTCTGGCCGCTCCACTCGTTCGTGACGGCCAACCCCCTCGCTGGCTTCGAGGACCGGCCCTTCCACGAGGCGGTGGCGCACGGCGAGCGGCTGTTCGGGGGCGACGGGTACCCGAGCGCCGCGGTCTTCCGCCGCGCGTGGGAGCGCGGCCAGATCGACCCGGAGATTCTCCGGGAGGAACTGGAACGGAACGGGCACGACGCCGACCCCGAGACGGCCCTCGACCGGATGTCCGCCGAGGCGGCCGCCGACGACTCGTCCGCCGATCCCGCCGAGTCCGAGACGACCCCGTCGGACCGTGTCGACAGCGTCCTGACGAAGTGGCTGGCCTCGTTCCTCGATCAGGGCCGCGCGGAGTGGCCGATGGCGGATCGCTCGGAGGGGTTCTACCGCGCGTTCCGTTCAGTCGGACGCCACGACCGGGAGATCCCAGACGCCGCGGCAGTCGGCGACCTCCCGGACGATCCGATCGAGACCCTGGCCGACCGCCTCGACGGGCACCGGCGGGACGAGTGGGTGGCGATCTTCGAGCATCACCTGACCGCCCTCCCCGGCTGGAGCGGCCTGATCAGACAGCGCGTCGAAGACGGCGACTCCTGGCAGTCGGCGCACCCGATCACGCTTCCCGGGTACCTGGCCGTCAGGCTGACGCTCGCCGACGCGTTCGGCGCGCCCATCGCGCCCGCAGCGGTCTCGGACGGGACCGCGGACGCTCCGGGCACGTCCGCCGGCGCCGAGGCCGACGGCGGCGTCCCGCTGGCCGAGGTCTGGCTGAACGCCTGGGAGGCGACGTACCGCGAGGAGTTGGTCGACGCCGTCGCCGAGGAGAGCGCCACCCGCGCGAGATCGGACGACGGCGACCGCCCCGACGCGCAGTTGGTCTTCTGCATCGACACGCGCTCGGAGGTCATCCGCCGGCACGTCGAAGCCACGGGCAACTACGAGACGCACGGCTACGCCGGGTTCTTCGGCGTCCCGATGCGCTACCAGGGATACGGCTCCGACGTCGGGGCCGACGCGTGCCCGCCGATCGTCGACGCCGCCCACCGGATCGAAGAGCGGCCGACAGACGGCCAAGATCACCGCCACGCGAGCCACGACCGGTGGACCCACGCGGTCGAGGCGGGCGAGGCGCTCCTCCACTCGCTCAAGTCGAATGCCGCGACGGCGTTCAGTTTCGTCGAGACGTCCGGAAGCGGGTACGGGGCGGCGCTCGCGGCCCGGACGCTCCTCCCTGGTGGCGTCCGCAACCTCCTGAACGCGGTCGACGAGCGGGTGCCGAACGCTCGGGAGTTCTGCCGCCAGACGCTCGAACGCGACGACGACTCCCACGGCGACCTCCCGCTGGGGATGGCGTTCGAGGAGCGCGTCGAGTACGCCGCGACGGCCTTCGAGCTGATGGGGTGGGACGAGTTCGCCCGCGTCGTCGCGTTCGCGGGTCACGCGAGCGAGACCTCGAACAACGCGTTCGGATCGAGCCTCGACTGCGGGGCCTGCGCCGGCAACCCCGGCGGTCCGAACGCCCGCGTCCTCGCGTCGATCTGCAACGACGACGCGGTGCGCACGGCGCTTGCAGCGCGGGGCATCGAAATTCCCGAGGACACCGTCTTCGTCGCCGCCGAGCACAACACCACGACCGACGAGGTGTCGCTGTACGACGATTCGGTTCCCGCCAGCCACGCGGACGACGTCGAACAGTTGCGCGCCGACCTCGCGACCGCCGCCGAGGGTGCGGCCGCAGAGCGCGCCGAATCGCTGAACGCGGACTCGTCGAACGCCGGGCGCGAGACGGCGCGTCGCGCCGGCGATTGGGCCGAAACCCGCCCCGAGTGGGGCCTCGCCGGCAACGCGGGGTTCGTCATCGGGCCGCGGGACCTCACCGCCGACCTCGATCTGAACGGGCGCGCCTTCCTCCACTCCTACGACTGGCGCGCGGACCCCGACGGCGACGCCCTGGAGGGCATCCTCACCGGCCCGATGGTCGTCACGCAGTGGATCAACACCCAGTACTACTTCGCCACTGTCGACACGGCCGCCTACGGGAGCGGCTCGAAGGTGACCCACAACCCGATCGGCAACGTCGGCGTGTATCAGGGCAACGGCGGCGACCTGATGCGCGGCCTCCCGCTCCAGTCGGTGACGGGGACGGACGGCGAACCCTACCACCAGCCGCTCCGGCTCTCCACGGTGATCCACGCGCCGGTCGACCGCGTGACCGACGTCCTCTCCGAGCACCCGACACTCACCACGCTCCTCGACAACGACTGGCTGTCGCTGACGGTCGTCGATCCGACCCGGGATCACGAGGCCTTCCACTACGAGGAGGAACTCTCGTGGACGGGGCTCGAAGCGGATGCGGAACCCGCTTCCCCGCAGCCCGCAGTGGCACCGCCCGCTGACGACTGATCCTGTCGGCCGTCCGTATTTCGAGACCTTCGCTGCGGAACGGTGACCGACTTCCGCACAGATTCCTGTCCGAAAGCACGATCCTGTCCGAAAGCACGAGCGCCGTCAGGGAGCGTCCGCGTCCCCGTCGGAGCGCGGGGTCCGTGCATCGTTGGCGTCGCCGTCGGCGCCTCCCGCCGGGTCGTCGTCAGTATGTCCCGCCGAATCGCCGTCGCTGTCGGCGTGTCCCGCCGGGTCGTCGTCGCCGTCGGCGCCTCCCGCCGAACTGTCGCCGTCGCCTCCGGAGGCCGCTCCGGACCGCGCGTACTCGTCCTCGAACCCGATCCCGGCGCGGCCGGCGCGGTAGGCGTCGACGGCCTGCCCGAGGCGCGACTCGAGTTCGTCCCGGAGTCGGTCGGCCGTCGCATCCGACACGTCGACCGCGGCCGCGTCCTGTCCGCCCAGCGAGAGCGAGCCGGCGGTGTCGACCGTGACGGTCGCGAGGCCGAGTCGACGCTGGAAGACGCTTCGGGAGTCGATGACCGTCTGGATCCGGTAGTAGGGAACGATCTTCGTCTCGCGCCGCAGCACGCCGTTCCGCGTGACGACGTGGTGATCACCCAGCCAGTGTCCACGGTGACGCCACGTCAGATGCGCGAACAGGGCCGCGAGCGGAACCAGGAGCAGCGGGGGCCACCACGGTACCGGCAGCGACAACAGCGAGCGCGCGGCGGCGAGTATCCCCGTCAGCACGCCCACCACGAGGAAGTAGCGGACGAGGTACCGCCGCCGCGCCCGGCGCGGGGGGCGCTCGAAGTCGACCTCGCCGACGGGTTCGAGTTCCTCGACCAACTCCAGGACGTGCTCGCGTTCGGCCAGCGGGATCGCCGCCTCCGAGCCCCGCGATCCGGTCGAACTGCCGGGCGTGTACCCCGCCGTCTCGATGTACAGCGTCGCGTAGCCGAAGTGCCGTTTCAGCGGGTTGTCGGCGACCGTCAGCGTCTGGATCTTGTCGAACGGGATCGACCCGTCGTAGCGCTGGAGGAGCCCCCGCTCGTACTGGAGTTCGTCGCCGGAGCGGACCAGTCTGAAGTCGTAGTACTCGACGATGGCGGCGGCGGCACCGACGACCCAGGAGACGACCGCGACGGCGAGGAGGAGCGCGCCGGCGACGACGACCAGGGCGACGCCGGGAATCGACGAGAGATACGTCGAGATGACGGTCGATCCGACCGTCGAAACCAGGAGGAAGAGAATACCGGGAACGCGGAGGTCGACCGACAGGGCGCCGAGGATCGCCAGTTCGCTCCGGTCGAGCGCGAACAGTTCGGTCGACTCGGGTTCGACCGCCGCCCGCTCGGCGTCTTCGCCTTCCGCGTCCGCCGACGCGCCCCGCTTCAGTCGCGCGAGTTCGCGCTGGAGGCGCTTTGCCTCCTCGAATGTGACGTACCGGAGCTGCGCCTCCGTCTCGCCGCCACCGGCGGTCTCGAACGAGACGACGGCGATGCCCAGCAGACGCTGGATCACGTTTCGCGAGATGTCGACGTTCTGGATCCGCCGGATCGGAATCTCGCGGCTCCGACGCGAGAGGACGCCGGAGTCGATGTCGAGGGTGTCGGCGGTGAGTTCGTACTCGAACCGTCGGACGTACGCCGTCTCGTAGCCGACGAGTGCGAGCGCCGCCACGCCGGCGACGAACAGCAGGGCCAGCGGTCCCGCGGGACCGAGGAACGGGAGGTTGACGCCGCCTCCGAGCAGGAAGGCGAGCGCGACGGCGAGGCCGCCGCCGCGCTGGAGCACGCGGTAGGGGACCGACAGCGGCGAGAGCGAGCGGGGCATCTCAGACGGCGTCCTCGCCCTCCGAGCGGATCGCCAGCCGTTTCAGCCGCTCCCGGAGGTCGTCGGCGTCGCTCGGCGTGAGTCCCGGCACCGAGACGTCGGCCCCGCGCGAGCCGGCGGTGTAGACCACGGTGCTCGCGAGGCCGGCGAGCCGCTCGGTGGGCGAGCGGGCGGTGTCGACGTGCTGGATGCGAACGAACGGGACGACCGTGCGGACCTTCGTGAGGACGCCGCGTTCGAGATACAGCGAGTCCTCGCGGACCTCGAAGCGCCACGCTCGGTACCGGAGCACCGCGGACAGCGTCCCGAGTCCGGCGAACGCGACGAAGACGGCCGCGGGTGCCCACCCCGGGAGCCACGCCGGGTCGGCGACGCGACCGGCACCGAAGACGATGCCGGCGAGGACCGCGGCCGTCAGGACGGCGCGGCCGATCCAGAGCCATCGGATGCGGGAATCGAGTCGATTCATCTGATCGGTCACTAGAGCGTGAGCCCCGAGGCGAGCAGTCCCGCGTCGACCAGCAGGAGAATGCCGACGACGGCTGCCGCGCGGAAGATCGTCGTGACCTCCGCCGCCGGCGTCCGGACGCGCTTCTCCTGCAGCCCGTCGACGAGGCGGCTCCGCCCGACCTCGACGAGCGCGGCGAGGACCAGCCAGAGCGCGAGCATCGCGAGGACGAGGTGCCCGCGACCGGTGCCGGTGAGGCTCTCGACGGTGTAGCGCGTGCCGGCGAGGTGGCCGCCGGTGAGCAACATCACGACCGATGCGCCGCGGGAGAGATAGACGAGCCGGTCGGCGATCGTTTCCAGCGGGGCGGCGTCCAGCGCCCCCTCGACTGCGGCGGGGAGAATCGCTCCGGCGACGAAGACGACGCTGCCGACCCACAGCGCCCCCAGGAGGACGTGTAGAGTCGTCATCACTGTGTCGACTACCATAGCGGGCAGAAAGGACCGACGGCGCTTGAAACCCCGCGGTTCGGTCGTGGGATTCGCGTGAGGATCAGGTGCGGACCGAGACTGGCCGAGCAGAGACGAACCAACGCACGTCCAACGGATGCCAACCGATGCACGCCGAACAGAAACGGACCGACGCGCCCGTCGCTATCGGACGCGGCGGAGTCGACCCGCGGTCACTTCCGTTCCGGGAGCGTAGTGGGCGATCGGGTCGCCGTCGGGGCGGTCGAACCCGTTCGCCGCGAACAGCGTGTTCGACTCGATGTCCACCTCGGCCGTTGCGAGCGGCCACGGCGGGTGAGAGATGTCCCCGTAGTACAGCCGGTTCCCCGCGGTGTAGAACCGGTAATTCTCCGTCAGGAAGTGGTCGAGCGTCCCGGGTTCGGGGGCCGTCGGCTCCTCGCGCGGGCGGTACGTCCCCGCGAACCGCGCCGGCGGAGCCCCCGGATGGGTCCGTCGGCTCCGCAGCGTCACCGCGTCGTCCTCGCGGCGGACGCTGATCTCGGCGCGGAAGTAGGGGAGTCGGAAGAGCCGTCGAGCGACGGCGACGCCGACCCGGTCGTCCGCGTCGAGGTTGAAAAAGTACACCGCGTGATCGTCGCTATCCGGTCGTGTCACGTAGGTCCGCAGGTTCAATTCCGGAAACGACAGGCCGAACGGGGCCCCGCGGGGGCGGATGTCTTCCATCACGAAACCGACGACGCCGAGCCACGCCGCGCCGTCGTAGGTCGCCACCTGCAGGTCATCGGGGAGCCGAGACGACACGACGTCCGGGTCGACCGGCCAGTGTGCGAACAGGGCGTCGGTCCACCGCATTCGAAGGACGTCCATAGGAGAACCTTAGTCCCCGAGGCACTTCCGACTTCTCCGCACGGGTCCGGAGGCCGCCTCGGGTTTCGATCGGAGTTGGTCTACGTATACGACCGGCCGCCTACGACAGCGCCTCGCTCGCCGCCTCGACCAGCTGGTCGCATTTCTGGCGGTCCGGCGCCGCGACGTAGAGGCCGCCCACGCCGGTCGCCGCTCCCACGTCCGTGACTTCGGTGAGGTCGTCGCCGTCGCCGTCGATCTCGAACACCCGACGAACCACGCCGCTCTCCTCGGCAAGCAGCGCGCCGGCGTACTGCTCGTAGACGTCCGGGCGGTAGGCGACGAGTCCGTCGAGTCCGCCGCGGGCCAAGAGCCCCCAGTCGACGCAGGGCGACCAGGTGTTGATGACGCGTTTGCAACGGGCGTCGACGGCCGACTCCATCGTCCCGGCGACCGCGCGGTGGTCGTCGTCTCGGACCGCCGGGAGGCCGACGACGAACGAGACGGTCCCCTGCGGCAGCGAGCGGTCGCTCGCGGCGGCCAGCGACTCGCCGTCGGCGGTCGCACCCTCGCCGCGCCGCGCGAGATACAGCGAGTCCGGGAGCGGTTCGTAGATCGCCGAGACGAGCGGGCGGCCGTCCGCCAGGACGCACGCCGCCGTCGCGAACGCGGGGATGCCGGCGGCGAAGTTGTTCGTCCCGTCGAGGGGGTCGACGACCCACTCGTAACGGTGGTCGCCGTCGCGGCCGGACTCCTCGCCGTGGACGGCGTGGTCCGGGAACGCCTCTTCGATCACGGCGAGCGCGCGTTCTTCGGCGACCCGGTCCGCCGCCGACTTCACGTCGTCGGTCCCGTACTCGGCCTCGATATCGACGTCCCGGAACGCGTCGGCGAGGTAGTCGCCGCCCGCGCGGACCGCTCGCGCGGCGACCGCCTCCAGAAGCGGGGGCTCGACGGAGCGTGCGTTCATAGTCGCCAAAGAGGTCGTGCGTGAAAAGAACGGTTCGGTTCGATGTGGGTCGGTCCTCGCCGATCGACCCCCAAGGGCTTCGCGGCCGAGGTTTTTGTCGACGGACGACCAAACCGACGCTATGGACTTCACCGTCGTACAGGGGGACATCGCACAGCAGTCGGCGGACGCGCTGGTCAACGCCGCCGGGACGAGCCTCCAGATGGGATCGGGAGTCGCCGGCGCGCTCCGGCGTGCCGGCGGCGAGGCATTGAACCAGGCGGCCGTGAGGAAGGGACCGGTCGACCTCGGCGGCGTCGCCGTCACCGACGCCTACGACCTCGACGCCGAATACGTGATCCACGCGGCCGCGATGCCGCACTACGGCGACGGCGAGGCGACCGCCGAGAGCATCCGCGATGCGACCCGTGCCAGCCTCGAACGCGCCGAGGAACTCGACTGCGAGTCGCTCGTGGTCCCGGCGCTCGGTTGCGGCGTCGCCGGGTTCGACCTCGCCGAGGGCGCTCGTATCATCGCCGAGGAGATTCAGGCGCACGATCCCCGGTCCCTCGGCGACGTCCGGTTCATCGCCTACAGCGGATCCGGCTACGAGACGGTCTCGCGCGTCGCCGACGAGATCCGTTCGACTCGCGAGTGAAGCGCGACCACTGCCACCGATGAACGTTCCAGACGATGCGCCGGCGACCTGTCCCGTGTGCGACGCCGACTACGATTCGGTCTCCGAACACGCCGCGGGGTTGATGGTGAACCTCCTCGACAACGATCAGTACCGGCGTGTCTGTTTCGACCCCGTCCTCGTCGGCGGCGAGGCGCGAGTCCGGTTCTACCACCACACCCACTCGCAGGCCGAGCCTGACCGCTGATACAATCTCGGATCCGTGACTGTGAATATATCCGACAAATACATCACTTTTCGCCGAGATTGATTGTATAATTTTTCTGATTCCGTAGATAATTTGAACTGATGGAATTAGACGGACAATCATTATACTGGTGGGGACCATCGATGGGGTAGGACAGAGTCGGGAACTGCCGACCTCGCTCGTCCGGCCGAGAGCTATCAATGACGAACACCTACGTCGGTTCGATCGATCAGGGGACGACCGGAACGCGGTTCATCGCGTTCGATCACAGCGGAACGGTCGTCGCGAACGCCTACGAGAAGCACGAACAGATCTACCCGGAACCGGGCTGGGTCGAACACGATGCCGTCGAAATCTGGGAGAACACGCAAGCCGTCGTCGAAAGCGGCCTCCGGGAGGCGAGCATCGCTCCCGAGCAGCTGGACGCCCTCGGAATCACGAACCAGCGCGAGACGACGGTCGTGTGGGACGCCGAAAGCGGACGGCCGGTCCACAACGCGCTGGTGTGGCAGGACCGCCGCACCACCGACCGCGTCGAGGAACTGGAGTCAGCCGATAAGGTCGAGTGGATCCGCGGGAAGACCGGCCTCGAAGCCGACGCGTACTTCTCGGCGACGAAGACCGAGTGGCTCCTCGACAACGCCGAACCCCTGAAGATGCAGAGCGTCCGCGACGACGACCTCCGGTCGCGAGCGGAGGCGGGCGAACTGCTGATGGGGACGATCGACGCGTGGTTGATCTACAACCTCACCGGTAACCACGTCACAGACGTGACGAACGCCTCACGGACGATGCTGTACAACATCCACGATCTGACGTGGGACGAGGACCTCCTCGGGGAGTTCGACGTACCGGCGACGATGCTCCCGGAAGTACGCCCCTCTTCCGACGAGGCGCTCTACGGTCACACCGACCGCGACGGGTTCCTGGGTGCCGAGGTCCCGGTCGCGGGCGCGCTCGGCGACCAGCAGGCCGCGCTGTTCGGACAGACCTGCTTCGACGAGGGCGACGCGAAGAACACGTACGGAACGGGCTCGTTCTACCTGATGAACACGGGCACGGAAGCGGTCGATTCGGATCACGGTCTGCTGACGACGATCGGGTTCCAGCTGTCCGGTGAGCCCGTCCAGTACGCGCTCGAAGGGTCGATCTTCATCACCGGCGCGGCGATCGAGTGGCTCGAAGACGTGGATCTCATCAACAACGCCGCCCAGACTGCAGAACTCGCGCGGTCCGTGGAGTCGACAGACGGCGTGTATCTGGTCCCGGCGTTCACCGGGCTCGGCGCGCCGCACTGGGACGGCCGCGCCCGTGGGACCATCGTGGGGATGACCCGCGGGACCAGAAAGGAGCACATCGTTCGCGCCGCCCTGGAATCGATCGCGTATCAGACGCGCGACGTCGCCGAAGCGATGGAGGCCGACTCGGGGATCGAGACCGCCTCGCTCCGCGTCGACGGCGGCGCGGTCAAGAACTCGTTCCTGTGCCAACTCCAGTCCGACGTCCTCGGGATCGAGATCGCTCGCCCGCAGGTCGACGAGACGACTGCGCTGGGGGCCGCCTACGCCGCCGGGTTGGCCGTCGGCTACTGGGAGACCGTCGACGAACTGCGCGACAACTGGCAGGTCGACAGGGAGTTCGCCCCCGAGATGCCGAGCGCGACCGCCGATCGACGCTACGGGCGATGGGGTGAGGCCGTCGAACGCTCCCTCGACTGGGCCAGAGAGGAGTAGCGATCCGTGCTGGACCTGCCGCTTCAGGTGCCGCTGCTCGGGATCGGCGTCGAAGGGCTCGCCGTCTTAGTGATCGCTGCTCTCGCCGGCGGGGCGTTCGGTGCGGCGCTCGGTGCGCTCCCGGCGTTCATCTTCACCGGGTTCGTCGTCTTCCTCGGCGAGGGGCTCGGGATCCTCCAGCGGGAGATCGAGGCCGTCGGTCTCGTCCCGCAGGGCGACCTCGCAACGGGGGTGACGAGCGTGATCGGCTTCGGGATGGTGACCGGCCCGCACGTCTCCTTCGCGGGAGGCGTCGCCGCGGCCGCCTACGCCGCGAAGCGGTACCCCGAGATGGAGCCCGACGGCTGGAGCTATCACTTCGGGAAGAACATCGGCTTCGCGTTCGGGACGAAACCGGACATCCTGGCGGTCGGGGGAATCTTCGGCGTCCTGGGGATGCTTATCACCCGACTCACGAGCGGTCTCGGGGCACCGACGGACACGATCGCGCTGTCCGTCGTCGCGACCGCACTGCTCGCCCGCGTCGCCTTCGGGTACCCGATCGTCGGCCGGATCGCCGGCCGCAACGTCCTCGATATGTCCCCGTTCGAGCGCGACGAGTCGCGGTCCGCACCCGACGGCGGGACGATCGGGGGGCGACCGGCGACGGAGCCGTGGCTCCCCCACCAGTACACCTGGACCGGCGTCACGGCGATCGGACTGGTCGGCGGCGTCCTCGCGGGCTACATCTGGCTCGAAACCGGGAGCATATTCCTGGGCTACGCCGTCTCGGCGATGAGCCTGTTGTTCCTCAATCTGGGCGTCGAGCGGATCCCGGTCACCCACCACATCACGCTCTTGGGCAGCGTCGGTGCGGTGATCGCGCTCCCCGTCCTCGGCAGCGATCCGCTGGTCCTCCTCGTCGCGGGCGCGGTCGGCGGACTCACCGGAATCGTGGGGGAGGTGACCCAGCGCGTGTTCTACGCGCACTCGGGGACGCACGTCGACCCGCCGGCGATGGCTATCGCCGTGATGATGTTCGTCGTCGCGCTGCTGTACCTCGCGGGACTCCTCCCGAACGCGGGCTATCTCGCGTTCTGAGCGGTGACGGGGGCTCGGCCCTGCCCCTCACACCCAGGGCCGTTCGGAGAACTCTCCCGCCGCGATCTCGCGCTCGATCTCTCGGAGCGTCGCGTCGTCGACGCCGACGAGGTGACACAGCGGGTGTCCCGGTGCCGCCACGGGATTCTGCAACGAGCCGATGATGAGGCCGGTGAAGGGGGCAGCGACGCGCTTCTCCCGCTCTTTGAAATGGTCGGAAATAGTACAGACCGTATCGCCCTCGTACACCAGTGGGACGGGTCCGTACTGCATCTCGACGAGTCCGCCCGTATCGGCGCGGAGCCACCGCTTGTCGCCGTTGCCGTCGACGACGCGGGTCCACCCCGGCCAGCGAACGGCCGCGTCGGGCAGCAGGCCGTACTCCGCGAAAACGCTCTCGACGCCCTCGAGCGCGCGGTCGATCAATTCCGGCTGGAACCGGTGGGCTCGACCCATTTCGACGGTGATCGTCGGAATGCCGTCGTTCGTCGCGACGGTGCGCAGCGACCCCGCCTCGGCCTCGCCCGAGAGAACGAGATTCGATCCGAACGCGCGGGCGAGCCTGTCGACCTCCGGTCTGGCCGTGTCCGCCCGCACGTGGTACATCGTCGTCCGGTTGCGCGTCGAGGTGTGGAAGTCGAGCGCGAAGTCGCAGGGGCGGACGAACCGCTCGTAGATCACGTTCGCCATCCGTTCGGCGGTGTTGGAGCGGGCGTTGCCCGGGAAAGAGCGGTTCAGATCCTGATCGTAGATCGGGATGTACCGCTGCTGTGCGAGGTAGCCCGGCACGTTAGCGACGTGCACGCAGACGACCGTCCCGTGGACCGCGGCCGGATCGTACCGGTCGGCCACCTCCTGGAGGACTTTCACGCCGTTGAGTTCGTCGCCGTGGATCGCCGCCGAGAGAAACGCCGTGGGCCCGCCGTGCTCGCCGTTGATGATTGTCACCGGAATTTCGACCGGGTCGCCGAGGTACGTCTCGCTGATCTCGTAGCGGAGGTGTCGGGTCTGCCCCGGCGGGACCTCGGTGTCGTATCTGAACGGCTTCGGGTCGCTCATACGTGGGTCGTTCGGGGGAACGGCGTATAGTCCCAGGTAGGTTCGTGTCAGCCCTGGAAGACGATTCGACTACCCCGACGGCGGGCCTATCCCGAGGGATTAATACGGCCGGTACTCCAGCATCTGATAATGGCGCGCGAGCCGTCCGCGGACGAGTCGGCGGATCTGCAGTCCGTCCTCGACGCGCTCGACGACGAGGACGCGAGAGCTATCGTCCGAGCGCTGGACGAACCGCGAACGGCGAGCGAGCTCTCCGAACAGTGCGACATCCCGCTGTCGACGACGTACAGAAAGCTCGATCTGCTGACCGACGCGGAGTTGCTCGAAGAGGGGACCGAAATCCGCTCTGACGGGCACCACACGACGACGTACTCCGTGGCGTTCGAGGAAGTTCGGATCGCGCTCACCGAATCGCGGGAGCTGGACGTCGAGATCGCTCGGCTCGAACAGGGGCCCGAAGAACGGCTCGCGGACATCTGGACCGCAGTACGGGAGGAAACATAATGGTACACACGACGACGACGACGAGCATCGCGACCGGAATAATCGTGGTGAAGACGGGGATACTCATCCTCGGCGGCCTCATCACGTACTTCTCGCTGAAGGCGTATCGGAAGACCGGCACGAGAGCGTTGCGAGCACTCGCGATGGGGTTCGGCATTATCACACTCGGTGCGCTCCTGGGTGGAACGTTGGACTTCATCCTCGGTGTCAACCTCGCCACCGGGATCCTCATCGACGCGATCCTCACCTTCGTCGGGTTCGCGGTCATCACCTACTCGCTGTACGCCGACTGACGGCCGTCCTGTCGACGGTCCCGATGCGGACCGTCGGTGTGTCCACCGTTCTCCCGTGATTGCGACTCGCGAGCCGACGCCGTCGGCGCACGCCCGACCCATCTGTATTGTCCAGTATTTGCAAAACTATTTTATTCCACGGGCTCCAACGAGGTGGTGATGAGCGAATCTCCCAACGAGATCGACGAGATCCGCGCGCAGAAACGCGAGGAACTCGCTTCACAAGTGAACGACGATTCGGACGAAGAACCCGACGAAGCGGCTACTGTACCCGCTGAACCGATCCACGTCAATGGATCCGAAGAGCTACAGGACGCGATTTCGACGTACGATGTCGTCCTCGTCGACTTCTACGCAGATTGGTGCGGACCGTGCAAGATGCTTGAGCCGACCGTCGAGTCGCTGGCCGAATCGACGGACGCCGCGGTGGCAAAGGTCGACATCGACCAAAACCAGCAGCTGGCACAGCAGTATCAGGTCCGCGGGGTGCCGACCCTCCAACTGTTCAGCGACGGGCAGGCGGTCGAACAGGTCGTCGGCGTCCGCGACGAGTCGACGCTCCGCTCTCTGATCGAGCAGTACAGCTAGGGCCTCACGGTCGCGGCCGACCACACGTGGGGTCGCGCGAAACCGGGCGCGCGCTTTTCTGCCGGGGTCGCGAAGGGTCGTTATGGTCGATTCCACACCCGACGTCGAGGTGTCGCCGGCGGTCCATCGAACGGCCGAGGACATCGGCTCGATGGAGATCCGCGGTGCGGCGACGATCGCCGCCGCAGCGGCGGAGGCGCTCGGCGAACAGGCCGCGACGAGCGAGGCCGACTCCCCCGAGGCGTTCCGCGCGGAACTCCGAGCGGCCGCCCGCGTGCTCTACGACACCCGTCCGACGGCGGTCAGCCTCCCGAACGCGCTCCGGTACGTCCTCCGCGACGTCGAGGGCGAGGCGGTCGAACGACTGCGCACCAGCGTCCGCGCCAGCGTCTCCGAGTTCTGTCGACGGCTCGATACGGCGCAGAACGACCTCGGGCGGGTCGGCGCGAACCGCCTCCGCGACGGCGACACGATCATGACGCACTGCCACTCGACGGACGTCCTCGCCTGCGTCGAGACCGCCGTCGACCAGGGGAAGTCGCTGTCGGCGTTCGTCAAGGAGACCCGACCCAGGAATCAGGGCCACATCACCGCCGAGGCGCTCGACGAGATGGGCGTCGACGTGACGCTGATCGTCGACTCCGCGGCGCGGCGCTACCTCAACGACGTCGACCACGTCCTCGTCGGAGCCGACAGCATCGCCGCCGACGGGTCGGTGATCAACAAGATCGGCACGAGCGGGCTCGCGGTCAACGCCCGCGACCGGGGGACCCCGATCGTCTGCGCCGCACAGACGATCAAGCTCCACCCCGACACCCTCACCGGCCACACCGTCGACATCGAGATGCGCGACGAGCGCGAGGTGGTCGACGCCGACACCGCGGACGAGATCGGCGATCCCGAAGTGCTGAACCCCGCCTTCGACGTGACGCCGCCGCGGTACGTCGACGCCATCGTTACCGAACGCGGTCAGTTCCCGCCCGAGAGCATCGTCTCGCTGATGCGGGAGCTGTTCGGCGAGAGCACGACGGAGCCCTGGGCGGAGCGCTGACCGGGCTGTCGAGGAGCCGCCTGCGAGGCCGACTGTCGACGCTCGTCGCCCCGCGCGGACGAACCTCCGGGCTCGACGGGGATCTCCCACAGAAGAGTTTTATCGACGTGGCGGCGATCCGGGAGCGATGGCGACTCCCCCGCACCTCTCCCCGAAGCTCGTCGTGGGGATCGGTTCCCTCCTCCTGACGCTGGCCGCGACGTGGGCGACGATGCGCACGTCGGGCTACCCCTCTGAGCGGTCGCTCCCCGCGTGGCCAAAGACGCTCGGGTCACGGCTGCGGGACGAACTCCCCCGCGGCGACCACCTCACCGCCGCGTGGGTCGCGGTCGCGCTCTGGTCGGTCCTCGTCTCGGGGCTGCACTTCGGCGGCGTCTACTACAACGTCTACACCGCGATGCCGTGGTGGGACCTGATGACCCACGCGATGGGCGGCCTCGGCGTGGCGGCGCTTCTCGCCTTCACCTTCCGCGGGTCGACGCTGCGGTCACCGTTCTGGCTCGTCCCGGCCGTGCTCGCGATCGGTGCGGGCTTCGAGGTCTACGAGTTCCTCTTCAAGGCCTTCTGGCACCACTGGACCCTGGAGTTCTACGTCGAGGACACGGCAATCGACCTCATTCTGAACACGAGCGGCGCGGTCGTGTTCGCCGCCGCGACAGCGGTCTATCGGAGTCGGGTTCGGTCGGAATCGACGACGGGCGATCCCGGCGGCGACCCGGTCGGGACCGACACCGACTGAGGCGGACCCTCACGCACGCGGTCGCGCCGCGGATCACGCGCCTACCGCGGCGTCTCCGTTCCCCACTCGTCGATCGCCGCCCGGAGCGCGGGACTCTCCTCGGCCTTCGACTCCAGCGACCGATCTTCGGCGTAGGCGTCGACGGCCGCGCGCAACGCCTTCGCGCCCTCGTGGGTCCCGTCGGGATGACCGTGGATGCCGCCCCCCGCCTGCACGCAGACGTTGGTGCCGGTCGCGTCCAGGAGATCCGGAACCAGTCCGGGGTGCAGGCCGCCGGAGGCGACCGGGAGGACGTCGCCGAGACCGTAGAGATCGTCGCGGAGCCACGTGTTGATACCGACGGTGTCCTCGTTCGCCAGCTTCCCGAGGCCCGCGGTCCCGGTGTGGAGCTGGTCGACGCCGACGAGGCGGGCGATCTGCGCGAGCACGCGCATCGAGACGCCGTGCTCGGGGAGGCGGTCGAACGCCGCGTGCATCGCGCGGTGGGCGTGGATCGCGAGCCCCAGTTCCTCGCAGCGCTCTCGGACCGTCTGCACCGCGGCCCACCCGGTCGTGATGACGTCGACCATCACGTACTCGCAGCCCTCGGCGGCCACCTGGTCGACGCGTTCGAGCATCTCGTTCGTGCCCGCAGTGACGTTGATCAGGTACGACTTCGGCTCGCCGGTCTCCTCCTCGGCCCGATCGCGCTGCGCGAGGCTCTCGACGAGACGGTCGTGAAACGGATTGAAATCCTGGTCGGTGAGGTTCTCGTCGTCCTTCAGGAGGTCGACGCCTCCGGTCCAGGCCTCGTAGCCCACCTCGGCGTGCCGCTCGGTCGAGAGGCCGACTTTCGGCTTCGGGACCGTCGCGAGGATCGGTCGGTCCTCGACGTCGAAGATTTCGCTCCTCACGTCCGACCCGAACTGCGGGCCCGAGAAGGAGGTCGCGAGCCCCTCGGGCCACTCGCAGTCGACGAGTCGGATCGTGTCGACGGCCTTCATCCCCATGATGTTGCCCGCGATGCAGGAGAGGATCTGCGGCATACTTCCCGGTTCGAAGAGCCCCTCCGGGTACGCCACTCGTATCTCGGCGGCGTCGCCGGTGCCGTCCACATCCGCAGCGTCGTCGAGTTCGCCGATCTCGAACGCCATCGCCCGCATATCGGTGAACCCCTCGCCCGTCGGCAGCGCCGCCCAGGTCCCGTTCGACGACTCGGAGGCGACGCGGGAGGCCGCCGATTCGACGTCCATCCCGTCGGCGGGATCGATCCGGAACGTGCAGATCAGGTCGGCGTCGGCCGGCTCGAACGACAGGTCGATGAAGTCCTCGTAGGTGATTCCAGCCATACCCGTCGAAGTTCACGCCGAACCCTGATAAGTTTCGTCGGACACGCGCTTCACGCCGAATCGTGATAAAGTTCGTCGGACACGCGCTGCGTCGACCGTCGTCGTTCGGATCGGCAGCCCCTCGACGCTCGGAACGGCGGCGACCGAGACTAGCGCGGTTGTCGCTCCACGTCGCCGCCGGGCGACTCGTCGGCCGAGTCGGCGAGTCGCCGTCGGACCCGATCGAAGACGTCGACCTCGGCGTCGAGCGTTGCCGCGAGGGCGTCGCCGGCACCGAGGAGCCAGACCACTCGCTCGACGTGTGACTCGACGTCCCCCGGCCCGATCCGGTATCGATCGACGAGCGCCTCGATGGACGCGCCCTCGCTCCACTCGAAGACGAGGCGGGCCAGTTTGACCGCACAGAGCCACGACTCGAAGTCCTCGGCCTCGTCGGGCGCGGTCGTGAACTCCGCGGCGTGCTTGGACGCGTACCGGTAGATGTCGGCGCGCTCGCGGTTCCCGAGGTACGTCCCGCGCATGTCCGGCGTCGCGCAGACGACGCCCAGCGCCGTGAGGGCGGTGACGTCGTCGTCCGCCATCCTCTCGATGATTCGGATGCCCTCGATCAGGCGTGCGCCCGTCTCCGGGCGGACGTACTGTCGGGACACCGTCTCGCCGAGATCCGTCGCGGCCAGGGCGTCCGAGGCGGTCGCGGCGGCGTCCGGACCCGCCCCGCGATGCGGGGTCGCGTCGACGCTCGCGACGCCGCCAGCGTCGTCGCCCACGTCGAGCAGTTCCATCTCCGCGAGTTCGCCCGCGACCGTGGCGAGCAGCCCCGAGAGGTCGACGTCGGGCGACTGGTGGGCGAAGAACGTCGCGTCCAGCAGGTCGAGCACGCCCGCCGTGGAGTCGGCGAACCCGGAGGCGACCACGCTGAGGACGTGGGTACGCAGCGCCTCCCGCGCGGCCAGTTGCGACTCGACGGCCTCGGGGCCGGCGTCGACGTAGCGCTCCCAGAGGTCGTCGGCCGTGCGTTCGTCGCCGACGAGCACGGCCTCGCCGTAGGGGTCGAGATGGGGGCGTCCCGCGCGGCCGCACATCTGGTGGACTTCGAGGACGGGGAGCTTCGACATCTCTTCGCCGGTGTAGCGTTCGAGGTCGCGGACGACCACGCGACGCGCGGGGACGTTCACGCCCGCCGCCAGCGTCGGGGTGGCGCAGATCACGCCGAGTTCGCGCCTCCGGAACGCGGACTCGACGAGCGCGCGGTGCTCGTTGACCAGCCCGGCGTGGTGGAATCCGATCCCCGACTCGGCGGCGTCGGCGAGCCGTCGGGCCGTCGCGGTGCCGTCGACCGCCCGGATCTCGTCGGCGAGGTCGGCCGCGGCGTCGCCGTCGGGGGCCAGATCAGCCTCGGCGAGTCGCGTCGCCAGCGACTCCGCCTCCCGGCGCGAGCGGACGAAGGCGAGACACTGTCCGCCCGTGTCGATCGCGCCCTCCACCAGCGAGGCGGTGACCGCGGTGGCTCGCTCCTCCGCGGGGTCTGCCGCCTCGGCGTCGACGCCCAGTGCCGATCCGTCGTCGAAGCGGACCTCGCTGCCGTCGTAGACGCCCGTCCGGAGGGACACCGGCCGCCACGTCGACTCGACGAGCTCGGCGTCGAGCCACGACGCCACGTCCTCGGGGTTGTCGACCGTCGCCGACAGCGCGACGATCTGGACGCCCGGCGCGCGACGCTGCAGCGTCGCGAGCGTGACCTCCAGCGTGGGGCCGCGGCGCTCCCGGCCGAGCAGGTGGACCTCGTCGACGACGACGCAGGCGAGGTCTTCGACCCACGACGCCCCGTTCCGGATCGCGGAGTCGACCTTCTCGGCCGTGGCGACGACGACATCCGCCTCGCCGAGTTCCTCGTCCGGCGAGTCGAAATCGCCCGTCGAGATGCCGACGCTCACCCCCGGAAGCTCCGCGAACGACTCGTACTTCTCGCGAGCGAGCGCGCGGAGCGGGACGGCGTACAGCGCCGGGCCGTCGGCGGTCAGCATCGCCAGTTCGGCGATCAGCGTCTTCCCCGACGCCGTCGGGATGGCGGCGACTACGTTCTCGCCCTCGGTGATCCCGGCGTCGACGGCGGCGGCCTGCGGCGGGTACAGTTCCTCGATGCCCGACGCGCGGTAGTGCTCGCGGACGGCCGCGGGGACGGGGAGGTCGCTGACGTGCACACCTCCGAGTGGGCCCGTCATCACATAAAAACTCGCGGCGTGGCACGGATCGGAAGTCGCGCCCGACTACGCGAACTGCTGTTCGAGCAGCGTCGTCAGCAGGTACGCGCCCAGTCGTGAGGTGTTATCGGTCGGATCGAGCGGCGGGGAGACTTCCATCAGATCGACGGCCCCCACCGAGTCGTGCTCGCCGAGAGTTTCCATCACGGTCAGCGCCTGCGACGCGCTCAGTCCGCCGGGTTCGGGGGTGCCGGTGCCCGGGGCGACCGACGGGTCGACCGAGTCGATGTCGAAGGTGACGTAGACGGCGTCGGCGTCGGCCGCCGCGTCAGTGATGGCCTCCCGGACGACGTCCCGGATCCCGCGCGTCTCGATGTCGCGGACGGTGAACAGCGACAGCCCGCTCTCCTCGGCGAACTCGAAGAAGCCGGGCGACTCGTAGCCGCGGATGCCGACCTGCGAGACGTGCTCGTAGTCGGTATGCGGCGACTCGGCGATGTGGTGGGTCGAAGAGCCGTGGAAGTGCTCGCCCAGGACGGCGCTCTCGGCCACCGTATCGGTGTGGGCGTCGATCTGGACGAGTCCGACGGTCTCGTGGTCGCTCCCCTCGGCGAACCCCCTGAACGACGGGAACGTGCAGTAGTGGTCGCCGCCGAGGAGGACCGGCATCACGCCCTGGTCGGCCACGGTCGCGACGTGCGCGGAGATGGACTCCGCCGTCGTCTCGCGGTCCATCGGAAAGACGGGGACGTCGCCGCAGTCGACCAGCTCGAGCGCGCCGAAGTCGACCTCGCGGCCGGTCCGGACGTTCGTCAACCCGCCCTTGTACCCCGAGAGGTACGCCAGCCACCCGCTGGCGCGGCGCAGGGCTCGGGGGCCGTAGCGCGTCCCCGGCCGGTTGCTGACCGCGCCGTCGTACGGGGCGCCGAGGACGGCGGCGTCCGCGCCGGCGACGTCCTCGACGTCGGCGATCTCGCGCTTCAGGAACGTGTCGAAGCCCTCGTACGGGAGTTCGACCGCGCTCCCCGGGTTCGATTCGCGGAACGCGGCGGCGCGGCTGGTGCCCGGCGCTTGCTCCATCTCACGCGCCCCCGTCGCGAGCCGCCTCGATGGCCGTCCGGAGCCCCTCGACGGCGCGTTCGAGTTGGTCGCGGGAGATCGACAGCGGCGGCTGGAATCGCATCACGTTCTTGTGGAACCCGCCGACGCCGATGATGATCCCCTGTTCTCTGAGGTGCGTACCGACCGACTTCGCCAGCTCGGCGTCCGGGGCGGGCGCGACGCCCATCGGCCCAGTCTCGTCGGGGTCGACCAGTTCGATCCCCTGCATCAGCCCCAGTCCCCGCGCGTCGCCGACGACGTCGTACTCCGTCTCCAGTTCCGCGAGTCGGTCGCTCAGCCACGCGCCCTGCTCGCTCGCGTTCTCGATCAAGCCGCCCTCGAGTTCGTCGATCGTCGCCAGCGCCGCGGCGCACGCGACGGGGTTCCCGCCGAACGTCGACAGGTGATCGCCGGCCTCGAACGCGTCAGCGACCTCAGCGCTGGCCGTGAACGCGCCGAGCGGGAGGCCGTTCGCGATGCCCTTCGCCTGCGGCATAATGTCGGGGACCACGTCGAAGTGGTCCGAGGCCCACATCTCGCCGGTCCGGCCGTATCCGGCCTGCACCTCGTCGACGACGAGGAGCGCGCCGTGCTCGTGCGCGATCTCCTTGACGCGAGAGAGCCACCCCTCCGGCGGAACGATGATTCCGCCCTCGCCCATCACGGGCTCGACGACGACCGCCGCCAGGTCGCCGGCGGTGTGGGTGTCGATCACGCGTTCGACGTCCTCCGCGCAGGCGCACGAACACGGCCCGCCGTCGCACAGCTGACAGCGGTAGGCGTACGGCGGCGCGACGTGTGCGACGTCGTTGATCGTCGGGGCCATATCAGCCTTGTAGGACTTGTTGCCGGTCAGCGCCAGCGACCCGAGGGTGCGACCGTGGAACGACATCTCCAGAGCCAGCACCTCCTTCGAGCCGGTGTACTTCCGTGCGAGTTTGATCGCGCCCTCGACCGCCTCCGTGCCGGAGTTACAGAAGAACGTCTTCTGGAGGTCGCCGGGCGTGACTTCCGCGAGTCGCTCGGCCAGCGCCGCGGCCGGCTGGTTCGGGTGCACGTACGTGCACCCGTGGACGAACTCGTCGAGCTGCGCCTTGGCCGCCTCGACGACGGCCTCGTTGTTGTGGCCCGCGTTGGTCACCGAGATTCCCGAGAACACGTCGAGGTACTCGTTGCCCTCGAAGTCCTCGACCGTGCTCCCGGAGGCACGCTTGATCGGGACGTTGAGATTCTTCCAGATGGGCATCAGATACTCGTCGTACTGCGCTTCGATCCGCTCGTTCGACGGTGGTGAGTCTGTTTGCTGTGACATAATGGATATGGAACCCGTATTCCACCTTAATTGGCTCTTGTACCGATGCGTTCAAAAATCTTGAGGTGATCGAACGCACCTGAAAAAGGGGCAGTGAATCTGAATACCGACTTTCGGCGTGCCTCCACGTGGCAGACTGATGGGATCGAGATATGGTAACTTATTGCCGCTTGTCGGCGCGGTTGTCGAGGCTTTTTATTTGGGCCCGTCGTGGCTTCGGGTAAGCAATGGCTACCGGGGGAGAGAGGCGACGGTACGATCTGCTCCGCCTCATCGGCGAGAACGAACCGATCGGGAGCATCCGGCTGGTCGATTTGATGCAACAGCGCGGCTACTCGATCAAGGATCGGACGATCCGTCTGATGCTGTCGGAACTCGACGAGGAGAACCTCACGGAGAAAGTCACCGGAAAGGGGCGGCGATTGACGGCGGAGGGCCGCGAGGAACTCCGGCGCGGGGACGTGAGCGGACGGTTCGAACGGATCCGCGAACGGATCGCGACGCTGACGAGCGAGGTCACCTACGACCCGGCCGAGGACGGGGGCGAAGTGGTGTTCGGCTCCGGTCGGGTGCCGGCCGACCGGGTCGACGACGCGTTCGAGTTGCTGACCGCGCTCCACCGGTCGTCCGTCGGTCCGGTTCCCGTCTCGCTGATCGAGACCGACTCCGACTCCGAGGTGGAAATCGCCGTCCCGTCGAGTATCACGCTGGACGGGATCCTCCTCTCTCGCGGGATCAACGCCCGGCTCGTCACCGGGGGTCTCGTCGAGTACGACGGCGAAATCGATCGCTACATCGACGCCATCAGCGGGGAGGGGTCGACGATGGACGTCGTACGCCTGCTCGTCGAGGCTGGTCGGACGGACGTCGGAGCGATCTTGGACGACCGCGAGGGCATTCTGATCGTCGACAGCCGTGAGTTCCCGCTGACCCGGTTCGACGAGGCGCGGGACCTCTCGACGGCCGCGCGGGATCAACTCGGCGGCGTGCTCGACTTCCGCCGCCCGCGGGAAACCGGCCAGATACCGGCCGGGCGGTCCGGGTGGGAGTTCGCCTCGCTCACGTACGGCGGCGTCGGCGAGGCGGCGTTCGCGCTGTTGCACGAACACGGTTTGCTGCAAGAGTGGGAATCGCTTGACGGCGTACGACCGCGGGCCGCGTTCGAGCCGGCGCCGACGCTCCGCGAACGGCTGTGACTACGCGCCGACGACGATCCCAAGGATGATCACGCCGAAGAACGCGGCCCAGAGCCCCAGCGATCGCAGCGTCTCCGCGCTGTCTTCGAGTTCGACCGGTCCCGTGTCGGCGGTGTCTCGATCGCTGTCGAACCCCTGGGTGAGGAACCAGTACACGACGAGCGCGCCGAAGAGCGCCTCGGCCACCCAGAACAGGACGATCATCCCGGTGAAGAGGCCCTGGCTCATCATAGCTCCTCACCTCCGTCAGCGGCGATCTTCGAGCCCTCCTGCGCGATGGACTCGAACCGGAAGTCGTCGGGAGCGGCCGCGCTGAGAACGGCCGTGAGCCCCGTCGACACCAGGTGACCGACGGCCATTATCTCCCACAGTTTGAGCGCCGGCGTGCTGACCACGACGCCGTAACTCGCCGCGAGCAGGTACCCCGTCACGAGCTGTGAGACGACGACGCCGGAGACGAACCCGGCCTGCGAGGTCTTCTTCCAAAACAGTGAGAGCGCGAACGGACCCACGAGTGCGGACGCGCCGATGCCGCCGATGAGGAGGAGTTGCACGAAGCTGATCGAACCGAGCGCGAACACCGTGGCGACGAAGATGACGACCGCGAACCCGATCGACGCGGCGCGGGCGACCCGGAGTTGCTGATCGTCCGATGCCCCGGTGTTGAGGTGCCGGTAGTAGATGTCCCGCGAGGTGAGGCTGGCGATCGCCGTCAGATACGAGTCGACGGACGACCCCAAGACCATGAGCGCCACGAGCAGGAACAGGATCGCCGCCCAGTCGGGCATCAGCCCGAGCGCCTCGATCGAGAGGTTGCCCGGTGCGACGTCGGTGAACGCCGCGAGGCCGACGAACCCGATGACGGAGTACATCGCGATGGTCGTGAACACGCCGATGCCGCCGATCGTGAGGAACCGGGAGGTCTTGTCGCGGCGGACCGCGAACACTCGCTGCCAGGTTGCCAGCGAGACGACGCCCCACACCCCCAGTCCGAGCGCGTAGGGGAGGAACAGCCCCTCGATGGCGTTGAGGTTCGCCATCGAGAGGAACGACGACGCCTGCGACCCGAGGTTCGCGACCATCTGTTCGTACACCTGCCCCGGTCCGCCAGTTTCGAACAGTAGCAGCGGGACGAAGACCAGGGTCAACACCAGTGCGCTGACGAACTGGACGAAGTCGGTCGTCATCGACCCCCAGAGGCCGCCGAGGAGGATGTAGACCCCGATGACGCCCATCAAGACTGCCATCACGACGTTAGGATCGATGCCGGTCAGTCCACCGATGACCGTCCCACCGACGAACAGCTGGATCACCCCGCCGAGAACCATCGTGTACAGGATCACGAAGATCACGACGAGATGGGCCCACTTCCCGAATCGCTCGATGAAGTACTCGCTGTACGTCAGCCCCTGCGGGAAGAGTTTGCGCATCCGCAGCGCGAAGGGGATGACCACGAACGAGGAGAGCACGGCGGGGGCGGCGTACATCCAGGTGCCCGCGACGCCGGTGATGCCGACGTACTGGGGCACGCCCAAGATGTCGCCCGCCCACATCCAGGTCACGGCGAACGAAGCCGTCGTCAGGCCGACCTGGGCCCGCCCGCCCGCAGTGATGAACTCCTCGGTGTCGTTCACCGACTGTCGCCGGAAGATGTAGTAGCTCAACGCGATCATCGCGAGCCCCCAGGCTGCCAACAGCCCGGCGCCAGTGAGTTGCGTTACCACGTCCGATCACCCCGACCGGAGAATCGATCGCCCGTCCGACACCTATGGTGGTAATGTATTACCATATCAAGAGAAGCAGAGTGAGACGACACATATAAAAATTGTGGTGGCAAGTGGCATGGCTTACGTACCCGAAGCACGAACCGCGACTCGTATGCACGCAGATCTCACCCATCCGATCGAGACGGGAATGCAGACGTATCCGGGGGACCCGGACGTGACGGTGCGCGCTCACGCGTCGCACGACGCCGACGGCTATCGCGTCTCGGCCGTCGATCTGGGCAGCCACACGGGAACGCACGTCGATGCCCCGTCGCACGTCGTCCCGGAGGGGAAGACGCTCGACGACTATCAGCTCGACCGATTCGCCTTCGACGCGGTCCGCGTCGACTGTCGTGACCTCGGCGCGCGCGAGGCAATCCCCGCGGAGCGCGTTCCCACGACCGATGCGGAGTGTCTGGTGCTCTGGACCGGCTGGGACGCCCACTGGGGCTCCGATCGCTATCTCGACCACCCCTACCTCTCGCCGGCGGCCGCGAAGCGGTGTGCCGATCAGGGGCTGGCCGTCGCCTCCGACACGCTGAACCCCGATCCGACGCCGACGCCGGCAGCCGACGGCGACGAACCGGAGGGGTTCCTCGCCCACCACGCGCTGCTCGAAGCCGACTGCCTCGTCCTGGAGAACCTCACCGGCCTCGGCGCGGTCGAGGACCGCTTCGAACTCCGGGCCTACCCCCTGGCGCTCGGCGGCGACGGCGCTCCCGTCAGGGCCGTCGGTGTGGTCTGAAAAGCCGGCATATCTATGCCACCATTTTATTACCGAGCCCCGAGTTGAATTTCGTATGTTGCACACGCAGGGACCGCTCCGTACGATCGACGTGGGCGCCCGCGAGACCGCGACCGAACCGATCGAGGAGACGCTCGCCGAGTACATCGGCGGTCGGGGGGTCGCGACGGCGCTCGCACACGACCGAATCCCGTTCGACGCGGACCCGTTCGGCCCCGAGAACAGCCTGTTTTTCACGACCGGCCCGATGCAGGCGTCGCGGATGTCGTTCACCGGTCGGATGAACTGTACGGGCGTGTCGCCGCTGACCGACGGGCTCTTCTCGTCGAACGCCGGCGGCTTCCTCTCGCGGAACTTCGTCGGCGCGGGGCAGGCGGCGGTGGAAGTGACCGGCGAGAGCGACGAACTCCTGGCGGTCCACGTCCGCGAGGACGGCGTCGAGTTCGAGGACGTGCCGGAACTGGCGGCGGCGGAGGTCCCCGAGGTCGTCGCCTACGCCGCCGACGAACACGGACTCGAACCGGAACACACGGCCTGTATTGGCCCCGCGGGAGAGAACCGGGTCCGGTTCGCGTCGATTATGACCAGCGAGTCGCGCGCGTTCGGTCGCGGCGGTCTCGGCGCGGTGTTGGGGGCGAAGAACGTCAAACTCCTCACGTTCGAGGGCGACGCCGACCCGGGCGTCGAGATCCCGTCGGTCCAGATGGAGGTCCACCGGGAGGCCGCGACCGACGACCACATTATGAAGCGACAGGGGACGACGTCGGTGACGGACCTCGCCAACGAGGTCGACGCCCTCCCCTCCTATTACTTCGCCGAGCAGTCCTTCGAGGGTGCCGAGGGGATCAACGGCGACCGCGTCGAGGAGAAAAAGTACAAGAAGGGGACCTGCTCGCAGTGTGCGTTCGCCTGCAAACTCCCGACCCGCGACGAGGCCACGGGCGTCGAGACGGAGGGCCCGGAGTTCGAGACGGTGATGTCCTTCGGCAGCAACTGCGGTGTCGACGACATCGTCGACGTGATGCGGTCGAACGAACTGTGTGACCGACTCGGATTGGACGTGATCTCCTGCGGCGACACCGTCGCCGGCTACCTCGCCAGCGAGGACGCCTTCGGTGACGCGGCCCTCGTCCGCGAGACCGTCGAAAAGATCGCCGCGCGCGAGGGCGTCGGCGACACGCTCGCGGAGGGGATCGACCGCGCACACGAGGAACTCGGGGTCGAGAACTGGACCGTCAAGGGACTCGAGTTCCCCGCGCACGACGGCCGTGCGCTGAACGGCCAGGGACTCTCGTTCGCGACTGCCAACCGCGGTGCGGACCATATGTACGCGACCTTCTACGCCTACGAGTACCCGCTCGTCCCCCGCCAGGAGTCGTTCGACCCCGAGGGTCTCGACGCGGCGAAGGCCGAGAAACTCGTCGAACTGGAGAACACGCGCGCGGTAGAGGACTGCGGGGTCGTCTGCCGGTTCTCGCGTGACTTCATAACGCCGGACCGCTTCGAGGCGCTGTTCGACGCGGACTACGATGCCCTCCTCGACGTCGGTTCGCGAGTCGTCGAACTGGAGCGGCACTTCAACAACCAACGCGGTTTCGACCGGGCGGACGATCGGCTCCCGTACGAGGTCGAGGGCTTCGAAGCGGCGCTCGACGACTACTACGCGGCCCGCGGATGGACCGAAGACGGCGTCGTCCCCGACGTCGGAGCGGGCGCGACGTCCACCGCCGCGGACTGACGAGGCCAGTCCCGACCGGCCGAGCGTTCTACTCCTCCGCCGACTCCCGGCCGGCGATCATCCGCGCGGCCAGTTCCGTCCACTCGTCGCTCCGGATCGCGACGCCGACGATAGCGGCCCGCGAGACGTACGAGAGGACGATGCCGACGTACACGCCCGTGAGCCCGAAGTCGAGGACGACCGCGAGCAGGTACGACGCCCCTATGAGAAACACGTACGAACCGACGATGCCGGCGTAAAACGGCGTTCGCGTGTCGCCCGCACCCTTCAGCGCGCCCGAGAGGGGGAAGTAGATCCCGATGAAGACCATCGCGACGGCGAACGCGCGGTTGAACTCGGTCGCGAATCCGATCGTTGTCGCGTCGCGGGTGAAGAGCGTCGCCAGCGGCTCGGCCGCGACGAAGAGCAAGACGCCGATGGCTCCCAGGGTAGTGAGACTGATGCCGGCGACGACGCCGGCAGTGGAGCGCGCGTCGTCCGGCTGCCCGGCTCCCAACTCCTGCCCGACCAGGATGCTCGAAACGGTCCGGAACGCCCGGAACAGCGGCGCCATGAACTGCTGGTAGATCCGCTTTCCGATGTGGTAGGCGGCGTTCGCCTCGGTGCCGAACAGCAACACGAGCGAGTTGAACGGGAAGTTCGCGACTTCGGTGCCCAGCCCCCCGACGATGTCGGGGACGCTCACTTCGAGCAACTGCCGGGTGAGGAGCAGCCCCCGCGGTCGGGCGAGCGACAGCGACGTGCGGTCGCTGAGAAGCACGACGACGACGAGCACCGCCTCGACGGTCCGACCGACCGCCGTTGCGATGCCGACGCCGACGATTCCGAGTCGGGGCGCGCCCGCGACGCCCAGTCCCAGCGCGATCGAGAGCAGGATGTTCAGTCCGGTCGCCCCGCCGTTGATCACCATCGGCGTGCGGGTGTCGCCGGTTCCCTGCAGCGCCCGCGCGCCGACGAAGCCGACGATCCGCATCGGCGCGGCGGCGAAGACGATCGCCAGATAGCGGCCGCCCTCCCGCGCGACGGCGGCGTTGGCGCCGAGCAGGCCGATCAGCGCCTCGCTGAACAGTAGGCCGACGGCGATGAGCGGGATTCCACAGAGGAGGCCGATGAGGAGCGCCTGGGTGATGGCCCGATCGCGGGTGTCGCTCGATCCCCGGCCCGTCTCCTGACTGGACAGGGAGATCGCCCCGCTGCCGAGGCCCATTCCGATCCGGAGCGGGATCCGCGAGTAGAGGTCCGCGAGTCCGATCGCCGCGACGGCGACCGGGGAGAAGAAGCCGGTGACGAGGATGTCGACCGTCCGCATCAACGTGTTGAGCGTCTGCTGGACGGCGACGGGCCACCCGAGGTCGAGCGTTCGGTTCCCGACCGAGCGGACGCGTTCGCGACGTGGGAGGCGCAACGACTGGGCCTGCGCGTGCCCGGACGAAATAGGTTTCCGTCGGTTCGATGCGTCGCCGTCGACGGCTCTCGGACGGAGCCCTCCGTGGCGACGCGGTCGACCGATTCAGATGTAGCCGCGCACAGCGGCGCGGTCAGCCGCTCAGATGTAGTCGTGCTCGGCGAGCCGGTCGACCGCCTCGCGGAGCCGCTCCTCGCTCGCGGCGTAGGAGATCCGGGCGTAGCCGGGCGAGCCGAACGCCGAGCCGGGGACGGTCGCGACGTGGGCGTCCTCGATCGCGCCGGCGCACCACTCCTGATCGTCGTCAGCGACCGGAAGCATCATGTAGAACGCGCCGTCGCCGACCGGAACGTCGACGCCGTGCTCCTCGAAGAGGTCCGCGAGCATATCGCGGCGCTCGCGGAACGCGTCCCGCATCTCGACCACGGCCTCGTCGGTGTTCTGGATGGCTTCGAGGCCGGCGTGCTGGACGAAGTTCACGGCGCAGGAGACCGAGTGCGAGTGCAGTTTCGCCGCCTGCGAGACCAGCGACTCGGGGGCGTGGAGGTAGCCGAGCCGCCAGCCGGTCATCGAGTACGCCTTCGAGAAGCCGTTGATCGTGACCGTTCGCTCGGCCATCCCGTCGAGCGTCGCGAGGCTCGTCGGCTCGACGCCGTAGGTGATCTGCTGGTAGATCTCGTCGGAGATGACGGTGATATCGTGCTCGACGGCTAGATCGCGGACGCCTTCGAGGGCTTCGTCCGAGTAGACCGCGCCCGTCGGGTTCGACGGGGAGTTGACGACGAGCAGTTCGGTGTCCTCGGAGACTGCTTCCGCAAGGTCGTCGAGAGCGGGCTCCAGCTGGAAGTCGTAGGGCGCGAGGTCGACGCGGTTCAGCGAACCGCCCGAGAGCTTCGCCATCGCCTCGTAGGAGACCCACGCGGGATCGAGGAGGACGACCTCGTCGCCGTCGTCGATCAGCGTCTGGAAGGTCTCGAAGAGCGCCTGCTTGCCGCCGGGGGTGACGATCACTTCCTCGCTCGCGGCGTCGATACCGTCGTCGCGGAGTTTGCTCGCGATCGCCTCGCGAAGCGCCGGGATTCCGTTCGAGGACGTGTAGCCGGTGTGTCCGGCGTCCATTGCGTCCTGTCCGGCCTCGACGATGTTCTCCGGCGTCGGGAAGTCGGGTTCGCCGACCGAGAGGTCGACGACGTCGACGCCCTCCGCCTCCAGTTCGCTCGCCTTGTTGCTGATTGCCAGCGTCGCGCTCGGTTCCACCCGTTCGACGCGGGCTGCGAAGTCGAAACTCATGCCAACGTCTCCACCATATCGACCGCGGCGTTTACCGCTTCCGCACCTTTGTCGATGCGCTCTCTCGCCTCGGCCCCGCTCTGTCCCGGCCCTGAGACGCCGAACGTCACCGGAACGTCCCGATCGAGACTGACCTCGGTGAGCGATTTCGCCGTCGCGTCGGCGATGACGCGGTCGTGATCCGTGTCGCCCGTGACGATCGCGCCGACGACCGCGACGGCGTCGACGTCGCTCCGTCGTGCCAGTCGGTCGGCCGCCAGCGGCGAGTCGTACGCGCCGGGGACAGACAGTTCCGCTGCGATTTCGATGTCCAGTTCGGCGGCGGCCTCCCGCGCGGCCGACGCCATCCGTTCGGTGACCGAGGCGTTGAATTCGGCCACCACTAATCCGAGCGTTACCATACCGAAGCCGTTCCGCGGCGGCGTCAAAGAGGTATCGGCACGCCCCCCGTCGACGGGGCACTGCGGCGAAGCATAAAATATCCGCTCCCCAACACGATCGGCGGCAGCACGAGGTCCCCTCGTCGATAAACACAAGAGTTGTAACCACCTGGCGGACACAAAGCACCAATGAGCCCTGACGAGGGCCCGCGTGAGACAGACGGGGCCCCCGACCCCGGCGCTGCCGACCCTCCCGACGCCGACCCGACGGCCGACGCCGCGGACGATTCCAGCGATAGCGACCCGAGCGGAGCGCGCGTCGCCGGCGAGGAGCCCACCAATTCGGTTTCAGATTCACGCGCCGCCGGCGAGGAGCCCGCAGAGCCGGCCCCGGGATCGCGCACCGACGACGAAGACACGCTTTCGACGGAGAAACCTCATCCGTCCCGAGGTCGCGCTCGCCGGCACGCACTCCTGGGCGTCGTCGGATTCGCCGCCGTCGCGCTCGTCCTTCGCCTCGTCGCGCTCGGCGGCCGGATCTTCCACTGGGACGAGGGACGCGTCGGCTACTGGATCCTCCGGTACCACGAGACGGGTGTGCACACGTACCGACCGATCGTCCACGGTCCCTTCCTCCCGATCGTCAACGACTGGCTGTTCGCCCTGATGCCGATCTCGGACTTCGCGGCGCGGCTGCCGGTCGCGGTCGTCGGCGGCCTGTTCCCGCTCGCCGCGTGGCTCTTCCGCGAGCGACTCCGCGACACCGAACTGGTCGCGCTCGCTGCGGTGCTCGCGCTGAACCCGCTGGTCGTCTACTACTCGCGGTTTATGCGCAACGACGTCCTCGTGGCCGCGTTCTCGGTCGTCGCGCTCGGATTCGTCGTCCGCGGATTCGACACCGGTCGGCTCCGCTACGCGTTCCCCGCGACGGTCGCGCTCGCACTCGCGTTCACGACGAAGGCGAACGCGCTGCTCTACGTGCTCTGTTTCCTCGGCGCAGGCGCGCTGCTCGCGGACCACCGGCTGCTCGACGCACGGGCCCGCGGCGAGTCCGGCCGCGCCGTCCTCGCGCGGTGGCGCGCCTCGATTCGGGAGCGGCTCCTCGCTCACGGCCCGACACCGAAGGGCTCGCTGGCTCGCGTGCTCGGCACCGGCGTCGGCGCGGTCGCGCTCTTCCTCGTCGTCACCGTGTTCTTCTACGCGCCGCGGCCGGACCTCTGGGGCGCACTCGCGAACCCCGCGCAGCTCCCGGGCGTCGTCGACGCCGGGACCGTCGGCGCGGGCGAGAAACTGTTCGACACGTGGGGCGGCGGGGGTCACCAGGACCACCCGTATCTGCCCTACCTCGGTGACCTCGCGGAGACGCTCGTGTACGGTGCGCCGGCGGTCATCGCCTTCGGCCTCGTCGGCCTCGTCGTCGACCGGTACGGCATTCGCGGCGACGGGCCGCGCGAGATCGTCACGTTCGCGACGTACTGGGCCGTCGCGTCGCTCTTCGGCTACCCGATCGCGACGGACATCCAGGCTCCGTGGGCTGCAATCCACGTGGTGGTGCCGCTGGCCGTCCCGGCGGCCGTCGGCGTCGCGTTCGTGATCGACTCCGCTCGCGAGGCGCTCCGCGCCCGCGACGCCGTTAGCGTCGGCCTCGCAGCGCTCGTCGTTCTCGCGGCCCTGAGCGGCGCGCTCGCCGCCAACGCGGCGTACTTCAACTCCACCGACGAGGCCGACAAGCAGGTGCTGCAGTGGGCCCAACCCGACAACTCCCTGAAACCGACGATAGAGGTCGTCGGCCAGGTATCGGCCGCCAACGACGACGGGCCGGACGTGCTCTTCGTCGGCAGCAGACCCCCGGGCGGCGACGACGAGGTGTTCTACGTCAGAAACGAGTCGTCGCTGTCGACCGCTCCACCGGGCGGCCCCTCGTGGCACGACCGCCTGCCGCTCCCGTGGTACCTCGAACGCTACGGAGCGAACGTGACCAGTTCCGCTCCCGACGCCGATATGGGCGAGACGCTCTCGGACCCGCCGCCGGTCGTGATCGCGAAGGACTACGACCGCAACGCGGTCTCCCGAGAGCTCTCGGGATACTCCGCGTTCGAGCACGAGTTCCGCCTCTGGGGCGACAGCGTCGTGGTCTTCGTCGAGAACGACCACTTAGAGCGCGTCGCCCCCGATCGCGTCTCCGAGACGCGGGCGGCGGGCGAATAACCGAGGTCGGCCGTCGAACCGCGTCGGGTGGCGATCGAATCCTCTCCGTCCGAATAGCCACGCCCGCGTACACGTCCCGCCGCGTTCGGCAACCTTTATTCGCTATCCTCGGGTATCCTCGCCCGTGACCGTCACCGTACCCGGACCCACGCTCGGCGTCGTCGGCGGCGGCCAACTCGGCCGGATGCTCGCCGAGGCGGCCGCCCCGCTCGGCGTCGAGATGATCGTCCTCGATCCCACGCCGGAGTGTCCCGCCTCGCCCGTCGCCTGCGAACAGATCGTCGGCGACTTCGACGACCCCGAGGCGTTCCGCGAACTGGCCTCGAAGGTCGACGCGCTGACGTTCGAGATCGAACTCGCGGACGCCACGCTGTTGGACGACGTCGCCGAGGAGTTCGACCTCTCGGTGAACCCCGACCCGGCGACCCTTTCGATGATCGAGGACAAACTCGTCCAGAAGCGCGCGCTGGCGGACGCGGGCGTCCCGGTGCCGCCGTTCCGACGGGTCGACGACGCCGACGATCTCCGGGACGCGCTCGACGAGTTCGGCTCCGTGATGCTGAAGGCGCGCACCGGCGGCTACGACGGCCGCGGCAACGTCCCCGTGACCGATCCCGCCGACGCCGAAGACGCGATGGCAGCCGTCGGCGGCCCCGCGATGGCCGAGACGTTCGTCGACTTCGCGCGCGAACTCTCGGTGATCGCCGTGCAGGGCGACGGCGAAGTCAGGACGTTCCCCGCCGGCGAGAACGTTCACGAGGAGGAGATCCTCAGGGAGACGCTGCTCCCGGCGCGCACGAGCGACGCGGTGCTGGCCCGGGCTGAGGAGGTCGCCCGCGACGTCCTCGACACGCTCTCGGGCCGCGGCGTCTTCGGGATCGAACTGTTCGAGACCGACGAGGGCGAGATCTCGGTCAACGAGATCGCCCCGCGCCCGCACAACTCGGGTCACTGGACTATCGAAGGCGCGCGGACCTCCCAGTTCGAACAGCACGTCCGCGCGGTGCTCGGGTGGCCGCTGGGGTCGACCCGCCTGCGCTGTCCGACCGCGATGGCGAACGTCCTGGGGACCGTCGAGGAGCCCAGGCCAGCCAGGCTCGGCAACGTCGAAGCCGTGCTCGAAGACCCGGACGCGTCGCTGCACTGGTACGGGAAGGACCGGGTGCGCCCGCTGCGGAAGATGGGCCACGTCACGGTGACCGGCGACGGAACGGATGGTGCGGAGCACGACGGGGACGACCTCCTCGCGCACGCGAGAGACGTTCGGGACGCGCTGCGGTTCGAGTGAGACCGGATTACCGACGATGACAGACTACACGCCCGACGACGACGCCGACGTGACCGTACAGGACCTGATCGACCGACTCCGCGACGAGGCCGACGCCGACGTGGATCCCGAGACGACGCCGGACGTGGGGATCATTATGGGGTCGGACTCGGATCTGGAGACGATGTCGGGCGCGCACGAGGCGCTCGCGGAACTCGGCTTCGCGGAACAGACCGACTTCCGCGACGCGCCCGACGCGCGCTTCACCTACGAGACGTACGTCGTCTCCGCGCACCGAACGCCCGAGCTGATGTACGCCTACGGCGAGACCGCCGAGGCGCGCGGCCTCGACGTCTTGATCGCGGGCGCGGGCGGGAAGTCCGCCGACCTGCCGAATATGACCGCCTCCATCGCGTACCCGATCCCGGTCGTCGGCGTCCCGGTCCAGGAGAAATCCGTCGACTCGGTGATCGGGATGCCGACCGGCGCACCCATCGTCGCCGTCGACGCCGGCAAATCGTTCAACGCGGCGCTGTCGGCCGCACAGATACTTTCGCGCGAGCACGACGTGGTTCGAGAGCGTCTGGTCGAGTACCACGAGGGCCTCGTCGGCGGGGTCGCACGCGACTCCCGCGACCTCCACGATATGGGGGTCGACGCCTACGTCGAGAGTCGAAACGACGACTGACAGCGGCCTGGGCCGTCGAGGGCGCAGCCGCGGTATAAATCAACGCTTATGGGGGGGCGCTTCTAATCCTCGAACGTCAGGGAGACTACGGAATGAGTGAATGGATCGCAATCGGGGCCCTTGGGCTCGTCGCCGTCGGCATCCCGCTGGGGATGATGGCCGTCTCGGCGCTACTTCGCCCGTCGGTACCCGAACAAGGTAAACGCGCCACCTACGAGAGCGGTGAGGTACCGACCGGCACGGCGCGCGTCCAGTTCAACATCCAGTACTACATGGTCGCGCTGCTGTTCGTCGTGTTCGACGTCGAAACCGTTCTCATCTTCCCGTGGGCCGTCATCTACCGGTCCGCGCTGGACCAGGGTGTCGCCCTCTCGACGGTGTTGCTGCCGATGCTCGCATTCGTCGGCATCCTCGTCGTCGGACTGGTCTGGGCGTGGCGCAACGGCGCAGTCAAGTGGGTCAAAAGCCCGCTGGCGAACCGCCGGAAGACGGAGAGAAACGCATGAGCAGCGAACGAGACACACCATTTGTCACGGACGACACGCAGGTACAGACCGAGACGCGAGACGCCCGGATGACGGGCGGCGGCGCGGACAACCGGTTCAACTCGAAACTCCGGGAGGCGTTCGGCTCCTCGCCGTTCATCCTCACCAAGTTCGACCAGTTTATGAACTGGGTCCGCGGCTCCTCGATGTTTATGCTGCAGTTCGGAATCGCCTGCTGCAGCATCGAGATGATGCACACCTACTCGGTGAAACACGACCTCGACCGCTTCGCGGCCGGGGTCCCGCGCGCCTCGCCGCGGCAGGCGGACGTCATCATCGTCCCGGGGACGATCGTCTCGAAGTTCGCCCCGCGGATGAAGCGCGTCTACGACCAGATGCCCGAGCCGAAGTTCGTCGTCGGGATGGGCTCCTGTACGATTTCCGGAGGCCCGTTCCAAGAGGGCTACAACGTCATCAAGGGCGCAGAGGAGGTCATTCCCGTGGACATCCACGTCCCCGGCTGTCCCCCGCGTCCGGAAGCCCTCATCTACGGCGTCGCGAAGCTGCAGCAGCGCATCGCCGAGGGCGAGTCGAGTCCGGTGACGGTCAAGCCGTACGAACTCGAACAGTTCGACGACCTCGAACGCGACGAGATCGTCGAGAAACTCGCCGAGGAGATCGACGAGGACGATCTGGTGATGCGCTACAACTGGGCTGATTCGCCATGAGCCTCGAAGAACCGACTCCGGACGAGGGCGCCGTCGAAGTGCTGCCGACGACGGACGACGAGATCGCCGAACTGCTCGGCGACCTGGTCGTCGACCGCGAGGAACACGTCAACGCGCCCGGGTTCGTCATCCGACCGGACACGGTCCAGGAGACCCTGCGTCGACTCCGCGACGAGGCCGGCTTCGACCACCTCTCCTGCGTCACCGCCGAGGAGCGCGAGGACCGCTACGAGTCGATCTACCACCTCACGAGCTTCGACGACCGACAGCGCGAAGTGAGCGTCATCGTGCCGACGACGAAGGACGACCCCGTCAGCGAGTCGGCCGAACCGGTCTTTCGGACGGCCGACTGGCACGAGCGAGAGGCGTACGACCTGATCGGCATCGACTACGAGGACCATCCCGATCTGCGTCGGATCCTCCTGCCGGACACGTGGCAGGGACACCCGCTCTCGCAGAACTACGACCAGGACCGGCCGCAGATCGTCACGCTCAAAGAGTGGGAGAACCCCCTCGCCGACGACCACCGCGAGGAGGAGGGCGACACGATGTACGTCAACATCGGGCCGCACCACCCCGCCACGCACGGCGTCCTCCACGTCAAGACGGTGCTCGACGGCGAGCAGGTCGCGGACGTCGACCCCGACATCGGCTACCTCCACCGCTGCGAGGAGCAGATGTGTCAGACGAAGACGTACCGCCACCAGATCATGCCGTACCCCGACCGCTGGGACTACGCCTCTTCGGGCCTCCTCAACGAGTGGGCGTACGCCCGCGCGGCGGAGGACCTGAACGACATCGAGGTCCCGGAGTATGCCCAAATCATCCGGACGATGGGCGCGGAGTTCTGTCGCATCGCCTCGCATATGCTCGCCGTCGGGACGTTCGCGTTGGACGTCTACGGCGACTTCACCGCGATCTTCATGTACGCGATGCGGGACCGCGAGAAGGTCCAGAGCGTCCTCGAAGAACTCACCGGCCAGCGGATGATGTTCAACTACTTCCGCCTCGGCGGCGTGGTCTGGGACCTCCCCGAACCGCGCGAGGACTTCTTCGAGATGATCCGGGACTACCTCGACGAGCTGCCGCAGGCCGTCGAGGAGTACCACGACCTCATCACCGGAAACGAGATCCTGCAGTCGCGGACGATCGACACGGGCGTGCTCCCGCCGGAGGTCGCGAAGTCCTACGGCGCGACGGGCCCCGTCGCCCGCGGGTCCGGCATCGACTACGACCTGCGCCGCGACGACCCCTACGGCTACTACGAGGAACTCGAGTGGGACGTCATCACTGAGGACGGCTGCGACAACTTCAGCCGCCTGCTCGTTCGGCTTCGCGAGGTCGAGGAGTCCGCGAAGATCATCGAGCAGTGCGTCGACCTGCTCGAAGACTGGCCCGAGGACGAGCGCAACATCCAGGCGAACGTGCCGCGGACGCTGCGCCCCGACGACGACACGGAAATCTACCGCGCGGTCGAGGCCGCCAAGGGCGAGCTCGGTATCTACATCCGCGCCGACGGCACCGAGAAGCCCGGTCGGTTCAAGATCCGCAGTCCGTGCTTCTCGAACCTCCAGACGCTGCCGGAGATGTCCACCGGCGAGTACATCCCGGACATGGTCGCGTCGCTCGGTAGCCTCGACATCGTGCTCGGCGAGGTGGATCGCTGATGGTACCGCTGCAGTCGCAGGTCCTCCTGCCCGAGCGGATCGCCGGCCTCCTGGGTCTCTCGGGAACGGTCGGCCAGATCGTCGGCGGCCTGCTCGGCGCGTTCCTGATCGCCAATCTGCTGCTCGTCCAGACGGCCGTCGCCGGCCCGTGGGCCAAGCGGAAGATCACCGCGGCGTTCACTGACCGCATCGCGGTCAACCGGATCGGCCCGTTCGGACTGCTCACCATCGTCACCGACGCCGTCCGACTGCTCTCGAAGGAACTCGTGATTCCCGAGGGCGTCGACCGACCGGCGTACGACCTCGGCCCGCTTCTGGTGCCGTTCTCGGCGCTGCTCGGGTTCGCGGTGATCCCGATGGGTAACGGCATCCACCTCGCCGACCCCGAGACGGGTGCCGTCTTCGCCTTCGCGGCCTCGTCGATCGCCTCGCTCGGCCTCGTGATGATGGGCTACGCGTCGAACAACAAGTACTCGCTGCTCGGCGGCCTCCGGGCGATCGCCTCCAACATCGCCTACGAGATCCCGCTCATCGTCACCGCGGCGTCGGTGATCATCTTCACCGGCACGCTGCAGATGAGCGAGATCGTCGCCCAGCAGACCGAGCCGCTGCTGTCGATCGCGGGCGTCACGATCCCGCAGTGGTTCGCGTTCGTCAACCCCTTCGCGTTCGTGCTGTTCGTGATCGCGAACCTCGCCGAAGTCGGACGGAACCCATTCGACGTGCCCGAGGCGCCGACCGAGATCGTCGCCGGGTACCAGACCGAGTACTCCTCGGTGTACTTCGTGCTCATCTACCTCGGCGAGTTCATCCACATCTTCCTCGGCGGCGCGCTGGCGGCGACGCTGTTCCTCGGCGGCCCGGCCGGCCCGTTCCTGCCGGGCTTCGTGTGGTTCCTGATCAAGATCTGGGGCTTCTACCTGTTCACCCAGTGGGCGCGTTCCGCGATCCCTCGCCTCCGCGTCGACCAGTTCCTCGACGTCGGCTGGAAGGGGATGCTCGTGCTCTCCTTCGCGAACCTGGTGCTCACGGCCGTAATCGTGGGAGTGATAGCATGATCGGCGTACTCAAATCGATGGCGACGACGATGAAACACGCACTGGACGGGGAGACGTTCACGGTCGAGTACCCGGACGTCGCGCCCGAAGTGAGCCCGCGATTCCGCGGGGTTCACAAGTTCAGCCAGGAGCGCTGTATCTGGTGTCGACAGTGCGAGAACGTCTGTCCGAACGATACGATCCAGATCGTCCAGGACGACCAGCGCAACGGCGAGCAGTACAACCTCCACATCGGGCAGTGCATCTACTGCCGGCTCTGCGAGGAGGTCTGTCCCGTCGACGCCATCCTGCTCACGCAGAACTTCGAGTTCACCGCCGACACGAAGGACGACTTCGTGTACAACAAAGAGCAGCTGAAGAACGTCCCGTGGTACAAGGACATCGACCCGCTCAACTCCAGAGAGCCCGATCGCGACGCGTGGATCGGCGAGGGAGAGGGCGAGGTGGACTACCAGTGAGGTGATCCCTCACAGCGCGGAACAGACAGTCGATCAAAGTCCGCTCGGTCCGGGCGCATCCGGCCGGGGACTTCTCGAAATCTTCAAAGGGATACCTCAAGGAGACACATACAATGGTTTATGAGACCATCGCGTTCGCGCTGTTCGCCCTCGTGACCGTGGGCTGCAGCCTGGGCGTCGTCCTCGTGCGGGACATCTGGCACTCCGCACTCCTGCTCGGGGGCGCGCTCTTGAGCGTCGCGGTGCACTACGTGATGTTGCAGGCGGAGTTTCTCGCCGCCATGCAGATCCTCGTCTACGTCGGCGGGGTTCTCATCCTCATCACGTTCGCCGTGATGCTGACGCGCACACAACCGGAGGTGAGTAGCACATGACCACGAAACCGGAACTGAACCTGGGTTCGCACCTGGTTCCCGGTCTGGCCGCCGCGGCGCTGTTCGTCGTGATGGCCGCGACCATCCTCTCGGCGTCGTACCCCGAACCGCAGGGATTCGCCGAGGGCGCGAACATCACGGCCAGTATCGGCTACGCGATGTTCAACCTCGATCTGGGCGACGTCGCCGGGGAGAGCTTCCTCGTCGCCTTCCTCCTGATCGCGGTGACGCTGGACGTCGCGCTCGACGGCGCCGTGCACCTCGCGACGCGCGAGGCGGACGCCGACGGACGCACGCTCCTCGCCGATGGCGGTCGTGAACTCAAACGCACGCTGTTCGGCGGAGGTGAGGAGTGATGGTCCCGCCGGAGTACTACCTGCTCCTCTCCGCGGCCGTCTTCTGTATCGGACTGTTCGGCATCCTGACGCGGCGCAACGCGCTGCTGTTCCTGATGTCGGTCGAACTGTTGCTGAACGCCGCGAACATCAACCTCGTCGCGTTCTCCTTCGTCTGGGGGAACGTCACGGGGCAGACGTTCGGGCTGTTCGTGATGGCGCTCGCCGCCGCCGAAGTCGCGATCGGTATCGGGATCATCCTGGTGCTGTACCGCAACTTCGACGGCGTCGACGTCACCGAGGCGACGACGATGAGGTGGTAAGATGGCAGGGATACTCGACTTCGCACCCGCGATCGTACTGTTGCCGTTCGTCTCGTTTCTCGTCGCGCTCGCGGTCGGCGACCGCCTCCCGGAGGGCGGCGCGTACGCCGGCATCGCCGCGACGGCGGGCTCACTCGTCCTCTCGATCGCGACGGTCCTGACCGTCGCCGGGGGACAGACGTACCAAGCGACCGTCTACACGTGGGCGGAGGGACTCGAGGCGGTCGATCTGACGTTCGGCGTCCTGATCGACCCGCTCTCGGCGATGATGCTGCTCATCGTCACGCTGATCGCCTTCCTCGTCCACGTCTTCAGTCTCGGCTATATGAACGACGAGGGCGAGACCGGCCTGCCGCGCTACTACGCCGGTCTCGGGCTGTTCACGGCGTCGATGCTCGGTTTCGTCGTCGCCGACAACCTCCTGATGGCGTTCATGTTCTTCGAGTTGGTCGGGCTCTGCTCGTACCTACTCATCGGCTTCCACTTCCGGGAGCCGGGGCCGCCGAGCGCCGCGAAGAAGGCGTTCCTCGTCACCCGCTTCGGGGACTACTTCTTCCTCGTCGGCGTCGTCGCCGTCTTCGCGACGTTCGGGACGGCGGCGTTCGCCGGCTCGGAGTCCTTCCCCGCGCTCGCGGAGGCCGCGCTCAACGGTGAGGCCTCGGTGACCACGTTCGGCTTCGCGCCGCAGACGTGGTTCACGATCGTCGGCCTCCTCGTGCTGGGCGGCGTGATCGGCAAGTCCGCGCAGTTCCCGCTGCACACGTGGCTGCCGGACGCGATGGAGGGCCCGACGCCGGTCTCGGCGCTCATCCACGCCGCGACGATGGTCGCCGCAGGGGTCTACCTCGTCGCGCGGATGTACGGCTTCTACGCGATTTCGCCGACCGCGCTCGCGATCATCGCGTTCATCGGCGGCTTCACGGCGCTGTTCGCGGCGACGATGGGCGTCGTCAAGCGCGAGATCAAGCAGGTGCTCGCGTACTCGACGATCTCCCAGTACGGCTATATGATGCTCGGCCTCGGCGGCGGCGGCTACGTCGCCGCGACCTTCCACCTGATGACGCACGCCTTCTTCAAGGCGCTCTTGTTCCTGGGGGCGGGGTCAGTCATCATCGCGATGCACCACAACGAGAATATGTGGGATATGGGCGGGCTGAAAGACAAGATGCCCGTCACTTACTACACGTTCCTCGCGGGGTCGCTCGCGCTGGCGGGCATCTTCCCGTTCGCCGGCTTCTGGTCGAAAGACGAGGTGCTCTACGAGACGCTCATCCACGGACTCGGCGGAAGCCCGCTCCTGTTCGGCGCGTACGCGATGGGGCTGCTCGCCGTCTTCTTCACCGGGTTCTACACCTTCCGGATGGTCTTCCTGACGTTCCACGGGAACCCCCGAACGCAGACGGCCGAAGATCCCCACGGCGTGCGCTGGAACGTCAAGGGACCGCTCGTGGTCCTCGGGGTCCTCGCCACCGTGGCCGGCGCCGTCAATATGGTTCCGATTGAGAAGCTCCTCGGGATCGGAGGAATCGACTTCCTCCACCAGTGGCTCGACGGCAGCTTCGAGGGACTGACCGCACACCACTACGCCGACCTCATCCCGTACAGCTCGTCGTACATCGGCTCTGAGGCGACGACGGTGGCGGTCGGAGCCGCGCTCTCGCTGGGGCTCGCGCTCGCCGGATCGGGACTGGCGTATCTGCTGTACAACGTCCCGGAGCCGGTCCGGCACACCGACGAGCTCGGTCGCATCAAGACGGTGCTGTACAACAACTACTACCAGGACGAGTACCAGGTCTGGCTGGCCAACGGCGTCACACGACCGGTCGCCAGCGCGGCCAACAAGTTCGACGGCGGTATCGTCGACGGGGTCGTCAACGGCGTCTCGAGTGTCAGCCTCTTCACCGGCGGGCGCGTCCGTCGGATCCAGACCGGCGTCGTGAGTAACTACGCGGCGCTCCTGACGCTCGGCCTGACCGCGTTACTTCTCGCCTTCGGAGTTCTCGGAGGGTGGTTCGTATGATAATCGAAGCGCTCATCGCAGTCACGTTCCTCGCCGCGCTGGTCGTGTTCGTCGCCCCCGACGAGTACGCCGGCCGACTCGCGGCGGCACTCAGCGCGCTCCCGATCCTCGGGAGCCTCTGGATGTGGGCACAGTACGACGCGAGCGGGAACGCCCTGCTGGGCGGCTCGATCGCGTTCGAGACGGACGTCGTCTGGCTGACGCTCGGCGGCCTCGACCTCCACTGGTTCGTCGGCGTCGACGGGATCAGTCTCCCGCTCGTCGTCCTCACGACGATCCTCTCCACGCTAGCGATCGTCAGCGCGTGGACGCCGATCACGGAGCGAGAGTCGCAGTTCTACGGATTGATGCTCTTCATGGAGGCGAACCTCCTGGGCGTGTTCACCGCGCTCGACTTCTTCGCGTGGTTCGTCTTCTGGGAGGCCGTCCTCGTCCCGATGTACTTCCTCATCGGCGTCTGGGGCGGCCCGAACCGTCGCTACGCCGCGATCAAGTTCTTCGTCTACACGAACGTCGCGTCGCTCGTGATGTTCATCGGCTTCATCGCCCTGGTGTTCGGCCTCGGCGACTCGGTGTCGTCGATGCGATTGCCGGAGATCGCACAGGCGCTCCGAGCGGGTGAACTCGGCGCGTTCGCCGGCCTCGACGCCGCGACGCTGAAGACGGTCGCCTTCGTGGCGACGTTCCTCGGCTTCGCGGTGAAGGTGCCGGTCGCGCCGCTGCACACGTGGCTGCCGGACGCTCACGTCGAAGCGCCGACGCCGGTGTCGGTGATGCTGGCTGGCGTCCTCCTGAAGATGGGGACGTACGCGCTGCTCCGGTTCAACTTCACGATGATGCCCGACGTGGCGACCGCGCTCGTCGTCCCGATCGCGGGCATCGCCGTCATCAGCGTCATCTACGGCGCGATGCTGGCGCTCGCCCAACAGGACCTCAAGCGCATCGTCGCGTACTCCTCCGTGTCCTCTATGGGCTACGTCATCCTCGGACTCGTCGCGTACACGACGTACGGAGTCGGCGGTGCGACGTTCCAGATGATCGCTCACGGCCTCATCTCGGGGCTGATGTTCATGGCGGTCGGCGTCATCTACAACACGACGCACACCCGGATGGTCGGCGATATGTCCGGGATCGCAGACCGGATGCCGCTCACTGCGGGCATCTTCGTCGCCGGCGCGTTCGGCTACATGGGCCTGCCGCTGATGGCCGGCTTCGCGGGCGAGTTCTTCATCTTCAAGGGCTCGTTCGAGTCGACCGTCCACGCCGGAATGCCCCTGTTCACGGCGGCGGCGATGTTCGGCATCGTCATCGTCGCGGGCTATCTGCTCTTCGCGATGCAGCGGACGCTGTTCGGGCCGTTCAGCTTCGACGGCGAGTACGAGATCACGAACGCGCCGACGCAGGACGTGGCACCGCTGGCGGTGCTCCTGCTGCTCACGATCGTGCTCGGCGTCGCGCCCGACCTCTTCTTCGGGATGATCCAGGACGCCGTTAACCCGATCCTCACGGGAGGTGGGCTGTGATGTTCGACCCGATCGCACTCCAGACCGAACCCGTCGCCGCCTGGACCGCACTCGCCCCGGCGCTCCTCCTCGCACTGACCGGACTGGTGCTGCTCGGCATCGACACGCTGTCGCCGAAGGAGACGAGCAATACGCTCCTGGCAGGCGTTTCGGCCGCCGGGTCGCTCTCGGCCTTCGCCGTCGCGGCGTGGTTCCTCGTCGCCGGCACCGGCCAGGAGCGGACGGGCGGCGCGATATCGCTGTACGGCGACACGCTCGTCGTCGACGGGATGAGCCTCTTCTTCACGCTCATCTTCACCATCGTCACCGCGATGGTGAGCGTCGCCGCCTACGACTACCTGCGCGAGCAGGCCCACCGCGCGGAGTTCTACTCGCTGGTGCTTTTCGCCGCGACCGGGATGACGATGATGTCGATGGCGAACTCGCTGGCGACGGTCTTCATCAGCCTCGAACTCGCGTCGCTACCGTCGTACGCGCTCGTCGCGTTCCTCAAGAAGAATCGCGGCAGCGTCGAAGCCGGACTGAAGTACTTCCTCATCGGCTCGGTCTCCTCGGGCGTGCTCGTCTTCGGGATCAGCCTCGTCTACGCCGTCACGGGATCGCTCGTGCTCGGCGACGTTGCCGCCGCGCTCGGGAACACCGAGATGGCCGGCGTCCTCGGGATGGGCGTGCTGATGATCGTCGGCGGCGTCGCCTACAAGACCGCCTCCGTGCCGTTCCACTTCTGGGCGCCGGAGGCCTACGAGGGCGCGCCCGCGCCGATCTCGGCGTTCCTCTCCTCGGCTTCGAAGGCGGCCGGCTTCGCGGTCGGCTTCCGCGTCTTCGTCGAAGCGTTCCCGCTCGGGGCCATCCCGGCGGGCGTCGACTGGGTGCTGGCGTTCCAGATCCTCGCCGTCGTCACGATGACGCTCGGGAACTTCGCCGCCGCGACCCAGGAGAACGTCAAACGGATGCTCGCGTACTCCTCGATCGGACACGCGGGCTACGCGCTGATCGGCCTCGCGGCCCTGACCGCCGGCGGACCGAACGGCGACGTCCTCGGCGCGTCGATGGCGCACCTGCTCGTCTACGGCTTCATGAACACCGGCGCGTTCCTGTTCATCGCCCTGGTCGAACACTGGGGCGTCGGCCGGACGTTCGAGGACTACAACGGCCTCGCGTCCACGGCACCGATCGCCGCGGTGGCGATGACGGTGTTCATGTTCAGCCTCGCGGGCCTGCCGCCGTTCGGCGGCTTCCTCTCGAAGTACGCCTTGTTCTACTCGGCCATCGAGGCCGGGTTCTGGTGGCTCGCCGCGGTCGGCGCGATCAACAGCGCGCTGTCGCTGTTCTACTACAGTCGCGTCGTCAAGGCGATGTGGATCGAGTCGCCGGCGCAGGACTTCGAGATCACGAGTCGCCCGGTCGGACTGTACACCGCAGTCCTGTTCGCGGGCCTCGGGACGCTGCTGCTGCTGCCGGCCTTCGGCCCGGTCATCGAGACCGCCCAGGCCGTCGCCGCGGCGCTGTTCTAAGCACCCACCTTTTTGATGCGGTGGATTTCCTCGCTCGCTGCGCTCGCTGCGGGAACCCACCGCGAAAAAACCTGGTAGGAAAAATTCCGCTCGGCTCGTCGACGTCGCGCTGCGCCGCCACCGAGACTTCCTGTTCCGATCGGGTCGCCGACGCTGGATTGTCGGAAGGTCTTGACTCACTAGGGAACGCTACGGGAACTCCGAATCCCGAATGACGTGCCGGATCGGGCGGAGTGTTTTTTCCGGTGGATGCGTCGGGTCCACCCACTCGTAATCGACGACGTCCTCCGATGGGTTGGGGTCCGGAGGAGTCAGTAGTGTTCCCGCGATGATCGTGTAGTGGGTCACGGTATCGGATTTCGTACGGTGGCGATACAGACAGCTGTCCACTTCCGCAGAGAGGCGCGCAGCGCAGCGGAGTTCTTCTCTGAGTTCGCGGTGAAGTCCGTCCCACAACGATTCTGTCGGTTTGACGCCGCCGCCGGGTAACGTCCAGAAGGTCGACCCATCAGCCCGTCGTTCTTCGACCAGCAGGACCCTCGACCGAGAGGCAAACAGCGCCTTCGCCCCGGTTCTGACCGTGTCTATCACGCGGGACGAGACCGCGCTATCGGTTTCCCGATCGATCACAGACGTTCGTTGCGGGTCTGGTCGAAGCCGATGATCCGCCATAGGAGTCTCTTCGTTCGGGCGTTTCGAGTATAGTTACGCGCCAGCTTACCGGCAGTTGTCCGGTTAGACGGCGTATACCTGTTCTGACGGTCCGGTTGAGCAGGCCGCACGTCGAACGGACCGAACGTTGCTCGCGGCGGTATTTCGTCCGCTCACACCTCGGGAGGGGCAGGGTTTTTGCGCAGGCGACCAGACGGGGGCGTATGCAACGGCGGCTGGTGCTCGGGTGCGGGTCGGACGCGCGCGGGGCCGTAGAGCGCCTCACCGAGTGGCCCGGGGACCTGACAGTCGTCGCGGAGAACGGGGTGGAGAGCCTTCAGACCGGCCGCAGCGGCGTCACGGTCGAACGGGCCGCGCCCGACGACCCGGCCGCGTATCCGCCGAATGCGGACCTGGTGTTCGTCGCCGGAGACGATCCCGAGACGAACACCGACGCCGCGGCGCGGGCACGCGCGCAGTATCCGGCCGCGACGCTGGTGGTGTATCTGGGTATCGACGCAGACGAGACGACGCGTGCGACAGTGAACCAGGTCGCAGACCGACTCGTCGACGGCAGACGCGTGGTCGCCGACCGGGTCCGAGATTTGACGGTGGGTCTCGGTGCGAACCGCCTCCAGCGACTGTTCGCCGCCCTTCGCCGCATCGACGGTCGGTTGGCCGTGGTGATGCACGACAATCCGGATCCGGACGCGATCGCGAGCGCGCTCGCGCTCTCGCGGGTGGCCGCGGCCGCCGGCGTCTCCGCGGACCCCTGCTACTTCGGCGATATCTCTCACCAGGAGAACCGAGCGCTGGTGAACCTCCTCGACCTCGATCTGATCGAACTCGACTCCGAGACGGACCTGGAGGCGTACGGGGGCGTCGCGCTCGTCGATCACTCCCGGCCCGGCGTCAACGACGGGCTCCCTGAGGACACCCAGATCGACATCGTCGTCGATCACCACCCGCCTCGCGCCCCGGTCGAGGCGCACTTCGTCGACCTCAGACGCGACATCGGCGCGACGAGCACGCTCCTGGCGGAGTACCTCCGACGGGCGGGCATCGACCCCGAGGAGTCGCTGGCGACGGCGCTGCTCTTCGGGATCCGGATCGACACGAACGACTTCGCACGGGAGGTCTCGGCGACTGACTTCGAGGCCGCGGCGTGGCTCCTCACGCACGCGGACCTCTCGGCGCTGGACCGCGTCGAGTCGCCGAGTATGACGTCGGCGGTGCTGGAGACGCTGGCGCGGGCGATCCGCGACCGCGACGTCCGCGGCGACGCCCTCGCGACCAACGTCGGATCGATCTCCGATCGCGACGCGCTCGCGCAGGCCGCGGATCGGCTCCTGAATATGGAGGGGATCCGCATCGCCGTCGTCTACGGGTTCAAAGACGGGACCGTCTACGTCTCCGGGCGGGCTCGCGGGACGGACGTCGACCTCGGCGAGACGCTCCGCGACGCGCTCGGGGCCATCGGCAGCGCCGGCGGCCACGCGGATATGGCGGGGGCGCAGGTCCCGCTCGGCATCCTCGGGGAGACGGAAGACGAGTCACCGGCGGAACTGTCCGCCATCGTCACCGAAGTCATCGCCGGCCGCATTTTCGAGACGCTCGAAGACGCGACGACGCTTCTCGACGTCGGGTCCGAGGGGACAGACTGGGTGTTCGAGTCGCCGTTCGACTCCTTCGAGGAGTGAGTGCGGACCATCGCGGGCCGGTCGGCGAGCGAGCGACGGCGAGGGCGCACGTTTTTGCGGACCGCCCGCATAGACCTGACAATGAGTGGGCGCCCGAAGGTCAAGGAGTACATGACGCGCGAGGTGCAGACCGTCGCGCCGACCGATACCGTCGCAGACGTCGGACGACGGATCAAGGAAAGCGAGGGACACAACGGGTTCCCGGTCGCCCAGAGCCGCAAGGTCGAGGGGTTCGTCACCGCCAGCGACCTCCTCTTAGTCGACGACGAGGCGCCGATCTTCACCGTGATGACAGAGGACATCATCGTCGCACACCCGGAGATGGACGTGATCGACGCCGCCCGCGTCATCCTCCGGTCGGGGATCCAGAAGCTCCCGGTGGTCGACGACGCCGACAACCTCGTGGGAATCATCTCGAACACCGACGTCGTTCGCTCGCAGATCGAACGCGCGACGCCGGAGAAGGTCGGCAAACTGATGCGGACGCTCGAACAGATCCACGGGATCACGCTGCATCAGGAACCGCGAGTCGTCGAACTCGACGATCTCACCCCGACGCAGGGGCGCGTGTACGCCGACGAACTCGAAGGCAGACAGTACGAACTCGAACGGGGACTCGCCGAGCCGCTCGTCGTCATCGACAACGGCGGCAAACTCCTCCTAGCCGACGGGCACCACCGCGTGATGGCCGCCCACCAACTCGGGATCGAGGAGATGGACGCCTCCGTGATCGTCCTCGACGAACCCGTCGAGTTGGGGATGCAGCGGACGGCCGACAAAGAGGGCCTCTCGTCGCTCGAAGACATCGAGATCGCCGATTACGGCCGCCATCCCCTGATCGAGACGACGCATCGGCTCCAGGAGTAGCGGTTCGGGGATGCCGAGGTCCGTCGATCAAGCGCAGTCGAGAAGCGCCGCCGAAGACGGGCGACGGCGTCACGATCCACCGTCGCCCGTCTCGCCGTCGTGCTCGTCTCTCCACGCCTCGGCTACCCGCTTCGCCGCATCGACGTTTCCGACGCGTTCGCGGCGGTATCCGCTCCCGTCGGGTGCCTGATACAGTCGGTCGAGTCTGACGACCCACTCGCCGTCAGCCCGCTGTCGGCACCGGATCGTCGCGTACCCGTCCGCGCGCGTCCACTCGACGAGGCCCTCCTCCTCGCGGTTCAGCGTCCACTCCATACCGACGGATCGGGTCTCGTCGGCCTGTATCTTCCGACCACGCGGGCTCGCCACTCCGGCGCGTTTCTGCGGGGGTGGCGATCCGAGGAGTTTCTCGTACTTTGATCATTTTGAGTCGGTTAAGCCAGAAATCTCCGACTTACTAATTCGTGATACCGCGTATCCGTCCTATGGCCCAGACCTCGAAGCGACTCTCGCGACGCAGACTCCTGCAAGCCGCAGTGGGGGTCGGCGCGGCCGGGGGCGCGACCGGAGCGGCTACCGCGCAGGAGGGGACGACCCACAGGATCGATATGACCGACGACTTGGTCTTCGATCCGGATTCGATAACCATCGCGCCCGGCGACACGATCGTCTGGGAGACCGTCGGAACCGTCGGACACTCCGTCACCGCCTACGAGGACGAGATTCCCGGCGAAGCCGCGTATTTCGCTTCGGGCGGGTTCGACAACGAGGCGGACGCACGCGGGGCCTACTCGGCCGGCGACCCCGAGAGCGGCGACGTCCCTGAGGGCGAAACGTATCAACACACCTTCGAGGTGGAAGGGACCTACGAGTACTTCTGCATCCCTCACGAGAGCGTGGGAATGCTCGGAACGGTCGACGTCGTGCCGGGTGGAGCGGAGACGGAGGCGGCCGGGGCGGCGGTCCCGACCGTTCCCCCCGCCGCGAAGACGCTACTCGTGACCGTGACCGGCGCGTTCGTCGCCGTCATCACGCTCACGTACTTCTTCCTGAAATACGGTGGCGATTACGAGATGATGGACGAGGACGAGCGGTGAACGCGAATCGCGGCCACCGGAAACTACCGAAATCGGGACGAATCGGGCGACAGACCGGAGCTCGGGTGCGCGGCAATCCCTCGGCGCCGACGACCGTTACTCTGCGATCCCACTCTCGGCCGCTTCGACGGCCTCCAGACTCGCGAGCGGGCCGGTGCGTGCCTCGCATTCCGGGCACTCGGGGTATCCGAGATCGTCGTATTGGACCGCGTTCGCCGGGAATTCGGCACCGCACGCCGCGCACTCGAAGTATGTCGGCCAGTCGAAGTCCATACCTACACAGGAGAGGGTAGTCTAATAATTAATCGCCTGTTACGTCCGGTAAGGCTTCTATTTCTGTCTCCCACTGGGGGTCAGAATTCGGCACCTACGTAGATCCCGGCGGGAGCGACAGAACCTGGCGGGTCACTGCGCGTCGCGCTCGCCGTCGCCGGCGTCTCCGGTTGCGCCGTCCGTGTCTGAGCCGCCTTCTTCACCGGCGGCCGCCTCGTCGCCGGCCGCGTCATCGGATCCGTTCTCGGCCGTTTCGTCCCCGAGAAGCGCGTCGACGTCCGCGTGGTCGTGGAGGAGTTCGCGCATCCGTGCGATCGTCTCCTCGTCGCGGGCCCGACCGGTGTTGACCACCGCTTCCGCGCGGTCGACGACCGAGAGGGTGTCACCAGTGGCCAAGAGCACGGGAACGCCCTTCTGTTCGGCCTGCCCGAGCACCGCCTGGGTCGGCCGGTGGCCGCCGGTGAGGATGATGGCGTTGACCCCGGGCGCTTCCAGTGCGGCGGCGATGATCTCAGAGCGGTCGCCGCCGGTGATGACCGCGGCGTTCTTCGTCCGCCTGAAGTACTGCAGCGCCGCGTCGCCGCCCATCGCTCCGACGAGGAACCGCTCGACGTAAGCCTCGGTGTCGCCCTCGGTGACGGCTTTCGCGCCCAGTTCGTCGGCGAGGTCGTCGACGCGGACGCCCGCGAGTTCGCGTTCGCGCGGGACGACGCCGAGGACCGGCACGCCGCGACTTTCGAGGAACGGCACGGCCTCCTGTTCGAGGTCGTCGAAGGCGGCGTCGGTCACGCCGTTGAACAGCACGCCGGCGAGGCGGTCGCCGAACGACTCGGCGGCGACGACGATGTCGTCGAGGTCCCGCGATTGCTCGTAGTCGGCCACGAGCAGGACGTTCGCGTCGAGACGGTCGGCGATGTCGACGTCGGTGAGGTCGACGATCCCGCCGGTGGTCCAGGAGCCGCCGCCTTCGATCAGCATCAAGTCCGTGTCGGCCGCGAGCTCGGCGAAGTACTCCTCGACGATCCCGCCGAGTTCGTCGGGATCCTCCTGTCCGCGGACCACGCCGTCGACGAACGTCGGCGAGTAGACGATCGGCTCCATCTGGTGCATCTCGCTGTCCAGTCCCAGGAGTTCGCGCGCGAGCATCGGGTCCTCGTCGAGCGTCTTGCCGACGTTCGATTGGAGCCGCGTCCCCTTGGGCTTCATGTAGCCCACGGTGAGGCCGCGTTCCTGTGCGAGGCCGCCGAGCGCGAGCGTGACTGCCGTTTTGCCGGTGCTTTCGGTGATCGAGGTGACGAGTAGGGTGTTCGTGTGCATTGTGGGCTCTCTATAGTTCGTCGGGATCGACGGTGAGTCGCACGTCGACGGCCTCGACGCCGTCGGGCGTGGCGACGAGGGGGTTGATGTCCAGTTCGAGTATCGCCGGGAAGTCCGTCACGAGTTGGGAGAGGCGTTGGATCGTCTCGACTACCCCCTCGACATCGGTGGGGTCGCGGCCGCGAGCCCCCCGAAGCAGGGGTGCGGCGTCGATCTCTCGGGTCATCGACTCGGCCTCGTGCTCGGAGACGGGAGCGACGCGGAACGTCGTGTCTTCGAGCGTCTCGACGAAGATGCCGCCGAGCCCGAAGAGAAGCAGCGGGCCGAACTGCGGGTCGCGGTTCATCCCCACGATGGTCTCGACGCCGCGGTCGAGATCGACCATCTCCTGCACCTGCACGCCGATGATCATCGCGTCCGGTTGGTAGTTGCGGGCGCGGGAGACGAGGTCCTCGTAGGCGTCTTCGACGTCCTCGTCGGCGACGCCCACTTTCACGCCGCCGATGTCGGACTTGTGCAGGATGTCCGGACTCACGATCTTCATCACGACGTCGCCGTCGATCCGCTCGGCGACGTCGAGGGCGTCAGCCGGCGAGTCGACGATGTCGCCGTCGGGCGTCGGGATCCCGTAGGCGTCGAGCAGCCCCATCGCCTCGACGCCCAGACGCGTGTCCGTCCGTCCCTCGACGGCCGACAGGATCTCCCGGGCGCGGTCGCGGTCGACGTCGAAGGTCGTCGGCTCTTGGTACTCGCGCTCGCTGATGTCGCGAAAGCGCGAGAGCGCGTCGAGGCCTGCGACCGCCCGCGCGGGATCGAAGTAGTTCGGGATGCCCGCCTCCGACAGCGTCTCAGCGGCGGGTTTGACTCGCGCACCGCCCATGAAACAGGCCGCTACCGGTTTCTCGTGTTTCGCCTGCATCGCCACCGTGTCCGCCGCCAACTCCTCGTAGTCGAGCACCGCCGTCGGGCACGCCAACACCATCGCGCTGCCGACGTTCTCGTCTTCCAGCGCCACGTCGAGCGCGTCGCGGAACCGCTCGTTGTCGGCGTCGCCGACGACGTCGACCGGGTTGTAGATGTTCCCCTCCGCGGGCAGCGCCTCGGAGAACGCGTCGAGCGTCTCCTCGGAGAAGGAGGCCATCGAGAGCCGCGAATCGCCGATGGAGTCGGTGCTCATCACGCCGGGGCCACCGGCGTTCGTGATGACCGCGACGCCGTCGGTCTCCGGGAGCGGCTGGCTCTCCAGGACGCGCGCGGCGTCGAACAGTTCCTGGACGGACTCCGCGCGGATGACGCCAGCCTGCTCTAAGCCCGCCTCGTAGGCCTGATCCGACCCCGCGATGGTGCCCGTGTGGCTGGAGGCGGCCTGCGCGCCGGCGTCGGTGCGGCCGGACTTCACGAGAACGATCGGCGTCTCCCGTGTGACTGCTCTCGCTGTCTCGATGAACGCCTGTCCGTCGTCGATGCCTTCCAGATACCCGATGATGACGTCAGTCTCATCGTCGTCGCCCCACTCCCGAACGAAGTCGGACTCGTCGAGGACAGCCTTGTTACCAAGCGACACGATGTCTTTGAACCCGATTCCTTGGTCGTTCGCCCAGTCCAGCACGGCCGTAATGAACGCGCCCGACTGGCTCATGAACGACATCCGACCCGAGGTGGCGTTCTCGGGGCCGAACGAGGCGTTCATCCCGACCGGTGTCGACATGATTCCGAGGCTGTTCGGTCCGACTAGGTCGATGTCGTAGGCCTCGGCGACCGCCGTCAACTCTTCTTCCCGGGTCGCGCCCTCGGTGCCCGTCTCGCCGAATCCGGCGGTGATGACCACGACGTTCGTGATGCCGGCCTCGCCCGCCTGGCGGACAACGTCGACAGCGACCGTCGGTGGGACGACCACCACGGCGAGGTCGGCCTCGGAGTCGGCGACGCTGTCGAGCGTCGGCAGTCCGAAGACCTCCTCTCGTCCCGGGTTCACGGGGACGACCTCGCCCACGAACGCGTCGAGGAGGTTCTCCATAATCGCTCTGCCGACCGACCCCTCTCGGTCCGTCGCGCCCACGACGGCGATGCGTTCGGGCGCAAACAACGGAGATAACTCTCCCATCGTCCGGGAGTACTCCGCGATGGTGCTTAAATTCGGGTATTCGTACTCGGTTCCGAGTACGTCTCCGACGAGCGTGCTGTCCGGACCGACGACGGCTGCGGTCGGCCCGGCGAGGACGTCCAGCGAGTGGGTCGCAGGAACCGGTCGGCGCGAGACGGGTCTCCCGGGGTCAGATCGGCTCGTCGGGGTCGTACTGCTCGCGCGTGCGGGTCGCTTCCCTGGCATACCGCTCCCGCTCGTCCGGATCGGTCACCGGTCCCAGACTCGACTCGCGCGCTCGGATCGCTGCCGTGGTGTCGCGCGAATCGTCGAAACTCGTGAGGGCGCGCTCTTTTCGCAGATACCGCGACCCGTCGGGCGTGGCATACACCAGGATGACGATGTTCTGTTCGTCGTCGGAGTAGGTTCGTTCGACGAGCCAAACGCGTTGGCGTCCGTCTTCAGAAGATTCGTCCGTATCACTGCTGGTCGCTGGTGGTTCTGACATCGGCGTGAGATACACCGCCCGGAGAGAAAAGTTCGAGTACGGACCGCGATCGAATTTGCAGCGGAGTAGGTACATTTTAACACGGTCTTCCCCTGTAGTTCGACTATGGCGCGAGGCGAGGGTCGGATCGACGTCGAATCCGTCTCCCGGAACCAGATGGAGCCGGTCGTCGCCGTCGACACCGACGGAACCGTCGCCTTCGCGAACGAGCGCTTCTACGCCATCTCGGGACTCGCCGAGGAGACGGTTGTCGGATCCGACTTCGCGGTGTTCGGTCGGATCGTCGAAGCGGGCTTCGAGGCGCTCGAGACGGCGGTGAAGTCGGTGCTGTCGGGCGACTCGACGGCAGAGCGAGTGGAACTCTCGATGCGTCATCCGGAGGAGGCACCGGTCCCGCGGCGGCTGCCGGCGGAGGCGAGGGCCACACCGATTCGTCTCGAGGACGGATTCGACGGCGGTGGTGCTGACGAGGTCGGCGACGAGACGGCCGACGCAACCGACGACGGCGTCGACGGCGTGATCGTTTCGCTTCGGAAGATCGGCACCCGAAAGGCCTACGAACGACAACTGGAGCGGCAGAACGAGCGGTTAGAGGAGTTCGCGGGCGTCGTCGCACACGACCTCCGGAACCCGCTGAACGTCGCCGAGGGACACCTCGAACTCGCCGGAGAGGAGTGCGAATCGACCCATCTCGAAGCGGCCGAAACGGCGCTCGGACGGATGTGGCGAATCATCGACGACACGCTCACGCTGGCCAAACAGGGCCAGTACGTCGGGACGAACGAGCACGTGTCGCTGTCGACGTTTCTCGAACAGTGCTGGGCGACTGTCGACACCGGCGACGCGACGCTGACCCTCGAGACCGAACTCACGATCGAGGCCGATCCCGATCGGCTCCGAAACCTCTTCGAGAACCTGATCCGGAACGCCGTGGAACACGGTTCCGCGCACGATAACAGCGTAACGGTTCGTGTGGGAGCGATCGACGGAATCGAGTCCGGATTCTACGTCGCGGACGACGGCCCCGGAATCCCTCCCGAGGAGCGTGAACAGGTGTTCGATCTCGGGTACTCGACCGCAGAAGCGGGGACGGGCTACGGGCTCTCGATCGTCAGGTGGATCGCGGAGGCACACGGCTGGGACGTCGCCGTGACCGACGGCGAGGACGGCGGTGCGCGATTCGAGTTCACCGGAGTCACGGTCGTCGAGTGACGGCGACCGACGTCACACCTCGATCGGCGTCGCGCCCGCGATCCGTCGCAGTTTTTCAGGGCCGATCGGAAACACCGCGGTCGGCGTCCCCGCGGCGGCCCATACCCGCTCGTAGCCCAGAAGCGACTCGTCGAGGAACACGGGCACGTCCGCCTCGTGACACAGCGGCGGAACCCCGCCGATGCTCCACCCGATGATCTCGCTGATCGTCTCCGGATCGGCCATCTCGACCGCCTCGACGCCGATGTGTCCCGCCAGCCGAGACTCGTCGACGCGGTTCGACCCGCTGGTCACGACGACGACGAGGTCGCCGTCGGCCTCGAAGACGAGGCTGCTCGCGATCTGTCCGACGTCGCAACCGACTGCCTCTGCGGCGTCGGCCGCGGTCTTCGTTCCCTCGGGGAACTCCTCGACGGAGAGGTCGAGGCCGTACCGTTCCCGTGCCTGACTGGTGAAATCGGCGGCTCGCCGGTGCATACGACCCCCTGTGACCGCGACTCCGAAGAACGCTTCGCCATCGCCGTAGGAGACCGACGCGACTGCCGGCAACGACGCGCTTGCTACGGGTAGCTGTGCACCGCTCTCGTCGTGTGTGAGCACCGACGAACGAAATATATTGGAATCTGATATGATTTCGCGTCATCTCGTCTCTCCGAACCGCTGGTGGTCGAGTTTTTAGGCCTGCCAAAAGTTAAGAAATATGAAATATTTATGGTTACCGGCGGCCAAGACGCGGTATGGTCGAACTCTGGTCTCTGGGATTTGTCTTCGTCGCGGGGTTCATCACCGCGCTGGCGACGGGCCTCGGCGCGGTCCCCTTCTTTTTCGTCGACGAGGTGAGCGACCGCTGGAACGTCGCGCTGTGGGGGATCGCCTCGGGCATTATGCTCTCGGCGTCGGTGTTCGGGTTGGTGCTGGAGGCGCTCGGGGCGTACGTGCACGTCTCGCTGAGCGGGGTCGCTGTCGATCCGATTCCGCGGAGTGACCTGTCGCTTCTGGCGCTCGGCCTTCTCGCGGGCGTCGTCCTCGTCTACGTCGCCCACGACTTCATCGAGGCCACGGACGTCGATCCGAAGCAGTACGCCGAGGCGGACTTCAAGAAGCTGGTGTTGATCCTCGGGGTCCTGACGGTTCACTCGTTCCCCGAGGGCGTCGCCGTCGGCGTTTCGTTCGCCGACCTGGGGATCGAAGGCGGCACCCAGATCTTAGGGTTCGTCGTGCCGCTCCTGGCGATATTTATGACGATCGCGATCTCGATCCACAACGTGCCCGAGGGCGTCGCGATCTCGATCCCGCTGCGCTCGATGGGCGTCGCGAACTGGAAACTCGTCTGGTGGTCCGTGTTCTCGAGTCTCCCCCAACCCATCGGTGCCGTGCTCGCATTCTACTTCGTCCGCATCGCTCGGGAGTTCCTCCCCGCCGGGTTCGGCTTCGCCGCCGGGGCGATGATCTATCTGGTGCTCACCGAGTTCATTCCGGAAGCCAGAGCGGTCGGCCGGGGGCTCCCTGGCAACGGCCGTCGGGAACTACTCGTCGGCCTCGCGTTCGGCGTGTTCGCGATGGTCCCGCTGGCGTTCGTCTGATCGCGTCACAAAAACTTCGTCCCGAGGGGCTCTCGTTCAGTGGCTGTGGCCCATCGCTTCCGAGAGCGAGACGCCGAACCGCTCCTCGAACAGTTCTTCCATCTTCTCGTTGAGCGCTTCCAGGTCCGCCGGCGTGTCGCCCTGGCCGTGATGGACGACGCCGTGTGCCTGCTGGGCGAACGACTGGATGAGCAGGTCGCCGACGACCGCCGTCGGTGACTCGCCCTGCTCGGTGAAGACGTCCGCGAGGCCCTCGGGCAGTTCGATCTCCTCGATGTCGCCGTTCGGCGCTTCGATCGTGTAGGTCTCGGTTTCGACCATACCGTCTCTGTGGCGTCTCGACATAAGGCTCTGTGGGAAGCGGGTGGAGACGGGGACGTCGGGGCTCTGGAAATCCAGATTACCGCCGAGCGGATACGACCGTGGTTCTCAGTCGTCGTCGGTGGTCGGTGAGGACATCCCCACCGAGTCGTTCGACGTACCGACTGTCCCGTCCGGCTCCGACGAGAGCAGCGGCGAAACCGACTGGTACTCCCAGGCCATCCCCGCGATGGCGACGACCGAGATGAGCGCGAAGGGGAACCCCGTGATGATTGCCGACGAGCGAAGCGCGTCGATGCCGCCGCCGACGATGAGCAGCGACGCGAGGCCGCCCATCAGTCCACTCCAGATCAGCCGATTGACCGTCGAAGGGTGCTGCTTGCCGCCGGTGGTGAGCATGCCGAGCGCCAGCGTCGAGGAGTCCGCCGAGGTGACGAAGAACGTCACCACGAGCAACATGAACACCGCCGCCAGCGCGTCACCGAACGGAAGCGCCCCGAACAGCGGGAATCCGGAGACGGAGACGCCGTACTGATCCACCATCTGCAGCATCGGCGCGATGTCGTTGCGTTCGAAGAAGATGGCGCTGCCGCCCATCGTGAGGAACCACGGGATCGTCGAGGCCGTGGCGCCGATGAGCGCCGTCGCGACGACCTGCCGGATCGTCCGCCCCTTCGAGATGCGAGCGACGAACAGCCCGCCGAAGGGCGCCCACGAGAACACCCACGCCCAGTAGAAGACCGTCCAGTTGCCGACCCACTCACCGGTGCCGGTGGCGTTGGTGTAGAGGCTCATCGTGAGGAACTCCCCGAAGTAGCCCCCGACGGCCTGGAGTCCGGTGTTCATAATGTAGTTGGTCGGCCCCAGGAGGAACGTCGCGACCGCCAGCGCGGCGAAGACGGCCATATTGAACAGCGACACGCGCGCGATTCCCTTCTTTACGCCGAGGGTCACCGAGACGGTGAAGGCGACCGTCAGGCCGGTGATCACCAACACGGTCCCGGCGTCGCCGAGCGAGACGCCGAGGGTGTACTGCAGGCCGGTGAGGAACTGTCTACCAACGAAACCGAGCGTCGTCGCGATCCCGCCGATGGTCGCGAACACCGCGAGCACGTCGATCGTCTTCGCCCAGAACCCGTCGAGGTTGTCGACGCCGACGAAGGGTGCGATGAGCGTGGAGACGCGCATCGGGGCGTCTTTCCGGAACGCGTAGTAGGCGATCGGCAGCGCGACGATCAGGTACGGGACCCAGTAGGAGATGCCCCAGTGAAAGAGCGTGTACTGGATCGCGCCGACCGCCGCCGCCGGCGTCCCGGCTTCCGCACCGATCAGCGGCGGGACGCTCTCGTAGTGCGCCAGGGCTTCCGCCGGCCCCCAGAACACGATTCCAGCGGCGATGCCCGCCGAGAACATCATCGAGAAGAACGACAGCAGACTGAATTCGGGGTCGTCGTCGGGTTTGCCGAGTTTGATGTCGCCCCACCGGCCGAACATCAGCCAGAGACTGAACGACACCATCAGAAACATCGTCCCGACGTAGACCCACATAAACTCGGTCCAGAGGTACTCGTTTATTTGCCCCATCCGCTCCGCCGAGGCCTCCGGGTTCAGGAAGAAGACCAGGATGGCGATCAGCGACACTGAGAACCCGACGCCGAACACCACGGAGTCGAGTTCGTCCACGAACTGTTTCAGACTCGCACGCACCGAATGCATACAGTTCCGTCTCCGAGTGATACGTTGTCAAACCTGATACTACATAGATAACCCGTTGAAGTGTCCCAGTGCGCGAGATCGCGGTCAGTCGCCCACTGTCGGGCGATACTCCCGACTGATCGCCTTCCAGCGGTTCGAGCGGAATCGCCAGAGATTCACCACCATCGGCACGCCGGTTTCGGCGAGGAGTGCGACGAGGAGCCCAGAGATCCCGAGCAGTGGAACGACAGTGCCCAGCCACGCGACCGGGACGGCCACGAGGTACAGGCCTGCGAGCGCCGAGATGAAGGGGATTCGCGTGTCACCCGCCCCACGCAGCGCGCCGGTGACCGAGCCGTCGATCCCCATCGCGACGACGCTTATGGCGGCGACGCGGACGAACTGCGCCGAGAGCGCGCGGTTCTCGGCCTCGTTCACGAACACGCCGGCGATGGGGTCGGCGAAGACGACCACGACGGCCGCGGCCAGGACATACACCACCGCCGAGAGTTTGACGATGCCCCAGCCGTAGGCTTCGGCCTCCCGCTCCTCGCCCGCGCCGAGTTCCTGGCCCACGAGCGTCGAGGCCGCGATGGAGAAGCCCCAGGAGAAACTCGCCAGCAGCGCGCGGACCTGCCGCCCGATGCCGATGGCCGCCACGGCGACCGGCCCGAACGTCGCCGCGATGGCGAGCAGGGGGAAGACGACCAGCCCCTGGGCGGCCCGTCGGGCCACGAGCGGGGTCGAGACGCGCGCGATCTGGCGGAGCAGTTCGAGGTCGAAGAACGGCCTCGCGAGCGTGAGCGGGACCGGGCTCGCACCGCGCCCGCGGACGTAGTTCCGGCCGGTCATCCCCCACGAGAACGCGACTGTCACGAGCGCCGTCGCCAGCGCGGTTCCGAGCGCCGCGCCCGCGACGCCCATATCGAACTCGAGGACGAACGTCGCCGACAGCGCGATGTTGGCGACGGCACCGCCCGCGCGGGCCACCATCGGCGTGACCGTGTCGCCGACGCCCGCGTACGTCCGGCTGGCGATCAGGTTCAGGAACTCGAAGAGCAGGCCGGGCGCGACGACCGCGAGGTAGGTCGCGCCGTAACCGATGCTCGTCGGATCGTCGCCGACGAGCCCGACCAGCGGCTCGGCCGCGAGTCCGAGGAACGCGACGATCGGGATGCCGAGCGCGACGGCGAGGACGACGCTCAGTCGAACCACCGACGCCGCGCGCTCGTCGTCGCCGCCGCCGTAGTTCTGCGAGACGAGGGAGACGGTCCCGCCGGCGAGACCGATCGCGAGGAACTTCGCGACCATCCAGAAGGCGTTCGCGAGCGTCAGCCCGGCGACGGCGGTCGGGCCGATGACGAGTCCGACGAGCGCTAGGTCCACCGTTCGCTTCGACATAATGGCGAAGCCGGTGACGACGCGCGGCCACGCCAATTCGACGGTCGCGTCGAGTCGTCGCTCGTCGATGACGCCCGCGCTGGCCAGTCCGCGGGCGATCCTCGAGCCGATTCGGCGGAGCCGAGACACAGCAGGAGGAAGTCGCCGCGGGGGCTAATGGATTCCGTTCGCGGACGGAGCGGCCGGAGCGCAGAACGAATTTGTGTCGCAAGCATCGCCGCGCGCAGCGCGGCGTTCCCCGCGAGCGAAGCGAGCGGCCTTTTTTCCTCCACCGTGAGACGCGAAGCGTCTCACGAGCCTTGCTTCGCTTCGCTCAGCAAGACAGGTTTTTGCGCCGAGGGCGAGACGGCTTCGCCGTCTCGCTTCCTCACGGGCGACCGGCGGTCGCCCGTGAAGAGCGGTGCGCGAAGCGCACCCGAGGCGGAAAAAGGTGGGTGCGAAAGAGGTAGGTGTTCAGTCGTCGCTCTCGGCGGCGGCAGCGACCTCGCCGGCCTCGGCGGTCGCCTCGCCGCGTTCGAGTTCTTCGAGGTAGTCGTCGGCGTCGAGGGCGGCCTTCACGCCCATCCCGCCGGCGGTGGCGGCCTGCTGGTAGTGGTAGTCGACGACGTCGCCCGCGCCGAAGATGCCGGGGACGTCGGTCGCGGTCTGGCCGCCGCCCTCCCCGCCCTTCGCCTTGAGGTAGCCGTCGTCGTCGAGTTCGACGCCCGTGCCTTCGAGGTACGCCGTGTTCGGCGTGTGGCCGATGGCGTAGAACACCGCGCCGACGTCGAAGTCGAACTCCTCGGTGTCGGGGTCGTCGAGTCTGTCGGTCGGGTGGCCCTCCGGGTGCTCGACGAGCGTGACGTGGTCGACGCCCTCCTCGCGGCTCCCGTGGAGTTCGGTCACCTCGGTGTTACGCATAATCTCGATCTCGCCCGCCTCGACCTTCTCCATCACGCGGTCGATCCAGTAGTCCTCCGCCCGGAACTCCTCGCGGCGGTGGACGATGTACACGGTGGAAGCGAATTTGGTGAGGAAGTTCGCCTCCTCCATCGCGGCGTCGCCGCCGCCGACGACCATAATCTTCTCGTCGCGGAAGAACGCGCCGTCGCAGGTCGCACACGTCGAGAGGCCGTAGCCCATCAGGTCGTCCTCGCCGGGAATGCCGAGGGTGCGGGCGGAGGCGCCCGAGGCGGCGATGATCGCGTCGGCCGTGTAGACGTCGCCGTTCTTCAGACGCACCGTGAACGGCCGTTCCTTCGCCTCGACCGACTCGATGATGCCGTTTTTGATCTCCGCACCGAAGCGCTCGGCCTGCTGCTTCATATTCTGAACCAGTTCCGGCCCCGAAATCCCCTCGGGGAAGCCGGGGTAGTTGTCGACCTCGGTGGTGAGCGTGAGCTGTCCGCCGGGCTCGTCGCCCTCGAAGACGAGGGGCTCGTTGTTCGAACGGCCGGCGTAGATCGCCGCCGAGAGCCCGGCGATACCGGAGCCCGCGACGATGAGCGGTCGGTGTTCGACGACGTCGTCAGCGTCTGCTGTCATATCGTCTCCTATGGTGGACCCGCCCTTTTAGATTCCGCTGTCGTGCGCGCCCCTCGCCATACTGTATTGTGCAATCTTGCCAATACTGCCGTAGTGTGGTGGGGTTCTTACCGCGTGAGAACCGAGATGGCCGTATGCCCGCGGATCTGATCGAGAAGACCGACCGCTACGAGGGGATGTTCGCCGACGCGCTCGCGGCGGCCGACGTCGCCGTCCCGGCGTCGACGCCGCTCGGCGAGGCCGCCGGCGAGATCCGAGAGATGGCACTGTCGTACCTGGAAGACGGCCGGCACTTCCGCGAGAACGACGACCCCGTGAACGCGCTGGCGGCCTTTTCCTACGGCTACGGGTGGCTCGACGCCGGCGTCCGGATGGGGCTGTTCGAGGTTCCCGACGAGACGCACCTGTTCACGATGGAATAGGGAGACGAGCGCGCGTCCAGGCAGCGGGACGCGTCGAGACGGCTATTCGAATCGGAAGGACGGGCCGTCGTCGCTGTCCTGCACCTCGACGCCGAGCGCGGCGAGGTCGTCGCGGAGGTCGTCCGCGCGCTCGTAGTTGCCGGCCTCGCGCTCGGCCTCTCTGATCTCCAAGACGAGTTCGACCAGTTCCTCGGCGAGGACGACCGTCCCCCCGCGCTCGCTCTCGCCGAAGGAGAGCCCGAAGACGTCGCCACCGAGTTCCTCGAAGGCTTCGACGGACTCTCGGAGCGCCCAGAAGTCGTACTTCTCATCCCTATCGACGTGGCGGTTCACCGCCGTCGCCAGTTCCAGAAGCGCCGCCATCGCCTCGCGGACGTTGAAGTCGTCGTTCATCGCCGCCGAAAACTCCTGGCGAGCCCCCGCCAGCGACTCGCGGAACGCTTCGTCCTCCACCTTCGCGTAGGCGTCGGTGCTGTCGCAGGCGTCGACGGCGGCCTCGTAGGCGCGTTCGAGGCGCTCCCAGCGCTCCTCGGCCTCGCGCATCTCGTCCTCGCCGAACGTCTGTTCGCTGCGATAGCCGGTCGAGCAGTAGAACGTCCGGACGACGTCGACGCCGTACTCCTCGAGGGCGTCGACGACGGTGAGGAAGTTGCCGAGGCTGGAGGACATCTTGTCGCCGGCGGTCTGTAGGAGGCCGACGTGGAGCCAGTAGCGGGCGAACTGCTGGCCCGTGGCGGCCTCGCTCTGGGCGATCTCGTTCTCGTGGTGCGGGAACACGAGGTCCCGGCCGCCGACGTGGATGTCGATGGTGTCGTCGAGGTGCGACATCGACATCGCCGAGCACTCGACGTGCCACCCGGGTCGGCCCTCGCCCCACGGCGACTCCCAGGTCTGTCCGCAGGCGTCGTCGAGGGCGGGGAGGTCCGAGTGGCGGTGTTCGGCGACGTCGTCTGGATCGACCGCGCCGGCCTTCCAGAGCGCGAAGTCGGCCGGGTGGTGCTTCTCCGAGCGCTCCGCGTCGGCTCCCTGGGACTCGATCTCGTCGAGTCGCTGGTTCGAGAGCTTGCCGTAGTCGTCGAAGGCGGTGACGTCGAAGTACACCGATCCGTTGGACTCGTAGGCGTACCCCCGATCGACGAGGGTCTCGACGAGTTCGACGATCTCGGGGACGTGCTCGGACACGCGGGGGTACACCTCGGCGCGCTTCAGGTTCAGGCCGCGCATGTCCCGGATCACGTGCGAGGTGAAGTGCTCGGCGACCGCCGCCTCGCTCTCGCCGAGGTCGTCTTCGCCGATCCGCGCGACGATCTTCTCGTTGACGTCGGTGAAGTTCTCGACGTGGCGCACGTCGTAGCCCTCGTGTTCCAGCCAGCGGTGCATCACGTCCGCCTGCGCCCAGAGGCGCGCGTGACCGAGGTGGGCGTCGTCCGAGACCGTGAGCCCACAGACGTACAGCAGGACTTCGTCGTCGTTCCGCGGCTCGAACTCCTCGCGTTCGCCCGTCAGGGTGTTGGTCACGGACAGCGTCATCACCGTCTCCTTCTCCGGACGCGTTTTTCAACCCGTCGGAAGGCCGGTGTGGTTCCCGTCGCCCGTTCCTGGAGCGGACGACACCGTGTGGGGTTCCGCGAGCGTGACGCGCCGAGGCGGGCGGTTCCGGGCGGCCGGGAATCGCCCCCAAAATTTACTCTCTGATGAGATAATCGATAGATATGAGCGCAGCACGCGGGAAGGGGACTGTGGCGATCGTCGGCGGTGCGGGGGCGGTCGGTTCGAGCACCGCTTTCGCCCTGATGGACAGCGGTCTGGTTGGCGAGATCGTCCTGGTCGATATCGACGACGAGCGCGCCGAGGGGGAGGCGATGGATCTCGATCACGGCGCGTACTTCACCTCCTCCGTTAGAGTCAGGACGGGCGACTACGAGGACTGCTGGGACGCGGACGTCGTGGTCGTCACCGCCGGTGCCAGCCAGAACCCCGGCGAGACTCGACTCGAACTGATGGAGCGCAACGCCGAGATCTTCGCCGAGATAGTCCCGGAGATCACCGCGGGACTGAACGACGACGCCGTGATTCTCGTCGTCACCAACCCGGTCGACGTCCTCGCGTACGTCACCTGGGCGGTCTCGGACCTCCCGGCCGAGCGGGTGATCGGGTCGGGGACCGTCCTCGACACGTCGCGGTTCCGCCACGCGCTGAGCCGCGAGTTCGACCTCGATCCCGCGAACGTCCACGCGTACGTGATCGGCGAGCACGGCGACAGCGAGGTGCTCGTCTGGAGTTCCGCGAACCTGGGCGGTGTCCCGTTCGAGCGGTACTGTGCGCACCGGGGCGTCGAGGACGTCGACGCGCTCAAGTCGCGGATCGGCGACGACGTCCGCAACGCCGCCTACGAGATCATCGAGCGCAAGGGCCGGACGAACTACGGCGTCGCTCGCTCGGTGACGGCGACCGTCGAGCGCATCCTCGGCGACGACGACTCGATCCTCACCGTCTCGACGCTCGTCGACGGCCAGCACGGCATCGAGGACGCCTACCTGAGCCTGCCCTGTACCGTCAACCGCGGCGGCGTCCGGGACGTGCTGGAATTCGACCTCTCGGAGGCCGAGCAGACCGACCTGGAGGAGTCGGCGGCGGTGATCCGCGAGTCGCTCGACAGGCTCGACCTCGACGAACTCGCCGCCGACTGAGTGTCCCTGTGAGAACCACGGCCGGCCGAGTGCGGCGACGATAGCCCCGGGAGAGCGGTGTCGGCGGCTCTTCAGGACGGCACCGACTCCAGCGCCGACTCGACGAGCCGAAGCGCGTTCGCGCCGTCGCGCCGCGGCACGACCACGACGAGTTCGTCGCCGGCGACGCCCGCGGCGTCGACGACGACGTTCTCCGCGGCGAGGCGTTCGACGACGACCGCGAGCGCCGCCGAGTCCACGTCGCCCGCCACGACGATGGCGGTCAGACTGCCGTCCGCGGTGACGATGGCGGCGTCGCCGACCGACAGGAGCGTTTCGGTGTCGTTCGAGGCCGATTCACCGTCGTCGACGTCGACGCCCGCGAGCCCGACGCCGCTGCGCATCCTGACGGTGACGTCGCGGTCGCTGGACTCGCCGGGCGAGAGGTCGTCGGCGAACCGACGGAGCGCGGTCGCGATAGAGTCGGTATCGCCCTCGACGTCCAGCGCCTCCGCGGCGGCGGTGTAGTTCACGACGCCCGCGCGCAGCGCCCGCAGGAGCCACGGACGGGCCCGGACCGCGGCCCGCGTCTCGGCGGCAAGTGACATACGCCCTGCCAGGAACGAGGGAGAGAAAAATCCGCGGGTCGGCGGGTGGGAGAGGAGTCTGCGAGCCGCGGCAGAAAAAATTCGACTGTCGAAACGCGAAGATTCGTTCGCGGAACCCGAAGTCCCTAAGGGCGTTCCGCCCTCTGAATCAGGTATGCAAGCGCTGGTCATCGTGGCGCACGGATCGCATCTCAATCCCGATTCGTCGGCACCGACGCACGCCCACGCGGACACCATCCGCGAGACGGGCGCGTTCGACGAGGTGAAGACGGGGTTCTGGAAGGAGGAGCCCTCGCTGCGGGAGGTCCTCCGGACCGTCGAGTCCGAGGAGGTCTACGTGGTCCCGCTGTTCATCAGCGAGGGGTACTTCACCGAGCAGGTGATCCCGCGGGAACTCCGCCTGTCGGGGTGGGACGTCTCCGCCTGGGACTCCGACGGACTGAGCGCGGACACGGCGACGTTCACCGCCGAGGACACCGGCCAGACGGTGCACTACTGCGGGCCGGCGGGGACGCACGAGGCGATGACAGACGTGCTCGTTCGACGCGCCGAGACGGTGACGGGCGACCCCGATGTCGGCGAGGGCTTCGGGCTCGCGGTCGTCGGCCACGGCACCGAGCGCAACGAGAACTCCGCGAAGGCCATCGAGTACCACGCCGACCGCGTCCGCGAGATGGACCGATTCGACGAGGTGCAGGCGCTGTATATGGACGAGGAACCGGAGGTCGACGACGTCACCGACTACTTCGAGAGCGAGGACGTCGTCGTCGTCCCGCTCTTCATCGCCGACGGGTTCCACACGCAGGAGGACATCCCGGAGGACATGGGACTGACCGACGACTACCGGACGGGCTACGACGTCCCCGCCGAGGTTGACGGCCACCGCATCTGGTACGCCGGCGCGGTCGGCACCGAGGGGCTGATGGCCGACGTGGTGCTGGAACGCGCCGCCGACGCCGGCGCGGACATCGAGTCAGCCATCGCGACGGTTCGGGAGAAGACTCGCGAGACCGACGCTGACGGCGAGACGCCGGCGGCGGGTGACTGACGTGGAGTCCGAACAGTTCGACGTCCGCGACGACCAGGTCGACACGTTGTGTGACCACTTGAGAACGGATCCCGACCCGATCGAGTTCGACGGCCTGCACGCGACTGCGGACGACGACGGCACGACGTTCGCGATCGAAACCCCCGCCGTTCGTCACGGCGACCTCTCCGAATCCGAGCTCCGGACGGTCGCGAGCGGGGACGACGTCGCGCCGTTCGTCACGAACTGGTACTACTGGGAGGCGGTCGTCGGCCACCGCGGCCGGCACCGGCAGGCGTTCCTCCGACACGCCGAGGCCGCCCACGACCACGCCGTCCCGGAGCGGTACGACGCGCTCGAATCCGGAATGGAGACGGAGTGGGGCGACGTCGTCGTGACCGCGACGCTCGCCTCGGCCGGTCACCGCCGGTACGAGATCCGTCACGCCGACGATACCGGGATCGAAGCCACCGAACTGGACGCCCACCACGACCCGCTCGACGCCCGGGAGATCGCGACGTACGACGACCGCGGCCGATACCGGCCGCTGAAGACGGCCCCGACGCTCGTATCGGGGTGGGTTTTCCCCGACCTCGACGGCCGCGACGCCGTCGAGACGCTCGACGTCCTCTACCCCGCCTCGGTCGCCAACTGGAACCTCGAACGCGAGGGCGACCTCGACGTGACCCACTGGCGGGAGACCGCGGAGCGGCAGACCGGGATCTACGACGTCATCGAGGACCTCGCTCCCGAGGCGGTCGACTGGGTCGCCGAGGCCTGCTGCGTCGACTCGCAGTGTCTCAAGCGCCGCGAGTGGGAGTACGACGCCGATCACGACCTGGCGGCCGACGGCGGCGCGGGGACGTTCCCCTGTCGGGAGCCCTGCTCGCTCGTCGTCGCCGCCGCGCGCAAGTGGACGAAGTTGGAGGAGGAAGAGACTCACACCTACGAGTTCGACCTCACGCCGTCCGAGAAAGAGCAGGTCGAGGCCATCGTCGACGCCGTCGCCGACGGCAGCACCGACGACATCCGCGAGGCAGACGTCTACGAGGGCGCGAACCGCTACCGGGCGCGGTTCCTCCGCGCGAAGCGATTCGACGGGGACGGGAACCTCTCGGGGACGCCGACGCACCCGGACGAGCACGACGTCGAGGACGGCGGCCACGACGACGGGCACTGAGCGGCCCGGCGCCACCGACCCGTCGCCGCGAAACGAACGCCGACGCCTACCGCTCGTCGAGCAGTCGCTCGGCGTGCTCCGCGGACTGCGCTCGCTCCCAGCGGACCTGTGCGGCGTCGCCGTAGGCCAACGCCTCGCGGAGTTCGTCGGGAAGCAGCCCCGCCGTCGTGCGGACGAGGGTGCCATCGTCGTCTCCGAACTCGATCAGCGCGTAGGCGTCGGGGGCGGAGGCGACCGTCTCGCGGGTCAATTGTTTCCAGCGCTTTCGGAGTGCCATCAGGCGTCGGTTCTCTCGTCGGTCTCGGAGTCGCCCGTCTTTTCAGACTCCTCGCCCACGAACTCGTAGGAACGCTCGCTCCAGTCGTCTTCGACGAAGACGAACACCCGCCCGCGGGCGATTTCGGGGTCGGCCTCGACCTCCGTCCGCATCCCGCCGGGCCGGCGGACGGTGACGCCCGGGAATATCTCCTCTTCCTCCCCGTCATCGAGGACGACGCGGCCGACGCCGGTCGCTTCGAGGATGTCGTCGTGGGTCTTGAGGTCGTTGACGTACAGCATCACGCCCTCCGTCTCTGTGGGGTCGGTGACGAGAACGTGCGTCTCCTTCTTCGGGGGCGTGGTGAGCGTGTCGGTGACTGGCTCCGGAACGCCCCGGTACAGCGTCGTCCGGCCGTCGGTGTACTCCACCTCGACGCCGTGCTCGAGGAGTTCGACGCCGACGGTGCTCGGCGGGACGTCGTTGCGCGCGCTCATACCCCAGAGTTCGGGTGGGCCGCTCAAAAGGACCGCGATGCCAGGACCGGGCCGGGGCGACGGCAGGGTTGCGGCGAAGGCTCGATCGTCCGCTCGGTGTCGCCAGCCGGTCCAGCCGGTCCACATCTCGTCTCATTCGAGGGCGACGAGGCGGCCCGACGCCGCCGTCTCGCCGCCGTAACTCGCGTCGTCGGTGCCGACGAATAGCCGAGAACCGACCGGGGCGACGTTCGAGACGGAGCCGGCAATCGACTGTTGCCACCGGACGTTGCCGTCGAGCGAGAGCGCCGTCACGCGGCCCGGCGGCGGGGTTTCGGTGTCCGCGCCGTCGACGCTTGCACTCCCGACGGGCGAGTCTGTATCCGGCGTGACTGAGTCCCAGCGCGTGCCGACGAGAACGCGGTCACCGGAGACGACGACCGATCGGATCCAGTTCGAGAAATCGACGCGCCAGCGCTCCTCGCCCGTCGTCGCGCTGCGACAGCAGACAGTCCGCCGGCGGCCGTCGTCCCGTCCGGTTCGAATCGCGTGAAACAGTCGGTCTTCGCGCACCGCGAGTTCTTTGACGATCACTGGTTCGGCCAGCGGGGTCGCGTCGACCGTTGCCCAGCGCTGCGCGCCACCGTCGAGTTCGTACGCTCGGAGTGACGGCGATTCGTCGGTCCCCGAGTTGAGCGAGAGCGTCCCCGTCACGACGAGGTCGGGGGCGCCCGTCCGCGCGACGACAGTCGGATCCAGCGTGTAGTCCGGCGGGTTCCGTTCCCAGGCCGAATCCGGCGGCTGTTCGAGAAGCACCTCGCTCCACCGACGGGCGCCTAACCGCGCCACGCGCCCGCCCGCCAGGAGGAGTGCGTCGTCGACGAGAAGCGGCGTCACGGGGACGCCCCACGTCGAGGTGCGGAACAGCCGCCGGCCCCGTCGGCCGAACGCCGTCACGCCGTCGTGGTAGCCGACGTAGACCGCCCGCTCGCTCGCGGCCAGTCGCTCACCGTACTCGCGGAGGTCCCGCCGCCACTGCGTCGCCCCGGTGTCGGCCGCGAGTCGCGTGACGACACCTGACCGTCCGCCGTCGCTGCGGTCCGCCGCCGGACCCGACTCGCCGCAGGCGTAGACGGCGCCGGCGACCGCGGCGAGACACCGCGCGGGAACCTGCCGGGTCCACTGGACGGCGCCGTCTGCGCGGCGAAGCGCCGCGACGACCGGCGGGTCGGCCGCCGTCCGCCCGCTCCCGACGTACACGCGCTCGGGACCGACAACGAGCGCATCGACCGACGCAACCGGCCGTTTCCGCCACGCGACTGACGGGTCCGCGGGTGGGGTCGCACCGGGCGCCGCGTCGGTTCGCTGCGGGTCGCGGTCGGTGAACGGCCACGTTCCGGCGGACACGTCGGGCGGGGCAGGCGGCTCGGTTCGCACCTGTGTGAGCGCTCCAGCGCCGAGTCCGAGACCACCGGCGAGGAGGAGCCGCCGCCGCGTGATCGCTCGTTCGGCCCGCTCGCGGAGGGACGGTCCGGCGGGCGTATCGCCGGTCGCGTCGGGCGACATACCATACGCCCCGCATCGGCAGTGTAAGTGTCTTCGGCACGATCGGGAGGACTCGCGGCGTCCCCCTGTCCGGAGCGCAGCGGCTTTGATGGCCGACCTCGAGTGGTCTCGTATGACCGGTCGCGATACGGACGTCCCCGACACCGGCGTCTCCGACACGAATTCGCTTGATGAGACCGTCACGCCGCTCGATTCTGCCGGCGCACGCGACGACGGGACAGCAACGGAGCGACTGACGTACGAGGACGTCGCCGTCGGCGACCGCTTCGTCGCCGACCGGACAGTCACGTTCACTCGCGAGTCGATCGTCGACTTCGCCGGGAAGTACGATCCCCAGCCGTTCCACCTCGGCGACGCCGCCGACGAGGCGTCGCCGTTCGACGGTCTCGTCGCCAGCGGCCTGCACAGTTACTGCGCCTGTAACCGACTCGCGACGGAGGCGTTCTTCGGCCGCGTCGCGTTCCTCGGCGGGCGCGGCGTCGACGACCTGCGGTGGCACCGACCGGTAAATCCGGGTGACACGCTCGCGGTCGACGTCGAAGTCGTCGACAAGCGGCCCTCGGACTCCGATCCTCGCCGCGGCTACGTCGACGTCGACGTGACTGGACGGACTCCGGACGGTGACGCCGTCGTCACCTGGCGGGTGTTGGGGATGCTCCGACGCCGCGACGCGGCGTCGACGTCGGGGGCGTGACCCCCCTCTCTGGGAGCGCGTGTCAATCGCTACTCCTTTTAGGTCGCTCGATAGCATCCATGTATGCACGGCCACGCAGTCGCACTGGGGGCGGGGACGGTGCTGAACGCCCTCTCGACGGGGACCGGGTCGGCCTTCGCCATCGACGCCGAGACGGCCGCTACGGTCGAACTCGACGACTCCGATGCGGTGACGGGCGAGATTGCCGGGACGGTCGACGCCGACACCCGTCTCATCGAGCGCTGCGTCGAACTCGCGGTCGAGCGCTACGGCGGCGGCGACGCCCCCTCCGGGGGATCGGTGCGGACCGAGAGCGACGTCCCGATGGCCGCGGGGCTGAAGAGTTCGAGTGCCGCGGCCAACGCGACGGTGCTCGCCACCGCTGACGCCCTCGACGCGGATCCGGACCGACTCGAAGCGTGCCGCCTCGGCGTCGAAGCCGCACGCGACGTCGGCGTCACCGTGACCGGCGCGTTCGACGACGCCTCGGCGTCGATGCTCGGCGGCGTGACCGTCACCGACAACGACGCAGACGAGATGCTCGCCCGCGACGAGGTGTCCTGGGACGTCCTCGTCTGGACGCCCGAAGAACGCGCCTACAGCGCCGATGCCGACGTCGAGCGGTGTGCGAACGTCGCGTCGATGGCCGAACTGGTCGCCGACCTGGCTCTCGACGGCCGGTACGCCGAGGCGATGACCGTGAACGGGCTGGCTTTTTCGGCCGCGCTCGGGTTCTCTCCTGACCCCGCGATCGAGGCGATGCCGCACGTGGCCGGCGTGTCGCTGTCGGGGACCGGTCCGAGCGTCGTCGCCGTCGGCGATAGCGAGGGCCTCGACCGCGTCCAAGTGCGGTGGGACGAACGCAGCGGTCGGACGTGGCGAACGACGACGCGAAACGACGGAGCACGCATCCAATGACTCGAAACGAATACACCACCTCCGACGACGAAGACCCGTCCCTGGACGAACTGCGTGAGGAGATCGAAGACATCGACCGGGAGATCGTTGAACTGATTGCGCGACGGACCTACGTCGCCGACTCGGTCGCCCAGGTGAAAGCCGAACAGGATCTACCAACGACCGACGAGAACCAGGAAGAACGCGTGATGGAGCGTGCGGGGCGGAATGCCGAACAGTTCGACGTGGACTCGAATCTCGTGAAGGCCGTCTTCCGGCTACTCATCGAGTTGAACAAGGTAGAGCAACGCGAGAATCGCTAAGCATCGGAACCAGTGTGTGCGCCGTCTCAGAGGGTGGGGAATCAGATTGTAGTGTCGGGAGTAGGACGACATCGGGCGCGAATCCGTGGGTTTAAATTAACCGACGCCGGTATCCAGGAGTGAGGGCGCTTAGCTCAGTTTGGACAGAGTGCTTGGCTTCGGACCAAGTTGTCGCGGGTTCAAATCCTGCAGCGCCCATGCGAACTTTGCCCGAATCGAAGTAAAACCAAATCACTTCGTAGAGGCGTCTATTCGGACGTATTCTCCGTTTTTAGCGTTTCAAAAAATCCGTCTCAAACTGCGACCAAGTGGAATCTAAACGCACCCCGTCGATGTCGGGCGATTTCCTCAGCAAATCGGGGTGGTTTCGATGGATAGCACCCCGGTTTCTGGGTTCACCCAGTACTATTGCCGGATCTGTGCGACGGGGTGTATCAATCCTCGGACATACTCGCGTACAAGGTATCGCGAGTGTGAATCCTGTCACTCGGTGCCCGTCCTCGATCGAGGCGAGCCCGTCGACAAGATTCATCCTGATTTAGTCTGGACAGTTCTCGACAGGGTTCAATCAGGGTAATGCCGACTCCGAGGTACCGGAACCGGTCGGTCCCTTCGAGCAGCGATCTGTATCGGTTTATCGGACGGTACGGGGCGTCGTATTCGGGGACGGTCACGGTCACTCCTGAACTCGGTTCGAGTGCGAATTCGATCGCATCGTCAGGAAGCCAGTGCCAGACGTCACGCAGCTTTCGCTCGGCGCTGACCAGAGCAATCAGCTCTTCCATTGCGAACGCGATTGCTTCCCCCGATTGTGTGATTTCGTACTGGTAGCCGTCCTTGCGGATCCAGATTCGGTCTTCGAATTCGTCTAGCGTTCGCCGTATCGTCGAGGACGAAACACCGGCCAACTCACAGAGCTCAGAGCGACTCCGGGGACGCTCTGTCAGCGCGACGAGTGTCGGGACGCGGTGTTCGGACCGCGCGAGATACGCGATGTCACCGATTGGAGACTCAGTATTTTGGTGTGGTATGCTATCGTGGCCCATAAGCTAAGTACGTATACGAGCCTGAAAACGATTGGTTCCACTTACAATACGATGCCGAGTAATTTGCTGTCTCTGCCTAAGCAGCCAATTCAGGCGAGTGGCGACACGCAGACTTTTTATCGACAGTGCTGGCGTCTGCTCGCGGTGCTCTGCCAAACTCGAAACGTCCGTTGATGTGTGTGAAAACCACGACGCCAGTACCGGGATTTGTGACGAATGCGAGAGATGCTATGCGATGACGTTCGACCTCTACTGTCCGAACTGCAACTACGACCCGAACTCCACGCGCCCGGGATCATCCTGGTGCTGTTACGCGGAGCGAGACCGGCGAAACCGCCTGATGAGGATACTCTCTGAAATTCAACCCTTGTGTGCAATCCCCATACTCGCTGGCCCCTTCAAATGCTGAATCTGGACGTCCTCGAAGCCTGCGTCCTCCGCCCACGACACGAACTGTTGCCCGGTGTAGTCGAATGCGTCACCGTAGTATACGAGCATATTCAGCGACATCATCAGACCCATAGTATTCGCCTGGCGCTCGTCGTCGATGATGTGGTCGATAGCGACGAAGGTTCCGCCCGGGTTGACGGCATCGTAGAACTTCTCCATGAGCGTCTTTTTCGTCTCCAGGTTCTCCTGATGGAGGACCAGACTCGCTGTTACGAGGTCCGCGTCGGGGATGGGCTCCTCGTTGTAGTCGCTGCTGACGGCGTCGATCCGATCCTCAAGGCCGTCAGTATGGATGCGCTCGCGGGCCAGTTCAGCCACCTCCGGCAGGTCCGTCGTAGTGATCGAAAGGTGGGATTCGCGTCGGGCCACGATCCGAGACAGGTCGCCGAGAGCACCTCCAACGTCCGTCATCGAGTCGTAGTCCGAGAAATCGAACTGCTCGGCAAACGCGACGAAGTTCCCCTTTGACAGCCCGGCCATCCCCTCGGCGAACGCCTCTAGTTCCATAGGGTCATCGTACATCTCCTCCCACAGCGGTTCGCCCGTCTCATCGATGACTCCCTGTGGTTCGCCTGTTCGCAGACTCTCTTCGAGCCCTCCCCACACGTCGTAGGTTTGCTGGTTGAAGATGTTGATCGCGCCACCGATGTAGCGTGGATCGGCCTTGTTCAGAAATGCCGCAGTCTCCGGCGTGTTCCGATACCGGGGATCGTCCCCGTTGTCACGTTCGAGGAATCCGAGCGACGCGAGCGTGTCGAGGAAATCTCTGGTCGCCCGGGGATGCAAGCCGAGTTCCCGTTCGATCTCGGAGGCTCGAAGCCCTCCGTCTGCGAGGACGGTGAATAGTTCTAGATCGACGGCTGCACCCAAAACTTTCGTCCCCCAAAATCCGGTCGCAACCTGCATAATGTGTTCCGGACTCGGTTCGGTTTCTTCGGGCGTGTGTTCTCTATCGTCTGGTGTGGTTTCTGCCATGAGTACTCACCGTGTAGTCGGCCGGCGTCGGTTGTGCTTCCGCGTCACGTTCTACGTGATACTCTGTGCCACTGGTCGTCCACGGGGTCGTTTAGCGGGCATTGGCGGCCGGCATCGTGCCCTCACGACTCACCTACTGATACTATTGGACGGACCAAAAGTATAATCTGTATGAAATTTCAGTAAGCACACTGTCTGTCTGATCCACTCTGTTCGCCGTGTCTTGGCGACACAGGTGCGTTGCTGGTGACGGCGCGATTCTGATGACGCGGGGGACGGGGTCCGAAGTCTCTACGAAGTCATATGTAGAAACCAGGACTCGGACGAGATCCGAATGAGGCATCGTATCCTGGTTCTGTTTCGTCGGGCGAACTCGATTTGCCGTCCGAGAAAATTCATCGCGGACCTGGCTTCGTTTGTGACCGGGTAATAGAACAGGTGGAGACTGATTTCAGTGATCCCGGAGCACTCTTTCGGACATCGGATCACGTCCGTTGTGTTGGAGACCAATCGTCAGACTGAGTTCGACCGAGATACGGCTGTCACAACAGTGGATTCGAAACTCGCGGTACCGCTATCTCGGACCTCGTGAGCGAATTCCAGCACGGCTTTGTAGGAACGGTCGAGTTGTCGCGCAATTTGCGTGACCTCTGTCGTGTTCATCTCTCGGATGATATGGACCATTTCCGGAATAGAAAGTTGATGATCGGCTAAGAGCGTCCCCGTCAGGTCGTTGAATTTGCCATCGCAAGTCTGGCACTTGTACCGTTGTGCGCCCTTGCTCGTCGTTCCTTTCTTGATCGTATCCATACTGTCGCAGTTCGGACATCGAGTTCCATCCGGCCAACGAGAGCGTCGGAGCGTCTGTAGGCAGTCATCAGTGTCTGGAAGACTGACCGACTCATCGCTCTCCCCACTGTCTGTGGAGGAGATCTCAGGAGAGGAACTGCTCGCAACCCGTTTGTTCGCAGCCGCATCCAAGTCACGATCCGTCCCGGAGTCGTCGCGGCTGACACCTACGACAGTGAGATTCTCATCGAGGGTCAGGTGGAGCTCCGCTCCATCATATGTGGCGGTCACGCGAATCCGAACTGGATCTCTGGACACGACCGTCTGTTCCTTTTTGAGGCGATCGAACAACCGGCCACAGACCTCGGGGTCGTCAAGGCCGTAGGTCATATCGAATCCGTGTTCGTGGTAAAACGCGACGACCGCAGGATGGTCGAATACAGCCACCCACGCCGGATAGGACGCGCTGTGCTTGCAGACCGAGCACACGTAACTGACCCGGGCTTCGTTCCAGCCACCACGCATCGACGTGCCACAGTTGGGGCAGAGTTCCCCCGCCGGAGCGTCGTGGGAATCACAGATCTCCAGGGATTCCTCGATCGGTCCGGAACATTCCGGACAAACACCCCTGATGAGTAACTTGACGGTTTGAACGTACTCGATCGTTCCTGCCACGAATACCTCCTCGGGCGTCCGATGGGACAAGCCGGCGGGGTTGAAGTCATCGTAGACGATGAGCGTTCCCTCACGCGTCTGTTCGGTAGACTCGGGGCCGATATTCCCCTCGCACTCGGTACAGATCTGGTAGAGTCGCTCGTCTTCGTAACTGAGTTCCACTGGAGCACCACAGTGGTAGCAGGACCGAGGAATCTCGGTTGGTAGCAGACGGCGCGATTCGAGGCCCGAGCCTGCGATGACTGCCCGGACGATTTTGAGCCCGGAGTTTCGGAGTCGGTAGCCGGCGTCGGTTTTTTCGACATAGTGACCGACCAGTCTGTCGAGGTGGTAGCTGAAATTGCCGCTGTCCTGGACGCCGATGCGGTCGAACAACCGCGAAAACGAGACAGCGTTGTCCTCGGCATAGGGATTGTACACCTCCCACAGTGCCAGCAGGATTGCCAATCGAATTTCGTCGCTCAACAGTTTGAACGCCTCGATGACGTGGGATTCGGCGGCCCCTGCAGCTGAATCAAGTGGAGATTCGGGTATATGGGAATCTGGCTCTACCATGTGATTTATTACCACGCATTGGAGAAAAAGGTGTGGCGAGTGCCGTAGTCATCGGATCAGAATATCTAATGCTTCTCTATGCTGGTGGGTGGTTCTTTTTTGTGGCTGTGTGTGTTAGGTGTTAACACATAGGTGTTCGCTGATGCCACCAGATTCCCACGAGTCCGAAAGCGGCGACGAGGACCATTTTTCGGTGTGCCCGATGACACAAGCCTTCGAGGAGATCGGATCGAAATGGCGACTCGTCATCTTGCACTACCTCGTGATGAATGGTGAACAGCGATTCAACAGCATAAAGGAAGAGAGGCCTGCCGATTCCTCTACTCTCTCACGGGTTCTCAAGGAACTGGAGGAGCGAGTCCTCATTCGCCGGCGCTTAGAAGATCGCCCCATTGCCACGTACTATGACCTGACCGAGAAAGGCGAATCACTCGCTATTATGTTCGATGAGCTGGAGCCGGACTGGCGACCTCTCCTGACCGTTCCTAGAACTATCTGAATTAGACGTTTCGGTGACGGTTGATGGTCCAAGGCTTGCCAGAATCTCGAATACCCGATGTGGCGGACTGACGACGCGCTGTTCACCTTCGTGTTCAACGACCAGCACGGCGAGCGAGATGGATGATTTGAGGCCGCTTGCGGCATCGGTACCCTGCGTTCGGCTTTCAGCTTGCGGAACCCTCTGAAGAACTCCTCGAACTGCATCGCGGATCGGTGAACGTTGCTGCGCGGCATCGCGGTCCCACGCGGCGACACCGACCTCGGGAGACCGTCGGCGTGTCCTCGCCGCTGCCGAACAGAGTGGTACTCCCCGTGCAAAACGGAGGCTGCCTCGTACGTTGGCTCCCCGTGATCCCGATCGGCAGTCCCGGCCGACTGTGCGCCGTTCGTACTCGTTGTTCCGTCTATGAGTCCAGTTTCGAGTTCCCCGGTGGGTTGTCGTTGGCTGCCCTGAGCTCGAGAAAGTCGTCGTACTGATCGACGACGACGGTCGTATCGGCCCGAGGCTTCGCAGTGCAGAGGAGTACGTACCCAGCCTCGCGGTCTTCGTCGAAATATCGACGCGCGTTGGGATGGACGACGTCGCCGTCGACGAGGCGAGCAGCACAGGTGGTACACCAGCCCTGCTGACAGTCGGCCGGCAGCCAGACCCCCGCAGCACGCGCGGCAGCGAGGATCGTCTCGTCCGTATTCACGTCGAGTTCGAACGTTTCACCGGCCCCATCCAGCGACGATTCCGCGGGCACGACGATCGTGACGGTCCACGTTTCGTTTGACGACTGTGTCATACGGATGAGAGTGTAGAGAGGATGGGAAGGCCGACTACCGGACTCAGGCCGAGTCGTTGAACCGGTTGTTCGTCGAGTACGGTGCATCACCTGGTTCGCCGCGGGCGAAGTGGCCAGCCGGGTTGATCTCGTCGTCGCGTTCCTTGCTCAGGAGCTCGATGAACCAGGCTTCGTGGTCCATCTCCTCGTTGAGGATCCGCTGGGCCATATCGTACGTCCGTGGGTCTGCCTCGCGAGTCATATCGCAGATCTCGCTCCAGGTCCGAATGGCGCACCGTTCGGCTTCGAGCAACACTTCCAGGATATCTTCGACTTCGAGGTCGCTGGTGTCGAAGTTGCCGCTGTCGTCCATCGGCGTCGGCACCTCCGCATCCGGACAGGAGGCACGGTCCGCGAAATCACGGATGTCGTTCGGGAGTGACCCCTCCAACTCGTAGATCCGCGGGACGACGAGCTCGAAGTGCGCGCGGTCTTCGAGACGCGCGTCTTCGGTGATCTCCTTGTAGTCTTCCTCACCTGCGAGGTGCATCCGGAGGTTCGTGTAGTAGTAGTACGTCGTGAACTCCGCGCCGATGGCATCGATCAGCTTCTCGCGGAGTTCTTCGGGGTCGAGGCCACGCTCGCGAATGACTTCCGCGCCGACTCGCTTGCTCGTATCTCCCGGTTCGACAGCGCCGCTTCCGTGCGTTTTCTCTTCGGACATCGCATTTCAACGTACACGGGCGATGGGAATTAGACTTGGTTTGTCGCAAGACAATTTTTTGATTTAGCAAGATTGAGGTGGCCTAGAATGAAAATATCATCCTGTCTCGCATACGCTCGTGAGCCAGAGCGCACAGACGAGTCTCGTTCGACCGTTCCGCATCGGGACCGAACCGCTACGAGCCGTCTGCGGACGGGACGCGGACGAACGGAGCCGTCGGGCACGAGCCACTGGATCCGACGATCATTCTCCGTTTTCGATCGGGACGCCGATCATATTCCCCCACTCAGTCCAGGAGCCGTCGTAATTCCGGACGCGATCGTACCCGAGTAGTTCCGCGAGGACGAACCACGTCACGGACGACCGCTCGCCGATCCGACAGTAGACGATGATGTCGTCGTCGGGCGTGATCCCCCGCGACTCGTAGACGGCGCGGAGCCGATCCGGTGATTTGAACCGGCCGTCCGGACGGACGTTCTCGGCCCAGAAGACGTTCGTTGCGCCAGGGACGTGCCCTCCGCGGACGGCGCCCTCGTCGATTCCCGGCGGCTTCACGATCTCGCCGCGGAACTCCTCGGGGAGGCGCACGTCGACGAGGACCGTCTCGGTGTCGAGCGCGTCACGCACGTCCTCACGGTAGGCTCGCACCTCCTCGGCCGGGTGATCGAGCGTCTTCCCGTACGCGACAGTCGGGGGATCGACCGGGGCTGTCGAGAGCGGGTAGTCGTGTTCGACCCAGTATTCGCGGCCCCCGTCCATAACCCGGACATCCGGGTGGCCGTAGTAGGTGAGTTGCCAGTAGAGATGGGTCGCGAACCAGTTCGAGTTGTCGCCGTAGACGACGACCGTCGTCTCTTCGGTGATCCCACAGGCACCCAGGAACGACTCCATTTCTTGCGGGCCGAGAATGTCGTGAGCGTCTGCCGAGCGGAGGTCCTCCTGCCAGTCGACGCAGACGGCACCGGGAGCGTGACCGGTCTCGTAGAATTCAGTGTTGACGTCGACCTCGAGCAACCTGGCGTCGGTTTCCGCGGAGTCGAACCGGTCGAGTCGGGATTCGACCCACTCGGGGCTAACGAGGACGTCTGTGGGGTACTGTGACTCGAGCGGTTCGTCGGGTTCCGGCCGTGTCCCGGCATCCGGGGAGTCATCGGCAGTCATAGTTGTCGGTTCGAGAACCGTTTCGCCAGCTCCGCCGTCGCGCGCCGAAGCCGGTACGACACAGTCGAGCGGGGAATGTTAAGCTCTTCGGCGAGTTCGTCGAGCGTTACCTCGCGGGGCGTCTCGAAGTAGCCACGCTCGACGGCCACTGTCAGGATTTCGCGCTGTTCCGCACGGATGTCGGCCCGCGGGAGGAGGCCGCTCTCCCAGTTATCGACTTCCGTCAGATGTTCAAAAGAGAACGACAGGCCGTCGCCGAGTTTCGCAGACAGCGTATCGTACAGGTGTCCGACCTTCGAGTCGTCCTGCAGAAGTACCCGCCACCGAACCGTATCACCCGTCCGCGTCTGCTCGAAGAGCACGCCGCCGTCGACGTACTTCGCCACGATGAGCGGAACGGCTTCGCAGAAGTCCACGTCGGACACGTAGGTGTATGCGACCCGCCGCCGGTGCTCGTCGGTCAGGAGACTCGTCGTTCGCGTAGCACTGCACTCCCGACTGCTGATCGACTCCCTGTCGACGGACTCGTCCAAGAGGAGTTCGTCGACGGCCGTGAGGTCGTCCGGATCACCCGTCACCGACTCCAGGGTCCACAGTTCGCCGGGATCGAGACACGAGTAAATCGCTTCCGATCGAAGCGACTCGCGATCGATGAACAGGTCGACGTACTCGTCGGCGCTGGGGTCGTACGTTATCTGGAAGCTAAAATCGTACATCAGGAACTGAACTCGTGCATCGGAATCTGTGACGTTCGCTCTGACTGGTCGGGCCGTCTTCGTCCGGGTGGGGGGTTTGAACGGTCTCACAGCGGGCCGCGCGGTTGGATCTCGACAACACCGACGATATGGGTTCAACGTACTTATCTCGTCCCGTATGGAATTCCCCCCTTCGGCCGAAGAGGTACTAGCGACACTACGGAGCCGCCTGCTGATCCCCGCCGTCGTCGCGCTCGGTGCCGGGATCGGCGGGGTCGCCTTCGGGCTCTCCCACGACGACGTCGTCACCGCACTTGGGGCGCTCTTGTTCGTTCCGAGCGCGCTGTTGCTGTTCGGTATCGTCGCCAAACGGCGCGGCGTCGGTCCGTTCGCCCCGTCGAGGCGTCGACCGAACTGACCGCCTCCGGTCGACCCCTCACGCGATCGGACTACCGTGCCGCCCCGCGTGCTGTCCGATTGCCGGGGCGGATCCGGCGAGCGACGGGAGGTGCCTGTCGCGTGCGCCCGCGGTCCGCTCACGAGGCGCCTCTGATCCGCGTCGTGACGAGTCGATCGACGTTATACAGGAGCACCGCGACCGATGCGAGGATCGTTCCGAGGTAGACGATGAGTTGCGGTGGTCCGGACGCGGCCCCCCCCCAGCGCGGCGCCGGCGAACCCGACGAGGAGCAACTCTGCCCACGTGATCAGCACGCGCGAGAGCAGACGGCTGTCGGCTCGCGGCGCAGCGGTCGCGTCGTCCCGGTCGTCGTTGCCGCCCATCTCAGTACGACTCCTCGGCCGTGATTGGCCCGCTGAACGCGGAGTACAGGACGACGAAGTACGTCGCGACCAGCGGGAGCAACAGCGCGGCGCCGATCGACATCAGGTTCAGCGGGAGGGTCGACACGATCGCTTCCTCGACGACGAGCCCCGTCGCCGGGTCGATACGCGGGTACATAACGACCGCGACGACCGCCACCAGCCCGTAGGTCAAGCCCGCGGCCGAGACGAGCGCGGCGAGGTTCGCCCCCCGTCGGAGCGCGACCGCGTAGGCGATCGCGAGTGCGATCGAAGCCGCGACCAACGCGAGCACGGGCATCGACAGCAGTGCGTCGGCTCCGGCCGGGAGAGTGACGGCGAGCGTTCCCAGGGTCGCGACGACCAAGAGGAGATACACGACGACCGCGCCGACGCCGATCCGATGCACGGCCCCCGGGAGCGCTCTCCCGGCCTTCAGGCCCAGGAAGGCCGCCCCGGAGACGACGGTCAGCACCGTGACGGTGCTCCCGACGACGATGCCGACGAGCGTGAACGACCGCGGGCTCCCGACGAGCCAGTTGCCCGCGAACGCGCCGAGGAGGAACGGTGCCAGCACGCTCCCGGCGACGAACGACCGTCCCCACCAGCGTTGCCAGCGCTCGTCGTGGCGTTGTTCGTACATTTCGGGGGCGAGCCCCCGGAGGATGAGCGCGCCGAGGATGCCGAACATAAGCAGGTAGTGGCGACTGAACAGGCCGGCGTACACTCGTGGGAAGGCAGCGAACAGCGCGCCGCCGAAGACGACGAGCCAGACCTCGTTGCCGTCCCAGAACGGCCCGATCGCCGACAGCACCGTCTCGCGCGCCGACTCGTCGTCGAGCGTCGCGAAGATGGCGCCGGCGCCGAAGTCGAACCCGTCGAGGAACAGGAACGTCCCCAGCAGGGCGAATATCAGCGCGAACCACAGCTCCGCGAGCGGGAGGTCCAAGAGCGGTCCCGCCGCGAGTGACTCGACGCTAATCATCCCCGGCGACCCCCGCGGCTGGCCTCTCGTCTCTCTCCCGCTGGTCGGGGACCGAGTCCAGGTCCTCCTCGCCCGGCGGCCCGCCGCGGATGATCCGCGCGACGACGTAGGTGTACAGCGCGAGGATCGCCGTGTAGACCCCGACGAATCCGAGGAGCGTCGTCAGGGCCTCGGTCCCGGTGAGACCGGGCGAGACGCCCGCGCTCGTCTTGAGGATGCCCTGTATCACCCACGGCTGTCTGCCGACCTCGGTGACGACCCAGCCGAGTTCGACCGCGAGGATCCCCAGCAGGCTGGAGGCCATAAGCGCCTTGTGCAGCAGGCCGTCCTCGAACAGCTCGCCGGTGAACCACCGGTATCCGCCCCAGAACGCCAGCAGGATGAACCAAAAGCCCATCCCAACCATCGCCCGGAACGACCAGAACACGATCGCGACCGGCGGCGACTCCGACTCGAAGGAGTTCAGCCCGCGGATCTCGGCTGTGGGATCACCCCCGCTGGCCAGCCACGAGGCGCCGCCGGGAATGCCGATCCCGAACAGCTCCTTGGCGCGCGGGTCGGTGAGCTGGCTCAGGTCAGTGGGGATCGCGAAGATGTACTCGGGGACGTACGCCTCGGTGTCCCAAACGGCCTCCATTGCGGCGAACTTCTGGGGTTGTGTCTCGTAGACGTGACGCGCGTAGAGGTCGCCCTGGAGCACTTGGAGAGGCGCAGTGATCAACAGGGCCACGAGCGCGATCTTGAGGGTCTTCTCCCAGAACGCGACGTTCTCGACGGGGTACTCCCAGACGTGGTGCCGGTAGACGTAGTACGCGGCGACGCCGGCCATAAACAGCGCCACCGACTCGACGGCGGCGTTCTGCATATGGACGAACATATACGGGAACCGCGGGTTCAGGTACGCCGCGATCGGGTCGGTGAGATGGACGATCGTCTGGCCGTTCTCGGTGGCGAGCTCGTAGCCCCGCGGCGTCTGCATCCACGAGTTCGCGATGAGGATCCACACCGCCGACAGCCACGTCCCGAGCCCGACGGCGACGCTGGAGACGAGATACAATCGGTCGGAGACGCGTTCCCGACCGAAGATGAAGATCCCCAGGAACGTCGCTTCGAGCATAAACGCCATCATCCCCTCGACGGCCAGCGGGCCGCCGAAGAGCTCGCCCGCGGCCGTCGCGAACGCCGCGAAGTTCGTCCCGAACTCGAATTCCAGGACGATCCCCGTGACGGTCCCGACCACGAACGAGATGGCGAAGATCTTGGTCCAGAACCGACGTAACTGTTCGTATACTGGATCACCGCCCCGGACGTCTCGCCACGTGAAGTAAACGAGGAACGGAGCGAGGCCCATACTCATCACCGGGAAGATGATGTGGACGATAGTCGTTAGCGCGAACTGGAGCCTACTTGCGATTACTGGGTCGATCATTCATTCGTCGGTGGGGGTGTGACAGTCGTCTCGCTGTGCTCGATTCGATTGCTGTGCGCGCTGCCGTCTCGTATACAGCTACTGACTGGGCGGGGTTAACCCCCTCTTTGGCACAGGACAACCGAGTGTGCCGGCTGTCGTGGGATTAGATGCCTCACGTTGCCGTGCGGGAAGCGTTGTCCTGCGCCAACTGATCCTTTTGGGACGTGAGGCCGCTACGTTCGCGTATGGAAACGCGCCACGCCGTCCTGTCGCTCGTCGCGGTCGTTACGCTCGTGATGACGGTCCGGGCCGTTATCGCTGGACTCAACGGTGAGATCGGGACGGTCGGCCGACAGTTCGCAGTTGGCGGGATCGTCCTCGCGTTCGGTGTTGCCTTGTACAGGAACTGGGAGACGATCGGATGAGGATCAAGCGCTTCGGGGAGAGGGCGGAACGCCTGACGTCCGCCTCGTGATTCTGTGAAGAGCCACACGCCGTCGGCACGTGCGATTGCGACGGCAGTTGTCGTGCGACAACTCAATGCAGATAGTCATCGATCGGCAGGATCTACCACGGGGCGATATTGAATGAGCGATACACAACTCGAAGCTGACGTGACGGTGAACGCGATCGGATCGTCCTGCCCCGGTCCGATGATGGAACTGATCGGCAAGGCGAAAGACGTCGATCCGGGAACAGTGATCCGACTTCAGAGTTCGAACGAGGGGACCGAACCGGACGTCGCGGAGTGGGCCGACGAGTCCGGAAACGAACTGGTCGACGTGGTCGACAGCGGCGACCACTGGGACCTGTACGTACGGATCGATGACTGAACGCGTCGTCATCGTCGGCGGGGGGACCGCGGGGTCGGTCCTGGCGAACAACCTCGCCGACGAGGTCGCGGCCGAGATCGACGGGGGCGACGTCGAGGTGGTCCTCGTAAACGACAGCGAAGAGCACGTGTACAAGCCGACGTGGCTGTACGTGCCCTTCGGCGAGAAGACGCCCGCGGACGCGAAACGTCCGCTCGCGGACCTGATCGACCGGCGGGTCGACCTGCTGATCGACCGAGTGAACGCCGTCGACACCGACGCGAAGACGGTGTCGTTCGACGGACCGCGTTCCGATCTCGCCTACGACCACCTCGTGCTCGCGATGGGCGCGCAAGTGACACCGGCGGAGACGCCGGGGCTGGCCGCGGGAGGCCACCACTTCTACGGACCCGAAGCGACCGAGGAACTCCGGGAGGCGCTCGCGGAGTTCACCGAGGGACACCTCGTGCTGTCGGTCATCGGCGTGCCGCATATGTGCCCGGTCGCGCCGCTGGAGTTCCCGCTTATCGCGGACACCTGGTTCCGCGAGCGGGGCCTGCGCGATGACATCGACATCACGTACACGTACCCGATCAACCGCGCCCACGGGATCCAGTCGGTCGCCGACTGGGCCGGACCGCTGCTGGACGAGCGCGACATCGGCGTGGAGACGTTCTTCAACCCCGAGCGGGTCGACCCCGACGAGGAGGTCCTCCACACCGTCGAAGGTCGGGAACTGTCCTACGACCTGCTGGTGGCGATCCCGCCGCACGACGGCAGCGACGTCGTCCGGGAGGCGGGACTCGGCGACGACGGCTGGGTCGACGTCGACCCGGCGACGCTGGAGGCGACGAACGCGGCGGACGTGTACGCCCTCGGCGACGTCGCCGACCTCCCGACGAGCAAGGCGGGCAGCGCGGCCCACTACGCGGCCACGTCGCTGGCGGACCGGCTGGCCAGCGTCGTCCGCGGTCAGCGCCCCACCACGGAGTACGACGGCAAGACCGTCTGTTTCATCGAGAGCGGCGAGGACGAGGCGACCTACATCGCCTTCGACTACGAGTCGGAGCCGACGCCGAAGCCGCCCTCGAAGCTGATCCACTGGTCGAAGCTCGGCTACAACCAGTCGTACTGGCTGACTGCCCGCGGGGTGTTGTGATGAGCGCGACCGACGAGGAAGACGGCGCGGCCGCCGAGACGGAGCCGGTCCCGCCGGCGATCCGCGAGGCGATCGCGGACAACCCCGAGACCGTCGCCGCACTGCTGAAGCAGTCTGGCCAGTTGTCAGCGCTTCTCGACGCGCTTGCGCTCGTGACGGACAGCCTTGACGACGAGATGGTCGAGTCGCTCACGAGCGACGCGACGACGCTCGGGCTGGTCGCGACGGAACTCGCCGGTGAGGAAACGGTCGAGCTCAGTTCGGCCGTGGGCCGGAACGGCGACGACCTCGCCGACGCCGTAGAACGCGTCGCGACGCTCCAGCGGAGCGGCACGCTCGACCGGCTCACCGAGATCGCGGACGCGGTCGCGCTACTGACTGATGCGATGGACGACGAGATGGTCGAGACGGTCGCCGCGACCGGGACCTCGATGGGCGAGATCGCCGACACGGCCGCCGACGACGAGGTGCGCCGCGGGCTCGTTCGGATGCTGGAGGGCGTCGGTGCGGCCGGCGCCGAGGAGGCCGAGCCGATCGGTCCGGTCGGCCTGCTCGGGGCGTTGCGGGATCCCGAGGTCAAGGCCGGGATGGGGTACCTCGTCGCGGTCGCCCGCGGGATCGGAACCGTGGGCACCGCCGTAGACGGACCGAACGACGAATGACGACCGAGTACACAGAACTATGACAGCAACACGACCCACCGTTCTCGTCCTCGGCGGCGGCGCCGCGGGGACGATGACGGCGAACGCGCTCCGTCGGCGCATCGACGCCGACGTGGCAGTGATCGACAAGCGTCGGACGCACAGCTACCAGCCCGCGTACTACCTGATCCCCTTCGACTATATGGACCTCGACGAGCAGCAGCGCGACACGCGCGAGTTGCTCCACGACGAGATTTCGTTCGTCCACGACGAGGTCGTCGGGATCGATCCGGACGACCGGACCGTCGCCGGAGAGTCGGGGACCTACGAGTACGACGTCCTCGTCTCCGCGGTCGGGAACGACCGTCGCCCGGGATCGGTGCCGGGGATGCTCGAGGGCTGGAACCGAACGGATTCGGTCTATCCGTTCTATCACGCCTCCGCGGCGCGGGCACTGGGTGACGCCGTCGACGAATTCGACGGCGGACGGTTCCTGGTGACGGTCCCGGACACGCCGATCAAGTGCGGCGGCGCGCCGCTGAAGCTCACGATGCTGATGGAGGGGTACCTCCGCGAGCGCGGTGTGCGCGAGGACGCCGAACTCGTGATGACGAAGCCCGGCTCGGAGGTGTTCGGCACGGGGCCGAAGGCGCCGTACCAGGAGCGGATCGCGGAGATCTGGGACGAGCGCGACATCACGTTCGTCCCCGAGTTCACCGTCTCCGAAGTCGACTACGAGAGCCGGACGGTCCACTCCGAGGAGGGGGACGCGCTCGAGTACGACCTGTATGCGCCGGTGCCGCCCCAATACGGCCACGAGTTCGTCGTCGACAACTCGCCGCTGACCGACGGCGGTGAGTACGTCTCCGTCGACGACCACACGCTCCAGCACGAGACGTACCCGAACGTGTTCGCGTTGGGTGACAACGCCGACGTGCCTACCTCGCGGACCGCCTCGGCCGCGCGCAAGCAGTCCCACGTCGTCGTCGACAACGTCGAGCGGTACCTCGAGGACCGGTCGCTGGTCGCCGACTACGACGGCTACACCGCCTGTCCGATCCTCGTCGAGCAAGGCAAGGCGATGATCGCGGAGTTCGATTACGAGGACTCAATCTCCGCGCCGATCGTGAGCCGGCTCAACTGGATCCTCGACGTGAACGTGATCCCGTCGCTGTACTGGAACGTCTGGATGCGCGGCTACGACCCGGTTCCCTGAGCCGATGAGTGAGACACCATCCGACGCGAGTGCGGTGGCGACTGGCCCCGATGGAGAAGGCGATATCCAGGCAGTGGCCGCCCGCGTCGACGCGCACGCCGACGACCTGATCGCGCTCCTGGACCTGCTGTCGGTCGTCCGGGGCTTCGGCGACGACCTGGTACCGGAGCTCCGGACGGCGGTCGAAGAGAACCGCGAGCCGCTGGCGGACCTGCGAACCGCGCTGGAGAACGAGGAGACGATGCAACTCGTCGAACAGGTCGGCGACAACGCCGACGCGCTGGCGGACCTGCTCGACCTGGTCGTCGTCGCGCAGGACCTCTCGACGGAGCTCGTCCCCGAGTTACGCACCGTCGCCGCCGAGAACCGCGGTGAGATCGCGGAACTTCGAATGGCGTTCGAGCGCGAGGAGACGCTGGTTCTGTTGCGCCGGCTCGGCGACAACACCGACACGTTCCTCGATCTGCTGGCGACGCTCGAGGTGACCAGCGACGCACTTGCTGACGTGGCCCCCGAGGACGAGGCGGCCGCCGAGGCGGCACGTGCGGACGTTCGCCGGCTCGCGACGGCGTTCGACCGCGCGGAGTCGGTCGAGACGCTCGTCGCGCTGGGCGAAAATATGGAGACCCTTCACGGGCTTCTCGCACTTCTCGATGGGTTCGGCGACGCCGCCGACCGCAGCACCGAGGAGTACTACCAACTCGGCACGCAGTTAGGGCAGGCCGCGGACGTCGTCGAGCGCGCGAGCGACCCGCAGGTCGTCGAGACGGTCGACGCCGGGGTCAGCGCGTTCACCGACGAGACGAACGACCGCCGAGTCGGCCTGTTCGGACTTCTCTCGGCGTTCCGGAACGACGACGTTCAGCGCACCATCGGAACGATGATCGAGGCAACCGAACGGGCCGGACGCGCGCAGGCACCCGATCGATCGAACTGATCGTGTGCTCGGTGGCGGTGAGCGGGGACCGTGCAGTTCGTCGCCCCGACGGTGACCCGATCGGAGAGAACCAAACTACGTCGTGAGGGCGTCTCGTCTGTCGTGGTCGCTGACTGCAGCGTTTCACTACGTGATGCGGTGTGGAACGGGGATCGGAGGGGTTTCGATCGTGCTGCGGGTCGCTACGACCCGTCGTCGACGACGGCGACGGCCTCGATCTCGACGAGGAGTTCCGGGGTGATCAGCCGGCTCACTTCCAGCATACTCGTCGCCGGTCGGACGTCACCGAAGTACTCGCCGTGGGCGTCCCCGATCGCCTCCCAGTCCTCGATGTCGGTGACGAACAGCCGGGTGCGGACGACGTCGTCGAGCGACGCGTCGGCCTCCCTGAGGGCGGCTTCGATGTTCGCAAGGGCCTGTTTGGTCTGCGCGGCGGGATCGCCCTCGCCGACGACGTCGCCCTCGTCGTCGGTCGCGGTCGTCCCGGAGACGTGGATCTGTGAGCCGACCCGGACCGCTCGAGAGTACCCGACCTTCGATTCCCACTCTGTGCCTGAGGCGATTCGACGGCGTTCCATACCTACTGGGAACGGGCGATTCTGAAACCTGTTTCGGGGACTACCGGGGAGGAGGAAACGATCGCCGTCGTCCGCCGAACCGGTTCAGAGTAGGACGTCGATCCCGCCTGAAACGTCAGTCCCGAAGCCACGTCGGGACGTTCTCGATCGTCTGTGGGGAGTCGACCGCAACAGGTAGCTCGCTCCGGCGTGGAGCGCTTCTCACGTGTCAGTGGTCCGGATTCCTTTGGACGGGAGCAGTCGTGCGGGTCGATCCCGTACGCTCGGCACGGCTCGTCGATGAAGATGATCGGTCCCCTCTCGGAATCCTCGGGCGTCAGTTCGCCCGTGGATACGGATCTGGAATGTTGGGAAGAAGCCTTCTGCCCCTCACAGAAGTACACGAGTCGTTTGCGTCGGCTACGCCCTCGGCTTCGGTCGGTACACCATCTCCATCGGGAGACCTGCTTCGTCTTCCTCGGGATCATCCGGAAGCGTTTCGAGACCGTCTCCGTCGCCGCGGGCGGTCAGCGCGACTGCGAAGGCGTCGACGACGTCGTCAGTCGATGGCGAGCCACCGAGGTCTCCGGTTCCGACTTCCCAGAGGTGATCGTACACGTCCTCCTCGAGCGTCCGAAGAACGGCGACTCGCTCCCAGAAGGCTCGCGCTCCATCGTTGGTCTTCGAGTACGCCATCTCTTCACCGGCGAACGCCCAGAAGCAGACTTCGGGATGTGCCTCCCGTATCGCGCCGCGAGCAGCTTCGTTTTCCAGAAGGAACCGATCGACCTCGTCGATCTTCGGCGTGATGCCCCACGTCTGCCGGTTCAGGCTCCCGTCGGTTCGCTCCTCCTGTTTCTCCTTGGCGTCCTCGTAGGAGTCCTGGCGGGCTGCCTGCCGCACCGGGGTTGGAAAGACGCTCCTGTATCGATCGGGCTTGAGTACGTCACGCGCGGCTGCATCACACTCCCGTGGATCACTGGAGTTCTCGCGAAGCCCGATCGGGACGTCGACGAGGATCCGCTCGGCATCGGCGTGGCTCTCCCAGAGATCGGAGACGTCTTCGTAGAACCACGCCCCCACGAAATCCGTGTCCGAGTACACCACTGCAATCCACCCCTCCGGACAACCGTCGACGCCGACGTAGGTGTTCATTGGCGGTGTCGTAGAGGGTTCCCACACGCTTCGTTTCTTCGCAAAGTAGCTACGAAACGGTGAAAACCGTACTGTCGGCTGGAACGAGTGCTACTACCCCGGCAACAGGCACACGTCTGTGCCCTCCACCCCCGAGCACCCGAGGGCGAACACGCGAACCGCTGCAGACGGCCAGGGATCAATTTCGACGATCCCGGGGCATCTCTCACTGCGAAACCGATCCGAGGACGAACGTGCCGTATATCCACATCGCGAGCAACACCCCACCGACCGCGAGCACGACGGTGCCGCCCAGCCGGAACACTGCTCGTCGGTGCGGGCGCATCTCCTCGTAGTATTCGGGGTCTTCCGAGGGGGGTTTCCAACTAGCCACCTCCGCGAACCGTTCCTGTAACGCGAGCGCGGTATCGACGCGAAACACGAGCACGTACCCGACTCCGAGGAGCGCGACGGCCATAAGACCCAGTAGGATAAATGCGGGCGACACTGTTCAGCCGGGTCGTAATTGAGAGCGCCAGTTGAATCCTTGGGTAGCAGATCCGCCCTGTGTGATCGACGGGCGGCGTGAACCCACCATCACTCGTCACTCCGAGGGTCGCGGAACGTCAGTGACCCGACGGCGGTGATCCGTCCACCGCGGCCGCTCCGCCCCGTGAGAGTCCGTTTCGGCACTCGACGACTGCCGTGACCGATCTCCATCGCCTATCCTTAACTATAATACCTGTCAAATAGTTGTATTCAGTATGGCAGGAGTTAGCAGGACCGTTTTAACGGAGATGTACGAGAATATGGTGACCGCTCGCCACTACGAGGAGCGGTTGCAGGAGGAGTATCTGGAGGGCAAACAGCCGGCCTTCGACATCTCGGCCGGGCCGATTCCCGGAGAACTCCACCTCGCCGCGGGACAGGAGGCGGCGGCCGCGGGCGTCTGCCAGCACCTCCGCGACGACGACGCGGTGACCGCGCCGCACCGGCCCCACCACGTCGCCATCGCGAAGGGCGTGGATCTCCAGCGAATGACCGCCGAAATCTTCGGCCGGCAGACGGGACTGGGAAAGGGGAAGGGCGGACATATGCACCTGTTCGACCCCGAGGTCCACTTCGCCTGCAGCGGGATCATCGCCGAGGGCTGTCCCCCCGCCGCCGGCGCGGGCCTCGCGGCGAAGAAGCGAAACGAGGACAGCGTCGCCGTCGCGTACCTCGGGGAGGGCGCGATCGACCAGGGCGCGTTCCTGGAGTCGCTGAACTTCGCGGCGGTCTTCGATCTCCCGGTCGTCTTCGTCATCGAGGACAACGACTGGGCGATCAGTATGCCCAAAGAACGCGTCACCGACGTCGAGAACGGCGCGAATCGGGCCGACGGGTTCGAGATGCCCGGCGTCCGCGTCGACGCCGACGACGCCGTCGAGATCTACGAGGTCGCCGGCGAGGCGATCGGCCGCGCCCGCGACCGCAACGGACCGACGGTCCTCGAAGTGCAGGTGCACCGTCGGATGGGCCACTTTATGGGAGACCCCCAGACCTATCGGCCGGAAGCGGACCAAGACGCGGCTCTCGCACGCGACTCCATCGAGCGACTGGAGGCGGACCTCCGCGACTACGGCGTGGACGACGAGACGATGGAATCGATCCGCGAAGAGTCCCACGAGCGGGTCGAGGCGGCGATCGCGTGGGCCAAAGAGCAGCCGAAACCGGACCCGGCGGACGCATACGAGGATATGTTCGTGAATCCACCGAGCGGCGTGACCGACAGCGAACCCGACTTCGACGTCGCAGGGGGTGACGACTGATGTCCGACGCCAGCGGCGAGACCCGCGACCTGACGATGAGCAGGGCGATGGTCTCGGCCATCGCCCACGAGATGCGGGAGAACGACGAGGTGTTCTACATGGGCGAGGACGTCGCCGACTACGGCGGCATCTTCGACTCGACGGAGGGCCTCCGCGAGGAGTTCGGCTACGACCGGGTGATGGACGTCCCGATCAGCGAGACCGCGTATCTGGGAGCGGCGGTCGGGGCCGCTCAGGAGGGAATGCGGCCCATCGCGGAACTGATGTTCGTCGACTTCTTCGGCGTCGCGATGGATCAGATCTACAACCAGATGGCCAAGAACACCTATATGAGCGGCGGCAACGTCTCTGTGCCGATGGTGCTCACCGCCGCCGTCGGCGGCACCTACAACGACGCCGCCCAGCACTCCCAGACGCTGTACGGCACCTTCGCCCACGTCCCCGGGCTGAAAGTCGTCGTTCCCTCGACCGCCTACGAGGCGAAGGGCTTGATGCACAACGCCATCCGCGACGACGACCCCGTCCTCTATATGTTCCACAAGCGCCTGATGGGGATCGGCTGGCTCCCCGCCCCGGACGGGCCGAAGACGCCCGTCCCACAGACCGACTACACGATCCCGTTCGGCAGCGCCGACGTGAAGCGCGACGGCGACGACGTCACGATCGTGACGCTCGGCCTGCACGTCCACCGGGCGCTGGAGGCGGCAGCGGACCTCGCCGACGACGGGATCGACGCCGAGGTCGTCGACCTGCGGTCGCTCGTCCCGCTGGACACCGACACCATCGTCGAGTCGGTCGAGAAGACGGGGAACCTCGTCGTCGTCGACGAGGACTACCGCTCCTACGGCGTGACGGGCGAGATCGTCGCCAGCGTCGCCGACGAGGCGCTCGCCGCGCTCGATTCGGTCGAGCGCGTCGCGCTCCCTGACGTGCCGATCCCGTACTCGCGGCCGATGGAGAACGAGGTGGTCCCGGACGTCGACGACATCGCCGCGGCCGTCCGGAGGACGCAGTGACCAGATGAGCGGAACCGACGACCGCGTTCCGGTGACCGCCGACGAGTGGGCCGACGAGGCCGACAGCGACGAGGGGATCGTCGTCAACTGGTTCGTCCGGGAAGGCGCGACGGTCGAGGAAGGAGAGAGCGTCTGTGAGATCCAGATCGAGAAGGTCAGCATCGACGTGCTCGCGCCGGCCAGTGGGACGATAGCCGAGATCGTCAAAGCGGAAGACGACGAGTTCGAGCGCGGCGACACGCTGGCGTGGATCACCCCGGAAGCGTAGGAGTGGATTGGGGGAGATATCGGCCCGTACCGTCCTCCGGCTGACGGCGATTCCTCCTACCGGTTTCGGGGCTCCCGAACGAATGGACAACGGTTTGTGCCTCCACCGCGCTCGAACGTCGTATGCACGCCATCACGAACAGCGGCTGGATCGAGGTCGTCACGGGGTCGATGTTCTCCGGAAAGACCGAGGAGGTCCTCCGTCGCCTCCGGCGCGCGGAGATCGCGGGTCAGGAGGTCGCCGCGTTCAAACCGGCTGTCGACGACCGCTACGGGGAGACGACCGTCGGGTCACACGTCGGTCGGCAGTGGAACGCCGCCGTCGTTCCCAGCGAGGGCGAGGGGGTCTGGGAGATCCGCGAGCGTCTCGACGGCGAGGACGTCGTCGCGGTCGACGAGGCGAACTTCTTCGGCCCGGAACTGGTGGACGTCTGTCAGCGCCTCGCCGACGACGGCCGCCGGGTGGTCGTCTCGGGAATCGACCAGACGTACAGGGGCGAGCCGTTCGAGCCGCTGCCCCAACTGATGGCCGTCGCGGAGTACGTCGACAAACTGCAGGCCATCTGCTCGCAGTGCGGCGAGCCGGCGACGCGGAACCAGCGGCTCGTCGAGGGCGAACCCGCCCACGTCGACGATCCGACCATCGTCGTCGGCGCCGAGGAGTCCTACGAGGCCCGGTGCCGGAACTGTCATACGCTTCGCCGCGAGTAGTTCACACACCGTGACCACCTGGGTCGAGAATCCCGACGGCGGCCGCGAGCGCGGACCGCGCGGGCTCCTGCGTGCGTGGGTCGAAGTCCTCGTCAGGCCGCAACAGTTCTTCAGGAACGGCGTCGCGCCGGGCGATCAGGCACCGGGGCTGGTCTTCGCCGTGGTCGTCGCCGTGGCCTACACAATCGGGCTCTTCGCGTTCGCCCCCGAGCGGATTCCGGCGCTGGCCGGCGGTCGAACCGTGTCGGTCGCGCTCGCGCTCGCCGCCGTGGCGCTCGTCGTCGCCCCCGCGGCGCTGCACCTGACCGCCGCGTTGCAGACGGTCATCCTGATCGTCGCGGTTCGAGACCGGGCGGGCGTGAGCGAGACAGTTCAGGTCGTCGCCTACGCCACGGCCCCGTGCGTCGTCGCCGGTCTCCCCTGGCCGGCGCTGCGACTCGTCTGTGCACTCTACGGGGGCGCGCTGCTCGTGATCGGCCTCCGGGAAGTGCACGGGACGACGACCGTCCGCGCCCTCGCCGCCGGGGCCGTCCCGGCGACGCTGCTCTTCGGCTCCGCGTTCGGCGGTCTCGACGCCGGGGAGGCCGTTCTCCGGGCCGCCGGACTGATCTGACGGACGGAACGCGACCGTGAGACGGATGCACACCCGGAGCGCAGGAATTCGACAATCGTTTTAGGCGCGACACACTGTACTCTCTCAATGGATTGGATTACGCACGACGAGGACGTCTGGTTCGATTTCCGGGGAGATTCCCCGAAGCAGCTCACGCCGGGGCGGTACTACAAGGGTACCGTCGATGGATTCGCGGATTTCGGCGTCTTCGTCGACCTCGCGCCCGGAGTGACCGGGCTCCTGCACCGTAGCGAACTCGACCGTCGCCTCGAGAGCCTCGACTGGGAGTCCGGCGACACCGTCTTCGTCCAGGTGAAGAACGTCCGGAGCAACGGGAACATCGATCTCGGCTGGTCGATTCGTCAGTCGGAGTCGGAGTTCCGGGGTGCGCGCGTCCACGACCCCGACGGCGACGACGACGGCGAACCGATCGACAACGGCTCCGCCGACGACGGTCCCACGCCGGTCAAGAAGACGCCGAAGGGGATCTCGACGAAATCCCGTGTCGGCAACGGGACGGATTCGACCGAGGACACCGAACAGTCGGCTTCCACGTCGGCAGCAACGGAAACCGAACGCCCGGACGACGATGGCGACTCTGTGGACGCCAGTGAGGCGTCCGGAGATGAGGTCACCGAAACGACCGAGGAAGCGGACGCGGAGACCGAGTTCGAGTTCGAGGAGGCGTCCGAATCGGACGCGACAACCGACGACGAGGAACCGACGGAAGTCGAAGCGCCCGAGCGCGTCACCGTCGACTCCCTCGGCGACCGCGTTGGCGAACGCGTCCGGATCGAAGGAGAGGTCGTCGGAGCGCGTCAGACCGGCGGGCCGACCATCTTCGAGGTCCGCGACGAGACGGCCGTCGTCGACTGCGCGGCGTTCGTCGAAGCCGGCGTCCGCGCGTACCCCGAGGTCGACGAGGGCGACGTCGTCAGACTCGACGGCGAGGTCGAACTCCGACGCGGCGAACTGCAGGTCGAAACCGAGGAGTTGACGGCTCTCTCCGGAGACGAGGCCGCGACCGTCGAAACCCGGCTCGAAGACGCGCTCTCGGAGAAGGCTCGTCCGGAGACCGTCGAGCCGCTCGCGGCGGACGAGGCGGTCGAGGCCGTCACCGATCAACTCGCGGACGCCGCGGAAGCGATCCGGACCGCCGTGTTGCAGTCGCGACCGATCGTCGTCCGCCACGCCGCTACCGCCGACGGCTACGTCGCCGGCGCGGCCATCGAACGCGCGGTGCTGCCGCTCATCCGGGAGGAGCACGCCCGCGCGGACGCCGAGTACCACTTCTTCACCCGACGGCCGCTCGACGATCCCGTCTACGGGATGGACGCCGCGACCAACGACGTGACGCGAATGCTGCAGGACAACGAGCGCCACGACGAGAAACTGCCGCTCGTGGTTCTCGTCGGCGTCGGCGGCACCACGGACTCGCTCGACGGCCTCGGACTCCTCGGCGTCTACGGGGCGTCCCGGGTCGTCGTCGACGCCGACGCGGTCGACACCGAAATCGTCGACGAGGCGAGCGTCCTCGTCTCGCCGAGCCTCACCGACGTCGACGCCTCGGGCCTCTCGACTGGTGCGCTCGGTGCGAACCTCGCGGCCGCCGTCAACGCCGACGCGAGCGACGACCTCGCGCACCTCCCCGCGGTGAGCTACTGGCAGGAGACGCCGGCGGCGTACGTCGACCTCGCGAGCGAGGCCGGCTACGGCGCCGACGGGACTCGCAAGCTCCGCGAGGCCGTCGCGCTGGAAGCCTACTACCAGTCCTACCAGGACAAACGCGAGCTCATCACCGACCTGCTGTTCGAGGACGACGGCGGCCTCGCCGGTCATGTCTCCGAGCAGTTCCGGATCAAACTCGACGACGAGGTCGAGACCGCCGAAGCGAACCTCGAAACCCGGGAGGTCGACGGCGTCTCGGTCGCCGTCCTCGACGCCGACTCCTACAGTCACCGCTTCGACTTCCCGCCGACGTCGCTGCTCGCGGACGCGCTGCACCGCCGGGCCGACGACGACCGGGTGGCGACGATCGTCTACTCCACGGACGAGCTGTTCGTCCGCGCCGAGGGCGTCGACGTCCGGACCGCTGCGGCCGACGCCAGTGACGCCGTCCCCGAGGGCGGAATCACGGCCGTCGGCATCCGACAGAACCGCGTGGAGTTCCTCTCCGGCGCGCGAGAGGACGTCGTCGACGCCGTCGCCGCGGCCGTCGTCGACCAGCTCTGAACTCGGCCACGCCGTCGTTCGACGCGTTCACGATCCTGCGGAGCGACACGCTTAACCCCGAAACGGGACGAGAAATTGGTAATGAACCGCTCTTCGCCGCGACTGTGGGAGGTGCTTCGCCGGTGAGCGCCGACGCCGATCCCGAGCCCGGGTCAGAGGGGGAATCAGACCCGACGGAGACCGAGGCGTTCCGACGCACCTGCGAGGACCTCGTTCAGCGGATCCTGGACGGCGACGTCGGACGCGACGATCTGGAGTCCGCGAAGCTCGACGCCTGCTCGACGCATTCCTCGCCGAAGGTCCCGAAGAACGCGGAGATCCTCCAGCACGCGCCGCAGGGTCGACGCGAGGAGGTCAAGGAGGTCGTCCAGCGCAAGCCCGTCCGAACCGCTTCGGGCGTCTCCCCGGTGGCGATTATGACCTCGCCGCAGATGTGTCCGCACGGGAAGTGCCTCTACTGTCCGGGCGGTCCGGCCTCGGAGTTCGACTCCGCGCAGTCCTACACGGGCCACGAACCGGCCGCAGCGCGCGGCGAGCAGAACGAGTACGACCCCTACGGACAGGTGACGCTCCGCCTCGAACAGCTGCGACACATCGGGCACCCCGTCGACAAAGTCGAACTCATCCTGATGGGCGGGACGATGACCGCGCGCAGCCACGACTACCAGGAGTGGTTCGTCAAGCGCGCCCTGGAGGCGTTGAACGACTACGACCTCGACTCCGAGCCCTCGCCAGCGGAGGATCAGTCGTTCAAGCCGGACCCCGAGGACGTCGAGTTCCGCTACGTCGAAGACGTGATCACCGAGAACGAGACGGCCGACATCCGGAACATCGGCACGACGTTCGAGACGAAGCCCGACTGGTGCGATCCCGAGCAGATCGACCGGATGCTGGATCTGGGCGCGACCAAAGTGGAGGTCGGCGTTCAGACGACCTACGAGCGGATCAATCGCGAGATGCACCGCGGTCACGGCGTGCAGGCGTCGATCGACGCGAACCGCAGGCTCCGCGATTCCGGCTTCAAAGTGGGCTTCCATATGATGCCGGGACAACCGGGGATGACGAAGGAGATGATCCTCGAGGACTTCCGGCAACTGTTCGAGCGCGAGGAGTACCGCCCGGACTACCTCAAGATCTACCCGACGCTCGTCGTTCGCGGGACGCGTGTCTACGATCAGTGGCGGCGCGACGAGTTCGAGCCGCTGGGCAACGAGGAGGCCGCCGAGATCGTGAGCGAGGTGATGGGGATGATCCCAGAGTACACGCGACTGCAGCGCGTCCAACGCGACATCCCCGCGGACTTCATCGACGCCGGCGTCTGGAAGTCGAACCTCCGGCAGCTCGCCGCGCAGCGGGCCGAAGAGAAGGGGATCGACCTCCGAGACATCCGTGCCCGCGAGGCCGGGATGAACGAGGCCGACCCCGACCCCGAGCGAGTCGAGTTGAACGTGACGACCTACGACGTCGCCGGCGGGACCGAGCACTTCCTCGCGTTCGAGGACCCCGTCGAGGATCTGCTCGTCGGGTTCTGTCGGCTCCGATTCCCGAACGACCCGGTCCGTCGAGAACTGACGGACGCGGCTATCGTCCGGGAACTCCACGTCTACGGGAGCGAGGCCGGCATCGGCAGCGGCGAGGGCGAGTGGCAGCACAGGGGCTACGGGCGACGCTTGATCCGCCGGGCGGAGGAACTCGCCGCCGATGCCGGCTACGGGAAACTCGCGATCATCTCCGGCATCGGCGCGCGGGAGTACTACCGGGAGAAGCTCGGCTACCACCAGGACGGGCCGTACGTCTCCAAGCCGCTGTCGTGACTTCCGGGTCGCGTTGCCGTGGCGAACAGTCGGCACCCGCAGGTCGACGGCATCGCCGGCGCTGAGGACGGCAGCAACGGCGGGAGCGTCGGCTCTGTCCCGCGCCGACGTGCCGAGCAACCGCGACCCGACGCGGGGTGGCGTTCAGATCACGGGGGTGCTGGTCCCGGGATCGCTGATAAACGTTCGCCGTTCTCGATTTGCGGTTCGCGGAACCGCAGGCGCTACGACAGCGCTTTCGCCATCTCGACGTGCGGGATTCCCGCCTCTTCGAATTCGTCGCCGTAGGCCTCGTATCCGAGCGTTTCGTAGAATTCCTGCACGGGCGTCTGCGCGTGGAGTTCGAGTCGATCGAACCCAGCCTCGCGAGCGTGTGACTCAACGGTGTCCATCACGCGACGGCCCCAACCCTCGCCGCGTCTGTCGGCGGCGACGACGACGCGTTCGACCTTGCCCGTCGCCGATTCGTCGGCGTCTGCGTCGACGGCTCGGAACCGCGCCGCGCCGACGACGTCGCCGTCGTCGTAGGCAACGAAGTGGGTCGCGTCCGCCCCGGGTTCGTCGTGCTCGTCCCACTCGATACCCTCGTCGACGCCCTGTTCGTCGACGAAGACCTCCCGGCGGATCGAGAACGCAGCCCGGCGTTCGGCGTCCGTCGAGACGACGAACACGCCGGTTCGGGGCTCCCGCTCTCGTACGTCTCGGTCGCGGGGGTCGTCGCCGCGCTCGTCCGTGTCGCGCTCGGCAGTCACAGGCGGTCGAACGTCGGCCGTACAACTGAGCGTTTCGGACTCTCTCCCCGAGACAGCCGGTCGAGAACTCACTCCGAGTTGCGGACCGAGGGTTCGTCGGCGTCGAAATCACCCGAGTGAACTCGGGAAAATTGTGTTCCGTCTACCGTCGCCGTGAGGCGACCGAAGTCGGTATTAGTTGCGAACGAGGTTCGTCGCGCGCGGTCCCTTGGGGGACGATTCGATCTCGAAGTCGACGTCCTGCCCCTCTTCGAGGTCCGGACCGCCAACGTCCTCCATGTGGAAGAACACGTCGTCGTCAGAGTCGTCCGTCGAAATGAAACCGTAGCCGCCAGTGTCGTTGAAGAAGTCAACCTTACCGTTTGCCATTGCAAACAAACGTAAACCGCGTTCGGGGATAAGACTTGCGCGGGTCGCGGTACCACGACTGTCATTCGATCTGCGCCCCGGTTTCGCGCGGCTCCGAGCCTGCAGAATCGCTACCGATGGTCGGCTCGGGCGCCGCTATCGACCGGACTGCGGGCTCCCGAACCGCCGGGGCCGCTGGGGTCGTCTCCTCGGATCTGCACGTACGCGTCCGCGATAATGCCGTAGAGCGCGACGAACAGGAGGGTGCTGACAGTGTTCGTCACCAGGTCGCCGACGACCGGTGCCCCGGCGAGGTCGAACACCGTCGCCAGCACGCCGACGATACCGCCGATGACGCCGCTGAGCAGGACGATGACCGCGAGTTTCAGCCGGTTCCCCTTCGTTCGATTCCAACTGCGCTTGATCGCGCCGATGGCGCGTTCGTCCTCGATCGCGACCTCGAAGAAGAAGAACAGGAGGCACGCTCCGAGGTAGATTCCCGGGAGGAAGAGGAACACCAGACCGATAGTCACCGCGATGCTGACCACGATGCCGCCGCCGATCACCGAGAGGGTCGCCCGCCCGATCCGACGCGTGTACAGTTCCCGCGGGAACGTCGCGAGTTCGGACATCGGTCGCGTGATCCCCCGGGCAAGCACGACGAAATACGTGGCGCTGAGGATCGCAACGAGGAGGAAGAGGGCGGTCGCAACGGTCCCCGAGATCGGAAGCGTCAGTCCCAGCGTCTCCTGGGTCTGCGCCGCCGCTTCGGGTGGGAGAAACCCGATGACGGCCGTGTTGACCGAGGTCTGGAGGAGAATCTGCAAGGCCAACAGCGCGGCGAACAGCACGCCGCCGGTTCGGGAGAGCACCCGTCTGATACCGTCGATGAACGATCGGCCGAGTTGGAGGGCCATACCCGTTTGCTGTTCGCCCGGAATCAAAAGACTACGCAAGGCTCAGATTCAGATTTCAGCAACGGCTGGACAGTGCGGGACGCTAAAAAATATCGGGGTGTACGACGCGCTTCGTCGCCGAGCGTCGCTTACTCGAAGAGTTCGACGGCCTGCTCGTAGCGGGCGCTGGGCTCCTCCCAGTCGACGACCTCGAAGAAGTTCTCGACGAAGTCGCCGCGGGCCGGACCGTAGTCGTGGTAGTAGGAGTGCTCCCAGACGTCCAGCGCGAGCACCGGATGGCTGCCCCAGAGTGCGCCCTGGTCGTGCTTGTCGACGACCACGTTGCGCAGCTGGTTCGAGAACGAGTCGTAGACGAGGAGCGCCCAGCCGCTGGCGTTGGACGCTGCGGCCTCGAACTCGCCCTTCCAGGCCTCGTAGGAGCCGAAGTCCTCCTCGATTCGGTCGGCGAGCGCACCGCTCGGCTCGTCGCCGCCCTCCGGCGACATCGAGTTCCAGAAGAGGTCGTGGAGGATGTGACCGCTGCCGTTGTGGGTCACGTTCCGGATCGCTCCGGCCGAAGAGGAAAAGTCGCCCGCGTCGCGGTTCGCTTCGAGCGTCTCCTCGGCCGAATTCCAGCCGTTCACGTAGCCCTGGTGGTGCGTGTCGTGATGCCACGTCAGGACCTGCTCGGAGATGTGCGGTTCGAGGGCGTCGTAGTCGTACGGAAGGGGATCGAGTTCGTAGCTCATATTTGGCCTCCGTTCCATTACACGGACGGATTCCTGTTAAACGTTAAGAGAGGTGTGGTAACACGGTACGTTCGGCCGGGCGCGTAACCGTAAACGGGTACGTGGAACGCGGGACAGTTTTACTCCGCTCGAATCCCCTCACTCGTCGCCGCGGGCGGCCTCGAACATCGCGAGCGCCGCTTCCCGCCGCTCGCCGTGGTCGACGATCGGTTCGGGGTACTCCCCGGCCGTTCGCGCACGCTGGGTCGGCGACAGCTCGTGCCACTCGTGGATCAGGTCGGGATCGACGTCGCGAAGTTCGGGGACGTACTCTTTGATGTACTCCGCGTCTGGGTCGTAGCGCTCGCCCTGCGTCATCGGATTGAAGATCCGGAAGTACGGCTGGGCGTCCGTCCCCGTCGAGGCCGCCCACTGCCAGCCGCCGTTGTCGTTTGCGGTGTCGTGATCGGCCAGGAACTCCCTGAAGTGGTCGTAGCCCTCCCGCCAGTCGATCTGCAGGTCCTTAGTGAGGAAAGACGCGACGATCATCCGGACGCGGTTGTGCATATACGCCTCTGCCTTCAGCTGCCGCATTCCCGCGTCGACGATCGGGTAGCCGGTCTCGCCGTCCTTCCACGCCCGCAACTCTTCGGGATCGTTCCGCCACTCGATCTCGTGCTCGTACTCGCGGAAGTTCTCGGAGACGACTTCGGGATTGAAGAACAGCACGTGCGTGTAGAACTCCCGCCAGGCGAGTTGCGACTGGAACTCCTCGACCGACTCGACCGCGTCGGCGGCGGCGTGCTCCCGCGCCTCGGCGGTCGCGGCGTACACCTCGCGGATCCCGATCGTGCCGAACTTCAGGTCCGTCGAGAGGCGGGAGACGCCGTCGCGGGTCGGGTAGTCCCGATCCTCGGCGTAGCGATAGATGCCGTCCGCACAGAACTCGGTGAGTCGCTCGCGGGCGGGTTCGGTCCCCGCTGCCTGGACATCGGCCTGCGGCTCTTCGAACCCCAGTTCCGCGATCGTCGGGAGGTCGTCGCCGTCGACGGCCGCGAGCGCGTCGGGATCGGGTGCCGGGATCGGGTCGGGCTTCTCTCGGTCGCGCCACTTCTTCCAGAAGTAGGTGTAGACGGAGTAGTGCTCGCCCTCGTTCGTCGTGATCGATCCCGGTTCGTGGAAGATGGCGTCGTGAAACGAGGCCCGATCGACGTCGACGGCGTTGAGCGCGCGGCGCACCTCGGCGTCGCGCTCGCGCGCAAGTCCCGAGTAGTCCTTGTTCCAGACGACGCGGTCCGCGTCGTACTCGGCCGCGAGATCCGGGAGGACTGACGCCGGGCCGCCGCGGGCGACGACTAGGTCCGATCCGCGCTCGCGGTACGACGCGCGCAGTTCCGCGAGCGCGTCGAGGAGGTACCGAACGCGGGCGTCGCCGGCGTGTTCGAGGACGTCGTCGTCGAAGACGAACACCGGGACGACAGGTCCCGACGTCGCGGTGGAGTCCGAATCGGCGTCGTGCTCGTCTTCGGCGGACCCGGCGTCGTCCGCGTCCACCGCCCCCGACGCGACCGCGAGCGCCCGGTTGTCAGTCGGTCTGAGGTCCCGCCGATGCCAGTGAATCTCCATATCGGTCGGAAGAACGCCCCCGCCGTCAACGTGTCGGCGGCGCGAGTGCGGACGGGTTCAGCTCTCGGGGCGATCGAGCGGAATCGGATCGATGCCGTCGCGTCGGCCGTCGAGGACCGAGAACCGCTCGCCGCGACGTCGTTCGAGGTAGTGGAGCAGTCGCTCGGCCCACCGGAGTTTCTTCGCCTTCGCCGCGTCGACGGTCGGATCGTCGAAGTCCCACCCCACGAACCGGAGTTCCGCCGCCGAGAGCGCGTCGGCCAGGAACGCCGCCCTGTCGCCGTCGGTGAAGCCGCCGAAGTTGTAGACGGCGTCGACGGGTTCGGCCTGCGTCGTCGCGATCATATGCGTCGCCTCGAACCGCGGGACCCACTCTCGGACCAGCGGCACGTTGTCGCCGTGGGCGTGCGCCGCGACGGGAACGCCCTCGCGGGTCAGTTCCAGCGCCGTCTCGGGGTTCTTGTCGAGGTCCGTCACCAGCAGATCGACTTCGTAACCGGCGTCTCGAACGACGTCCGCAGCCGTCGACGCGGCGAACACCCGGTCGGCGTCGGCGACGCGGTCGACCGCCGCCGAGAGCGACGGCGCGGCGCCGACGACGGCGACGGCGTCGCCCGCGCAGTCGAGGCGCTCGAAGTCGAACGGCTCCGCATATTCGCTGATGACGTCGCGAGCGCGCTCGTCACCGTCTCTCGGATAGCCGAAGTCTCCGAGGATCGATTCGTAGATCGGATTCCAGCGTTCGAAGTTCATAGGAGAGCGTGTGTCCGTGTTCACTCGCGCCATCGTCCGGGAGCGTGCCTTCGGGTACGCAGTGCGTGGCAAGCGCTCTATAGCTGTCGCTCTCGGTCGTTACGGCGTGAGCCGGAATGGCACCAAGTACCCCTACCCGCGTGCCCTCCCGGCTTCCACTTTTCCGGTTTCAATCGATCTGTCATAAGCTTTCCCGTGTTCGATCGCGTCTGACAGGGGGGTACACGGTGTCTGACGCTCGAAACCGAGGCATCCGTCCAGTACCGGAAGCAAAGAAAGCCACTTTGCGTCGGAATCGGGAGGTGAACGCGGCCGCTTCTCACAGGCCGCCGAGGCGGGGCCCCTACGACTTCAGTCTGGAGTCACTCGACGGCCGCAGCGATCGTGCCCAGCGCGTCGGACAGTGCGTCGCCGCCGTCGTCGCCGACTGCGGCTTCGAGGCCCGAGAGCCCACGGGGCGTCCCGAAGAGGAGCACGCGTCGGCCGGTGGACGGTTCGCCTCCGTCGGCCGAGGCGACGCGTTTCTCGGTCGCTCCCTCGGCGACGACGGTCACGCCGGTCTCGACCGCGGCGGTCGAGAGCGCCCCGACGGCCGGATCCGAGAGTCCGGAGAGTTCGATCACGCGAACGACGGCGTCCGCCGCGACCGCCGCTGAGTCGTCGCAACCGATCCGGTCGAGGTGTCGCGCGGCCTCCCGCGTCGTCGTCACGTCCAGTTCCTCGACGGACACGTCGCCGGCGTCGCGGCCGCCGCTCGATCCGCTGAGTCGGGAGCGAGCGAACTCGTGCCCGATGTAGGCGGCGTCTCGGGTCTCCTCGACGTCGTGCGTCCGGATCACGTGTGCGCCGCGTTCGACCGCCATCGACGTCGCCGCCAGCGAGACCGGCAGCGCCTCCTCGGTCGATCGGCCGGTGACCTCGCGGAGGAAGTTCTTGCGGTTGATCGAGACGAGGAGTGGATAGCCCAACCCGCGGAACTCCCGGAGCCGCCGGAACGTCTCTTTGTCGTCTTCGAGCGTCTTCTCCTCGGACCAGCCGCCGAACGCCGGGTCGACGATCGTCTTGTCCGTGAAGCCGTTGAGTGCGAGGGCGTCGTAGATGTCGTCCGCGTAGCCGCGGCTACGCTCCCGTTCGGCGGCGCTCCGCGCCGCCCAGTCGACCGACTCGACCGCGCCGGGGGCCGTGAGATCCGGCGGGGAAGCCATCTTCGCGACCGCGACGTCGTAGTCCTCACAGACCCGCGGCATCTCGGGATCGGCGAACCCGCAGATGTCGTTCACCATATCGAACCCCCGCGAGAGCGCTTCGTCCGCGACCTCGTGGTAGCGGGTCTCGATCGAGAAGACGGCGTCTCCGGAGACGCTCTGTAGCGTCTCGACCGCCGTGTCGAGGCGTTCGAGTTCCGCGTCGGCCGAGAGCACCCCGAAGCGCTTGTTGGCCGATTCGAGGCCGACGTCGACGATGTCCGCGCCCTGGTCGATGAGTTCGCGGTCGACGTAGGCGGCCGCCTCCCCCGGGTCGTCGAAGACGCTCGGGTCGTAGGGCGATTCCTTCGAGACGTTCAGGACCCCCATAATCCGCGGCGGGTGCTCGTCGCCGATCTCCAGCCCGGCAGCGTCCACAGTTCGCATACTCGAACCAAGGACGGCTGGCACATATACTGTCGGCCATAACAGTTTCATAGGCGGTGCGTCAGCCGGAACGCTGGGGACGCATCCACCGATACTTTGCCCGTCGACGACAACGGGAGCGTATGCCCAAACGGAAGGAGACGTTCGAGACGCTGTACCCCTATCGACTGTACGACCCCGACGAGGTGCTCGATCCGGAGTTAATGTACACGGTCCCGGAGATCGCTCGCCTGCTCCAGGGGCTCGATCCGGACGTCGAACTCGACGCCGACACGGAAGACCGGGTCGTCGCGTGGACGATCCCCTGGTTGATGGTGCACGCCGAAGAGCTGGTGATCAACGATCCGGTCGGGGACGAACCCGGCTACTTCGGCGTCGAAGTCGCGGACGACGAAGCCGCGGAGATCCCCGACGACGCCGACGTGTAGCGGACAGTCGGGCCGGAGCGCGACAGCCCTACCACTCCGCGAGTTGGTTCAACACCGAGACCGTCCGCAGGATCGACCCGGCATCGCCGGGTTCGTACACGAGTTCGTCCGTCGAGCGAACGTGCGAGAGGACCGAGTCCGAGGCGTGTCTCGGCGCCGCCGCGAGTCCGGCGTCGGCGTCCGCGGCCCACTCCATCACCCGGAGGTCGGACTTGCTGTCGCCCATCACCAAGACGAACGGGTCGTCGATAGCCAGGACGTCGAGCGCCTCGGTGACGCCGGTCGGCTTGTCGAGGTCCAGCGAGCCGATCTCGGCGGCGTCGGCGTGGTAGTACCCGACGTCGATCCGGTCGAAGCGCGCTCGGACGGCCACCGGTACGGCGTCGACCCCGCAGTTCGGCGTCGCGTCCTCGCCGGCGAGCACCTCGGCGATCTCCGGATCAGCGTCCGAGTAGTACGCCCGCGCCCAGTCCGTCGGACGGTCGCCCTCCTGGGCCTCGACGTCTCGCACCTCGATTCCCACGTCGTCGACTCCCTCCACCGTCTCGACGACGGCGCGTCCGAGCAGATCGATGAGGTACACTAACCCCTCGTCGATGACTTCCTCGGCGGCGTCGCTACCGACGTCGAAGTTCGGCTTGAGCGTGACGTTGAACTCGTTGCCCTGGAGGTGCAGCGAGCGGCGGAGCTCCGCCGGCGCGGCGGTGAGAACCCGCGAGCGGACCAGCGAGAAGATCTCCTGGATCTCTTCGTCGAGCGTCTCGTACAACAGGCGCTTCGTGTCCGACCCGTGGCCGGGTGTGAACACGCCCGTCCCGGCCTCGTAGACGATGCTGAACGACCCCGAGTGGACCAACTCCGTCCCGAGGCCCTGGATCATGAATCCCTTCACGTTTTCGAGGGTCTGCCCGGTGCAGATGACGATCGGAACGCCGGTTTCGTGGAGTTGGGTCAGGAGATGCAACGTCTCGCGCGGGATCTCGTTGTCGGTCTGCCCCGCCGAGCGGAGCGTCTCGTCGACGTCGAGTACGAGCGCGTTCACCGATCGGCCGTACTTCGAGTGGAGGTCCAGCGCGGTGAACGTCTGCTCTCTGGTCGCGCGAGCGGCGATGTTCGCGAGCGTCTCGCCCGCGGCGAATGACTGCGCGATGTCGTCTTTCTGCGCCGCCAGTTCGTCGCTCGCGTCCTCCCAGTACTCGAGAGCGACGCGGGAGTCGACGGGCGGAAAGAGGTCGACGAAGTTCTGCAGATCCCGCAGCGTGTCCGTCTCGTACTCCTCGTAGAGCCTGTAGAGGAGGTCGTACCGGTCCATACGTACTCCCTGACCTCCGCCGATAAAAACGCACTCCTCGGCGGGTGAGGGAAACGCTCAAACCGACGACTGACCTACGGGAGCGTATGGCAGACTGGACCGACAGCATCGTCGGGGACCGAATGGCTGTCGACCGTGAGTTCTCCGACCAGGTCGAGAACTCGGAGTTCTCGAGCCAGGAGTGGGGACTCATCATGACCGCGACAGAACTGGACATCGAACACGCCGACGACCCGGAGCGGGCGCGGATCGTCGCCGACACCGAGAAGCTCCCGCAGATTATGCCGGAGTTGGAAAACGTCCGCTCGCAGATGGCACAGATGGGCGGTGCGCCCGGAGACGACAAGTCCGGCGGGTCCTCAGGGGGCGTCGTCGACCAGATCAAGGGCGCCCTGGGTCTCGGAAACGGGACGAGCACGGGATCGGACCAGGAGCGCATCGACGCCGCCAAACGGTTGACGCAGGCGTACGCCGACGCCCTGCAGACGCATCTGGAATCGAAGAACAAGTGGGAGCAGGTCCGGATCGCCTACCAGGAGTGATCCCACCCGCGCAGCGAGTTCGTAAGATGGAGGTCCAGCCGTGAATGTATCACGCACGATCGGCCGCGCTGCGTCGGTTCTCGCAGTACTGATTGTGGGTTCGAGCCTTGCAGGTCGGGCGAGCGCTCACGTCCGGTACGTCACGCCCGGAAGCGACCCCGTCGCCGTCGTGGCGTTTCTCGTCGAGGCGCTGACGGACCCGTTGAACCTCGCCGTGCTCGGCGTCGGCGGGACGGCCAGTCTGCTCGCCGCGCTGGGCTATCTACGACTCCGTCCACTGCGTCGCGACATCGCCGTGTTTCGGGAGACCGTCCGGGGGTATCGCGACCTGCTCCCGTGGCTCCTCCGGCTGAGCGTCGGACTTCCCCTCGTCGGTGCCGGCTTCTCCGGGTACTTTTTTTCTCCCGTCGTCACGCTCGGATCGCCGACGTTCGTCCGCCTCTTCGGCATCACCGTCGGTTTCTTGCTCCTGTTCGGGTTCGGGACGCGACTCGTCGCCTTTCTCGGACTGCTCTCGTATCTCGGTGGTCTGCTCTTCTCCCCGGCACTGTTTCTCGCGTTCGAGTACGTTCCGGCGTTCATCGCGATCGCGCTCGTCGGCGGCGGCCGTCCGAGCGCCGACCACGTGGTCTCACAGCTCGCTGACGCGGAGACCGCATACTCCCGCATCGATCCGTTTTACCGCGCGGTCGCCGTACCGTTCGTCCGTCGAGTCGAGCCGTACACGGCGCTGGTTCCCGTGGTGCTTCGCGTCGGGCTCGGCGTCTCCTTCGTCTATCTGGGCGTCGCACAGAAACTGATGAACCCCGGCGACGCGACGGCGGTCGTCGCGAAGTACAACTTGACTGCCGTGGTTCCGGTCAGCCCGGAACTGTGGGTCGTCGGCGCGGGCCTGACCGAGGCGGCGGTCGGGACCGTCCTCGTGTTCGGCGTGTTCGTCCGGGCGGCCTCCGGCGTCGCGTTCCTCCTCTTCACCACGACCCTCTTCGGCCTCCCAGACGACCCGATCCTCGCACACCTCTCGCTCTTCGGACTCGCTTCGGCGCTGCTCGTGACCGGTGCCGGTCCGTTGTCGTTCGACGCGTGGATCCGGGAGCGCGATCGGCGATCGACCCCCGAGCCGCCGTCGACGTCGGTTCGGTCGGACGACTGAGGCTCGACCGCGCACGAAGGGAATGCTTTCCTCGGCGGACGTGGTAAGATGACGTATGAGCGACAATCGGGACGTCCGCGAATACGGCGGCATCCGCTTGGAACGAGTCCGAGAGTACGTCTGGGAGATTCCACGCGAGGGGGAGATGAACGTCCCCGCGCGCGTCCTCGCCAGCGACGCGCTGCTCGAACAGATCGGCGACGACAAGACCCTCCAGCAGCTCAGAAACGCGACGCATCTGCCGGGGATCGCGGATCACGCGATCTGTATGCCCGACGGGCACCAGGGCTACGGGTTCCCCGTCGGCGGCGTCGGCGCGACGGACGTGGAGACGGGCTGTATCTCGCCGGGGGCGATCGGCTACGACATCAACTGCGGGGTCAGGATGATGCGGACGAACCTGACCTACGACGACGTCGTCGGCCACGAGGAGGAACTCGTCGACGCCCTCTTCGCGAACGTGCCGTCGGGACTCGGCGGCGGCGGCATCGTCGAATCCGACCGCGACACGCTCGAAGAGATCCTTGATCGCGGCGTCGACTGGGCGCTCGAACACGGGTACGCCGTCGAGGAGGACCTCACACACTGCGAGGACGAGGGAATGCGGCCCGACGCCGACCCGGACGCGGTCTCGCAGAAGGCCAAGGACCGCGGGAAGAACCAGATCGGCAGCCTCGGCTCCGGGAACCACTTCCTGGAGGTCCAGCGCGTCACCGACGTCTTTCGCCCGGAGGTCGCCGCGGAGTTTGGACTCGAAGCCGATCAGATCGTGGTCCTGATCCATTGTGGGTCCCGCGGCCTGGGTCACCAGATCTGTACGGATTACCTCCGACGGATCGAACAGGAGCACGCCGATCTCCTCGCCGAGCTTCCGGACAAGGAACTGGCGGCCGCTCCCGCGGGCTCGGAGTTGGCCGAGAGGTACTACGGGGCGATGTGCGCCGCGATCAACTTCGCGTGGGTGAACCGGCAGCTGATTATGCACCGGACTCGGCGCGTCTTCGAGCGGGTCTTCGACCGCGACTGGGAGTCGATGGAGATGGAACTGCTCTACGACGTCGCGCACAACATCGGGAAGAAAGAAGTGCACGAGGTCGGCGTCGACGACGACGGTCGACCCGCCGCGCCCGACGACGCGGTGGATCGCGCGGAGCGGGAGCTCTACGTCCACCGGAAGGGCGCGACGCGCGCGTTCCCCGCCGGCCGACCGGAACTGCCGGCCACCTATCGCGACGTGGGCCAGCCGATCATCATCCCCGGCAGTATGGGAGCCGGTTCGTACGTCCTCCGCGGCGGCGAGCGCTCTCTGGAGGTGTCCTTCGGGTCGACGGCGCACGGCGCCGGTCGGACGATGAGTCGGACGCAGGCGAAGAACGAGTACTGGGGCGAGACGGTCCGAGACGAACTCCGCGATCAGGAGAAGATCTACGTGAAGGCGCAGTCGGGCGCGACGGTCGCCGAGGAGGCGCCGGGCGTCTACAAGGACGTCGACGAGGTCGTTCGCGTCTCCGACGAGTTGGGAATCGGCGACAAGGTCGCCCGGACGTTCCCCGTCTGCAACATCAAGGGCTGAGCGCGGCTCGTCGATCGCGACACGTGGGCGTGGCTGACGACGGTGGCGAACAGGCGGCGCAGTCCCGCTTCGGCCGCGACGGCGCGCCGCGCACCCGCCGTGACCGTCGCGGCCCGCGTTCAGGTCACGCCGGGTGTGGTCTCGTCCTGGCGTAAAAACGTCCGGCCGCGCTGCGGTCCGTCCCGATCGGAGCCGACGGAGCGCTGCAGCGCGTCAGTCGGTGCCGAAATCCCGGCACAGCGCGTCAGTTTCCGTGCGTACACACCACGAGACGACTGTCTTCTCGGGAGACACAGAGACGCGCGGCGTCGGTGAGGTCGAAGGAGTGCGCCCGGCGCTCGGTGAGCAGGACCCGGGAGAAGGGCTCCCCGCAGGCGGGGCATTCGACCCCGTCGCGGTTTTCGTACAGCGTCACGTCCCCGTCGGACCGGAGGAGCTTCATCCGGTGGCGGACGGCGTGTTGGTCGAACTGATCGCCCATCGGCGGAGAGGTGCGTCGCGGTCGGATAAATGGGTTGTCGTCGGGTCGTCGGTTCTCGTCGGGGCGACGGTGCCGCAGCGTCTCATCCGAGCCGAGCGAGTCGGTCACGGGCCGTCGAAAGCGACGCCTCGTCGCCGTCGGCGAGGTACGTCACAAGGTCGCGGGCGGCGGTGACGAGCGCCTCGGACTCCGCTACCGGAACGTCGCCGTGTATCGCCTCGACGCGTTTGACGTGCGTGGCGATCGTCTCGCGCACGCGTCCGGCGGCCGGATCGGGGTTGTCGTCGAGCCAGGTTCCGAGGTCGGAACAGAACGTCGAGAGCACCGACGCGTACGCCAGCCCGCGCGCGGCGGTCATCGAGTCGGGGACTGACGACGGATCCGGACGGTCGCCGCTGTCGGCGCCCCGAAGCAGTTCCAGGACGTACAGGCGAGCCGCGTCGTCGGGGTCTCGAGCTCGGTCGAAGACGTCGACGGCGTGAAGCAGCTCCGCGGCCGCGAGGACCGTGTCGTCGACTGTCAGGAGCTCACCGCCGCGCACGAAACCGCGCTGTCGAACGTAGTCTCGAAGGGTCGTCTTCACCTCCTCGGCGACGTCCCCGACGTCGGTGTGCTCGTCGAGTGCGGCGCGGTGCGTGGAGAGGTCGAGTTCGACGGCGCTATCGGTGTGTTGCTCCCGCTCTCCACTCCCGACGCTCCGCAGGCTCCCACAGTCCGGGCACGTGACGGTTCCCAGCTCGAAGTACGACCACTCTCGGCCGCAGTCTTTGCAGCGGCGGCGACCACGGATGCGCATATACCGAACTGTCCGCCGCGCGAAGAAAAGCGCGTCGCGACCGAAGCCAGTTGGAAGGAAGCGTCCACCGCTCTTCGGAGCCGGTATATTTATATACAGCAGTCGGTTAGTGTCAGGTGACGCTTCGCTTTGGAGGGCCGAAGCGTCAGCGGGGACCAATTCAGGGCGGCAAGCATCCGCGTGCTTTTCACGCGGCTTGCTTCCTTTTCCCGGACCGACGAATTCGAGAGCCGAAGGCACGGCTCGAATCCGGATCGAACCTTTCGTCGTCTGCCCACCGATCGTTCTCATCGAATCCGGGTCTTCGCGCTCGAACCGGGTCGTCGACGTCCGCTAGCCGCCCGTGTTCGGAGGAACGTCGGTCGAGACGGTGACCAATTTTATAGGAAAAAAGACATATTTGGTAATTGACTGCGAAGACGTAAAATGGCAGATATGTACGGCAACCCTTCATCGAACGGCTAACTCTGCTCACCGCGCCAGCGGGCACGCGAGCCGCGACAGAGGTCGATATGTTTATTTTGGAGAACACTAATATACGAGTAGAATCAGCAGATGTACGACCTGACAGGATTCCAGCGCGACTTGCTGTACGTGATCGCCGGTCTCGACGAACCGCACGGTCTCGCAATCAAAGAGGAACTCGAAGAGTACTACGAGAAGGAGATCCACCACGGACGGCTCTACCCGAATCTGGACACGCTCGTCGAGAAGGGACTCGTCGACAAGGGACAGCGCGACCGACGAACGAACTACTACACGCTCACGCGACGCGGCCGTCGGGAGATCGCCGCGCGAAAGGACTGGGAGAGCACGTACATCAACGTCTCTTTCGACGGCATCGACGACTGAGTCGCCGCTTCAGGTGCGGTCGGAGAGATCGGCACCGAACTCGAACCCACCGGTGGCGCTTGATGCTGGCGAGCCACCGTCCGTCTCGGTCCCGCCGTTCGTCGACGTGCCCGCCGTATCCGACTTTTCACGCGTCTCCGGTTCGCTTCCACCGTCGTCCGCCACCGAGTTCGACCCGTCGGCGACGGCTCTCGAATCCGCGGGCGACGATCCGGTGGCATCGATGGACGTCTCCACGCCCGGATCGACCGCGAACGGGACCAGTGACTCCCGTTGGATCAACACCGGGAGCACGTGACGCGCGAAGTTCACGACGAGTACGAGGATGATCGGCCCCAGGAAGATTCCGTACCACCCGAAGAGCAGCGGGCCGAGCGTGTAGGCGATCATCACCGCCCCGACGTGGAGGTTCCGCCCCGAGATGTACGGTCTGAGCACGAGATCCGGAATGGTGTCGACGACGACGAACGACAGGGCCACGAAGACAGCCGTGAACCACAGCGTCGTCGGGTCGACGAGGTAGGAGGTGACGCCGATGTAGATCGCCACGGGGACGTACACGAGTTTCATCCCCACGACCGGAATGAGACTCGCGATCCCCGCCATCAGTCCGACGAGCGCCGCAGCGGGGATGGCGACGCCGGGCGGGGAAGCCAGATTGAGCAGCGAGTACGCGACGACGCCGATCGTCCCGGTGAGCACCGCGTTGAGGATGTTCCCGAAGAAGATTTTCGTCAGGTCGCGGTCGACGGCCCCGAGGAAGGCCTCCAGGACGCCCTTGTCGTCGGCGATCCGTGCGCGGCCCCACCGCGAGAGGGTTCGCCCGTCCCGCAGCAGGTAAAACGCCAGTGCGATCATCGCGAACAGGTGGACGAGACCGATACCGACGAACGCGACGGCGTTGCCCGCGGACCCGATCGACGAGAGTAGCTGCTGAATTCGGGGAACGGTAATCGCTTGGAGTTCGAACTCGAGGACTCGCTCGAAGTCGGTCAGCCTGGCGAGTTGATCCTCGGAAATCGGGTACTGAGACAGGTCGAACAGCCCCTGATTGGTCAATCTGACCAGTTCGCTAACGGCGACCGCGCCAGTGTAGGTGATGAGCAGGAGCGCCGGCAGCGCCAACACGAACAACGCGACCGCGGCGGCGAGGCTCGGCGGTCGGATCCGCGTCTTGATCCGGCGGTAGATCGGCCGGGTCGCGTAGTAGATGAAGAGCCCGAAGACGAACGTCCCGACGAACGAGTAGACGACGTACGCCAGCGCCGCTCCGAGAGCGAGGCCGACCGCCCACCACGAGAGGCGCGAGCGTCCCATCCCGAGAACGGACATACCGAACGAGGGACGGCGACGGGACAAAAAGCTACCGTGCAGAGCGACGGACCGCCCGACGTCGCGTTCGCTCGATCACTCGCTGGGTTCGTCCGTCGCCTGCGCCGTCGACGATGCCGAGGTTCCAGCAGGGGTTGCGGCTGTCGAGTCTCCCTCAGGCGTCGGTGAAGCGGCCTCGCACGCGCGGACTGTCGAGATCACCCGCGCTCTGACACTGCCGTCGGGACGAACCGCGACGTGAGTCGCCGAGTCGTTGCAGTCGACGAAGTCTCGCCGGATCCCCAGCCTCCGGCTCGACTCTGACGGCGGAGACACGTCCAGCACGTAGTCGGCGGGTCGAAACACGTCGATTTGGAGGGAACCGTACGCCGGGAAGGTCGGCGTCAGATCCAGTGGCGTCTCGTCGCTTTCCAGTTCGCGGAGGCGGACGCGGATCGATCGGCGGTCGGCGTCGTCGTTCCAGACCACGGCGCGGTGGTGCATCTCCGCGGCGGCCTCACCGACGCGTCGGCGTTCGAAAGGCTCCCCGGCGTCGAAGTCGGTGAGTGACCCATCGCCGGTCGTCGGCAGCGGCTCCGGCGTCTGGGACGCGCGAGAACCGCCCGACGACAGCGAAAGGCATCCGCTCAGACAGCCGACTACGAGGGCGGTGGCGGACGAGAGGAGGCGGCGGCGACGCATCGAATCAGACCTTCGGGCGACGGCACTAAACCGATTGGGAAAGGTGGAATGCGCATTTGAGTTATCGTACCGGGTTTGTCCGGGCGGCGGGGGTCACGCGAACGCGCGGTCAGGTCCACTCGTCGAGACCGGTCTGGACGAGCGAGGACTCGATGCGCTCGAACCCGCGGGCGACCTCGTCGGCGTCGACCGCCCACTCCTCGGTGACGTACGCCCTCGCGGCCTCGACGTCCGGCGAGATGTCGGTATCGAACGCGTAGTCGTCGGTGACGGGCGGGTCGAGGAAGAGCGCTCTGACCCGGTCGGCGTCCGCGATGGAGGCGTCGCGGGCATCGAGGACGGCCCAGAGGTCCCCGTGCTCGCGGATCTCCGAGAGCGCCGTCTTCGGCCCCACGCCGGAGATCCCCTCGTTGAAGTCGGTGCCGCAGAGGATCGCCACGTCGACGAGTTGCTCGCGGGTGATCTCGTGCTCGGCGAGCGTCGCTTCGAGGTCCATCAACTCGGGATCGCCCTTCGAGGTGAGTTGCCGGAGCGTGTAAGGGGCGCCGAACAACAGCGTGTCGTAGTCCTCGCTGCCGACGTAGTCGACGTCGCCGCGGAGCGCCATATGCGAGGCCTGCGCCTCGCCCTCCGCGGGGGCCTCGATCACCGGCACGTCGAGCAGTTCGAGCAGTTCCCGCGTCGTCTCGTGGATCACGCTCGTCAGCCGTTGGGTCCGAGCCTCCAGTCGCGCGGCGGCGACGGCGTCGCCGCGCTCTTCGGCCGCCTGCCGCTTGGCCTCGGCCTGCTCCCGCGCCTCGCGTCGTTCGGCCACCTCGTCGTCTTTCAACTCCGTCACCCCGCCGTCGAAGACGAACACCGGGACGAGGTCGTGCTCGAAGAACTTCGGCAACCCCTGCACGAGCCCGATCAGGTTCGCCACTTCCTCGCCCGCCGCGGTCGTGTACGCCTCCTCGCGCGTGAACTTCACCGTCGTCGTCAGGTAGCGGTACAGCCAGTTGTGGGCGTCGACGGCGACGACGCTGCCGGCGACCTCCTCGAATGAGACGTCGGAGAGCACCGCCAGACTCCGTAGATCTGCGTTTCCCATCGCTAGCTCTTCGGTCGGCCGCCGATTTAATCCTCGGGGTCGACCCTCGGTTCGAGGGGGGCTCTGGACTCGGCGGGCCACGGGCCGGCTTGGCGTGACGGCCGCGAGTCGGGACCGCGTTCTCGCGTCGTCGCTAGGCCCCGGGAACGTCACAGGGAGCCGGGAGTCCGGAACCGATTCGCTCGCTGAGAAACGACGCCTCGGGATCGCCGAGGTCCCGCTCTCGAAACCGGTCGAGCCCCGCCCGATAGGAGTCGACGTCCGCGTCCCGTAGCCGCGTGTCCGGCGATCCGTTCGCCGGCCGTTCGAGCACGAGTTCCGCGACGCCGGTTTCCGCCCCCGTCCACTCGAAGCCGGCCTTGTACATCGCCTCGTAGGCGAACGGGTTGTTGACGGCGATTCTGAGCCGTTCGTAGCCGCGTTCGGCGGCACGGGGAGCCACGAACGCGGCCAGTCGCGGGCCGATGGCCGCCCCTTTCGCCGCCGAGTGGACGGTGATGTAGCGGTACCACAGGGTCGCCTCGTCGGTCCGATCCGCGTTGAACGCGAGCGCGGCGACGACGCTGGCGTCGTAGTCGTCCCCCGCGCCGGGTCCGCTGTCGTCTTCGGCGTCGAATTCAGTGTCGTCACCCGCGTCGACTATGCAGCCGTCTCCGGAGTCGAAGATCACTGAACCGTCCTCTTCGTCCGTCTCGCGGACGACGGCCTTCCCCGTGTTCGACATCACGAACTTCCCCGCGTAGGCGAAGTGCCGGTAATCCAACCGAAGGGAGGGGCCGTCCGGCGGCCACCCGAGGACGAGAAACTCCATCCCGAGGGTCTACGACGGGCGGTCCCAAGAGTTCGGCGGTGCGATAGTTCCTTTTCGCTCCCTGACGAACGCGGGGTATGTCCTCCCGTTTCGGTCCCGGCGACGTGCGCTTCTTCGATCGACTGGCCCGGCTGTACGACGTCGCGATGCCGCCCGCGCGGGTCGGCCCGTTCCGAGACGCGTTCGCGTTCGCCGACCGGCCGATCGACCGCGTGCTCGACCTGGCCGGCGGGACCGGCCGCGCCTCGCGGGGGCTCCGAAAAATCGGGATCGATCCCGTCGTCGTCGACGCCTCGGCCGGGATGCTCGAACGCGCCCGCGAGTCGGGTCACGAGGTCATTCGAGGCGACGCCGGACGGCTTCCCGTCGGTGACGACGCCGTCGACGCCGCCGTCGTCGTCGACGCGCTGCATCACCTTCCGGACCCGGCCGCGGGGCTCTCGGAGGCCGCGCGTGTCGTCCGCCCCGGCGGGGTGGTGGTCGTCCAGGAGTTCCACCCGCGCGGGCTTCGCGGGCGGTCGCTCGTCGCTGCCGAGCGACTGGTCGGGTTCGACTCGACGTTCTGGACGCCCGCGGAACTCTGCGAGTCCGTCGCTGCGGCCGGCTTCGACGCGCGGATCGTCCGCGACGGCTTCGAGTACGTCGTCGTGGGGCGTATCCCACCGGAAGCGTGACGCGGTCACCGGCCACGACGACGGCGGGAAGCAACGGCGGCGGCGACGGACGACGTCGACGGGGGACGACGTCGCGGATCGAATCCGAGAGAGCCATTAGGGAGCGTCCGAATCGTCGCGTATGTCAACTTCGGAGGAGTCGTTCCTCGCTCGACGCATCGACGCCGGCGCGGCCCCCCTCGCCGTCGCCGACGTGTTGGCGCTCGCGGCCGTCCTCACGATCGGCGTGATCAACCACAACGGCGTCGACTACCTCACCGCCGACCCCGTCGGCTGGTTGCTGACGCTCGTCCCCTTCCTCGTCGGCTGGGCCGTCGCCGCGCCGCTGATCGGGGCCTACTCCGCCGGCGCGGCCGAGTCGGCCAAGGCGGCGATCCCGCTCGCGGTCCGCGCGTGGGTTCCCGCCGCTGTCGTCGGATTCGCGCTCCGCGCGTCGCCGCTGTTCCCGGGCGGGTTTCAGGTCACGTTCGGCGTCGTGATGCTACTCACGGGCGCGGTCGCGCTGGTCGCCGGTCGGTGGCTCTTTTTCAAAATCGTTGGGTGATGACACCCGCGACGGCACGCTGAGGGTGGATCCGTTCCTGATCGCTACGAACTGACTGCTGCCCTGTCTCGCCGATGCCTGCGTCTCAGCCCGATCGCCGCCGCAGGAGGTAGACGCCGACGCCCGAGCCGGTCGCGCCGAACGCGGCGAGCGTGAGAAAGAGCGCCCCGGGCGTCGCGTACGTCAGGATCGTCCCGGCGATCGCTCCGCCGAGCGCGCCGACGCCGAACACCCCCAGGTACGTGAAGCCGTAGGAGAGCCCGCGCGTCCCCGCCGGAGAGTACTCCGCGACGGTGGCCTGGTAGAACGGCTGGACGAGAAAGAGCGCACAGCCCAGTACCGCACCCACGACGAGGAGCGGACCGAGCCCGGCGTTCGCCGCCGGCAGGAAGATCAGCGCCAAGACCGCCAGCAGGCCGAATCCGCCCGCCAGGCCGGCCTCGACGGGGATCCGGTCTGTGAGCTTCCCGCCGAGATACTGCCCGAAGACGCCGACGATGAGTAGCCCCGAGTAGAAGTACCGCTCGGGGTTGATTGCGCGCTCGGAGCCGGGTTGGACGCCGAGCGCGTCGGTGACGGGGGTCGGGAGCGCCGCGGTCAACGGGATCGGCTCGAACCCGGGCAGCGATTCCAGCAGGTTCGGCAGGAACGTGAGGACGCCGCGGTAGTAGAGTCCGGAGGCCATCACGACCACGAACACGAGCGCGAACGCGCCGACGAAGAGCCGCCGAGTTTCGACGGTGAATTCGGCGAGCGACGCGACGCCGGTGTTGGCCCTGTCGTCCCCGGAGCCGTCTCGTGAGTCGGCATCGGCGTCGGTTCCGTCGTCGACGGCCGCCGTTTCGTCGAACCGTGCATGCGTCGCATACACGCCGGCGGCGAGGGCCGGCAGCGCGAGGAGGACCGCGACGACCGTCCAGTCGACGAACAGCAACAGGATCGCGGTCAGAAGCGGGCCCAGCCCGGTTCCGACGTTGCCGGCGATGCCGTGGTACGCGAAGCCCGTGCCCCGCTCTGCGACGCCTTTCGAGAGCAGCGTGAGCCCGGCCGGGTGATAGACGCTCGCCGCGGCGCCCCAGAGCAAGAGCGCGAGCGCGACGACGAGCAGATTCGGCGAGAGCCCCAAGAGCACGAACGATCCGGCCATTCCGAACAGACAGAGCGTGATGAGCCGGGCGGAGCCGATTCGATCGACGAGCACGCCGCCCGGGAGCGCGCCGACGCCGAAGAGCCCGTATCCCGCGGTCACGACGAGCCCCAGCGTCGCCTCGGTGACGCCGACCTCGACGATGCCGAGCGAGAGAGTCTCGAACTCGGTCAACCAGATCGAGACGAAGATCGGGATCGAGAGCTCGTAGGTGTGCACCATCCCGTGGGCCAGCATCACCAACGCGACGATCGACCGATCGTTCGAGTTCACGTCCGCATCTCCGAGTAGCGGGCAATTCAACGCACCGATGTCGCCCTCGCTCCCCACGAGATTACGTGTCAGAGACGTTCTCTCGCGACTTCGTCTAATAACTTATGAGAAACCAACTGAAGACCAACTAGAAATCATTCAATGGGCTACGGGAAACAATTATATGATGTACGCACGTAGTACTGAACACATTATGACAAGGTACTACGACTACGTCCTCGGCCTCATTCCGCTGACGCTCTTCGGCCTCACCGGCGGTCTGATGCAGACCAGTCTCACGCTCACGCAAGCCGTTCCCATCGCCGCCGCCGTCGCTGCCGGAGTCGTCGGCCACGCCCTCTTCGTTCGCGCGCCCGTGAGTGGGAGCTCCCGACCGGAGTTCGATACCGGCGAGACCCAGAAAACTGGCCAGTTCCCGAACGCCGATTGAGCGGCCGACACGAGCGCATCCGTCACGGAAGCCCCGTTCGCCGTCCGTTCTCTCTGTCGTCTTCGCGGAGTACTGCTTCCGAAATCTGGTCTGTGCGTGCGGAGCGCATCGGTCGTCGCTCCGAACCGCCGATCCGGTGACCTGCAGGTTTCCGCACGTTCTTACGATTGGCTGTCGAACCGGGGCACATGACCGAAACGCTGTTCCTGACGAGCGCGGACGTCGACGGCCTCGCGACCCCCGCGGAGTTCGTGGACGCCGTTCGCGACGGATACCGACAGCGCGGCGAGGGCGCACCGGCCGAGCCGCGGACGAAACTCACGAACGCCGAGCCGCCGGGCTTTTTCACCACCTACGCGGCCCTGCTGCCGGACACGGGCGCGATGGGCGGATATATGTACAGCGCCGGCTTCGGCGCGTCGGACGCGTGGTTCACCACGCCGCTGTTCGACGCCGAGTCGGGCGCGCCGATCGCGATGGTCGACGGCGCGAGTATGAACCCCTTCAAAACGGGCGCAACCGGGGCCGTCGCCGCCGACGAACTCGCGCGCGAAGACGCGTCGTCCGCCGCGATCATCGGCAGCGGGGCGCAGGCCCGGGGACAGTTGCGCGCGTTGGCGACGGTCCGAGACCTCGAAACCGTCTGGGTGTTCTCGCCGACGAAGGAGCACCGCGAGTCGTTCGCGGGCGAGATGGACCGCCGTCTCGACGCCAGCGTCGCCGCCGTCGCCTCCGCCGCCGCCGCCGTCGAGGGCGCGGACGTCGTCGTGACGGCGACGAACGCGAGCGAGCCCGTCTTCGACGGCGACGTCCTCGAACCGGGGACGCACGTGACCGCGATGGGGCAGTACGATCGAGACAAGCGCGAACTCGACGCCGAGACCATCCGGCGAGCCACGTACGTCCCGGACCTGAAGGAGCGGGTCCACCAGGACGCCGGTTCGTTCCTGGCCGCACTGGAGGCCGGAATCGTCGACGAGGACCACGTCCACGCCGAACTGGGCGACGTCGTCGCCGGCAACGCGCCCGGTCGGACGTCCGACGACGAGATCACCGTCTTCGACAGCGGCGGGACCGGTATCGAGACGGTCGCCGGCGCGTACCTCCTCTACGAGAAGGCCAACGAGGCCGGGCTGGGACAGACGATCGACTTCGCCCCGGGGAGCGAAGCGCTCACGGGCGAGTGAGCGAGCCTCGCGTTCGAGTGACGTCGGACTCGGGCTGTCCCGACGGCCATCAGAAGACAGATGCGGAGACGCCGCATCTCGGGACGTATTCGTTATGACTGCTGATAGCTCACGAAACGCTGACGCGACTGACCGGGAGTGGTGGAAAGAGGCGGTCGTCTACCAGGTGTACCCGCGGAGCTTCAACGACAGCGACGGCGACGGCGTCGGCGACATCCCGGGCATCACCGAGCAGGTCGAGTACTTCGACGCGCTCGGCGTCGACGTCGTCTGGCTCTGTCCCGTGTACGAGTCGCCGCAGGCCGACAACGGGTACGACATCAGCGACTACCGATCGATCGCCGCGGAGTTCGGAACGATCGAGGACTGGGAGCGGCTCCTGGCTGAGCTACACGACCGCGACATCAGGCTGCTGATGGATCTGGTGGTGAACCACACCTCCGACGAACACGAGTGGTTCGAAAAGTCCCGCCGACGGGCAGACGGTTACGGGGACTACTACTACTGGCGCGACGGCGGGACCGACAGCAACGGCGACCCCGTCCCGCCGAACAACTGGGGGTCGTTCATGGGCGGGTCGGCCTGGACCTACGACGACGTGCGCGGGCAGTGGTATCTCCACCTCTTCGACGAGAAGCAACCGGACCTCAACTGGCGCAACCCCGACGTGCGCGACGAGATCGCCGCCCTCGTGGAGTGGTGGCTGGAGAAGGGCATCGACGGGTTCCGCGTCGACGCGATCAACTACATCTCGAAGCCCGAGGGACTCCCCGACGGGACAGCCGACCGCGAACCCACCGGCATCGAGGTGTTCGGCCACGGACCGAGAATACACGAGTACCTCCGGGAACTGTACGACCGGACGTTCTCGAACTACGACGTGATGACCGTCGCGGAGATGGCCGACACGACCGTCGATATGGCGGGCGAGTACCTCGGCGCGGACGGGGACGGGCTGGATATGATACTCCACTTCGAGCATATGGACGTCGACGTGAGTCCGCGCGGGCGGTTCGACCCGACCGAGTGGGGCGAGTGGGACCTCGTCGAGTTCAAGGAGATAATGAGCCGCTGGCAGACGGAACTGGGCGACGACTGGACCGCTCAGTATCTCGGCAACCACGACCAGCCCCGGATCGTCTCGCGGTTCGGCGACGACGACGCCTACCGCGTCGAGAGCGCGAAACTGCTCGCGACGTTCCTGCTTACGACCCGCGGGACGCCGTTCGTGTACCAGGGCGAGGAGATCGGGATGACGAACGACGAGTTCGACAGTCTCGCGGAGCTCGACGACCCGATGACGATCGGGGCCGTCGAGGACGCCATCGATGACGGCCGCGCGGATTCCTTCGCGGACCTGCGGGCGTTCGTGAACTACGTCAGCCGAGACCACGCGCGGACGCCGATGCAGTGGTCCGACGAGGAACACGCGGGCTTTACCATCGACACGCCGTGGTTCGGCGTCAACGAGAACTACTCGGAGATCAACGTCGCGGCGGCGCGCGCCGACGAGGATTCGATCTGGCACCACTACCGGCGACTCATCGACCTCCGGCACCGCGAGGACGCGCTGGTCTACGGCGACTACGACCTCCTGCTCCCCGACGACGAACAGATCTACGCCTACACACGCACGCTCGACGACGAGCGCCTGCTGATCGTACTCAACTGGTCGGGTGAGTCGGCCGCGTTCGATCCCGACGCCGACCTCGAACTGGCTGACGCGACGCCGCTGTGCTCCAATTACGGGACGTCGTCCACGCCGGTCGAACGGTCCTTCGAGCCCTACGAGGCCGTCGTATACCGGCTCTGACGGCGGTGCATTGGCGAAAGACGCCCCAAATTACTGGAGTCGGTACCGCAGCAGCGCCGCGATCCCGCCGAGGTTCCGCAACTGCTGACCGGGGTCGAACTCCCCGGAGAAGACGGTGACCTCCCCGCCCTTGCGCTCGACCGTCTGGATGACCTCGTTGACGTCGACCTCCCAGTCGCCGTCGCCCTGCCGCTCCCGTCGCAGCCGGTCGTCGAGGACGAGCAGCGTCTCGACGGCGCCGAACTCCGCGGCCTCGGCGACCTCGTCGATGCCGTAAGCGACCTTCTCGCCCGTCGCAATGCCCTCCATCAGGTCGTCGAGGAGCGACGCCTCTTTCGAGATTCGCGTCTGCGTCTGTACCTCGTCGACCGCGCCGCGTTTCAACACCTCGTGGACCCCGCGGTCGCCGATGCCCGCGGTGTCGACGACGGTGAGGAGGTCCGCGACCTCCGAGTGGTTCTCCTCGATGTAGTCGCGGGCGTCCTGTTTCGTGAACCCCGGCCCCGCGAGGATGATGGCGTCGACGTCCATCCGGGCGAGCGCCTTCCCCAACTCGGCGAACAGTTCCGACCGCGGCCGCGCGTACTCGCCTTTTCCGGTCGGCGCGGTGAAGGAAAAGCGCTCCTCGGTGCCGTACTGTGCGACCGTATGGATGTGGGCCTCGCCCTCCTCGACGGTCGCGATGGCGACGTCGGCGTTCTCTGCGGCCTCCTCGGCCGCCTCGATCCGCTCGACCTGATCGGGCTTGAAGTGCTTCTCGATCGTGACCTCGTCGTGCTCCTCGACGTTTATCGTGTGGTGGTGACCGAGTTGGTCCTCCCGGGAACAGTCGACGATCTCCCCGCCGACGCGCAGGCGGTTCGCGAAGCGCGCGAACTCCACGTCGTCGACTTCGATCGTGACGAAGAGGTGTTCGCGCTGGCCGCCGGTGTCTCTGAGCTGTTCGTCGTCGCGCTGGATCCGACGCGTGGTGTCGCCGGAGACGAAGTCGCCCGATTCGAGGACGTGCGAGAGGTGCCAGAGGTCGTCGACGTTCTCGGGAACGAGTGTCATCCGCTCGCGACCCTCCTCGCCGTGGCCGCGACTCGAAATTCGCATACCCAGTTCTCCGAGGTCCGGGGCCTAAACATCCACCTTTTTCCACGGCGGGGTCTGTGGGACCCCGCCGCGCAAAAACCTGTCTTGCTGAGCGAAGCGAAGCAAGGCTCGTGAGACGCTTCGCGTCTCACGGCGGAGGGAAAAATGCCGCCGACTCACGGCCTCCGGCCGTTCGTCGGCGGTGGTATCGATTGAAGAATTGTTCCGCGCACGTCCTCCGAACGGGGGATTTTTAAAACCTCGACCGATCACCACCTCTCGTGGCCCTGAATCTCTCCATCGGCAGCGACGGACCCGACTCCACACGTCTCGCCCTCCTGATGATCGTCGTCGGCGTCGCCGTCGCCGGCTACGGTGGCTACGACTACACCCAACAGTCCGAGGCCGTCGCGAACGCGGTCGAGGTCGACGCGACGGTCGTCGAAACGGGTGTCGAGGAATCGTCCTCGCGTCGCGGCGGCGTCGAATACCACCCGACAGTCGAGTTCCGCTACCGATACGACGGCGCGAACTACACCGGAACCGACGTGTATCCGGCGTCGACGCAGTCGAACTTCGACACGGAAAGCGCGGCGCGCTCGGTCCTCGACGGGTACGGCGAGGGCGAACGCGTGACGGCCTACGTCGACCCGAACGCGCCCGCGGCGGGCTTCCTCAAGGCAGAGGAGTCGACCGCGCCGATGAAAGTGATCGGAGTGGGCGGACTGTTCGCACTCTTCGGCGTCGTGTCGGTGCTCAGATCCTGACGGCTGCCGAGCGGCTCAGTACGTCGTCGCCGCCGCGCCGCCCCGTTTCTCGTCGAGGCCGTCGGCGAACCCGCGGCCGAACAGGTAGTACGTGACGACCTGGACGTAGAAGAGGCCGAAGATGCCGACGACCACGATGCTGAGGAGACTCGCGATCGTCCCGAGGACGAGGCCGACGACGACGGCGAGTACCCACGCGACCAGGTACTCGCTCGTCGTCACGCCGGCGACGACCGTCGAGACGTCGAACGCCGCCGCGATGGAGTCCTCTCGAGCGAAGTTCGCGAACATCCCGGGCGCCACGTAGCCGATCGCCAGCACGATCGCGAGGAACAGGAGGAACCCGACCGCGCCGAAGACCGCGAAGATCCCCCCGCCACCCGATCCGGGATCGGCCGCGGGCCCGGCCCCCGAGAGGAGCGATCCCGCCCCGAAGATGGCGGCGACCGCGAACATCGCCACGAAGACGACGAGCGAGACGAGCAGGTTCACCGCGAACAGTTTCAGTCCGTCGACGAGCAGGTCGCCCCAGTCGGAGAACTCGGGTGCATCGGTCCCCCCGGTCGACGCGCCTCGGAGGATCCGGACGTAGTATCCCTGGAGGAAGAATACCGGGATCACGAACACCGTGAGCAGACTCAGGAGGCCGCCGACGAGAATCGTTCGGAGCCAGCTATCACCGTTCAGCGGGTAGGACAGGGCATCTGACAGCATCGAATCGGATCTCACGATCCAAACAAGTAATTCTTGCGCATAGGTGATCGGTCAATCGACCGACTCCGCCGACACCAGAAAAATTACCAGAGAATAGTTACAGGTGAGTGAAGCCCACCTCTCGGAGCTCGGCCCCGAGAGCGTTCCGCTCCCGTGCCGTCGGCCGTCTCAGACCGCCGGCGACTCACCGACGGTATCGTCGCGTTCGCTGACCTCGACGTCGCGGAGTTCGCCCCACGCGTGACCGATGAGGTAGTAGGCCGCGACCGCGGCGTAGAACGCGATGAAGGCGCCCGCGACGGTTCCGATGACCGGGACGGCGTTCAGCGCGCCCGCGATCAGACTGGCCGCGAGGATGAGCGCGATGCCGTAGACCCACGCGGTGGCGTAGGTTCCCGAGGTCAGTACCGGACGCAGTTCGCCGACGGAGAAGGCCGCGCCGAGTCTGTCGGTCTCCGCGAAGGCGGCGACGGCCGCCGGTATGACGTACGCGGCCAGCAGGCTCAGCACGAACGCGAGCAACCCGCCGACGAAGAGGCCGGCCATCCCGAGACCCACGAGACTGGCGGATTCCGACCCCCCGCCCACGACGAACGAGAGGACGCTACCGCCGATGACGACGGCGGCGATGATTCCCGGCACCAGGCTGTACGCGAACGCCACGACGAAGGCCTTCAGACCGTCGACGAACAGGTCGCCCCACTCGTCGAAGACCGGCGGTTGTTCGTTCTCGTGCATCGTTCCACGGACGACCCGGACGAGATAGCCGAGGACGAGGAACGAGGGGACGATGAGGACGCTCAAGAGGCTGAGAATGCCGCCGATGAGAACGGTCCTTACCCATTGCTCTTCGTCGTTCCGGAGGTACTGCAGTGACTGTTGTATCATCGTGATCACCGAGCGATGCCGTCGGCGTCGTCTGACACCGTTTCGACGGAGCTCGCTCAGACTAATCAGTACGCTGTCATCGGAGATAAACATAGATGGCTTATCTGCCGTAATCCAACCGTAAAGTGTCAGAAATTATTATTTTCTGGGCGCACCCTCACTCGTCGACGATCTCGCTCCCACCCGGCGGCAGGAACTCCTGGATCTTGTCCGGACTGGCAACTTTCCGGAGGAACGATTGGTCTGTGAACCGGTCTTTGAACTCCCGGTAGAGCATCTTCGCGGCGTCGTTCTGAGCATAGCGGCCGGGTTGCACACGGATCGACGTCGCGACGCGGTCCTCGATCGCCGCCGGCGGACCGCCGAGCACCCGGGTCTCGCCTTCGCACTGGATTCCGACGGCGACTTCGGCGGCGACGTCTCTGAAGTAGGTCCGATCGCCTCTGATGACGAACGAGCCCTTCTCGATGTACTCGCCGGACTCCGGGGTCTTCGACACCTGATCGGGCGTCACCATATACGCCTCGCCGGCGTATCGACCCTCCTTCCAGGTCGAAGAGTAGGAGACGGCGAACTGAGCGGCCTGCTCCTTCGTGGATTCGGGGAATTCGACCGCCTCGGAGGGCTCGGAGGGCCCCGTCGCCTTCACGATCGTCACCGGGCCGCCGTGGGCCTGCGTGTGGAAGAACAGGTCGTGCTTGTTCAGGTACTTGGTGACGATCTCCTCGTTCTGATCGGCGTTGCGGCCGCCGATGACGAGGAAGCCGTCGGCCGTGTGGAACCAGCGGAACCGCTCGTACCACTCCTCGGAGCGCCGAATCGGGATCGACTCCATCGCGAGCCAATCGCGGTCCTCGAACTCTGCCTCGTCGTCTCCGTCCGCTTCCTCCGTCTGACCTTCGTCGTCTCCCTCGTCGGCCTCCCACTCGTCGCGCCGCTTCTTGACGGCTTCGAGTTCCTCCCGCGTGTTCTCGATCGCCGCGAGCGCGCCCTCCTTCTTCTCCTCGATCCGCTTGGCCTCGGTGTAGAGGCGGTCGGCGTTCTTCTCGACGCCGTCGTCGACGTCGACTTCCACGTCGGTGCCGTCGAGTTCGATCGTGACTGTCCCCTCCGCGCCGTCGACGTCGACGACGGCCTCGGCCGCCGGGATCCCCCGTTCGGCCCCCGCGTCGAGCGTCTCGCGGATCTCGTCCCACGGGACGCCGTTCCCGCGGGCCTCGCGAACGGTCGAGAGCACCTCGTCGACGAGGTCGTAGTTCGCGTACAGCAGTTCGGCGCGGCGGCGCTCGGTCTCGGCCTGCTGTTCGAACCCCTCGATCGCGCCCTCCTGCTGGTCGATGATTCGCTTTTTCTTCTCGATCTCGGCCTGGAAATCCGGGCGCGCGCTCCCCGGCTCTTCCGCCTCGGACGCCTCCTCGGTCTCCAGTCGGTAGAAGTACTCGTCGAGCGCCTCGTTGAACGAGTCGTAGGCTTGGCTGTCGAGTCCTTCCCGCTCGTGTTCCTTCAGCGGGAACGGCGTCGCGTCGACGACCGCACCGTCGTCGTCGACGTAGACGCGGGGGTCGAACTCCCCGGAGCGGAGTCTGGTCCGAAGGTCGTCGAGCGCGTCGTGGAGCGCGCGGAACTCCTCTTCGGTGGCGTCCCCTATCGGGGTCGTCTTCTCTACGCCCGCGCGGGTGCAGACCTCCTCGGCGTAGAGGCCGCCGAGGTTCAACTGCGTCGCGAGCGTCCGCACGACGTCGGTGTCGGAGTCGGCCATATTCCGCACGAACGCCTCGTAGCCGACCGTCAGCGGGTCCAGCCGCGAGGAGGGGAACTCGTACTGCGCCCCCGGTGCGACCGTCCTGGACTTCAGCCGGACGGTTTCGAGGCTCTGGACGACCTCGCCGGTCTCGTCGAGGACGGCGACGTTGCCCTGCCCGAACAGTTCGACGACGATCCTCGTGTCCTCGTCGTCGCGCTCGAACTCGAAGACGAGGATGCGGTCGAACTCGAACTGCTCGACGCCCGCGAAGTCTGCTCCGGAGAGTCGGTTCCGCAGCATCATCGCGAAGTTCGGCGGCCGCCCCGGCGCGTCGGGGACGTGGTCGGGATCGGCGACGTGCGCCCGCTTCGTGTCGCCGACCTCCAAAATCAGTTCCACGCGACCGCGGTCGAAGTCGCGCATCCGGAAGCGGAGCAGGTCGTCGCCGTAGAGGTAGGCCTTGTCGACCTTCGCCCCCTCGTACCGGTTCAGTTCGGTGACGAGGGCGGCCAGGTCGACGCTCGTGAGTTCCCGCTTCGGGTCCATAGCCCTCCGTTCTCGCGGGGGAAGGAAAAGCCGCACGTTCCGGTCGCTCCGCTGCGGCCCACGGCGATCAGCTCGACCCAGCCGTCCGCCGAGACGCGCTCCTTTTATTTACCGACGCGCTACGGTCCGCTAATGGCCAAAGTCAGCATCGGTCTCCGCGGCTGGCGCTTCGACGAGGAGGAGGTGTTCACCGACGACGGCGAGTTCCGCGCGCTCGACTCGGTGCCCGACGACACGCGGAAGCGACTCATCCGCCTGACGTACCTCCAGGAGAAGCCCTGCGACGCCTGCTATCTCGTCCACGGGGAGGCGGAGAAGCGCCGCTCGAACCAGGCGGAGATCGTCTACGGCGAACCGATGGAGGAGGTGCTGCTGTGTTCGGACCACGAGGCGGACTTCCTCTACTGGTTCCGCGAGGAGGGCGGGAAGGAGGCCGCGGGGACGGAGACCTTCCGCGACCGGTTCCACGAGTGGTTCGCGGCTGGTAACCGCGCGCCGGAGGGCTACGGTGGCCTCGAACACGTCGACACCGACCCCGACACGCTGCCGACGCCGCCGGACCCCGCGGAACTCAACCGCCGGCTCAACGAGAACTACGAGGGCGAGCGCAAGCGGATCGACCTCAGGACCGGCGAGATCACGACCGTCGAGGAGGGCGAGGACGCGCCGTCGCTCGGCGACGTCGATCTCAGCCGCGACTACCCCACGAAGTAGATGTCGGGAGAGAGCACCGACCCGACACGCAGCCGCGAGCCCGTCGTCGTCGTCGTCGAGCCGAAAACCCCCGGAAACGTCGGCACGATCGCCCGCGCGATGAAGAACTTCGGGCTCTCGGACCTGAAGCTCGTCGATCCCCCCGAACTCGACGAGGACGGGGAGGCGTACGGCTTCGCCGGCCACGCCCGCGAGGACGTCCTCCCGAACGCCGACGAAGTGACCTTCGAGGAGGTCGTCGAGAACTACCACACGATCGGGACGACCGCGATCACCAACGAGGACAGCCGCAAGCACGTGCGGTTCCCGTTCAAGACGCCTGTGGAGGTCCGGGAGAGCCTCGAAACCGTGGAGACGGAGACGGCGCTCGTCTTCGGCCGCGAGGGGACCGGCCTCGACAACGCGGAGTTGAAACGGCTCGACGAAGTGTGTTCGATCCCCGCGAGCGGCGACTATCCGGTGTTGAACCTCGGACAGGCGGCCACGATCCTGTTCTACGAACTCCGGACGCTGACCGTCGAGGAGACGCAACTGCCGGACGTCGAGCGCGAGCGCGCCTCGGAGGCCGAGATCGACCGCTTCTACGACTTTTTCGAGGAGTTCCATCGATCCATCGACAATCGGGCGCACAAACGCGAGAAGACGAACGTGATGCTGCGACGGCTGCTCGGCCGCGCGCACCCGACCGAGCGGGAGATCACCACCCTCACCGGCATCTTTCGGCGCGCGAACGACCTCCTCGGGGACCGAACGTTCGGCGACCACACCGACGATGCCGACGCGGACGCCGGCTCCGAACCGACTGCCCGACCGCGTCGCGACTGACTCCGCCACCCCTTGTGTCTACATTCGTCAGATGTCCGCTGCACCTGCGGTCAACGACCTCTTCGATCATAACGTCGCGCCTCTGGTCGGTCGCCCCGGTCGGGGGACGTCCTTGTAGCCGAGATTCCTAGAAATGCCTCCTATTACGCCCTCAGACTCAAATCCGGAGGGTCGTCCAGTACAGCTGTTCCGTTCTGACTGGGGTCAACGCTGTTATTATCAAATGGTTTCCCAATCTCGGCCACGGAACCTGGTAGTGTAGCCGCGTTGTTGTCCGCCATCCTGCGATAGATGCGAGACGCCACGCCCGTTGCGGTCCGAGAGCGACGATGAGATCGCACCCGGTCACTGCTTATTGCGTCGGCGAAACGACGACGATACCTTTCTCTTCGACTACGAGTCCCACAAGCCGTTCTGGACCGCGTCCCGTGGACCTAAAACTGGCGGCCCCCGGATAATGAAAAATTTCTGTAAGTTCAGCGCTATCTCCGACCCCCGAGCGGGGCCGGTCTCCTTCTCTGAGCGCCTCAGAGAAATCTATTCGATGCGACACTTCGAGGTCATCATCGGGGAGATGGAGGCGCATAATTGCTAGCAGAGCGAAAATTATTAGTAACGAATGGGAAAACAAGCCCCTGATCGGTCATCCCTGAAATAATTCGGTCGGGATGTGCTGTCGCCTAAACACCCCAAAACAGTACACAATGGCATCATCTGACGCCGTAATTATTCTTATTCTGACAATATTGTCTGTGTTAACTATTGTCACAGATCACCGGGCAGGGGTGGAGATTCGGCTGAGAGAGCGATTCGGGATCGACAGGGACTGGTGGGTTCCAGTCATTGCGTTTATACTCGCGCTGGGGCTGGAGGCAATCCAGGGTTCGGCAATCAGGACGGCCTTTGCCGAGAAACTCGACATCATCATTCTCATTTTTTCTTTCGGCATTATGTCCGAGGGGCTGGGAGCGTCGGGATTCTTTCGATATCTCGCGTACAAGATCGTGGAGCTCTGTAAGGGGCAGTCCCGGAGACTAGTCCTCTATATGTTCACGATGACATCCGCGGTTACGTTCTTTACGACGAACGATATCGTCGTTCTCGTCGTGACGCCGATCATCGTCGAGATCTGTTTCCAAGCCGGAGTCAAGAACACGAAACCTCTCTTGCTCTCCCAATTCGTCGCAGCAAACACGCTGTCGATGGGATTACTCATCGGATCACCGACGAATATTATCGTCGCAGAGGAGTTGGCGATCAACTTCTTTGAGTATCTGGCGCTGATGTTCGTTCCCGCAGTCGCCGCCTTCGGGTCGTCGTTCCTGTTGATTAGCAGGATGCTTGATATCTCCCGGGCCGATTCGCGACTGTTCAATTACCTTGAAATTCAGAACGAGTACACGATGCCACAGGAAGTGCCCGAACCGTATTTCACGAGGCAGATGCGGGACTGGATCGTCATTTTCGGGCTATTCGTAGCGTTCGTGGCTGTCGTGACGTTCTTTGAGGCGTCACTGTACTGGTGTGCGGTTCCGAGTATCCTTATCGCGATTGGGTATTGGATGCGTTCCAGCGAACACGAGGAACCCGTCTCGGGCGCGATCAAGCGGCTTCCATACGGCGTCTTTTTTTTCGGGATGACGTTCTTTACGTTCGCTGAAGCCTTCGGCCAGACAGCATTCGTGAGTGGGACTCTGATCCCGATCATCGAGAACTTTTTCGTCGGGAGTCCGGTCCGATCCGCAGTGTTCGGAGTCCTCGGGTCCGGCGTGATAGTGAACATATTCAACGATCTCCCCGCCGCAGCCCTCGTGGCGACGGTCTTCTCGCAAATCGAGTTCACGTCGGACGTCACCGAGATCATTCTCGTGCAGGCGTCGCTGACTGGACTAAACATCGGGACATACGTGACACAGGTCGGCGCACTGGCGGGACTGCTCTGGTTCAATCAGATCCGCATCCATCGACTACGCCAGCGAAAGGTATATCCGGAGTTTCACGACGAGATGTCGTTCCCGGATCGATCGGATCTGGTCCGGTACGGGATAACCCACTTCCTGTTCACTGGCCTCTCCGTCGGCCTGTTTCTCGTGTTCGCTTGGGTGCTGCTCTCGATTCTCATCGGACCGTACTGACTTTTCTACATCCGCGGGAATGAGACCAAAAACTGATTCTCAGTCACCTCAAGATCTCGGCGCAACTCGTGTAACTCGACAGAGATCCCGTGTTCCTCATCACGATGGAGGGAGAACGTGGTGAACGGGAGGGGGTTCCGCTGGCTGTTATCTTGCCATTCTTCGACGATATCCGTGATCGGTCCGGTCACCGGCTCGTCCTCTCGATCGCCAGTTTTCGGGTCCTTACAGGAGTCGATCCGGAACTCCCTGAAATAGTACGCCGTGTTGACTGCCCAGCCGAACGCTTCCTCTCGGGTGATTTTCCCCTCCTGAATCAGATTCGTGACGACATCACTCGTCCGCATCTGGACGAGGTTATGGAGGAACAACCGCTGGGTGAGTTGCGTCTCGAGTATCTTGTCGACCGCCAGATAGCGGTATTCTTCGTTCCCCGATTCGAGGTCCGATTCAACGGCGAGGAACACCTCGTTGTGATCGACATCGGTCGAATCGGCATTCAGTTTATCGTCGATCGCGTCCAGCACGCGCAGGACGTTGATTTTCGGGCTCGGAATAGTGTAATCCAGCAGGAGGATGATCGTGTCGCCGGGCCTGACACGGTGTGGACTCCGCTCAGTTTCGTTGAACAGCATATCGAGAAGGTCGTTCATCGAACGGTACTCCACGAAGTTAGTACGTGAAGTGCTGTCCGGTGTGATCTGGTTCTCGGAAGTGTACATCGTGAGGTAGCGCTCACTGCTCGATTCGTAGTCTTCGAACGAGAGGGCGAAGTCCTTGATCTTCGAGTTGTAGTTCACGATAAAGATGTTTCCGCCGGAGCTCCGGCGGTCATCAGGGGCCGAGACGTTCTCCGTTTTCCGAAGTTGAATGGCGTCGGTCGTCGTCTCCATCTGCTGGCTCAGGTACGCCGAATGGAGATCGATCGGTATCGACGCGTTCGCATTCTCTGTCAGGAGGCCGAAAAACAGCCCGACTCGATCCGGCGGGTTCGTTGCTCGCTCGGTCTGCAACCGATCCCGGATCGAATTCAGAACCCTGTCTCGCATCGCTGCGAGTTGACCCTGCTGGACCGACTCGACCGAATTCGATCCGATCCGCACCCGGTAGTCTTTGATTTCGTCGAGGGCATCGAGTTCTTCCTCGGTGAGTGGATTCGGCCTGAACGTGTAGTTCTCCAGCGGGTACCCCTCGATCCAGGGGGGGACCTCCTCGTCGGAGAAGTTGTAATACTGCTCAAGTTCCGTTATTGTCTCGTTCGTGTTCGCGCGGACCAGATCACGGACGTCGTCTTGGAAACTCATCGCGTGGAGATTTTCTTTGAACGTCGTCGGTTCGAGGTTCTTCGCGACACCGGACAGCTTGCGACTGTCGGTCATCCAGATGACGTTCGGGGGCTCCGCTGATCGGTAGGGACTCTGCTCGCGGTCCTTGACCTCCTCGTTGAGACGGGTGATAAGTCGGAGATTCTCGTAATCGGTGCGGCTCTCGGCGTCGGGGAAAATGTAGAGTTCGTCACTCTGCAGGACGCTGTACTGCTCAAAGAGCACGTCACTGGAGTACGAGAGGTGTTCGATGTGGGTCCGGTACTCACGCCCGTCGGTCTGTTCGATGCCCTCGACAAAACTCCTCGCGTCCTGTATGTGATCGTCTTTCGCGAAGAGGACGACGAATGCCGTGGAGTGACTGAGCACGGAGCGAACGAATTCATCGTATTCCTCCTGATAATTCAAAATGACCACGCGGTACGGCGAAATCTCGCCCTCGGCCATTCTCGTGACGAGAGCCTCGTGAGCCCCCTCCGAGGTTAGTCTGACGATGCTTAACACGGAACCGATGACAAACAGGGGAAACACCCCTGACAGAACGAACGCAAGTAAACTCCGGGGATACTCACCCATCTGCAGGCCGCTAATGACGAATACCGACAGCCAACGAAAATAGTCGACTGGACCGCTGAAGACCGGATCCGTCCCGTAGAACGTGACGTGTAGCATTTCGGCCGCATACACTAACCCCAGGAAAATTCCGGTCAAAACCAGAACGACGGCGATGGTGTAGGATTTCCGATAGCGGATACTCCAGATGCGGAGTGAAGTGAGGAACCTGAACAGGTCGTCAAGGTGCCCGTAGACGATTCGATACTGGATGAACGTCCGAGAGAGGTAGTACAGTCCAACGACCAGCAAAATCGCGTACAGAAAGAAAACCAGCCACGGAATCAGACCCGGGGATTCCAGAATGAGGGGCACAGTCAGCATTGATTCCAAGTTGTCACATTTTGGGTATTTAAAACCAAGGGACCCAGAAGGAGTTCGGCTTCCTCTTCTCTGTGGACCCGCGGCGAGATTCAAATCCACAGAGGAACAAAGACTGTGTCTCGAACCTCTATGACCTGGCTAAAGAACGAGCGTCGACGGTACTGCTCCCGATCGAGTAGCTCGGTTACTCCAAGCGTCCGCCGTCGCCGACGGCGACGCTCTCGCCCGCGCCCGCGCCGGGACCGCCGGCCGGCGGTTCGGACCCCGTCCCGCTGACCTCGAAGTCCGACACCAGCGACTGGAGCTTCTCGGCCTGGGTCGCCAGCGACTCGACGTTCGAGCTTACCTGCGAGATCGACGCCGCCTGCTCCTCGGCGGCCGCGGAGACGCTCTCGGCCTCGTCGGCGGTGCGCTGACTGATCTCGGCCACCTCCTCGACGCGCGAGACGGCGTGCTCCGCGCTCGCCGCCTGATCGTCGGTCGCCCCGCTGATCTCCTGGATCCCGCTGTCGGTCTCGTCGGTGTTCTCGACCACCTGCGTGAACGCGTCGAGCACGTCCTGGACGGCCTCGACGCCCTCCTGCATATGCTCCTCGGCGGTCCGCGCCTCCTCGACGGTCCGCGCCGTCTGCGCCTGCGTCTCCTCGATCAGTTCCTCGATGTCGTTGGCCGACTCCTGGGTCTCCTCGGCCAGTTGCTTGACCTCGTCGGCGACGACCGCGAACCCGTCGCCGCTGCCCCCGCCGCCCGTGCTGCCGACGCGAGCGGCCTCGATGTTCGCGTTCAGCGCCAGCAGGTTGGTCTGTTCGGCGATGTCGCTGATGAGTTCGACGATCTCGCCGATCTCCGCCATCTGCTCGTCGAGGCGCTCGACGTGGTCGACCGTCGAGTCGATCGCGGTCTGGCCGCCCCGCGTGTCGTCGATCGCCTGTCGGGCGGTCGATTCGCCGGCCTCGGCGACCTCCGCCGTCTGGTGTGAGGTCTCCGCGACGGTTTCCGCCGACGCCGCGACCTCCTCGACGGTCGCCGAGAGGTCCGTCATCTCTCCGTAGACCTCTTCGAGCATCTCGCGCTGGTCGGTCGTCCCGCTCGAGATCTCCTGGATCGCCTCGCTGACTTCCGCGCTCGCCTGCTTGACCTCGCCGGCCCCGGCGTTGGCCTCCTCGCTCGCGGCGGAGACCTCCTCGGCGAACGTCTGGATGTCGGACATCGCCGATTCCATCTCCGTCATCATCTCGTTGTAGGCCTCGCCGATCTGCGTCATCGCCTCGCTCTGGCTCTCGGCGTCGAGTCGGACACCGAGTTCACCGTCGGCCGCGCGCGCCATCGTCGCGCTGTAGGCGTCGGCCTTCGCTTCGAGATGCTCGTTCAGTCGTTCGACCTCCCGCTGTCGCTTCTCGGCCTCGGCCTTCAGCGCCTCGGCCTCCTCGGTCTCGGCGAGTTGCTTTCGGGTCTCCTCGCGGGATCGTTCGATGGAGTACCAGTTGGCCATCAGCGCGGCCGACAGCGCCAGCACGAACGTCGCGTGGATGCCCGCCCACACGAAGGGGTTGTTGGCACCGGCGGCGTGGTTGTACACCGCACTGGGGTTCAGCATCCCGAAGACGCCGTGCTGGATCGCGACGTAGGCGATCCCGACGAGGAAGGGGAGCCAGTCCTCGTAAATGGCGACGACGCCCATAACGACGAAGAAGTGGAAGTGCGCCTCGATGTAGCCCCCCGAGAAGTAGACGAGTATCGCCGATCCCGTCGCCAGTCCGACCGTCGCGAGCGTCGTCCGCGTTCGCCGCCCGAGTCTGGGCCAACTCGCTAGCGCGGCGATAGCCCCGAGCACGCCCACCCGAAGCAGGATCTGCGAGAGCGGGGTTCCGGGGATCGTCGCACCGGTGAACGAGTCCGTGCCCTCGTACATCCCGAGGGCGAAGAGGAGCGGGATGTGCGCCACGAGGAGGATGACGATGTTGCGGTGGCGACGACGCCACGACTCGTCCGGGATCGAGTAGCCGCTCGGGGTGTACTTGATGATCTCCCTGATCGTCCCGCGCACCCCGTCCCCCAGCCCTGCCTCCGCCGCGGTGTTGCCGGTCGCCTCTGCCATACACGCACGCTGACGAGCACGGTGAAAACCCTTCGGTGCCAGATATCAGATCACATAATGGCGCACGAAGTGCCCGAACGCGTTCGCTACGTCCCGCCGACTCGGTTAGGAGCGCTTCTGTATCTCCTCGCGGAGCACGTCGCTGACGATTTCGCCGTCGGCCTTGCCGCGAAGCGCGCCCATCGCCTCGCCCATCAGACCTGAGAACGCCGCCATTCCCTCCGCGTCGACCTGCTCGGCGTTCCGCTCGACGACCTCGACGACCGCGTCGCGGACTTCGGCCTCGGAGACGCCCGAGAGCCCGGCCTCCTCGACGGCCGCCGCGGCGGTGAGGTCGGGATCGGCCGCCAGTTCTCCCAGGACGTCGGCGACGCCCTCCTTCGCCAACTCGCCGTCCTCGACGAGGCGCATCACCGCGAGGAGGTGTTCGTCGGTCAGCCGCTCGACGGCGACGTCGTCGCGACGGAGTTCCGTGAGCGTCGACTCCAGCAGACCGGCCGCGAACGTCGCGTCGACGCCCTCGTCGACGGCGCGCTCGAACAAGGGCATCCGGCGGCCGTAGGCGACCTGCTCTGCGAGGCCCGCATCGAGTCCGAACTCGTCCTGGTAGCGCTCGACCTTCTCGGTCAGCAGTTCCGGCGTCTCGACGGCCGAGGGGTACAGTTCGACCGGCGGGACGTCCGTCTCGGGGTACATCCGCGCCGCGCCGGGCAGCGGTCGGAGGTAGCGCGTCGTCCCGTCCTCGTTCGCGCCGCGCGTCTCCTCGGGGACGCCGTCGAGCGCGGTCTCCGCGCGCGCTGCCGCGGCATCGATAGCCAGTTCCGCGGTCTCGGCTCCGGCGGCGACGATGGCGACAGCGTCCTCTTCGCCGGCGTCCACGGCGTCGCGCAGCGCGTCGACCTCGTCTTCGGTCACGCCGTAGGCCGGCAGTTCGTCGGTGTGGAAGATGCCGCCCGCGCCGTGGCGCTTCGCGTGGTCCGAGAGTTCGGTCCCGAGCCGACGATCCGGCTGGATCTCGCGGCCGACGAGGCCGTCGAACCCGAAGAGCGGCACTGCCATCACCGAGCCGCCGCCCGAGAGCGCGCCGCTGATCACGCCGGAGTCGGTCCCCTCGAACACCTCGGAGACATCGACGACGTCGCCGACGGCGGCACCGCGGTCGCGGAGTTCGTCGCGGACGTCGAGCAGTTCGACCTGGCGGCCGACCTCCTGGCGGACGATCTCGTCGATCTGATCGAGCGCCTGCACGCCCTTGATCTCGACGCGCGCGCCCTCGGCGATGGAGACGTTCACGTCCTGGCGGATCGTCCCCAGGCCGCGCTTGACCGACCCGGTCGAGCGGAGCAGCATTCCGATCGTCTCGGCGGCCTCACGCGCTTGCTCGGGGGAGTCGATGTCGGGGCGCGTCCCGATCTCAACGAGCGGGACGCCCAGTCGGTCCAGCGAGAAAGTGACCCCCTCGTCGCGCTCCTCGACGCGCTGGGCCGACTCCTCTTCGAGCAGCAGGTCCTCGACGCCGACGGGGCCGTCGCCGGTCTCGATTTCCCCGTCCTGAGCGACGAGCGACGTCCGCTGGAACCCAGAGGTGTTCGATCCGTCGATGACCAGCTTTCGCATCACGTGCGCCTGATCGACCGGCTCCATATCGAGGAGTTCCGCGATCTGGAGGGCGACCTCCTGTGCCTCCGCGTCGAGGCGGTGCGGCGGCTCCTCGTCCTCCTCGACGAGGCAGGTCGAGTCGTAGGCGAGGTACTCGAACTCGCGGTCGACGCGGCTCTCTTCGAGGGCGGCCTCGTCGAGTTCGCCGAGTTCGCTCTTCGTCGGGTGGAGGTAGCGCGTGAACGAGCGCGTCGCCGAATCGGGGTCGCGCTCGTCGGTCGGACACTGACAGAACAGCTTCGTCGCGGTGTCGAGTTGCTGGTGGATCTCGAGGCCCGCGACGAGGCCGAGATCGTCGTAGTCGTACGCGGTCATTACGAGTGAGTGCGCACTCCCGGCGTAAAAAATGATTCAGTCCGCGGCGAGGGGACCGACTCCCTGCGGTCGATTGCGTCAAGAGCGACCGCGACACAATAGGTCACATACCACACGGCCGTTACGGCTAGAGACCACTCGAAGCGAACGGTCGGGACGGCGTTTTCCCGGTAGATTCGCTACAGCCGACGGAGGCCGTCGCCGATGCCGCTTCCCTCGTCGCACTCCGGACAGGCGTAGTGCCAACCGTCGGTCGTCGCCCTGCCTTCGGGGAACGTCGCGCCGCAGTGTCGGCACTCTAGGAGGTCCCGACCGCGGTCGCGGTTGTACTGAAGTCCCTGCATACGCGGATTTCGACGAATGCCAGTATCAACGTATCGATTCTCGAACGAGTGTGGACGACCCGCGGCGAACGCGCTTTCGGGGAATCGGGCTCGCGCCGCGACGTCCACTCAATCCGCCCGATACCCGGCGTGCAGGCGGATCGTTCCGAACAGGTAGTCCCGGTAGACGACCGAATCGAGGCAGTCGACGAGCGCCCGTCGGGACTCGGCCGTTCGGGCTTGGAGTTGCCGAAGGGGATCGCCCGCCTCGACGTCGAACAGGCGGGCGTTCAACTGTGCGAACCCCCAGAGCGCGGCGTTGGCTGCGCGTCCCCCGTGTGGTGCGAAGTTAGTCACGACGACGTGGTCCGCGAGGTCGCACCACGTACAGACGACCGCGTACGGATCCGCGAACAGGGACGTCACGAACGTGGAGAGGACGCCGTCGGCCGATCGAACCGGCGGTCTCGTGGCGTCGCCCTGCACCACGGCGACGTTCTCCCAGCCGCGTCGCTCGACGAGTCCGCGCGCCCGTTCGAGCATCGGCCCGGTGACGTCGACGCCGACGACGCGGCCGTCGGGACCGACGGTTTCCCGTAGCGCGGGGAAGTTGACGCCGGGACCGCAGCCGAAATCGACGACGGTGTCGCCCGGTTCGAGGTCGAGCGCGGCCACGCAGCCGTCGCGGACGCCGCCGACCGAGGCCGTCGAGCGCGCGAACCAGTCGTAGATCGGTGCCCACGCGCCGTACTCCCGCCGGATCCGACTGGCCGCGTCGAGGTCGAACGGCGCGGGTCCGTTCGTCGAATCGCTCGGCGTCACGGTCCGCTCTCGACCGTCGCCGGCGACGTCTTCGGCCACCACTGGCGGGGGCCGTCCCGCGCGACCGACGAGTAGCATCGCTCGGAGTCGGGACAGCCTCGCGGTCGCTGGTAGTCGATTCCGCCCTCTCGCAGGTAGGTCACGTACCCGTCGTCGACGCGGTCCAGTTTCTCGTGACAGACCCACCGCTGTCCGCGACTCCCGGCGGCGAGGTCGCGGTACGGACAGGTGAACGCCGTCCGTTCGGTTCCGGCCTCCGACGCCGTTTCGTCGATCCGGACCCCCACGGCCCGATACGCCCAGCGGAGTCGACGGACCACCTGTTCGGGCGATGACGCGCCGAGAAAGAGGACGTGCGCCGCCGCGTAGCCGAAGTCGTGGAGGACTCGCTCGAAGAGGGACAGACCGTCGCGGGTGTCGGCGAGCATCGTCCACAGGTCGGCGTACCACGCCGAGACTTCGGAGACGGAATCGAGCGTGGCGGCGGCCCTCGCGAGCGCCTCCCGCGATCGGGGCAACGGCGTCGCCCCCTCCGAGAGCCGGAAGGAGGGGACCGATTCGACGTGTTCGAGCACCGACTCGCGGAGAACGTCGCCGTCGGCGTACGCCGCAGCGCGGCGCTGTAGCTCCGGGTACCACGAGTCCGCCATCGCGCTGTACGTGCCGTCGAGCAGTTCGTCGGCGCGGTCGAATCGGTCCGATTCGGGCGGCGTCGGGAACCGATCGACGACCGCGAGCAGTTCATCGGGGTTCGGACCCGCCATACGTCCGCATACGGTCGCACGGGCAAAAGCGTACGTCCGGCGACGACCGCGACGGGGGACGGGGCCGGAAACGGTTGCGTACGGATGGATCTGAAAACGGCCGCGCACGGAGTATGCCAGTCTGAACGACTGCGGCGGTCAGTCCTCGCCGAGGATACCGCGGTGCGTCATCGACTCGGGGTTCAACACCTCGTCGGCCTCGGTCTCCGTGAGGTAGCCCTTCTCGACGACGACTTCCCGCACCGTCTTGTCCTCCTTCAGGGCCGTTTTCGCGACCTCGCTGGCCTTGTCGTACCCGATCGTCGGGTTCAGCGCCGTCGCCAGCGCCATCGACCGCTCGACCTGCGCCTCGCAGACCTCCTCGTTGGCTTCGAGCTTCGCGACGAAGCGCTCGGCGAACACCTCGGCGGCGTTCGAGAGCAGGTCGGCCGACTGCAGGAAGTTGTGCGCGAGGACGGGCTTGTAGAGGTTGAGATCGATCTGTCCCTCCGCAGCGCCCGCGGCGACGGCGGCGTCGTTGCCGACGACCTGCTTGTGGACCTGGTTGACCGCCTCCGCGACGACCGGGTTGATCTTGCCGGGCATGATCGAACTCCCGGGCTGATTCTCGGGCTGTTCGATCTCGCCGAGGCCGTTTCGCGGCCCCGAGGCCAGGAGTCGGAGGTCGTTCGCGATCTTGTTCAGCGAGCCCGCGACCGTGCGGAGCGCGCCGTGGGCCTCGTTCATCGCGTCGTGGGCGGCCTGCGCCTCGAAGTGGCTGTCCGCCGGCCGGAACGAGAGGCCCGTCTCCGCGGAGATGTAGTCGGCGGCGCGCTCGGGGAACTCGGGGTGCGTGTTGAGCCCCGTCCCGACGGCGGTGCCGCCGAGGGCGAGTTCGCCAAGGTGGTCGCTGACGGTCTCCGCGCGGGCGACTCCCTTCTCGACCTGCGTGCGGTAGCCCGCGAACTCCTGGCCGAGTCGGATCGGGGTGGCGTCCTGCAGGTGCGTGCGACCGGTCTTGACGACGCCGTCGAACTCGTCTTCCTTCGCTTCGAGCGACGCCGCGAGCGTTTCGAGCGCCGGGATCAGATCCTTCTGGACGGCCTCCAGCGCAGAGACGTGCATCGCCGTCGGGATCACGTCGTTCGAGGACTGGCCGTAGTTGACGTGGTCGTTCGGGTGGACGGCGCGGTCGCCGATCGACTCGCCCATAATTTCGGCGGCGCGGTTAGCGATGACCTCGTTGGCGTTCATATTCGAGGAGGTCCCCGATCCGGTCTGGAAGACGTCGACCGGGAACTGGTCGTCGTGCTCGCCGGCGATGACCTCGTCTGCGGCCGCGACGATGGCGTCGGCAATCTCGTCGTCGACGAGTCCGAGATCGCGGTTCGCCTGCGCGGCGGCCTTCTTCACCACTCCGAGCGCCCGGACGAAGCGGCGTCCGAAGGCGATACCCGAGATGGGGAAGTTCTCGATGGCCCGCTGGGTCTGTGCGCCCCAGTAGGCGTCTCTCGGCACCTGCATCTCTCCGAGGCTGTCCCGCTCGATGCGGTACTCGTCGTCTGACATACTCGGAGCGAGGGCTGGCGAGCGCGTAAAACCCGTCGGTTCGATCCGCCGGCGAATCCCGAGAGAGTCACGCCGTTTCTCGGTTCTGTCGGAGATCCCGACGGTTTAAGATACTCCCCGCCCGTTTTCATCCCGTGAACGCGTGGGGACGTCGAGTCGTCGGATACACCGCGTTTCTCGCGGCAGTGATGCTCTTGACTGCGGTGTCCTACCAGTTCGGGATGCGCGTGTACGAGGGGGACCCGGTCACCCTGCTACACTCCCTGCAGGTGGTCGTGGAGATGTTCACGACGACCGGGTTCGGCGGGGACGCACCGTGGACGAGCCCCCAGATGAACGTGTTCATCATCGTGATGGATCTGGTCGGAATGGCGCTTCTGATCGGTGCGTTACCGGTCCTGGCGACGCCGTTCCTGGAAGACGCGTTCTCGACGACAGTTCCCAAAGCGCTCGATGAGGCCCTCGAAGACCACGTCGTGATCTGTTCGTACACGTCGCGCGCCGACGCGCTCACGACGGAACTCGAATCGCAGGGCGTGCCGTACGTGATCGTCGAGCCGGATCGAACCCAGGCCGCCGAACTGTACGACAACGGCCAGCGCGTGATTCGAGCGGACCCCGAATCGACCGACGGGCTGGCGCGGGCGAGACTCTCAGACGCCCGGGCACTGGTGGCAGACGGCGACGATCAGGTCGACGCGAGCATCGTCCTCGCCGCGAGGGAGCTCGACGACGACGTTTCGGTCCTCAGCGTCGTCGAAGAGCCCGCGCGTGCGAGGTACCACCGACTGGCGGGGGCCGATCAGGTCCTCTCGCCGCGGTCGTTGCTCGGCGAGAGCCTCGCCGCCAAAGTGACGACGGCGCTGACGGCGGAGATCGACGAAGCGGTCGAAGTGGGGGAGGACCTGGAGCTCGCGGAGGTCCCGATCCACCACGGGAGCAGCCTCGTCGGGAGCACGCTCGCCGACAGCGGAATCCGCGAGGAGACGGGCGTCAACGTGATCGGTGCGTGGTTCCACGGCGAGTTCACGGCCCAGTTGACGCCCGACGACGAACTGTCCGCCGGAACGGTGCTGTTCGTCTCTGGACACCCCGAACAGCTCGACCGCCTCCTCGCGATGACCCAGGCTGGACTCCGGCAGTTCGGGACGGGACAAACGATCGTCGTCGGGTACGGGCAAGTGGGACGGACCGTCGCCGCGACGCTCGAAGACGCCGGAGTGCCGCACACGACCGTCGATCGGACTGACGAAGACGGCGTCGACGTCGTCGGCGACGCGACCGAAGTCGAGACGCTCGAGGAGGCTGGAATCAGCGAGGCCCGGACGGTGGTGCTCGCGCTCCCTGACGACACGACGACGGAGTTCGCGACGCTCGTGGTCCGCGATCTGGCACCCGAAACCGAGATCGTCGCCCGCGTCGAGAAAGCGCCGAGCATCCCGAAGACGTTCCGTGCCGGCGGAGACTACGTCCTATCGCTGGCGACGGTTACTGGCCGGATGATCGCTTCGCGGGTGCTCCAGGACCGCGACGTGCTTTCGCTGGATCAACAGGTGGAGGTCGTCCGGATGGGCGCGCCGAAGATCGTCGGTCGTACGATCGAGGACGTCGATATCCGCGCGCGAACCGGCAGTACCGTCGTGGCCATCGAGCGCGACGGCGGCGTTGTGACCGACGTCGGGCCGGACACTCGGATCGAAGTGGACGACAGGCTCGTCGTCGCCGGAACGGACGAAAGCGTCCGCGAGTTCGAGCGCCTGTTCGGGTAGGCGCGGACCGAAGGAGGGGTGGCGTCCGGTCAGCTCCGCTCTCGGAACTCCTCGGGCGTGAACGTCTGCATCTCTAACGCGTGGATCTCCGTCGTCATCGCGTCGCCGAGGGCGTCGTAGACCATCTGGTGCTGCTGGACGAGGGACTTCCCCTCGAACGCCGGTGAGACGATCACGGCGGCGAAGTGCGCGTCCTCGTGGTCCTCGTCGGGAACCCGGGGCAGCGTGACGTCCGCCTCGGCGTCCGGTATCTCGGCCTCGATCCGTCGTTCGACCTCGTCGGTGTCCATACTCGCTATCGGAGTCTCCGACGGATAAAGGTCTCCGCTCCGGAAGCGGGTCGCAGAATGGGCGAACAGTCGGCACACCGCTCGCGACGCCGAAGCGCGACCCGCCCGCGCCCGCGACGACGACCGTCCCCCGCGTCGACGTGCCGAACAACCGCGCCCGACGCGAGGCCAGCGTCAGCGCACGGGAAGGATGGCCGCCCGATCGCATATAAACGCTCGTCGGAGGGGGGTTCGGACGCGGTTACATCTGATACCGGCGTTCGTCGTCTCGCTGGGGATACTGGTCCTGCCCGGTCATCTCCTCGAAGGTCATCCCCGAGAGATACTCGTCGTAGGTCACGTCGTAGCCCTGCCGCAGGTGGAAATCGAGCGTCCCGCGGTCGACGGTCGTCTGAAACAGGAGGTGCACCGCCCGCCGGAGCAGTTCGTCGGTGTCGTCGGTCCCGAACGCCGCCGCGAGCATCGCGAGTTCGTGACGCGTCTCCCGATCCAGCGAGACGGACTGCTCCTCGTCGACGTCGCTGTAAGCGGTTTCTACGTCTTCCGTGAGTTCGTCGAGACTCATACCTCTCCCTCTCGGGCGACGCGGGCAAACGACTTTCGTCTCGGTCGGTCTGGCCGTCGCTCGTCGGGCCCGATCGCCGACGCCGGAGAGGGTTGGTCGACTCCGGTGGGAGCCGTCGACGCCGACCAGAATCCACAAACCCGGTCGGTCCCACCTTCGAGTGATGACCGACGAGGAGGGTGATCGGAGCGATGGCGTCGAGGGAATCGGAGACGGAGACATCGACGCCGTCCGCGGCGCGCTCGTGTCGTGGTACGAAGCCGATCACCGATCGTTCCCCTGGCGCGAGACCGACGATCCCTACGAGATCCTCGTCTCGGAGGTGATGAGCCAACAGACGCAACTCGACCGCGTCATCGACGCCTGGCACGACTTCCTGGACCGCTGGCCGACCGCCGAGGTCCTCGCCGCGGCCGACCGGGCCGACGTCGTCGCCTTCTGGAGCGATCACTCCCTCGGCTACAACAACCGCGCGAAGTACCTCCACGAGGCCGCCGGACAGGTGATCGAGGAGTACGACGGTGACTTCCCGGAGTCGCCGGCGGAACTCTCCGAACTGATGGGCGTCGGACCGTACACGGCGAACGCGGTGGCCTCCTTCGCGTTCAACAACGGCGATGCCGTCGTCGATACGAACGTCAAGCGCGTGCTTTACCGCGCGTTCGACGTCGAGGACGACGACGCGGCGTTCGAGCGAGTCGCGGCGGGACTGATGCCCGAGGGGAAATCACGGGTCTGGAACAACGCGATTATGGAACTCGGGGGCGTCGCCTGCGGGAAGACGCCGCGCTGTGACGAGGCCGGGTGTCCCTGGCGACAGTGGTGTCACGCCTACGGGACCGGCGACTTCACCGCGCCCGACGTTCCGACCCAGCCGACCTTCGATGGCAGTCGGCGACAGTTCCGCGGGCGTGTGGTTCGATTCCTCGGCGAACACGACGAGATGGGCCTCGACACACTCGGACACCGTATTCGCGTCGACTATACGCCGGACGGCGAGCACGGACGCGAATGGCTTCGAGAGCTACTTGAGGAGTTGGCCGATGATGGACTAGTTGAGGTCGAAGAGACCGGAGACGAGACAATCGCTCGCCTTCGGAGTTAATCGTCGTCGTCACGCACTGTCGACGGTAATCCAGAACGGTATAGACGACTGCATTGTCCCGGGAACTCGGGTGATTCTCGGCATCGGGCTCGTGAGAGGACCAGCGTAAATTCATATTCGCTCAGTGCTAATCGTTCGCATGACAAGTAGAAGTGACGGACACAGGGGCGGGGAGACTCTGGCCGACCGACTCTGGGATGTGCTCCCCTTCGGATCGGTCACGCAGTCCCAGTTCGAGCCCGCGTATACGATTCTCGACCGGCTCCGGACGATTCACCGCGCGCCGTTGCGAAACCTGCGCCATTCGCTGTGGTGGATCCGCAAGACGTTCTTCACGCGCCCGCGCAGTGAGACGCCGGCCTATCTGGTCGATATGACCAAGCCCGAGGTGGTCCGCCTGTTCGGCCGCAACCACTTCGAACCCGGTTGGGAACTGTCCTACAACTACCTCGGCGAGGTGCTCAACCTTCGACGCGTCGAATACCACGAGGATAAACCCTACGAGTGGTGGCAGGTCCACATCCGGGGCTATCTCCACGACGACGGCGGTATCGAACTCAGCGCGCACTTCGAGACCGAGCCGAGCGAACACCCCGACGCCCACGTCTCGATGTACGGCCTCGACGTCGAGTACGGGATGGACGAGATACAGGTCATTATGAACGAGGAGGGCGTCGAATATACCCACCTCTCTCCGGACGAGGTGGCCACGGTCACCGACTCGACCGACCGGTCTGTCGACGCAGGAGGAGCGTGACCCCGAGTTTCATCGTCAGGCGGTCACTGTCACTCCCACAACGGACGGCCCTCCCTCTACGCAACGGTGCGGGCGGATAGTGCCGCAGTGACCTCCCGGCTCCGTCTACCGGAATCGCTATGACGGCCGGCGTTCGCACCTACGCACCGACGTTCGCCGAACTGCGGGCCGTGGCCCGTGCACCCGGTAAGCGTGACGGTCAGGGTGACTGGGTTCCCGTCGAATCTCACCAGAAGGGCCCCCGACGACCGTCTGCTCCAGACGATGGCCGATTCTTCAGATCCGTCGACGACGTTCTCAACCGCCTCGGCGAGGCGGAGGTATACTTCCGCCAGCGCTCCGACCGTCGGTCAGTGTTCCTGACCGTCTACACGGAAATGACGGCGACCGTCAAGCGTGGCATCGAATCGGGGGCGTTCGAGTCTCCCGGGTGGGTCCGCGACTACCTCGTCGCCTTCGCGGAGCGGTACCGAACGGCGCTGCTCGGGGCCGAGCGGGGGTGAGCTGGCTACCGTCCCCCCAAGCCTGGCGACTCGCCTTTCAGGCCGCTGCGAGCGGCGAGACGCTGTTCCTGCAGGACGCGTTGCTCGGGGTCAACGCCCACATCAATCACGACCTGTCGTACTCCCTCCGCGACGTCGGAATCGACCCGGACAGGCGGGCGAAACACCGGGATCACGACCGAATCAACGACGTCCTCCGCCAACTGGTGGACGTCGTCCAGGGCGTAGTGGCTGACGTTTACGACGCAGACAGTTACACCCGCGCCGACGAGTGGCTCGCTTCCGTCGACGAGACCGTCACGTACGTGGGACTCTCTGAGGCCCGGTCGCTGGCGTGGCGCAACGCGGTGCTCCTGGTCGACACGCAGTGGCCGCCGGTGGAACGCTTCGTCGACTGGCGAATCCGTGCGGTCTCGACCGGTTTCGGGTACCTCCTGCTCACCCCCAGCGTCGATCCGGCCCTGCGGCGAACGCTCCGTTACTTGGAGCGGGAGACCCTCCCGCTGGCGTCGCTGGAAGCGGCGTTTCGACAGCGAGTCAGCCACGTGAAACTGGACCTCGAGTGAGCGCGCCTGTCCGGTGTGGCCGTACCCCTCCTACATTCAGAACAGCCACCCACCTCCAGAACGGGCCTCTTACCGGGCCGTGTCGTGCTGCGATATCGCGGACGCGCCACCCGTCCGGACCGAAGAGCATCGCACTCACGTAGCCGACGAGCGTCGCCACGAGGTGGAGAACCGGATAGACTGCGACGATCTCGACCCGGTTGATGTCGAGCGAACGGATGGGCACGAATCGTCTCGTCACGAGTGCCATCCAGACGACGTACATAAAGTACAGCGTCGAGAGCGACAGCCGCTGACGATGAAACTCCAGGTCGACGTCTCAAACTCATTCAGGTCCTCATCGAGGTCGGCGGCGTACACAGTAGTCTTGAGACTGACGAAGCCCAGCACCAGGCAGGAGAAATTATAAACATATTGGTGTTTAGGTCGGAGGACGCCATCGGTCAGGGACCAGTTCCAGTCTGCTCTTCGTTCGATCCCGGCGTCGGAGCCGTGGCGGGGTTCGAGTCCGGGTTCGGTGGCGAGGCGTCACTGTCGTCCGTATCGGTAATCGACGCGACCTTGGCGACCACGCTCGGAGCCATACGCTCGGTGTATCCCGCGGCGAACGCGACGACGACCATCATCGGCGCCGAGACCACGCCGTCGGCCAGAATTGCCCCGTCCGTCAGCAGTGGGGTCTGCAGGACGAAGTAGAACAGCAGCGCGGAGATCGCGCCGATGACGCCTCGGGCGCTAGTCACTGTGAGTTGGTTTATCTGCTGAGGGATCTTCGTCGAGAGCGACTGGTTTCGGAGGGTTCGAATCCCGAACAGCGACGCGCCTATGACACCGACGACGGTCATAAACACGGCGAACCCGGGGGTAGCGACGTCACCGGCGCTCGCGTCGAACGGCGTCGCCAGAAACTCCCCGAGGAGACTCGCAAGCCCCGCAGTCGACGTCGCATCCAGAGACCAGTCAGCCAGGGTGAGCACGAGCAGCGCCAGCCCGGAAAGCGTCCCCATCAGGACCAACTGATTGAACTCGCGCTGGCGTTCACTGCGGCGCAGATAGACCCGCTCGTACTGCTCGTGCAGGAGTCGACTCGCCGCCCGAAGTTCCGGACCTGTGATCCCCGCCCGGAGCTGTTCGTGCTCGTCGCAAAGGATGTCGACGACTGCCCGCCGTCGCCAGCCGACGAGTTCGTCGAGCGCCTCCTCGTGGACGATTCCCGCCCGAATCTGGAGTTCCGATCGTTCGCCCGCGGTCGCCGTCTGGCCGGCGAGAGCTTCGAGCCCGTAGACCTCGAACCGCCTTGCGGTGTGAAGGGCCCGCCAGGCTTCCTCGATCTCACCCCGTCTAAGATTCGTCTCTGCCCTCTCGAATAGGTCGCGGCCGTGTTTCACCCACGATGCGCCCTCCGCGTCAGTCTGTTCGACCAACTGCTCAAACTCCGGGCGCGCCGCGGTGAGTTCCGCGCGGAGCTGGATATACGCCCCTTTGTTCACGGCCCGTCTCGCGATGAACCTTCCCACAAGCGATCTGTCTGTCGCCTCACGCGTCGTCTCCGTCTGCGGAGCAGGAACCGGTTTGTTTTCGCCGGTCGACGGCTGCTCGGCAGCCCCCATAACCCTTATAAGTATGTTACCGCATAGCATAAAACTTTCCGATCAGTCACGTGTTTGTGAGTGGAAAGAATGTGAGAAGTACGATGGGTACTCCGGGACGATTCGCGAGAAGGCCGCCGGCGCTCGTGTAGGTGCGACTGGCCCTCGTGTCGCCGTTCGCCGGTTCTCAATCGATGTCGCGGCTCGATGACCGGCCTTGTCCCTGAAGTCGGGTTCGCGGTCGTTCGGTCACTCCTTCGAAGGGAGACGAGCATCGTTTCGGCGAGATGAGGAACGCCGTATCGTTCAACTATCTGTCTAGTTAGACTATCGACATCTGGTGTGCGCGATTATTTGTAGCTGTAGCCCGAATCAATCGGTCGACTCCGGTCGGGCCGCCGGCCGGAAGGTCCGCTATGAAGATCCAACACGCGTTCACGCTCGCAGGGGCGGCCGTCCACTCTATCCGATATTTTCTCGCCGGCGACGTTCGGTTCCCTCACGACCGACTGGGGTACGTCCTCGAACTGCAGGACGGCGATCGATTCTCGGTCTATCGAGAGACTACACTCCGGGCGGCTCGGGCGGACGCGGTCGAGGAGCCAGCCGTCCTCGTCTTTCGGATCGACGTGACACAACGCGAGGCGGCAGCGGGGCTCCGTGAGGTATTGTTCGCGCCGGTCGCGAACGTCGCGACACCGTTCTTTTTGGGTCTGCCCGGCTTCAGACGGAAGCTCTGGCTCGCGGGGGAGCAATCGGGAGCGTATCTCGAACTCTACGAGTGGGACTCCACTGCCGACGCAGAGCGGTTCGTTGACGTAATGGAGTCGCTTCTCGCTCCCTTCGACTCGCTCGGATCGACCACCTTCGAGGTCGTCGAGGGTGCCACCGTCGAGGAGTACGTCGCCGCCCGCCCGCTCGCGTGGCGGGCCACCGCGTCCATAGGCCGCCAGTCTGGCGAGGACGGACAGCGATCCGTCCGGTTCGCGCTTCTCGCGCTCGCGCTGGTCGCCGCGGGCTACGCCGTCTGGCGGTTCTGCTCACGGCGCGGTCGGGTCGCTCGTTCCGGCAAAGAGGCTTAGGGACGCGGTGCGATGGATCGAATATGTCCGTTCAAACCTGGCTCCGGCGCACCGACTGGCTCTGGATGATCATCGGCGGGTTCTACCTTCTCGCGTATCTATTCTGGTATATTCCCGTTCTCAGGGCTCCGCTCAAGCACGTTCGAGACCCGCCGTCGCCGTATCCCTGGCACTGGCCCCTCGACTTTCTCGCGACCGGCGTGACGGGCTGGGTGCTACTGACTCTCGGGTTCCGTCGAGCGACTCAACTGACGTCCGAGTCGGGGCGGCACGACTGATCGTGAATGAGCCGTTCTCGATCCGGTCTCGACACCGGACGATCGTCTCTCCCTATCTATCAGCAAAAATTATTACTTTTGTCCCCCATAGCGTCGTATGGGAACACGCGGCAAACTCGGTCAACTCGTCCGGTGGATAGACGCCCTCTGGCGTGCCGTGAGTTCACTTCGTGAGGTGGCTCTCGAGACGATCGGCCTCGGGTCGGACGTCGACCACCACACAGAGGTGACGTTCCGGGCCGTTACGGACGCGGTCCTGCCCGAGACGCCGGCGCTCGGCTCAGAGATCGGTGACGAACACGTCCCGGGTGGGCTGGCGATCGCCCTCGACGAGTTCGTCGTCACGTACGTCGACGACGGGTTCCAGTTAGGCCTCCCGCACGTCGGCCCGCACGGCAATATCCAGCTGGCCGACCCGATCGCACACGCGCTCGACTTTGCGGCGCTAGCGCTATGTGACCGCAGCGAGAACGAGTCTGAGCCGAGCCCGGACCGGCCAGTGTCGCTCCTCGACCCGGGCGAGGCGTCGCCGGAAGCGGTCCGGGACGCGGCCGGGACGTTCTCGAAGCTGTCCTCCAAGGACCGGCTGCGAGCCATCTCTATTCTCGATGAGTTCGAACTCTCGGTCACGCCCGGCGTCGACGACCTGTTCGAGTTCGATGCCGGCCTCGTCGGCCAGCTCGTCGTCGGGTTCACGGAGATGATTTACTACAGCGAGTGGCAGGGCTACGACGAGTTCACACAGCCCCCGAGCGAGCGCGTTCACCCCAACGATCCGGCCGCCGTCCAGAGCTGGCGGCAGACCGGGTTTCCCGGCTTCGCGGACGGATACGCCGCGCTCCGCGGATACATCGGGACCGACGACGGGACGCTCGGGGACGGCGAAACGTGGACGACCATCGACTCGGACGCCGCCTCACCGGTTCGCATAACCCGTCAGCCCGGATCGTTCCGGGAGAACGAGTACGACACGAGCGACTACACGGAACCCTATCCCGAGTGACGATGGTCGCCGAGAGCTACGATGCGGTCGTTGTCGGCGCAGGTGGTGACGGTCCGGTCGCGGCCTGGAAACTCGGAGAGGCCGGCCTGTCCGTGCTCCTGCTCGAAGCGGGGCCGTTCTACGGTAACGAGCAGTGGCCCAAACCCAACGAGGAACCCGGCGGCGAAGCCTCTTCGAGTACAGCCGATTTGAGTGGTGATCTTCTGGATGAGCAGTTCACCACCCGTGAGTTCGAGATGATAAACAAACTGCTCTTCGGCCCGGCGGACCACGAGCGGGGCTTCTGGTTTCGGAAGTTCCCGGGAGACGGCGCTATCCTCCAGTGTGCGGGCGTCGGCGGGACGACCCTCCACTACACCGGCTGTCATCCGCGGGCCTATCCCGCGTCCATCGACGAGCAGGGCCACTGGCCGATCGATTACGCCGACCTGCTCCCCTACTACCGGGAGGTCGAGGAGCTGTGCGAGGTGACGCCCGCGCCGATCACCGCCAAGGAGGAACTGTTCTTCCGCGGTGCCGCCCGAGCCGGGTGGGAGTTCATCGACGACTACAACGTCACCGGTCCGGGCTACCGCCCCCAGCCGAACGCCATCAGACCGCCGGATGCGAAACTCCACGTGGACGCCGGGCACGATGGGGGCTTCACTTACCCGGAGGTCCGGGGCGACACCCTGGCGCTGGGGAACATCGCCGGGAATCCCCACCCGCGAGGGGCACCCTACGAAGAGAAGGCGAAGCGCGCGAGCAACGTCAGTTTCGTGCCCGCGGCGCTGCGCACGGGCAACGTGACGATTCGGCCGAACGCCTTCGTCACGGACGTTCGGACCGAGACTGCCCTGGACGATTCACCCACGGCGACTGGCGTCGCCTTCCGCGACACGTGGACTGGACGCACGGAGTCCGTCGAGGCGGAGGTTGTCATCCTCGCTGCGGGAGCCATCGAGACGCCGCGGCTGTGGCTGAACACGGATCTCCCGCGGAACGAGTGGGTGGGTCGCGGGCTGACCATCCACTTCGGTGACAACGTGATGGGGCTGTGGGACGCCGCCGACCTCGAGGGAATCCTCGGCAAGCGGACGGTCGACCAGCATCAGGGACAAGACATCGCCGCCCGCTTCGATTACCCCGGCCTCGGTATGCTCCAGACGGTTGGAACCGGTCCCGGCATCGGTGCAATCCTGGGATTCGGTGCCAGCGCGTCCGGGTTCGCCTTCCAGAACGACCCCGACGACGCCCCCTGGGATACGATGGGCCGACTCGCGGGAGCGGAACTCAAGCGCCTCCTTTCCGATTACCGACGGATGCTCCAGATCCTCGTCGTGAGCGACGACCGGCCGCACAAGCGCAACGGCGTGACCGTCTCGGAGGCGCTTCCGGACGAACACGGCCCGATCCCGCTCGTGAACTACGAGCCCAGTCGGGGCGACCGGCAGCGCCGCGACGAACTCGCCGAAATCGCCGCCGAAATCCTGCGCGAGGCGGGTGCCGCCCACGTTCATCGTTCCGATTCCCCGCCCACGGCACTCCACGTTCACAGCACGATGCGGATGGGGAAGGTGGTCGACGAGACCTGCGAGGCGTACGACGTCGAACGGCTGTTCGTCGCCGACCACTCCGCACTGTCCAACGGCGTCGGCGGTGCGAACCCGACGAACACGGGCCAGGCGCTCGCTGCTCGAACGGCCGACAGGATCCTCGAGCGATACTTCTGACCGGGGTGCTGGCACGGTCGTCACCGGAATTCTCGATAGAACTGTATTACAAGCAGTTCTCTCGATGGGGGGGACGGCCCGCGCTCACCCTCGACGGTCAGAGGCTGAACTCCGACCAGAGCGGGTAATGGTCGGAGATTCGCCAGGAGAGCTGAAAGTCGCTCAGATCGCGACGCGGGAGCGCAGCGTCCCTGAAATCGAAGTAGCCACTCCGCTCGTGCGCGAGCGAGAGTGCGGGGCGACTGTCAGCCTCCGTGAACCACGCGATCTGGTCGTAGAACTTCTGCTTGTTCGGGTTGTCCGGGTCGCTGAACAGCGTTCGCGGGACCCGATGGAGGTCCGCCGGAACGTGCAGGCCGGTGGAGGTGAACGCGTCGTAGCGCTCGTCGCCCATCCGGTCGATATTGAAATCCCCCAGCGCGATGAAGTTGTGGTCCCACGCGTCGCTGTCGCGGGCCCATCGGTCGAGCCACGCTGCGATGGCTCGGAGCTCTCCGGTCCGTTCAGTCGCGGAGTCGCCGTAGAGCACGTGGAGCGTCACGAGCACGAAGCTCTCGTCGCCACAGCGGAAACTCACTGCATACGGCGTGCGGGCGAACTGCCGCTGGAGGGCGTCGGGACCGATATCGTCCAGTTCCTCGCGGGGCACCACCAGTTCGGCAGCGAGACCGCTGATCTGGACCTTTCGCTGGTCGAAGAGGAACCCGAGGCGCTCGTCGTTACCGGGCGCGCCCCGTGTGACGTCGGTCAGAATGAGTCCCCAGTCCGAGCCGAGAAATGCGAGCGTCTCGCGGAGCGCCTCGAGGTTGCCCCGGACTTCCTGCAGGGCCACGACGTCGAAACGCCGGAGGATCTCGCCGATGACACGAATCGACTGTAAATCTCGCTTCGGGGTATCGTCGGCATCGGACACCCACTTTCGGGTGAGGCCGCCGAACGCGCGGACGTTCCACGTCGCGATCAGGAGGTTCCGGTCGTATATTCGGGGCGGAATCGCTTCGTCGAGGGCCGTAGAGAGTGCGTCCTCGTCGCGCTGAATCGGCGGCGGCGGCGTGTCCGTGACCGTGACCATTGCGAAGACGTTTGCGCCCGGTTATCATAAACTACGCCGGCGGTTTCTGGAGGCATTGGAACGCTCTCCGGAAACGGGCCGTCGCTCGCAGCGACATAGCTATTCGTTCGGGGAGTGACCTAGCCATATGCGTCTACGCCGATGGACGCCCCTCACGTATCTGTTTCCGAACCGCTACGTGGACCGCGATCCGTTCTGGGCGGAGTTCGACTTCGAGCAGTGGTCAGAGTCGACCTACGAGTGGACGGAGGACCCCTGGAACGGCTTTCGCGACTTCGCCCAGCGGCCAGCGGAAACCGTCTCCCGGGGCACCGGCGACTGCGAGGACTACTCGCTCGTCGCGGCGTCTTGGATGGTCGCACAGGGGCGCGAGGGCACGGGCATCGCGTTCTGCTGGGAACCGTCCCGCCCGTGGCCGACGCACGTCATCGCCTTCGAGGACGGGCGCGTGTACTCCTCCGGGAACATCACGGAAGGGACCCTCGACGACTGGATCGCCGATTCGAAGTACCTGTTCGCCCTCAAACGGCGCGTCGGCTAGTCTACTGCTTCGGCCTCACCCAACTACGTCCGGAAAGAGCGATACCGACGAAGTGAGGATCCAGCAGGCCACCGGTCACGAGGACACGCTCCCCGCTCACGAACTGCGGGTCGACGCCGTGGGTCTCACGGGGCGCTGAGGGTGTCCATTCGCGCCTGCAACGAAACAGCCGAAACGCGGCCGGGTCAGTACTTCGGTTCCGCGCCGGTGACCTCGTAGATGTCGTCCATCAGGGCGTCGCGCTGCGCCTGCCAGACGCCGAGCGCCTCTGGACGGCGCGGGTAGCGCGCGTAGTGTTCCATCAGGTCGTCCGCGAGGTTCTTCGTTCTATAGAAGTTCAGGATCTGTCCCCAGTAGCCGAAGGACTCCTTCGCCGTCTTCGCCAGCAGCGTCGGACCGAAGGAGGTCGTCCCCGAGTACAGGGCCTCGGCGAGTTTCTCGCCCGGCAGCGAGGCCAAGAGACCCATCAGGTCGTCGACGTCGACGGCGGTCGAGAGCACGTTGTAGACGTCGAGACCGGCGTAGCGCGCGCCGAAGTGATCCATCACGCGCTCGTTGTAGTGCCACAGCGACGCCTCGCTGACGTCGCCCTCGGAAATGGCGCGAACGGCCTGTTCGCCGGCGTACGTGCCGGCGTAGGCAGCGCCGGCGATGCCGCCTCCCGTCGTGGGGTTGACGTGACCGGCGGCGTCGCCGACGGCGACGAAGCCGTCCGCGACCGCCGAGTCGTACGGTCGACGCGTCGGCAGCGCGGCGCCGAGCTTGTCTTTCACCTCCGCGCCCTCGAACTCCGGGCGGGTCGTGAGGTCCCGTTTCAGGTCTTCGACGAGTTTCATCGGTTCCTCGTTCATCTGGAAGCCGAGGCCGGCGTTGATCGTCGTCTCCGTCCGGGGGAAGTACCAGAGGTACCCCGCCGCGCGTTCGGTCGGTTTGAACACGAGCGCGTCGTCCCACTCGACGGGTTCGGGCACTTCGACGATCTCTCTGTAGGCCGAACAGAACTGCGAGTAGGAGACGTTCGTGTCGAAGCGGGAGTTCGAGAAGTCGGTCTTATCTTGAAGAATCGACAGCGACCCCGCGCCGTCGACGACGACGTCCGCGCTGAACTCGACGACGTCGCCGTTCCGCCTGCCGCGGACGCCCGTTACGGTGCCGTCGTCGTCCTGGCGGACGTCCTGGACGACCGTGTCGTAGTAGAAGTCGGTGCCGGCGCGCTCCGCGCCCTCGATGATCAGCCGACCGTACTCCCAGCGGTCGATGACGGCGAGTTCGCCGGGGACGGGGATGTCGAGAACGGTGTCCTCTTGGGGGATCTCGAAGCGGCCGTGATCGACGCCCGTGTTCGTGAAGGACGCTTCGATCTGCGACTTCGGGATCGATTCGGGGAACGCGTCCGCGCCCTTCAACGCGTCGCCGCAGGCGATGTGTCCGGCTTCCTCGGCGGATTTCCGCTCGACGATCGCGACGTCGAGGCCCTCGCGGGCGACGGTGGCCGCCGCGTAGCAGCCGGCCGTCCCCGCACCGACGACGACGACGTCGTACTCGTGGGAGGTACTCATCGTTCCGTCTCTCGCGTGCGAGCGGAAAACTCTTTATCCCTCGGCCGCCGCCGCCGGAATCGGATCGAAAGGCGACCCGAACCACCTGAGGTCACTCCTCACCGGACTCGTAGTGCTCGCCCGCGGCCTCGGGGATCCGCGTCCGCCCGACGAGCGCGAGGACGACGATCACGACCACGAACGGCGTGATCCGGATGAGCTGTCGGGGGATGCCGATTCCCTGCAACTGAAGAACGGTCTGCATCGCGTCGAGGCCGGCGAACAGCATCGTCGAGAGGAACGCGCCGATCGGGTTGTAGTTGCCGAACAGGTACGCCACGATGGCGATGAACCCCTTCCCGTTGACCATCGTCGGGCCGTTGCCGGTGAACTGCCCGAGGTCGAGCGACAGGGCCGAGCCGCCCATCCCGGCCAGGACGCCCGAGAGGAGCACCGCCGCGTACCTGACGCGAGCGACGCTCACGCCCGCGGTGTCGAGCGCCTTCGGGTTCTCGCCGCTGGCGCGGACCCAGCGACCGAACGTCGTCCGCTCGAAGACGTACCACGAGAGACCGACCGCCAGGAAGAGCAGGTAGACCGAGGGCGACGCGGAGAAGAGGGCGCCGAAGAACGGGATTTCGGCGAGCACCGGCACCGAGATGGCTCCGGGCGTCGGGACCGTCGGCGTGTTGGGACCGCCGTAGATGACCTGCGAGGCGAAGGGCGCGAGGCCGAGCGCGATGAGCCAGACCGCAAGCCCCGCGATGATCTGGTCCGCGCGGAACTCGATCGTGACCACGGCGAAGAGCAGCGCGAGCAGCGTGCTCGCGAGGATGCCGCCGCCGAAACCGATCCAGACCCCGCCCGTGACGTCGGTGACGTAGATCGCGGTGAACGCCGAGATGATGAGCAGTCCTTCGAGCCCGATGTTGATCACGCCGGACTTCTCCGAGAAGATCCCGCCGAGCGCCGCGAAGGCGATCGGAACGGAGAGTCGAAGCGCCGCCGAGAGCGTGTTCTCGCTCGTGAGGACGTCCGCGAAGGTGCCGACGATCGAGTCCGGAAAGAGCCAGCCGCCGAGAAGCAGCGCGACGATCGCCGCGACCGTGACCCCCGCCGTCAGCGCGCGCGCCGAGTACTGCTCGAAAAAGCCGCTCTCGGGCGCGGATTCGGGCTCGGACGCCGCGTCCGACCTCTCGGGGGCCTCACTCATCGGAATCACCGTCCGGACGGCCGCCGTCGGTGGCGACGACCTTCGATCCCGTGTCCGTCACCCGCTTGCCGACGAGCCTGAAGAACTCCGGCATCGCCACGAAGAGAATGATGAGCCCGCGGAGGACGCCGACGAGTTGCGGCGGGACGTCCGTCGCGAACTGGACGACCGTCGTCCCGCTCTTGAGCACGCCGAAGAGCAGCGCCGCGATCCCGACGCCGAGGGGGTTGTTGCCGGCGAGGATCGAGACCGTGATGCCGTCGAAGCCGTAGTCGGGGAGCCCCGTCTGGAACGTCCCGAGGATCATCATCACGTACATCGCCCCCGCGATCCCGCCCAGCGCCCCGGAGAGCGTGAGACTGGCGACGATGGTTCGAGCGGCGTCGACGCCGCCGTACTCCGCAGCGTCGGGTTGGATCCCGCTCGTCCGGACGTCGTAGCCGAAGGCCGTGTGTTCGAGCAGGTAGTACAGCCCGCCGACCGCGACGACGCCGAAGGCGAGGGCGACGAGCGAGAAGTCCTGCCGACCGCCGAAGAAGAGCGTTGGAAACTGCGCGTACTCAGGCAGCGGGACCGTCTGGTTCGCCGCGCTCTCGGGGTCTTTGAACGCCCCGCTGACGAGATACAGCGTGACCCCGGTGGCGATGAAGTTGAGCATAATCGTCGTGATGACCTCGTTGGCGTCGGCGTACGCCTTCAGGAGTCCGGGAATCGCGCCGTAGAGGCCGCCGAAGACGGCTCCGACGAGCACGCCGAACGGGACCAGAAGCACCGTGCCGACGACGCCCGAGACCAGCGGCGAGACCCAGAGGACGCCGAGCGCGGTCGCCAGGGCGCCGACGACCATCTGGCCCTGCGTGCCGATGTTGAAGATGCCCGCTCGGAACGCCAGCGCTACCGAGAGCCCCGTAAAGAGGAGCAGCGTCGTCTCCCGGAGCGTCACCGAGAACTGCCCGTCGGGCGACCACCCGCCGCTGAGGGGGTCGCCCAGCGCCCCGAGGAACAGCCGATCGAAGACGACAACGGGGTCGTAGCAGAAGCCGGTACCGAAGTAGTACACCGCCTCGCTGGCCGTACACGTCGTCATCCGGCCCGCGATGAGGACGAGCACGGCGCCGACGAGAATCGAGAGCACGAGTGCAGCGGTGCTGATCAGGATCCGCTCGGTCGCCGAGGCCCCGGCCAGTCGTTTCAGGACGGCACGGACCCGGTCGGGCACGTTCACGCGTGCTCACCGCCCGTGGCAGCGTCCGCACCGTCGCCCTGCGGCACCGACTGCTCACTGCGCTGTGCGGCGTCCGCGTCCGGGCGCTCGCCCGCCATCAGCAGGCCCAGTTCCTCTTCGGTCGTCTCGGCGGGGTCGACGACGTCGATGAACTCGCCCTCGTACATCACGGCGAGGCGGTCCGAGAGTCCCTGGACCTCCTCCAACTTCGAGGAGATCAGCACGATCGCGACGCCCTCCTTGCGGAGTTCCAGCAACCGCTCGTGAATGAACTCGATCGATCCGACGTCGACCCCGCGGGTCGGGTGCGCGGCGACCACGAGTTCGGGGTCGCGGGAGAACTCCCGGCCGACGATGAACTTCTGCTGGTTCCCGCCGGAGAGCGACTCCGAGATCGAATCGGGGTTCGGCGGCCGCACGTCGTACTCCTCGATAATGGACTCGGCGTGTTCTCTGGTGGCCGGCCAGTCGATCCGGCCGTTCGGTCCGAATTCGGGGCTGTGCTGGCTCCCCAAGAGCCCGTTCTCGACGAGGTCGAAGTCCATCACCAGTCCGCGCTCCTGTCTGTCCTCGGGGATGTACGCCATCCCCGACTCGATGCGCTGGCGGCGGGAGGCGTCGGTGACGTCCTCGTTCAGGAACTCGATCCGCCCGGCCTCGGGCGCGGCCAGGCCAGTCAGGGCTTCGATGAGTTCGGACTGGCCGTTCCCGTCGACGCCCGCGATGCCGAACACCTCGCCCTCCCGGACTTCCAGCGAGACCTCGTCGACCGCGCGGACTCCGCGGTCGTCCTCGACGACGATGTCCGAGACCGACGCGACCACGTCGCCGGTCTCCGCCGGCGGGCGGTCGACGTCGAGCAGCACCTCCCGCCCGACCATCAGTTCCGCGAGGTTCTCGCGGGTCGTCCCCTCGGCGTCGACGGTGCCGACGTTGCGGCCGTCTCTGAGGACCGTGATCTCGTCGGCCGCCCGCATCGCCTCGCCCAGTTTGTGCGTGATGAAGATGATCGTCTTCCCCTGGGCGGTGAGTTCTTCGAGCACCTCGAACAGTTCCTCGACCTCCTGCGGCGTCAGCACCGCCGTCGGCTCGTCGAGGATCAACACGTCCGCGCCGCGGTAGAGGGCCTTGAGAATCTCGACGCGCTGCTGTTCGCCGACTGAGACGTCCTCGATCCGGGCGTCGGGGTCGACGTCGAACCCGTAGCGTTCGGAGAGTTCGACGACGGCCTCGCGTGCGGCCGCCCGATCGACGGCGAGTCCGCCCCACTTTTTCGGCTCGTTGCCGAGCGTGATGTTCTCGGTGACGGTCATCGGGTCGACCAGCATAAAGTGCTGGTGAATCATCCCGATCCCGGCGTCGATAGCGTCGCGCGGCGAGTCGAACCGTCGTTCGGCGTCGTCGACGAAGACCTGCCCCGAAGTCGGCTCGTAGAGGCCGTAGAGCACGTTCATCAGCGTCGTCTTCCCCGCCCCGTTCTCTCCGAGGAGAGCGTGCACAGTCCCGCGCTCGACGGCGAGGTCCACGTCGTCGTTCGCTACGACACCCGGGAACCGTTTGGTAATCCCGTCGAGGTGGACGGCTGTATCCATAGATCTGTCTGCCCTTGTACGGGGGACGAACGAATAGGTTTGGATATTCGACCGGGTATGCGGGCGAACGCTCGGATCGACCGGTCGCGGCTGCGGTCGCCGCGGAACAAACGAGTCGTTACCGAACGGCGCCGGTCCGAACGAGATGTCGGTCCGCGGGTCCGAACGGAAACTCGGTCCGCCCGTCCGAGCGACGCGGTCCGAGCCCGGTTCGCGCTTACTGCGGCGACGACGGCACGTCGATGTCGCCCGCGATGATGTCCTCTCGCGCGGTCGCGACCTGGTCGGCGACGTCCTGCGGGATCTCGGAACCGAGCTGGTCGCCGTAGACCAGCGCGACGCCCTCCTGGTCGAGGCCGAGTTCGCTGGTGTTGCCGCCCTCGAAGTTGCCCTCGACGACGGACTGGATCGAGGTGTAGACGGCCGTGTCCACGCGCTTGACCATACTGCCGAGGATGACGTCCGAGTAGGAGGGCTTCGTGATCGACTGGTCGCGGTCGACGCCGATCGCGAACTTCTCCTGCTCCTGGGCGGCCTGGAAGACGCCCGTCCCGGTGTTCCCGGCGGCGTGGTAGACGATGTCGGCACCGCTGTTGTACATCGCCGTCGCGGCCTCCTTCCCGGCCGCGGGGTCGTTGAAACTCCCCGTGTAGTTCGTGCTGACGTCGACGTCGTCGCTGCCGGCCTGGACGCCCGCGACGAAGCCGGCCTCGAACTTCTGGATCAGGTCCGACTCGACGCCGCCGACGAAGCCGACGTTCGTCGAATCGCCCGCGGTCGAGCCCGCACCGGCGGAGAACTCCTGGGTCGTGAGGAGGCTCGCCATCAGACCCGCGAGATACGATCCCTCGTGCTCGGCGAACACGTAGTTGTTGACGTTCGGCGCGTCGACTGCCGAGTCGACGAGCATGAAGTTCTGCTCGGGGTACGACTCGGCGGAATCGGAAAGCGCGTCGGCCTGAAGGAACCCGATACAACAGACCAGGTCGTAGTTCGGGTCCGTCGACCCCGCGAACTGCTGCTGGAACGTGCTGAACTGTGAGACCTCGTCCGGCTGCGCCTCGTTGAACGAGATGCCCAGTTCCTCCTCTGCCTGGAGCGCCCCCTGCTGGGCCTGGTCGTTGAACGACCCGTCGCCGAGACCACCCGTCGCGTAGACCATCCCGATGTTGGCCGCCGGGCCGTCGTCGGTCGGTTCCGCGGTCGTCGTCTCCTCGCCGCTTGAGTCGCCGCCGCTGTCACCGTCGCCGGTTTCCGGGGCGTCCGTCGCGGTGTCGGTGCCGCCGGTCGGACCGCCGCTACACCCTGCCAGTCCCGCGATACCCGCGACGCCCGTCGCCTTCACGAATGTACGTCTATCCATAGCTGTGTACTCCTATAGAACAATGGGCAGAGAGATGTGCATAAATTCGTCGCTTCTGTCTCTGCACCCGCAGTCTGCCGCTCGAAAAGTGGACGAGTATCCGACGGGAGCCGTCGATCGAACGGACACCGCGGATCGAGGGCCGGAAACTCAGTGGCCGTCTCCCTCGACTGCGGCGGCGACGACCTCGGTGACCGACGCCACGAACGCATCGACGTCGTCGGCCTCGGCGTACACGCGGACGTACGGTTCCGTTCCGGAGGGGCGGACCAGCGTCCACGACCCGTCGTCGAACTCCAGTCGGACCCCGTACTCCGTCTCGACGCTGGCATCGGGGAACGCCTCCGGCAACGCCGTCTCCAACTGTGTCATCGCGTCGGCCTTGCGGCCGTCGGGGCAGTCGAGGCTCACCTTCCGGTACGGTCGCTCGGTGACGGGCGCGCGGAGGCCGTCGAGGCCCTCGCTCGCGACGAGTCGGGTCAGGACGGCCGCCGAGGCGACCCCGTCGATCCACCCGCCGTGGGCCGGGTGGATGTGCTTCCACGGTTCGGCGGCGAAGACGACGTCGCCACCGTCGCGACGCGCCGCGGCGATCCCCTCGTGGAGCGCGCCGAGACGCACCCGCTCGACGCGCCCGCCGGCATCGCGGACTCGCTCGTCGATCCGACCGGACGCGTTCGGGGTCGTCACGACGACCGGGTCGGCCGCGTCCGACGCGCGGACGAAGTGGGCGGCCAGGATCGCGACGACGGTGTCCTCGTGGACGACGTCGCCCTCGTCGTCGACGATCACGATCCGGTCCGCGTCGCCGTCGTGACCGATACCGAAGGCGAAGTCGCCCTCGCTGACGAACTCCCGGAGGTCGGCCAGCGTCTCGGGCGTCGGCTTCGACTCGCGGCCGGGGAAGTGGCCGTCGATCTGTCCGTTGAGGGTGACGACCCGCGCGCCCAGTTCGCGGAGGACCTGCGGCGTCCCGAGCGCCCCCATCCCGTTGCCGAGGTCGACCGCGACGTCGAGCCCCGTCGCGTCCGCGCCGTGCGTCTTCGCGTACTCGAGGACCGCCGCGCGGTAGGCGGGGAGGACGTCGCTCGTCTCCGCGATCCCCCACTCGTCCCACGCGACTGGCGAACCCTCGGCCGCGACGTGGGCTTCGACGCCCCGCTCGCGCCCCCGGTCGTACTCCTCGCCGTCGACGAAGACCTTGATTCCGTTGTCCGTCGGCGGGTTGTGCGAGGCGGTGAGCATCACCCCGTAACGCCCCCGAGAGGCGTACGCGAGCGCCGGCGTGGGCACGACGCCGATCCGGCGGACGTCCGCGCCGGCGGATTCGAGACCGGCTTCCACGGCCGCCGCGAGCGCCGGCCCCGTGGTTCGTCCGTCGCGTCCGACGACCACCACCGGGCGCCGCGAGGCGTTCTCTCCCGTCTCGGCCGACTCGACCGCGTCGGCGCCGACCGCACGCCCGACGGCGAGCGCGAGTTCCGGCGTCACCCGTTCTCGCGCCGACCCGCGGATTCCAGCGGTCCCGAAGAGTTCCATACCTCACCTGGCTCCGCGATTGCCTATAAACTCACGCTTGCGCGACGACCGGTGCTGACGGTCCTCACCGCAGTATGTCGATCTCTCCGATCGCGCTCCAGTCATCTCGACTGGATTATACGTCGCACGTCGAAAAGGAGGCCGAGAAGAGGGCGCTTAGACCCGCAGACGTCGATAGAGGGTACCGAGAGCGACGGCGATGAGGAGACCGAGCGTGCCTAGGAGGGACGGCCGCTGGGGGAGCGACGTCGCGAACCGCTCGACGGTTCCCCGATCCTCGGCCGATTGGTCCGCTGCGAGTCCGCCCTCGGCCTGCTCGCCGTCGGACGAACTCGCGGTCCCGTCAGCACCATCACCGCCGGTGCTGTCGCCTTCCGCTTCGTCGGAGTCAATCGAGTCGCCGCCCTGGTCGTTCGCGACGTCTTCCGTGTCGTCGCTGTCGTCGACCGCCTCGCTGACGCTAGTGACGGTCGTCTCGTCGTCCTCGTCGCTCGAATCGTCCTCATCCGAGTCGTCGGCCACGACCGAGAGCGTCGGACGGTCGACCGTCTCGACGGCGTACGCTTCGCCGTCCTCGTCGCCGAGAACGTCGATCGTCACGTCGACGTCCGTCTCTCCCGGTTCGTCCGCGCTGACGACGACCGTCGCGATCGTGACGCGTCCGGTGTCTTCGGTGTCCGCGAGCGCCGAACTCACTTCGACGCCGTCGGCTCGTTCGGTCACGTTGCTGAGACTCGGATCACCGTAGAGAGTCACGTCCGCGACGGACGCAGCGCCCGGATCCGACAGCGTCACCGTCGCCTCGAACGCACCGACGCCGCCGTCGGCGTTCTCGACCACGACGTCGATGGCCGTGGTGTCGCCTGGGGAGAGGCGGTCAGTCTCCGCAGTCGCGTCGACGTTCGTGGTGCTCGCGGCGGCCGCAACGCTGACTGCCCCGCCGAGAAGCACGACGAGAGCGAGCGCGCAGGCGCCGTACCGAGCGTAGCGTCGGTCTGTTATCGCGGTCATCGTCCTTCAGGCGACCTCCCCGTAGTAGAGACTCTGGACGTCCAGGATGTCGAACTCGCCGTCGCCGTTGAAGTCGAAGGCGACGGGCGAGTTCTGGACGACGTCGCTGTTGCGCTCGGCGAACAGCAGTTGGACGTCGAGCACGTCGACGGAGCCGTCACCGTTCACGTCCTCGTAGACGCCGTCGTCGTCGGGGTCCTGCGCGGGCTGCTCGGCGCCGCCGACGACGAGCTCGGAGACGGTGAGCGTCGCGCCGTTCTCGGCCGTGACGTCGTACGCGTCACCCGACTCGGTCCCGAGGCTGGACATCTCGAGGCCGATCTCGGCCTCGCCGTCCGCCTCGCCCGCGACCGTCACGGTCGCGACGGTGACGGAACCGGTCTGTTCGGTGTCGAGCAGCGCCACGTCGGCCGATGCCGAACTGCCGTCGGCGGAGACCTGGACGTCAGACATCGCGTCCTCGTCGGCCGAGACGTCCGTGATGGTGGCGATCTCGCCGTCGTCGACGGAGAGGGCGAGACTGTACGCGCCGACGCCGCCGTCGGCGTTCTCGACCACCACGTCGTACGTGGTCGTGCCGTTCACGGCGACGAGGTCGTCGCTGGGCGACAGCGACACCGCGGTCGACTGGTCGGGTTCGGGCTCCGTCGGTTCGCTGACGGAGACGGTCTGGACGTTCATATCCATCGCACCGTCATCGTCGACGACGGTGAGGGTTACGGGGTAGGCGTCCGCGTCGTCGTACGTGTGGGTGACGGATTCGCCAGAGGCGGTCTCACCGTCAGCGAAGTCCCAGTTGTAGGACGTGATGGAACCGTCGTCCGTGGAAGCGGACGCGTCGAACGTCACCGTCTGGCCGACTTCGGGTTCGGTCGGAGACACGGTGAAATCGGCGGACGGCGGCTGGTTCGTTGGCTGCGCCTGGACGGTGACCGACGTCGTCGTCGAGTCGCTGACGAATTCGTCGGTGGCTTGGTCTACAGCCGACGCGTCGGCGGTGACGTCGTATTGCCCGCCGGTCGCACCGGAAGGCACGCTCACGGTGTAAGTGACAGTGTAGTCACCGCCCGAAAGCCAGACCCACTCGTTGGTAGCCGGCTTGAACGTGGCGGGACCGTCGGCGGACTGGCTCTGTATCGACCAGCCCGACGGTAGCGTCACGTCGAGCGCCGGCGCGTTCGCGGCCGTCGTGGATATCGACGCGTCGAACGTCACCGTCTCACCGGGCGCGACCGACGCCGCTTGAGCCGACTGCGAAACGGTCACGCCGGCCGCTGGCGGTTGGTCTCCGTCGTCGGTATCCTGGACTGTAACCTCGACGGTGTCGGTGTCGGTGGTCTCGCCGTCGGAGACCTGGACCTGGAACGAGAGCGTCTGGTCGCCGTCGACGTCGGGGGCGGTGAACGAGGGCGTCTCCGAGGAGTCGTCGGAGAGCGTCACGCCCGTATTCGCGTCGTCGGTCACGCTCCAGGAGTAACTCAGGCTGTCGCCGTCCGGATCGTCGGATCCGGAGGCGTCGAGCGTCACGGTCGACCCTTCGTCGACCGTCTGGTCGTCGCCCGCGTCTGCGTTCGGCGGCTGGTTGGTCGGTTGCGCTTGGACGGTGATCGTCGTCGACGCACCGTTGTCGACGAAGCTGTCGTCGGACGGGTCGATCGCCGAGCCGTCGGCGGTGATGCTGTAGTCACCGTCGGCCTCGTCGGACGGGACCGCTACGGAGTAGGTGACGGTGTACTCGCCACTAGTCAGCCAGACCCACTCGTTGGTCGAGGGCTTGAAAGTAGCTGGCCCCTGCGCCGACTGACTCTGGATCGACCACCCGTCGGGGAGTTCGACCGCCAGCGCCGGTGCGTTGTAGCCGCTGGCGTTGATCGTCGTTTCGATCGTGACCGTCTGATCCGGTGAAACCACCGACTGGCCCGCGGTCTGCTCGATACCGACGGCGTCGGCTGGCTGTGGGATAGCGGCTGCCGGTGAGAGAACCGACAGTCCGACCACCAGCGCGAACACGACCGCTGCGAAGCGCCTGCTGCGTGGCGTTCCGTCGATCATTCGTTTTCACCTCCGTTGGCGGAGTCGACAGTCTCGTCCCCGACCCAACTGTCGATGAGTTGTTGAATCTGCGGAGTCGAGATGGTCTCGCCGCCGGTACCTGGGACGGGATCGTTCCCAACCCAGAGATCGATCGCCTGTTGGATCTCCTGGGTACCGATCACGGAGTCGTCACCGGCGTCGTTCAGACTCGCAACGGCCTGCGAGATCGATTGATCGTCCGGTGTCGATTCGTCAACGGTTATCGTCTGCGACGTCGAATCCGTCGCTCCGTCGTCGTCGGTGACGGAGAGCGTGACCTCGTAGTCACCAGTCGTCGACGGAGTGAACGTCGCCGTATTTCCTGTCATCGTTATGTCCTGATTTTGCTCGGTAGTCGTGGTGATCGCGACGTCGTCAACGTGCCAGTAGTCGCCGTTCGTAGCGTCAGCACCTTGCTGGCGGAAGCGAACCTGCAAGCCGTCGTGAAGTGCAGCGGCGTCCGAGAGTACGACACTCTCGTCGACGATCGCACCGGGCGATGCCGTCGATTCGATTCTCCCGATCTCGACCCAGTTGCCGCTGGACGCCAGGAACTCCACGACGAGGTCTTCCTCGTCGTTCGCGTCGGGGTTCTCGCTGAAGTCGTCGTGGCCCTTCTGGACCCAGTAGTCGATTTCGATCGACTGGGATCCCGTGGCGTCGACCGATGGGGAAACCAACGCGCCGGCGCCGCCCTGGTGGAAGGCCGACTGACTGCCCGAGTTCGACGTGGCGTCGCTTACGCCGGCCGACGCCGTTCCGTCGGCCGGTCCGTGAGTCCAGCCAGCGGCCGCCAGCGAGTCCGCCTCGAAGTCGGTGTCGAGGAGGGTGGTCTCGCCCGTCGTGCCGGGCGTCTCGATCGTCCACTGGTAGCTCTCAATGCTGCCGTCAGCATCGTTCGAGCCGGACGCGTCGAGAGTCACTTGTTGACCGACAGTGGGAGCAGACGGCGACGACGTGAACCCGGCCGAGGGGGCCTGGTTAGGCGCTGGACTGACGGTGACCTGCTGGGTCGCCGTCGCGGTCGCGCCGTCGTCGTCGGTGACGGTGAGCGTCACCGTGTAGGTGCCTGCGCTGTCGTAGGTGTGCGAGGGGTTGGCCCCGGTCGCGGTGGTTCCCTCCCCGAAGTCCCACGAGTACGAAGCGATCGACCCGTCAGAGTCGCTCGACTCCGAGGCGTCGAAGCTCACCGTCTGACCGACTTCGGGATCGGACGGTGTCGCCGAGACCGACGCTACCGGATCCTGATTGACGGGTGCCTGGACGGTAACGGTCAGGTCGGTCGTATCAGTCGTGAACGAATCGTCGCTGGGGTCGACGCCAGATGCCTCGGCGGCGAACGTGTAATCGCCGGGGGAGGTGTCAGCGGGCACCTGCACTGTGTACGTAACGGTGTTGATGCCGGTGAGACCGGTCTCCGAGCCCTGTTGGCCCCAGACCCACGCGGGCTGTGGGGGACCGTAGGTGCCACCGTCGTCACTGTGGCTGGCGACGGACCAGCCGTCGGGGAGCGTGACGTCGATAGCGGGGGCGTTGACGTCGGCGTAGTTGATAGTCGCCTCAACGGAAACCGTGTCACCGGGCTGGACCGACGTCGGCGAGGTCGCCGTCTGAGCGACCGAGACGCTCGGGTTCAGAGTCGGCGCGGTCGGTTCGACAGTCACCTCGATCGTGTCGGTCGCGGTCTCACCGTCCTCGTCAGTCACCTCGACCGTGAACGTGAGCGTGGTTTCGGTGTCGACGTTCGGAGCCGTGAACGTCGCCTGGGCCGCGGCGGTGTCCGAGAGACTGACCGCCGGGCCACCGGACTGACTCCAAGCGTAAGAATCGATCGAGCCGTCGGGATCGCTCGATCCCGAGGCGTCGAGAGTGACTGCCGTTTCCTCCTCGACCGTCTGGTCGCTACCGGCGTCGGCCGTCGGCGACTGGTTCGGCGGCGCCTGGACCGTGACGGTGAGGTCGGTCGTGTCGTTCACGAACGACTGATCGCCGGGGGCGACGCCGGAGGCCTCGGCGGCGAACGTATAGTCGTCGGGGGAGGTGTCAGCGGGCACTTGAACTGTGTAGGAGACGGTGTGACTCCCGGTCGCACCGGTCGCACCGCCCTCTGGACTCCAGACCCACGCGGGCTCTGGCGGTCCGTACGCCCCGCCGTCGTCAGTGTGGCTCGTGACGGACCAACCGTCGGGGAGCGTGACGTCGATGGCGGGACCGTTGACGTCGGCGTAGTCGATTGTTGTCTCGACGGAAACCGTGTCGCCGGGCTGGACCGACGTCGACGAACTCGCCGTCTGGGTGATCGACACGCTCGGATCCAGAGTCGGTTCGGTCTCTTCGACGGTCACCTCGGTCGTGTCGGTCGCGGTCGCGCCGTCGTCGTCAGTGACAGTGAGGTTCACCTGGTAGGTGCCCGTGCTGTCGTAGGCGTGCGAGGGCGTGGCCCCGGTCGCGGCCGTTCCGTCGCCGAAGTTCCACTCGTAGCTCGCGATCGAGCCGTCTGGATCGCTCGATCCCGAGGCGTCGAAGCTCACCGTCTGACCGACTTCTGGGTCGGTCGGCGATAGGGTGACCGACGCTGTGGGTCCTTGATTCGCCTGGGACACCGAGACCGTCTGTTGGGACGTCGCAGTCGCACCGTCGTCGTCGGTGACGGTGAGCGTCGCGGTGTAGCTGCCGCTACTATCGTAGGTGTGCGAGGGCGTGGCTCCAGTCGCGGCCGTCCCGTCGCCGAAGTCCCAACTGTAAGAGTCGATCGAGCCGTCAGGGTCGCTCGATCCCGCGGCGTCGAAACTCACTGTCTGACCGGCCCCCGGATCAGACGGGGTCACCGAGAACGAGGCACTCGGCTGCTGGTTCTCCTGGACCGTGACGGTCAGTTCGTCGGTGCTCTCCAGAAGCGGTCCGCCGGCGGGGTTGCCGGCCGATCCGGCGGCAGAGAACGTGTAGTCACCTGACGAGGCGTCAGTGGGGACCTGCACCGTGTACGAGACAGTGTGATTCCCGTTCGCACCGGTCTCGCCGCCAGCCAGCCAGATCCACGCGGGCTGTGGGGGTCCGTACGTGCCGCCGTCGTCGCTGTGGCTGATGACGGACCAGCCGTCGGGAACTGTGGCGTTGATCCCGGGCCCGTTGACGTCTGTATAGTCGATGGTCGCTTCTATCGTGATCGTTTCTCCGGGGGCCACCGTCGTTCCCGACGTGGCCGTCTGGGAGATCGATACGCCTGGTTCTGCTGCCACCGTCCCGATCGGGCCGAAGACCGATGTGACGAGTAGCAGCGCTACGAGCACAGCGGTGATCCGACCGGTGCGTGGAGCGATGTGATTCATTGTGGTTTTGTTCTGTTGTTTACCATACTAATTTGATAGTTAATCCGTCTCGCCGCGTGAAGCGCTCCTTTTGGCAGTCCCGCTCCGGCCGTCTGCGTCTACTCTGCGGTCCTCCCGGACTGGGGACGGTAGTAGAGCCGGAGACAGCCGTCAGCCCTCGTGCGCGGAGACTGGCGGGGAGAAGCGTCGGCTGTCCTCGAGCGAGAGCGGAGTGCGATCCTGCCGTCATCGGCACGGCCGACGCTTCTGTCATCCCTCAGTCACCCCCCGCGTCGATTATCGACGTCAACGATTCCGACGTGGCTTCACTGCCGTCGCCGACGGTCGCACCGGTCGCCCACTGATTGACGATCTTTTGGATCTGCTGGAAGTCGATCGTCTCGCCGCCGGTTCCCGGTACGGGCTCCGCTCTCGCCCACATATTGATGGCTTCCTGGACTTCCTGGAAGCCCACCGTTCCGTCGGGCCCTGCGACCGCCTCGAGAACGGTCTGGGTCGTGACGCGCGCTTGTAACCAGTCAGCGTGGTCGTAGGAAGTATCGCCACCGCCGTCGGCGACGAGCGTGAGCACGCTGACGTCGGAAACGTCGACGTCGATGGAGACGGCCCCTTCCGGATGGGTCACCGGGCCCTGCTCGGTGAGAATCTGCCCGTCACCGAGCACCCGGAACACGACGCCGTCCCCGCCTGCAGTTCCGCCGGTGAACTCGCCGCCTTTCTCGTCCATACCGACTTTCGCCTTGAATCGGGCGGCGTTCCGATCCAGGCAGTATCGTATCTCCGAGGTCGCGTGCGTCCCGATGCCTTTGTCGTACGTCTGGCCGTCGACTTGCAGCGGATTGCCTGTGACGGCCTCGTCTCTGCCGAAATCCTCGAAGGTGTAGCCGACAGTGAAGTCGATCGCCTCGAGATCACTCAGGTACGTGTCACCCGTCGGTGCACCGGTCGCGTCGGTTTCGATCGACTCGAAGTCGAACCACAGAACGGGATTTTCACTCTCGGTGGGGTCCGACTGGTCGAGTTCGCTCGCCGCGAGTCCTGCCCGGTGGATTCGCACCCGGTCGACGATCGTCCCGTCCGTGAGTTTTCGCGTGGGGTTCCCGAAGTTACGACCGATTTCGACCGGACTCGTCGTATCCGCGAGTGGACTGGATAGCGAGACGCTGTCTTTCTCTTCCCCGTCGACGTAGAGTTTGACCGCGCTGCCGTCGTACACACCGGCGAGGTGATGCCAGGTTCCTTGCCAGTCGTCGGGCACGGGCGAGTGGGGCGTATAGAATTCTCCCTCGGAGCTGACCGCGAACTCGAGTTGACCGTTCGCGTCGTTCGCCAGAGAAGTCCGGTGGAGCGAGTACTGGCCCGTTTCTCCAACCTTCGTAACGTACGGCTCGTACCCGTTCCCACCGGCTTTCGGGTCGGTGGGCTTGACCCAACACTCCACCGTGAGCGGTGGATCTGTCACGTCGATACCGGGACTCTCCGGGATGGTAACGTACCCGCCGTCGAACTGCAATCCGTTGCTGTCGTAGGCGGAGACCTGCGAGACGGTTCCTTCGATCGTGCCGTCGTTGCCGTTATCGGTCAGGTCGGGCACGATTTCGGTGACCGGACAACCCCCGCTGTCTGGGTTGTCGGACGCAGCGCTGTCGATCGTGATTGACTCGATTGTGGCGGGACCGTTCTGTTTGGCACTGTCGGAGATCGTGATCTCCTCGCGGGGCGCATTCGTATCACCTCGATTGATGTGGTCGATGTACCCCCCGCCGTAACTCACGTCGAACTCCTTGAGTTCGAGTTCGAGCGTGTCCGATCCCACGGTTCCCACGAGGTAGTTCAGGTTCGTGTGCGTCCCCCAGAGGGAGCCGTGAACGATCTGCCAGATACCGTCGACCTTGTCGGTGGTGATGGCGTGGTGTTCGCCACACAGGTAGGCGTCGACTCCGTACCGCTTCATCGCCTGCCAGAACCCGGACGACCGCCCACCTTCCAGGTATAGCCCGCTCGAATTCCGGGTGTTGACGCCGGATATGACCGGGACGTGGCCCTGAACGACGATGAAGTCCTTGTCCTGGTGGTTCGAGAGGGTGTTTTCGAACCAGGTGAGCTGGTCGCCGGTAACGCTCAGGTGCACCTCTCCGTTCTTCAGCTCCCACGTATCGACCGTGACGAACAGGGCGTTGTCCGTAACGAAGTAGTAGGCCAGTTCCTCTTTTCCCGTCGGACCGTTCGTAGGGTGATCGAAGATCTCCACGAACTTCTGTTCGAACGTGGGGACCAGGTCCAGTTTCCAGTCGGGCCAGTCGTTGTCGCCCCGCTCGTGGTCGCCAGGAGCGACGTACACCGGGAGATTGCTGTTCTCGAACCGCTGTTTGTAGCCACGCCAGTATTCGTCTGCCCGCGTCTTGACCTGCTGTTTATCGGACCACCAGCGGGCGTCCATAATGTCTCCAGCGGAGAGGGCGAACTCGGCACCCTCCACCGACGTGAGCTGGTCGAAGAACCAGTCGACCGCGTCCTCCCAGCCGGACTGGGGGTTGGCGATGTCCCAGTTGTACATATCCGGGACGCTCACGAAGGTCGTCTCGTCGGGCGCCGCCTGGGCCCGTCCCACGGTCAGACTCGACGCCATTCCGGCGACGCCGAGTGCCGACGTGCCGCGAAGCACGTCTCTCCGACTGATGCTATGCTCGTTCCGCGTCGATTCCTCCGAAGAGCCGTTCGCGGTGGTTCGTTTCCTCATCGTATCAGCTCCCTTTCTCGACGATCTCGATGCCGTACACGAACGGATTGGCGCTGCCACCGTCCTTGCTGAGCGAGATATCGAGGGTGCCGTCGTCGGCGGTCACCTCGAAGGACTTCGTCGTCGCGTTGTCGAAGCCCACGTCGGTCATAATGTCGTAGTCGTTCAGGACCGTCTGGCCCTCGGCGGTCACGTCGAAGATCCGGGTCCCCTCCTCGTCGTTGGGGCTCCACTGCTCGATGAAGTACAGCCGGATTTCGTAGGTCTCGCCCGACGTCACCGAGAACTCGTAGTCGAGGGTGGAACCGGAAGACGGCCACCGCTCGGTGACGAAAATCTGCTCCGGTGTCCCCGCCGGGACGCTGTCGGTGACGTTGAATTGGTTGTCGTGCGTGGTCACTCCCCCGTTGGTGAGGAGGTAGCTCGAGTCGGTCTCCCAGTTCGGTTCGTCAGAGACCGAGATCTCCGATCCCGCGGTGTTGACTCGGTAGACGACGTTCGACGACGTCGGTTCGCTGACCGAGACGGTCTGCTGGGTCGAGGCGATCGCACCGTCGTCGTCGGTGACCGTGAGGTTCACCTGATAGGTGCCCGCGCTCTGGAAGGCGTGCGACGCTTGCGCACCAGTGGCGTCGGTCGTGCCGTCGCCGTCGAAGTCCCACTCGTAGCTCGCGATCGAGCCGTCGGGATCGTTCGACCCAGAGGCGTCGAAGTCGATGCTCTGGCCGGTCTCGACGTCCGTCGCCGACGCGGTGACCGACGCGTTCGGTGCCTGATTCGCCGCACCGCCGGTCGCTTCCAGCACTTCGATGGCGAAGAGGTTCGCGCTGTTGTCGTCGCTGACGTCGGTGATCGTGAGGTCGAGCGTGCCGTCGTCGGCGGTGACCTCTGCGCTCTCCATCGTCCCGTTCTTGAACCCGACCTCGCTGGAGGTGTCGTAGCCGCTCAGGACCGTCTGCCCCTCCACCGTCACGTCCATCACGCGGTCGGCCGATCCGTCCGCCGAATCGTACTGTTCGATGTAATACAGGCGGACTTCGTAAGCCTCGCCCTGCGTGGCCGGGAACGAGTACGCCAGGTCGTCGTCGGTAGCGTACCGTTCGTACTCGAAGACGGCGTCCGGCGTGCTCGCGGGGACGGCCGCCCCGACCTCGTAGTTCAGCGGTCCGTCCTGGAACGTCAGCCAGTTGGTCGTTCCCACATTGTTGTCGTCGACCAGGTACTGGCTCGTTGCGGAGTCGTTATCGGCCATCCAGTCCGGGCCGCCGTCGGTCGCCGTGATCTCCGGACCGCCGGCGTTCAGACGGTAGAGAATCGACGACGTCGTCGGCTCGGCGACCGTGACCGTCGTGGTGGCGGTGTCGGTCGCGCCGTCGTCGTCGGTGACGGTCAACTCGACCGTGTAGGTACCCGCGCTGTCGTAGCTGTGTGAGGGGGTCGGACCCGTGGCCGTGGTCCCGTCGTCGAAGTCCCACTCGTAGCTCGCGATCGACCCGTCGGAATCGTTCGATCCGGACGCGTCGAAGTCGATGGTCTGGCCGGTTTCGACGTTAGTCGCAGACGCAGTTACCGAGGCGTTCGGGGCCTGGTTACTGGCTCCCGGCTTCACGACTTCGACTCCGTACATAAACGGAGATGCGCCACTCGCCTGCGAGAACGAGAGATCCAACGTCCCGTCGTCGGCGGTCACCTCGAAGGACTTCACCGTCGCGTTCTTGAACCCGACATCGGCGACCACGTCGTAGTCGTTCAGAACGGTCTGGCCGTCGATCGTGACGTCGAACACCCGATCGCCGGGATCCTGCGTATCGCTGTACTGTTCGATGAAGTACAGGCGAACCTCGTAGGTCTCACCTTGGGTGACCGGCAAGTCGTAGTCGATCGTGCTCCCGCTGGTGGGGTAGCGTTCCGTCTCGAACACGGCGTCGGGAGTGCTCGCCGGGACCGAGGGTCCGACCGTGTAGGTCGTCCCCGACCAGTCTGACGTATCTCCCGCCGTCGTCATATACTGGGAATCCGATCCCCAGTCAGGACCGCCATCGATCGCGCTGATCGTACCGCTTCCCGCGTGCAGACGGTGGACGACCTGGTCGCCGCCGGGTTCGGCCACGCTGATCGACACCTGCTGGGTCGTCGTGTATTCGCCGTCGGAGGCCGACAGCGTGATATCGTAGTCCCCCGCGTCGTCGGTCTGCGGCGATGCCGTCAGCGTGCCCGTGCCGTCGCCGTTGTCGGTGAAGCTCGCGAAGCCCGGGAGGTTCGACGCCGACAGCGTCAGCGCGTCACCGTTGGGGTCGGTCGCCTCGACCGTGACGGTCGTCGAGTCGCCCTCGGTGAGGAACTGGTCGTCGACCGACTGGATGCTGGGCGTTTGCGAACCTTCCTCTAGCTTCAGAACGATCACGTTCGAAGCCGTCCCGGCGTGTCCGTCGTCGCCCTGGACGGTGGCGACGAAGTAGTTGAACCCGCTCTCGTCCGCGGGCGAGGTCAGCTCACCGGTCAGGTTGGTGAGCGTCGCGTCGACGGTGGCCTCACCGTTCTGGTCGAGTTGGACGTCCGTGATCGTGTAGTTCTCGACGTTGTTCGCCTCGTAGGGTTCGATGTCGTAGCCCGGCGTGCCGTCGTACGTCGGAACGTCCTCCAGCAGGAGCGTCGCCTCCGCGTGCATCAGCCGCACCGTCTCGCCGGGCGGGCCGCTGATCTCGATGGTCTGATCTGCGTCGGCGACGGTCGCGGCGGTGTGTCTGTCCGAGAGCGTGGTCGCCTGGAGGGTCACGTCCTGCGCGTCGATGCTGGGTGCGTCGGGGGCGTTCGCTCTCGCGACGCCGGTCGAGCCGGCGAGACTGCCCTCGTTGAAGGTGCCCGAGGATGCAGTCGTGCCGTCGGCGAACGACGCGGTGACAGTCGTGCCCGTGAGATCGATGCCGGACTCGGGGCCGGCGAGGACGGACTGCTGGCCGCCGCCGCCCTTGATGGTGTTCGGGTCGCCGTCTGACGCGTAGGTGATCGTCTCGCCGGGGTCGAAGTCGTCGAACTCCATATGCAGCGCCTTGTACCCGTCAGTGCCGTCGACGCCGTTGACCGGCTTCTGGAACTCGTGGCTGGTCAGAACGGCGCCGTCCTCGTTCACGATCCGGATGTCGGTAGCGCCGGGGTTACAGCCGCCGTCACCGGCACACCCCGTCGGATCGTAGACCATATTCTCGATCAGCGACGTACTCTTGTCGATGGTGAGCGACTCGATCTGCTGATCGCCGGTGTTGGTGATCTGGACCGAGTCCTCGAAGTAGGTGGTCGCGTCCTGCAGCGTGACCTTCCCCTCGGGGAAGGCCGCCTCGGTCGTCGTGATGGCGACGGTCGCCTCGCCGCCCGACGGTTGGGCGGCGCCGGGGTCGTAGTCGAGGACGATCGGGTCCGACGTGAGACCGGTGTCGCCCTGCGCGTCCTCGGTGACCGCGACGATGTAGTTGAGACCGCCGGCCGCGCTGCCGTTCGTGAGCGTCACGTCGACGGTCGCCTCACCGTTGTTGTCGAGAGTGATCGTCTGTTCGTCGAAGTTCAGGATCCGATTCGCCTCGTAGGGTTCGAGGTCGTAGCCGCTCACGCCTTCGAGATTGAGTTCGCCCTCGAAGCGCAGCACTCGAACCGTCGAACCGGGCTCTCCACTGATCTCGACGGTCTGCTGGGCCGAGGAGACGGTCGCCGCGCTGTGTCGTGCGTCGAGCGCTCCCCCGTCCAGCGTCACTCCTTGGACGTCGAGATTCGGTGCTGCCGGCACGTCCGACTTGGCCGTTGCGACGGCGCCGGCCGCGCTCCCGTCGCTGAACGGCGACGTCGTCTGCGTCGTTCCATCGGCGTACTCGATCGTGACGGTGGCTCCCGTCGTTTCGAGACCGGAGATCTCGAGCCCCTGCTGGATCGGCGTCGCGCCCTTGACGCTCAGGGCGTCGGTGTCCAGCGATACCGTGAACGTCTCGCCGGGTTGGAAGTCGTCGTAGGTGAACGTCAGCTGATCGTAACCGTCGTCGGGGTTACCCTCGTGCGGCTGGCTGTAGGACGTCTGGAACGCTCCTGCGCCCGAGGCGTCCTTGACCGCGTTGCCCGGCGTCCCACTGTCCGTGAGTGGTCCGAAGACGACATCGGGCATTGCGGCGGTCGAGAGGTCGAACGTCACCGATTCGATCTGCTTGTCGCCGGTGTTTTCGATTTCGACGGCTCCGCTCTTCCAGGTGCTCGTGTCGATGTTGCTGTTCCCCTCGTTGAGCGAAACGGTTGCACTTCCCTCCTCGGCTGGCTGGAAGGAGACGCGGTGGACCGAACCGCTGATGTCGATGTAGTAGAGCGATCCGTCGGGGCCCTGGTCGATCTCGACGACGTTGTTCGCGTCGCTCTTGAAGTCGTGGCTGCCGGTGACGTCCCCGTCCGAGTCGAAGGTCAGGTACTTGATCCATCCGGAGACGTAGTCACCGTAGAAGTACGCACCCTCGTACTCGCTGGGGAACTGCGATCCGCGGTAGAAGTCACCGCCGGTGATCGATTCACCGACGTCGTGACCGTACGTGTAGACCGGATCGTCGTAGGCCGGATCGCTACACTCGCCTTCGCAGTCGGGCCAGCCGTAGTTGGCTCCCGCTTTACCGAGGTGGATGTCCTCGGCGGTGTCCAGCCCGACTTCGGCGACGAAGAAGCGGTTCGTCTGATGGTCCCACTCCGCACGGAAGGGGTTGCGCAGCCCGGAGGCCCAGACGTCACCGCGGGTGTTCGGATCGCCGTCGTTGACGTACGGATTATCGGACGGGATCGAGCCGTCCTTGTTGATCCGGATGATCTTGCCTCCGGTCGAACTCAGATCCTGTGCTCGGGAAGCCGTGAACTGCTCGCCGGTCGAAAGGTACAGTTTCCCGTCAGGTCCGAAGTCGAGCCCACCTCCGTGGTGGTACGTGGCGTCGCCCTGGATCGAGCTGTTCCATATTTTCGTCTCGGTCGTGGGATCGGCCGTACTCTGCAGGCCGCCGCCGTTCTCCTGGTGAACGAACCGTGAGATCTGATTCGTGTCCGTGTTCTCGTTCGTGTAGTAGAGGTAGACGTACCCGTTCGACTCGAAGTTGGGGTCGATTGTCACGCCTAGAAGGCCCTGCTCGCCGTTCGTACTGACGCTCGACAACGAGAGGTACTCAGAAGTCGAGAGGGAGTTCCCCTGTTCCTCGGCGATCAGGACGTCGCCGCCACGTTCAACGATGAGTATTCTGTCGTCCGGCAGGACCTCCATCGCGACGGGCTGGTCGAGACCGCCAGCCATCTGTTCGGTGGTGAAGGTTCCGGCCGAGGGATCGGTGACGGATATCTGTTCGGTGGCTGTCGCGGTCGCGCCGCCGTCGTCTGTGACCGCGAGTTCGACCGTGTAGGTGCCCGCACTCTGGAAGGTATGCGAGACACTCGGTCCGGTCGCGTCAGTCACCCCGTCGCCGTCAAAATCCCACTCGTAGCTCGCGATCGAGCCGTCGGGGTCGTTCGATCCGCTCGCCTCGAAGGATATCGACTGGCCAGTGGTACCCGACGTGGTCGACGTCGAGAGCGAGGCCGTCGGCGGAAGGTTCCCGCCCTCTCCCTGCTGGATGATCTCGATGCCGTAGATCAGCGGGTACGCGCCCCCGCCGTCCTGCGAGAAGTCGATGTCGAGGGTTCCATCGTCGGCCGTGACGGTGAAGCTCTTCATCGTCGCGTTGTCGAAGCCGACGTCGGCCATCACGTCGTAGTCGTTCTGGACCGTCTGACCCTCGGCAGCCACGTCGAAGATGCGGGCGCCTTCCTGCGCGTTGGGATCCCACTGTTCGACGTAGTACAGCCGGACCTCGTAGGTCTCGCCCTGCGTCGCCGGGAAGTCCCACGACATCTGTTGGTCGACGTAGCGCTCTGTCACGAAGATCTGGTCGCGAGTCGACTGGGGCACGCTGTCCGTGACGGTGAACTGCGTATCGTGGACCGTCACGTCACCGTCGCCGACGAGGTATGGACTCTGACTTCCGTCTGTCGCGTTGTCGACCGCCCAGTTCGGGCCGCCATCCGTCGCCTGCAGTTCCGGACCGCCAGCGTTCACGCGGTACACGACCTGCTCAGAGGGCTGACTGGCGACGGTCACAGTCTTGGTTGCCGTGTCGGTCGCGCCGTCGTCGTCGGTGACCTTCAGCGTCACGTCGTAGTCGCCGCCCGAGTCGAACGTGTGCTGGATCTGGGCGTTCGTCGTCGACTCCTCGAAGGTGCCGTCACCGTCGAAGTCCCACTCGTAACTGGCTATCTGCCCGTCCGAATCGGTCGACTCTGAGTGGTACGTGGCCGACTGGCCGGCCACCGGATCGTGGACGTGGAAGCCGGCGGTCGGCGGCTGATTCGCCTGCTGGCCGTCCTCGGTCAGGATCTCGATGCCGTAGACGAACGGTTTCTCGGAGCCGCCGTCCTGCGTGAACGTGAGGTCGAGAGTTCCGTCCTGGGGAGTCACCTCGATGGTTTCCATCGTGGCGTTCTTGTAGCCGACCTCGGCGACAGTGTCGTAGTCGTTCAGGACCGTCTGCCCCTCCATCGTGACGTCGAACACCCGGTCACCGGGGGTCTGGGCCGGGTCGTACTGTTCGATGAAGTACAGCCGGACCTCGTAGGTCTCCCCGGCAGTCACCGGGATGTCGTAGTCGATCGGTCCAGCTTCCGTCCACCGCTCGCTCTCGAAGATGGCATCGGGTGTGGAGTCAGGAACCTCCTCCCCAATCGAGTAGTTCGCACCCCACGTTTCGGGCGTCGATTGCTGACCGGCCGCCTGGAGATACTCGGTATCGTTCTCCCAGTCCGGCCCGTCGTCGACGGCGGTGATCGAGGAGTCACCCGCGTTCAGCCGGTAGACCACTTGTTGGGTCTGCGGCGCCGAGACTGTCACCTGCTGGGTCGCCGTCGCGGTCGCGCCGTCGTCGTCGGTGACGGTGAGCGTCACCGTGTAGGTGCCCGCGCTCTCGTAGGTGTGCGATGGAGACGCGCCTGAGGCGGTGGTCCCGTCGCCGAAGTTCCACTCGTAGCTCGCGATCGAGCCGTCGGAGTCCGTCGACCCGCTCGCGTCGAAGCTCACCTGCTCGCCCGTCGCGGGATCGGACGGCGAAGCGGTGAACGCGGCACTCGGGGACTGATTCCCGTCGCCGACGGTCGCGCCGGTCGACCACGCGTTGATGAGCTGTTGAATCTGCTGCAGGGAGATCGTCTCCCCGCCCGTGTTGGGCACGTCCGCGCTCGTCGACCACCAGTTGATCGCGAGTTGGATCTCTTGGAGGCCGATCTGATCGGTCGGCGCGTTCTGGCTCGCCACGGCCTGAGCGACCGTACTGTCTGCGCCGTCACACGGACCGACAGCGGTGTAATTCGCCGTGTACGTCGTATCCGAGTCCGGAACCGTGATCGTGTGCTGGGTCGCGCCGCCGTCGGACCAGCCCTCGAACTGGTACTCCGTTCCGTCCATACACTGCGTCTGCGGCGCGGAGACAGTGTGCTCGAAGCCGATGAGCGAGTCGTGGACGTAAGGAGTGGTGTGCGGGATGCTGTCGAGGTCGATCTCCAGTCCGCTCGGCTGGGTGTCGAAGGTCAGATTGACCTTGTCCGGTTCGACGACCACCGTCGCAGTGTCGGTGGCGCCCTCGGAGTCAGTCGCCGTGAGGTTGATCTGGTACGCCGTGTCGTCGTGGAAGTCGTGGCCGCTCGTCGGAGCGGTGAAACTCCCGCTGGAACCGGACACCGAATCCAGGTACGGGTGCCAGTGCTCGTTGTGGAGGAACCGAACCGTCCACTCGAGGTCCGTGCCCGAGAGTGAGCCGTCCTCCGGATCGGTCGCCGACCCGGAGAAGTCGATGGTGTCGCCGGCTTGGAAGAACGACCCGTCGGCGGGCGCGTCGATCGTCGCCTCTGGCGCTTGGTTCGCGCCGTCAGTTCCGGGTTGGACCACCTCGACGCCGAAGACGTTGGGGTTGTGTTCCCCACCGTCCTGAGCGACGGAGATATCGAGGGTGTCGTCGTCGGCGGTCACCTCGAAAGACTCCATCGTGGCGTTCTTGTAGCCGACGTCAGCGACCACGTCGTAGTCGTTCAGGACCGTCTGGCCTTCCATCGAGACGTCCATCACTCGCTCGCCGGCGCCGTTGGCTTCGCTGTACTGCTCGATGTGGTAGAGCCGGACCTCGTAGGTCTCGCCCTGCGTGACCGGGAACTCCCAATCGACGGACCCGTCGTTGGCGTATCGTTCGTACTCGAAGACGGCATCGGGCGTGCCCGCCGGCACCGCGGACCCGACGTCGTACTGCAGCGGGGGATTGGGGGTGAACGAGTTCCAGTCCGTGGTACCGTCACCGCCGCCCACGCGGTATTGGCTGGGCGAGGTGCCGGTGTCGCTCTCCCAGTCGGGGCCGTCTTGGACCTGGATCTCCGGTCCGCCGGCGCTCACGCGGTAGAGCACCTGCTGGCCCTGTTGGGTCGAGGAGACGCTCACCGTCTGGGTCGTCGTCGCGGTCGCGCCGTCGTCGTCGGTGACGGTGAGTTCGACCGTCTGGTCACCGCTCGAAGTAAACGCCTGCGAGACGCTCTCGCCCATCGCGTCGGTGGTTCCGTCGCCGTCGAAGTCCCACTCGTAGCTCTGAATCGAGCCGTCGGAATCGCTCGATCCGAACGCGTCGAACGTGACCGACTCGCCCGTCGTCGGATCGGACGGCGAAGCGGTGAACGAAGCGCTCGGCGGTTGGTTGCTGGTGTCATCACTCGGCTTCAGTACCTCGATGCCGTAGACGAGGGCGTTGTTGCTGCCGCCGTCCTGCGCGATCGAGAGATCGAGAGTGCCGTCGTCGGCGGTCACCTCGAAGGACTTCATCGTCGCGTTCTTGTAGCCGACGTCGGCGACGACGTCGTAGTCGTTCAGGACGGTCTGCCCTTCCATCGAGACGTCCATCACCCGATCACCGGGGTTCTGGGCGGAGCTGTACTGCTCGATGAAGTACAGCCGGACCTCGTAGGTGTCACCGGAAGAGACTGGCAGGTCGTACTCGAGCGTGTTGTCGTCGGCCGGCCACCGCTCGCTCTCGAAGATGGCGTCCGGGGTCGTCGCCGGCACCGCCTGGCCGACCGAGTAGGTCGTTCCCGACCAGTCGGACTGGTCGACGCTCCCCTGCTCGTACAGGCTGTCCGACTCCCAGTTGGGACCGTCGTCGACAGCCTGTACGCTCGAGTCGCCACCATTCAGCCTGTAGAGGATCTGCTCGGCGCCCGGTTCGATCACCGAAATCGTAACCGTCTGGCTGGTGGTGTCGTCCCCGTCACTGACGGTTACAGTCGTCTGATACTGCCCGGTGTCAGCGGAGGAAGGCGACAGCGACAGCGTAGCTGTCCCGTCACCGTCGTCGGTGAACGAGGCGAAGCCCGGGAGATTCTCGACGGTCAGCGTCAGCGGATCGCCGTCAGCGTCCGAGGCGGTGATGTCAATCTGTTTGCTCCCGTCTGCGTCCACGAAGACGTTCGCGGGCGCGTCGAGCGTCGGTTCGGCGTCGGTCGTGTCGTCGTAGGTGACCTTCTGAAGCGTTCCGGAACCGATGTCGAGGTAGTACAGCGACCCGTCCGGTCCTTGATCGATCTCGACGACCGGTCCGACGTTATCGTCGAACGTGTTGACGCTCTGCACCTCGCCGGAGCTGTCGAAGGTGAGGTACTTCATCCAACCACGGACGTAGTCGGCGAAGAAGTAGGCGCCCTCGTACTCGCTGGGGAACTGGTTACCGTGGTAGACCACGCCCCCGGTGATCGAGGCGCCGGACCCCTCGTGCGGGTAGGTGTACAGCGCGTCGGTGTACTCCGAGTTGCTGCACTCGCCCTCGCAGTTGGGCCAGCCGTAGTTGGCACCCTTCTCGCCGATGTGGAGGTCCTCCTGTGCGACGGACTGCTGATTCCCGCCGACTTCCGCGATGTAGTAGCGCGGATTCTCCGCCTGGAGGTCCCACTCCGCACGGAAGGGGTTGCGCAGGCCGTACGCCCAGATCGCGTCGACGTTTCCACCCGATCCGTCGACGAACGGGTTGTCCTGCGGAATCGTGCCGTCCTTGTTGACGCGGATCACCGAGCCGCCGGCCTCGGTCAGGTCCTGAGCCTGGTTTCCATCGACTTCTTCTCCGATCGTCAAGTAGAGCTTCCCGTCGGGGCCGAAGTCGAGCCCACCACCGTGGTGGTAGTTACTTTTTCGTTCGCTGTTGTCCTCCCAGACCACGAACTCGCTCGACGGATCCGCGGTGCTCTGGAGCCCGCCCCCGTTCTCCTGGTGAGTGAACCGGGCGATCCGATTCTTTCCACTGGATTCGGGCGTGTAATAGAGGTAAACGTAGTTGTTCTGTTGGAAGTTCGGATCGAGCGTGAGGTCGATCAGTCCCTCCTCACCGGCGGTGTCGAGGTCCGTGATCGTCATATACGTCGACGTCGCCCCAGTCTCCGGATTGACGATCAGCACCTCGCCGCCCTTCTGTAAGAGGAGCATTCGACCGTCAGGCAGGAACGTGGTTGCAGTGGGTTGGTTCAATCCGGAGAGCACCGTCTCCGTGTCGAATCCTGGTGGTTGGATCTCGGCCACCGCTCCACCGGTTTGAATGGCGGCCTGTTCTCCTACGGGTTGGCTGGCCCGCTGTTGGCTTTCCGTCTGGGACACACGGTCTGCGTTACCACCCGAGGCTGGCGGTTCGAGCTGTTGGCTCGATTCGGGCGCGTGCGACGTCCCGGCGTCATCGACGACCGACGCGCCGGCGACGCCGGCCATCGGCGACGTAATCATAAATATCGCCGCGAGGACCGCTAACAGTCGTGTTCGTGTCTTGTTCGTCATATCGATGCTCTGTCGTAGGGGCGTCTGTCTGAATCGTACATACGTGTCTCCCCGGTGGCAGGTACGATCAGCCGGGGTTGCCCGGTTGTTGACCGATATGTACCGTGAGTATTGGCGCGATACTGCGAAAAAACGGACGAATAAGGACTTATAGCGGCTGTTTAACGGATCTTCAGGCAGCGGTCGATGGTGGGCGTTCGCCGAACAGCCAGTAGCAGACGAGCGTGGCGCAGACCGTAACCGTCAACGTCACTCCGACGGTTGGAAGATTCGACCCCGGAACGAATGCGACGACGGCCGTCGTCGAGAGCCCGGTCGCGAGAGCGACCTGCCAGAGTGGCCTGCTCCGTCTCGATTCGTCTCGGTGGAGGTGCGACTCGAGAAGACTTGCCCGGTCCGTCAGTCGTAACCGCACCCATTCGCGATCCGCAGTGACGAACCCGGCCTCAGTGAGTTTCGGGAGATGATTCTGGTGAAGAGCGGTGTAGACGCTCTTCCGCTGGCGGTGTGTGACCGCGGCCGGGTCGATGTCGTTCTCGCGAGCAGCGATCTGCGTCGCGAGTGTGCCGATGTCCATCGGGGAGTCCGCCTCCCGCAGTACCTGAATGGCGAGTCGTCGACGACGGTTGCTCAGCACCTCGAAGAGCGTGTCAGCGGGGACCGACTGTTCGGCTCGTTCGCGGACCGGCCCTCTGAGCTCACCAGGATCCATCTCGGCTCTACCAGACAGCGGTAACGGAGGTTGTAATTGTCAATCTAAATGAAAGAAGTCGGCGGCTAACCGTCCCCGAAAACGACCAGATGACACACGTCGCCGCCCCACGGAGCCGACACGCTCTTTCGGGTCACCGTCGTAGCCCCGTCCGTGATGAGCGACGACCGAAGCAGAGCACACGTGTTCGTCAGCGGAACCGTCCAAGGCGTCTACTATCGGGCCTCGACGCGCGATGCGGCCCGCGACCGCGACGTGGACGGCTGGGTCCGGAACCTCGACGACGGCCGCGTCGAGGCGGTCTTCGAGGGACCCGAATCGGACGTCGAGGAGATGGTCGAGTGGTGCCATACGGGGAGTGCGGCCGCCTCCGTGGAGGACGTAGACGTGACGTACGAGGAACCAGAGGGCGAGTCTGGCTTTCGGATCCGCTGGTGAACCGTTGTGCCGGAACGACCGACGGCACGCGCTGTCGAGGGCGACCGGCGGCAGGGCTTCTCCGAGGACTGCCAGCGCCCGACGAGAACCTCGGTGAACGTCCCAGCGCCGCGGAGTCAGCGCGTTTCGCCCCGGCCAGACTTCGATAGGGTTCTCTCCCACCGCGGTCGGGACCGCGTCCCATCACGGACGAGCACACCGACCGCGACGTTCGCTCCTGTCCGCTCCTTTGGTCGTACGGTGGCACCGGAAGCGGGAGCAATCTGGCTCCACGTATCGACGTTCGTCGACACGTTACACCGCTGTCACCCGATATCATCGCTGTCCGGGAAACGATATATCAGTTCCTCTCGTAACCAACTAACGAGATGATACCTGATATCTCCACGACGGTACTGCAACTGGACGCCGGAGCGAACGGAATCGCGTTCCTCCTGGGACGCGTTCTCTTCGGAGCGGTCCTGGCGTTTATGGGTGTGAACCACTTTCTGAACGTCGACGGAATGACGGGGTACGCCGACGCGAAGGGGCTTCCCGCGCCGCGGCTCGCGGTCGTGTTCAGCGGCGGAATGTTGCTGTTCGGCGGTCTGGGTGTCGCCGTCGGCGCGTATCCGGCGCTGGCCGCGGGGGCGATTGCGCTGTTCCTGCTCGTCTCGACGCCGACGATGCACGACTTCTGGGCCGTCCCCGAGGAACAGCAACAGGCCGAAATGACGAACTTCCTCAAGAACGTCGCCCTGCTCGGCGGCGCACTCGTGTTTCTCGCGCTTTCGGGAAACGCGTGGCCCTACGCGGTCGGGATCGGGCTCTAAGAAACCGGCCGGTCACCCGTGTCGCGTAGGCGACGCCCGACTGTGCCCCTGAATTTTCGGGACGTTTAACCCATCGTCTCTCCCGCATAGGGATATGAAAGCGACAGCGAAGGCCCACCCAATTCAGGGACTGATCAAGTATCACGGGATGCGGGACGAGAAGCTCCGACTCCCGTACCACGACAGCATCAGCGTCTGCACTGCGCCGAGTCACACGAAGACGACCGTCGAGTTTCTGCCCGACGGCGACGAGGACATCTACCGGATCGGCGGGGAGCGAGTCGAGGGCCGCGGGGCCGAACGTATCGACGCCGTGGTCGAGTACGTGCGCGAGCTCACGGGGGTCGATCACGCGGTCCGGCTCGAATCGGCGAACTCCTTCCCGTCGAACATCGGCTTCGGGTCCTCGTCGTCGGGATTCGCGGCCGCGGCGATGGCGCTCTCGGAGGCGGCCGGCCTAGACCTGACTCGTCCCGAAATCTCGACGATCGCCCGACGCGGCTCTTCGTCGGCCGCCCGCGCCGTCACGGGCGCGTTCTCACACCTGTACTCGGGGATGAACGACGAGGACTGTCGCTCGAAGCGGATCGAGACCGACCTCGAAGACGACCTCCGCGTCGTCGCCGCGCACGTCCCTGCGTACAAAGAGACGGAAGAGGCACACCGCGAGGCCGCGGAGAGCCATATGTTCCAGGCGCGGATGGCGCACGTCCACCACCAGATCGACGCGATGCGCGACGCGCTCTTCGACGCCGACTTCCACCGCGCGTTCGAGTTGGCCGAGCACGATTCGCTGTCGCTGACGGCGACGACGATGACCGGGCCGGCGGGGTGGGTCTACTGGCAACCGGACACCATCGCCGTGTTCAACGCTGTCCGCGAACTCCGGGAAGAATCGGAGATACCGGTCTATTTCTCGACCGACACGGGAGCGAGCGTGTACGTGAACACGACCGCCGAGCACGTCGAGACGGTGGAGTCCGCGATAGCGGACGTCGGCGTCGACACCGACGTCTGGGGGGTCGGCGGCCCCGCACAGATCCTTCCCGAATCGGACGCGCTGTTCTGAGCGTTCCGTTTCCCCTACCGGGACTGAGTCGGCCTACTACTATAGTCATTTGAATAGTTCGAGATATATTATACCGGATATATTATATATTATCTATTAGTGGCGTCTGAAGACTGTAGTGGTTACAGGTTGTTCTGAATTTTAATTTCTAGAATTCGCCAGCGCGTAATAATATCTCCTCGTAATTACTACCAATAAAATATGTATCTAATCAACCTTATGATTTTGGCATCGGCTGTCCGGCCAGCATCGGGATAAATAACATCAGTACATATGTTATTTTTGTAGCGCCGCTATCGTCCCTGCGCGCGTCTTCACGACCGTGAACGCACGAACCGCGCGGGGAGTCTTCCCCCAAGTCGAAATGAAAGGAGCGGGCTCCGACTGAAGCCTCGCCCGACCCCGTTCTCCGCCCAACGATTATGTACTTCCGGACCGCAGCGGGGGTATGGCAGACGACAGCTGGCAGACGGACGATCCGAACCTCGAACTGGGCCTCCAGCGCGTGATGGAACTCGAAATCGACGTCGAATCACCGATCGAGATCGGGCAAACCGGCGACGGGCAGCGGCGCATCATCCCGATTCTCGGCGGCACGGTCACGGGCCGGATCGAGGGGACCGTCCTCGAAGCCGGCGCGGACTACCAGCTCTACCGTGACCGACGACCGACCGAACTCGTCGCCAAGTACGCGTTCGAGACGACCGACGGCGACCGCGTCTACGTCGAGAATCGAGGGATGCGCGTCGCCGACCCGGCGATCAAAGAACGGCTCCGAGAGGGGAAACCGGTCGACCCGGAGGACGTCTACTTCTGTTCGGTGCCGGAGTTCGAGACGGCCGCGCCGGAGTTGGAGTGGTTGACCGAGCGCGTCTTCGTCGCGGCCGGCACCCGCCAACCGAACGGCGTCCGTCTGGCCGTCTATCAAGTCTCCTAACCCGAGCGGCTACGTCCGGGCGTTCACGCGACGCTGCATAGACGATCAGACGGAGTCGTGCAGTCTGGCTGGCTACCGGTTGCAGACGTGCAGCGCGTAGTCGAGGGTCGACACGTACGTCTTCTTCAGAGAACAGAAATTCGCTATATTTGAACGGTAGTTATAAGATAAAGAATGCACTCTCGTCGATTATGGAACGAAATGAGACGGAGCCGAACACGCCGGTGAAGACGGCCCAGACGACGTTTCGGATCGTGGAGACGCTCAAAGCCCTCGACGGCGCGACGGTCACCCAGCTCGCAAACCACCTCGACATCGCGAAGAGCAGCGCTCACAACTACCTCCAGACGCTCGACCACGAGGGGTACGTCGTCGAGACTGACGGGACCTACGAGGTCGGGCTACGCTTCCTCGACCTCGGGGGGTACGCGCGCTCCCGCGAACGCCTCTACAGCATCGCCACCCCCGAAATGGAACGGCTCGCGGAATCCACGGGCGAGTACGCCAATCTGCTGGTCGAAGAGCACGGGGTCGGCGTGTTCCTCGCGCGCGAGCGCGGTGAAAGCGCCGTCAGTCTCGACTCCTACACGGGACAGTCGGTACGGCTGCACACGACGGCCCTCGGGAAAACCGTGCTCGCGTATCTCTCCCGCGAGCGGGTCGAATCGATCGTCGACCGTCACGGCCTTCCAGCGATGACCGACCGGACGATCACGGACCGGACAGAACTGTTCGACGCGCTCGAAGAGATCCGACAGCAGGAGTGCGCCTACGACAGGCAGGAGCGGATCAAGGGTCTCAATTGCGTCGCCGTCCCGATTTTGAACGACGACGACATCGCCGGGGCGCTGAGCGTTTCGGGACCGGTGAGTCGGATGGACCAAGAACGGATCGACGAAGAGATTCTGCCGGAACTCCGTCGGGCGGCCAACATCATCGAACTGAACCAGGCACACTCGTGACGCTCTAACTGAACTTCACGATGTGAGAGGGGAACACTCGTTCATCTGTTACGAAAATCGAGGTTGGCGATCACGAATAAATAATCATTTACGTTTCTAATAACCGACCCCTACTGATTCCAAACACGATAGGTCCTCCAGCGTTCATTATATTCGAATATATATTCAGGAATGTCGAACTTACTGGGCCTTCCACCGGGTTCCTCCGGCAGACGTTCGCGAGTATCGAAGGACTCAGTAGTGCGGTCCCGCCGTCTACGAGTCGGGAGAACAGCGACAAGCCGTGGCGACCGGAATTCGAGCGGTTCGCTCGGTCAGACGACCTGATTCCACGGCGTCCCCCCGTCATTGAGGCGGCCGACGTTCGTCGCGACCAGGTCGGCGATCCGGTCGCCGTAGGTGGCCGCCTGCGCCGCGGCGTGGGGGGTGACGACGACGTTCTCCATCTCCCAGAACGGCGCGTCCGCCGGGAGCGGTTCGTCGTAGAAGACATCCAGCGCGGCACCGGCGATCTCGTCGGTCTCCAGCGCAGTGACGAGGTCTTCCTCGACCACGATCTCCCCGCGGCTGACGTTGACGAGGTAGGCGTCGTCGCGCATCGCCTCGAACACCGACTGATCGACGAGGCCCCGGGTCGCGTCCGTCAACGGGGTCGTGAGCACGACGAATCTCGCGTCGGCGACGGCGGTTTCGATCCGTGCGGGATCGTACACCCGATCGAGACCGAGGCCGGAGACCGGTCGGATGTCGACGCCCCCGACGTCCATCCCGAGGACGCCGAGTCTGCTCGCGGCACTCCCACCGAGTTCGCCGAGACCGACGACGCAGGCCGTCGATCCGCTCACCTCGAACGGGCGTCGCCAGTGGAGTCGCTCCCACGCTTCGTCGCGCTGCTGGTCTCGGAACCGGTGGAGCCCCTTCGCGAGCGTCAGCACCAGGCCGGTGACGGTTTCGCCGACGAGGTCGCCGGCGACGCCGGTGCTGTTGGTCATCGTCACGCCGCGCTCGCGGTAGGCGTCGAGCGGGAAGTCCTCGTACCCCGAACGGATGTTGTGGACCCACTCGACGCCGTCGAGGAACTCGTCGTGGTGAAACAGCGTGACGACGCCGTCAAAGTCAGCCGCCTCGTCGGTCTCACACACCTCGAATCCGCAGTCGATCTCTTCCGCCTCGGCGAGCAACGTTCGAAGGTGCTCGGGCGGACACGGATGCGTTCCCCAGTCGTGGATACCGACGCGGTCGATGGCGCGTTCTCGGGTCATAGTGTCACCACTGGAGGACGGAAAATAGTTCCTCGGGTCGCCGCCGCGGGACGGGCAGACGGGAGGGATGTCGAGAGCGACGGCGAAAGCGGAGGGCCGCGACGAGTGTCCGATCAGAACGCCGTAGTCAGCGGTTCAGCGTGTGGATCGCCTGCCCCTGCGCGTTCTCGGCGGCCTCCATCACGGCCTCCGCGAGGGTCGGGTGGGTGTGAACGGTCCCGGCGACGTCTTCCAGCGTGGCACTCATCTCGACGGCGAGCGCGACTTCCGCGACGAGTTCCGACGCGTTCGGACCGACCAGTTGCCCGCCGAGAACGATTTCGCTCTCCTCGTCGGCGACGATCCGAACGAACCCCTCTGACTCGCCCATCGAGAGCGCGCGGCCGCTGGCCCGCAGCGGCATCTCGCCGACGACCGGGTCGAATCCCGCCTCGTCAGCCTCTGCCTCGGTCATCCCGACCGTCGCGATCTCGGGATCGGTGAACACCGCCGCGGGAATCGCCTGCTGGTCGAGCGCCGCTGGTTCGCCCGCGGCGACCTCCGCGGCGACGATCCCTTCGGCGCTCGCCTTGTGGGCGAGCATCGGCTCGCCCGCGACGTCCCCGACGGCGAAGACGTTCTCGACGTCGGTGCGCGCGCGGTCGTCGGTGGCGAGGAACCCGTTCTCGTCCGGTTCCAGGCCGATGCTTTCGAGTTCGAGCGTGTCGGTGACGGGCTGCCGACCGACGGCGACGAGCACGGCGTCGCCGAGATACTCCGACGTCTCTCCGTCTTCGGTCTCCGTCGTGACGACGACGCCGTCGCCGGTTTCCTCCCAGCCGCTCGCTCCCTCGCCGAAGTGGAACTCGATGCCGAGACTTTCGGCGCGCGAGCGGATCGTCCGCTGGACGTCCGACTCGTACCCCGGCAGGACGTCGTCGAGCATCTCCACGACCGTCACGTCCGTCCCGAGTTTCGTGAGCATCGTCGACAGTTCCATCCCGATGTAGCCCGCGCCGACGACCACGAGTCGGTCCGGCAGCGATTCCATCTGGAGGAGGTCCTCCGAGGACAGCACGGGCTCGTCGGCGAATTCGAAGCCGGGGACCTGGATCGGTCGCGACCCCGTCGCGACCACCGCGTGCTCGAACTCGACGGTCTCCATCCCCTGCCCCTCGCCCCCGTGGGCGATGCGCGCCGTGTGCTCGTCCTCGAACGAGGCCGTCCCCTCCAGGAGCGAGACGCCGTTGGCCTTACAGAGCTTCTCGACGCCGCTCGTCAACTGATCGACGACGCCCGATTTCCACGCCTGCATCCGACTCATATCGACTGCCGGATCGGCGTGAATTCCGAGATCCTCGGCGGTGGCCGCGTCGTGGACGACGTCCGCGCCGTGGATGAACGCCTTCGAGGGGATGCAGCCCCGGTTCAGACAGGCCCCGCCGTAGGCGTCTTTCTCGACGAGCGTCGTGTCGAGTCCCTTCTGTGCGCCGCGAATCGCAGCCACGTAGCCGCCGGGGCCCGCGCCGATCACGAGCAGGTCCGTCGCCGTGGCGATGTCGCCCATTACCATACGGTCTCCCACTCGCTCCCGGGTCAAAAAGTCACCCGTCTGCGTCTGCACGGGGTCGGGTCCGCCGGTCGCGGGCGACTCCCGCGGATCTCCTTCCGCGGACCTACTCCAGCAACAGCCGCGACGGCTCGACGAGCAGTTCCTTCACGCGGTTCGAGAACTGGGCGGCGTCCGCGCCGTCGACGAGGCGGTGATCGACGGACATCGAGAACCGCATCGTCTCGCGGGCGACGACGTCACCGTCGACGACCCACGGGCGCTCCTTGATCGGCCCCATCGCGAAGATGGCCGCCTCGGGGTGGTTGATGATCGGCGAGGAGAACTCGCCCCCGATCACGCCGATGTTCGTGATCGTGAACGTTCCGCCCCGCATCTCCTCGGGTTTGATCTTGCGGTTGCGCGCTCGCTCGGCGAGGTCCTGGATCTCGTCGGCCAGCTGTTTGAGTCCCTTCTCGTCGGCGTTGTCGATCACCGGGACCATCAGGCCCGCATCCGTCGAGACCGCGATGCCGACGTTGTACTCGTCGTGGAGGACGATCTCCTCGTGCTCCTCGTCGAGACTGGAGTTGAGGTACGGGTGCTCCTGCAGCGCCGTCGTGACCGCCTTCACGACGAGCGGCAGGTACGTGAGCTTCACGCCCTCGTCCTCGGCGATGGCGGCGAGTTCCGTCCGCAACTCCACGAGTTCGGTCGCGTCGAACTCGTCGTGATGAGACACGTGCGGGGCGGTGTACTTCGATTCGGCCATCTGTTCGCCGATCGTCCGCCGAACGCCGCGGTAGGGGACGCGCTCGCCCGAGCGGGCTTCGGCGTCGCCGACGGCCGGTTCGCCGCCAGCGTCGGCAGTCGCTCCGGCGGCCCCCGCCTCTCCGCTCGGGGCGGCCGTCGACGCGTCCGACTGGGCGGCCGCCGCTTCGGAGGAAGTCACGGCAGCCCCCGCCGAGTCGCCGGCCGCGAATCGCTCGACGTCCTCGGGCGTCACGAACGGTTCTCCCTCGCGTTCCTCGCTGGCCGGCACCGTATCGAGGTCGACGCCGAGTTCCTCGGCGAGCCGTCGCGTCGCCGGCATCGCGAGCGTGCGGTCGCGGTCGGTCGCGGTCGGAGCGACGGCCGCCGCGGCCGCAGGTTCGGCCCCGGAGTCCTCGTCGCTCCGCGTCGATTCCGCCGCGGCAGCGTCCGCCGGCGCGGCGGTGGCTGCCGGTTCGGTGCCGTCGGCCGTCGCTCCGGTCGCCGCGACGGCGTCGGTCGCGACCGCCGCTTCCGGGGAGCCCCCGTCGCCGGCGTGCGCTCTGACGTCGGCACCGGTCACTCGCCCTCCCGGGCCAGACCCCTCGACGGCAGCGAGATCGACGCCGAGTTCACGCGCGAGCGAGCGGGTGCTCGGCGCGGCGAACACGCGGCCCGACGGAACGGGAGCGTCGTCTGATTCCCCCGGCCGGACCTCGCTCCCTGCACTCGACTCGGCCTCGGTCGTCGCACTCGGCTCGGTCGGTTCCGCATCGGCTTCCGAAGCCGTCGAATCGGCGGTTCCAGCAGGCTCGCTCCCGCCGGCGTCCTCCGCGTCGCCCGCGACGTCGAACGTCACGAAGACCGCGTCGACCGGGACGATCTCGCTCTCGTCGTAGTGCAGTTTCGCGACGGTCCCCTCCTGTGGGCTCGGGATCTCGACGAGCGCTTTGTCGGTTTCGACCTCGGCGATGACCTGGTCCTCGACGACGGACTCTCCTTCGTCGACGAGCCACGAGACGAGTTCGCCCTCGGCGATGCCCTCCCCGAGGTCCGGCAACTCGAAGGTTCGTTCTACCATACCAGTCGGTCGACGCACAACCCTTTCAGTATTTCCCTGCGCGTTCCCGTCCAGAGGCGTCGAAAAACAGCTACAACACGGGGACCGAATCAGTCTGCGAGCGCCGTCTCGATACCGTCGAGGATCCGCGGCGGATGCGGGAAGTAGAAGTCCTCCATCGACAGCAGCGGGACGGGCGTGTCGAAGCCGGTCACGCGCTCGATCGGCGCTTCGAGGTACATCAGCGCCTCGTCGTTGATGCGGGCGACGATCTCGCTCCCGACGCCCAGGGTTCGCGGCCCCTCGTGGACGACGACGCAACGGCCGGTCTTCTTCACCGACTCGACGATCGTCTCGGTGTCCATCGGCGAGATCGAGCGGAGGTCGATCACCTCGGCGTCGACGCCCCCGTCCTCGACCGCATCGAGCGTCGGCGGCATCATCGCGCCCCACGCGACGACTGTGACGTCGTCGCCCTCCCGGCGGACGGCCGCCTCGCCGATCGGGACCTCGTGTTCGCCCTCGGGGACGTCCTCGCGGATGGAGCGATAGATCCGCTTCGGTTCCATAAACAGGACGGGATCGGGGTCGCGGATCGCCGCGGTCAGCAGTCCCTTGGTGTCTGCGGGCGTGCTCGGGATCACGACCTGGAGGCCGGGAATGTGGCCGTACGCGCCCTCCAGGCTCTCCGAGTGGTGTTCGAGCGCTCGGACGCCCGCACCGTAGGGCATCCGGACGACCATCGGGGCGCTCAACTCGCCGCGGGTGCGCCAGCGGATCCGACTCGCGTTCGTGACGAGCTGGTCGAACGCGGGCGGCAGGAACCCCGAGAACTGGATCTCGGCGACCGGGCGGTAGCCGTACATCGCCATCCCGGCCGCGCCGCCCACGATCGCGATCTCCGACAGCGGCGTGTCGACCACGCGTTTGCTCCCGAACGCTTCGAGCAGTTCGTCGGTGGCGCGGAAGACCCCGCCGCTCTCGGCGACGTCCTCGCCGAAGACGACGACTCGGTCGTCGCGTTCCATCTCCGTGTGCAGTGCGTCGTTGACCGCCTGTACGATAGTGGCCTGCATAGTCATCCCTTTGGTCGCTGCTCGATGTAATCGTACATCTCGGGCCGCCGTTCGAGAAGGTTCTCGAACTCGGCCAGTTGGCGGGCGAGTTCCGGCGGCAGTTCGTCGTAGAGGTACGTGAACATCTCCGAGACGGCGCGCTCTTCCATCTCGTTGGCGGCCGCGAGCGCCTCGTCGAACTCGGCGTCGATCTCCTCGACGACGGCGTCGTGGTCGATCTCGGACCACAGCCCCTCCGATTTCAGGAACTCCCGGTAGCGCTCGATCGGGTCGTGGGCTTCCCAGTGCTCGACCTCCTCCTCGGAGCGGTAGCGCGTGGGATCGTCGCTCGTCGTGTGCGCGTCGAGACGGTACGTGACCGATTCGACGAACACCGGTTCACCGTCACGCACTCGCTCGCGGGCGGTCTCGACGGCGTCGTACACTGCGAGGACGTCCTGGCCGTCGACCCGGATCGCGTCGATCCCGTAGGCCAGCGCCTTCTGGGCGATCGTGTTCGCGCCGCTCTGTTTCTCGTACGGCATCGAGATGGCGTACTGGTTGTTCTGACAGAAGAAGAGGGCCGGCAGGCCGAGCGACCCCGCGAGGTTGATCCCTTCGTGGGCCGCGCCGGTGCTCGTCGCGCCGTCGCCGAGGTAGGCCGTCGCGACTGCGTCGGCGTCGTCCAGATGCATTCCCCAGGCCAGGCCCGCGACCAGCGGGAGGTGCGAGCCGATCGAGATCGCGATCTGGGAGTTGTGCTTCGCGAAGGCCTCCTGTCCCTCCTCGATTCCCCGCCAGAACAGGATCATGTCTTTCATCGACGCGCCGCGCATAAACATCGGCGTCCACGCGCGGCCGACGTACAGCCAGTCGTCTGGTCGGAGCGTGAACGCGCTCCCGATGATGCTCGCCTCCTGACCGCGGGTGGAGCCGAACGTGCCCAGTTCGCCCCGCCGCTGGATGTTCACCATCCGCCGGGAGAACACCCGATCGGTCACCATCCACCGATACAGGTCCAAGAGCTCCTCGTCGTCGAGGTCCGGGATCGCACGCTCGTCGTACGATCCGTCGGGCGCGACGATCTGGTGCGTGGGCACCGACAGGTCCGACTGCGAGAGGTACCGCACGTCGCCACCGCCGTCGTCGCCGGTAGCCGGAGGTGCTCGTATGTCTGACTCTCTATCGCTCATTCGACGACGCGTTCTTGAGCGGGCCCGGTAATAAAATCGCGGGTCGGACGCGAGTTCCGGTTCGCCGCGGCGACGAGACCGACAATTGCCACCACGATTTATTACGCATCGGTCGGAGTATCGCGTATGACGATACTGACAGCAGTCGACGGCGAGCGGATCCCGAGCGACGCCGTGGCGCGAGGCGAGGAACTGGCGACGGCGTTCGACGTCGACCACGTCGTTCTGCACGTAATGCCGCAGGACGTGTTCGAGAAGTTCCGGTCGGCCGCGAGCGGGTCGTCGGGCAGATCCGTCACGACGCCGGCATCCTACGGCAGTGCCGAGGGGAGCGCGCACCGACAGGGATCCGGCGAGGAGTACACCGTCGAGGACGGCGAGCGGCACGCCACGGGCGTCGCCCGGGACGTGGTGCAGGGGACACTAGACGATCCCGAGGACACGATTCTCAAGGGTCGCGTCGGCGAACCCGTCGAGGAGATCCTAGCCGAAGCCGACCGGCGCGGCGCACAGTATCTGGTTATCGGCGGGCGAAAGCGCTCGCCGACCGGCAAAGCCCTCTTCGGGAGCAAAACCCAGTCCATCCTGCTCACGGCGGATCTCCCCGTCGTGACCGTGATGTCCGAAGACTGACGGCCACCAATTTATCGCATATATAATTTTTGGTCACAACACGCCAGGACGAACTGGCGACGTCGATACCGAGGGCCCCGGACGACAGGTGATTTTATATACTACCGAATGTATCCTATTCGATGATGTCATTTGATAGCATCCGGCGTCGGTCGTTTTTGAAGACCGGTGCGGCGGCAAGTACCATCGGACTGACGGGACTCGCGGGCTGTTCCAGTATCACCGGCAGCGGAACGCCGGAACTCGGACTCGCCTTTACGGTCCCGGTCGAGAATTTCGGATCGCTGTTCGCGATCGAGGAGTTACAGGATGAGGTCTCGAACCTCGGGTCGGCGTACGAACTCAGCGTGTCGCGAAACGAGAGCACGCCCGACTCGCTCAACGCGATGGCCGCCGGAGAGGTCGATATGGCGCTTCTCACCACCGTGAGTTACGCCTCGGCAGTCCGCCAGGAGGCAGTCCCGGGGAACATCTCGATGATCGCAACGGACTTCTGGGACGCCCATCCGGAGTGGTACGGGTTTACGATTTTCTCGGGGGCCGACTCGGACATCACCGAAATCGCCGATCTGGAGGGCGCGAACGTCGGTGTCAACGCCCGCGGAACGGGGACGCACGCCGTCCTCGAAAAGGGAATCCGACAGGCGGACCTCGAATTCGGGACTGACGCCGAAATCGTCGAACTGCCGTTCCCGACGTTCGTCTCCGCGATCAACGACGGACGGATCGACGCCGGGATCTTCCCCGCGCTGTTCGCCGTCGCGGCGCGAGCGGAGGGATTCACCGAGGTGTACAAAAGCCAGGACCTCTGGGACGAGGCGTACCCCTTCGCCTACACCGTCGCGTCGAACAATTCGCTCGACGAGAACGGCGACGCCATCGCCGCGTTCGGGGAGGACCTCGACGAACTCGTCGAGTACTGTTATGAGAACCGCAGCGAGGTCGTCTCCCTGGCCGCGGAGCACTTCGAGCTCCCCGAACAAGTCGTCGACGGCTTCTTCCTCACGAACAACGACTACTACCGCCAGGACATCACCATCGACATCGAGCGCCTCCAGTTCGCTATCGACGAACTCGTCGAACTCGGGTTCGTCGAGGAGAGCTTCGACGTCGGCGAGTACGCGACGAACGAGTACGTCCCGTCGAACTGATCGCACTGGCGGCTCGGCCCCGTTCGAACCGGCTGGCTCCGCAGACGTCGTCGAGATCAGCTGTCGTATCCCTTCGCGCCGATCCGTTCGAGGTCCGTCCGAACCGCATCGGCCGCGACCGCGAGTTCGTCGGCTTCCTCGGCGGCGAGGTCCCACTCGTGAATCTCGTCGACGCCGCCCTCGTCGAGGTCCACCGGCACGCTGAGCGCGAGATCCTCGAACCCGTACTCGCCATCCAGGGGCGTCGAGAGGCAGAACGGCTCGCCGAGCCGCCCGCGCGGGTCGTCGCCGCCGGCGGTCGACCCGGCCATAACCGACCGGATCACCCGCGTGACGCCGGCGCTCGTCACCCATCGGGAGGTCTCGTCGACGCCGCGCTCCTTCGCGATGTCGAAGGGGATGTCGAGGACGTACTCCCGGATCTCGTCGCGGTCGAGGTCGTCGGTCGCTACCGCGTCGCCGCCGACGCGCGCCCGCGAGAGGATCGGGACGACGTGTTCGCCGTGCTCGCCCATCATCGGACAGTAGACGTCGTTGGGGTGCACGCCCAGTTCCGACCCGAGCGCGTCGGCGACGCGGGCCGTCTCCGAGAGCGAGTACCCCAGGAAGCAGCGGCGCGGCCACTCCAGAAGCGAGTAGAACTGATAGACGAGGCGGTCGATCGGGTTCGTCACGACGAGCAGGGGCGTCGGATCCAGCGGGCGGAGGTCCTCGGCGACGTCTTCGACGATCGAGAGGTTCCGGTCGAGTTCGGCATCCCGCGCGCCGCGGTCGGTCGCGTCCTCCGGTTGCGGCGCTGCGGCGTTGAACACGATGAGATCCGGGTCCAGGTCCGCCAGGTCGTCGGGGGTCGCGGATTGCACAGTCCCGATATCGTCGCCGGAAACCGTCTCTCCGGGCGCGTTCGAGAAGTGGTAACTCGCGTGGGAGACGTCTTTCGCGTGCGCCCACGCGGCACCCTCGTTGATGTCGACGAGCGAGACGTCGACGGTCGGTGCCAATCCGGCGAGCGTGTAGGCGACGGTCGAACCGATGGTGCTCGCGCCGCCGATGATCGCGACGTGCATACCGATAGCTCACCGTTCGCACACAAGTAGATTGTCCCGGGGAGTCGACCGTCGGCGGCTCGGGAGGAACTCCGACGATCGGGGAACCGCACCGCCGAGCGACGCTCCGGCCCCAGATCGGCCGGGGTTAGTCGCCGCTGTCGACGTACACCACGCCGTCCTCGACGACGACGTCGTACGTCGGAACCCTGATCCGATCGTCTCCGATGTGCTTGCCCGTCTCCAACTCGAAGGACCACCCGTGCCACGGGCAGGAGACGATGCAGTTGTCGCTGTAGTGCTGGTCGATGCGCTCGCCCGTCCCGGTGAACTCGCCGACGAGTTCGCGCTGGACGTTCCCCTTGCAGACCGGGCCGCCGTCGTGCGGACACTGGTTCCGCATCGCGTAGAACTCGCCCTCCGCCTTGATCACGCCGACCTCCGCGCGGCCGACCTCGACGAGTGCGTGGTCGCCGTCGTCGAACTCATTCGCAGGGCCGACCTCGACGAGACCGTCGGCGCTCATACCCCGAACACCTCCATCGCGTTGCCGGCGAGAATCGCGCGGCGGTCGTCGTCGTCGAGCATCGGCAGGTCGTTGATGACCGAGGGGCTGTCGAAGTCCCAGTGCGGGTAGTCCGAAGCGTACAGGAGTCTGTCCGTGCCGATCATATCGAAGCAGAGTTCGAGCAGATCGTTGCGGGCGGAGATCTCCAGCGGTTGGGTCCCGAAGTAGAAGTCCGTGATGTACTCGCTGGGGCGGGTGTCCAGCAGCGGCGCTTCTTCGGGGCGCTTGAGGTACTCCTCGTCGAGACGACTCACCAAGCCGGGTATGTAGGTGACGCCCGACTCCATAAAGACGATGTCGAGGTCGGGGTACTTCTCGGGGACGCCCTGGCAGGCGACGCTGACGATCTGGGACATATTCGATTCGAGGAATCCGAGCGTGTGGGTCTCGATCATTTCCTGGTATCCGGCGCGGACGTACTCGTCGAGTCCCGACCCGCCCGTGTGATAGACCACCGGGAGGTCCATATCTTCGCAGCGCTCGTAGATCGGATCGTACTTCCGATTGCCGAGCGGCGGGCTCGCCCCCGCCGTGACGAAGCACGCTCCCACGAACGCCTCCTCGTCCTCGACGCGATCGAGGATCCGAAGTGAGGCGTCGATGTCGCCGTACGGGACCGGCGCGAGACCGTAGACGCCGTCGTCGGGGTCCAGCACCTCCGCCAACATATACTCGACGTACGCTTCGGTGAACGCCTGGATGCGCTCGTCGTCGGCGTTGACCCCGCCCATCGCGAGGATGAGATGCGAGATCTGCAGGGAGATGTCGATATCGAGGAAGTCCATCCCCTCGCGGACGCGTTCCGGCTCCTCGGGTTCGTCGGGGTAGTTCGAGTGCTCCCGCAGCACCTTGCCGTAATTCTGTCTGTCGCCCGTCGACGTGGGGAAGAACGAACTGAGGTTCTGTTTCACCCCGGCGTCGTCCCAGTTGCTGTTCTTGTACTTCGTGTTCCACGGTTCCGGCATGTACTCCGCGACTTCCTTGAACGAGTCCTGATAGTGCCAGTCGCAGTCGACGACCCGCTCCTCGGCCGCGTCGATCATCGTCGCGCTCCTCCAGTCGGGTCAGTTACCGCCGTCGGAGGGCTCTCACAGACCGTCCAGCCGTGACTGAGAGTCGTTGGCATACAAGGGAGTCTTTGATGTACATCCATTTAGGTTTTTGTGCCGTCGAGAGATTCGACGAGCCGCAAACGCGCGGCGTCGAGCATCGGGCCGCGGCAGAAATGTGTCGCGCGTCGGACCATAGCAGAAATCGGGGTCGAAGGTCGATCGATCCGCACGACGGCGGCGGGAACCGAGAATACTGACCGAAAGCGACGGCGGCACGAACGCGGAGACGGTCGCCGGAGCGAGCGAGAAATTGGCGATCCCGATCGAAGTCAGTCAGAAACTGATCGGCCGCCTACGTCCAGTGGAGGAGCCGATTTCGGGTGATCCGGAGCAGTCTGTCGAGGCCGATACCGATGAACATAATCGCGATAATCGCGGCGTAGACCTGCTCGGACTGGAAGGACCGGACGCCCTGAATCTCGAGGGCCCCGAGTCCGCCACCGCCGGCGACCATCTCGAAGACGAACGTGATGATAAGCGACAGCGGCATCGCGATCTGAAAGCCGGTCAGGATACCGGGCAGCGCCGCCGGCATAATCACGCGCCAGAGGAGTCGGCGGTCGCCGGTACCCATCATCTGCGCCGACCAGATGAGGTTCGTCTGGACCTGTCGCGTGCTGTCGCGCGCGTTGACGGCGACGGGCCAGAACGTACCGACGGCGACCATAATGATCTTCGAGAGGTCGCCGATCCCGAACCAGAGCATAAACACCGGGATGAGCGAGATGATCGGGATGGGATAGCCGATCTTGATGATCGGATCGAAGAACCAATCGACGAGGTCGTTTCGCGCCGAGAGGACGCCGACGATCACGCCGAAGACCGATGCGATGGCGAGCCCGATGAGCGCCCGATAGAGGGTCAGATACGCGTTGTACAGCATCTCACCGGACATCGTCAGTTCGACGAACCGCGCGATGATCGCCGACAGCGGCGGCAGGAAGTAGTAGTGGATCAGTCCGAGTTGGCCGACGATCTCCCAGAGGACGAGGAGGATCACGAGCGAGTAGATGGACTTCCCGATGTCGATGAACCGCGACAGGTCGAATTCGCCCTCGGCGTCTGCGGTTACGTCCATACTAACACCCTGTTACGCGTCTCCTCGAAGCCACGGACCGCGGCGAACGCGACCGCGGAGATGATGACGATGTTCGCGAACATCGTCGGGTAGTTGCCGATCTGTCCGGACGTGAGGATCAGGTAGCCGATGCCCTGGTTCGACGCGATGAGTTCGGCACTCACAAGCGCGATGAACGCGATTGGGACCGCCTGTCTGATCCCCGTCATAATCTCCGGGATCGTCGCCGGAAAGACCACCTTGTACAGCATCTCGCGTTCGCCCGTCCCCATCATCTGCGCCGACCAGACGAGGTTTTGATCGACGTCGACGGCCGCGTTGTAGGAGTTCAGCACGATGGGAAGCAGGCACGCGAGGAACACGATGAGGATCGCCGCTTCGGTGCCGACGCCGAGCCACAGGATCGCGAGCGGAACCAGCGCCGTCTTCGGGATGGGGTAGGTCATCGAGAGGAAGATGTCGAAGAAGTTCTCGACGGGGTCCGAACGGGCCATCCCGATCCCGAGGAGCACCCCGATGGAGATGCTCAATCCCAGCCCGACGCCGATTCGGAACAGCGAGATGAACAGGTGAGAGAACACCTCGCCGGTGACGACGAGATCCGTGATGCGGCTCGCAACGATGGTCGGTGGGGGAAGGACCGCCTCCGCGACGACCGTACCGCTCGCGATCTCCCAGAGCACGACGAGGATGCCGAGCGGGATCCAGTCGACGAGCGTCTGGGCGACGCCCTGGACGGGTGCCGGAAGCCCCTCGATACGGCGTGAAGTCGCGTGTCGCACGGTTACAACTTCACCTCCGTTTGGGTCTCTTCGTGGAGGGACTTCCAGACGGAGTTTTTGTAATCGGCGAAGGCGTCGGAGGTGACGATGTCCTCCCGCGTGCCCGAGCGGTCCAGGCCGACCTCCGTGACCGTCTTCTTCGTCCCGGGGTGTCGCGTCATAATCAGCACGCGCTCGGAGAGGTAGACGGCCTCCTCGACGTCGTGGGTGATGAACACGATCGTCTTCCCGAGGTCGTCCCAGATGTCCCGCAGTTGGTCTTGGAGCGCCTCGCGAAGGGGCTGGTCGAGCGCGCCGAACGGCTCGTCCATCAGCAGGATCTTCGGCTCGTAGGCGAGCGTCCGGGCGATGCCGACGCGCTGTTTCATCCCGCCGGAGAGCTCTTTGGGGTACTTGTCCTCGAAGCCGTCGAGGTCGACCAGGTCGATGTACTTCTGCGCGATGCTCTGTCGTTCTTCCTTCGGAACGCCGTCCTCCTCGAGACCGTACGTGACGTTCTCGAAGACGGTCCGCCAGGGGAACAGCGCGTAGTCTTGGAACACGACCCCGCGGTCGGTCCCGGGACCGTCGATCGGTTCGTCGTCGACGGCGATGGTCCCCGAGGTGACGTCGAGAAAGCCCGCGATGAGGTACAAGAGCGTACTCTTGCCGCACCCGCTCGGCCCGACGACGCTGACGAACTCGCCGCCCTCGACCTCGAAGGAGAGGTTCTCGATCGCCTTGGTCCGCTCTGGGCCCTCACCGTACACCTTCTCCAGTTCGGATATCGTGACGCGTCCGTCCATCATCCGATCACCCTTCCGGATGCGCATCGACTGTGCTGGTCTGCTGTCCGTTCGCCGCCGTCGCCGCTGTCGTGCGTGCTCATTGAGATCTCCGTCTGTCGCCGCAGTTTCCTTGATACCGTGACACCCTGAACTCCGGTCTGGGATAGCCACCGGAGACGTCCAGTTTCAGTGACTCCCGGGTCGATATCGCGGTCGGCCGCCGTGGACCGCTATTGGTACCACGTAACATAATGCCGTTACAGCATCCATCCTACAAAAGCCTTCCTTACGCGGCGACGTCTCATCGACCGGAAACGAGAGTCGAGAGAGACCGCCTCAGGAATATAAAACAGCTATATAGTTTTATAGTAATTCGAATATCAAATTGAAAGTGTGATAATATCCGGATTGAACGCTTCAAAAATAGTGTTCTACTTTATTAGTGCAGTAAAACAAAGTTTTAGTTTATTCGCTCGTCGTCCAAATTTTCACCCACACCGACATTTTTCGTGTTGGGGGACGTAGGCACTCGTATGTTCGAGAACATACTACTCGCGACAGGCGGAGAGACCGCGTCCGACAGAGCGACCGAACACGCGATCGAACTGGCCGCACACCACGACGCCACGCTGCACGTCCTGTACGTCGTCGACAGCGACGTCTACGACGCTTACAGCGGTGACGAGTACGTCGACGGCCGGGAAGGGCCGGAGCACGGCCTCGAGGAGGTCGGCGAGGAGGCCATCGCGTCGGTGTCCGAACGAGCGGCCGAACGTGGTGTCGACGTCGAAGGCCACATCGAGCACGGGCAACCCCCGGAAACCATCGTCGAGTTCGCCCGCGAGGCCGGCGTGGACCTCGTGGTGCTCGGAACCCGGCGGCGCCCCGACGAGTACCGGAGCCTGCTCGGGAGCGTCACCGACCGCGTTCTCCGTCTCGCGGAGATGCCGGTAACGGTGGTCAAGACACCCATCACGTCCTGAGCGTCGACCAGTCCGGTTTTTGTGTCTGGACGTGAAAGCGAGAACGGTCCCGATGTCAGAACCCTCCAGACGACGGTTCGTCGGCTCGATAGCAACGGCCGCTCTCGCCGCGTCTGCCGGCTGTCTCGGCGTGTTCGACCGAGGTGGTGCAGACGACGATAGCCGCGTCCTCGAACTGATGCTGACCCGGCGTGGAAGCACTCTCCGGGAGGATTTCGTGGTCGACCTCGAAGAAACCCGGATCCGGTGGGACGAGGCGGCGTTCGAGGCGACGCTCGACGGCGAGGCGTACACCACGCAGTACCGGAAACCGTTCTATTCGACCCCCGACGACCCGAAGTACGCGGAGTCCGAGGGGACGTATTACCGGCTCGGCTCCGTCGCCGTCGACGAAGTCGAGACGACCCGACCGGTGCTGCGGCTCTACCCGACGGCGTCCTCGGCGGGAGCGGGGACCGCCGACGACGGCGATAGCTCCGATGACGACGATAGCCCCGACGACGTCGTCGACGCCGATCGGCTTCCCGAAAGTGACGCGACTGCGGTCCACGTCGCGCACCTCGCCGCCCGGGCCCGCGGGAACAGCGGCGGCGCCCCGTGGGGACTGGTGCAGCGCGGCGGATACGTCTACCGCGACGAAACTGCCGTCGAGACGAGCGAACTGCTGGCGGACGACGCCCCCTCGTTCGTCCGCTACCGCGACCGACGGTACCGGATCGACGTGTCGCGGGAGCGGTTCCACGAGGCCGTCTATCGAGCGATCGTCGAACCGGTCGCGAGCTCACCCGAGGAGATGGAGCGAGTGCTCCGCGCCGGCCACCTCGAGGCGCGCGTCTCGCGATCCGCTCTCTCCGAGGAGGCCAACGACATACTCCGGGCCGCGGAGGGAGACGGCTACAGCGAGTCGTTCCCCTACTCGGACGCCTACGAGGCCGTCCTTCGCGCGATTCACCGGCGGCCGTACCTGGACGGGAACGTCGAAAAGGACGCCGGTGTCGACCCCGACGAATCCCGCTTGATCCGGTACGACGACGGGTACTACGAGGCCCGACTCCAGTTCCGGGAGTGAACGGCGACGACCGGACGGCAGGCAGTCGGGGCGAGGACTGCCGGAAACGACGACGGACGAGAAAGGGAGTCTGAACGAGGAGCGGCCGTCGTCACCTCACTCCGTGTGAATCTCGAATCGAACGCCGTCCAGCCGCTGTGCGTCCCCGATGTCGATGTCCCAGCCGTGTGCGGACACGATCTGCCTGACGCTCGCGAGCCCCATCCCAGTCCCGTCGTCGTCGCGTTTCGTCGAGAACCCCGGCGCGAACACTCGGGGGCGGCGCTCCGGATCGATCCCCGGACCGGAGTCCTCGTAATAGAACCCGCCGTCGGCCTCGCCGACGCGAACGTCGACGTCGTCCCCGCCGTGCTCGACGGAGTTCCGGACGAAGTTCTCCAGGAGTCGCTGGAGCGCCTCGCCGTCGGCTGCGATCTCGATCGTCCCGTCGATCCGCAACGAGGCCGCCGCCGGCGGGTCCACCGTTTCCCAGACCGTTTCGAGAACGTCCTCGACGGTGAGGATCGCCGGCTCCGAGACGATCTCCCCGCTCCGGAGGGTTTCGACGAGGTCGGACCGGAGTTCGTCGATCCGTTCGACGGCGTCGAGCGCCCGTTCGACGTGGGTGTCGTCGTCCGTCTCCCGGGCCAGTTCCAGTCGGCCGCGAGCCGCCGCAATCGGGCTCTGAAAGTCGTGCGAGACGAAACTCGCGAACTCGTCGAGTCGCTCGTACTGCCGCTCGAGTTTCTCCTCTCGCTCCCGTCGCGCGGTGACGTCACGCGCGGACACCACGATCGCCGTCACGGACCCGGCGTCGTCCGTCACCGGCCTGAAGAACCCCTGAACGGTGATCGGGTCGCCCCGAGGGTTCGGGTGCGTGGCCTCGTAGCTCACGTACTCCCCGTCGACGGCGAGTTGCACCCACTCTCTGACGTCCTCGCGCATCTCCGCAGTCCACCAGGGCGTCTCCCAGAAGTCCTCGCCGATCACGTCCGCAGGGTCGACACCCGCGTACTCGACCGCGGTTCGATTGACCTCCTCGATCCGGCCGTCGGTGTCGAGAAGCCCGACCAACAGGTTCGGATCGTCGAAGATCGCGCGGAACCGCCGTTCGCTCCGCTCGAGTGCCCGTTCGCGACGTTTCGAGTCGGTAACGTCGGTGATGAAGCCTTCGAGGGCCACCGTCCGACCGTCGGCAGTCGAGTCGTCGCCGTCGCCCGAGTCGGCGCCGTTGATCGGTTCGACGCCGACATCGGTACCCGAGTCGGTTACGGGACGACCGCGCTCCCACATCCATCGGACGTCCCCGTCGCGAGTCACGACGCGGTACGTGCACTCGAACGGCTCTCCCCGGTCGATCGCCGCCTGGACCTCCTCCCACGCCCGTTCCCGATCGTCGGGGTACAGCACCTCTTCGCCCCAGTTCACCTCGTTGTCTGCCAGTGCCTCCGCGGGGTAGCCGACGAGAGCCTCGCTCTCGCCCGCGACGTACTCCATCGGCCATCCGGGCTCGTTTCGACACCGATAGACGATGCCCGGGAGGTTGCTGATGAGGGTTTCGAGCCGTCGTTTCTGGTGTTCGGCCCGCCGATCCGCACGCCGTCGTTCCACGGCGTTCTCGATCCGGTTCGCGAGGACGGCGTACTGTTCTGCAGAGCCTCGCTTCTGGAGGTAGTCGGTTACGCCCGCCGAAATCGCTTTGCTCGCGACCGCCTCCGAGCCGGTTCCGGTAAAGAGGATGAACGGGAGGTCCGGATACTCCTCTCGAACCGCGTCGAGCAGTTCGAGACCGGTCGTCTCCGCGAACTCGTGGTCGGCGACGACGCAGTCGATCTCGCCGTTTCGGATCGTCGCGAGTCCGTCGTCGGGACTCGGTTCGGACACGACTTCGATGGCATCGCTCGCCCGCTGTAGCGATTCGGTCGTCAGCGCTCGGAACTGCGGATCGGATTCGACGTAGAGAACGCGAATCAGACCGTCCATTGTCTACTCTCACCGGTCGGGGCCCTCTTAGGCGTTCCTATCGTGTCAGCCGAACTTCGTTAATCGCTGTCGTGCGGTCCGCTGGGCGGAGATTTCGAAGCTCCGACCGGAGCGCCAGCGAGGGAAGTCGCCACCAGCTTCGTCACACACCCGCCCTAACGGCCGTCCTGCAAGACGTCGCGACGAACCGCCGCGGCCGACTTCGCGAGGGTGTCGGCACGTTCAGTCATCGTCTCGGCGAACGGACGGTCCGAGAGCGCGGTCGCGTTCACTCGAACGGTCGAAAGCGACGCCCGAAGCGTGGCGTCGGCGAGGTACGCTCCCGCCCTCGCGTCGGCGACGACTCCGGACCGCCCGCGATCGACGACGACGGCCGCCTCTTCCAGGACGATCAGGGACGCCTCCGCGGTCGCGAGCGGGATTCCCGTGGCGCGCTTTTCGAGCCGCTCGGTCGGTTCGCTCGCGTCGCCGCCGAACAGGTCGTCGACGAGCGTCGCGTCCTGGTCCGCGAGCGCCAACAGCCTGCGTCGCTGCCGGGCGAAGTCCTCGCGAAGGTCCTCGAACGACCGCTCCGGCGCAGCGCCCTCATCTCCGTCGTCTGCCTCACGCGCGTTGATCGTGTGGACGCAGGCCATCTCACACAGCGCCGCCCCCATCGCGCCGGCGACGGCGACGACGGTGCCGCCCGCCGGCGCGACTCGCGCGGAGGCGACGTCGTCGAGAAACCTTCCGATCCGGACGTCGTCGTAGCTCATAGCCACGCTGGGGTCTCGGCGGTCAAGAAGGTCCGGGCGAACGGATCGTCGCCTCCACGCAGGAACCGCGGACCCGCCGGTCGTCGGGGTCAGCGGGCTGACCGGCTGTCGAGGTCGGTGGCCCGGCCGTCGATCAGTTCGTCGTGACGATCTCGACGACGTCGCGATGGCCGAGTTCGTGATCGGAGCCGACCTGACGCTCCGAGCGGCAGTCGATCCCGTGCAGGAGTCCGTCGCCGATGTCCGAGTGGAGGTGGTACGCGAAGTCCTCGGTCGTCGACTCCGCCGGGAGGATAAAGCAGTCGCGAAAGACGCCCTGGGAATCGCTGCGACCGTTCGCGCTTCCCGGGAAGATCGCGATCGCACCCATCACGTCGAACAGCGCGGATTCGAGGACGTCCTGAACGCCCGTTCCGTCGAACGCCTCGACGTACTCGCGGATCTGTTCGAGGCCTGCGGCCTGCTCCTCGGAGGGCTCGCCGACGATATCGAACTCCGCACTCCCGGGCTGGTAGTCGACGACACCTGCCTCTTCGGCCTGCTTCAGTGCTTTCTCCGCGTGCGCGCTCGTGGGGACGAACGTCAGATGGTCGTAGTCGGGGTCCGAGGTCACGGCGTCGTAGTGTTCCTGGGCTGCCGGCTTGTCCATCTTGTTCGCCGCGATCACGATTGGCTTCGTCCGCTTTCTGATCTCGCGGGCGACGCGGGCTTTGGTCTCTTCGTCCCACTCGTCGGGGTCGAGTCCCGCGTCGGTCGCGAGCAGGATCTGTTTGATCTCGTCCTTGTTCGTCTTGAACGCGGACATCTGCTCTGCGAGGTCCGCTTCGACCTTCTTCTCCTCGCCCTCGTACCCCGAGCGGTACCGCTCGATTCCCTTCTCTAAGACGTCGAGATACCACATATCGAGTTCGTTTTCGAGGAAGTCGATGTCCTCGCGGGGGTCGTGGTCCTCGGTCGGCTCGCCTTCGAGGTCCGTCTCGCCGGAGAAGTCGACGACGTGGACGAGCACGTCCGCCTCGTTGAGGTCGGTGAGAAACTGGTTTCCGAGCCCCTTGCCCTCGTGCGCGCCGGGAATGAGCCCGGCGACGTCGACGAGTTTCACCGGGACGAACCGCGTGCCGTCGTCGCAAAAGCCCACGGAAGGGGTACACGTCTCGTCGAACTCGGGCGCGGCGCAGTCGACGCGGACGTACGCCTCGCCGACGGAGGGATCGATGGTCGTGAACGGGTACGCGCCCTCGGGCACGTCGTTCATCGTCGCCGCGTTGAAGAAGGAGGACTTGCCGACGGAGGGCTTGCCGACGAGTCCGATCTTGTAGCTCATTGATTTCTCGCAGTCGGTCGTCGCCCAAAAACCGTCCTATCCGGCGCTTCGTCGTGAGGTGGTGACATAGCACAACGCGTCGGCATAGCCGGGATCTCACGTCGCCGGGTCACGACGCCATCGACAGGGTATTTCACCGCGGCGGCCAACGAGCACGTATGGGCGACACCGAGAATCGTCGCGGCGGCGACGGGGACGGATCGATCCGTACCGACGGCGGAGGCGGCGAAATCGACGGCGGAGACGAGGTGCACGATGGCGAGGACAGCGCACGCGACGGCGACACCTTCGGCGTCGGAATCCACGTCACCGAAGCCGAGTTCCAGTTCGTCGTCCACGTTCCCGCCGACATCGACTCCGGATGGACGGACCCCGACGCGTTCCAGCGCCTCGTCGAGCGCACCGTCTGGGATCGCTTAGACCGGGAGGCGACGCTCCGCGGCATCGCACGGGAGGCATCCGTCGGGGACACCGTCACGCTGGGTCGCGTCACGCTTCACCCCGACGAAACGGTCGTCGAGACGGAGTTCCGCGAGCCCGCTGTCGAGTCGTGACTGACGCACTCCGAGCCGTCGTCGACGCCGCGGCCGAACGCGCTCTCGTCGATGACGTCGACGCCCGTCGCTACTTCGCGCTCGCCGGCGCGCTGGAACGTGTTCGCGTCGACGAGAGCGCGGGTGCGGATCGAGACGGAACGCGCGGGGACGGGCCGTATCGGGACACGCACCGAGACGGGAGCGCGATCACCAGCGACGACGCCCGCGGCGAGTCTGAGTCGTCGACTCTCCGTACGGGAGCGGAGCCGTCCCGACCGGGGTCGGACCCGGCCGAGGCGGTCGGTGCCGACCGCCTCGGCGCGGCGCTCGTGAGCACTCTCGTCGTGCGGGCGCTCGGAGCGACCAGTACGGCGGCGATCGACTCCAACGCGTGGGTTCCGGGCGGCGATCCCCAGTCGGAACTCGTCGTAGTCGGGGCACGGCTCGCGCTCCGACGGTTCGAGACCGACGTCGAGACCGTCGCGTCGCGGTCGGGCGTCCCTCACGAGCGACTCGCCGACTCTCGCACCGCGGGCGAGAACAGTTACGAATCGATCCGAAGCGAGGCCGAAAAGCCGAACGAACCGCGAGAATAGGTGCTCAGTTAGTTGCGACCGGGGGCGTTCCCGGAGTTACCCGGCGCGCCGTCCGACTCCTCCTCGTCGCCGTCGTCGTCGGCTTCGTTCTCGTCATCGTCGTCCTCTGTCTCGGTTTCCTCGCTTTCGTCCGCTTCCGCCTCCGAATCGTCGTCGGCCTCGTCTTCCTCGGATTCCTCGCGCTCCGCCGCGTCGTCTTCGTCGGTGTCGTCACCGTCGTCAGGACCGCCGCGCTCCCCGGGATTCGCCGGGGCGTTCCCGTTACCGTTGCCGGGTCCGCCGTTCGCGGCGGGACCGTCCTCGCCTTCGGCCTCGTCACCGTCGTCTTCGTCACCGGCGTCGTCCCGGCCCGGTGCATCGTCGGACCGTCCGGGCGCGTCACCGGACCGTCCAGGGGCGTCGTCCTCGTTCTCGGTGTCGGTCTCGTTTTCGCTCTCCTCACCGTCTTCGTCGTCGTCGCGATCGTCGTCCTCGTCGGCATCACTGCCCGGAGCATCGCCCGACTGACCGGGCGACTCGCCGGATTGCCCGGGCGCGTCGTCGGCGTTACCGGGGTTGTTTCCGGTCACGAAGTCCGAGATCGCCTGTCCCGGCGGCCCGTCGAAACCGGCTGACTGCAGCGCGCTGACGAACTGCGAGACGGCCTGACCGAAGGGACCCGCCTCCTCGACGAACTCGACAGTCAGGTCAGCCGTCGTCGTCGCCGTCTCGTTGTCGGCCGTCGCAGTCACGCCGATCGTGACGTTCTCCTGGGGCAGCGGGAGGGCGACCTCGCCGTCGGCGTCGGTCGCGTAGGTTCCCGTTCCCGAGTAGTCGCCGTCACCCTCGACCTCGACGTCGACCGTCGCGTTCGATACCGCATCGGAACCGTGCGACACCGCCACGAGGACGCCGTCCGCTCGCTGGTCGGCGTCGACTTCGAGCTGGGCGGAGCCGTCGAGTTCGACGGTCGTCTCCGCGCTCCGGTTATCGAACTGCGCGGTCACGGTCACGTCCTGATCGTCTTCGGGCTGTTCGAGCGTCGCGGTTCCGTTCTCGTCGGTCGTCCCCGTCGCCGAGTAGTTGTTCTCACCCTCGGCCTCGACGGTCGCGCTCTCGACCGCATCGCCGTACTGGGTGACCGTCGCGGTCACCGTGCCGTCGTCGGCCTGACTCACGGCGAGGTCCAGAGACTCTTCGAGCGGGACGAGTTCGTCCTCGCTACTCGCGTTCACGCCGTTGGCGGTCGCGTCCACCTGCACCGTCACCGTCTCGTTGGGTTCAGGCAGGTCGACTACGCCGCTTTCGTCCGTCTCGTACGTTCCGATACCGCTGTAGTTCGCCTCCGACGAGATCTCGACCGTGGCGTTCTCGACCGCCTCGTCGTACTGCGTGACGGTCACCGCGGCCGTGCCGTCGTCGGCCTGGCTCGCGGACACTTCGAGGGACTCATCGTGGGAGACCAGTTCCACGTCGCTACTGACGGTCGCGTTGTCGGCCGTCGCGTTCACCTGCACCGTCACCGTCTCGTTCGGGTTGGGCAGGGTGACGACCCCGTCCGCGTCCGTCTCGTACGTGCCGTTGCCGGCGTACGCCGACTCGGACGTCACTTCGACCGTGGCGTTCTCGACTGCCGTTTCGTTGTCCGTGACTGTGACGACCGCCTCGCCCGTCTCGGGTTGCTGGTCGACGGCAACCGAGAGGGTCGCCGCGCTCGCGGCCATCGGGAACGCGGCCATCCCGACGACTGCGATCACCAGAGCGATCGTGACTGTTCGCTTTCCGTTCATTGCGTCCGCTCCTTGCGACAGTTGCTACATAAAAAGGGAACTCGCTCAGGCCGTCTTCCGCCCGATTAACCCGATTTAATCGGATTAACTGTCTCCGGCCCGCCGAGTTAGCGCCAGTTGAGACGGTTCGTCGCGACTGCCCGCGATCAGAACGGGGGGTTGCCGGAACTGTCGTTCGCGCGCGCTCTTGTGTCTGAGTCGGAACTATCGGTCCCGGTTCGAAATGAAGCGCGCCCACGAGACGCGGTGTCTCGCGGGCGCGAGTGTGTGGTATGAGTGGGAGGCGGCGAGCCAGTGTTCCCAGAGGATCGCTCACTCCAGTACTTGCTGACACGCTGGCAGGCTTAACTTCCGTGTTCGGGATGGGTACGGGTGGAACCCTGCCGCTCTGGCCGCCTTAACGCCGACTGGGGGACTCGAACCCCCACTCCCCGTCTTTCAACGTGAGAGTGACCGTCGTCGGTTCCGGCTTCCGTGACGTACGGTAACCATTGAAACGCGCGCAATCCAGTTTCCGCCTGAACCCGTCCATCGAGTGGACTGTAGTG